>DASVTR010000007.1:0-80751 GCA_036387475.1 Pyrinomonadaceae bacterium | reverse complement strand
TTACACGCATGTAATTTGACCTCGCACGCATGTAATCGGTCATCGCACGCGTGTAATTTGAGTTCGCACGCGTGTAATTTGACCTCGCACGCGTGTAATCGGCGATTACACGCGTGCGAGAGGCGATTACATACGTGTAATTCGACTTTGCACGCGCGCGAAGTCAAATATCCGACGGGCGATAGCTCATCGCTGACGGGCGATGACCGTACGCTGACGAGCGTACGCCTCGCGCTGGCGAGCGCGAAGCCCACGCTCGTGAGCGCGAGCACTTCGCTCGTTGGCGATGTCAAATATCTTGCTAGCGAGGGCAGTTTATCGGAGTGAATGTACTGTTTTGTTGCAGTCGAGGGCGGAGAGCGGGGCGGTAATCTTCATCTTCGATGGCGGATGCGACGTAATCTGCGTCTCATTCGGCGCAAGATTATTGAATACTTGCCTTCGATTCGCGTGTTATATTGAAAATCTCGCGCCCACTCTCACCCGATAGCATGCAAATTCAGGAGAATCAAGACTAGGATGGCGACAATGACCGGCGAGCGTCTGCGCGGCGCTCAACTTTCAACCTATACGACCGCGAGCCTGTGGCTGATGGGCGTTTGCTTCGTCCTGTCCGGCGCGACCGGGTTGATTTACGAAGTGCTGTGGGCGCGTATGCTGGGTCTGGTCTTCGGCGCGACGACCTTTGCCATCAGCGCTGTGCTCGCGGCTTTCATGGGCGGGCTGGCCTTGGGGAGCGCCCTCGCCGGAAAGCTCGCGGCGCGCATCCGTCGGCCCTTTCGCTTTTACGGCTTACTGGAAATAGGCATCGCCCTGTACGCGCTCGCCGTGCCGCTCCTTTTTCGCTGGATTGATTCAATCTACGCGCTCGTCTGGGAACAACTTCATCCGGGCTTTTACGCGTTCAGTTTGTGGCGCTTCGTGTTGTCCTGCGTCGTGCTGCTCATCCCTACGACCTTGATGGGAGCGACGCTGCCCGTCCTCTCCGCAGCGCTCCTGCGCTCGCCCGCGCACACCGCAACCTCCGTCACGCGTCTCTATACCTGCAATCTCGTCGGCGCAATCTTCGGCACACTGGCCGCAGGCTTTTTTCTACTGCCCAACTACGGCGTGCGCCTGACCATCTTTACCGCCGCCGCGCTCAATTTGCTCATAGGCATCGCCGCCATCATCATCGACCGCAGAGACGCGCGAGGCGCTGACGCCAGCGAGAAGATTGAAGAGGCTCAAGCAACGACCGCGACGACAGTTGAAGACAAGCTTGCAACTGAAGAAGCAGAAGCGCCGCCCTCTACAACTTTGAAGACGGAAGGCAGCATCAAATTCTGGCTCACGTGCGCGGCCTTTTCCGGCTTCGTCACCATCAGCACGCAGGTCGCATGGACGCGCGTGCTGACGATGGTCATTGGTTCGAGCACTTACGCCTTCAGCATTGTCGTCGCGTTGTTCATCATGGGATTGGCCGGAGGCGCGTACATCGTCGCCGCCAAAAAGATGACGCGCGATCTGCGCCGCGCCATCCTCAACGTCGAAGTAGCAACGGCCATCACGCTCTTTCTCAGCATCACCATCACAAATCTGACGCCGGGCTTATTGATTAACCTTGGCTCGCGCTTCGAGGTCAACTCTTGGGGCGGCCTGCTGGCGCTGCAAGTCTTAGTGGCGGCGCTGCTGATTTTCATTCCGGCGCTTTTGATGGGAATGGTGATGCCGCTCGTGCTGGTGTGGGCCAGCCGTGGCGCGGAAGGTGCTGCCGTGCGCCTAGTCGGTCGCAGCTACGCCGTCAACACTCTCGGAGCGATAGCTGGCGCGTTCTCGACCGGCTTCATCCTGATTCCGAAAGTCAGCACGCGCTTCACTATTCTCTTCGCCGCCATGCTCTGTCTGATTCTCGCAGGGCTTGCGTACCAGCCGCGCCGACCGGACGTTGACGTAGACCTCCGGCGCAGCCTTGCGGCGGGCGCGACCTTCGCTCTCATACTGCTAATGTTCATGGTCGCGCCGCGTATGAATCTGGGCGATTTGTCGAAGGGAGCTTATGACCTGCTGGTGCGTGTGCGCGCGAACCCGCAATTCAGCGAGGGCGAGACGAAGGATAGAACCTACGGGCCTCTGACCAATAAGCTCTTGATGTATGAAGAAGGCCCGACCGCGACCGTCTCCGTGCGAGAGGATTGGGGCGTCAAATCAATGGCTATCAACGGGCGCACGAACGCTTCCGATAGCGCAGACATGCCCACGCAGGTCATCCTCGGACAATTGCCGATGCTCCTTGCGCCGCGCACAGACAACGCCCTCATCGTCGGCTACGGCTCAGGCGTCAGCGTCGGCGCGATGCTGCAATCAAACGTCAAGTCGCTCGAATGCGTAGAGCTTGAGCCGGAAGTAATCGAGGCCGGAAGATTGTTTGACCACGTCAACAACCGCCCGCTCGAAGACCCGCGCCTGCGCTTGATAATCGACGACGCTCGAACATACTTGCGCGTTAACCCAACGCAGTACGACATCATCGTCAGCGAGCCGAGCCACCCCTGGGTTCCGGGCGTCGCCAATCTCTTCACACAGCAGTTCTTTGAACTGGGCCGCAGCCGTCTCAAAGACGACGGCGTCTTCGTCCAGTGGGTGCAGATTTATCAACTCTCAACGGAGAGCCTGCGCTCCGTGCTGGCGACGTACAGGAGCGTCTTTCCGCACGTCATGATGTTTCGCGTCGGCGGCGGGGCGCAGGGCAAAGACCTAATCCTCGTCGGCAGCCGCGCGCCGCTCGCCCTTGAACGCGTCGCCGAGCGGATGAGCGACCAGCGCGTGTCGGCTGAACTATCGCGCATTCAAATTAAGAGCGCGACAGATTTACTTAACTGGTACGTCTGCGACCAAACACAGCTTGGCCCAGCCCTCAACGGAGCCGTCATCAACACAGACGACAACATGCACATCGAAAACCGCGCGCCACGCGAAGCCTTCCTCCCGTTGATGGAAGCCAACGCCGCCTGGATAGAAATGCTCGCACGTCAGGCGCGCCATGCACGGGGCGCTTTCACTTTTAACATTCTCCCGATTGCTCAGACAGTTGACATGCGGTATGACCAATAGTATTACTGGCCCATGAGCGCTGCTAAAATAACAGTTTCCATCGATCAGGATTTACTGAAGAAGGTTGATCGTCTGGTCAAAGCTCGTGTCTTTCCTAACCGGAGTCAGGCAATTCAATCGGCCATTCACGATAAGATTAATCGTTTAGACCGGACACGGCTGGCTAGAGAGTGCGCCCGGCTAGATAAGAAAGCCGAACAGTCCCTCGCCGATGAAGGGCTTGCTGCCGAGGTTGAGGAATGGCCCGAATACTAAGGGGTGAGATTTACTGGGCCGACCTCGACCCGACGCAGGGGCACGAGCAGTCCGGTCGTCGCCCCGTGCTGGTTCTCAGTCAGGAAGTCTTCAACAAGCATTCGGGGACAGTGATCGCTGTTGCTCTCACCAGTCAAGCTCAAAGGGCAGGATTCCCTCTCACCCTTGAGTTGTCAAGCGAGACTCTCCCGAAGAAATCATGGGCTAAGATTAGTCAAATTAGAACTCTCTCAATCAAGAGATTGGGAAAGAAAATCGGCGCAGTCTCGGCGGAAGAATTAGAAGCAATTGTTGAAGGTCTTAATGAAATTATCGGGGCCTGAAAAGGCTTCACCCTTCCTTCGCGTGTTGCCTTCACACCCTTACATCAACGTCTGAAATATCTCATCTGCCGCGCTCTCGCCGCTCCTGATGCAATCGGGAATGCCCGCGCCTGCGTAAGCGTTGCCCGCCAGCTTGAGCGTCCGTGTTGAGCGCAGGTGTCGCTTGATTCTCTCAATTCGCTCGACGTGTCCGAGATGATACTGAGCCATCGAGCGCGGCCACTTCTCGACGCGTGCAAAGAGCGGTGGTCGCTCTATTCCAAGCAGATCGCGCAGGTCTGTGCGCACGGCACTTGTTAACGCCTCATCGTCTAACTCGAACATCTCTGGCTGCAATGCGCCGCCGACGAAAGCGCGCAGTAGTGTGTGGCCTTCGGGCGCGCGATTCGCGAATTTGACGCTGCTGAAGGTGCAGGCCAGCGTCGAGCGTTTCTCTATCAGGGGGACGACAAAGCCGAAGCCGTCGAGCGGGTGCGGGATGTCCTGACGGCGATAAGCTAGATTAACGGTGGCCGTAGAAGCGTAGGGTATTTCGTTCAATTCTTCCGCAAGCTGAACATTAGTTTCGCGCAGCAACGCCGCCGCGCTGTATGCAGGCAGCGCCAGACACACCGCATCGGCGCTGAAACTCTCACCCTGCGCGCGAATCATCCATTGGCCCAACGCCTCATCAAAGGTCAATTGCTCGACTCTGGTGTTGAGCCTGATTGAATTTGCGGGTAAGCGCCGGGCGAGTTCGTTTGTCAACGTCTGCATGCCGCCGTCGAAGGAGAGAAAGAGGCTGTAGCGTGCGCCGCTCGTTCCCTTTGATTGCGCCTCGCTTGATTGCCTTCGCTGTCTCCACAGCGCACGAATCAGGCTGCGGTGCTCGCGCTCCATCAACAGAAAGCGCGGCATCGTCGCGCGCAGGGAGAGACGTTCAGGGTCAGCCGTGTAGATGCCTCCGACCATCGGTTGGGCCATGCGTTCCAGCGCTTCGCGCCCCAGCCTGCGCCTGACGAATTGAGCGAGGCTTTCATCATCAATGCCGTTGGCTGCGCGGCGCGGCAGCACAAGGTCGAGCGCCATCCGCGCCTTGCCCGCCCAACTAAAAATATCCGTCGTCAAGAAGGGCCAGAAGCGTGTCGGCGCGAGCAGTTGAAATCCTTCCGGTACGGGAAGCAGTCTGCCCTTGCGAACGATGAAACTGCGGCGATGTTGAGAATTGGTTTCGATTAAGCGTGAACTGAGACGGATGCGCTCGGCCAGATTGATGGCTTCAGGCTTTTCCGAGATGAACGAGTCAGGCCCGCCTTCGAGCAGAAAGCCGTCGCGTTGCTCCGTGTAAACGACGCCGCCCGTGCGCGCACCGGCTTCGAGCAGTAGAACGTCGAGCGCGCGCTCTTCTGTACGGCTACGCTCAAGCAGGCGATGAGCCGCCGCCAATCCGCTGATGCCGCCGCCGATGACAATGATTCGTTGGGGGCGGCTATGCTCTCTTTCTTTTTCCATTCAGGCTTACTTTGACAGAGACGTTTCCTCATGCCAGGCGCGAAGAACCTCCTGCTCGCGTTCTCGCTTGAGGCCCGCACGCCATTCGACATCAGCAGGCCGAGCAACGACCCACTCAAGCGTGTCGCGAACGGTCTCGGCCAGCGGGCGAAACGTCAGGCCCGTGGCTTTGGCCCTGTCGTTACGCGCCGCGAAAATATCGTTGTCCGCATCTGGAAACCAGAGCGGCACTTCGCTCCATGCTTTGACTCCCTGCGACAGTAGAAACTCATCGCTGACCCATGTGAACGTCGCGTCACTGTGGCTCACCCTTTGACAATCATCAAGGAGTTGGCCCATCGTCAATCCGTCCTCGCCGCTCGCGTTGTAGATGCCTGTGAGCTGCTCTTCCGTCATCCGTATATTCCACTCGGCAAGGTCACGCACATCTATGACGCGGATTGAGCATCCGGGGCGTCCCGGTGCGAGGACTTCGCCGCCTTGCGCGACGCGTGCGGGCCAGTAGGTAAAGCGGTCGCTGTAATCGTGTGGGCCAACAATCAGGCCGGGGCGGATGACGAGAGCGCGGCCCGGCAGCGTCTTGATGACGGCTTGCTCAGAGCGGGCTTTCAGAGGGCCATACCACTTTCCGTATGAGACGGCAGTCGCGCGCTCCCCGGTCTCAAAGCCTTCTGCTTCCTCTGCCTGCGCATCTGTGATAGTGCCGACCGCTTGCGTTTCATCAAAGCCCGCGAGTGGAAAACTCGCGTAAACGGAGACGCTGGAAATGAACGTGTAATGCTCGACGGCATCAGCCAGCAGTCGGGCAGACGCACCGACGCTGCCGGGCGTATAGCCGCAGGTGTCTATAACGGCGTCCCAACGCCGCCCGCGCAAAGCGTCCAGATTAGCATGACGGTCTCCACGCAGTTTTTCAACGTCGGGAAATAAATCTGCGTTATGAAGTCCGCGATTAAAAAGCGTTACTTCATGCCCGCGCGCGAGCGCCGCTTCCACCAGATAGCGACCGAGAAAAACCGTCCCACCGATAATTAAAATCTTCACCTGTCGAGTTCCTTATGAAAAGTAAAGGTGCGCTTAACGATGCCGCGCATCCTGCGCGACGGGCGCTCGGCCCGCTTCGCTTGTAATGGGACGAGCGGCTGTTCCTATCAGGCAGCAATTCGCAGGGCACACGTCGGGCACAAGGCCGCGCGCTCCCAAAAAACGGCGCGGCGTATCAGGCGTCGTGCGTTCCATGATTAGCTCACGAATCATCTGGACGAAAGAGGGATGCGTGCCGACTGTCGCCGCTCGCACCATGTTGAGATTGATTTGCTCGCAAAGCGCGCGTGCTTCCGTATCAAGGTCGTAGAGGATTTCCATGTGGTCGGAGATGAAACCGACGGGCGCGATGATTACGTCCTGTGTCCCTGCTTCTTTTAACTCCGAAAGATAATCGCAGATGTCAGGCTCTAGCCATGCTTGCGTGGGCGGGCCGCTACGGCTTTGAAAGACCAGCCGCCAGCGCTCGTGTTGCAGGCTTTCGGCAATCAGGCGGCACGTCTCCAACAGTTGAGCTTGATAGTCGCAACGCTCAGCCATCGTCAAAGGAATGCTGTGAGCCGTGAAGGCAATCTGCGTCGCGCCTCGTCTCTCCGCAGGAATTTGTTCCAGAGCGGCGCGAACGTTTTCGACGTTCGGCTTGACAAAGCCTGGATGATTGTAAAAGGCGCGCAGCTTATCAACGCGGGGCGCAGTTGGGCCAACTTCCGCTTGTGCCCGCTCGATGTCTTCACGATACTGGCGGCAGCCGGAATAAGAACTGTAGGCGGACGTAAAGAAAGCCAGTGCGTGTTTGACGCCATCCTGTGCCATCTCGCGGAGCGTATCTTTTAGCAACGGATGCCAGTTGCGATTGCCCCAGTAAACGGGAAGCTGCGGCCCGTTTGCCGCCAGTTCCGCTTTGAGCGCCGCTATCAATTGACGATTCTGCGCGTTGATGGGGCTGATGCCGCCAAACAATTCATAATGATGCGCGACGGCGCTCATTCTCTCACGGGGCACGTTCTTTCCGCGCAGCACGTTTTCCAAGAAGGGCATCACCTCGTCCATGCCCTCTGGCCCGCCGAACGAAACGATAAGAATGGCATCGTAAGCTTGGTTCATAAATCTATTTCCGGCTCATTTCGTGAACAGCATCTATGAGCGCGATGACATTATCGACGGGGGTTTCGGGCAGGATGCCGTGGCCCAGATTGAAGATGTGGCCTGGACGCCCGCCTGCGCGGGAGAGAATGTGTGCGGCGCGTGCGCGTATGAAATCGGGAGCGGCGAAAAGCTGTACGGGATCGAGGTTGCCCATCACCGCTACATCGCCGAGGCGCTGCCATGCTTCTTTAAGGTCAACGCGCCAGTCGAGGCCGATTACGTCGCCGCCCGCAGCGCGCATCAATTCGAGCAGGGCGGCTGTGCCTGTGCCGAAGTGTATGACGGGCGTGCCGGGCGTGATGTTCTGGATAACGCTGCGCGTGTGCGGCAGGACGTACTCGCTGTAATCTTCTGGCGAGAGACAGCCGACCCATGAATCGAAAAGCTGTAGGGCCTGAGCGCCGGAAGCGATTTGAGTATTGAGATAACGAACGAGCGCGCGCGCGATGAGCGACATCATCGCGTGCCATGCGCCGGGGTCGCGATACATCAATTGTTTGGTGTGAATATAATTCTTCGACGCGCCGCCCTCGACGATATAAGAAGCGAGCGTAAACGGCGCGCCCGCAAAACCTATCAGGGGCAGATCAGGACGTAAAGCGCGACGCGTCAGGCGCAGCGCCTCAAACACAAAATCGAGCGCTTCGATTTCTTCGACTTCGCGCAGGCGCTCAACATCCTGAGCGTTGCGAACGGGATTATGAATCGTCGGGCCTTCGCCTTTGGCGAATTCGAGGTCAATGCCCATTGGCTCGACGATTAAGAGAATGTCTGCGAAGATAATCGCAGCGTCAACGCCCAAGCGTTCGGCGGCGGTAACGGTCACTTCCGTTGCCAAGTCGGGCGACTTGCAGAGTTCCAGAAAGCTGGTGCGGGCGCGCACCTCCCTGTATTCGCGCATGTAGCGCCCGGCCTGCCGCATCAGCCAGACGGGGGTGTAGGGCGTGGGTTCGCGGCGGCAGGCGCGCATAAACGGGCTGTTTAAAAGCGCGGCGGTCATCGGCGCTTTTTTTTCGTCAGTCACCAGGCTTTCTTCCTCTTATTCGTCGTCCAATCGAACTCGCAGGCACAGTCTCTCGTTTCAGTGTTTCGATTTAAACGCGTCTGCCTGCATAATAGCTTCAGTCGTGTCTCATCAGACTACAACAGACGACTACCGGGACAAAAGCAGGGACGAGATAGGAACGATGAACGATGAACGCGGAACGATGAATGAAAGGCAATGTATTTGCAGTTCATCGTTCATACTTCATCGTTATTTTTAAATATTTGCCACAAACCGTGCATGGGCGGTGTTTACGTGATTGAGAGCAGTTATGAGCGGTAGAGCCTTGACGGACTCCATGCCCCAGACAGTTGAACAAACGGCGATGCCGCTCGGCTTCGACGAAGCTTTTGTGCTGCACCACAGGGCTGTTTTTCGCACGGCCCGCTCGGTCGTGCGCGACGCGGGGCTGGCCGAAGACGTGACGCAGGAGGTCTTTCTCAGGCTTTATCGCAATCTGGACTCGCAGCCTCCCGAAGATTTGCTGCGCCCCTGGCTGCTGCGCGTCGCCTTGAACGTTGCGCGCAACACCTTGAGGGGGCAGAGCCGCTCTATGGCGCGCGAGGAAGAGTTTGCGAAAAGGGCGAATTTTGAGGGCGAGATGACGACGCCCGCGCCCGAAGAAGAGTTTGAAAGACGCGTGAAGATAGAAGCGGCGCAAAAGGCGCTGGAGAAAATTAAAGAGCCGATGCGCAGTTGCCTGCTATTGAAACAACAGGGACTCTCGTATCGAGAGATAGCGAACACGCTCCAGCTGAACGAAACGAATGTTGGCAGCTTAATCGCAAGAGGACGAAAAGAATTCGTCAGGGTATACGGTAAGATCGGAGCAAGCCGATGAAAGAATGCCTTGAAGAGGGAATGATACAGGCTTACGTTGACGGCGAACTCTCGTCGTCGGAAGCCGAAAGAGTAGCGAAGCACGCGGGCGCGTGTGCGGCGTGCGCTACGGCTGTGAGCGAGGCAGAAAATGAACTGTCGTTGCTCTCGACCGCCTTCGAGCCGGAATTGAATTTGCCCGTGCCGTCCGAACGTTTGCGCGAACGGTTGAATACTGCCATCGGCGAACTCAATGTGCGTTCGGTTGCTCCCGCAAAAGCATCCAGAAATCTCAAAGGTTGGCTGGCATCGCTTGTGCCTTCGTTTAACTTTGCGCCGCGTCACGCGTTTGGCTTCGCAAGCCTCGTGGCGGTCGTGGCGTTTGCCGCCATCTTTGCGATAGTGGCGCTGCGCCGCAATGAGAATCAATCGCCGCTGGCGAATGTCGTAGATGTTCCACAAGTGGCGGTTGCTCACGCTCCCGTCGCTCCTGCTTCAACTGTTTCTGAGGTTACACCGACGCAGCCGGAGGTTGGGCCGGAAATTGAGAAAGTAACTGTCTCAAAACCTGCTTTCGTTAAAGCACGTCGGCCCGTTGTTTCGGCAGGAACGACTAACCAGAGTGTTAAGAGTGTTGAGAGTGTTGCTAATAAGCAGCCTGCTACGGAGAGCCAGCCGCTTCCAGGCGAAGTGAGTTACCTGAAGACCATCGCGTCGCTCGCATCCATCATTGAGACGAACGGCGAAAACGCTATCAAGCCGAGCCTGCGCGCCGATTATGAACGCAATCTGGCGCTGGTAGACCAAGCCATCAGCGCGACTCAGCGGGCGGCACGCCGTAACCCGAAAGACCCGAACGCAGCAGAATTTTTATACTCTTCCTATCAAAGCAAGATTGATTTGCTGAGCACCGTCGCCGAGCAAGGGCAGATGGTCGCCGTCGCACGTTAAGAGGAATTGGATTGCCTGAACTTATGAGATTGAGATTTTTAATGATGATGGCCGTGCTGATCGTCCTTGTCATGTGTGGCACGATTGCGCGCGGACAAAAAAAGCCTCCCCACACACCCAAGCCCCCGGACAAACCGTCTAAGGTGAAGGTGAAGGACAAGGACATCGAAACCGCCGTCGAGCAGGAGGAGCGCACGGTGGCGGTCGAGCCGGGAGTCGTCATTACGCTGTGCGTGGACTCCGGCAGCATTACCGTTCGCGGCAGCGACCGGCGCGAAGTTCGCGCCCTTTTTCCTAAGGGAACGAAGATTGATTTTGGTCGAGAGGCCGATGCTAATTCAACGAACCCGGCGACGCGGCTCGAAGTGCTGGTCTCAGAGCCAGCCGGTGAAGACGAGGAAGAGGAGCCGCACTTTGGTCGTTGCAGCGGCGTGGCAGACATCGAACTGGACGTGCCTCGTGAGGCCACGCTTTTTTTCAAATCCGCTGACGCAGACCTTGACGTTGACGCGGTTGCCGAAGCGCATCTGGAAACCAACGGCGGCAAGATTTCGATGCGCCGCGTTACGCGCGCCGTTGAAGCGACGAGCATTGAGGGCGATGTCCTGCTGGAAGATTCGAGCGGGCGTGTGAGCCTCGAATCTTTCAACGGCAGCGTAGAGGCCGTCAACGTCAGTAAGACTGCGGAGGGCGATTTCTTCCGCGCCAAGACCATCAGTAACGATGTCATGCTGAAGCACGTCACACACTCGCGCGTCGAAGTCTCGACCATCAGCGGCGAGATTACGATGGCAGGCCCGCTGGCGCGTTATGCACAGTATGATCTGAAAACAACTTCCGGCGATATTACCTTGACGATGCCCGTTGATTCCTCTTTCCGCCTGACAGCCAGAGTCTCCGAGGGTGGAGAAATCGTGACAGACTTTCCACTCAAGTATGCGGGCGGCCTCTCAACTGACAGGCTACTTTCAACGGGGCAAATGATCGGCACTCACGGCAAGGGCGATGCGACAATCAATCTGGCCTCCTTCAGCGGCACGCTGCGATTGCGACGGCAGTAAAGCTAAAGTCTAAAGTCAAATAGTCTAAAGTCCAAAGTCACGATTTATCGTCGTGACTTTGAACTTTTAGGCTCTCTCTGAAAAAAGTTGCCACAAAAAAAATGCGCGCGGTGTTTTCATCATAGAGCGACAAAGCGGGCCGGTCGCAAAGGGCGCTCGGCGAGGTAAAGAAAGATGGACGCTCCGCTTTATACACAATGCAAAGGATGGCTCAAGAGTCTCGCGCAGGGCGTGAGGCAAAGGAGCGAGGGAGAGATGATGAGAATGAAACTAATCATTGCGCTATTGATCGCCGTATCGGGCGTGACGGCTGCGCCGCAGGCCGTCGGCAAATTCAACGAACTCAGGACTGCCGCGGAAAACTGGACGCGGCTCAACTTATTGAACGGCGTGCTGACCGTTTCGGCACACGAGAAGCAGATTTCGGAGAGCGCGTTGTTTGAGGCGAGCGGCGCGACCAGGCCACGCGCGTTGAGCGCGGAAGAGTTTCGCTGGAATGGTCGCGTCGCCGCCGGGCGCACAGTCGAAATCAAGGGCGTCAACGGCAACGTCCGCGCTGAGCCGTCGAGCGGCAGCGAAGTTGAAGTCGTCGCCAACAAACACGCGAAGCGCAGCAATCCGAGCGAAGTCCAGATAAAAGTCATAGAGCATGAAGGCGGCGTCACAATCTGCGCCGTCTATCCGAGCGGCACGCCGGGCCGCATCAACGAATGCACCGTCGGCGAGAGATGGAGTTCGCATACGCGCAATAATGATGTGTCGGTTGATTTCACCGTGCGCGTCCCGGCTGGCTTGCGCTTCGCGGGTCGCACCGTCAACGGCGAAGTCTCGACCGGCGAGATGAACGGCGATGTCGAAGCCTACACGGTCAACGGCGGGATCAACATTTCTGCGACGGGCTACGCCGAGGCCAAGACCGTCAACGGGTCAATCAGCGCTACGATGGGGAATGCCAACTGGCCGCGCGACCTTGAGTTTGAGACCGTCAACGGCGACATTACATTGAATCTGCCGGAGGCGACCAGCGTCACGGTCGATGCCGAAACCCTCAACGGTGGTATCCACTCGGATTTCCCTGTGACCGTGCAGGGCCGTCTCAGTCGTCGCCGGATGACCGGGACTATCGGTGATGGCAGGCATCAACTGAGGCTCAAGACCGTCAACGGCAGCATCAACATGCGGCGCGGACAGCAGGTTTAGAAACTCTCCCAAAAATTGTTAAGGAAACGATGATGACCCGACTCGAAGGAAAATCAATGAAGACGAAACGAAGCCTGACGAGCGCGCTGCTCGCAATCGGCCTGTTGCTGGGCCTGGCCGTCGGCGCGCAGGCACAGAACGCTGGAGAGTTGCGCGAGGAATTTCATCGCACCTTTCCGCTGGCAGCAAATGGCCGTGTCAGCCTGGAAAATATCTCCGGTGTTGTGAAGATCGTCGGATGGGATCGCAACGAAGTCAAAGTTGACGCCGTTAAAAGAGCCTACCACCGCGAGCGGCTTGAGGAAGCGGAAATCAAGTTTGTCGCGGACGCCGACAGCATTGACATTAACACCGAATATCCAGAGCGAAACTATAGAATCGAAGGCGAAGATCGCCGCCAGAGCCTCGCCAGCGTTGACTACACGCTGACCGTCCCGCGCGGCGCGAGCCTTGATGCAATCGAGTTGGTCAACGGCACTTTGGAGATTGTTGGTTTGACGGGCGACGTGAAGGCTTCGCTCGTCAACGGGCCGGTGACAGCGCGCGGCCTCGTCGGCGAAGCGAGGCTGTCAACCGTCAACGGGCGGCTGGATGCGACGTTCGACAGGCTCGACGCGACGAAGCCCATCTCGCTCGGCTCCGTCAACGGCCCTTTGACTTTAACCATTCCTTCGGACTCAAACGCGCACTTGCGGGCCAACACCGTCAGCGGCTCAATCACGAATGATTTCGGGTTGCCTGTTCGTCGCGGCGAATACGTCGGGCGCGATTTGTCGGGAACGCTTGGCAACGGCGGGCCGCGTATCAGGCTGAGCAACGTCAGCGGCGCAATCACTATCCGTCACGCGGCGGACAATCGACCGCTCAGCCCGGCGACGAATCAATTGCCGGAGACGAGGGGCGGCGCTGATGACGACGACGATGATAGCGAGGACGAGGCCCGCGAAGCGCAGCGCGAGCGTGCGCGTGCCCGAAGAGATTCCGCACGCGAAGCCGCACGCGCACAGCGGGAAGCGCAGAGAGCCGCGCGCGACGCGCAGCTTGAGGGACAGAGCGACGCACTGGAGGCGCAGGCTGAGGCTGCGCGTCAGGCGCGCGAAGCCCGTCTGGAGGCCGAACGAGACGCGCGTGAAGCCAGAGAGGAAGCGGAAAGAGCCGTGCGTGATGCCGGATTGGAGAATTCCGAGGCGCGACGTGAAATGCAGCGAGAGGCGCAGCGTGAAGCGCAGCGAGCCTTGCGCCAGAGCCAGCGTGAGATTCAACGAGCGAGCCGCGATGCCGCACGCGAAATCACACGCGCACGCGAGGAAGACCTTTATAACGACAACAACGACCTGCGCCTCGTCGAACGCGAATCCAAATCCTTTCCCACAAGCGGCATACCCACCGTCAACCTTAATACCTTCGACGGGCGCATCAGCATTCGCGCCTGGGACAAGCCGGAAGTGATGGTCAACGCCATCAAACGCGGAGGCGACGAGCAATCCCTGCGCGGCATTAGTGTCAAAGCCGAACAGCATGGTTCGGAGATCAACGTGCAGACCAACTACGACAAGAATGCTGTTCGCCGCACGGGCGGCATGACGATGACAAACGCTTCCGTTTCGCTGGATGTCTTCGTTCCGCGCAACAGTAATATCAAGGCGCATTCGGGCGACGGTCGCGTCGAGTTAGAAGGCGTGACGGGCGGCGTGCAATTGCAAACGGGCGACGGGCGCATAGATGTCCGCGACGGCGGCGGCCAACTAATAGTAAAGACCGGAGACGGGCGCATAGATGTCTTGAATTACACGGGCGATGTTGATGCTAAAACGGGCGACGGGCGTATCAGCCTCGAAGGCCGCTTCAGCCAATTGGCGGCGCGCACCGGTTCGGGTTCGATTTCGCTCGCCCTCCCCTCTGACCTTGATGCCACGATTGAGACCGATGCCGAATCCGTGACCAACGACGGAGTGACGCTCGATGTAGAACCGAGCGCAGGGAAAAAGCTGCGCCGCTACAACATCGGGCGCGGCGGCACGGTCTTCAACCTGCACACGGGCGAAGGCAACGTCTATCTGCATCGCAAGTAGGAACGATGAACGATGAACTGTAAAGCAGTTAGCCTTTTATTCATCGTTCATCGTTCCGCGTTCATAGTTGCTTTTAATCGGTTAACGGAAGGCGGCGGCGGGGCGTCTTAAGCGTTGGTCTGACAGGCGTCAGTCTGAAGAGCGCCCGCGCCGCGTTTTCGGTCAAAACTTTTTACAACTTCAAGCGATTTTGCCGAAACATTGTCGGATTTGCGGGCGTTAAGTGAAAAGTAACTTGCGCTCGCAGGCTTACTTCTCCCGAAGCCGTTTTATCACGCATTCTTACAGCCGTAAGAATTTGGAGCATTCAT
The DNA here is from genome assembly GCA_036387475.1 of Pyrinomonadaceae bacterium. GTDB lineage: Bacteria > Acidobacteriota > Blastocatellia > Pyrinomonadales > Pyrinomonadaceae > DASVTR01. Next base: position 65,940 of record DASVTR010000007.1, on the reverse strand, counting down.
TATGAGTCAAGGGCTACTGCTTCTCGTCAGTAGTTTCTCAGGTTTGGCCCGACCTGAGAAAGCGACGTTCGCCCAAGCATGCAGAGGAAATTCCGGGGCATTTTCACGCACCGCGCGGCGCACGCTGGGCGCGCTGTTTGTCTTTGCGCTCGTCCTCACGAACCACTTTTTTATTCAGGCCCAGACCGTACAGCCGCAGCCGAAACAGGTCATGCCCCTGCGTGTCGCAGAGGTAACGGAAGGCTCGCGCGTCACTATTACTGCCGACGTTTCGCTCGCGGATTATCAAACCTTCACGGCGGACAATCGCTTTTACGTGCTGATTCCAAGGGCCGCTTTTTCGTCTACCGTGGAGACTTTGCGCGGGCGCGGCTTCGCAGATGCGCGCAGCCTTCGGCGGGGCGAAGACCTCCTGCTCTCTTTTCAGTTGACGGCGAATACGACCGCCCACGTCAGCCAGAAGTTTAACCGCCTCGACGTTATCTTCAACGTGGCGGGCGAAGAAGAACAACAAATGCGTACGGCTTCGGTGGCATTGACGGCCAGCGATGCTCTGCCGCCGCCGCAAACAGGGGAAGATGCGAAGCGCGTCGTCGGCAAATCCATTAATCTGCCGCCGGAGAAAGCGCAGCCCGTGCGCGCCGTGCGTTTCGAGAAGCCGCCCGCGATTGACGGCAAACTCGACGAAGAAGTGTGGAAGAGCGCTGCCGTCTTCAAAGACTTTTACCAGTTTCGTCCGGGCGACAATATCGCGCCGTCGCAGCCGACCGAAGTCTTGATGGGCTACGATGACAAGTTTCTTTATTTCGCTTTCAGGGCACACGACGAGGCGGGCAAGGTGCGCGCGACAATCGCCAAGCGCGATCAAATCTTTGACGACGATACGGTCGGCATGTATCTGGACACCTTCAACGACCAGCGCCGCGCCTTCATCATGATCTTCAACCCGTTTGGCATTCAGGCCGACGGCATCTTTACGGAAGATCAGGGCGAAGACTACAGCTTTGACCTCGTGATGGAGTCGAAGGGAGCGGTGACTAATGACGGCTTTACGGTCGAGGTTGCGATTCCTTTCAAGTCGCTCCGCTATGAAGCAGGGAAGGGCAAGCAGTGGGGCGTTCATTTCCTGCGGCAGATTAAGCGCATCAATAATGAGACGGATTCATGGATGCCTATTTCGCGAGAGAAATCCGGACTGCTCAGTCAGGCCGGTCACATCACGGGTCTTGAAGGCATCTCGACCGAGCGCACGCTGGAACTCATTCCAAGCCTGACGATTTCCGAGACGGGCAGGCGCGTCCCTTCATTCTCGCCCCCGGTGGGAGTGCCAGACCCCGGACGCATTGTCAATCAACCAATTGAATTTGATCCGGGCTTAACACTCAAATATGGCATCACCCCGACCGTCACGCTCGACCTCGCTTTGAATCCAGACTTTGCGCAGGTCGAAGCTGACCAGACGGTTGTGACGGCCAACCAACGCTTTCCCATCTTCTTTGAAGAAAAGCGGCCCTTCTTCCTCGAAGGCATAGACATCTTTCGCACGCCGATTACGGCTGTGCATACGCGCGCCATCGTTGACCCTGATGCTGCGGTTAAGCTGACAGGCAAAAGGGGAAAGAACACCTTTGGCCTTTTGCTGGCATCGGATAATGCGCCGGGCAATCTTAGCTCTGACGAACGCGCGGAAATCGGCGTCTGCCGCGAGCGCAGGCTGCTCGACCCGTCGCTCTTCTTTGACTGCGGAGACGAACGCTTTCTTGATAAGAACGCTTACATCGGCGTGCTGCGCCTGAAACGTGACATCGGTCGCGAAAACAGTCTGGGCCTGCTCGCCACCACTTACAATTTTATAGAGCAGCACAACCACCTCGGCGGCTTTGACGGGCGCTTTCGCACAGACCCGCAAACTGTTATTACCTTTCAAGCGCTCGCCACACACTCGCGCCGCTTCTTCTTCGAACCCGATCAGGGCGAAAACATCTATCGCACCGGAAACGCCTTCGCCTACGCCTTTCGTTACGACAAGCAGGGTCGCCACTTCGGCTACAACTACGACGCGCAGGGGCGCACGCAAGACTATCGCGCCGATGTCGGCTTTACGCGCCGCAACAATAACAACCGCCACGGCCTCTTCGTCTACTACAACACGGAGCCGCAGCCGAAGGCCACGCTCATCAGCAAGCACTTTCACATCCTGCCCGAAATCCAGTTTGACTGGCAGGGGCGCATACAGAGTTGGGGACATGAAACCCAGACGGAATTGAGCTTCAAGAATCAGACTTACCTTGGCGGCGGCGTCAGCTTTAACTACGAGCGGATTTTCGAGGAAGAATTCGGCGCGACGCGCAACGCGGCGGCGCTGCGCTGTTTCTCTGAAGAAGAACTGCTGGCGAACCCGACGCTTCACTGCGGCTTTGCCGGAGACGATAACGAGCGCTCGACCATGCGCAATAACGTTTACCTCTATGGCGGCACGAGGCCGAGCAAAAAGTATTCTTTCTCTTTCTTTACGATTCACAACTGGGGTGCATTCGACTTTGACTTCGGAGCAGGGCCAAAGTTTCCGCGCGTCAGTCCGCTCGCGCTTCTGAATCCAGACGCCGCGCCGCAAGACCCAGGCAAGGGCAACCAGTTTCGCTTTGAAGGCAGCGCCAACTATCAGCCGACCGATGAATTGCGCATCTCGCTCGATTACGTGAAAGACCGGCTGGTGCGCAGAGACACTGGCCTCGTCGCCTTCGACGATAATATTTTCACGCTGCGCGGCCTTTATCAATTCACGCGCTTCACGTTTGCCCGCGCGCGCATTGATTACGATACGCTGGCCGCGAGCGTGCGAGGTCAATTCCTGCTCGGCTGGGCACCGAATCCCGGCACATCGTTTTATGTCGGCTACAACGACGACATGAACTACAACGGCTTTACTGACGGGCGCATCGTGCCGGGCTTTCGCCGCAACGGTCGGACATTCTTCATCAAGATGTCTTACCTCTTCCGGCGCAGCTTCGGGAGCAAGTAAAGAATTGAAAAGTCCGCTTTCGGGATTGCGCAATTCCGAAATCGAAAATTTATACGACCACCCGCACGACGGCAGTTGATGATGAACCCATGCTGCGACGCTCTTAGAGCGAAACGCACCGGCTGGCACGCTGCTTGAACATCAATGCGAAGAGAGACACCGGGAACGACTGCTTTGCGGTCTGAGTCATCGGGGATAGCTATGAAGATACACTTACCGCTCAAATCTACTCGCGCCAGCCTGCGCGCTTTCTGCCCAAGCCTGGCCGGCAGAGCGCTCTTTGTTTTCTTTTCACTCTTGCTACTGGTTATCCCATTGAGCATTCACGCACAGAGCACGACCGCTGCGCAGTTGAAGCGTCTCGCCTCAGTGCGTGCGAGCGAAGTGCCGGACGGCACGAAAGTCACGCTCATCTCCGATAGCTTTTTGAGCGATTACAAAACTTACACCGAAGGCAATCGCTTTCAGGTTCGCATTCCGCAGGCGGGCGCGCTGCCCGCAGGTGTTGACCTTAAGGGGCGCGGCTTTGACGACGCGACCATAGAGCGCAGCGGCGACGACCTCGTTCTCTCATTCGCTTTGCAGCCGCATGTAACGCCCATCGTTAGCCAGAAATTCAACCGCCTCGATGTCATCTTCAAAGTGGCGAATGAAGAGGTGCAGCCGCAGACCGCTACGGTCGCTTTGACGGCCAGCGACGCGCTGCCGCCGCCGCAGGAGTCCGTTAAGGCCGCTCCCGTCAAGGTCGGCAACGTCGAATTGCCGCCGGAGAAGGCACAGCCCGTCCGCATCGTAAAGTTTGATAAGCCGCCTGTGATTGACGGCAAGCTGGACGAAGAAGTCTGGAAGACCGCCGCCGTCCTCAAGGATTTCTACCAGATCCAACCCGGCGATAACATCGCACCGTCGAAGCCCACGGAAGTCCTGCTCGGCTACGACACGCGGACACTCTACATAGCGTTTCGCGCTTTTGACGAACCGGACAAAGTTCGCGCGACCGTCGCCAAGCGCGACAATATTTTCAGCGACGATTACGTCGGCTTTTTCCTAGACACCTTCAACGACCGTCGTAAAGCCTTCGAGATTTTCTTCAATCCGCTCGGCGTGCAGGGCGACGGCGTTATCACGGAAGGACGCGGCGAGGATTTCAGCGTTGATTTGCTGCTGGAATCAAAGGGCATTATCAACTCTGACGGCTTCACGGTCGAGATTGCCATTCCGTTTAAGTCGCTGCGCTATGAAGCAGGGAAGGATAAGCTGTGGGGCGCACACTTCTTTCGTCGCATCAAGCGATTTAATAACGAGCTTGATTCATGGATGCCTTTTTCGCGCAGCATCGGCAGCGACCTCAGCCAGGCAGGGCATCTGACCGGCCTCGAAGGCATCTCGACCGAGCGCACTATTGAATTGATTCCTTCATTGACGGTTTCGCAGACCGCTCGCCGCGTCGGCTCTTTTTCGCCCGCGCCCGGCGTCATTGACGAAGGGCGTATGGTCAATAAGCCTGTTGAGCTTGATCCCGGACTGACGGCCAAGTTCGGCATCTCGCCGACCATGACGCTCGACCTCGCTCTTAATCCAGACTTTGCGCAGGTCGAAGCAGATCAGTTGGTCGTCACGACCAATCAGCGCTTCCCCATCTTCTTTGAAGAGAAGCGGCCCTTCTTTCTCGAAGGCATAGACATCTTCCGCACAAATTTGTTGCCGGTGCATACGCGCGCCATCGTTGACCCTGATGCTGCGGTTAAGCTGACGGGCAAAAAGGGAAAGAACACTTTCGGCATTATGCTGGCGTCAGACAACGGGCCGGGTAATCTCGGCGACGACGAGCGCGGCGAACTCAACGCCTGCCGCGAGCAAAGGCAGCTTGACCCGCGTGTGATTTGCAACGAGGAACGCTTTCTTGATAAGAACGCCTACATCGGCGTGCTGCGTTTGAAGCGCGATATAGGCAAGAATGACAGCACCATAGGGTTTCTGGCGACGACCTACAACTTCATAGAGAAGCACAACGACCTCGCGGGCTTTGACGGTCGCTTTCGTCTCAACAAGCAGACAATTTTCGATTTCCAGGTCTTAGGCACGACCTCTCGCAATTTCTTCTACAACCCTGACACGGATCAAGACGTTTACCGCACCGGCAACGGCTTCGCCTACGCGACGACCTACGACGTGACGGGCCGCAACTGGGGCTGGCAGTTGTATGGCGAGGGCTACACGCAGGACTATCGCGCGGACGTAGGCTTCGTGGGCCGCGTCAATTCAAACTTCAACTCCTTCTACGTTCGCCATAACACAGACCCCAAGCCGAAGGCCAAGCTCATCATCGGTCGCCACATACACAATTTTACGCACATTGATTACAACTGGCAGGGGCGGCTCTATATCTGGGAGAGCGAGAACCTCGTCGAATTTAGTCTGCCGCGCAACTCTTATTTCGGCCTCGCCTACGAATACGCTTGGGAGCGTCTCTTTGAAGAAGAGTTTGGCCCAAGACGCAACGCGACGCAGGCGGGCGCTTTCTTCGGGGAAGATAACGAGCGTTCCAGCAGTAAGCATCACTATTTCATCTACGGCGGCTCGCAGTTTAATAAGAAGTACCAGTTTAATTTCCGCGCCGTTTACCGCGACGGCCATTTTGACTACGACTTCGGCGGCGGCGACCGCTATCCGCGCGTTAGCCCCGCGGCGCTCGCTTTCGGGCAGGACGCTCCGTTCGACCCAGGCCGTGGCGGCCTCTTCGAGTTCACGGGCGGCATCACTTACCAGCCGACGAATGAACTGAAGATGTCGCTGAATTTGAACAAGCAAAGGCTGAGGCGCTACGACACAGACCGCTTGGCGTTTGATGTCAACATCTTCACCCTGCGCGGGACATACCAATTCACGCGTGCGACGTTTGCGCGTGCCATTGTCGATTACAACACGCTGAACTCACGTATCCGCGGCCAATTCCTGCTCGGTTGGACGCCGAGTCCCGGCACAGCCTTTTACGCGGGCTACAACGACGACTTGAATTACGGCGGCTTCAGCCCCATCAACGGCCAACTCGAACCCGGCTTTCGCCGCAACGGTCGGACAATCTTCATCAAGATGTCCTACCTCTTCCAGCGCAGTTTCGGCAGTAAGTAAAATTGCCGGGACTTTTTGAGTGGAAGACCTGAAAATTCGCTGCATCCGCCAGCAAACTCATCGCGCTGTACTGAAAATATTACACTTCCCGCGAGAAAACTCTCATCGCTCATAGGCGATGTCAAATATCACGCTGGCGAAGTCAAATATCTTGCAAGATATTTGACTTTTCTCATGGAAAATCGCGGTTCGCAGCCGGAAGCATACGGTTTTGCTGCGGGATTGGGCAGAAAGCGGCGGCAGCGGCTCAGCCTTCCTTTGAACTCAGTCTTGACACGGCTCAAGGGCAGGCATAAGAGTCGGTTGCCGCTCATCAATCAACGCTGGCGTCGGTACTCCCAGCCTCGTCAGCATCAACCCAGCCCCCAGCACCTCGCAAGAGAATGTCATCAATCGAAAAAATATTTTCTGTCTACGCAAAAGATTGATTTGTAATCCGGTTGCGCTGCAAAAAATATTGCGAGAAAAATGTTTTCTCAAGAATTTCTCAACCACCCTATAGACAATTCAAACTCGAAAGCCCGACAAGCAAGCAAACCCCCGCTCCCTATCGGGTTTTCCAAACCAAGATTCAGCGCATTCTCAAGCAGGGAAGCTAAAAGCTCAGAGCGTTTACTGGGTTAGCCTCCAAGACCTCAAGCGTTTTCAGGAGTCAGAGCATTAATTAGCTAATCCATTTAGAGCGGTCTCACCGTGTTGCAGTCGTCGTTTAAGGGAGGGGGGTAAGAGATGTCATCCTATTCATTACAACTTAAAGCTCTCAAGCTCCTGCTCGTTTTAATGATTTTAATTTCATTGCCGTTAATGAGCGCACGCGCATCGTCTCCTTTATCGGGCACGCTTAACCCGTCGGCCACCACGCCCGTCAATTGGAACGGAAACGCGACCGGCCCGGCCAGCCTCAGCCAGCCCACATCCTGCCGCGAAGGGATTGATTGCGATACCTTTACGCTCAACGTTGGCGGTGCGGCTGCGGACTGGACTGGCAAAGTCGCTCGCATACGCATCGGCTGGCAATTACCGGCGACCGATTATGACCTGTACATCCTGAGAGAATTTGGTGGCTCGCAATACATCGTCGCACGCTCCACCAATAACCCCTCCAATTCCAATAGCAAGTATGAAACCGCAGACATCTATCCGAGCATCAACGGCACGGGTAGCTATCTCGTGCGCGTCATGTACACCGCAGCCTCTGTTGAAGACCAATACGCAGGCTCTGCCAGCGTCGCGGCTGTGACCCAGAGCGCTTGCAAACTGCCGGGAATCATCGTTCTGGCAGATTTGACTGGCGACTCCGTGGACACAAGCCCCGGCCACGACATCGAGAGCGTTTCCATAGCAGAGCCTTACACCGTCGGGGCAAGCAAGCTGGTCTTTACCATCAAGGTTAGCTCCCTTAGCTCCCTTAGCCCGAACACCATCTGGCGCGTCTACTTTCGCACGCCGAACATCATCGGAGCGCGCTACTTCGTTGACATGAGGACGGATACGTCCGGGGCTGTCACTTACAAATACGGAACAGGCGACGACACCACTCTGGGCGACGTTGATGCTGGCGTCTACGATGTACAAAAGGGCACGATTAAGCTCGTCGTCTCAAACAACAAGATTGGCAGCCCCATGGCCGGACAGTACCCGGAGCAAAGGCTTGAGCAGTTATACGCGCAGGTGATTGTCGGCCCAGTGCTCGCAGACAGCGCGCCGAGCCGTGACGTGGAGCTTTCGCAGGCCACCTACACCCTCGTCGGTAATTCCTCCTGCACCGCCGCCAGGATCGCTTTCGTCAGCAACCGCGACGGCAATTACGAGGTTTACACGGCGAACGTTGACGGCAGCAACGTCACGCGCCTGACCAATAATTTAGCCGAAGAGGATTCTCCCTCCTGGTCGCCGGACGGAACGAAGCTCGTCTTTCAAAGCAATCGCGACGGCAGAAACAATATCTTCGTGATGAACGCAGACGGCAGCAACCAGACCAATCTGACTCCGGGCACGGGCGACGATCATTACCCCGTCTGGTCGCCCGACGGCACAAAAATCGTCTTTGAAAGCTATCGCAACGGCCCGAACCCGGAGATTTACGTTATCAATGCCGACGGCAGCAATCTGACCCGGCTGACGAACAATACTTACGACGATTACTTTCCAAGCTGGTCGCCCGACGGCACGAAAATCATCTACTCCAACAATCGCGCCGGAATAGATATTTACGTGATGAACGCCGACGGCAGCAATCAGACACAACTGACAGACAGCCTCGGCTACGCCATCATGCCGTCCTGGTCGCCAGACGGCTCAAAGATAGCTTTTGTGGATTATCCAAACGGCAGTTGGGAAGTCTATGTCATGAACGCTGACGGCAGCGGAAAAACAAGGCTCACCTTCAACGCCGTCGACGAGTATTTCCCTAGATGGTCGCCCGACAGCCTCAATCTAGTCTGCGCAAGCTGGCGCGACGGCAATTCCGAAATTTATGTGATGGATGACAGAGGGGCCACGCAGGTCAACATAACTAATAATCCGGCGATTGACGCCGCTCCTGCGTGGCAACCGTAGCAGATATTGCTATCAAGTGATTGAAAAATCACGTAGTTGAATTTCTAACGCTTCCTTCTTGAAGCGGCGCAGGCAATGAAAAGTAACTCAAGCGCAATAGTTCCTGTTGCAAACAAGTTGCGGAGACGCATTGTTGACCTGCCGCTCGCTGGTTTAAATTTCGGAGTCGTCAAACTGTTTTATCGAGAGTCGAAGATGTCGAAGCACTTAAATGCTCAGCAGAGCAAGGGATACGCGGTGACACATCTTTGCAAAAAAATTGACAATGTTTCTTTATTTGACGAGAGGGTGTTTAGGGATTATCTTGAGGCGCTCAATAAATCTACAAGCAGGCCGCAAGTAGATCGTAATAATTATCGAGCGAAACCCCCTCAATCCCTGTTTTCCGCAGCATTTAGAACGATAAAGGCACTAACAATGCAGCCTCGCCGCGCGCTGAAAAACTGTGTGGATGTTGCCAGCAAGGGCTTCTCACAGCGTCGAAGCGTCTTTTGGGCCGCAACTTTAGTGCTTAAACAAACACAGGAGTAAACGAAGAACCTCGTCATCACTGGCAGGTGACGACGAGGCTCGTTAGAACAACAACCTCCATCACACTTAAGCGCAGAGGATGCTGATCCAGACAACACGCATCATAGCGCATAGTTTGGTGGCGGTTCAATAAAAAAGGAGTTAGTTTATGAACCGCAGCCGCTCACGGAGTCTCTTCATCCGTTTGCTCTATTCAATCGCTTGTTGCGTGCTCGCCGTCGTTTTTCAGGGAGCGACGTTTGCCCAGGAAACTCAAAGCGGTGCGACGGCTCAATCGAGTCCGGTGTCCGCACCCAGCACAGCAACTTCATCAAGCACCCAGGCGTTACCCGGTACAGGCTCAACTTCGTCGTCGTCAGTGGAACTTCCTCCGCTCTGCCCGGAGAACGCCAACTGTCAGGCAGACCCGCCGCCGGAGCCGATTACGGAGATACCCTGTCATCCGGGGCCGTGTCCGATTCCGACACCGCTGCCGACGCCGACGCCCGTGCCAACTCCGTCGCCGACGCCCTTGCCGTCGCCAGCACCGCCCACGACTACTGCGCCGACCTGTGAACGCACTATCACGGCCAATGTCGTGGCTTTTGACATAGTCTATTTCTACAATCGTTTTGGTGCTTTTAATCCTGCGGGCATGATGTACGCCTTAAAGCGCGATGTCGTCGGCAACACGCCCGGCAATGTTCAATTGAGGCCGGATAAGCGGCCAAGGCCAATTGTCCTGCGCGTCAACGAAGGCGACTGCTTGCAGGTGAACTTTACCAACCTGCTCGCGCCAACGCGCCCAAACAACAATTCCACTTTCACGCGCACCGCCTCCATGCACGTCAACGGCCTGGACTACGTGCGCGGCCCGGATCAGGACGACGGGGCTAACGTCGGGCGCAATCCTTCGACGCTGGCTGCGCCCGGCCAGACGCGCACGTATAAGTGGTACGCGGCCAAGCAGGGCCAATATCTTGTCTACTCTATGGGCGCACCGGCGGGCGGCGAAGGTGACGGCGGTCAACCCGACCTGGGCCTCTTCGGCGCAATCAACGTCGAGCCGAAAAACGCCCGTTGGTATCGGTCGCAAGTGACGGCTGCTCAGCTTAAGGCCGCCACCACCGGCGAGAATCCAAACAAAACGCCGATCATCAATTATGAAGCGATTGATGTGAATGGCACTCCCATTCTCAACATGCTTCAGAACAACGAGATTGTCCACACAGACCTCAATGCCATCATCACTGGCTTTACAGAAGACTGCGTCGACACGCCGCCGTCGAGCACCTGCGGCCAGTCGTTCCGCGAGTTCACAGTCGTCTTTCACGACGAGGCAAAGGTCGTGCAGGCTTTCCCGGAACTGGATCAGGAATTATTCCACGGGGTGCGCGATGCTTTCCCGATCAATTACGGCTCAGGCGGCCTTGGCGCAATCGTGCTCGCCAACCGTAAAAAGGTCGGGCCAGCGAAGGATTGCAACGAATGCAAATTCGAAGAGTTCTTCCTTGAATCACATCCGAACGGCGACCCTGCGTTGATTGTCACCAAGGATGCCAACGGCAAAGCAACAGCGGCGCTGTTCCCGGACGATCCTTCAAACGTTCATCACTCGTACATCAACGACCCGACGCGTTTTCGTAATCTGCACGCCGGGCCGAAAGAGACACACGTCTTTCACTTGCACGCGCATCAATGGCTGCAAAGCCCGCGCGACGAAAATTCGACTTATCTGGATTCGCAGACCATCTCGCCGGGAGCAAGCTACACTTACGAAATCAACTACGGCGGCTCAGGCAATCGCAACCTGACTCCCGGCGACGCCATCTTCCACTGCCACCTCTATCCGCACTTCGCGCAGGGGATGTGGGAGTTGTGGCGTAACCACGACGTGTTTGAGAACGGCAAGCCGGAGCGCAATCTGCCCGACGCCGAAATCACGGGCGGCACACCAAACCCGGCCATCGTTCCGATTCCGGATAGACCTATGCCGCCGATGCCTTCGGCGACCTTCAAGGGCTATCCGTTTTACATCGCGGGCGACGTGGGCCATCGCCCACCGCAGCCGCCCTTCGATATGGAGTCTGACGGAGGACTGCCGCGCCACGAAATCAAGCAGGCGGTAGTTGTTGACGGACAGGCAGCAGTTCCGCCGGGGCTGCTCAACGACCCCGTAGCATCGCGCGTGCTCTCGCAAAATGGTGACCCGTTCCTGCTCTTCTTCGCACGCAAGCTGGTCAAGGCTGAACTAGAGATACTGCCTCCGACCGGCACGCCCGCAGAAGCACAGGCCATCAGATTCCATCAGGGTTTGGGAGACGGAGCACAGACGGGCGCGGGTATTCCGACGCCGACTCGTTATCAGTGGCCTGCGACGGGCTATCCGTCGTTTACCGCCACAGGCACGCCCGGACTCTTTTTGGTCAACGGACAGCCGCCCAAGGCTGGCGCGCCCTACGCTGACCCCTGCCACCCGGCAGCGCCGACGCGTCCATATCGCGGCGCTTACATACAGTTTGACATGACGGTCAATCGCGCTGGCTGGCACGACCGTCAAGCTCGCATCACAACGCTCGAAGCCGACGCGATTCCGACCTTGGGCGGAGCGCGTAAGCCTGAGCCTTTGTACTTCCGCGCCAACTCCGGCGATTGCGTCACGTTTGCCGCTACCAACCTTGTGCCAAACGTGCTTAACCTCGACGACTTTCAGATTTTCACGCCGACAGACATCATCGGCCAGCACATACACCTCGTTAAGTTCGACGTGACTTCTTCGGACGGCGCGGGCAACGGCTGGAATTATGAAGACGGCGCGTTCTCGCCCGATGAGGTGCGCGAGCGCATCGCCGCCAACAACGCCTTCCAGCAGGAGCACGGCGGCTCACAGTTTCTCGCAGCGAAGCCGCACCCTGTCTTCGGAGCAGGACAGAACAACGCGTTTCTCGGAGCGCAGACGACGATTCAACGCTGGTGGGCAGACCCTCTCTTGAACAACACAGGACAGGATCGCACCATCCGCACAGTCTTTACGCACGACCACTTCGGGCCTAGCTCGCATCAACATCACGGCCTCTATGCCGCGCTGGTGGTCGAGCCGACCGGCTCGCAATGGACGACGCTCGACGGGCAGCCGATGTATACGCGTTACGACGGCGGCCCGACCTCTTTCGCGGCCAACGTCGTCACTGGGCCAACCGCCACTCCCGACGAAGGACGCAGCTATCGTGAGTTCAATCTCGCGTTCGCAGACTTTGCCATCGTCTACACAGCCGATTTGAAGCCTGTGAATCCGCCGGGATTCATGGAAGCTCCGCTGCCGATAGCCGTCGAGCAGCCGCCCGTCCCGATGCCGGAAGCGATTTCGGCAGCCGACCCCGGCACGCAGCTCATCAACTATCGCAACGAGCCGATTCCGCTACGCATCGGCCAAAGAGACGCCAACGGTCAATTCGTACGCGATGCCAATGGCTTCGTCGTGCAGAAGACTGGCCCGCAGGGCGACATGGCGAACGTCTTCAGTTCGAGAGTTCACGGCGACCCGTTCACGCCAATCCTGCCCGCGTTGCAAAACGACCGTGTGCAGGTGCGCTTGATTCAGGGCGCGCAGGAAGAACAGCACGTCTTTAACGTTCACGGCTTCAAGTGGCTCTTTGAGCCTTCGGCCCCGAATTCTGGCTTCCGCAACGGGCAACAGATAGGCATCTCCGAGCACTTCGAGTTTGAGATTAATCCTGTGCCTCCGACGCCGGAGCTTAACGTGCCGGGCGTTGGAACAAACGTCAGAGACCATCTCTACTCATCTGCGGCGACAGATAACTTGTGGGATGGTCAATGGGGCATCCTGCGTACTTTCCATCCGACTGCGGACGGATTGACGCAGGGCACTTTCGTTGACCTCGAAGGGCAGCAGCGAACGCTTATCCCGCTGCCGACGCCGACCATCACTACTGCGCCGCCGCCAGCGACGCTGACAGACATCTGTCCGGCCAATGCGCCCGTGCGTCCATACAGCGTCAGCGCCATTCTGGCGCGCGACGTTGTGCCCGGCGGCAAGCTGGTCTACAACAACACCTTCGGCATCGCCGACCCGAACGCCATTCTCTTCGTCAACGACACGGACATCGCGGTCTTTCAAAACGGCGGCGCTAAGCCTGAGCCTTTGATTCTGCGTGCGGCAGCAGGTGATTGCATTAAGGTCACCTTGAGGAACAGGCTACCCGTAGTCGTGCCCGAAGCCGATAGCTGGAACGAAGTGCCGCCTATCGTCAACAAGTTCAACTTCAACCAGATCAAGACGTCGAACCGCGTCGGTCTGCATCCGCAACTGGTGGCCTACGACCCGGCGACTTCCGACGGCGCAAATGTCGGCTTTAACCCCGACACGACCGTTGGCCCAGGCGAAGCTCCGATCACTTACACGTGGTACGCGGGCGATCAGAGGTTGGACAACGTGACGGGCCAGTTCGCTCCGATTCCAATTGAGTTCGGCGCGACGGGCCTGCGCGATATGGCCGATGTCATCAAGCATAGCTCGCACGGAGCTATCGGTGCGCTCATCATCGAGCCGCAAGGCTCGACTTGGATGGATGCTTACAGCATTCCCAATCCGAAAAAAGCTCAGACGGACATCTTCGGGCCGAACAATACTCTGCTCTTCCGCGAGTTTGTCGTGCTCTATCAGGATGACCTGAGCGTGCAGCAAAACGGTGTGCCGCTCATGAACGTCGGCGGCGAAGACGATTCGGAAGACACTGGGTTCAAAGCCTTCAACTACAGAAGCGAGCCAATCTGGGCGCGTCTGGGCTTGCAGGTAACGGATGTGCCGGACGGGGTCAACGATAAGGATTTGACCGACGTGCTGAGCACGAAGAATACACGCGACCCTGAAACTCCGGTCTTCACTGCCGCCGCCGGAACGCCCGTGCGCTGGCGCGTAATAGACTCTGCGGGACACCCGCGCCAGCATGGCTTCACAATCTTCGGCCATAACTGGCAATTCGAGCCGTGGACTGCAAACTCGACAAGGCAGGGTAACAATCCCTTCACCTTCCTGATCGGCTCGGAAAGCGGCATTGGCCCGACGCGCCACGTCAATATCCTGACGCAGGCGGGCGGACGCTTCTCTCGTCCGGGCGATTATCTCTACCGCACGCAGGAGAGCTTCCAGTTCACCAACGGACTGTGGGGCATCTTCCGCGTCCAGTAGTAACTGCATTACACGAGGGCCAATCGCAACACGTTGCGGCTGGCCCTCGACATCATTAACGGCAAATTACAGCCATGGAGGTTCGCCATTATGAAAAGCAAACTTGCATCCGTCTTCTCTAGTCGTAGATTCTACCTTCTACTCTTTTTCGTGGCGGCGCTGGCGTTCCGAATTGGCACGCCCGTACAGTCACAAACATCAACAACGCAAGCCGCCATTGACCCGAAGCCATATATCTGCCCGGATCTCGGCATGTGCATCATGGACCCGGAGGGCGGCGGTTGCATGGGCACACCCTGTCCGTATCCGCTGCCGACTAACTGCGGGATTAACGTGGCGGCGGCAGCTCGCGGGGCGACCGCCACAGCTTCTTCGGTCTACGTCAACGGCAACTATTCTCCCTCAGGTGCGATTAACGGCGACCGGAGAGGACTGAACTGGGGCAACGGCGGCGGCTGGAACGACAACACGCGAGACATATACCCGGACTGGCTGCAAGTTGATTTTAACGGCGTGCAGGTCATCAACCAGATTCGCCTTTACACTTTGCAGAACGATTATACGAATCCTTTTGAGCCGACGCCGGCGATGACGGCTGAGTATTACGGGCTGCTTGATTTTGAGGTGCAGGCGTGGGTCGGCGCGCAGTGGGTGACGGTTCCCGGCGGCAGCGTCGTCGAGAATCAGAACGTGATGCGGGTCTTCAGCTTCCCGTACATTACGACGCCGAAAATCAGAATCTTAGTGACCAACGCCCGCAACCACTTCAGTCGCATCGTCGAAGTGGAAGCGTTTAGTTGTGCGAACGCGCCCGTCCCTGATCCGACGCCGGTCTGCCTGCCATTGGAATCAATCGACCCTTGTGAGATTGCGACAGGCCGTGCATGCCTGGCTGAAAGTAAGCCCTGCATCTCGCCGGAGCCTGTGCCGTCTCCGGGTCAACCGAATGCACCGCTCATCATTAGCGAATTCCGGTTCCGTGGGCCGGGCGGCGCAAACGACGAGTTCATCGAGTTGTTCAATACCGCCCCCTATCCCGTCAACGTCAGCACCGCAGACGGTTCTGCGGGATGGTCTGTGGTTGGGTCGGACGGCGCTGTGAGGTTCACCATTCCGGTCGGGACGGTGATTCCCGGCAACGGCCATTATCTGGCAGTCAATAGTCTGGGCTATACCCTCGGCAACTATCCTGCCGGAAACGGAACGACCGCCGCCGGAGATACGGCCTACATCCTGGACATCCCTGATGGCGGGGGCATAGCTCTGTTCAAAACGTCTGAGCCGCTAAACTTCACGACGCCTAATCGCCTCGACGCGGCGGGCTATAACACCGCTCCTCCGCTGTACCGCGAGGGCGCAGGCTTTCCTGTCGGCGCGGCAGAATCGCTTTACAATATCGAGTATAGCTTCTTCCGCGATTTAACGTCAGGCTCGCCGAGGGATACCAACGACAACATAGTCGACTTCAAGGGCGCGGATACCAACGGCAATAACACGGGCGCGGGCCAACGCCTCGGTGCTCCCGGCCCTGAGAATCTCTCCAGCCCTATCCCGACAGGCTCAAGCAAGATTCGCGTTGACTTGCTCGACCCGGCTGTGACAAGCGACCAGCCACCCAATCGCGTCCGCGATGCGACATCCGACCCAGGGAACAACAGCGCCTACGGCACGATGTCCATCAGAAGAACGCTGGTCAACGTCTCCAGCCAACCGATTACACGTCTCAGGGTTCGCATCATAGACATCACTGGCTATCCGTACATCAGCGGGACATCCGACATCCGCGCCATTAGCTCGACCGACCTGCTTGTGGCGCGCACCGACGGCTCAGTCGTCATGGTCAACGGCACGACGCTTGAGACGCCGCCCGCGCAGATAAACGGCGGCGGATGGAATAGCACTCTGTCTGCGAATGACATTAATCTGTCGTCGCCTCTCTATCCGGGGCAGGGGTACAGCCTCCAATTCATGTTAGGCGTGCAGCAGTCGGGTAGCTTCCGCTTCTTTATCATCATAGAAGCGCTGCCGTAACAATCGCTTCTTTCCGTTAGGAAAGGGCGAACTTTTCGGGGAAGAAGCCGCTGCGACGGACGCGTTAACTTCGGGTGGCTTCTTCCTTTTCGTTTGATTAGTATTCTGCTACTCGGCGGAATGGGTTAAAGTAAGAGCATTCGTCTGGAACATTCGAGCGCAATCGGCGAGACTCTCGCCGTGCTCTATCAACAGGAAGAGGACATGAACCGTTTCACTGGAACGACAATTACGGCGATGTTGGCCGCATTGATGTTGATGCTGTCTGCGTCCGTCACAGCGACAGCGCAGGTGGTTGGCCCACAGCAGAGAACAGTCCGCCCGGCAAGTGATAGCAAGACCGCCGCTGCGAAAGCGCCCGCCATCGTCTCACAGCGTTATGAGAAAGATGGTGTCGTCGTCGATTATTCGATTCAAGCGAGGCCAAACGAGAAGGGCAGGATGGACGGCCTCATCAGCGGGGCGGATGCCGTCGTTACTTTCCGCATCAAGGATGCGCGCACAAGCCAGCCCATCGTCGGACTCCATCCCAACGCGTGGGTCAACACGCGCAAATCAGAGCAGCCGCCCAACGAAGCCGAATGCAGAGACAGGATTCGCACCTTCATGGGCGGTCTGCTCAGCGCGCGTGCGGATATTGACCTCAATAACTACCTGTTGTTTACACTCAACCACGACAAGACAGTTTCGGTCATCAACCCGCAGGTCTCGTTCAGCAAGACCAAGCTCGAAAGCATTATCACTTTGCCCGGCCCCGGCGCAGATTGGACGCTCTCAAACAACAAAGAATTTCTTTATCTCACTTTGCCGGAGCAATCTTCGGTCGGCGTCATCAATACCATCACGCGGAAACTCGTCACGACAATCGCGGTCGGGGAAAAAACAAAGCCAATGCGCATTGCGCTTCAACCCGACGGGCGCTACGCGTGGGCCGGACTCGACAATTCGCCGCTCGTTGCCGTCATTGATACGACGACAAACAAGCTCGCCGCCACAGTGCCCGTGGGCGCGGGGCTTCACAACATAGCCTTTACACCCGACAGCCTGACGGCGTTTGTCACCAATAGCGCCGCCGATACTGTCTCCATCATTGACACGAAGAAGCTGAGCAAGACCATTGACATCAACGTCGGCAAAACGCCCGTGCCCGTCGCTTACAGCAGCGCCAGCCGCCTCGTCTACGTCGCGGCCATCAACGGCGCAAGCGTCACGGCGATTGACCCCGTCAAACAACAAATCGTGGCGACGATTCCAACGAAGAGAGGCGTCGTCGCGCTCAAGTTTGAGCCGACGGGCCGCTTCGGCTTCGTCGTTAATCAGGTTGAAAGCACAGTCTCCGTGCTTGATGCTTCGACCAATTCGATTATCGGCACAACCGAAGTTGTGAAGGGGCCGGATCAGGTCGCCTTCACCGCGCGCTATGCTTACGTTCGCGGCACAGGCTCGGAAAAATTCTCTTTGATTGAGTTGAGCGGAGTCTCTAAAGGAAAGCTCTCGCCGGTTGATGTTGTGGCGGGACGCTTGCCTGCCAGCACGCTTCCGGCGGAGATCGGCGTCGCAGATATGATTGTGCCGACGCCCGAAGGCAACGCGGCGATGATTGCCAACACGCCAGACCAGATGATCTATTACTACGTCGAAGGAATGATGGCCCCGATGGGCACGTTCACCAATTACAAGCGGCGTCCGCACGCGCTCCTGTTGCTTGACCGCAGCCTGTCGGAAGTTGCGCCCGGCGTTTACTCGACGCCGATTAAATTGCCGCAATCGGGGCGCTTTGACGTGCCGTTTGTGATAGCCCAGCCGCGCGTCGTTAATTGTTTTCAACTTGAAGTCGCCGAATCGCCGGACGGCGATAAAAACCGTGGCGGAGTTTCAATCGCGGTCGAAGCCCTCTTCAAAGACAAGCGATTTAAGGCGCAGGATACGGTTTCGCTCAGGTTCAAAATCACAGACCCTTTGACCGGACAGCCCGTCGGCGGACTGGAAGACGTGCAGATACTCGTCTTTGAGCCGCCCGGCATTTGGCAGCAGCGACAGTACGCGAAGGAAGTAGAAGCCGGTGTCTACGAGATTATGCAGACGTTTCCGCACGAGGCCGTCTTTCACGTCATGGTGCGCGTCGCATCGCGCGGCACGACCTACGCCGATCTGCCGTTTACCAGAGTGGCGGTCGAAGGAAGCGCCGGAAGTTCGACATCAGAACAACCTAAACCATCAGAAAGAGACTAAGAATGAATAGCAAGATTATTACCACACTCATCTTTAGCGCCCTCTTCATCTGTGCTCCGTTATCGTTTGACGGAGGCCGAACAGCACAGGCGCAGGCCAAGCGTGCGCGGAAGACTACGACGACGCAGGCCGCTACTTACGCCTGCCCTATGCACCCGGAAGTCACAGCCAAAAGGCCCGGTCGCTGCCCTAAATGCGGCATGAATTTGACGGCTCAGAAGAAGAATGACGAACAGACGAAACCGTCGGGCGTGGGCGCTGGCGCGACGGAGATGAAGAAGGCCGAAGAAACCAACTTGAAACTCCGCATTCCAGACATGACCGTCTACGATCAGGATGGACGAAAGCTTAACTTCTACACAGACCTGGTCAAGGGTAAAACGGTCGCCATCAACTTCATCTTTACAACCTGCACGGCCATCTGCCCTTCGCTGACCGCCACGTTTCGCCGCGTCCAGCAGGATTTGGGCGAGCGCGTCGGGCGCGACGTACAGTTAATCTCCATCAGCGTTGACCCGACGACCGACGTGCCGGAGAGACTCAAAAGCTTCTCTTCAAAGTTTAAGGCTGGCCCAGGCTGGACGTTTGTGACCGGCAGCAAGCAGGAGATTGACGGCCTGCTCAGCGCCCTTGGCGGCTATGCCCCGAATAAAAACGACCACACGCCCTTGCTGCTCATAGGCAATGACGCGGCTGGCTACTGGACGCGCATCTACGGACTGTCGCCCGTCTCTCAAATCGTCAACCTCGTTAACGATGCGGCGAGCAAAGGCGCTGCTGCGTCAAACGCCGTGGAGAGTAAGGAACAATTAACTACTGAAGCGGAAAAGAAAGCCTCGATGGCGGAAGGGTCGGCCAGGTATTTCCCCAACCTGGTTTTGCTAACGCAGGAAAACAAGCCCGTGCGCTTCTATGACGACATGCTCAAAGGCAAGGTCGTCCTCATCAACTTTCTGTTTACCAACTGCAAAGGCGTCTGTTCGCCTATGACGGCTAATCTGGTGAAGGTGCAGAAGTATCTGGGCGAGCGCGTCGGGCGCGAAGTCTTGATGCTTTCCATCAGCGTTGACCCTTTGACCGATACGCCCGCCGTGCTCAAAAAATATGCTGATAGCTTTAAGGCGCAGCCGGGCTGGTATTTCCTGACCGGCGAGAAGAAGAACGTCGACTGGGTGCTTTACAAACTCGGCGGCTACGTCGAAGACAAAGAGAAGCACACGAGCGTGCTGATTATCGGCAACGAGGCGACCGGCGATTGGTTGAAGGTACACGCGATGTCGAACCCCACGGAGATTGCCAGCGCCGTCACGAAACTGCTCGCCGCCAAGAAAGAGACGGATTAAGAACTTGGCCCACCGGCGAAATTTCCGCTTGACGTAAAAGTTTTCCGTTTGACGTAAAAGAATGAAGGCTCGCGTCTTTCGCTTAAAGCTGACCCTCGCAGGCATAGTCTGTCTTGTCGCAGCCCTGCTCGTCTGTGTCGACAAAGCGGCGACACAGGGCACAAGTGCTCTCTCGCCGCAGGAGAAACGCGGAAAGCAAATTTATCAAAAGGGCGAGGGCGGCTTTGGCGGCGGCGAAATCGTAGCCTTCTTGAATAATGACGAGCTTGAATTGCCTGCGACCTCTTTTACGTGCGTCAATTGCCACGGGTTGAGAGGCGAGGGAACGCGCGAAGGTGGAATACAGCCGCCGCCCATCACCTGGGAGAAATTGACGGGGGCTCAAACGTCGCCGCTCACCAGACGCGAGCGCGCTCCCTACAACGAAGCGACTCTCGCGCGCTCTATCAATGCCGGATTGGATGCCAACGGCGCGCGCCTTCATCCGGCCATGCCGCGCTATCGCATGACGGCGGCGCAGATGGCAGACCTCATCGCTTATCTTAAAAAGCTCGGAAAGGAAGCGGACGCAGACCCCGGCCTGACAGACGACACGATCAAAGTCGGCGCAGCCTTGCCGATGACGGGGCCGCTCGCAAGCGTCGGCGAGGATGTTAAAGCCACTCTGGCTGCCAGCTTCGCGCAGCTTAATTCTCAGGGGGGAATCTATAACCGTCGTTTCGAGTTGGTGGTCGAAGATTCTCGCGGCGAGCCTGCGCAGACGCTTGAAGCGACAAGACGCTTGATTGAGCGAGACGGCGTGTTTGCGCTCATCGGCAGCTTTGAGCCGGGTGATAGCCGCGCTCTCAACGAATTTATCAAGCGCAGCGAAGTTCCGCTCGTCGGCCCCGTCACGCTCTCGCCGCGCCTGTCCGTGCCGCCCAACCCTTACGTCTTTTACCTGCTTCCGACCTTCAGCGATCAGGCACGCGCGCTCGTCGATTTCGTTTACGGCAAAGCTCGCGGCAAGCCTGCAAGGCTAGCGGTCGTTTACGCCGACAACGATTTTGACCGTGACGCGCTGGCGGGATTGCAAGCTCAGGCCAAAATGTACTCGATGGAGATAGTCGCCGAGCACAGTTACAAGAGCGGCCAGTTTTCAGCAGCGAAGACAGTGGAAGCCTTAATGCAGAAAAAGCCTGACTTCATTTTCTTCTTCGGCGGCGCGGACGACATCGCTGCCAGCGCCCGCGAGATGGAGCGCGTCAAGCTCAACGCCGCGCTTTTAAGCTCGGTCGTCATGCTCGGTCGTGGTGCTTTCAATCTGCCGGCGAGCCAGGCGGCGCAGACGTTCTTGTCTTATCCGGCGACGCTCCCGAACCAGAACGATTTCGCCGAGTTTATCGCTGTGATGCAGAAAGCCGGAGCGCCTTTGCGTAGCCCCGCGTTTCAATCGGTCGCCTACGCCGCGACGAAAGTTCTCTTCGAGGCAACGAAGCTCGGCGGCAGGCAGCTCGACCGCACGACGCTCATCAACTCGCTTGAGCAAATACAGGATTTCAGAACCGGCGTCGTTCCGCCCGTCACCTTCGGCCCGAATCGCAGAGTCGGCTCAATCGGTTCATACATCGTCGGCGTCGATCTGGGCAACAAACAATACACTCCCCTGACGGATCGCCTTGTGCCCAAAGAGAGGCCATAATAAGTAGCGCCGAAGTAGACGAAGCGGAAATGGTGGAGGCTCAAAAAGCGGCGGCGCGCAAATCAAAGCGCCGTTTGTGCTTTCGCCCCCGACCAACGAACGGAGAGAAAGATGTACAGACAATTATTGATTCTCATAATCGCGTTAGTTGCTTATTCAGACAGTGCCCTGGCCCAGGCGAATCCAGCGACGGGGAGCAAGCAAGCGCAGACCAGCCCGACGCCCGCAGCGACTCCAATCGGCGTGCAGCAGCCGAACCTTAAAAAAGAAGAGGACTGCGCGTGTGAAGCGCAGCCGCTGCCCGAAGTGCTGGCAATCGTCAACGGCGTCGAAATCACCAGCCGGGATATTAGCTCGCAACTCAATCAGAGCGTCAGCCAGCTTCAGCAGCAGGTCGTCGAAGCGCGCAAGCGTGAGCTTGATTTGCAGATCAATTCAAAACTGTTGGAAGCCGAAGCAAGGAAGCGCAAGGTGAGCACAATCAAGCTGCTCGAAGACGAAGTTGTTGCCAAGGTCAAAGACCCTACGGATGCGGAAGTGCAAGCCTTCTATGAGCAGAATAAGGCGCGCATACGCGCGGAGCTTAAGGATGTCAGAAGCGACATCCTCGTCTATCTGCGCAATCAGCGTGAGCGCGAGGAGGCGCAAAAGCTGGCCGAGCGCCTGCGCGCCGCAGCCGACGTTAAAGTGCTCGTCCAGAACATCACGCCGCCAAAGACCCCGCAGGAGCGTGCGCGCGTGCTTGCGACTGTCAACAATGAACCGATTACTTCCGAAGACATCGAAGACTCCCTGCGTCCGCTCATCTACAGCGTGCAGGAGCAGGTTTACAATCTTCGTCAAAGAGAGATTGATTTGAGAATCAACGACGTGTTGCTTGAGCAGGAGGCGCAGAAGAGAAAGATTACAACCACGGCACTGCTCGACGCCGAAGCCTCATCGAAGACCAGGAAGGTCACAGAAGCGGACGCGCGCGCTTTTTACGAGGAGAACAAAGAGCGCATCGGCGTCGAATATCCTCTGGTGAAAGATCACGTCATGCAGATTTTGCAGGAGCGCGAGACGCGCAACGCGCAGACGGACTTCGCACAGCAGTTGCGCCGCACTGCTTCAATCCAGACGTTTCTCCAAAAACCTGAGCAGCCCCTTTACAGCATCGCCACAGACGATCAACCGTCTCTCGGCAGCCAGAGCGCGCCCGTCACAATCATAGAGTTTACGGATTTACAATGTCCGAGTTGCGCCGCGACGCACCCGCTGGTTGAAAAACTGGTAAAGGAACACGACGGCAAGGTGAGGCTTGTCGTGCGCGACTTCCCGCTCGAACAACACGCGGATGCCTACAAAGCAGCGGAGGCAGCGGAGGCTGCGCGCGAGCAGGGCAAGTATTGGGAATACGTCCCGATGCTGCTGAAAAACCAATCGAAACTGGACGTGGCCTCGCTCAAAGGATACGCCAGCCAGCTTGCGCTCGACCGTCAAAAGTTTGACGCCGCGCTCGACTCCGGCAAATTCGCCGACAAGGTGCAACGCGACATACGCGACGGCCTGCGGCTCGGCGTTAACGGCACACCGACCTTCTTCGTCAACGGTCGTAAAGTCTCCGTGCCGACTTTCGAAGCATTAAAAGCAACCGTCGAGACGGCTCTCAAGGAAGTGGCGAAAAAGTAGTAAGATATAGCCGTGATGCCCCGCCAGTTGATACAGAGCGCAAGACCTGACCGCTTACTTCGGAGCGCTGCAAACACATCACCTGCGACGTGTTTGCAGCGCTCACCTCTTAGCTGATGATGAGACAAATCGCTTGACTTATTTGTAAACTCTATTAAAGTAAAACTGTCAGTATTCTTCTTGCCCGACCCTCATCCAAAAAATTTGAAGCTTTCGGTAAGTCGAAGTTTATGAGCATTGCCTACGCGTGCGTCTTCGTGCGCAGACATCGCAACTCTTTCTCTCTCGTCACACTCTTTCGTGCCGCCTTCGGCGTCGTCCTCTTCATTTGTGCGGCGCAACAAACAGCGACGGCTGCGCCCGAACTAATCAGCGAAGCCAACTCGACGCGCGCCGTCGCAGTCGAATCCGTGTCATGGACGCGCGAGCCTTTCCAATTGACGCAGCCCGTACGGTTCGGCGTCGATACACGCACGCGCATCATGCTCTTCGCCAGAAATCTTGATTTGCTCCCCGGCGAAACGGCTTCCGCCGTCAGCGCCGAAGCCGAAGACGCCACGCGCACGCGCCATTCTTTGATTGTCGAGTATGTCGGCAAAGTGCCCGGTTTCGATTGGCTGACATCCGTGATCGTCAGAGTGCGCGACGATTGGGGCGATGTCGGCGATGTGCTCATCGGTATTAGCCTGCGCGGGACGGCGAGTAATCGCGTGCGCGTAGGCATCGGTCACATCGGCGGCGGCCCGCCCGACGACGTAGTAATAACACCCGTGCCGGACTTGGGCGCGGGCGCGAGCCTGCACGGCAAGCGTGTCTTCCCCGTAGACAATCCGTGGAACGAAGACATCTCCGCGCTGTCCGTTGACCCGAATTCCAATAATCTGATTTCAAGTATGGGGCTTAACACTGGGCTTCATCCTGACTTCGGGACTGTCTGGGCGGGCGCTCCAAACGGCATCCCCTACGTGGTCGTCTCAGGCACACAAACGAAAGTGCCTATCACTTTCACAGCCTACGGCGATGAGAGCGACCCCGGCCCTTATCCCGTTCCGCCCAATGCTCCCATCGAAGGTGGGCCAAGCGGGAACGGCGACCGTCACGTCATCGTCATTGACCGCGACAACTGGAAACTTTACGAGTTGCACAGGTCTTTTCCTGTCAACAACGGTGCTAGTTGGAATGCTGACAGCGGCGCGGTCTACGATTTGAACTCCAACGCGCTGCGCCCCGCTGGCTGGACTTCGGCTGACGCGGCGGGCTTGCCCATCTTCCCCGGCCTCGTCCGTTACGATGAAGTCTTCGAGCAGAAAGAGATTACGCACGCCCTGCGTTTTACAGCACAGTTCACGCGCAGGGCTTACGTCTATCCTGCGCGCCACTTTGCGAGCAACAACACGAATCCTAATCTGCCGCCGATGGGAATGCGCGTGCGCCTCAAGGCTTCGTTCGACGTTTCGAGATTTTCGCCCGCGATGCAGGTCGTCCTTAAGGCTCTGAAGAAATACGGGATGATACTGGCAGACAACGGCTCTAACTGGTACGTCAGCGGCGCGCCCGATTCGCGCTGGAATGATGACGAACTGAGCACCCTGAGCGCAATCAAAGGTTCTGACTTTGAAGTCGTGCAGATGGGAACGATTGTAGACAGATAAAGATTCTCAAATGGGAAAGGCACGAGCGAGGCTATCCTAAGCGCCTCACTCATGCCTTTCGTCTTTCATCCCTTGCCTTTACTCAAAGACGCGTTCGACCGGGATGACTTCGATGTCTTCGGCTCGGACGTTGATCTTGTAGGCTTCGATGATTTTATCTTCGTCTGTAATCTCCTTCGGCTTCGGAGAGTTGTAGGTGATGGGCGACGGGCGATTGGCGACAATCGCATCGCGCAAGCCTTCGGCATCCTTCGTCACCATGACTATGCGCATCCGGTCGCTCTTGAGATGACGACGGATAGCGTTGTTGACATCAGCGAGCGTCAATTTAGAAAGCTGCTGGCGCATGTACTGGTTGAAATCCGGGATGTTGTAGTAGCGGCTGTCGAGCGCGTAGCCGAGTTGCGCGTTCTGCGTCTGCGTCAGCACGTTGACGTTCTTCAAAAGAAAGTCTCGCGTCGCCTCGAAGGTTTCCTTCGACATCCCGTCGCGCACCAGCTTGTCATATTCGTAGAGCGCTGCGCGCAGCGTGAAGTGCCCGTTCTGCGGCTCGACCGGGCGAATCCAGATTTGAAAGATTTGCTGCTGTCGTCCCAGATTCGGGTCGGGTTGGAACTGGAACATCCCGCGCGGGAAATACTCGATGTAGGAATAATCTCCGTAGTTGAGTCCGCGCGCTTCGCGCAGGCGCTGGTAAAGATAGCTGTTGCTGGAGCGATGCTGGCCGAAGTAGGACGCGACGACGGCGAGCGCGGGCCAGTCCTTGTCTGCGCGCGTTACGTTGATGGGAAAGCCGAGCGAGATGGCTGTCGAGCGTGTATCGCGTTTGATGATGCCGATTTTCATGCCTGCGGCAACGGTCGGGACAGCAATCTTTGTGCGGCTGGCCTTACCCTTCGGCAGTCTTGAAAAATCGGCCAGCACTTTGTTCGGGAAATCTTCTCCGTAGCCGCCCGCTAACCCAAGCACTAGATTGGCCTGCGTGTAATGCGTGCGGTAGAAATCGGTCACGTCGGCGATGGTTAGCTTTTCGAGCGCACTAATGTTGCCAATGTTGTGATGGCCGTAAGGGTGATTGGCGTAGAGAGTGTTGTAGAGTGCTTCTTTGCCAAGCTCTTCATCGTTGCTGCCGCGCAAAGAGACTTTCAGGAAATTGACGGCGTCCTGTTTCAAGCGCGTGAAATCTTCTTCACGAAAGCCTGGGTTGAGCAACATTTGACTGATAAGCTGGTAATAGCGGCCCAGGTTATCAATGTGCGTTGTGCCGGAAAAGGCAGTCATTTCCTTGTCTGTCTGCCAGTTGAAAGAGGTCGCCATCGGATACATGGCTTCCACTATCTGTTCGTAAGAGAGCGAGCGCGTGCCGCCCTTTGCCAGCATCGCGGCGGTCAAAGCGGCGACGCCCTCTTTGCCAGCCGGGTCATTGGCCGAGCCGGTCATAAACAGAATGCGAAAGGTAACGAGCGGCGATTGGTTCGGCATCATCACCGTGGCGATTGAGGTTGACATCGGTTTAGTTGAAGGCTTCTTCTTGCTCCCGGATTTAGTCGTCTGGCTTCCGCCTACCATCGGCGGCTTGATTTGCGCGGGCTGCTTGTCGGGCGCACTTTGCGCGTGCGCGTGGGCCGGAGCAAAGGCGATTGCGAGCAGCAATCCGAGCGTGAAAGATACTAGGCGCAGGCGCGCTCGAAGGCTCTGACTCTTTTTCATTGTTTCCGAAACACTCGACATTATTTTGCACCTCCGTCGCTTGATTTCGTAGAGAGCGTGACGATGGTGCGGTTGCGCTCGATGAAATAGCGCTCGGCTGCCGAGCGTATGTCTTCGGGCGTAATCTGGTCATAGAGCGCGAAGAGCTTGTTCATCGTCTCAGGCGTGCGGCGCAGCGCGATGTATGGAGCAAGCGTGCCAGCTATCGCGCTTGAGCTATCCATCTGAAGCGCGAGGCTGTAGCGCAGGCGTGAGCGCGTCGCGTCAAGCTTTGCCTGCGGAATCTGATCGCGCGTGTAGCGCTTGAAGGTCATCACAATCTGTTCGCGCACGTAATCGACATCCTTCTGCTCTTTAACCCGCGAGAAGATGGCGAAGAGTTCCGGGTCAATCTGGTCATCAAAATTCGGCGACAGGAAATCAACCTTCTGCTCTTTCAGGACAAGCTTCTGGTAGAGTTCGGAATTTTCGCCGAAGGCGACTGCGGCCAGCAAATCGAGCGCCGCCTTGTCTTTGCTCTCGTCGGAAAACGCCGGGCCGCGATAGGCTACGACGACGTAAGGCAGGGTCTGCGTGGGCCAATCGACGTGATTGGTGCGCGGGCCATCCTGCGGCGGCTCGGCGGGAATCTGCGGCAAGTAATTGCCGCGCTCCCAACTGCCGAAATACTTCTTGGTCATCTGTAGAGCATTGTCGCGCGTCACGTCTCCGACGATGACGATGGTCGTGTATTCCGGTCGATAGTAGCGGTTGTAGAATTGCCAGCTATAGTCGTACTGATTCGGCATATCCTCTATGTCTTTGATGAAGCCCATGGTGGTGTGCGCGTAGGTATGCTTCTTAAAAGCGGTCGCGCGCAGGACTTCGTAAAGCTTCGAGATGGGGTTGGCGCTGTTCTTGTCATACTCGCCGCGCACCGCACCGGCTTCGGTCTTATATTGTTCCGGCGTGTACTTCAAACGTTGGAAACGGTCGGCTTCGAGTTTCATAATCTCGTCGAGGTCTTCCTTCGAGAAGACTTCGTGATAGACCGTCCGGTCGTCGGAGGTGTAAGCGTTCGAGTCTGCCCCGGCACGTTTTAGAATCTCGTCGCGTTGGTCTGAGGTATAGTTCTGGCTGCCGCGAAACATCAGGTGCTCGAAAAAGTGTGCGTAGCCGCTCTTGCCTTCTTCGATCTCGTTGCGCGAGCCGGTCTGGACGACGATGTAGAGCGCAACCAGATTCGGATAGTCGGTCGGAACGGTAATCAAACGCAGCCCGTTCGGCAAATCGTCAATCGAATAGTTATAGGGAAATAGCTTGCGTGCTTGCCCATTTTGTGCCGCCGCCATCAGCGGCACGCAGAGCAAGAGCGAGGCGACTATCAGTAGCTTCATGTCAGTAGATACTCCTGCGACTTTGAGAGATATAAATTGATTGGGGACGAAGAGCAGTATACACGATTGCCGGAGAGAGTTTGAAACCGGCAAGGGCCGCAGAACGAGAGATGCGTTCGTGATAAAGAAAACTTAGACGGGAGCTATTGTCTCGACCCCGATTACCTTTTCTCAGCCTGCATCCTTCAACTCAAAATATCCATTTCAACAGGTAAACAAGGCCGACGACGAAACCGGCCAGCAGAATCAGCAGCAGCAAGAGACAACCGACGAGCGCCAGCTTTTTTTTCAACCAGCCCTTAGGGTCTGGCGGCGAGAGAGAGCTTTGGGGAAAGTAAGGGGGCGGGGTTGATGTCGGCATACGGGTGTCTCCTTCGGGTTCAACTCTTGAATCGAGATTGTTCTATGAATAGCAGGTAAGATACTAAACTATGCGTTGACTGTGCCAGCAGGGAACATGAATTTTGCGCTTAGGAAAGTCAGACGGTGGCTGCTCTGAGCATCTCTATGTGAATGATGCCGTCCTCGTCGTAAGGCTCGGAGACGCGGCGAAAGCCCGCTTTCTCGTAAAATCTTTCAAGGTAAGCTTGCGCCCCGATGCGTACATCAGCGCCCGGCACGAGCGTCTCAATGCGTCGCAGCGCCTCGCTCATCAAAGCTTCGCCCATACCTTTGCGCCTCATCGAAGGATGCGTGACAACGCGCCCGATGGATGCTTCCGCGTATTTGATTCCGGGCGGGAATATTCGTGCGTAAGCCGCCAGAGTTTTCGTCCCGCGTTGCTCTACCCAGCCCAGCAGATGCCATGCGCGTTCGTCGTAACCATCAGCGTCCAGGTAAGGGCAAGCCTGTTCGACGACAAAGACCATCTGCCGGACACGCAGGATGGTGTAAAGCTCATCGAGCGAGAGCTTGTCGAAGGCGCTCCACTGCCAGACTACGGCCTGAGCGGTTGATTGATCTGTCGCGGTCATCGCAGAGGTTGCATCTGTTTGCTCTGTCATCTCTTATTTCCGCTGTTTTTTTGTGAAGCCATCATATTCCATGTCGGCTGTGGGGCGCTATACATCACGCTTTTTCTGGGCCAACTATATTGTCAGCAATTTGACAAGAGAAGGAAAGAAGGTTTATCTTCATGCCGTTAGCTTCCGATAGAGCCGGGTCTGGCTAGTACTTTCAGCCAACTCTTCTCTTGCCATCAAAGTTCAGAACCAATTAACAGTCATTAAGGTCAAGGTCAAGGTGGTTAACCCGCAGCTACACTTGCTTTGCGACGACTCTCTTCTTTGCCGCCAGAGGTTTTTAAGAAATCAAACTCCCAAACGTTTGGACTTCATAATCTTCCGGCGCGCACCGTACAGTTGAAGCAATCAGTCTCATTGTAGCCACGGACTCTTTACGAACAAGGGTTGGCACAGTCTACATGTGTGTCTTCGACTGAAGACGCCCGCGCCCCTGTTATTGCTCACGCTGTCACGGCATACCCAAAGGAGAGATTCGAAAGATGAAGAGATATTTAGTGCTGCTCTTAGCGGCAGCCATGCTACTACCAATGTTAGTAGTCGCTGCTGGCCCGGATAAAAGATTAAAGAGAACCATTAACGGTATCCAGAAACACGCTGCGACCTATCAGGAGCGACAGGCGCAGGCGACCAGCCCGGACATCGGCAAGCCGATGGTTGTGCAGGCCGCCAAGTTCGCCAAGTCAATTGCAGTCAGGGACTTTCCCGTTCCGATTAAGAGCACACGCCAGCCCGGCCCCTTGAGCGGCATTGCCGTCAAGAACGAAGAATCAGCCGTGCCCGTTTCGAGTGCAGAGGTCTCAAGAGACGGCGCGCTCCAAACCAGATTCCCGGATGCGCCGACAGTCCTGCCGACGCCCTCCGTTAACTTCGAGGGACTGAGCGCACGCGACACAGCCGCTCTCAATGCTGGCAGCTTCAGCTTTCCCCCCGATACGGTAATTGATGTCGGCCCGAACCACGTCGTCGAGATGACCAACACGACGTTTCGCGTCTACGGCAAGACCGGCACGCCTTTAACTCCTGTTGCAAGGCTCTCAACTCTCTTCGCTGGTCTCGGCGCTCCTTGCGGAACGCTCAACAACGGCGACCCCATCGCGCTCTACGACGCGCAGGCCGACCGCTGGAATCTGAGCCAGTTCTGTCTCCCCACCCCTGGGCCAAACGTCACAACACCCGGCCACGTATTAATCGCCATCTCGCAGACTCCAGACCCGACCGGCGCTTACTATCTTTACGACTTCGTGACGCCGAAGGGCTTGTTCCCTGACTATCCGAAGCTCGGCGTCTGGTCTGACGGCTACTACATGTCCACACGCCAGTTTGCCTCCAACGCGACGGGCGCGGGCGTTTTCGCTTTCGACCGCGACAAAATGTTGAAGGGCGAGCCAGCCTCCACCTACATCTATTTCGACGTGCCGTTGATTGACCCGACCGCCAGCTTGAATTTTCTCCCGGCGGACATTGACGGCCTGACGCCGCCGCCGCCCGGCGCGCCCTGCCCGTTTGCCTTCTTTACGGCGGACGAGCACGGGACTGGGCCGGACGGCATGAAGTTTTACGATTTTCATGCGGACTTTGCCACCCCGGCGAATTCGACCTTTACGGTCAGGCCGGAGGGCATCGTCGCCGTTGCAGCTTTTGACCCGACTTTAAACGAGTCGAGCTTAACTGCTGCCGATACGTTCAGAGACGACATTGACCAGCCGGTTCAGACGAAGCCGACACCTGTGGCGACGCCGACGCCGACGCCGAATACGGCAGGGCAGAGATTGGACGGCATCGCCGACCGTATCATGCACCGCCTTGCTTATCGCAACTTCGGCGCGCACGAATCGCTGGTGGTCACACACACGGTCGATGTCAACGCCACTCCGTCGAATTTGCGCACTGGACACAGGGCGGGCATACGCTACTACGAATTTCGTAAGAGCGGCGCTGGCCCGTATTCGGTCTTTGAGCAGGCCACCTACGCGGGCGCCCTCGGCGATACAACTCATCGCTGGATGGGCAGCGCCGCGCAAGACTATCAGGGCAACATCGCCGTCGGTTATAGCGTCTCCAGTTCGACCGTTTATCCGGGCATCCGCTACGCCGCGCGCCTTACCACAGACCCGTCTGGCGGACTCATGCAGGGCGAACAGTCAATCATCGAGGGCAGCGGTATCCAGAAGAACACAGGCTCTCGCTGGGGCGACTATAGCTCTCTGAACATTGACCCGTCGGACGATGCGACCTTCTGGTTCGCAACGGAATACTTCACAGCCGCCGAGGAAGCTTCGACCTGCTCTGCCTGCTGGCAGACGCGCATCGGAGCCTTCAAGCTGCCGGGCACAACCGCCGCGCCCATCGGTTCGCTTCAGGGCACAGTGACAGATGGCAACGGCAATCCGATTCAGGGCGCGCTCGTCAAATCATCTGACGGCTACGTCCGCGTCACTGACGCCAACGGAGCTTATTCCTTTGCGATGATGGCTCCGGGCCTTTACACGATGACGGCTTCCGCGCCCGGTTATCAACCGACCACGCAGGGCGTCGCCGTCGTCAACGGCGGCACATCAATCGCCAACTTTGTGCTCGCGCAGAAGGTAGCGGTCGTCGCTTCCGGCGCAGCTACCTTGGCGGCGGAAAACTGTAATGTTCCAAACGGCGCGATTGATCCGGGCGAGACCGTCACGGTCAACGTTCCGCTCAGGAACGAAGGAGCGGCGGGCACTTCCAACGTGCAGGCATCCATCCTGCCGGGCGGAGGCGTTATCCTGACTCCGCAGTCCACTTCGCAGAACTACGGCGCTCTGCCTCCGAACGGCGCTCCGGTCTCAAGGCAGTTTACCTTCCTCGCTGACCCGACTCTGCTCTGCGGCGGCACAATCACCTTAACGCTCTACCTGACGGACAACGGCAACTTCATCGGTACTGTGTCGTTCACCTTGACGGTCGGCGTTCAAAGGTCAATCTCATACGAGAATTTCGACGGCGTCACCGCACCCGCCCTGCCTCCGGGCTGGACGACGGCGGCGACCGGCGGCGGAACTCCCTGGGTAACGAGGGCAACGGCAGGCACTTCCGATACAGCGCCGAATCATGCCTTTAGTCCGAACCCGACGACTCACGGCGATAGCTCTTTGACATCGCCTTCATTCCCCGTCACGTCTCATAAGGCGCAGGTGACCTTCAGGCATCTGTACAACATGGAAGGCACGTTTGATGGCGGTGTATTGGAGATCAGCGTGGACGGCGGGCCGTTTGCGGACATTCTCGCCGCCGGCGGCAGCTTTGCTCAAAACGGTTATACTGCGGCCCTTGCTGCTGACCCGACCAATCCGCTCGGAGGCCGTCAGGCTTGGACACACCAGTCGGGCGGTTACATCACAACGATTGTTAACCTGCCCGCATCTGTTGCTGGCAAGAACATTCGATTGCGTTGGCGTCTCGGCGCTGACGACGGCAACGGTGTCACCGTCGAAGGCTGGCGCGTTGACACAATCGTCCTACGCGACGGTTCGCAATGCTGCACGCCGACGATCTCTGACATTGACCGTGATTTCAAGACCGACATCGGCGTCTACAAGCCGACGAGCGGCAACTGGTACTTCACCAGCACTCTTGACAACTCGTTCAACGTCGTCAATTGGGGCTTCGGCACAGACATCATCGTGCCGGGCGATTATGATGGCGACGGCAAGGTAGACCCTGCTGTCTGGCGTGCTGCGGAAGGCAACTGGTACATACGCGGCACTGCCGTCGGCGGCATCGTTGTAGGATGGGGCCAGAGCGGAGACATCCCCGCGCAGGCAGACTATGACGGCGACGCCAAGACGGATTATGCAGTCTTCCGTCCCGGTGAGAACAACTGGTACATCAAGCAAAGCTCTAACAACGCAACCAGAGTTCAGGGTTGGGGTACGAGTGGCGACCAGTTAATTCCGGCTGATTTCGACGGAGACGGCAAGGCTGACATCACAGTCTTCCGTGCAGGCGAGGGCAACTGGTACTCCCTTGGCACTGCCAGGGGCACGAGCACCGTTCGCAACTGGGGCATCACGGGCGACGTGGCTGTTCCGGCTGACTACGACGGCGACGGCAAGGCTGACCTTGCTGTCTACCGTGTATCGGAAGGCAACTGGTACATCATCCAAAGCTCCAACAACGGCGGCATCATTCGCAACTGGGGCGGCGGCAGTGACATTCCAGTGCCGGGCGATTACGACGGTGACCGTAAAGCCGACATCGCGGTTTATCGTCCGTCGGACGGCAATTGGTTCATCATCAGGAGCACGGATAATTCCACTATGACCCTGAACCTGAACATAGCTGTCACGCCTGCCAGCGACGTTCCCGTTCCCAGGGGTTACCGTCCACAATAACCTGACTTGGCCCTGAACAACGGGGCAGGTCTTTAACCGGAAAGAGGACTGTTGAGCGACACTCTCGCTCAACAGTCCTCTTTCATTTCCAGCCGACGAATAATATGTGCGGCGCTTGGCGCGTCTCGTCGCGCCGGTGTTAAGATGAGGTCAGATGACGAACTACCTGAAACTGACATTAGCGTTGCTGGCGTTGCCATTGCTCATGACTACGCTCATGCAAACCGAATCTTGCCGGAGTAAGAAAGTGGAAGCATCTCCGCCGACAAAAAACGAACAAACCAGCAAGGCTCTGATAGGCGTCTGGGGCGGCAAGAGCGCGCTGCTCAACGTGCAGGAAAATGGAGCAGGGCTTGACCTCACCTGCGCTCACGGCAGCATTGAACAGCCAATCGTTTTAGACAGCAATCGCAGCTTTGAACTGGAGGGCACATACGAACAGGAGTCGTTTGGGCCAACACGCGCTGATGAGGATAAGAAGCAGGCGGCGCGCTACACCGGAAGCATCGAGGGCCAAACGATGAAGTTAACGATTAAGCTCACGCAGACGAAAGAGACCATCGGCCCGTTGATTCTCACTTTCGGAAAAATGACGATGCTGCAAAAGTGCCAGTAGCGCGCCAGCTTTAGTTAAATGAAACAAGAGGGAGGCGCTGATTATGTGTGTCGGCGATGATTGCGATGCGGTGGACAGCGGCAGGCGTACCTTTCTAGGCAACGCGGCGGCGGCAGTCGTCGGCGTCTCGATTGCCACTTCTCAAGCGACCGCCCAGCAGCAGGAAATACGACAGCCCTTAGAGCCGAAGGCGCTTGACGACCCCAATGTCACGCATGGCGATATTACGTTCAAAAGCGGCGCGGTTACGATGCAGGGTTATCTGGCCCGACCCAAAACAAGCGGGCGCTATCGGGCCATAGTTATATTTTCACCTAACCCCGGAATAACGGACGACCTGCGCAACACTGCGGCGCAACTCGCGCAGGGCGGCTTCATAGGCTTGGCCGTCAATCCTTACTCGCATGCGCCCGGATTAACAATGAACCAAGCGCGTGAGAAGTTCGCCTTCTACGGCAGCAAGGCTTTCGACGAGCAGCAGCGGCGCGACATGCTGGCGGGCATTGATTACCTGCGGCGGCAACCCTTCTTTAAGCGCGGCGGATTGGGTGCGGTCGGCTTCTGTGGCGGCGCACGGCAGGCGCTCATCTTCTCGGCCCTGTTCAAAGACCTCTCGGCGGTCGTCGGCTTCTACGGCCCACCCGTGCTAGGCCCAAACTATCAATCGCCCAAAGGGGCTTTTAAGCTGGACATCATGAATGTCCTGGATCAAATCAAAGTGCCGGTGCAGGGACACTACGGGGCAATCGACCCGTTCATTCCGCTGGCTGACGTAAAAAGGTTTGAGCAAGACCTAAAAGCGCAAGGCACACCCACAGAGATATACATTTACGAGGGAGCGGCCCATGCCTTCTACGATTTCACGCGCCCGCGCTTTAACCCGGAAGCTGCAAAATTAGCTCACGAGAGAATGATCCAGTTTTTCAAGAAGCACCTGACATAAATAAGAAGAAGGAATGTTTATTTCACGGCGCGTGGTGCTTCCGCGATGGCGAAGACGTGTTTAAGCCCGCGCACGATGAGCATTCCATCAGAGATGGCTGGCGTCGCCATCAGGACTTCGCCGACCGGATTAACGGCGAGCAGTTCGTGCTTAGGGCCAGCTTTGACGACGAAGATTTCGCCGTCTTCGCTGCTGAGATAAATCTTGCCGTTAGAAGCAACGGGCGAGGCTGTGAACGCGCCGCCACGGTCGGCCAATCTCTGCTGGTAGACGCGCTCGCCCGTGCGCGCGTTGTAGGCTGTGAACACTCCCTGATTCGAGAGGGTGTAGAGTAAGTCTTCGTAGACCACTGGCGTCGGCATGTACGGCCCGCCACGCTTTTTGCTCCAAGCGATAAACTCGGAAGATTCCTGCCCGTCCTTCAAAGTAATGTCGCCGTTTGCGCCGGGGCGGATGGCATAGATGGGCTGGATGGGCGCGTAGCCGCTGGTGACGAAGATTAGGTTGTGCGCGACGAAGGGCGTCGGCGTTGTAATCTCGGAATTGGGTGTGAGCCGCCACAACTCTTTGCCGGTCGCGGGGTCATAGCCGCGTATGGCCTTCGTGCCGTTGGTGATGAGTTCGGCGCGCGTCTTACCCTCGTAGACGGTCGGCGTGCCCCACGAAGGAATCTCTTCGCGCGCAGTCTTCCAGACTTGCTTGCCGGTCTTTAAGTCGTAGGCGGCGATGAAAGAGTTCTTCTGTATGTCTGCCTGCAAGATGACGAGGTTCTGATAGATGATAGGCGAACTCGCATACTCCCACTGATAATCAGGGTCGTAGAACCAGCCCGCATCGAGCACGCCTGGGTCTTGCTTCCAGAGCAGCTTGCCGTTCATGTCATAACAGTAGAGTCCTTCCGAGCCGAAGAGGGCAACAAGGTGTTTGCCGTCTGTCGCCGGTGTAGAGGAAGCGTGCGTCGCTTTGGGATGACGCTTTATCTTGGGCATCCCTTCATAGGCAATGCGCTCCCAAAGGATTTTGCCCGTGCGCTTGTCCAGACAATAGACCTTCCACGTGTGCTTTGATTCTTCCTTGACGGGCGCAACATCTCCGTAGAGGCCAAAGCGCGTTTCTTCTTTGGGATTACTGCTGACGGCGGTCGTGATGAAGACACGGTTGGCCCACACGACCGGACTCGAATGCGCAAGACCGGGAATCGGTGTCTTCCAGAGGACGTTGACGGATTTTTCAGCATCCCACTTGACGGGCATGCTCTTGCCTTCGGCCACGCCCGTTGCGCCCGGCCCGCGAAACGAAGGCCAGTTCTGCGCAGATGCGACGACTGCGAAAGCGGCAATGCAGAGAGAGAGAAGTAGAAGACGTTTCATAACAATCCTCATCGGTTTACAGTTTTCAGTTTTCGGTTTTCAGCAGAAAGCAACTTGTCTGTACTGAAAACTGAAAACTCAAAACTGAAAACTGTTTATTATTCAACTTTCTTGAGCACCGACGTGTTTGGGCCTTGCTTGAGCGTGAAGCCGGTTGTTTTGCTGCCTTCGACGTTGAAGACGATAATGACGCCGTCGAACGCCGTCGGCTTGAAAGTGGTCTTGTCTATCGCGCTTAAGAGGAGCGGGCCTTGCCCCGGCTGAGTGACGTAGAGCTTACCGTCTGTGAACGTGACGGCGACTTCCGACCCCTGCTCGCCTTTGTACTTGCCGACGTAGGATTGCAAAGTCTCAACAGCAATCTCCGGCGGAGGCTGTGCGCCTGCCTTCTTGAGCATCTCCGCGATCTCCGCCTTCTTCTCATCGGCAGTAGAGGCAACGAGCGCCGCCGTCAGCGTCTCAGGCTTCAATCCGCCCTTGGCGAGAGCCATGCGAACAAACTCCACGTTGCCGTTGCGCGCCCCGGCCAGCAAAACTTCATCGACGCCTTCCGCACCCTTGTCGAGCAGAGCTTTGACGATTGCAGTGTGGCTTTTCTCTGTCGCCCATTGAAGCGGCGTCGCATTGTAGAAGGTATCGCGGACGTTGACATCGGCTCCGCGTTCGAGAAGAATTTTGACGACCTCAAAGTGTCCCTTGTCCGCTGCATACGAGAGCGCCGTCGCGCCGTAGCGGAACTTCGCATTCACGTCCGCGCCCTTATCCAGAAGCGCCTTAACGACGGCAGCATCGCCCTTGCGCGCGGCCTCCCAGAGTTGGTCGTTCAGTGTTTGCTTCGTGTCCTGCGCCACGGCGGTGAACGCGAGGCTGAGGATGATTAACAAAGGGATGAAAAGTTTCAGTAACATTGCCTTCATTCCTTTTGAAACGGAGTCTACAAACCTTAAGCGAAGCCTTCGCCGACAGGTCAAGCCCGAAAATCTTCCGCCAGTAGAGTCTCGATTTGCACAACGACGAAAAGACGCGCGTTGTTCAACGAAAGAAAGGAGCATCTATCTCGCTCCCGTTGAGATGCCTTCGATTATACCGTAAGAAGGGAGAATGAAAAGATAGTTGTCAAGCGGCCTGGTTGAAAGTGTTGTGAGCTTGATAGCAGATGGTTTCGCATCAACTTTGCGGCTGTCCTATCTATACCAGGAGACAATCGTATATCGCTCGCCGTGCATGACAGGCATGACCTCGTGCGTGGTCTCTGAACGAAAAGCGACGAGCGTCCCCGGCTCGTGAGCGACGGGAAGACAGATGTCGTGGTTGGGATACGGCGCGTGTAAGACGAGTGAGCCGCCGCCGTACGTGTCGGGCGATGGCTCTGCTGACTGTGTGCTCAGGAAGATGATGACCGAGACTTTGCGGAAACGTGAATCGTCGAAAATGAGAGGCGTGTTGCCGTCCTGATGCGCGACGAAGAAGTCGCCAATCTCGTAGCGTAGGAACTGCGGCTCTTCGCAGTTGCTCAAGGCGATTCCGAAATGCTCCTCGATAGCTGCTTTCCTGTTCAGCAGTTGCAGCATGACGCGCTCGCGCGTCTCAGGCGAGATGGCAACACGGGTTGCCTTTCGCACGCGGGTATCGACCGCTCCCGCCGCCTCCCTGCCGTAAACCGTCGCAGAGCCGCCGCTGGCCGAACGCATCTCCGAGACAATCTCCTCACGCGTCTTGGCATCCAGAAAGTCATTGATGACGAGCAGATCAAACATTAATGTTTGATTGTATCATACGGATTAATCGCATCCTTTCTTCTTAATATGCGCTTGCACAAAAACATTCTGCCAGCGCTTGCGGTCGCGCTGGCAGAATGGTTTTTGTGTGTACAAGCTCTCCTTAAATGTCTATTGGAGAGATAAGAGATATGCGACAAGCGCGTCAAAGTCGCTCGCCGAGAGGTGCGAGGTTTTGCCGTGCGTGTCTTTTATCACTCTGATGTTGTTGGCTGCGAGAGCCGGGTTAATCTGTCCATTGACGATGAGCGGGGCGAGGTTGTCCGTCCCCAGTCTGTCAATTTGTAACTGGCCGTTGGCGTCCTTAATGAACGGGCTATCAAGGCTGACGTAGATTGGCCCCATGCCGTCTCCTGCAAAGCCGCCCGCGCTGTGACCGGCAGTGATGGGCACTTCGGTCGGCAGATTGTTTGCGCCGCGCCGGTGGTCTGTGCGAACCGTGCGGAAGTTGAACCCACGCTCGCCCGGCAAAAGCAAAGGCGAGTCCGGCGTGAGAAGGATTTCGCGCACCGTATGTGCGAAACCGTAATGCAGCCAGCGCGGAACGCTGTCCCAGAAGGAACGCAGATGCTTGGTATTGCGGCTGCTGAAGTTCTGCGGCGTGCCGACATCCTGCGGCGGGCCGAATTTGACGAAGAAGTAATCGTTCTGCGGACGGAAGAAAGGCCCGTTGCCGTCAACCGTCGATTCGCTGATGACTCCCGGCTCGTGTATGTTGAAGTCCTGGAAGGTATCATCACGCACGCCATTAGTCGTCTTATTGCCGTTGTGGTGGCAATCGGCGCAGCCCGCGCCGCCGCTGCTGACCTTCAACGTAAAGAGCTGCTTGCCCCTTGCGACCTTCGCTGCCAGAGCCTCATCCGGGAACTGCGTCATCGGATTGGGAAAACGCCGCGTCTCGTTAGCCGACCAGAGGATTTGCAGGTAAGCCATATCGTAATAGCCGACCTTGAAAGCCTTGCCGTTCAAATCGGGTCTTCCGATGGCTTGCGAATTTGCGGCTGTCTTCTGCAAGACGAACTGCTCGCGCGCCTTGAAGCGGTCGACGGGGTTGGCCTGCGGAAAGAGCGGCGTCGGGGCGCGTTCGCCCAACAACACTTCGCCGTTACAGGCCGAAGCATAAGCCATGAAATCGTTATTGAGACCCTCGTACCATTCGGGCCAGTTGTCTGAGATGTCCTTGTTCTGCGGGCAGACCTTAACACCGCCGACGGCGTTGGCCGCAACGTTCCACTGGCAGCCATCCTGCCGACCGTCCCAGTGACAGAAGCCGCAAGACTTTTGCCCGTCATCTGAATAAGCAGAGGAAAAGAACCAGCGCAGGCCCACCTCTTCATCCGTTGCGAAGAGTCCCTGACCATTTCCACCCGTCGTCGGGTCAACGGTCGAAGGCGTCACGCCGACAGCCGTGTAGCCCTGCCGCTGTAGATTGCCGTTAATGTCAACGGCGAGAAATGAAACATCCTCGGTCTGTAAATTGGCGACGTAGATTGTCTTGCCGTCCGGCGAAGCCTCTACGCCCTGCGGCGTGATGCCGCCAGTCAATTCTATGTCGAGCGGCGTGAGAAGCAGCGAAGGAGAGGTCGCGGTCGGGTTGATACGAAATGCCTGCACGTTTTCCGTATGGGCATAAGTGACAAACAGCAAATTGCCGCGAATGGTCATCTGCTCAGGCCCACTGCCTTTGATAATCTTCTGCGCAGCAACGTGGTCGCGCAAATCTACGTATTGGCCCGCGACGACCAGTTGCGAAATATCGCGGCCTTCGTCAACGTAGCGATAGACGAACTTGTTTGTAGTCGTATCGAAGATGTTCAACTCGCTGCCGATGTCGTCAAAGGTCGTAGCCTTGGTCGCATCCGACATGACGGGCGTATAGCCTAACGGCTGGCCGTTGTTTTTAATCGCCACGCCGTTAGCATCCTTTGTCGGCAAGCCGTGGCCCGACTCTCGCTGGTTCAGTTTAGTATTGGTCTCCTGACCGCTGACGATGCCCCAGCGTCCGGCGATTTTGACATCCGTCGAGAGACCGCCGACCGGCAACACCTTCAGCAAAGTGTTGGCGTCATTTTCGACGTTGATGGCAGCGATGGTGTGGCCCAGAGTGTTAGCGACGTAGAGGGTTCTGCCATCAGCGCTGAGGTCAAGGTCGCGTGGATTCGAGCGCTCCAGATCGCTCAACCCCGTCGGAATCTCGCCGATTAAAGTAAAGAACGGCCCAGGATCAACTCTGTAGGCTCGCACCTGGTCTTTGAAGCGGTCTGTGATGTAGAGCC
This sequence comes from Pyrinomonadaceae bacterium, assembly GCA_036387475.1. Classification (GTDB taxonomy): domain Bacteria; phylum Acidobacteriota; class Blastocatellia; order Pyrinomonadales; family Pyrinomonadaceae; genus DASVTR01. The sequence continues at coordinate 25,440 of DASVTR010000007.1, read as the reverse complement.
GTGTGCCGTTGCGATTGAAGACGAGTTTTTCCGCGTAGAAGCCTGTTTCAAACTCGCCAATCACAGTGTCGCTAACTGTATCAATGACGCTGGCGAAGTTGCCATACTGATTGAGCACGACGAGGTAAGGATTCTGGTAGATGGCCGGGTTAACGGGAGCGACTTTGAGGCCGATGGGCCGTAGTCCGCGCGTCTGTCCCGGTGGTCGCAGGTCTATCCATTTGATGACAGCACGGCTGCTCGTCGACATCACAGCCACGCGCCAGTCAGGATAGCCTTCCCTTCCGGGCAGCGTGACGTAGAGCTTTTTGCCGTCGGGTGCGAGCGCCAGCGAGCGCGGCTGGCTACGAAACGGTTGCTTGCGAAAAGGCCAGAACTGGCTGCCGCTCTTAACGATGGGATTGTTCGGGTCGATACGCGTCCCTGGGTCTGGCCGACCGTCAATATAGTTAGCCCCGTACATAATCTTCGTAAAGCGCTGGAGGCCGCCGCGCTCCCCTGCAGATTCCGCCCCGACGATGTTTTTCACCGGATCGCTCGTCGGCCCTGTAATAATCTTGCCTTGCGAATCGGTCTTAACGGCGGTTGTAAAGAAGCGCAGGGCGAAGGGCGCTTCCGCCGTCGTCTTCAAAATCTTGATTTGAAAAGAGGATGAGAGAAGTACGGGCGCGGGGCTGGCGCTCGCAGGAGAATCTGCGCGAAAAGCCAACCACCCCAGACCGATACCTAGTGTCGCGACGAGAACTGCGTATTTTACTTTATTTATCATCCTGAGCCTCCGCGGGAAAGCTTGAATTCTGAAGCAAGCCCCTAGCAATCAGCGCTGTTTGTTCGTTGTTTTAGTCCCACTACGCCAACGATTTCCCGTATCAAAACCAGAGATCAGAGCCTCGGACACGTTCAATCGAAAGCTATCGCTCAAACAGTCCGGCGACCCTTTCGGGAAATACATGCTCGGATTATTTTTTTTTCATTTCTCAAAATCCCGCAGGGGCTTGAGACGGTCGTCTACGTTCGTGAATTGAGATAGGATTATAGGGAGAGGGGAAATGCCGGATGCAGATTATTCGTGCAGTGATGCGGAAACTCGTCCACTCTGGTTGATGCTCTCACGGCGCGTCATAAAAAGCTGCTCGGCCTGTGAACTGCGCAGTAAAACACGCGTTAGACGCTTGGTTGAAGCATAAGGAATCTAACATGGATAAAATTGTTCATCACGTAGCTCGGCTGCAATGCCATGCTCATCGTGCGTTCGAGATGTTTACCCTTAATCCTCTACTTGAATCCTGGCTGGTCAACGTAGCAGAAGTTGAGCCTATTGTCGGCGGCAAATACGAGTTGTTCTGGGAGCCGGAGGACAGAGAGAACAATAGCACTATCGGCTGTTGTATAACTGCCGTTGAATCAGACAAGTTCGTCTCATTCGAGTGGCGAAGCCCAAAACAATACAAGCATTTTGCCAATAACGCTGACCCTTTAACCCACGTGGTAGTTTTCTTTGTCCCCGATGGTGAAGGCACAGAAGTACATCTGATCCATTCTGGCTGGAGGAGTTCTGTAGAATGGGAAGAGGCAAGGCAGTGGCAGGATAGGGCTTGGGGCATGGCTTTCAAAGAATTAGAGAGGCAAGTGAATGAAACCGCCAGCGTCTAACAACTCATTCAACCGGACTGGCAGTAAGCTTGTCTCTTGTCTATGACATTGATTGCTCGCCGGTTAATTCGGGCGTTAGACAGCTTACGTTAATGCAGGATATGTGGAGAATCATCAGATATATTGCCGGGATAGTGCTACTCGTCGGCGGGTTGTTCTTCTTCTGTGTGCTGACAGTAGACATGACCGCTGATATAGACATCGGCGGGCCGATGAATATGTGGCCTCCTCCGGGCTGGGTATATCTCATCCTCGATGCCATCTGCGTGCTGCTTGTCTTCATCGGCATGAGGATAATCAAATTGAAGCCGGTCGTGGGTGGGTATATAGCGAGCTTTGTTGGTCTCCTAATGCTCGTCATGATTATCAGAAATCATATCAATGCTCCCGCGAGGGAAGGTGTTGGCGGCGACGATTACGTTGCGGCAGATGTCGGGAGTTACCTGTTGGCCTACACGCTGGCCGTGTCAGCGTTATGCGTCGGATTATCGTTCATCATTCAGCACATCGGGAAGAGAAAGATAAGCTGACGCCTGTAGTCAGGCAGGGCCATTAAGCTTCAAAAGGAGAGAGTTATGCGCTTCAATCGTTGGTTAGCCTTCGTCATAGTGGCTTTTTCCCTCAGCCTTATCCTGACGGTTGAGGTTTCAGCGCAGGATAAACCAACCCTCCCTGTGAAAGTCGGGCGCTACCGCCTGCAAAGCAACCCGTGGGTCAACCTGCATCAGCGACTCCTTCACGAGGTTCGCTTCAAGACAGCACCTCCGGCGGCACTCTCCGGCGATGACCTCTCCAAGTGGAAGAAAGCTGTCGAGACTTACCGCGCGTTTCTCGGCAAACGACACCCGATCTTTAATAATGAGCTTATCCATCTGAACGCCGAGCTTTCAAAAACGAGCGCGTCCAAACTGCCCGATTCAATTCCTGAGGCGGCTGCGAAGACGCTCGAAGCTGCGATGCCCCTCTACCGCTCTGCTCAGTGGGAGGAGGACGACCGCGCGAACCGTTTCTGGATCGCCGTCGCAGAGCCGATGCTCGCCTCGGCTGCCGAAGAGTTGGCCGACGCCCACGCGAAGGCGTATGCCGTTCCGTTCCCGAAGAACATCCTGGTCGATGTTTCTCCGTTCGCATGGGAGTTCGGTGCGTACACGGTCGGCGAGGGAGAGTCTGCACACGTGGTCGTCTCAAGCACTGACCCTGGATACCAAGGCTTCGCGGCTCTTGAGATGCTCATGCACGAGCCTTCGCACGCCATCGTGGCCTCCGACGAATCGGGAGCAATCGGTGCAGACCTCAAACGGGCTACGGATGCGCTGGGCGTGAGGCCGATGGCGAACCTCTGGCACGCGATTCTGTTCTATACGTCGGGTGAGCTAACCCGGCGCGCTCTCTTGAAACGCGGCGTCAGCAACTATCAACCTTACATCATCGGCATGTACGAGCGCGGCTTTCGCGGATACAGGCAGTCGCTTGAAACACACTGGCAGGCTTATCTCGACGGGAAGGTTTCACGCGAAGCGGCGATTCGGCAGATTCTGATTGAAACCGCGCCCGCGAAGAAGTGAAACCACAGTCCTTTGGATTGGACACACATAGGCTCGTCCGCGCCTGACAAGTCGCTCAAGCCGAACGCTCGATAGAGCGGCTTTTATCGATGACATGATTCACGCCATGCGTGCGCACTGAGAATATAGAAACACCCGGGAATGAGGCCCGGGTGTCTCTATGTTTATCAGAATGCGTGCTTCACGCAGTCTTTACTCGTTGTACTCGGACGCGTACCCCAGCTTGTTCCGGGTGGTGTAGGAACCCCGATAGCAGTTCCTGCCACTGGAGAACTCATAGGTGTAGCTCCAGCAAAAGTCCTCCGGAGCGGTGTATTCACTAAACTCAAGCGACATGTTGGGCGTAGCCGACAGCACCACGCCATTTGCACCCGTGACAGAGACGTTGAAGCCGTACTGTGTGCCGAAGGGAGTGAAGATACCCACTGCTTCGCTGGAATTGTAGTTGAAGCTGTAAGAGTCGTCGTAGATGACCTCGCCCTGGTAGGCGTAGTAGGTGCGGTAGATTCCGGCTGAATGGTAAGTCACCTCACCGGCGTGCCGCGAGTAGGAGACCTGCGTGAATTTGGTGCTGTAGCCCTGCTCCGGGGCCGACACCGAATAGCTGCCCAACTGGAAGTAGTACCCAGTAGTATTGTCCTGCCGGTAGAGCGAGTTTGAAGTATACGTGTACGGACCGTAATCGGAGACGTAAGAGTAGTCTGCGCTCACGCCGGGAAAGGTCGTGGAATGAACCGCCACGCCGTCATTCAACTCTGTGATTGAGGCATCCAATGGGAAGCTGACCGCGGCGACGTTGCTCCAGCCGTAAAAGCTAACGTCTTGAGTGTGCCCCTTGCTGCCGTAGCTGTAGGTCTGGGAGTCGGATGCATTCGACACCTCGTCCCTGTAGTTGTACTCGTATTCGCTCGTATAGTTCGCATCCCAGCTCAGGTCAGCGGCGGACGCGTAGTAGCTCAGCTTCACCGTCGGCGGCACGATCTCTATGCTCCGCGTGACGGAGTTGTCCGACGGGTCGTAGTCTCCGGGCGTGACGCGCTCTACCTTCGCTTCGAGTTGTTTGACACCTTCGGAAGTAAAGTTGTGAGTGAAAGCCGCCGAGACTATCCCGTTAGCGTCAACCCAGACGTTGTTGGCGCGGTCAACTTCTCTGCCGTCCACGTACAACACGACGTTGGCTTTCGCGCCGACGTCGCCGTTGAGTTCGCGCACGACGACAGAGAAACTGACGTTCGTGTTGACGATGGCCTTGGTGGGGGCGGTGATATATGCCGCGTTGAGGTCAGGACGCAGCTTGACGGTCTCCACCACCGTCACCACGTCCGTCCGGTTCGGGTCGATGCCTGTGACGTTAGCCTGAACCTGTAACTGCTGCGCGCGGCGCAGGTCGTTGACGGTCGCGGCGAAGCGGCCTCCGCCAGTCAGACCCGTGTAGTTGCGGGTGTACTTGGTTTCGCCTTTGTTATTAATAGGTCTGAGTTGAGCTTTAACAATTTGACCGGGGGCGGTCGTCGCCTCGTCGAGCGTGCCGGTCGTCATCTCGATGTTGGTCTGACCTTCTTTGCCGAGCAATGCGCGCGCCGTCAGTGTGGCAGAACCTGAACGTCCCTTGGCAGACGGCAAGCCCGTGTCACGATACTTCTTAGTGTTAGAGATCAGTTGCGGTTTTGAAAAAGTAGCCTGGCCTGTCTGTGCATACGCCGTGTTCCTAAGCGGCAGTACGAGCAAAGAAAAAGCCAGTGCTAAGAGGAACAGCCGACCGATGAGACCGTGGGCTGTCGAGAGTCTTGTACGCGAGGTTTCGAATTTCATCCTTTTGTTCCTTTAATATCTTTTGAGAAAAGCACCGCCATCTGGGCTGAGTGCGAGGTTATTGGCCGACGGCGCATGAGGAGAGTTCACAGCGCCGCATTTTGACGTTAAGGTTCGATGGTTAAGTCGCCGCCCGGCATTATCTTCTTCGCACACACTTGTAGCGTGAGGCAGTCGAAGCGCTACTTGAGCGGTTACGGGTTAAGTTAAGAGTGGGGGATTATTTGAGGAATTAGACCTCTTGAAAACAACTGGTCAATATAATTTAAAGATTGCGATAAGTCTTGCGCCGATTTCGTCTGTTGCGTGAAGTGCGTGAATTACGTAAATTACGCCAAAAAAAGTTTCGCTGACTTTTCTAGTAATCAACTCTGCTCTTCAGATAGTCTCTTAACGAATCCAGGCTGACCTGATATTTTCTTCCAATCTTGATTGCCGTGATGAAACCCACTTCGATCCACAACTGAATCGTCCTCTGCGAGAGGCCAACCATTCTGGCCGCCTCCGAGGTGTTAGCAAACTTTTGCTTTCGCTTCTCCTCCGGCAGGCTCAAATATAGACTCAACAAATCTTCCCCCGACAGAGCCTCCGCCACACCTTGTCCTTCCACCTCCGGTGACCCGTAATACGGCTTTGGCTGATTATTGAAGATAGTCAATATCTTAAGCCCCTTGATGGAAACAGTCGCAGGCAATAGTTCCGGCCTTCTGTCAGAGGCGGGAATAATTGTCTGGGCCAACCGCATAACCGCTTGCACGCAGAACCCTCCGGGAGCGGCCACAAAAAACTAACAGGGACGCGCTCTTTCGGAGCGTAGTCCACTGGGGAAAGTTAGTCGCGGCACTCTGAACAGTGTCTCTCCGGCGTGCGAAAATACATCCAACAAGGAAGAAGTGTTGAACCTTGCTGAGACTATCGCTCGTCGTCTCAAAATACGCAGCGAAAGATCGCAGCCGGGAAGAGGCTCGCCTTGCGCTGAAATACATGCATGATATAAGCCATGCTATCGAGGCGTTGGCCCAGTTCCGGATCGCATCTGAAAAATGTTTTGTCTGCGGAGATGGATGATGATACTATGCGGCAGCGTTCCACCCGCACCTAAATCGAGCAGATGAAAATGCTTGAAGTGATGAGAACCACGCTATCTGCTCTCTGATTGCCGGATGTATTTTGCCATGTTTTCGGCAAGCGGCACTTCACGCCGAGCGGAAAAGGACCTTGCCCCTCCTCTTCCGCAGAGCTAGTCTCGACTTTGTTCAGCATGAGTGCTTCAATGGAAATGGAGCGAAACAATTATGCGAATCAGTAAACTTGCGGTTTTCTTCGTGCTCTTACTCGTCCTGATTACGGTGACTCCGGCCAAAGCTGACCCGCTTACTTTCAGCGACGTGACAGCCCTCCAGAACTTTGGATTTACCTCCGTCCCCCTCTTCTTCAATTCCGGTGCGGTGCTCCTAACTCAATTCGACCCTTCCACCAAATCTGAGATTGTCATATTTGATGCGCACATCAAGGGCACACTTCCAGTTGGGGCAACTAACATCCTGCGTTTCACGCTCGCTCAAGGGAACAGCATAGTTATTAAAGAGTTCATAGTTCCACCCCAAGGCATTAGTAACCCTATAGACTACATCACTGGTGCTGTTTTTGAGTTTCCTAATGCCCCTCATCAACTACTGGATGGATCAGTCCCAGCCAACACTTTATTTACATTGACGGTTGATCTCATTGGTAGTAATCCCGACTTTGTGATTCCCGGCGGGCCTAATGCGGGACAGATGGTTGACTCTTATACATACTCCTTCTATGTGGTAAAACCGATTCCCGAGCCGGCCACACTGTTGCTACTTGGCACAGGTTTGGCAGGAGTCGCCGCCGGAGTGATGAAGCGGCGTAAGGGCCATGAAGAAGGGGAAACTTAAAAGCAGCCGCTTATCACGCACCTCTGATTCCCTAAAATCAACCTAACAACTCATTCAAACGGAGCGCAGGATAGCGTTGCTTTCATTCGTCAGCTTGGATGCTTGATGCGTTGAATGCGCGCCCGGTCAATTCCAGGGTTAGATGTTGGCAGTGCTTAAGTGGAGAAAACCTTATGAATAATCATGTGGCGCATTCTGTGCGAATCTATGCAGCGTCGTTGGGCTTGATGGTCACGTTGGCTATCGTAGCGTTTAGCCAGCAACAAGCAGACCAGACTTTCGACGCAACAGTATCCAGACGGCTTGCTAAAGTAGACTACCGCACGTCTATCTATGCCGCGCCTGATAATTCATTTAACCCAACCGCCCTCAGTTTGCCTTTCATCATGCTTGCGCGGTACGGCGCGGGTTGTCGCTGTCGCTCGACGCGGGTTAATTCGGGCGTTAGATTGCTTCTTCTTAGGTAAGATGGTGCTTGAGAGATTGGCAAAGCTTTCTGAGAATCTTAACAGTTAATCACCGGGACGATGCCAACATTATCTTCTACCAGAGGTGCGGCTTCTGAAGGTTGATTTTTGTACGGCTGCCGCAAGTCGTTCGCTTAATGTGAAGCAAGAAGGGCCACCCTCCGACGGAGGGCGGCCCTTCTTGCATGTGGTCTTACTCGAAGTCTGCTACTTGTAGCTCGGCGTGACTCCGAGGTTGTAGAAGAGGAACGAGTAGATGTCGGCGGCCTGCTCGATGGCCTTCGTAGTGCTGCTCGCGCCGTGGCCCGACTTGGTGTCGATGCGGATGAGGACGGGGTTGTCGCCCGCCTGCTTCTCTTGGAGCACAGCCGCGTACTTGAACGAGTGAGCGGGCACGACACGGTCGTCGTGGTCGGCGGTCGTCGTCAGCGTGGCCGGGTACTTCACCTTGTCGGGAACATTGTGAATGGGCGAGTAGGCGTACAGAGCCTTGAACTCCTCGGGGTTGTCAGCCGAGCCGTAGTCGGCGATCCAGTTCCAGCCGATGGTGAACTTGTGGAACCGTAGCATGTCCATCACGCCTGCCTGCTGGATGACGGCCTTGAACAACTCGGGTCGCTGGTTGGCGACCGCGCCGACAAGGAGGCCACCGTTCGAGACGCCGTGGATGGCGAGCTTGTTGGGGTTCGTGTACTTGTTCGCAATCAGCCACTCGGCCGCCGCGATGAAGTCGTCGAAGACGTTCTGCTTCTTGGTCTTCATTCCGGCCTCGTGCCACTTCTCGCCGTACTCGCCGCCGCCCCTCATGTTCGCCGAGACGTAGACGACGCCCTGCTCAAGAAGCGCAAGACGAAGCGCGCTGAAGCTGGGCGAGTTCGTGACGTTGAAGCCGCCGTAGCCGTAGAGGAGCGTCGGGTTGTTGCCGTCGAGCTTCAAGCCCTTCTTGTGCGTGATAAACATCGGGACTTTCGTGCCGTCCTTCGAGGTGTAGAAGATTTGCTTGGTCTCGAAGGCGTCGCCGCTGAAGTCAGGGATGGTGGGCGCGCGGAAGAGCATCGTCTTCTTCGAGGCGATGTCGTAGCGGTAGATGGACGGCGGGAAGTTGAACGACGAGAAGGTGTAGAAGACGACCTTGTCGTCCTTGTTCCCACCAAAGCCGCCCGCAACGCCCAAGCCCGGCAGCGCCACTTCGTTTTCGAGTTTGCCGTCGAAGTTGTAGACGTATGCGCGCGTCGTCACGTCCTTCAGGTAGGTGACGAAGAGCTTGCCGCCGCCGGTGTCGACGCCCTGAATCGGCTCGGTCTTCTCGGGAAGGATCGGCTTCCAGTTGGTCTCGGCCGGATTCTTCGGGTCGAAGAGGATGACCTTCCAGTTGGGCGCGTTCTTGTTCGTCTGGACGAGGAACTTGTCGCCGACGTTATCGACGACGCCGAAGATGTCGTCGCCGATCTCGCCGACGATGGGCGTCCACGTCTTATCATTCTTCGAGAGGTCGCGGAAGAAGACGGCGTTGCCCTTCTTGCCCTTGCCGCGGTCGGAAATGTTGAGCAGAGCGAAGCGCTCGTCCTCTGTGGTCGAGACGTTGTGGAAGCGCTGCGGGTTGGCCTTGTCGTCATAGACTAAAACGTCCGCCGACTGCGGCGTGCCGACCTTGTGGAAGTAGACCTTGTGCCCCTCGTTGGTTGCGGTCATCAGGTTGCCGTCCTTCGGCGCGTCGTAGCGGCTGTAGTAGAAGCTGTCGCCGTGCCAAGCCATGCCGGAGACTTTCACCCAGTTCAGCTCGTCGGTGAGCTGTTTGCGCGTGGCGACCTCCATTACGTAGCAGTCCCGCCAGTCAGACCCGCCCTTCGACTTGCAGAAGGACGCATATTTTGCGTCCTTCGAAAGCGCGAAGCCGGCGAGCTGCACCGTGCCATCCGAGGAGAATTTGTTCGGGTCGATGAGCACCTCGGGCGCTCCGTCGAGACCTTTTTGCACGTAGAGCACGGACTGATTTTGCAGGCCCTCGTTCTTCGAGAAGAAGTAGTATTCGCCGCGGCGGAAGGGCGCACTGTACTTCGAGTAGTTGAAAAGTCTTTCGAGACGCGCCTTGACGGCCGCGCGGAACGGAATCTTTTCGAGATAGGCGAACGTCACCTTGTTCTGCTCCTCGACCCACTTGGCGGTCTCGGGCGACTTCTCCTCTTCGAGCCAGCGGTAGGGGTCGTCGACTTTAACTCCATGGTAGGTATCCCATTGTTCGACCTTCTTCGTCGTAGGGTACTCAATCTTCTGCGCGACCGCAGCCGACTCGAACGCGAAAGCGAGTGCCGCGAGCGCGGCGAACGTCCGCAGCGCGGACAGTCTTTCCCTCATCTCTTTAACTCCTCGGATGGGGGTGTCACACAGACATCCCCTCCTAAAACCGCACCCCTTCGGAAAAAGGGACGGGGTCTTGAACCGCTCCCCTGTTGTTGCGACACCTGTGGATTCTACACCTGTGGAAACCACACCCCATATTTGGTATTTCTGACGCAAAATCCCAGTAATACCAGAAGCTAAAAATAAAGAAATGAAACATTGCAAAACTCAAGGGGAATATAAAAATCATACGGCTCAACAACTGCTTGCTAGTAAAGTGCTTCCATCTATACGCATGTGCTTAATCGAGGCGGTAAAGGTGTGCGTAGCCCGATTGATGATTGAAGTCGTCACATCGCTAGATACTGACATACGTATCTTAGCGGCTATGCTTTAAGGAGTCCGCTGCCTGACTCGAAATAACTGCTTAACAGAAGTCGCCATGAAAAGAGTACGGCCTACAGTTTAGCAGACCGTTGGCAGACTAAACGACTACGGGCAGCCACGTGGCTGCCCGTAAACTATTGAAACTATGGAGGCGGCGATCGGAATCGAACCGATGAATAAAGGTTTTGCAGACCTCTGCCTTACCACTTGGCTACGCCGCCATGAAATGTGAGGGTGAAGGCGGAAGGCGGAAGGATGAAGTCAGGACTTTTTCATCCTTCATCCTTCCGCCTTCATCCCTGATCTTGGAGCGGGAGACGAGATTTGAACTCGCGACTTCGACCTTGGCAAGGTCGCACTCTACCACTGAGTTACTCCCGCTTGCGGAAATCCAAATTCTACAGATTCAACGCCACTTGTCAAGTGGCGGCGAAAAGCGCGGATGAAGGTTGAAGGCCGCAAGGATAAAAGCTTGGCTACTCTTCTTGAGCAGTCTCTTCGATCATTTATCTCTCCTGCTTCATCCTTGCTCTTCACCCCAGCGGCGTTTGCGGAATTTCTCGTCCGTCCAGAAGTTACGCAGTAATTGCAGCCGTGGGGGCGGCGCGACGCCCTCTTCATCGGCAGAGGACGCAACGACGCTGACGACATCATAGCGGAAGGGGGCTTCGAGCAAATCGAACAGGCGGCGGTAGACGCGTGCGGCGCGGGAAATCTGCCTTTGCTTGCGCAGGTCGACGTTGGCTTCCGGTGCGGCGAACCAATCGGAGGCGCGCGTCTTGACCTCTATGAAACAGAGCGTCGGGCCTTCGTAAGCGACGAGGTCAATCTCTGCATGAATGAGCGCGCCGCGCAGATTGCGTCCGACGGGCAATTGGAAATTGGCTGCGACCAGCGCGTAGCCGTTGCTTTCCAGAAAGTCGGCTGCCAGGCGCTCGCCGCGCCGACCGAGCGCCAGATGCGGCGCTTCAATGCCTGCTTGGCCGTCGATGACGACGATGGTTTGATCTTTAATTAACATTCTAACGGAATCGTTCTAACGTCTGTCTTAAGGGTTCGGGTGGCACGCGCACGTAGCCGTGGAAGGGATTGTCGAGCGCGATGATGAGAAAGAGAATGAAAGAGATGACTCCGACCAGCGCTGCCGTCATCAATGCCTGTGAGCGGACGCTCCTGACGCCGAAAAAGTATGTGAAGGCAATTGTTATCAGCCCTCCTCCCCAGAGCAGAATTCGGATGACGATTGGCAGGTCGTCGCGGCTGGCATAGAGGCGCAAGCGGCGGCTGGCGCTCATCTCATTCAAATGGCTTAAAGATTCCTCGTAAAGAGCGTTTTCACGGTTGGTCTGCGGATCAATCTCAAGATATGCGCGCCACACATCATCGAGCGCGGCCTGCGTGCGCGGGCTGCTATCGCCTTCGGCCATCGCGGGCCACTCATCGTTGATGGCGCTCTCGGCATAAACTCGCATCGTGGAGAGCAGACGTTGGCGGGATGGGTCTGCGAAGCCCTGCGCCAGATGCGAGAGGTCTATGAGCTGGTTGGCTTCCTGCTCGACGTTGGCCCGCGCATCGCCGTACTGATCCCACATCACGACGACGACGAACGCCAGCAGCACAGCGTAAATTGCGCCGAGCACGCCGATGATAAAACCTGCTACTTCATGATGTGTTTCGAGAACGGATAAGGGAACGAGCCGCCGCACAAGGCGCAGCCCCAGATGAGACAGCAGAAGACTGAGGCCGACGACGAGAACGCCCAGAATCAGTGTTTCCATATTTGGTTCAAGCTTCGGCCAGCGCAACTTTGCGCCTGCGCCGAAAGCGCGATTGTCCGTCCGCGCGCTTAATAACAAGAGCGACAGTTATGCTCAGTGACCTGCTACATTAGAGGCTAAAGAGCACGCGCTCGTGAAAGAGAATGTTCGTCTGGTCGTAGTAAGGCTCCCACCATTTATCCTTGGCATCGTTTGCTTGTAAGACCATCGGCTTATCATCGCTCGCTTGGTGCATCGTGGCGCGAAAGTGGTAATGGTTAATGAGCGAAACGATGAAAGTGGCCCTGCTTGACGTTTGCCGCCCCGGCTGATTTGACCAGCAGCTTGTGTGCTTCAATCTCCAGCGCGCCCGGCTTGGTGTGCAGCGGCGCGTTGTCCAGATAGGCGCGCAGACGTTTGCCCAACTTTTGCAGCCCGCGCATGAAATCAGGCTCGTCCAGATCATAAGCGAAGAGGTCAACCGTAATAGACTTGTCCTTAACGCATTCGTCCAGGAAATCGAAGACCAGCTTGCGTGCGTGAAAGCCGAGCCATTCATACTGCTTTTGGTAACTCTTCGTCGGGTAATCAAATCGCTTTCTTGGCGGGGCGAATCGGCGCGTTCTTGAACAGGTGCGTGTAAGCCTGCGACGAAAGATAACCGCGCGTAAAGCCGTACTCGAAATTGCCGAAGCGCGTCGGCAGGATTTCGACGCTTACGTTGACGGACGGCCCGGCTTTCAGCTTAGTGGCTTTATCGTAATACATCGCCGTCACGTCATACTTGTATTGACCGTCCTGCACGTCTTCGACGACATCTATCCGGTGAAATTTTTGAAACGGCGCTTCGTTCGAGGGTTCGCCGCCCAATTCTTCGATGTGCGTATCGGAGGTGACGGCGTTTGTGAAGCTGAGATGATTTGTCAGGTAGCAAGATTTACCGTCGGGCGCGGGTCGCTTGATACTGAAGCCCGCGAGGTTGTCGCAGTGTTTTTCGTCAAGGTCGAAGGCCAGCATGGCCGAGCCGTCGCCGCGATAGGCTTTGACCGTCAAGCCTCCTTTGGCCGTCTTGCCGTGAACCGCGCGTTCGGATTTCGCAGACTTTAATGCTTTATCCATCAATATGCTCCTCTGATTCCGCTTGAAAAAGTGAAGGCGTTGGGTTCGAGAATAACGACCAGACACAGCCGTTCATTAGCTAAAATGCGTAGGACAGATAGAACGAGCGCAACATACCGTGCCTTTGCCGAGACTGTCAATAGAGAGCAAGAAGAAGGGATGAAAGAGAGGCTACTCAAGTTGAGTAGCCTCTCTTTCATCCCTTTACCTCTTGCTGGCTGTCCGGTCGCGCGTTACACTTTGGTTGAGTTCTTAAGCTATTAAACAACATCACCTCGCTTAATCATACTCAAGGGAAATATGGGCCACGAAACGATCATGTCGGAAGAATCGGGGCAATCCACGGAAATATCCAGCCAGGAGGAAAGCGAGCCGCTAGCGCCGGAGGCCGCCGCAAATATAGAGCGCGAGAGACTGCCGCTGGTCGCCGTCGTCGGGCGGCCCAACGTCGGCAAGTCTACGCTCTTTAACCGCATCACAGGCGAGCGGCGCTCAATCGTCGGCGACGAGCCAGGCATCACGCGCGACCGTATCTACGGCGAAGCGGAATGGGCCGGGCGGCGGTTTTCGATTGTTGACACGGGCGGCATCGTCCCCGACGACGACGCTTTGATTCCGGCCAACATCCTGAAGCAGGCAGCCTCGGCCATTGGTGAAGCGCAGGCTTTGGTCTGGGTGGTGGACGTGCGAAAGGGCGTGACGCCGCTCGATGAAGAGTTGGCGCATCTCTTGCGCTCGACGGGCAAGCGCGTTCTCGTGGCAGCCAATAAAGCAGATGCGCTTAAGCTCGAAGCTGACGCGGGCGAGTTTTATCGTTTCGGCTTTGAGGAGGTCTTCCCCATCGCGGCAGAGCAGGGCAACGGCGTCGCCGAACTGCTCGACGCGCTGGTTAAAGATTTTGCGACGATTAATGAAGACGAGGAAGCGAAAGCGCCGCGCGAGTTGAGGCTGGCGATTGTCGGAAGGCCCAACGTCGGCAAGTCTTCGCTCCTGAATCGACTGCTCGGCGAAGAACGCGTTATCGTCTCGCCGATTGCCGGAACGACGCGCGATGCCGTTGACACTTTTATAGAAGTCGAGGGCCAGCCGCTTCAGTTAATTGACACTGCCGGGATTCGTCGCAAGGGAAAGACCGAAGCGATGGCCGAAAAGTTGTCGGTCGTGATGGCACGCCGTAGCCTAGAGCGAGCAGACGTTGCCATCGTCGTCGTTGATGCCGTCGAAGGCGTCGCGGCGCTTGACGCCAACATCGCAGGCTACGCTCACGATGCGGGTTGTTCAATCATCATCGCCGTCAATAAATGGGACGCTCTTGAAAATAAGCTGACGGGAACGCCCGCAGAGTTTGAGCGAAATTTACGCGACAAGATGAAGTTTCTGGACTGGGCGCCCGTCATCACCATCTCTGCGCTGACGGGCCAACGCACGGAGAGAATCCTGCCGCTGGCCCTGCGCGCCAACGAAGCGCGTAATCGACGCATCCCGACATCGCAACTCAACGCCTTCTTCGAGCGCGCCGTTTCGCAGCCGCGCGGCGGCGGTGCGCCCGCGCCCGTCAAGGGCGGCTTCTCGCGCCTTCACGTGCAGTACATGACGCAGGCGGGCGTGCGGCCTCCGACCTTCATCGTCTTCACGTCCGGCGGCAGGCCGGGCCTGCATTTCTCCTACGAGCGTTATCTGCAAAACCGGCTGCGCGAAGAGTTCGACTTCTTCGGCACACCGCTGCGCATCGTCGAGCGACACAAGAAGAGAGAGAGCAGAGCTTAAAGAGCAGTGGTCAGTAGTTGGTGGTCAGTGGTCAGTTAAAAGCTGATTTCATTTGTCCACCGACCACTGACCACTGACCACTGAATGATGGCTGAACGTAAACCCGACAAAGAGCCTGAGCAAGAGGCCGTCACCAGCGCCGAGATGAGCGCGCTCTTCGATTACCTGCGCGAAGCGACGGAGCAGCTTGAGGTCGTCAACCGCGTCGTCGCCGCCGTCAATTCCAGCCGTAGTATTGATGAAGTCTTCAGCCTCGCCAGCCGACAGATGCGCGGGCTGATTCCATTTGACCGTGCATCGATTGCGCTCTGCGAGGAAGAGGGTGAACGCTTGCGCGTCTTTGCCCTGTCAGGAGAGCACGCCGGTTCGCTCTCGGTCGGAGCGACGGGAGTGATGCGCGGCTCTGTCACAGAACTTGCGCTCAGGGAACGACGCATGATCGTCATTCCCGAATTGAGCGCCGAGAAGCGCTTCAACGTTTATGAAGACTTGAATCGTGAGGGCTTTCATTCATCTGTCTGCTGTCCGCTCTTTTCCGCAGACCGCGCCATCGGCAGCCTGAATCTGACGAGCCGCACGCCGGACGCCTACGGTCGTAAGCACCTGCTGGCGCTCGAACGTCTAGCGCCGCCGCTCGCCATCGCTATCGAAAAAGTGCTGCTGCTCGAACAGGCGGAAAAACGCTCGCGCGAGATGGAGGCAGCCGCCCGCCGCGAAGAACTCGCCGGGCGCATCGGACGACAACTCTCAAGCTCGCTCAATCCTTCGCTGATTCTGCAAGAGACGGTTGATGTGCTGGGCCGCTCTCTGGGCGCGGATCGTTGTCACCTGACTTTGTTTGAGGATGAAGACGAGTATTCGCTTGTCGGTTATGAATATCTGGCGCGAAGTGATGTGCCGAGCCTGCGCGGTCATCGTATTCCGCTGCGTTCGAGCCAGCACGCGCGCCGCGTGCTCGACGCGCACGAGCCGCTGGCGATCAACGACATACGGGAACTAGCGCAGGACGAGTTGATGGAGCTTTACGTGCGGCTGGATGTCTGCGGAGTCTTAGCCGCGCCCGTTAGTATTCACGGCTTACAGCGCGGACTGCTTGAGCTGCACATCAACTGCGAGCCGCGCGAGTGGACGCCGGACGACGCGAAGCTGCTCGGAGCAGTTGCGGCGCAGGTTTCAGTCGCATTGACGAACGCGCGCCTCTATGAAGCGAGCCGCCGCCGCAGCGAGGAACTCGAAGGACTTTACAAAATCTCGCGCGCCTTCTCCACCTTGACTGACACGTCGGAGATTTACGGTCGCCTGACAAATGCCATCGCCGAACTCGTCGGCGGCGAGATGTGCAT
This sequence comes from Pyrinomonadaceae bacterium, assembly GCA_036387475.1. Classification (GTDB taxonomy): domain Bacteria; phylum Acidobacteriota; class Blastocatellia; order Pyrinomonadales; family Pyrinomonadaceae; genus DASVTR01. The sequence continues at coordinate 9,308 of DASVTR010000007.1, read as the reverse complement.
GTTGACTACCTACGACCGCCGCCAATCAATCGTGCGCGCCGAAGCGCCGGGCTATAACACGCCGCCCGAAATGATTCGTGATTATCGCTTTAAGCTTGAAGCTGAAGGAACAAGCGAATACATGTACCGCACGGGCGAAGGCGAATATCTATACCGCACGGGCGAGCCTTTCTTCTCCAATCAACCGGCCACCGATAGGCGTTTCAATCAGGAGATTGTAGAGAAATACAACGTGCGCTCAGTTTTGATTGTGCCAATGCTCATCAAGCGCGAGTTAATAGGCTTCATCTACGTGGCTAATCGTCCGGGCGGCTTTCGTGAGCGAGACGCGCGGCTGCTCGAAATCTTCGCCGCGCAGGCCGCCGAGACCATCACCAACACGCGCCTGTTTGCGACCGTTCAGGCGCAGGCCGAACGTGAGGCCGTTGTCAATCGTCTGACGCTGGCGCTGCAACAAGCGGCTGACCCGCTCAGAGGCGTCGAGATTGTCGTCGAGCGCGTCGGCGAAGTCCTAGACCTTGACCGCTGCGTCGCCGTCCTCTTTTCGGAAAACGAGCGCGCGGATTTCTACGGCGAGTGGTGCGCCGACGGCGTTGGGCCAATCAGTAAATATATTGACGTGCTCGAACGCACGCCCGTCGGCAACTGGCTCAAGGAACACCGCCAGCCGCTTGTCGCCGTAGACGTACACACGCACAGCCTCGCCGCAGGAATTGAAGACCTGATTGAAGCGGTCAACTTGCAGAGCCTCGTCGCCGTTCCCATTCTTCATCAGGGGCGGATTATCGGCTGGCTGAGCGGTCATCAAACGCGCGCCCCTCGCCGCTGGGCCGAAGACGATATTGATTTGTTGACAGCAGTGGCGACGCAAATCGGCTCGACGCTCGAAAACGCGCGCCTCATCTCCGAACTGCGCGAGGCCAACCGCCTCAAGGATGAGTTTCTCGCCACGCTCTCGCACGAACTCCGCACGCCACTGACGGCCATCAAAGGCTGGGTCGAATTGCTGGCCGATAACGAGGCCGTCAAGCTCGATGAAGAACTCGCGGACGGCATCGAAGTGATTAAAAGCTCCAGCGCTTCTCTGACACAGCTTATTTCCGATCTGCTCGATCTGTCTCGGATTCAGCGCAAGGTGCTCAGGCTCGAACGCAAGCCGTCAAACATCAACCACGTCATCATGGACGCCGCACAGGCATTGCGCCAATCGGCGGAAGCGCGCCGTCAGGAATTAACGCTCGAACTAGATTCGCATCTGCCCGTCGCTAATGTTGACGCGCACCGCATACAGCAGGTCGTCTGGAATCTATTGACGAACGCCATCAAGTTTACGCCCGAAGGCGGAAAGATTTTCATTCGCTCGCGCCTCTTCGACGCCCACGGCATTCTCATCGGCGACGATGACGACCCGATGAGTTGGATTGTCATTGAAGTCGAAGATAACGGCGAGGGCATCCCTGCGGATTTCCTGCCGCACGTCTGGGATCGCTTTCGACAGGCCGACAGTTCTTCGACGCGGCGGCACGGCGGCCTAGGCATCGGCCTCGCCCTCGTCAAAGAATTGGTCGAAGCACATAATGGTATGGTCGAAGCCCGCAGCGAAGGACGTGGCGCGACGTTCACCGTGCGCCTGCCCTTAATGAACATTGAAGCGAGCGCCGGAGAATTGACGGAGACGGTTAATTCCTGATGCGGCTTGTGCTGTGACCCGCTTTCAGGTAAATAAGCCGGGCGCTGATTTTTGCGCTCCCGATTCTTCGACCGCGAAAGAAGAAAGGCTGCAAGGACATGTTGAAAAGGTTGCTAACTGCTGCGCTCATCGTTTGCGTGCTGGCGCTCAATGGCTTTGCTCAAAAAGTATGCAATCGGCACATCGAGCCACAGGGCAGCTTTTCCTTCTGCCTGCCTGCGGGTTGGACTGTAGTGGAGAAACCGGAGTTGAAATATAAAACACTCTTCGGCCCGCGCAACGGCGTCTTTACCCCGAACATCAATTTGAGGGATGAAGATAACGAAGCTCCTTTGGCCCAGTATGTGGCCGATTCTCTCAAGTTGATACTCAGTAATTACCAGGAGGTCGGAGCAACGAGCGTGCAGGTGTTGGCCCAGTCGAACTTTAAAACAGAGAGCGGCGTCGATGCGATTAAGGTCACTTTAAGCACCGAGTATCAAGGCTTAAATATCAGAACTCAGCAATACTATATTGACGGTAACTATAAGTTGATTGTGACCTGTACTGCCCTCGAAGCGGAGAGCGCCGCCCTCGACCCGGTTTTTGACAGCGTTATGAAATCCTTCAAGGCAGACTAAACGGGCAGAACAAAGATAAAGACGCCCCGCGCCGCAGCCTGCCCCGGCCAGACCTTCCTGAATTGATGAATAAACAAGCAATCGCTTTTGAAGTTATCGCGCGAGATGGCGAGGCGCGGGCGGGACTCCTCAACACGCGCCGGGGCATCATCGAAACGCCTGTCTTCATGCCCGTCGGCACACTCGGCACGGTCAAGGGCACGCGCTTTGAAGCTCTTGAAGCGCCGGAGCTTGACGCGCGCATCATTCTCGGCAACACCTATCATTTATGGCTGCGTCCGGGCGCGGACGTGATTCGTGATTGTGGCGGGCTGCATCGCTTCACGGGTTGGAAGAGAGCGCTGCTGACGGATTCCGGCGGCTTTCAGGTCTGGAGTCTGGGCGCGCTCCGCAAGATTACGGAGGAGGGAACTGAGTTTCGTTCGCACGTTGACGGTAGCCTTCGTTTTCTCTCGCCGGAAGTCTCTATGGAGGTGCAGGCGGCGCTCGGCTCTGACATAGTGATGGCGTTTGATGAATGCGCGCCGGGCGAGGCGACGCATGAAGAGGCGCGGCGGAGTATGGAATTGACGGCGCGCTGGGCCGAGCGGTCGCGTCGCCGTTTCGACGCCTTGCAGGCCGAAGGCGCAGACGCCGGAGCGGAGGCGGGCGAAGTTGAAAGCGTTGCTGATTCGCCTTTGAGCGGGCGGCAGGCTTTGTTCGGCATCGTGCAGGGAGCGACGCATCCAGACTTACGGAGAGAGAGTCTGGCGCGGACAATCGAGATCGGTTTTGACGGCTATGCTATCGGGGGCTTGAGCGTCGGCGAAGAAAAGAGCTTGATGTATGAGGTCACAGCCACGCTCGCCCCATTGATGCCCGCCGCCAGCCCGCGTTACCTGATGGGCGTCGGGACGCCGGAGGATTTAATTGAGTGTGTGGCGCGCGGCGTTGATATGTTCGACTGCGTACTGCCGACGCGCAACGGGCGGACGGGTCAGGCTTTTACTTCACGCGGAAAATTGAATATCAAGAATGCGCGCTGGGCGCGCGACGTGCGGCCCATTGACGAAGCCTGTCGATGCTCCGTCTGCCAGCGTCACTCGCGCGCTTACCTGCGTCACCTTTACGCGACGGGTGAGATGCTCGCCAGTATCCTCCTGACACATCACAACCTCGCCTTCTTCCTTGACACCATGCGGCGTGTGAGGCAAGCTATTCGGTCTGGCGATTTTACGCGATTTCGGCGAGAGTTTATCGAAGGAATCAAGACGGGCGTCGAGTGAGCCCGGAAGTTCCGGCAGCGGTTTCGAAACCCTTGCCGGGCGACAGGCACGCTCGCTCGAACCGGAAGCAGCCGCACGCTGATTCCTCCGACGCCGACGCACGCGCCGGAAACCAAATTTCGTTCCCCAAACATAATTTACATGACAACATTCTTCATCTTCTTGCAAGGTCAACCGGGCGGTGGCAGCTTTCTCGTCGCCATGCTGCCCTGGCTGCTCATCTTCGGCGTCTTCTACGTGTTGATTATTCTACCGCAACGCAAGCGCCAGAAAGCTTTACAGGAAACCATCTCCAACCTGAAAGCCGGTGACAAAGTTATTACCACGGGCGGCATCATCGGAATAGTGACGGCTGTGCGAGAGACTTCTCTGGTGATTCGCAGTGCCGATAAGTCCATGCTGGAAATTGCGCGCTCGGCGGTCGCCGGTCTGGACACAGAAGAAGAGAAGAAGTAAGCCTGAGTTTATCCGCGTCGCGACACTTGCTGCGCGACGCGAGCCTTTTTTAGAGTCATGAAGAAAAAGAACATACTCCAACGCACTATTATTATCGCCATCGTTACCTTGATCGGCCTCTACGTCGTCATTGGGCCGCATCGCCGCCCGCGACTGGGGGATTTTAGCTGGGCAGGCATCAAGAATTCTCTGAAAGAGAACATTCGCCTCGGCCTCGATTTGAAGGGCGGCTCGCACCTGGTGATGCGCGTTAAGACCGAAGAATTTCTCAAGAACCTAGCCATGAACAACGCCCTCGCCGCGCAGACCGCCGCGAAAGAGGCAGGCTTTACGGTTAAGGAATTGCCCGTTCAGGCATCCGGCGGAAACTACGTTTTCTCGCTCGAAGCAGCCGACCCGGCAAAGGTCAACGAGATTCGTGATGAGGTCAACAAGCGATTCAGCACAGAGGAATGGGCACCGTCAATCAACGGAAATATCATTTCGTGGAGTTTGACCGCGCCAGCGCAGACAATCCTCGCAGAGCAGGCGACCGAAGGCGCGATGAAGATTATCGAGAGCCGCATTAACGAGGTCGGCGTCGCCGAGCCGACTTTGCAGCGTCACGGCGCTGCAAACTCGCACCAGATTCTCTTGCAGATGCCCGGCATTCAAGACCCGAAGCGCGTCAAAGACCTGCTCATCGCCGAATCCAAACTCCAACTCGTTCGCGTTGTCAATCCAAGCGACCCTTTCCCGGCGCAAACTTCTCTGCCGTCGTCCATCTCCGCGCCAACCTTTAATACGCCGGACGAAGCGCGTGCAGCGCTTGGAGCTAACGCCTCGAATCAGCGCCTGCAAATCGTGCCCTACGCCGAGCGCGATGAGCCGACGGCAGCGGCAACAGCGGGCCAGGACCCCAACGCGCCGAAACCGAAGAAATATGTCGTCATCGAAATGCCGCCGGTCATCGAAGGCAGCGAGTTGCGCGACGCGCAGGCCGTGCCGTCGCGCCCCGGCGGCGACGAGTACGAGATTCACTTTCAGCTAAAGCCGACGGGCGCAAACAAGTTCGGTGCCTGGACGAGCGCCAACATCAACGCCAACATGGGCGTCGTCCTGAACAACGAAGTCAAAAGCATCGCTTTCATTCGTTCGCGCATTGACGATTCCGGCATGATCGAGGGACGGTTTACGAAACAATCTGCGGAGGATTTGTCTTTAACGTTGCGCTCGGGCGCGCTGCCCGCGCCGATTGAATATCAGGAAGAACGCACCGTTGGCCCAAGCCTCGGCGCGGATTCCATCAGAGCGGGCGTGTTGGCTTCAATCGTCGGCCTCATTCTGGTTATCCTGTTCATGGTCTTTTACTATCGCGGCTCAGGCCTTAACGCCGTGCTCGCGCTCCTGCTCAACTTGATTTTGACGCTCGCCGCGATGGTTCTGTTCAAAGCCACTTTGACGCTGCCCGGCATCGCCGGACTAATCTTATCCATCGGCATGACGGTGGACACAAACGTGCTCATCTTCGAGCGTATACGCGAAGAGTTGGAGACAGGCAAGACAATCTGGTCTGCCGTCGAGCAGGGATTCGCGCGCGCCTTCGTCACCGTCATTGACACGCACGTCACGACAATCGTCTCCGCGCTCTTTCTCTTTGTCTTCGGCACCGGCCCGATTCGCGGCTTTGCCGTCACGTTGGTGATGGGCCTCCTCGCCAATCTCTTCTCAGCCGTCTACGTCTCGCGGACGATTTTCATGTGGGTGCTGAGCCGCAGGGGACAGCGAGCCGAGTCGCTCAGCATTTAACTTTAGTGATAGGTAATAAGTAATAGGTGATAAGTAAAAGAAAAACGTCTTTCCTCTTATCACTTATTACTTATTACCTATCACTTATTACCAAAACATTATGATTCAATTTTTCAAAAACGTTAACGTTGACTGGCTCGGTAAGCGCCGCCTTTTTTTAATCATCTCGGCCCTGCTGCTGCTCGGCGGACTCGCTTCGGCGGCTATTCGCCAGCTTGTGCCCGGCGGGACAGAGGCTTTCAATCGCGGCGTGGATTTCAAAGGCGGCACGGTCGTCACCGTCAGGTTTACGCCGCGCCCAACCGATGATGCTATCCGCGCGGCGCTGGCTGCGGCCAATATCGGCGACGCCGTCTTGCAGCCGACCGATAAGGCCGATGTGGTGCTGATTAAGGTGGCCGAGCAAAGACAGTCTGCCAGTGAAACGCCCGCTGCGCAGCCGACACCAGCCCCGGTTGCCTCTCCTGCCGCTCCAACAAGTGAAGCCGCCACAGCGCCCGGTGCTCCGGGAGCACCCGCCCCGGCTGACCCCAAACGCCAGACGGAACAGCAGGCGGAAGTTGATCCGGGCGGCGCGATGGTCAAACAGGCGCTCGAAACTTTCGGCCCCGAAGGCACTGCATACAAGATCGAACAGACGGAGGCGGTCGGGCCTGTCGCCGGTCGCCAGTTGCGCAATCAGGCTATCGCCGTCACGCTGTTGGCGCTGGTCGGCATGCTGCTCTACATCGCCTTTCGTTTCGAGTGGACGTACGGCGCGGCGGCTGTGCTGACGGTCTTCCACGATGTGCTGGTCACGCTCGGTTTCTTCTCGCTCTTTCAGTGGGAGATTAGCCTGACGGTGGTGGCGGCGCTGCTCACGCTGGTCGGCTTTTCCGTCAACGATACGATTGTGACGTTTGACCGCGTGCGCGAGAATCTGCGCCTGCGACGGCGGGAAACGCTCTACAACATCACGAATGAAGCCATCAACCAGACGCTCTCGCGCACAATCATCACCGCCGGATTGGTCTTTCTCTCCGTGTTGGCGATGGTCGTCTTCGGGGGTGAAGTCCTGCGCGGCTTTTCGCTGGCTTTGCTGATTGGCATTATCGTCGGCACTTATTCGACCATCGCCATCGCCAGCCCCATCATGGTCTGGTGGCAGCAGCGGCTGGACACTTCAAAACCGCGCACGTCGGCGGCCAAAGAAAGCGGCGCGCGGGCCGGTGGCGCAAGAGCGCGTGCGCGCAGTGCCGCTGCGGGCGACCGTCTGAAAGAAACGCAGGGAGCGGCCCGCTCTTAATCGAGCAAAAGTCATTTTTGCTCTTGACTTTCCTATGCGTTGCAGCATAGACTTCGCGCGTTGCTGGCCAATTAAATAAGCTACGAATCGCGCCCGCGTTTTATCTGTAGAAACGGAGCGGTGGCGCGGTGGTCTATGTTGAAATGGCCGGTGTTCTCGGGTTTAATCTCGCACAGCGGTCAAAGTTCAACCCTGACGGCGTTCTCTAAGGACGCCGGGCCACCGCTGCTTCCCCGCCGGTTCATTATTAAATACTCAAGTGGGCGACCTACGTAGTCGAGCGTCTGTGAAATTAAGATAAGGTTTTTATTTTCGCACCCCTGATCCTTTTGGCACCGGAATAGGGAGGACAAAACAAAATGTTCGAGAACATGGTCGAGTCCGGTTCGCACAAAGAAGATTTTGCGCGAAAAGGCTCATTTATGCTCGTCACGCTGTTGATTTACGGCCTCGTGATCTTTGCCGCCTTCGTGGTCGGCATCTGGTACACAGTCGCCAAGATTGACAGCGAGGCATTGGAGCTAACAACGCTGGTTGCGCCTATTCCCGTGCAACAGCAGGAGCAAAAGCCGCAGCAGGAGGAAACCAAGCCGCAGGAGGCCGCTAAAGTCAGCCAGGAGCGGCAGGTGGCGACCGTCAGAGAATTCGTTGATACGACGATGACGAAGCCTCCGACCGAAATCAACACCTCCGCCAAGGGACAGTCTCCGCCTGTCGCGGGCGCTATCAAAGGCAAAGTCGACTACGTTCCGCCCGGCGGCGGTACACCATTCGGCGACCCGAACGCGAAGGGGCCGGGTGGGCCAGCCACAGGGCCAGCGCCGATAGCGGACGACCCGCCTCCGCCTCCGCCAGACCCGCCGAAGCCGACGCCGACGCCGCCCAAGCGGACAGCGCCGATTTCCGGCGGCGTCTTGAACGGTAAGGCCATCAGTTTGCCGAAGCCACCCTACCCGGCCATCGCCAGAAGCGCTCGCGCTGCCGGCACGGTTGTCGTGCAGGTGACGATTGACGAATCGGGCAAGGTGATTTCGGCGCGTGCTATCTCAGGCCATCCACTGTTGCAGGCGGCAGCGGTGCAGGCGGCCTACGGGGCACGCTTCTCGCCGACGCAGCTTTCCGGCCAGCCCGTGAAAGTCACCGGCACTATCAGTTATAACTTCGTTCAGTAACGAAAGTGAGCGAGACGAGTCGGGAGCGCCCGCAAGTGGGCAAGACGCCCCGGCTCGTCCGTTCTGTCCCGGCCTTTAATGTTTTAGAAACCTTTGGAGGGGTTTACCGTGACCATTCTAACTTTTCTCGGAACCAAAACGCTTGGCTTTCTGATGTTCTTATTGCAGGAAGCCGCACCGGCTGCCAGTCCGGCTGCTGCTGGCGGCGACGTTCCCAAGTTCTCGCTCATTGAAATGCTTAAGAGCTTGGATTTCATCGCAGGCGCGGTGGTCGCCATGCTGCTCTTGATGTCTGTCTATTCTATCGCTATCGCGGTCGAACGCTTTCTCACCTATCGTGCTGCCAAGCAGCAGTCGCGTGAATTTGCGCCGCGCGTCGCCCAGGCGCTCAAAAACGAGCGCATTGAGGAAGCCATCAATATCAGCGACAAGCACCGCAAATCGCACCTTGCGATGGTCGTTAACTCCGGCCTACAGGAATTTCGCGCGCACGAGCAATCCGATGAGATTTCGGGCGACGAGATAGAAGCCAGCAAGCGCGCTCTGCAACGCGCTATCGCGATTAAGACGGCGGAGTTTCGGCGCGGTTTGTCGGGCCTTGCGACCATCGGTTCGACCGCTCCGTTCGTCGGTCTCTTCGGTACTGTGTACGGCATTCTGCACGCCTTCCAGAACATGAAGAATGCTGAAAGCGCGGGTATTGCGGCGGTCGCTGGTGGTATCTCGGAAGCGCTCATCACGACGGCGCTCGGTCTCATCGTGGCCGTCCCGGCGGTGTGGCTCTTCAACTACTTTACAGGCAAGGTAGACGGCTTCATCGTCGAGATGGATAACTCGGCTTCGGAGTTAATTGACTACTTCCTGAAGAGCCGGACGCGGCAATTGAAACCCTAAGCGAGTGGACACATTTGGGGCACGCCGCGTGATTCGCCGGATAGTGAATCACGCGGGCCTCTCTCTGTGCTACTTAGCGTTTTAAGGAGATTGTAGTTATGGGAATGTCATCCGGCTCTGACCACCTACATTCCGAGA
>DASVTR010000006.1:0-326968 GCA_036387475.1 Pyrinomonadaceae bacterium | reverse complement strand
GACCAACGGCGGGAACCTGATGCAGCGCACGCGCTGCCAGTACTTCTACGACACGGCGATGCCCTGCAACAAGCGCGAGCCGGGCACGGGCTGCGGCGCGCTCGAAGGCTTGAACCGCATCCACGCCATCTTCGGCTGGAGTGAGAAATGTGTGGCAACGTACCCGGGCGACATGGCGAACGCGCTCTACGCGCTCGAAGCCGTTGTGCGTGTAAGAAGCGCTGACGGACGAGAACGCACGATACCCGTTAATGATTTTCACCGCCTGCCGGGTGACGCGCCCGAGCGTGACAACAACCTCCAGCACGGCGAATTGATCGTGGCGATTGATTTGCCGAAGTCCGGCTTCGCGAAAAACTACTACTACCTGAAGGTGCGCGATCGAGCCTCCTACGCTTTCGCGCTCGTCGCTGTGGCCGCCGCGCTGGAGGTGAACGGTGGCACTATCAGGCAGGCGCGCTTAGTAATGGGGAGCGTGGCGCACAAGCCCTGGCGGAGTCTGGAGGCGGAAGCCGCGCTTTCCGGCAAGTCCGCATCCGAGCAGACCTTCAAGCAGGCCGCAGAGCTTGCACTCAAAGATGCGAAACCGCTTGCCCATAACGCCTACAAAGTTGAACTTGGAAAGCGCGCAATCGTTCGCGCTCTGATGCGTGCGAGCAGACTGGCCTGACCGGGGAGGGAGAGTACTATGGCGAGATATATCGGGAAAGAGATGAGCCGCGTTGACGGCGTGGCGAAGGTGACGGGCAGGGCGAAGTACGCGGCGGAATTCCGCGTGCCGAACCTGGCTTACGGCTTCATCGTGCTGGGGAGCGTAGCCAGGGGCACGATCAAAGCGATAGAAACGCGGGAGGCCGAAAGCTCGCCGGGCGTGATACGCGTCTTCACGCACCTGAATGCCCCGAAGCTTGGGCCGAAGGCTTCTACTGAGTACGCGCCTCCGCGCAACACCAGAGAGCAGGACAAGTCTTTCCGCGCTCTTCAGTCCGACAGAATCTTCTTCAACATGCAGCCCGTGGCGTTAGTCGTTGCGGAGACTTACGAGCAGGCGCGCTACGCGGCGCGTCTGGTCAAAGTCTCTTACAACGCTGAGAAGCACTCGACCGATACGGAGCAGGTACGCGAGCGGGCGCGCGTGCCCTCGCAGGGTCCGCCGCCCAAACCGCGCGGCAACCCGGAAGCGGCAATGAAGACCGCGCCCGTGAAAGTTGAGGCCGAGTACCGCATCCCCATAGAGCACCACAACCCTATGGAGCCTCACGCGGCCATAGCCGTCTGGGAGGGCGACCGACTTACTGTCTTCGACAAGACGCAGGAAGTCTACGGCGTGCGCCGTCACCTCGCCTCACTCTTCAACATCCTCGAAGAGAACGTGCAGGTCATCTCGCCTTACGTGGGCGGCGCGTTCGGGTCGTCGCTTCGGCCCAACTACTATCCATCGCTAACGGCTATGGCGGCGCGCGAACTCAAGCGGCCCGTCAAGGTCGTCTACACCCGCACGCAGATGTTCACGGGCCACGGACACCGCCCCTACACGATCCAGAAGATAGCGCTCGGAGCGGAGCGTTCGGGCAAGCTCACCGCGATGATTCACGAAGCAGTGCACAACACTTCCAGCTTCGAAGAGTTCAACGACAATACGACTGGCTTCACGCGACAGGTCTACGCCTGCCCGAACCTCTACGCGCCGACAAAGATTACCGACGTAGACCTCAACACTCCCACATGGATGCGCGCTCCGGGTGCTGTGAGCGGCATGTTCGCGCTCGAATGCGCGATGGACGAGTTGGCCTACGCTCTCAAGATCGACCCGCTGGAGTTGAGGCTCATCAACTATGCAGAGATAGACCCCGAAAGTGGAAAGCCGTTTTCGAGCAAGGCGCTTAGGGAGTGCTACAGGCTTGGCGCGGAGAAATTCGGCTGGAAGAACCGCAAGATGGAGCCGCGCTCAATGCGCGACGGGCGGTTGCTCGTCGGCTGGGGGACGGCCACCGGCGTCTGGGGCGCTTTCCAGTCACCCGCCTCCGCCAAGATCACATTTAGCGCGGACGGCACGGCGCACGTCACAAGTGCCACGAGCGACATCGGGCCTGGAACCTACACGGTCGTCACGATGATCGCAGCGGAGTATCTGGGCCTGACGCCAGAGCGCGTGCAGTTCGAGCTGGGCGACACGAAGTTCCCGCGCGCCCCGGCACAGGGCGGCTCGCAAACGACTGCGAGCGTCGGCTCAGCCGTACACGGCGCGGCCCTGGCCGTCACCGCCAAGCTGTTCGCGCTCGCGAACCAGGACGCGAACTCGCCGCTTAAAGGGGCTGTAGCCTCTGACGTAGAGATGCTCGACGGACGGCTGCGGCTCAAGAACGACCCGTCGCGTTTCGTCCAAATAGCGGAAGTCATGAGGCGCAACAATCTGACAGAGATCACAGAGACGTTCGATTCGAAACCCTCACCGGAGCGCCGGAAGTACGCGATGCTTGCGCACGGTGCTCAGTTCATAGAAGTGAAGGTAGACCCTGACCTCGGCACGGTGCGCGTCACGCGCGCCATAGAGGTCACGGCCTGCGGCAAGATCATCAACCCCAAGGCTTCGCACAGCCAGGAGATAGGCGGTGTCGTCTGGGGCATCGGCATGGCGCTGACGGAGGCGACCGAGATAGACCACCGTTTTGGTCGCATCATGAACCCGAACCTACAGCACTACCACGTGCCCGTCAACGCAGACGTACATGAGGTCGAGACGCTGTTCGTAGAGGAAGACGACACCGTGGTCAATCCGCTCGGCGTCAAGGGCATGGGCGAACTCGGCATGGTCGGCATCCCTGCGGCCATCGCCAACGCCGTCTTTCACGCCACAGGAAAACGCATCAGGGAACTGCCTATCACGCCGGACAAGTTGCTGTAAGGGGGCATCAGCTATGAACGAAGTGCGAGCACTAATCGAAGCGTTCGACGAGGCGAACAAGAGGGGCGAACGATGTGCCCTCGCGACTGTCGTGAGCGTCGAGGGGTCTTCATACCGACGCCCGGGCGCGCGGATGTTGGTCTGTGAAGGAGGAAACAGTACCGGCACGATCAGCGCCGGGTGTCTAGAATCGGATGTCATAGAGCACGCGCAGTGCGTCATCAGGACTGGCAAGGCCAAGTTAGTCGAGTACGACACCGCCTCGACGAGTGACGAGATGGCCTGGGGCTTAGGTCTCGGCTGCAACGGGCTAGTGCGTGTGCTGGTAGAGCCGCTCGCCTCAGGTTCACTCTACGTCGAGGCGCTGAGACGTTCCTGCGGGGCGAACGCTGCTCCCATATTAGTCGCGACCCTGTATCAACACATGTCGTCAGAGTCGGCGACCGCCACACCTCGCATCGAAACCGGGGCGCGCCTCTTAATCAATGAGGACGGGTCGGTTCATCGCGAGAAGTTGAGCGACCCATTGGCCGCGATGCTTGAGAGCGAGCTGCGAGCGCTGCCGCGCGGAGAAATGTCGTCAGCGACACGCGTCTATGATGTGGACGGCGGTGCTGTGAAAGTCTTCCTCGAAATGCTCCTTCCGCCCGTCCCGCTCGTTATCTTCGGGGCGGGTCATGACGCGCTGCCGATTGTAGAACTCGCACGCGGCCTTGGCTGGCAGACGGAGGTCGTGGACCCGCAAGCCCGTTCCGTCAGCCGTTCACGGTTTGCTATGGCTGACAGGGTTATCCTCTCGCGACCCGAAGAAGCAAGCTTGCATGTTCGCATTACGCCGCGAACCCTGACGCTACTGATGTCGCACAACTACTCGCACGATCTCGAACTGCTCAGATTTCTGCTGGCCTCACCCGCGCTCTATATAGGGGTCATGGGCCCACGCAAACGGACTGAGCGGATGCTGTATGAATTGGAGGCAGGCGAAGGAGTAGCCCGCCTCGAAGAAGTTGACCTGGCCCGCCTTTATTCTCCCGCTGGTCTGGACATAGGGGCGAACTCGCCCGCCGAAATTGCTCTATCAATCATAGCCGAGATGCGCGCGGTGCTCGACGGGCGGAGCGGCCAGATGCTGCGCGAGCGCCGTGGCTCTATTCATGCTAATCCGGGTGACGCCGCGCGCGTGCCCCTGACGGAGACCGAGGTCATGCCTGTGGCGGTAGCTTGAAGGGTGAAGGCTGTTGCAGAGGATATTTCCATAGTGGTCGAAAGCAACTTGGTTGGAGTCGGCGCTGTTATCCTGGCGGCGGGTTCGTCCTCCCGCATGGGAAGCCCCAAGCAGACTCTCCAATTCAAGGGCGAGAGCCTGCTCAGGCGCGCTGCTCAGGCTGCGATAAGCGCGGGTTGCTATCCCGTCATCGTGGTGACGGGCGCGCACAGTGATCTGTCCAGACGCGAGCTTGAAGGGCTTGACGTTCGAGAGGTTTTGAATACAAGTTGGGAGACCGGAATGGCGTCGTCAGTCCGTGCAGGCATCGAAGGTCTTATCAGTACTGACAGGGATGCGGACGCAGCCGTCCTTTTGCTGTGCGACCAACCTCACGTTACAGCAAACGTCATCAACGGTCTGGTCGCGGCGTACCGCTCGACGGGAAGCCCCCTTATCGCCTCAACCTACGGCGGAACTTTCGGCGTCCCGGCCCTTTTTAGCAGAGCGCTCTTTGCCGAGTTGACGCGGCTCAAGGGCATGTCCGGCGCGAAAGAAATCATCCGGAGACATACACAGGAGGCGCACTTCTTACCCTTCCCGTGTGGTGAGGTGGACGTGGACACTCCGGATGATTTCTCGCGCCTGATTGCAGAGGATGTCGAACAATAACAAGCCTGATATGAGCGTTCATAGGCTTGATATAAAAATCATAATTGGTCAGCCTCAATCGGTTATAGTTAAGTGTCAGAGGAAAGCCGTGTCATCTTTAAGAGCGCGGCTGAGGCTGAAGCTGCCGGATATACGAAGGCTGGCAACTGCAAGCAGTAGCCTTGCGCGCTCGATAGTTCAAGATTGGAGGGCATGATATGGCTAACCAGATTAATAACCGTGGGCAAATCTTCATTTCCTATCGCAGAGAGGATAGCGCTGGTGAGTCAGGCCGCATCTATGATCGGCTGGCGCATGAGTTTGGTAAAGAAATGGTCTTCAAGGATGTTGACTCCATCCCGCTCGGTGTTAATTTCAAGCAACACATCGCCTCAATCATAGAAGGATGTGCTGTGGTTTTGGTCGTCATCGGGCAGAGGTGGGCAGGGGGACGTCCTGAGGATGGTAAAGCTCGCCTGAATGATTCGCGCGACCTCGTGCGAATCGAAGTGGAATCTGCCTTACAGCGGGGGATTCCGGTTATTCCGCTTTTTATCAACGGGGCGACGATGCCGCCGGAAGAGAATTTGCCATCAACCCTCGCGGAACTGGCATATCGCAACGGGATGGCTATCGGACATGATCCTAACTTTCACCCAGACGTGGACCGTCTCATCAGGAACCTGAAATCTTTAGTCGCGCCCCGGACTGAAGCGCAAAGGCCGGTAGCTTCTACACTGCCTCCCGCGCCCGCGAACAAAGAATCAAAGAGGCCATCGGTCGATGAAGTCTCACACTTCACTGCCGGTAAAGGGCTTAATATCAGAGAACGTCGAAGCGGACAGGTAGTTATTTTAGATTTGAACGGCGCTCTCAGTGCGCCGGATGGGGTAGTCGTCCTTCGCAATGCGAATCGTCGTCTGCTGGAAAAAGGCGATAAGAGGATATTGTATAATATGGCCGGTGTAAGCATGACTGATTCGGCTGGCTTCGGTGAATTGGTCTCCAGCTACACGTCGATAAATCAGGCGGGCGGACAACTCAAACTGCTGCGCTTATCTCAGGATGCCAAATACTTGCTCACTGTAACGGGGTTCTCGACGTTCCTCGACGTATATGAGGATGAGGCCACTGCAATTAAAAGTTTCATGTAAGAATCACAGATAGACCATGCTGGCTTTGAGATATTTTGATAGCTAAGGCTATCTTCTCTTATAGGATTACTGCTTGACAACCAACACAGTATCTAACCCGCGCCGAGCATATAACATTCAGGATTAAGAAACCAATTAACAGTGAAAGGAATGCTACTGAGGCGTCGCGTTGAATGAATTGTGAGGTCGCGCCTGTGCTCACAGCTATTTTTCACTTTGATTTGGATAGAATCCTTTATGATTATCGCTTAGTTAAATACACCCACTTTGCGAAAAAGTCTGTCAGATTTTTACCGCTGGCACGTTCCATCACTCCTTGAAAGTCTGGGGTCGTTACGGACTTGCCGAAATACCTGCGTGTGTAATGACGTATACCGGCCCAGAAGGCGCGCTCGCCTAACTCCTCACGCAACAGGTGAAGGACATAGGCGCCTTTATCATAGACCAGTGTGCGATCCTCGGCTGTCGGATTTGACCAATCCGGAAAAACGAGTGAGCGATCCTTACCCGCATCGCGCACCTTCAGGTAACTCACACGGTTGGCTTCGATCTCGCGCAGGTATTCCTTTCGACCGAAGCGATGCTCTTTGTAGGCGGCAGCCATAAACGTCGCGACGCCTTCGTTCAACCAGAAATGGTTCCAATCGCGGCACGTGACCATGTTGCCCCACCACTGATGTGCAAGTTCATGCGCGCCGAGCCATACGTCACGCTCGTCGCCCAAGACCTTGCGCCCGTAGCTTTCACCCATAACGGTGAAACCGCTCATCTCCTGTCCGTAGCCCTGCGCCGCCAACACCTGCGTATAAGTCTGATCGGCGTAGCGCACGCCCGCGCGGTTTTCAAAGAATCCAATCATATCTTCCGTGTCGCGAAAAATGCGGCGCAACTCATCATCCGAAAACTGTGCGGCGAGGTAACGTAACCGCACGCGGCCACGCCTTTCGTTGACCTCACGAAATTCCCCAGCCGCGAAGCCGAACGTGTAAGTAGGGACAGGAATCTCCTGCCGCCATTCGTGTACGAGTTTCCCACCGGCTGATTTGTGCCGCGCGATAAAACGTCCATTAGCGACGGTTTTAACTTTCGCAGGGACGACAAGATTTAAGCGGAGCGTAGCCCTGTCCTCCGGTGCATCAACGCAGACCATCCATTGGCTGTTGCTAAACGCCGTATAGACTTGTCCCCGGTCGGGGAAAAACCTGATGCCGCGACGGGGCGACCCGTGGTATTCGACTTCGATTGTCCGCTGCTCTTTAGCCTTCGCTGGCCGAGACAAAGAGATATTCAAACGGCTGCCGTTGCGCGTGAATTTCAATGCCTCTTTATTTTCGCGGACAGCGTCAATCAAGAGAGCGCCGCAGTCAAACTCAATTGTCACTAGATTATCAACACGTGAGATGAGTCGTATTAGAACTTTTCCTGTAACCGTTTTATTAATAATGTCAGGCTCAACCTGGACATCATAGTGCAGGACATCAAAGGCTGACATTGCGGTTGTCTGCGCTCTTGCTTCGGTCGTCGGGGCTATACTGCAAATGAACGATAAGAGCAGAAATAATCCTGTTCGCTTCATCTTCGACATTCTTTCTACAGAGCAGGTTTCAGTCATACTCAATATAGGTGTCTAACGCTAAGTAGACCGCTGGTAGCGGTTTCCTCACTCCACAACCGGGGAAGAGATTCAATCGCCGCCCGCGTTCGCTACGGCTTGATTCGTAGCACCAGCGGCATCGGCCTATCTGGCGCGGCCGTTCCGATCTCGCGGCTGAAGCGCAGCGTTGTCCCGTCGAACATCCACCCGCCATCGCTACAGCGCGAGCCGGTTTCGATTGACTTCCCCTCGCGCACGCGCAACGCGTTTGCCGTCGCCTCGCGCTCGGCGCGGTAGCGGAACGCGCGACGCCAAACGGATGTCAAATCCGTTCCCAACTCATTCACGGGCGCGTTCAAATCACACCGGGTGAGATTGAACAGTTCTTCAGCGATCCGTCGATCGTGGTCGACCGAGTTTGCGAGCCACTTCGTTGGAAATATCCACGCGATGTCTTCCCAGTACGAGGCCGTCTGAAACTGAAACGCCTCAAGCAGCGTTCGCAATTGGTCGCGCGCCTGCAACTCGCCAAACCAATCGGGCGCGGGCAGCGGCATTTTCCAGGCGACCGCGTTAATCATCCGGGCCATCGACAACGAGGCCGTCTGCGCCATCATCTGCGGATGCCCGTCCAGCGTGCGTGCGAGCTTCCAAACGGCGTGCAGGTCGTCCCACGCCGCCCCGTCGTTGGCGCGCGCTTTCACGAGCGCGCTCGCCAGAAGCGCCCTCGCCACCGTCAACTGCATTGTGCGCCTCGCATTCGCTTCGTTGCCGCCGCCAATTCCGTCTTCGCGCTCCCAGACTACGGCCTCGCGCAGCAGCAACTCGCGGATCGCGTTGACGTCCGGGAGCGCCGGCGGCTCATTGATGGTGAGTTCGCCCCGCGTGATCTCGCGCTCCACAAAATCGTCGACGGCTTCGTTCTTCGTCAACGCCCTGGCGAGCGCCGTCAGCTTAACAGACGCGCCGTTGGCCTGAAGCTTCGGCCACCGATCGGCGACCGTGTCGAGCGTCCCCATCCCTCCCGGCCACGGCTGAGCAGCCGAGGTGGCAACGGCTTCTTCGTTGCGGAACCACAAGAAGGCCACGGAGACCAGCGTGATTGCGGCTACGACTATCAGCGCTGCTTTCTTCATCATTCCCTCAGATGGTTCTGGTGCATGCGCCACAACACTTTATGGAGGATGATGGGAACGAAGAACAAACTACATCAGTTGAGTAAGCGGCCCTGTTGGATATGCACATAAACGCGAGAGTTTACTCCAACTAAAGGAGATGCGAATGATGGCGGTTGAATGATGCCCGGCTACTTTTAATTCATTTCCGGCGCTGCTCAGGCGTTGACAAAAATTCTCGCGGTCATGCTATCGGCACTTGAAGAGCCGACCTTCGCTGCCTTGTGTCAACGTGAAAGTGCCGCCGTCCGCCTGCGTTTCGATGAATTTAAGAGTTAGCGTCATAGTTTCGCCTTCAATTTTGCCCACATAGCGCACCGCGACGCTCTTAGTCTCCGCGCCGCGCCGAACCGGCCCGCCGCGCTCTCGCGTAAACGTGCCTGCTACATCGAATTGCCCTGCGCTGTCTGGCACAATCGCTTCTGAGATTGTGCCATGAGCGCAGTCAAACTCGACCTCGGAAGAACTTTTGCTCACGTTCAGTCGGATATGATTGCCGCCCCACGGCCCTGTGGGGATGCTGTCATCGATGCTACTGCTGCTCGCTGGCGACGTAGGTGTGTTGCTCATTTTAGTATTCCTGCAAGATTCGCTTTGTCCGAATAAGAGTAACGTCATGGCGCAGGCCAGGGCTAAATATATCTTCATTTGATTTTCGTCTCCCCTCCCTCAATCTTCTTCGGGGTTGCCCGGAAAGAATAAGCCCCAGCATGTTCTCTGAACAAGCCTGTTACTCTGAAGTCGCTTGCTTCCAGAACATTTGACTGAGTAGTGAAGTTGTCCTATTGTCTATTTTAGTAGCCCGTCAAACACATCAAGGTGGTTGTAAGAGAGTTCCCACGGTTCGAACCATGTCCCCGACATGCACGCCCCGACAGTACTGGCAGGAACAATGGACAACTACGAAATTGATACTCTCGATCCATTCAACTGAGGCATCGCAGACGACATCTCAGCCCAGACGGGAGCGCCTGTCGCTGGAATCTGTTGATGAGCACATGGTCTGCCTGATGAGGCTCGTTCTCGCCCTCTCGGCGCTGCTCATCATCTACATAGACCCTTCGGAGCCGAACCACTACGTCGCGCTCACTTACGGCGCGTTGATTCTCTACAGCGTTTATAGCCTGATTCTTTACCTCCTCTCGCGCAGCCGTCGCTCGCCGCTGCCGATGGGCGTCTTGTCCTGGGTGGATACGGCCTGTTATTTAGTGCTGGTTTCGTTGAGCAGCGGGACGAGCAGTATCTTCTTCTTCTTTTTCTTCTACGCTGTTCTGGTTGCTTCCTTCTATCAAGGGTTCGCCGCCGGGCTGTGCGTCGCCCTTGTCTCGGCTCTGCTCTTTACGGTCATCGGATTTATTACCTCCTTCGGCGGTCAAAGCTTTGAATTGAATCGCTTCCTGCTGCGCCCGATCTATTTGCTCGCGCTCGGTTACATGATGGCCTATTGGGGCGGCGCGGAAATCCGCCTCAAGCGCAGGCTGGCGCTGCTGAAGGAGGTCAACACGCTCTCGAATCCGCGCTTCGGCATTAACCACACGATGAGTTCGATTATGAAGAGCGTGCGCGCCTTTTATAATGCGGATGCCTGTCTGCTGGTGATGATGGATGAGCGGCCCGGCGAACAGCGACTGACGCGCGTCGGGCGCGCCGATGCCGGAGACGAAGTGCAGTCGGAACAACTGCCGGAAAGGCTGGCCGGACAGTTTTTCGCTCTCCCTGAGACCGTGGCCGTTATTTATAATACAAAGGTCAACCAGTGGAAGACTAAAAGCGTCTCTTATTACGCCTACGATATGGCGAAGAACGAGCGCACCCCGGAGGGACGCGACGAGAGTGAGAAACTGGCGGTGACGCTCGACGCAGCTTCGCTCCTGTCCGTGCCGCTGCTCAACCGAGGCAAGGCTATGGGCAGACTATTTCTGACCAGAACAGAACACTCCTTCGATCTCTCGGACATAGATTTTCTCATCCAGATAGTCGAGCAGGTAACGCCGGTGCTGAACAACATCAGGCTCCTTGACCGTCTCGCTTCAAACGCAGCCGAGCAGGAACGACAGAAGATTGCGCGCGACCTTCACGACAGCGTGATTCAACCCTATATCGGATTGCAGTACAAAGTGGCCGCCCTGCGCAACAAGGTCGCGCAAGGTAATGTCCACATCATGGAAGACCTCAACAAATTGTTCGAGGTCACGTCCAACGAGATTACAGGTTTGCGCCGCTACGTCGGGGGTCTTAAAGAGAAGGGCGGGCGAGAGGACAATTTTCTGTCGGCGGTGCGTCGCTATACCGCGCAGTTCGAGGAGAATTACGGGATCGACGTGAAGGTCGAATGCGAGACTGAATTGAACATCAATGACCGGCTCGCGGCGGAGGTCATTCCGCTCGTGCATGAGGGCTTGAGCAACATCAGAAAGCACACGCAGGCGACGACAAGCACCATTCGTCTCGGCAACGACGGCAGCCACCTGATTCTCTTCATCGAGAACGACGGCGCGTCTGCTGAAACTGCGGCGCAGTGCCAGTTCATCCCACGTTCCATCACAGAGCGCGCACAGTCGCTTGGCGGACAGGCCCGCGTTGGTGTGGGTCATGAAGGCCGAACGAGGGTGACAGTCAGAATTCCGTTGTAGGCCGGAAGTGAGAGGGAAGTAACCATGCTGAGTGGGGACGCCAGCTCGATCAGAATTTTACTCGTTGATGACCACCAAATCATCCGCGATGGATTGCGCGACCTGATTACGAGCCAGCCCAACATGGCAGTCGTCGGCGACGCTGGCGACCCCGTCACAGCGCTTGAGTTGGCCCGCCTCACTCAGCCCGACATTATCGTGCTCGACCTTGACCTCGGACAGGAGAGCGGCTTGACACTGCTGCCTGAATTAATCAGCGTCGTTCCCACAGTCGGTGTGATTGTCCTGACCGGCATGCGCGACGTAGAGAAGCGCGACCGCGCGATGCAACTCGGAGCGAAGGGCGTAGTGCTCAAGGAGAATGGGGCCGTGCAATTGCTCCAGGCCATCGAGAAAGTTCACCTCACCGGAGACTACTGGTTTGAGCCGGGCGCAGCCAGACGGCTTTTGGATAAAAGCCGTTCCGCCGATAACCGTGAGGTTGACCCCGAAACAATCAAGATTGCCACGCTCACCGAACGGGAGCGCCAGATTATCGCGCTTGTCGGCGAAGGACTGGAAAACAAAGAGATAGCACAACGGCTGCGCCCCGTCGTGGCAGAGCCGACCGTCCGTAATAATCTTTCCATCATTTACGATAAGCTCAATATTAAAGGCGGTCGCCTAGGATTGCTTGTCTATGCCTACAAGCACGGCCTCGTCCCACCCTCACGTTAGGTTTGTCTCCGGTATTATCTACGCACCTCGACAAGCCGTCTTTCCACGTAGCCTCCCGAAATAAGTCGAAAACCATTGGTTTTTCAATCAAGGCAGTGACATTTGTCATTGTGGTGCGTGACAAATGCAACGCTTCACCGGCTCAAAAAAAATGACGGTTATCCTTCCGTAAAAATGATAAATGCCTGATGCGCTCCCTCTGCCGTGTGCGTACTATGCAACCGTTGTCCGAGGAGGAGCATAGAAGCGCCAGTGAACGAACCTTTAACAAATAACAGAGAGAAGGATGCCGTGCTTCCGTCAACAGGCTTTGAGGGAGGCGACGCTTGCAGCGAGCCGACAATCAACGGCCCCTTCCCCGCAGTCGTCATGGACGCGGCCACAGGCAACCAAAGCGTCGGCGGACAACCTGTAATCATCAACCTCAGTGCCAGCAACTTCTGCTTGCACCTGGCACTCCGAATCGAAGCGGGCGCAGAGCTTTTAGTCAGCGCCCACGTTTCACGTGCGGTCGTCGTCATGCGCGGCACAGTCCTGCGCGTTGAAGAGTTGGAAAAAGGCATCTACGGCCTCGTCGTTACTATCCTGCAATATCGAATTTTCTCCGAGATAGTAATTGACGAACAATTTTCAAATGACCCCCCTCCTTTTGTGGCTGAGTTCTTAAGAACAGAAGCCTGATCCCGATTGTTTTCACCACCGGCCCACGCCGGAGAAAGAATGTTCCGAATGAAAAAAGCGCCCCTGTCGAAGTCTGCCCTCGTCTTCAACCTCGCCCGAAAGTTTCTGCTCGCCAAGACCGGCAGACGCCTCGCCGCGTTTCTCGTTTTAACCCTCATCGCTTCGGCGTTTACGGTTGCGACGCTCTCCTCGGCGAAGACGAAGAAGAAAGCTCAGCGCGCCAGCGAGAAAGTTCTCCGCGTTGAGTCGCCCTTGAAGTCTTCGTCCGTCTCTAACCCGAAAAGGTACGGGCGCGAATCGGAAAGGGAGCGGGAGCGCGAAAGGGATAAGCGACGCAACTCGGCTCAGGACAAAAGCCTGTCCAATCAGGTGCGCTCGAAGGATCGTTCCCCCGTTAAGCTCACCCCGAAGGAACTTCGCCTACAGAGGGCGCGCCCATTCAACGGCGACGTGCGCGGCCTCCCGCAGGCCAAGCCCGTCAGGAGAGAAAAGCCGGAGCGCGAAGCGCCGGATGTCAACCCCGGCCCGATGGGCAAATTGACTGCGGCTGACACAGGTGAGCAGGCCAACGCAGCCATTATTGAGCGCAACGCGCCTGCGCCCGCGCCGCTTTCGACCTTCATCGGCCTCGACTTTAACACCTGGGGTGCAGGCCATCCGCCCGATACCGTCGGCGATGTCGGCCCGAACCACTTCATACAATCGGTTAACTCCTCTGTCGGCATCTACGACAAGAGCACCGGCACGAGAATCGCCGCCTTCACGCTCGACACCCTGATGAGCCAGGGCAACTTCGGCAACCTCTGCGACACGGACAACTTCGGCGATCCCGTCGTCGTCTACGACACGTTCGAAGACCGCTGGGTCATCACAGACTTTGCCTTCAAGCTCGACGCGTCCGACAACGTCGTCAACCCGCCGGGCGCATTCCAGTGTTTCGCCGTCTCGAAGTCCGGCGACCCGGTTTCGGGCGGCTGGAACTTCTACTCCATCAACACCGCGGGCGGTCTCGGCGACTACCCGAAATTCGGCATCTGGCCCGACGCCCTCTTCATGACGACCAGCATGTTTGACTATGCTGCGACAGGCTCTTTCCAGAACCCTCGCGCCTACGCTTTCAACAAGGCGCAGATGTATGCCGGTTCGCCGACCGTACAGGTCGTCTCCTTCGACCTCCCCTCGACAGAGTTTACAGTGCTCCCCAGCAACGCGCGCCTCCAAACGGGCACGCCCCCGGCAGGCTCCCCCAATTACTACTCGGTCGTCTGGCAGTACACAAACGTCATCAGCGTCTACAAGTTCAAGGTGGACTGGAACAAGATTTCACTCTCGACCTTCACCGGTCCCTTCGACTCTATCGCGCCGACAAGCTGGATCAACGCGCCGTCGGGCGTGGGCCAAAGCGGCACGACGCAAACGCTCGATACGCTTCCCTACCGCTTGATGATGCAGAACCAGTACACGAACATCGGCGGCGTTGAGTCTCTGTGGAACACGCACACCGTCGGCGGCAGCGCTACGACGCAGGCAGCCGTCCGCTACTATCAGGTCGGCGTCACCGGCGGCACGGTCGGCGCAGCACCGATTCAGGCCGCAACGCACAACCCGGACACCACCGTCAACAGGTTCGTTCCGAGTCTCGCCGTCGACAGGGCTGGAAACATGGCCGTCGGCTACAGCGCTACGAGCACCTCCATGTTCCCGGCCATTCGCTATGCAGGGCGACTCGCTACTGATGCTGTCAACACGCTCCCCCAGACCGAGCAAACGCTGTTCGCGGGCACAGGCTCGCAGACCGGCACGAACCGCTGGGGCGATTACGCCGCCATGAACCTTGACCCGAACGGTTGTACCTTCTGGTTCACCACCGAATACATGGCCGCGACGGGCGGCAACTGGCAGACGCGCATCGGCTCGTTCCAACTGCCGCAGTGCACCACCATCGGCAACGGCCAGATTCAGGGACAGGTGACGGCCAGCCCGGGCGGAGCGCCCATTAGCGGCGCGACCGTCTCGCTCGGCAGCCGCTCGACCACAACGGACGCGAACGGCCTCTATTCGTTCTCGAACCTGCCCGCCGGTACTTACCCCGGCATGACGGCAACCTTCCCCGGTCGCACCACCGCCTCCGTCAGCACCGTCGTCGTCTCCGACGGCGGAATCACGACACAGAACTTCACGCTTACCGCAGCGCAGTCGAGCGCTTGCTTGGTAGACACAACGCAGTCAGACTTCCAGAACGGCATCCCGACAAACGTTGACCTGACCACTAGCTCCGGCAACGTTGTTCTGGCAAAGCCGACTATCATTACCCAGACAGCGAATTACACCACCGCTGGCGTTGGCTTTAGTTCCACGTCCATCGCGGGCCAGACCTTCACGCCCGCCACGGGCGGCACGTTGCAGAAACTAGACGTATACATCTTCTGCGCCAGTTGTTCGGGGACGAATCCGAACATTACCATCGAGGCCAGGACGACAAGCGCCGGCAACATCGTGATGACGGCGGGCGGGCTTCTCGCTTCCTCCACTATCACCGGCACGTCGAGCGCCTCTGGCGGCTTTTTGACCGCCACCTTCACCACCCCTCCAACACTCACAGCGGGTACGCAGTACGGCTTCATAGTGAAGACGGTCACGACCCGAACGACAGGCACTCAGGCGATTGTCGTCAGCGACGGCGACGGGCTGACGGGCGGCAGGCGACAAACGTGCTCCACCTCTACTTGCAGCAACTCGACCGGCGCGTCTAACGACATCGTCTTCAAGAGTTATATCCTCGGTGGTTACTCCACTTCCGGCAATCTGGTTTCCGGGCTGAAGGACGCGAACCCGGCTGCGGGGAGCACACCCACATGGGGCGCTCTGTCATGGACAGCTACGACACCGGCCAGCACGAACATCCAGTTTCAGGCCGCAGCCAGCAACAACGCCAACGGGCCGTTCACCTACGTTGGCCCTAACGGCACGGCAGCAACCTTCTTCACTAACGGCGCGTCGCTCGCACAGTTCAACGGCAATCGTTATCTGAGATACAAAGCCTTGTTCACGGGCACTAGCGCCGCCACGCCGACGCTAGCAGATGTGACGGTCTGCTACACAGCGGTGCAATTGCTTTCCGTCAGCGGTAAGGTGACGACCGACGGCACAAACCCGGTCAGCGGCGTCCTGATGACGCTGAGCGGCACGCAATCAGCGACAACCACGACCGACTCTAACGGCAACTACTCGTTCGGCTCTTTAACGGCGGGCGGCAACTTCACCGTGACGCCCTCTAAGACCGACTATAATTTCACCCCAACCAATCGTGCCTATACGAACTTGGCTGCCAGCCAGAGCAATGCTGATTTTACGGCCACGCCAGTCAACTACACGATTAGCGGTCAGGTTACACGCAAAGGCAACGGGCTGAGCGGCGTGACCATGACGCTCAGCGGCTCAAGCTCAGGCACGACCACGACCGACGGCAGCGGTAACTATACGTTCACCGTGGCGGCCACCGGCAACTACACGATTACGCCGTCGAAGACCGGCTACACCTTCACGCCCGTGAATCGTACCTACAACAACCTCGCCGGAAATCAAACGGCAGCCAACTTCACGGCCAACCGCACACAGGTGCGCTCAGACTTTGACGGAGATGGCCGCTCCGACGTGGCTCTGTGGCAACCTCAGACCGGCAACTGGGTCGTGCTCCAAAGCTCGACCAATACCACCACGACCCATCTCGACTGGGGCAGCGCCGCTCTGGGCGACAAGGTCGTTCCGGGCGACTACGATGGTGACGGCAAGACCGACAAGGCCATCTTCCGTCATTCGGAGGGTAACTGGTACATCGTCAAGAGCAGCGACAATACAGTTCTGCTTAAGCATTGGGGACAAACGGGCGATATTCCTGTCCCCGGCGATTATGATGGTGATGAGATCACGGACGTTGCGGTCTTTCGTTCCTCGGAAGGCAACTGGTATATCGTCAATAGCTCGGATGGCACGTCAACGCTGCGCGGCTGGGGATTGAGTACCGATATTCCAGTGCAGGGCGACTACGATGGTGATGGTAAGACAGATGTCGCTGTCTGGCGCGGCTCTGAAGGCAGTTGGTACATCATCAAGAGCACCGGCGGCGGGACAGTGCAGAACTGGGGGCTGAGCGGTGATAAGCCTATCCCGGCGGATTATGACGGCGACGGCAAAACCGATGTAGCTATCTGGCGTGCGAGTGAAGGTACATGGCACATCATCAATAGCGGCGGCGGAGGCACGGTTAAGGGTTGGGGCGACAGCACCGACCAGGTCGTAACAGCGGATTACGATGGCGACGGTAAGTCGGACATCGCTGTCTTCAGACCTTCCGAGGCCAACTGGTATATCATCCTGAGCCAGACTAATACGCTGGCTATGCCGAACATGGGCACAGGAGACGATGTGAAAGTGGCTTCGGCTTACATCGAATCTCTACCCTAGACCGTAGAGCTTACAACTCTACAGATGCTTCACATAGCATTAGCCCTGACCTAATGCTAAACGAGCAACTCCCGTCTGAGCGATAAACTCAGGGAGCGACTCTCAAGAGTCGCTCCCTGAGTTTATTTTGCTTTGACTAGTTGCTTTCCGCGGAACGAGATGGTTGCGCCGGGTTTCATTTCGTAAAAATCAATTTTCGTTTTTTTGAGTTCGGCAGCAAAACCGCCTGTGTTTTGCGTGATGCCCGGAAATGTTCCGAAGTGATGTGGAATGGCGATGCGTGCGCGCATGACTTGCGCGGCCTTCGCCGCCATGCGCGGCTCCATGCCGAAGTGCCCGCCAATGTTGAGCAGCGCGACATCTATCGCATAACTTTCGCCGATGGTTTCCATATCTTTGAAATACGCCGTGTCGCCCGAATGATAGATGGTTGGGCCGTTTTTGATGATGATGACAAAGCCTGCCGGATTTCCGCCGTAGGCGCGCTCAGGTTCATTCGCCCCTGCTTTAGGATTGAAGACGCTGCTCGAATGAATGGCCGGTGTCATGGCGATTGTCACTTCGCCGTCGGCGATTTGAATTTCTCCTCCGATGCCCATGATGGCGTCAGTTTCTGCGGACTTGGCCGGAAAGTCTGCCAGCTTTACAAGGTTTCCAGCCAACTCCGGGTTGCTGATGAGCGCTGCGCTGGTGCGTCCGGCGATTTCGACAGCGTCGCCGACGTGGTCGCGATGTCCGTGCGTGAGGAGGATGTAATCAACTTTGGTGATTCCCGCCAACGGGTCACGTCCGTCTTTAGCTTCCGGGTTGGAAGGATTCTTGAGCCAGGGATCAATCAAGAGCACTTTGCCGTTGGGTGTCGTGATGGAAAAAGCCGAGTGCCCGTACCATTTTAATTTTGTTTCCTGCGCCGTCGCTCCGCTCACTGAGACGAGCAATATAATGCACAGGGTGAATAGTAGGTTCGTTATTGCCGTTTTGGAATTCGTTGTCATGACTCGAACTCTTTCCCTTCGCTTTAAGTGACCAATTCTGTTCGCTTCAAAAATAAATTCTACACATAATCGGAATGTTCACAAGAGCCGATTTTAGACAAAGCAGTAGGCGTTCGCGGAAACATAGCGAAACGTTAATCCATTGGAGCATGTCCAGGGTGCGCTGACGAAAGTGGGCGGGTGGTTTGCTCTTGTGCTACTTGTTTGTTCTCTTAGAAGCAGACCGCCAAAGGCTAAAGATAAGAAGGCCAGGACAAGTAAGACGTAAGCTATCGGCGCGTTGGACAGCTTCAACTGTGCACCAATTAAAAATCTGCACACGTAAATCGACATTTCCAAAACCACACAGAGATTCATCCTTCAAATTAGTTTGGGACGCGACCCTTTACTGCGTTAGCCCGCGCACTATAGGTGATACTCCCAGTGGCATCTGCTGGCAGGCGCGTGCGCATCCGCGCTTTGAGAAGTGCCAGATCACGGGACGCCATCTCTGCGAGTTGTTGCCCGACGCTCGGCCCACCCAGAATGGTCGTCCAGTAGTCGTCGAAATCAATGAATGTTCGTTGCACGGTGATCTCCAGCGTTTCGACCGATTCCAAACCCGCACCAGTCCACAACTCCCGCAGTACGTCTATTCGAGACGCGTCAGGGCTGGGCGGTGCTGGAACTGCGACACCCAATTCACGCATTTCTTCCTGCAACACCCCGTAAGGAAATCCACCGCCCACCATGTCCCACGCGTAGGCTGTGACGATGCCGTCCGGGCAGACCACCCGTGCCATTTCGGCAACGCCCCTGGCCGGGTCTGGGATGAAGAAAATCACCAGCGGCATGACTGCCGCGTCGAACGTGTCGTCGGGGAAAGGCAGTGTCATCGCATCGCCCCGACGAAACTGTGCGATGTGCGCCGCGGGTCGTGTGCGAGCATAGGCAAGCTGCTCCTCGGACGGGTCTATCCCATGTACTGAGACTGGTGCACAGCGCTCGACTATCATTTCGGTAAAGGCGCCGTTGCCGCAGCCAACGTCGAGCCATCGCAAACCCGATTGTGGAGCAAGCCAGTCGAGGAAAGTTTCACCTGCCAGCCGGCTCCACTTGCCCATGTATCGTTCGTAGGCAGCGCCATCGGCGAAGCGGATTTGGTTGGTCAAGATTAGTGTTTCCTCCGGTTGGACTACCTGTGAAAAGGGATGCTGTATCGTGGTGTCTCGTGCTGCATAACGCCCGAACTAAACAGGCGTGAAGACAATGCCGGTACGGACAAGTTGACGATGAAATACAAGCTAAATCATGCTCCGGTTGAATGGGTTGTTAGACTGCACGGTAACATAGACAAACTAGCTACGTAAATTTTTAGTGGGCCGCCTTAGGGCGATTGTCACCCGACTACTTGATTTTGATGAGCGCTTTATTGCTAGTCGTACCCCGTAGATTGAGGCTCACCAACACATCTTCGTTATTTGGCAGATTGTCAGGTAGTTTGACAATCACTTGCGTCAGCCAGTTGAAGTTTGGAACTTTCATGACAGATTCAATTGGGAGCAGATAGACACGGTGCTGAGAATCTTCCGCTTGAACGGTCAACACCAGATTGTTTTCGCCGGGCATCAACTCCACATTGATAGCGAAAAGCGTCACCCGTGTGCGCTGATCCGAACTAAAGTTATGTGTCATTATGAGCGGAAAAGGATCACGCATCATTGTCACAGAGTCGAGGGCGATTGCCCGCTCCGTATTCTCTTCAGTAAGAAGCACCGGTGGGGACGGAGTTGCTGTCACTGTCAGCGTGGCTTCATTGCTGCTCACAGTTCCGAATGAATTCGACACCACGCAGCGAAACTTTGCCCCATTATCCGCTACCGCTGTCGTTGGGATGGTATAACTCGACGTGTTTGCGCCGGAGATGTTGACACCGTTTCTCTGCCATTGATAAGCGAGTGGTGTGCTCCCGTTGGCGCTGACCTGAAAGGTCGCGGGTTGTCCTTCTGTCACAGCTTTGTCTAAGGGGTGTATGGCGATGCTCGGCGGCGTCTGATTGGCCGGGAATCGAACTTTGTAGAGCGCCCCTGCACCTCTGGCAAGATAATAGAGGCTGCCATCTGCTGCGACCTGCAAGTCCACCGGGTTGGCAATGCCTGTGGCAAACCCGGTCGCCGTGTTATTGGATGGATTCAACAGCCGAATCCAACCGCTGCAAAAGTCTGCGAAGAAGTATTTGCCGACGTAGCCGCTCGGAAATTGAGCAATCGGTGGATTGTAGAAAGCGCCGCCAGTGATAGCGCAGCCGCCCGTCGCGCTCGGGCTGCGCCCATACGCGTAAATCGGCCCTCGGAAATTAGGATTTGTTGTTGGGCCTTCCGTATTGGGCCAGCCGTAATTCGACCCGGCGATGCCGTCGTTGATCTCCTCCCATGTGCTTTGGCCCACGTCATTGATGAACATTCGACCCGTTCCCGGCTGAAAGGCGAAGGTAAAGGGATTGCGCAGGCCAAGCGCCCAGATAGCTCTATTGCCCCCGGAAGCCGTGTTGAAGAAGGGATTGTCCGGCGGGATAGAGCCGTCCCGGTTGATGCGCAATATTTTACCCAGCAGATTAGTGAGCGTTTGCGAATTGGATGAATTGGCATTCTCGCCGACGGCGATATACAGTTTGCCGTCCGGGCCAAAATGCATCGCCCCGCCGTTATGGTTCGTAGCTCCACTCAGATTGTTGAGTTCTAAAATAACTACTTCGCTATTCGCCACAGCCACGTCGCCACTGGCTACGAAGCGGCTGACGCGATTTCGCTTCGGCGATACGCCGGTCGTGTAATAGACATAGACGTAGTTGTTTGTCTTGAAATCAGGATCAAAGGCCAATCCCAGCAAGCCGCGTTCGCCGGACGAATCCGTGCTCACCGTCAAAAATGGAGTGGTCAACAAAACATTATTCTTAATGACACGTAACTGTCCTCCCTGAAGGCACACGAATAATCGACCGTCAGGCGCAAATGACATGGCGGTCGGCCTATTTAAACCACCGGCCACCTGCGTTTCTACAAAACCGTTAGGAAGAGTCGCACCATTGAGAGAGAAACTGACTCCTGACACCAGGAGGTAGGCTGTAATACTGAGGACGAATCGGTAAACGCGCACTAGCAAGGACGAACTGTGAGAACGCTGGCGGGAAATCGTGTTAATTAAAACTTCAGAAGCGCACGCGGCTATGGTCATAATAAAGCCCCTTATGTAGTCCTACCCGGCTTAAAATTTCCAGCCTTCACAGCAGAAAATTGGGATAACGCTCGAATCAACCGCTGAGCAATCAATGTTAAAGGTAATAATATACTTAACTCACATAACTTTCATTCCAACTCATAGAACCCCTTAATTCGCGCTCCCTGCAACGGCACTCACCTGGATGGTGAGTGAAGTCTATTATTACCCTTGGGAGATAAGCTCGACCTGAATCTTTCAGTCGAAGATGAGATGGATGCCGGATTGCTTGACCGGAACGAATGTCGGTTCTACGCAGAACACGTGACGAATGCGGTCGGCTGTCAGCACCTCTTCGGGAGTGCCGGTTGCTACCACCTGTCCATGATTCAGCATCACTATCTGATCCGCAAAGCGGGCGGGGAGATTGAGATCGTGAACCACTCCGACTAAGACGACATCAGGAGCGTCGGCGAAGCCGCGCACCTTTTTCATGAATGCGATTTGGTGTCGAATGTCTAGAAAAGTTAGCGTCTCGTCCAGGAACAGATACCTGCAAGATGAGAGCGTCGGGGGAGAACCAGGAACAGGGAACGAGCCGGAATCAGCAAGCCATAATTGCGCCAGAACGCGTGCGAAGTTGACGCGTTGGCGTTCGCCTCCGCTGAGAGTCTGGTAGTTCCGCGCGGAGAACTCCATAACGTCAAAGAATTCCATGAGTTCATCAGTAATTTTCTCGTCTACGGGGCCTGGGCGGACTCCGAAGTGCGGGTAGCGGCCCATCATGACGATCTCACGCACGGTCAGCGGAAACGCAACTTCGACGGCCTGTGAGAGCACCGCGCGGCGCTTCGCAAGATCGGATTCGCTTTCTTGGTACGTCGTCGCCTTCGTATTCAACCTTGCCGGTATCGGGGCGCAGCAACCGCGCCAGCACCTTAATGAGAGTTGACTTGCCCGCACCGTTCGGGCCAATCACAAGGTGGAGCATGCCGCGCGCGAACCGTGCTGACACCTCGGAGATGAGCGCCTTGTTGCCAACTCGATAAGTGATACGGCTTGCTTCCAGCATAATCAGTTGAAGTAATAATGAGTTGAATAATAATGTCCGGGAGAACTGGCACCGCTGCGACATAGGTTGTCAGAACACGTACCGGCGACGCCGCAGCAGCAACAGGAATACAGGTACGCCCACCGCCGAAGTGACGATGCCGATTGGCAGTTCCGCAGGCCGAAGCGAGAGGCGAGCGATAAGGTCTGCCAAGCTCAGGAGCAGTGCGCCCATGAGCGCGCTTCCGACGATAAGAAATCGGTTGTCAGCCCCGTGCATCATTCGCAGAATGTGCGGAACGACCAGCCCCACAAAGCTGATGACGCCGGTGAACGCCGTCGCAACGGGTTGTCGTCGAAAAACCGGTCGAAATTGAAACGAAACATTAAGGTCTGGTTTGATGTGAGCTTGTGGTCGAGTCGTCCGTCAAAAAGCGTCTGGCGATAGTGGCCCGTGTATGCAAGGTTGCCGTCTGCCGGCAACAGGAACGCTGGCAGCGAACTGGAGAGAAATGTCGTTCGATTCTGCCGCGTATGGTCAGCCGTGGCGAAGAAGAAGGTCTTGTCCCTGACAATAGGCCCACCGATAGAGCCGGAGACCTGCGAGAGCGCATCTGGAATGTCCACAGGGTTGATAGCCTGAAGCGTAGAGGGCGTGACGCAACTAGACACGGACGATGGGCAGAAGCCTTTGGTCGAGAATGTCTTCGCCTGCCAGCCACCGGGACGCACCATCAACAGTCCTTCGCCATGAAAATCGTTCGTGCCGGACTTGGTGACGATGTTCAATGCGGGGCCGGATGTCCAGCCGAATTCGGAAGAGAAACCGTTCGAGAGGATTGTTATTTCCTGAATAGCGCCGAGCGGCACAGTGGCGATCATCGTCTGGCGACCCCACCCCTCATCGTTGTTTGCGCCGTCGAGCGTGACAGTGGTCTGACGACGACCGCCCACGCCTGTGACGAAGTAGGTCTGGTTGACGAAGAGGTCGCCCGTGCCCTTCGCCTGACGGAACGCCGCGTTGAGCAGCGGCAGCGTGGTCGTCTTGCGACCGAGAATCGGCGTCTCGTCTATTTGCGGGCTATCGAGTCGGCGTCCGATCTGCGGGTCAGCGCGCACGCCTTCAACCGTGCCGAAGACTGTAACCTCAGACTGCTGGGAGCCGACGAGGAGCTTCACCCTGAGGGTCGCGGTCTCGCCCGCGCGCAACGTGATGTCCTTAATCTCTTCGCTGCCGAATCCCTGCTTGGACACGACGACCGTGTAAGTACCAGTCAGAGAAAGCCCCGGAATGGTGGCGCTGCCGTCGCTCCCAGAGACGGACTCACGAGTAGCACCGGTCGCATTGTTCACCACCGAAACATTGGCGTCTTGCACGACAGCGCCTTTCTGATCGGCTACGACGACGAACATCGTCGCCGTGTTGGGTGACTGCGCGGCGACGGGCGCCGCGATGAAGGCACAGAGCGCAAGCAGAAGCAGTGGCGGGCGCAATCGGTTACTGATTGTCATTTTAATCACCTTTTAGTTTTGGAGTCGCTCGTAAAGTGAGTTCCAGACCGGAGGCCGAGCGGAGGGATTTGCACAATGGATGATGCTCGGCCTTCCGAAATCACGGATTATGCGAGCGGGTGAGAACTATTACCAGCGCTCGTAGTACGACCGATCAATCCGATCCAATAGCATCTTTATTCATGGTGCTTCATTACCTCGTCTGAGCCAGGACACATCAAGTGGCTCTCGCCCTTACTGAAGCCGAGCGTTCCTCGCGAGCCTGAACGGGAGCGCGGCAGATTCTCCTTGACCAGAGCCGTGTAGACGCAGGACGGCCAGCATTCCGCCCTTCGGACCCGTCGAGTGACATCCGGTTCATTTATCGATTGTCAATAATTAACTTGACTATATTCGATAAATAGTTTATTGATAATCGATATATTAGGAGGAGATGAATCATGTCAAAGCAAATCTCGTCATCCGCCGCGCTGCCGATCGCGTACGTCGTGCTGCGGATCCTTATTGTCGTGAACTGGCTGGGCGGCGCCGCGATCCTCGCTCTGCTGGTTGTCCTGCCGAACGAGCAATGGATCATGACCGCTTTCAAACTCTCTCCTTCGCTTGAGGCAGAGCGGCTGGTGATGGGCCTGCGCGCGATCGCCGTGCTCGGTCTCGCCGCGATTCCGCTCAATCATGCCGTCCTGAAGCGGCTGCTCGCGATCGTTGATACGGTTCGCGAGGGCGACCCATTCGTCGCCGCGAACGCGTCCCGTTTGCAGGGAATCGCTTGGGCGCTGCTCGCGCTGAACCTTCTCAGCATTGTGATCGGTATGATCGCCAAGACCGTTTCCACCCCGGCGTATCCGCTTCATATAAACGCCGGCTTTTCGGTCAACGGCTGGCTCGCCGTACTCCTCACCTTCCTGCTGGCCCGCGTGTTTGCGGAAGGCGCGCTCATGCGCGAAGACCTCGAAGGGACGGTGTGACATGGCGATCGCCGTCAAGCTCGACGACATACTCCACGATCGGCGGATGACGCTGACCGAACTCGCGGATCGAGTCGGAATGACGCTGGCTAACCTCTCGATCCTCAAGACCGGCAAGGCGCGCGCGATCCGCTTCTCGACGCTTGATGCGATCTGCGAGGCGCTCTCGTGCCAGCCTGGCGACATTCTCCGGTTCGAGCCTGAGGAAGCGGAACGCGAGCGACCGGCAGCGTAGAGCAAACAGAGCGCAAGCCGATGAACGCCCTGCTGAACGCGCACGCATGCACGTGGCGAGAGGCACACACAAATCCAACAAGGATGATAATCAAATGAAACAAAACGTTATGTTAACCATCGCGTCTCTGCTGTCGATCCTCTTCTTTTCATTTCACCTGGCGGACGACATCGTCCGTGGAATGGAGCCGGGAAAGCTCGCAAACCTCACTGCGGTGCCGATCTTTGTCTTCTGGCTGTATGGAACGCTGGTGCTCGCCGAACGGCGTTCGGGGTACATCATCACCCTCCTCGGAGGTCTCTTTTCGTTGGTCGTCCCCATCACCCACATGAGGGGGAAGGGTGTCGGTGTCACCAGCAGCCTCGCCAATTCCGGCGGACATTTCTTTTTCGTCTGGACGCTGATCGCGATCGGCGTGACCGGTCTCTTCTCCGTTATCCTCTCGGCGCGCGGACTGTGGAGCCTGCCATGGCGTCGGCCCCGGTAGTCCAACAACACGAACATGGAAAGGCCCGTCGCACGGCAGAGGTGATCTGCGCGGATCAGGTTGCAGCCGGAGACCGCCGCGCCCAGTTCTATTCACGGCGAAGTACGGGCTAACAACTCGATGAAGCCGCCCCGGCCAGCCCAGCCCGGTGTTTGGCCTTGACGCGATACTAGCCAAGGCTTGGCCGAATAGGCGAATATCTTAGATACACCCTTAGGGTTCGATAAAAAACATTCTGAATAGCTCTTTCCTCACCTTTGAGGACACCAGACGGAACTTCACCTCCGTTGAAGAGTCAGCAATGTCGCGAATCAAACACACTGCAGTCCACAACGACGGCTACCTAAACCATCAAATTGTTTTTTACTCATAATAAAGGCGCGCCCTCCCTATTTTCTTACATCGATGAATACCTGACTCCCGAAAAAAATCTCTTGGACATGAGCGATTTTGTCACCGATATACGCATTACCCGGTGAAGAAGGAAATCGGTCAATCTCCGGGCCAAGAGATTGACTTGTCGAGAATCGCTCTCGTCATTAAAGGGGAAGGGAGTTCAAGATGAAAAGTACGATGAAGACGGAAGACACACTCCTGGGCGGTGTCGCTTTCGCCTGCTACATCATTGCTTTGACAGTCTGCAGCATTGCCACCTACGCACTGGTGACGCTATCTCTGACTGTATACAGCGACCTTGGGCAAGACGTTTATCTTAGAGCTTCGCAGTTCTGAATGAATTTTGCCGCGCTTCCGGTAATCATCAGACGAGGCAAGAGTTTATTGACGAACGGCGCGGAAACCAATAGGCTCTCGCTGTCTTAACGATTGAAGGAATGGGGAACTATTGCCGGACTCTATGACCGCCGACTTGTCCCACGAAGTGACACGCCTTTTACATGATTGGCAGGGCGGCGATTGCGCGGCGCTGGAGAAACTCACGCCGCTTGTTTACGACGAGTTGCGACGGCTCGCGTCTCATTATCTACGTGGCGAGCGCAAAGATCACACGCTTCAGGGCACAGCGCTCGTCCACGAAGCCTTCATCAGGCTCGTCGGGCAGAGAGATTTGGAATTGCAGAACCGCGCGCACTTCTTCGGCGTCGCCGCGCACCTGATGCGCCAGATACTTGTCGATCACGCGCGCAAGCACACGGCTGCGAAACGTGGCGGTGGCGAGCGCGCTTCGTCAATTGAAGCGGCTGCTGTTTTTTCCCCGGAGCGTGCCGCCAATCTGGTCGCCTTAGACGATGCGCTACAAGAGTTGACGAAGTTCGATTCGCGCAAAAGCCGCATCATCGAGTTGCGCGACTTCGGTGGCCTCTCGATTGAAGAAATAGGCGAGGTGGAAGGCATCGCGGTTGCCACCGTCAGGCGGCAGATGAGAACCGCAGAGGCGTGGTTGCACAGGGAGATGTCCGCCCGTTGATTGTTATGTCGATGACACCTGAACGCTGGCAAAAGATTGAGGAGATTTTTGAAGCCGCCGCCGAACGCGAGCCGCAAGCGCGCTCGGCATTTCTGGATGAAATGTGTGACGGCGATGCAGAGTTGCGGCAGGAAGTCGAATCATTGCTCGCGCATCAACAGCCAACCGGACACTTAATCCCAACGCTAGTGCAAGATGCGGTTAACTTGTTACCGCAAATGTCGTCTGTCATCAGTAACGAGACGCGATTTATTCCCGGCACGATCTTGGCGAAACGCTACCGCATCACCGGGCAGCTCGGCAAGGGCGGTATGGGCGAGGTCTATCGTGCAGACGATCTCAAACTTGGGCAGCCCGTCGCACTCAAGTTTCTCCCCGAACGACTTTCGAAAGATGCGACGATGCTCGAACACTTTCACCGCGAGGTGCGCACCGCACGCAAAGTCTCGCACCCGAACGTTTGCCGCGTGTTCGACATCGGTGAGACGGGCGGTCAAAATTTTCTCTCGATGGAGTACATAGACGGCGAGGATCTGAGCAGTCTGCTGCGGCGCATCGGTCGCCTGCCCGAAGACAAGGCTACTGAAATCGCGCGCCAACTCTGCGCCGGCCTCGCCGCCGCGCACGAAGAGGGTGTGCTGCACCGCGACCTCAAGCCTGCGAACATCATGATTGATGGACGCGGGCGCGCGCGCATCACCGATTTCGGTCTCGCTGGATTATCGGATGAATTTCGCGGCAATGAAATTCGCTCGGGCACTCCCGCCTACATGTCCCCGGAGCAACTTGCAGGAAAAGAAGTTTCCATCAAAAGCGACATCTACTCGCTTGGGTTGCTGCTTTACGAGGTCTTTACGGGAAGGAAAGCTTTCCCAGCCGACACACTCGACGAGATTATTCGTCAGCGTGAGACGAGCACGCCGGCCAGCATCTCAAGCTTAATCAAGGATGTTGATCCTCTGTTCGAGCGCGTCATCGGGCGCTGTCTTGAAAAAGACCCGGACAAAAGACCCGCTTCGGCGGCGCAGGTGTCGGCGGCGCTTCCGGGCGGCGATCCGCTCGCGGCAGCAATCGCGGCTGGAGACTTTTTTCTGGTTGGAAAGCCTCCCATTCACGACGAACCTCTCTGCCTGGTATGCAGGCACTTCGCTCTTTGTGATGTCGGCGGTGACTGCCCTGGCGGGAGTTGCTTTTTACTCATCGCTGGGCGGGCAGAAGGTGTTTGAGGGAAAGCTGTTGGAGGATTGAGATGCGAAGTGAACGACTGGAAAACTCGCGACCCCGCTGATGCGATTCGTTTGGCCGGCAAGTATGTGAGACGAGTAACCGAACGATGATGACAGAAACCATAGGAGACAAATAGTATGAAGGTTCGTAAAGATTTGGCTCGATTATTCCTCTTTATTGCGACTATTTATTGGGGGATTTGGCTTGGAGGTTATATCTTCAACGCTGTGATGCTCGTTCCCTTATGGAGTCATAATCCTCCCGATTCGATGCTGAGTTACTTCAGGGTTCCCCATTTCCTGATTTACTTTTTTAAGTGGGTCAACCCCTGGGTCTTTCTGGCATCTCTGATCGCATGGCTGCTGACTATTAAACTCGATACCGGAGCAAGATTCTGGTTAGGGCGAGCAACGCTTATCGCTTGGATTATGCTTCCGCTGAAAATATGGATGATTATCACTATCGGAGGAGTAGTTGTTGCAACGCTTAATGGCAACTTTGCGCCGGAGATGATGCAGACGATTAGTTTGTGGAGGAATTTGAACTGGTTGACGATTGCGACTGCCACGGTAATTTTTACCCTCCATTTACTGGCAATCCTGAATTTCAACAATCCGAGACGAATGAAGAAACAAATATCCTCACATTGATGTTGCTGCAACCAGATGGACTGATTGATGAGCAGCAGTCTGTAATGGACAAGCTGTGCCAACTCTTTCCACGCCCATCGCTGATCGACAGTTCGACTCGAAGCATAATTTATCCCCTTTCAAATGGCGGCGCTACGAGCCGCAAAATCATTCTTTGGGTTCAGCGCTATACGCCAAAGCTTAATAAAAGAATCCGTGCGCACTTGTGCTACAATCCACGGCCTCCGAGCAAGCACCCATGAACGAACGGCCACGCCGCACGCTCTCGCGAATCATCGCTGAACACGGTCGCGAAATCTGCGACGCGCCGAAACGCATTGAAGCACTGCTGCGTGATTTAAGCGGTGCACATCGGCGCGAAATCAACATCATTACGGGTGCGCTTGAGGAGCGAGTCGCTGCGGATTTGATTGCGGCTGGTAATTCCGTGCCGAGGGAAGTATTGCTGGCCCGGCTCGCGGCGCGGCTGCGCGACAATCTAGCATATACGCCGGAAGCCGCGCGCTGGGGAGTCGAAACATGGGCCGTAGCGCTCGGAATCTTGTCCGAAGAAGAACTTCAAGCCCGCGCGCAGACGCAAGCAGTTGAAGATGGTCGAAGCGCCGCGCCGCCACCTACAGAAGAACAAAGACCATCACCAGCAAATCCTACGAGCAGCAGTCCGCAAACGCCTCAGCCGCGACGCGGAACGACCCACGCCTCTTCGCAACTGCCATCGTCATCGCCACAGACGAGTCAGCCGCCAATTGCCCGAACGCCCACGCGCGCGCCGCGCCCCACGCCCTGGATACCGCCGACCGTCGCTGTACCGGAGCCGCCTCAGCAGGATATTTCGCCGTCGCTTCCATCAAGGCAGACGTTGCGGCGTGGTCTGACGCTGCGCAGTTGTTTCATCATCGTTGTGTTGGCTATTGTCCTCATCATCGCCGCAGTCTTTGTCGTCCCGGCTGTCATCATGTTGTTGCGAGAGGAACAGGCGCGGCCGAGCATTAACGAGCCGAGAATTAGATGACCTTCAATAGCGCGCGCAATTGATAACTAAAATCGCCTTCATCGTTTCCCTTCATCCGCAACATCTCTCTTCAATTTTCATGCTCCATCACTTTCTGCATTTCCTCTCGATGGTGTATCCTTATCCGTAATTTCTGACAACAATTTGATTAACCGTCAAACTCGTCAACGAGGGGGAACAATCGATTATGAGCAGACGACCGGGCGGCGAACTCGCTTCGCGTCCACTACACTTTATCTGGATTGCCGACGCATCCGGCTCGATGCAGCAGGACGGCAAAATTCAGGCTTTGAACAACGCCATTCGCGAAGCCATCCCGCACATGAAAAAGGTCGCGGACGATAATCCGAACGCGCAGGTCTTGGTGCGCGCCGTTAAGTTTTCGGACGGCGCGCAGTGGCACATCTCGCAGCCGACGCCGGTCGCCGATTTCGCTTGGAACGATCTCCCGGCAGATGGTGAAACAGACATGGGCAAGGCGCTCTCGCTTGTTGCAGAGCAACTCAAGATGCCGCCGATGTCCGAGCGCGCGTTGCCGCCTGTGCTCGTGCTCATCTCCGACGGTCAGCCGACAGATGATTTCGACAAAGGCTTGAAAGACCTTCTGGATCAGCCTTGGGGCAAGAAAGCCGTGCGCATCGCCATCTCTATCGGGC
Source organism: Pyrinomonadaceae bacterium (assembly GCA_036387475.1). Taxonomy (GTDB): domain Bacteria; phylum Acidobacteriota; class Blastocatellia; order Pyrinomonadales; family Pyrinomonadaceae; genus DASVTR01. The sequence goes on along the minus strand of DASVTR010000006.1, from coordinate 296,377 downwards.
AAGATGCAGATGCGGAGGTGCTGCAAAAGTTCATCGGGCATCCTGAGATGAAACCGCTCGCGGCGAATTCGCCCGAAGCTCTGGTCAAACACATCAAGTGGGCTTCGACCGCCGTGCTGAAATCCGCTTCGTCGCCTGCCGCCGGAGGCACGGATCACCCTGAAGCGTCGCCCGCCGCCGCAGGTTCGCCTATCGGCGTGCCCGCGCCCGGTGCTGCGACCACACCCGATCCGAACGCCGCCGCTGCGACTCCCCTTGCGCCGACTGCGGGCGCAGCCGTTCCGACAGCAACCGACCCGGCGGACGACCAAAATACAATTGATGACGTTTGGTAAAGAATAGTCTCATGGCTGACATAACGGAAACCGCGCCCGCGCCGCCTGCCGACGCGCCGCCCCGTGCGAATCAAGCTGAGGCGAATGCGGCGCAGGCGGCGGAAACTGTGGCGAGCAGTCCAGCGCCGTCAAACGATGCGGCGCAGTCGGCGGAAGCGGTTGCGCCTCATGTTGGCCCGCCGCCCCAATCCACGCACGCATTCGAGGCGCTCATCGCGGCGCGCGCTGAAGCGGAATGGCGCGTCATCGGCGAGACTGTGCCCGGCGCGTCGCACCTGCGCGCAGGCATCCCTAATCAGGACGCTATCTTGCACGTCCGGCAGTCAAGCGTGCGGCTGCCCGTCATCGTCTCCATCTCCGACGGTCACGGCAGCAACAAGTGTTTCCGCAGCGACCGTGGCTCGCGCTTCGCCGTGCGCGTCGGCGCTGATCTGCTCGACGAACTCATCAACGGCAGACACGCCGCGCTCCCGCCTTCGGAGATTGAAAGCAGGATACGCGAACGTCTGACGGTCGAGTTTATCAAGCGTTGGCGCGCACTCGTCGCAGCCGATTTGAAGCGCGAGCCGTTCAGGGAAGAAGAGTTTGAGCGGATGATTGAGAAGGATGGCGAAGGAGCACGCCGCCTCGTCGAAGCCAACCCGCATCTGGCCTACGGCGCGACCTCGCTCTCTTTCCTTCTCACACCAACCTACGCGCTCTATCTGCAACTAGGCGATGGTGAAATGATTACTGTCTCTGAACAGGGTGAAATCAAGCAACCGTTACCGGAAGACGCTCGACTGCTCGCGAATGAAACAACGTCGCTCTGTCTGGATAAGGCGGCGGATGATTTTCTCTTCGCCGTACATCCGCATGGTGAAGAAGACTTGCCCGCGCTCATCCTGATGACAACCGACGGTTACTACAATTCGTTTTCGACGACCGCAGGCTTTCATCAAGTCGGCACTGACTTGATTCAAATGCTACGCGAGGAAGACGGCTTCGACACAGTTAATCGCAGTGTCAAAGGCTGGCTCGAAGAAGCGACCACGGCGGGCAGCGGCGACGATTGCACGCTCGCCATCATTTGCCGCATGGACGCGCTGAAAGCGGCCTCCTCATCAAACGATACAAGCTCAACAACTGCGTCGCCTGTCGCGCCAATAGACACCGCATCGTCGCAAACTCCTTCATCGCAAAGCACCGAGCCGCCCGCCCCCGACGCGCCTGCCACACAGGTAGCCGCAGCCTCGCATGAACAATCTGCCACGTCAAAAACTGCTTGAAATCGTGCGCCGCCACGGGCGCGAGATTATCAACGAGCCAAGGCGTTGCGAAGGCTTAATGCGCGACAACTTTCCCGCCCATCGCCGTGAAATCAGTGTGCTCACAAGCGCGCTCGAAGAACACATTCCCGCGGCACTTCTCGCCTCCGGCAAAAGCCGTATGCCGCGCGGCGCGCTGCTCGCCCGTCTCGCCGCACGTCTACACGAAGACGTAGCGATGGAAGCGAGCGCCGCGCGATGGACAGTGCATACATGGGCGCTCGCGCTTGAGGTCATTACACTTGAAGAATTAGACGCACTTGAACAGACAAACGAACAAGCTGACAAGCAAGTAGCTGACACGCCACAGCCGCAATCGCAGCCGACGCAGGCTCAATCGCCACGAGCGCCGCAATCTCACGCCGCCGCGCACGCGTCGCCGCCAGCAAGCCCGGCGCGTTCCTCTTCGTCGGCTGCGCGCATGTCCTTCGTCGTCGCTCTTGATGGCAGTGGAGATTTTCTGACGCTCAACGATGCTATACGGCGCGCTCAGGCAGGCTCGCGTCTGCTCGTGCGTCCGGGCATTTACAACGAAGGTCTCGTGATAGATAAATCGTTAGAGATTGTCGGCGACGGTGCGCTCGAAGAAATCATCGTGCGTGCAACCACGTCCAGTTGTCTTGTCATGCGAACGGATGCGGCGACGATTCGCAATTTAACTTTGCGCGGACAAGCGCGAGCGGGTGGCGCAAACAACGACGGCTTTTTCGCAGTGGACATACCGCACGGGCGACCGCTCTTTGACGGCTGCGACATCAGCTCCGATTCGCTCGCCTGCGTCGCAATCCACAACCCGTCGGCTGCGCCCGTGATTCGCGCTTGCCGCATACACCACGGCGTAGATTCCGGCGTCTTCGCCTTCGATGGCGCGCAGGGTGTCATCGAAGCGTGCGACATCTCCGAGAACGCGAACGTCGCTGTCGCCATCACGAATGGTGCGAGCACGAGCGTTACAAACTGTCACATACATCACGGCTCTGACGCCGGAATCGTCGTCTGGAATCGCGCGGCAAACACCATCGAGGGTTGCGACATTTATGCGAACCGGCGCACAAACGTCGGCATCAGCGACGCGGGCCGCGCCACCTTACGCCACTGCCGCATTCACGACGGCGAAAACACAGGCGTCTTCACGCACCGCAACGGGCAGGCGACAATTGAAGCGTGCAACATCTATCGCCACGATGCACCGGAAGTCGCCGCGTCGGGCGGCGGCGAGGTGCGTTTACTGAATTGTCAGATTCACGACGGGCAATCGCATGGCGTCTTCATTGACGATGCGGGGCACGCGATTCTGGAAAACTCCGACGTTTTCCGTAATCGCGAGTCGGGCGTGTACGTTAACGCCAACGGCGTCGCAATCGCGCGCGCGTGCCGCATTAACGATAACGGTCATGTCGGCGTCAGTTGCGAGCCGGGCGGCGCGGTCGAAGTCGAAGCTTGTGATCTGACGCAGAACCGCGTCGCCGCTTGGGAAACGCATCACGGGTCGCAGGTCGCGAGTCACAATAATCGTTTGTAAGGCGGAAAGGAAAGTTTATGGCAGAGGGCCAACAAATTTTACGCGAAGGTCAAACGGTGCGCGCAGAGCCATCGGGCATGATGTGTACGGCAGAAAAATTGCTTGGCGCGGGCGGGCAGGGCGAAGTCTATAAAGCCACCTTGGGCGGCGAGGCGGTCGCTCTCAAGTGGTTCTTTCCGCAGATGGCGACGCCCGAACAGCGCGCGGCGATTGAACTCCTCGTCAGAAAAGGCGCTCCGAGCGAGCATTTTTTGTGGCCCATCGAACTCGCCGTCCACGAACAGGTCGAAGGCTTCGGCTACGTGATGGGTTTACGCCCGCCGCGTTTCAAGAACATCGTTGACCTCATGAAGCGGCGCATCGAGCCGACGTTTCGCGCGCTCGCCACCGCCTGCTTTCACCTCGCGCACAATTACCTGCTTCTACACACGCAAGGCTTCTGCTACCGCGACATATCATTCGGCAACGCCTTCTTCGACCCGGACACGGGCGACATTCTTATCTGTGATTGCGACAACGTCGCGCCCGACGGCAAGGGAACGCTCGGCGTCCTCGGCACACCACGCTTTATGGCTCCCGAAGTCGTCTTGGGCACGGCTGTTCCGAGCACGCAGACGGATTTGTTCTCGCTCGCCGTCCTCATCTTCTACATGCTGACCGTCTCGCACCCGCTTGAAGGCAAAAAAGAAACGGAAATCAAATGCCTTGACCTTCCGGCGATGAACAAACTCTACGGCAGCGAACCAATCTTCATCTATGATCCTGCGGACGACTCAAACCGGCCCGTGCCCGGCATACACGATAACGCGCTTGCCTTCTGGCGCATCTACCCGCAATTTTTGCGCGACACTTTCACGCGCGCCTTCACCGAAGGGATTCGCTCTCCCTTGCATGGGCGCGTCCGCGAAAGCGAATGGCGTGCTCAAATGATACGATTGCGTGATTCCATTATCTACTGTTCACACTGCGGGCTGGAAAATTTCTACGACGCAGACCGCTTACGCGCCACGAATGGCAACCCAGGCTTGTGCTGGTCGTGTGCCGTACAACTAACTTTGCCGCCACGCATACGCATCGGGACTCAGGTCGTGATGCTCAACCACGACACGCAACTCTTTCCGCATCACACGGACGACGACCGGCTCTATGATTTCTCCAGCCCCGCCGCCGTCGTCACGCGCCACCCGACGAACGCAAATATCTGGGGATTGAAAAATCTAACAGACAACAAGTGGGTCGTGACGACCGCCGACGGCGAGGTGCGGGATGTCGAACCGCAACGCAGCGTCACGCTCGCGGTTAAAACCCGCATCCAGTTCGGCAAGGCGGAAGGCGAAATCCGCGTTTAACTTCCACAACCCTTTAAACCTCGGATTTGATACGGGGCTGTGGCCGTAAAGCTGCTCGAAAAAAGTCTGTTCTAAAACGAACGTTCGTGCTATATTGGCAGCGAGTTGCGATGAACACAATAGCTAAAGCAGTGAGCACGGTACAGGATAACGCCGTCAAAGCACGCAAGGCGCGCGGCGACCGCACACGCCAGGCCATTCTTGAAGTGGCCGTCGATGTTGCCTCGGCGGAGGGTCTTGAGGGTCTGACTATCGGGCGGCTCGCCTCCGCCCTCTCGATGAGCAAGAGCGGGCTGTTCGCCCACTTCGGCTCAAAAGAGGAATTGCAACTGGCGACCGTCGAGGCTGCACGCGACATCTTCATCCGTGAGGTCATCCGTCCGTCCTTCGAGACGGGGAAGGGGCTCCCCCGTCTTTGGAAACTATGTGACGTGTGGTTGGCATACGTGCGGGGCGAAGTTTTTCGTGGGGGCTGTTTTTTCGCCGCCGCCGCAGCAGAGTTCGACAGTCGCCCCGGCCCCGTGCGCGACCGCGTTGCCGGGATTATGAAAGAGTGGCTCGCCGTGCTTCGAGGTTCAATCAACGAGGCGCGGGAGGCCGGCCAGTTAAAACGAGACGCAGACCCGGCACAACTCGCCTTCGAACTCAACGCTCTGGAGATGGGAGCCAACTGGGCCTTCCAGCTTTACGGAGACAAACAGGCGTTCTCGCGTGCGCGGGACGCTATCTTAGAGCGCCTGCGTCGCCATTCGACCGCAAGCGGCTTGCTGTTGTTGCCGCAGACAGGCAAGAAGCGAGGGCTGCGCGCGAGGGGAGGTAAATCTCAAACATGAACGCGAACATGAATACGAACACGAATACGAACATGAACGCGCCGGAACGACACCATTCGACACCTCTCGTCTTCGTGAGGCAAGCGTCTTGGGACGGAATTAGCCTCGCCCATTACCGTTTCCGCGCGGGCGACGTGCCCGAACACAGTCACAGTCAACATCTCGTCTTAGTCACTCTAACCAAAGAGTGCAAAGGAGGAATCCGAACGTCCAGCGGATTCAACGCGCACCCGCGAAGGAGCGGCGGCGTGTGTGTCATTCCTTCGGGGCAGCCTTTCGCGGCCACGCTCGAAGGCGAGGCCGAGTTTCTGGCGGTCTACTTAGACCCGTCGCTTGTCCTGCGCGCCGCCGCCGAAGACGCGCCCGCCGCTATGAGTGGCGGAGTAGAAGTGATCGAAAAAACTTCACTGGACGACCCCTTGATCGTACAGATAGGGCAAGCATTGCTGGCCGAGTTGGAAGCGGACGCTCCCGGCGGGCGACTCTACGCGCAGTCGCTGGCAAACGTCCTCGCCGTTCACCTACTGAGACATTACACTGCTTCAGGAGGCGGTGTGCGCCGCTTCATTGGCGGCCTTTCGGGGCGTAGACTGCGGCGTGTGCTGGCCTTCGTCGCAGACAACTATGAGCACGAGCTGAGCCTTGATGATTTAGCGGGCGAGGCCGGGATGAGCACGTTTCATTTCGCGCGCGAGTTCAAGCGTGCGACGGGGACGACGCCTCATCAGCATTTGATAAAGTTTCGCGTCGAGCGCGCCAAGGCGTTGCTGGCCGAAGGTAAAATGCCCCTCGCCGAAGTGGGTCTGCGGTCGGGGTTCAGCCATCAGAGTCACTTCACAAGACTCTTTCGCAAGCTGACGGGAACGACGCCGCAATCCTATCGCCTTATGATTCAACCTCCCATGCGGCGCATCGTCTAGTACCGACGTGTTGTCGCCGTGGGCATTTCCGCCCAGTAGCTCAATGCGAAACGGTCAAACTTCTTTCAATTTGCCTCGGCTCAACATAAAACTGACCTTACCTTTTTTACTTGGACAACAGCTTGCGTCCGTCGGCAGATATTCTTCGGTTTGCATGTTGATCTTTCGCTCTTTGATTGAGACAGAATCAATCGCCCTCCGGTTCTTGCCTCCGACTAGCTGATGCGTGACATATAAAAGCCTTCTTCTGCGATTGATGAAGACCGCTACATACTGCACATACTGATTCGTCCCCCCAAGATTCTCAAGGGTATACAGAACAACCACATCTTTATCGCCATCATTATTCAAATCGCCACGCACAATTGATCTTGCTTCTTTATATTCGGTGGCAGACTCTCTCCTCATCTGCCTGGCAATGAAGTTATCAATCACGGCTTTATCCCGCTGGCTTTGTGCCAGAGCGAATTGGGATGCCGAGAATATCCCAAGAGCAACCAGCAAATTGAGCGCAGCAAGAATCCTGCGCCTTCTGTTCTTAAAAACCCTCATCATCTATTCTCCCAACGTGAGCTTGCCGGAACTGGCATTAGTGAGATTCAGCATATATACACAGTGTTGGCCCACTGTCTCTCTTCACAATATATTGCATCTGGAAGAATTTTTTGCAACACTACCAACTTTCTAGCGAGGTCTGCTCCTATGCTCTTGCAGCGCAACGTCAACCAGCGCCCCTTTCTTTTGGCGGTCGCCCTCTGTTTCTCTCTCACTCTTCTGGCGCACGCCCAACAACAGTCGCAGCGGCACGCGCCGGAACAGACGGACGAAGTAGTACGAATTACGACAGAGTTGGTGCAGACGGACGTTGCGGTCTTTGATAAACAGGGGCGCTTTATTGACGGCTTGCGGCCTGAGCAGTTTGAGTTGCAGGTGGGCGGTAAGACGCAGGCGATCTCCTTCTTTGAGCGCGTCACGGCGGGCAGCCGCAGCGAAGAGGCGCAACTGACAGCCGCCACAGCGCGGAGCAGCAGCGGCGCAGGCAATACGCTCAAACCGAACAGGGCCGTCAGCCCTGAAGCGCCTGAGCGCGGGCGGCTCATCTTCTTTTTCCTTGATGACCTACATTTGAGCGGCGCGAGCCTTATTCGCGCGCGCGAGGCTTTGCAGCGCTTCATTGACAGCGGCATGAACCCGAACGATCAGGTGGCTATCGTCTCGACAAGCGGGCAAATAGGGTTCTTACAGCAGTTGACGGACAATCCAGTGGTCTTGCGCGCGGCCATCAAGCGTCTCGGCTACAAACAGAACCCGGAGGCTTACACCGGCAAGACACAAATCAGCGAGTACATGGCGAGCCAGGTGCTCGACTCCGGCAACCGCGAGTTGTACGCGTACCTTCTGGAATCCATCAAGCTCGAACAGCAGATGGGTCCTGGCAGTCGACATGGAGATCATCAATTGGCGGCCTCCTATTCGGCTGCGCCCTACCTGCGTAACCGGCTGCGGCAGGTGCGCACGCAGGGGCAGATGACCACCGCCGATACGCTCGGCGCGCTACGCAGCCTGATGCTGTCGTCGAGCGCTCTTCCGGGCCGAAAGCTCGTCTTCTTCCTCTCGGATGGCTTCATTCTCAACGAGCGCAATGCGGGCGCGCTCGAACTGCTGCACAGCGTCACGGAGACGGCAGCCAGCGCCGGAGCGGTCGTCTACACGATGGACTTGCGCGGGACTCTCTTCGGACTGGGTTCGAGCGTTGATGCCAGCACCAACGATTACATAGACCTCTCCGCACGCCGCGCCGGAGTCGCCTTCGGCGAAATCGCGGCCACCAGAGAACCGCTTCAACTCATCGCGGAGGAAACCGGCGGGCGCGCCATCTTCAACTCAAGCTCGATAGAGGATGCCGTGCAGCAAGCCATCAGCGAGACGGCAGACTATTACCTGCTCGCCTGGCGTCCAGACTCCGCAGAGTTGCGTGAGGGCAGAGCGCGCCTGAAAGTCTTCGTCAAAGGACGCCCAGAATTGCGCGTGCGCCTGAGGGCCAACTCCTTCATTATTCCCGCCGTCCAGAAAAAACAGACCGAGCAAGCGACCCGCCAGGGCCAGACACAAGAGCCGCAGGCCGGAGCAAAAGAGAGCAGCACCCGGCCCAAAGAGACGAAAGCCGGGAGCAAAAACGAGAAGACCGAAGCACAGGCTAACGAAAACGAATTGCTGTCGGCGCTCGCTTCTCTCTATCCGCAGCGCGGGTTGCCGGTCGCGCTCACGGTCGGCTATCTCAACACTGACGAACAAGGCTCTGTGCTAAAAGTCTCTATGCAGTTGGCCCGGACAGCCTTCGACTTCGACGCGGCAGGGGATAAGCGCCAGGCTCTGTTGGACGTGGCGGGCGCGGCCATAGATGATCGCGGGCAGTTCGGCAGCTTCAAGCAATTGCTCACAGTCACACCTGACCCCGTAGACACAGACGCCTCGCAGCCGGTCGTCTGGCATCAACAGCTACGCCTCAAGCCTGGCCTCTATCAGGTGCGCGTCGCGTTGCGCGAGCGCGCCACGGGTCGCGTCGGAAGCTCTATGCAGTGGATTGAGATTCCAGACCTCTCGAAAGGCGGCTTCGCTTTGAGCAGTATCTTTCTCGGCGAACGCAACACAGAGACCGCCCCCGTCCGACCGGAAGCTGGCGGGCCGCGAGCTATTATCGTTGACGTTGACCATCGCTTTGCGCGCAACAGCATCCTGCGCTTTCAGACTTACGTGTACAACGCTGCGCGCGCTGGTGGCACGCGTGGCCCGGATGTGCAGGTGCAGGCACAGGTCTTTCGCGGGCCAAAGCCGTTGCTAACGACCCAGCCGAGCAAAGTGCCAATCGTCGCTGATCTCGCGCGCCTGCCCTTCTGGTCAGAGCTTTCACTTGAACAACTGCCGCCGGGCCGCTACGTCCTACAGGTGACGGCCACAGACCGAACGATTAATCGCACCGCAGTCGAGCGAGTCAACTTCTACGTGGAATGAGGCCCAGACAGCTTCTCCTCTAATAATGGCTCTGACGCAAAAAACGAATTCTCTTCGTCATCTTATTTCTCTGCCAGCTACTTCCTTTTCCTGATCTCCCTGGCTGAAGCGTAATTGATCTCCATTCAAGCGGCGGGATTATGAGCCGGAATCCGTTCGGAAATAATTCTCGGAACAGAATCTAAATAACATCCGTAGAAGCAGTTCGTGCAACAGGGTTGTTGAAGCTGCGCTCCCTCCTCGAAAATTTTTGCCACATTCTGCGCGAGCGTGGTGTTAGTGATATAGGCTCTAGTTCAAAGCGTCCTGATATTTAACATCTGCTCGATTGTCTTGACGATGATGACAGTCCTGCTGACTCGTTTTCCGGTGTGCGGCGCTGGATTTTTAACACGTGTTGCTGCTCTAAAAATTCTGCCCGTAGATGATGTGAGAATAAACTTTTGGGTTGACTTTCGAAACGGTGGGTGCTAAAAAAGCAGCACGTGCTAAAAAACTAGCATCGAGTTTATTCGAGCAGTGATATGAGACCATCTTAAGGAAGCGAGAATGAATGAGCAGGAAGCAGCCTATAAAAACTCTCTCACGGCGTGAGCGGCAGATTATGGACATCATTTATAGTCGTGGGAAAGCAACAGCAACCGAAGTGATGGAAAACCTGGCTGACCCGCCAAGCTATTCGGCTGTACGTGCGCTGTTGCGCGTGCTCGAAGAGAAAGGCCATTTGCGGCACAAGCAGGACGGGCAGCGTTACGTTTACTCTCCGACGGTCGGACGCGAGCGGGCAAAACTCTCGGCTCTGCAACGCGTGCTGCAAACCTTTTTTGATGATTCGACGGAAGATGCAATCGCGGCTTTGCTGGACATCTCGCAGGAGCGCCTCTCTGATGATGAATTGGAGCGCATGGAGCAGCTTATCAAGCAAGCCAGGAGGGAAGGGCGGTAATGAATTACTTCTGGAACGCAGTCTCGTCGCACAGCAACAATTTTGACCTGCTTTTGTTTCTGGCTGCGTCAGCCATGAAGGCGACTTTTTTGCTCGGCTTTGTGGGCTTGCTGTGTCTGGCGCTTCGCCGCCTCTCGGCAGCGACCCGGCATCTTCTCTGGACGCTTTCGCTGTGCGCTGCGCTTCTGTTGCCTTTCTTCTCTATCGTAGAAGTGTTGGAAGTTCCGGTTTTGCCCGCACAAATTTCCTCCTTGAAGCAAGCGCCATCGAATGAATTAAAGAGAACTGCTGAGGACGCCTTCCCCTTGACCGATGTGAGAACGGAACAGAGCATAGAAGCTTCGCCTAAAATAAATAAAAGCGAGACCAGAATCCCTGACTTTCAACCGGCAATAGGTTCGGTTGAAAAACCTTTATTTAGCAAGAGCACTTCAGACGTTTATGTTGTTCCAGAACAAAGAAGCACAACGTCTTTGTCGAGTTTAGTGAATTGGACTTTAGCGATTTGGTTTGCAGGAGTCGTGCTGCTTTTGTTCAGGTTATTAGTCGGATTCATGTCTACTAAATGGCTAACTCGCAGCGCAGTTGAATTCAAAGACCCGAAATTGGTTGGACTGTTTTCGTCGCTCTTAAGCGAGCTTCAATTGGGAGGAAGAATTCGCCTGCTACGCAGCGAGCGCACGTTGATGCCGATTGTGTGCGGCGTTTTGCGTCCGGTTGTTCTGCTGCCCGCGAGCGCAGATGATTGGTCAGAGGAACGCAGAAGGATGGTGTTGCTGCATGAGTTGACGCACGTTACGCGGCGAGATTGTTTGACGCAGATGTTGGCCCAGACGGCCTGTGCCTTCTACTGGTTTAATCCGTTCGTCTGGCACGCTGCGCGTCGCCTGCGCGTCGAGCGAGAGCGAGCATGTGACGATTACGTGCTGAGCATCGGCACGAAGCCTTCCGATTACGCGCATCATTTACTGGAAATCGCGCGCTATCTGCAAGAGCACACGGTTTTTCAGTGGTCGCAAACAACGACGGTGGCAATGGCCCGGCGCTCGCAGCTTGAAGGACGACTCCTGGCGATTCTCAGTAAAGAAGGCAAGCGCCGCGCGATGTCGCAGATGATGACTGCGGGCCTGACCGCGTTGATGTTTGTCCTTTTTTTGTCGCTGGCAATTATTCGACCGACCATCAGCAGCGCGCAGAATCCGCAAAGTTCCGAAACCGCTTTGCATGAGGAAACAAGCGGAGCAGAAAAATCTCCCTCCGGCTTGTTTTTGACAACGGGTTCAGAGTCGAAAGGTGAAGCAATAATTAAGAGCGCAAAGTCGCAAGGTGCGCTTGGGCCGCAGGGAAACAATGCTCACGCTGATGATAATTCACAGCAGCAGATTTTAGATGGCGCGCCGGTTGACCAAGGTGTTAAGCAATTTTTGAAGACAGACATCGGACGCATTATCGAAAGTGGAGTTGCCGAAAATCATCCGCCGCAAATTGAAAACGTGCCCGTGCCCCCGGCTGCGCCCGAACCCGGCACACCAACCATTCCTTTTATCAAGGCTAAGTATGAGCAGGAACGCAAAGCTGAAGCGCAAGGTAATTCTGATTTTATAGACGAGATGGCTTCCGTCGGATACGCGAATTTGTCGATTGATGAACTTGTACACCTAAAGTCGTCCGGCGTTACCGCCGATTACGTCAGAAGTTTGCGTGCTCTCGGTCTCGGCAATCTGACTTCGAAACAAATCGCGGGTATGAGTGTCAACGACGTGACCCCGGCATTTATTGAAGCAATCAGGAATGCTGGCTACAGAGAATTAAGCGCGCATGAGTTTGTGAGTTTTAGCGTTCACGGCATCACGCCCGAATTCATCAACTGGCTGCGAAAAGCTGGCTACAGCAATCTTTCCGCACGGCAATTAATCGACTTCGCCGTCCATCAGGTGACGCCTGAGTTTATCAACGGCATGCGCGAGGTCGGCTTCGGAAATCTCTCGCCAAGAGAGCTTGTGACGCTTCGCGTTCACGGCATCACACCGGCATTTGTGCGCGACGCACGAAAACGACTGGGTGATTTAACCGTCAAACAAATTATCGCACTCAAAATCGAGGGCCTGATCGAAGGCTCCGGCGACGAATAAGATTTGAAACCAAAGGAGATTTGATTATGAACGACATCCAAACCAGAGCGCTTCAATCGCAACGTCTTCGCCAGGCGTTTTTTATCGGCGCGGTCGTGTTGTCCTTTTTCGTCGCCATCAACATCCTTGGTGTCGCCAGAAGCCGAAACCCTCTTAGTGCGGCTCAAGCCGCGCAGGACGCGATTACGGGAGAATGGGTCGCCGATTTTAACCGTAAAAATGCGGACGAAGTTCAATTCACAATTATGCGTCGCTCAGCGCGCGGCGGAAATCATTCGTCGAGCGACGGCATTCGTCTCAGCGAGTTTCAAGGTCTGTCGCGCGAACAAGCGTTCGGCGCAAGAGCGGATGTGCGCTTTCGTCTGGTACGCGAAGCCGGAACGTTTGAGTTTGAAGGCTCATTCCGTGAAGGTAAGGGCGCGGGCCATTGGACGCTCACGCCGAATCAAAGTTTCGTTTCAGCGATGCGCAGCCGTGGCTACGATAACCTGACCGAAGACGATCTGTTTTCCGCAGCACTGTTCGACATCAATATTAAATCCATAGAGGATTTAAAAGCGGCTGGCTACGACCGCCTCTCTTTTAAAGAACTAATCGAGGCGAGCATCTTTAAGGTGACGGGCGAATTCATACGCGAGATGAAATCAGCCGGATACGACAATTTAACCCTCAAAGAATTGGTCGAGGCGCGCATCTTCAAAATTGACAGCCAGTATGTGAGGGAAGTGCAGGCGATGGGTTTCGAGCGCCAGCCGTTGAAAACTCTCGTCGAGATGCGCATTTTCAAAATCACACCGGAATTTATCAGAGAGATGCGCTCGATGGGTTTTGAAAATCTTTCGCTTAAGCAGTTAGTCGAATTCAGCATTCATGATGTCACGCCCGAATTTGTTAATGGATTAAAGGCCGAAGGTTTTACTTCGATCTCGCCGAAGGAAGCCGTCGAGCTAAAGATTCACGGCGTTGACGCTGCTTTTATCAGGCGCGTTAAAGCGAAGGGTTTCACCGACGTGACCTTAAGGCAACTCGTTAATCTACGCATTCACGACATCGTTAATTGAATCGTTGAGACGGTATTAACGATTGCGGTCGGAAAGTGAAAGAGCAACTAAAGGAGATTGTGTCATGAAAAAGCTTAAGACAATATCGCCGCGATTTTTGATTGAGCAACGATCCCGCATGGCGGTCATGTCTATGACGGCGCTGCTCGTTTTCTCTGCGCTCATTCTGTTTGCCGGTGGCGCGCTCAGAACAAACGCCAGCACGATTTCAGCGACACCAGCGCAAACTCCGCAACTTACGTTGGCTGTTCAGCAAACTGCGTTGAGCGGTCAATGGCTTGCTCAAGTAGATGCCGACAAACCCGGCATCATCAAATTGACGTTTACGCGGCAATCCGATAAAAGCAATTTCATGACGACCGACAATATCTCGCGCGACGAGCTGCAAGGTTTCCCGTCGGATGCAGCATCTTCCACGAAAGTAAACGTCAACTTTCGCATCGTACGTGAAGCGGGAACATTTAACTGTGAGGGCTATTTCGGTGCGGGCAAAGGCGCTGGTTTCTGGACGCTCGTGCCGAACCAGAGTTTCGTTTCAGCGATGCGCAGTCGCGGTTATGAAAACTTAACCGAAGAGGATTTGCTCAGAGCGGCTTTGCATAACCTGACGACAAAACTTATCGAAGATTTGAAAGCGGTCGGCTACGACCGACTGGAATTCCGGCAGCTTTTGAGAGCCGCGAGCCATGATATAACGCCCGCCTACGTCCGCGAAATGCAAGCGGCTGGCTATCAAGGTTTATCTATGGAGCAACTCATCCGCGCGCGAAATCACGATATAGATAGCCAGTACGTCAAAGAAGTGCAGGCGATGGGTTTCGGCAAACAACCGCTGGAGTCGCTCATCAGGCTGCGCAACCATGAAATCACGCAGGAATTTATTAACCAGATGCGCTCTGCGGGTTTTGATAATCTTTCAATCGAAGAGTTAGTCAGGCTCAAGAATCATGAAATCACGCCAGAGTTTGTCAACGGTCTGAAAGCCGAAGGTTACGCAGACATCTCTGTGGCAGCGGCTGTCAGGCTCAAGAACCACGGCATTGACAGGGATTTCATTCGACGCGCCAAAGCGCGCGGCTTTACTAACATAACTTTGGATCAACTCGTCAGACTTCGCTCCCACGACATTCTTAAATAATTCGTGGGCGGCGAGAGTCGGAACAGTTGAAAAAAACGCTCCGGTTTTAATTTCCACTACTTGATAAATAATTGCCACGAACTTCTCTGCTGCGGAGTTCTACAGTTGAGATGTGTCTACAGTCTGATTAGTTAGACTGTAAAAATTGAATATCTGATGAGGCTGGGCCAACTCAGAAACAACGATTTGGTATTTTGCATTATGAAAAAGATTACCTCGCTCTGCTTTGTTCTCGTTTTATGTGCGCTGAACTCCGTGGCGCAAACTTCCACGCCGACTCCGGCCACAACAAACGGCGGTGTTGAAAATCAGTTGGTGAGTCCGCAACCTTCCGCTCCTCTTCCTTCTTCGGCAGAGCCTTCAACGGCGGGCGCGAAATCAAACGTAGAGACGCCCGTTTCGCCGTATGCTCGAAAGGATGCGCCCGTGCGTATCCCGCGTTTTGAAACCCCGCCGGTGATTGACGGGCAATTGAGCGACGCGGTTTGGCGTAGTGCCGCTCTGTTCGGCGACTTCGTGCAAACCAATCCCGGCGATAACGTCGCGCCCACACATCCGACAGAATTTATGATGGGCTACGATGCGAAGAATCTCTACATGGCATTTCGCATCAAGCAGGACAAGAATACAATTCGGGCAACCGTTGCGCGGCGCGACAACATTTTCAACGACGATTATGTCCTCGTTCATTTAGATACTTTTAACGACCAGCGCCAGGCGTACCTGCTGTTTTTCAGTCCGCTCGGAATACAAGCCGACGGGACTTTCACAGAAGGTCGCGGCGAGGATTACAGTCTCGACATCGTGATGAACTCGAAAGGCGTCTTGACCGAAGACGGCTTTACAATCGAAGTGGCGATTCCGTTCAAGTCTCTGCGTTACGAAGCGGGCAAAGACAAACAATGGGGGCTGCACATCAATAGGCGCGTCAAATACAACAACAACGAGTACAACTCTTGGATGCCGACCAACCGCAGCATCTCCGGCTGGCTCAATCAGGCCGGACACATTACGGGTTTGGAAGGTATTGAAACGACGCGCCAGCTTGAAATCAATCCGAGCCTCACCTTGAGCGAAACGGGCCGCCGCACGCGCTTTACTTTTGACGGCGACCCGGCTGGTCGTTTCGTCAACGAGGGAGTCAAAGCCGAGTTTGGAACGACGGCCAAGTTTAGTTTAACGCCGACGATTACGCTCGACTTTGCGTACAATCCAGATTTCGCGCAGGTCGAAGCAGATGCGCCGGTGACGACCGCCAACCAGCGCTTCCCGATTTTCTTCGCCGAAAAACGCCCGTTCTTTTTGGAAAGAATCGATATTTTCCGTAGCGGCCTGGACGTTGTGAATACGCGTGCGATTATCGACCCTGACGTGGCGGTGAAATTAACCGGCAGGCGCGGACGCAACACTTTCGGCCTGCTTTATGCTTCCGACAACGCGCCCGGAAATTACTCGAAAGATGAGCGGCAGGGTTTGCTTGAGTGCCAGCAGGAGCGAATTACAGACCCCAGCGTTGTTTGCGGCATCGAGCGTTTTGTTGACAAGAACGCACACATCGGAATCCTGCGGCTTAAACGCGACGTTGGCCGGCGGCACAATCTGGGATTCTTCGCCACGTCCTACAACTTTATCGAGCGGCATAATAACACCGCGGGTTTTGACGGGCGGTTTCTCATTAATGAGAAAACCGTGACCGAGTTTCAGGTGCTCGGAACCACCTCGCGCCGCTTCTTCTACGACCCAGACCTCGACCAGAACTTATATCGCACGGGCAACGGTTTCGGCTACAGGGCTTATCTCGAACGCTCTGACAGAAATCTGTACATGAATTTTCTGGCTATCGGCAGAACGCGCGATTACCGCGCCGACGTAGGCTTTACGCAGCGCTACGATTCGAACTACCTCGGCTCATATATCAGATATGAAACCGACCGCGACCAGAAAAAGTCTATTATCTATAAACGCGTTCAGAACGCGACGAACATCACATATGATTGGCGCGGGCGCTCTCAATACGAGATTACAGACACGTCTGGAATGCTGGCCTTGCAGCGTCAGACCTATGTTCAGCTAGGCTTTCAGTTCGGTTACGAGCGCGTCTTTGAACACGAGTACGGCGCGAACCGAAAGGCCAATCGTCCGGGCGCATTTTTCGGAGCAGACCCGGAGCGTTCGTCCCCTTTCAAGGCCATACAGGGTTTCATCGAAACCACGCCGAACAAACAGTTCTTTGCTTTCTTCTTTGTCGATTACACCTGGGGGCTGATGGAGTTTGATTTAGGAAACGGGCCTGATTTCCCGCGCGTCAGCAGGGCGGCGCTACTGAATCCGAACGGCGGTTTTGACCCGGGGCCGGGCAATCAATTATTTATTGATTCAAGTTTCCGCTACCAGCCGACCACAGCGTTCCAGACGCAGTTGAACTACAACAAAAGGCGACTCGCTCGTCATGACACGGGATTGGTGGCATACGACGACAACATTTTCAGCTCTCGTTCGACGTATCAATTCTCGCGCAATACTTTCGCCCGGCTGCGCCTTGATTATTCGACTTTGAATAAACACCTGCGACCGCAGTTGGTCGTCGGCTGGACGCCGAATCCGGGAACGGCTCTTTATATCGGTTACAACGACGACATAAGCTACAACGGCTACAACCCGTTTACGGGACAATTCGAGCCGGGCTTGCAGGGAAATGGGCGCAGCTTTTTTATTAAGGCTGCTTATCTTTTCCGCAAGAGTTTTTAGAATTATAACAACTGGCTTTTGTCCAAATGTTATCAGTGCTGATGCGGAGGATGAGGTTACGTAGAGCAGGCTGCGACTACGTAAGCACAAGCCTTTGATCGCATGGCTTCACGGCCTTCATAGCTCTGTCATTCGATTCAATCTCAGCCGATTAGCTATTACTTCCATTCTGGTTGCGCTCAAGGCAATGGCCTGACACGCGTGAATTCCAGCCTCGAAGCTTTGCTGTGGCTATCCACAGCAGCAAAGCGTGGCTGTCTCTCTGCAAAGTTATCGTGGGCAGCAATATAAACAATAAAGTTTGTGCTCTGATTCATCTGATCGCAAGGACACAAACAGATGTGAGATGCCCACCGCTATAAACAGTGAGCCGGAAAATCACGCGCCCGCAATGGGCGATGCCATCATCTTTCGTTGCAAAGCGACGCTCCTGCAAATAAAGAGAAGTGCGCGTAATATCCTGAGTCATGAAGTAGAGCGTTTCCCGGCGCATGCGGCCACGGCAAACCAAAGAATCATCGCCGAATCTGTAACGCCTCTATGGACAGAGGACAAACGGGCCGAACTCTCTTTGGTGGCGGGTAAAGTCCACAATCTGCGTCTGGCCCTGCGTCGATTGAACGACGTTGAAGTGCCCGCTGGTTGCGTCTTTAGTTTCTGGAAACAAATTGGGCGTGCGCGCAAATGGAAAGGATATGTAGCCGGACGCGAATTGCGCGAAGGCTGCATCATCCCGACCATCGGCGGCGGCTTATGCCAACTTTCCAATGCTCTCTATGATACGGCGCTGCGCGCGGGCTTCGAGATTGTTGAACGCCATGCACACACGCAGGTGATACCCGGCTCGCTTGCAGAGGCCGGACGCGATGCGACGGTTTTCTGGAACTATGTTGATCTACGCTTTAAGTCTCGACACGCATTCCGCATTGAAGCCTTGATGGATGCCGATTCCTTGATTGTGCGTTTCAAAGGCGATGCAGGCGGAGACTTCCTGCGCAAACATCGCGCGCCCGTCAGAGACAGCATAAACCTTAACTCAGATGGCCCAAGCTCAGATGGCCCACAAAGCTGCCTGAGTTGCCGTGTGCAGGATTGTTTCAGGCATGTCGAAAACGGGAATAGCCCAATTGATTTTGGATGCGCCGCTTACCTGGTTGACGAATTCTGGCCGGAGTTTGATTGCTACATCGATGAGGCTCGGCACGAGCGTGACTTACTCTGTCTTCCGCTCGATGGCAAGAGATGGTCAAAAGCTAATTACGCCTGGAAGACGGAGGGCTTCGGGCAAGTCAAGCAGGAGCAGTTGTTCACCCTATTGAGAGCGTATCGTTCAAGAAGGCTTGCCATGCAGGGCGCGGCGAGACAGCGGGAATTGCTTGCGGCTCAGGCAAGACTGGCTCGCAACTATGTTGCCCATCTGTCCTTTGATGTCACGCACGTGACGTTGACACAAAGCCTCTTGCCCTACTTATGGCGGGACGGTGCGCTGGGCGGCAGAACCTTCGACGTGCTGATGACGGCCTTGCCGCTCGCTCGCTTGCACGAAAGATTAGACGCAGCATTCCGCTTACACCCGGAGAGCAATACGCTGGCTGATTTTCGCGCGGACGATTGGCTGGTCGAGGCTGAAAGCGAAGCCTTACAAAATGCGCGACGGATCATCACACCTCATACGGAGATCGCAGCGCTCTTCCCAGAACAATCCATGCTCGTCCATTGGGCCATCCCAACTTCAAGAACTCCTGTTCAAAGCTCCGCCGTTAACCAGCCGAGGCTTGTGTTCCCTGCGCCGACCGTCGGCAGAAAAGGGGCCTACGAATTACGCGCAGCGTTGAAGGAGTTGGACGTTCGCTTGATGTTGATGGGCGCGCATCTGGAGGGTAAGAATTTCTGGCAGGGGATAGCGGTTGAGCAGTATCGGAGAGAAGAGAATTGGCTTGACGGTGCGGTTGCGGTCGTTCTGCCAGCCTTCGTCGAGCACAAACCGCGAAGACTGCTCGAAGCCATTGCACACGGAGTGCCTGTGATAGCTTCGACGGCCTGCGGTCTGGAGAATATCAGAGGAGTCGTCAACATTCCGCCGGGAGATGCCGAAGCCTTAAGAACAGCGATAGAAAATTTACTGCTTCAAAAAAGCGACACGCCTTCGATTCAAACAAAAGAACTCCATCTCATCTAAACACGCAAGAATTCACGGCGCATCCTGACCTTAAAGGATTACAAGCGCGGATCAACCGGCTCGCTTTCCAGGGCCAGTACGCCGAAGACGCATTCATGCACGCGCCGCAGCGGCTCGCGCCGCACAAACCGCTCCAACCCTTCGACTCCCAGCGCAAACTCGCGCATGGCGAGCGAGCGTTTGGCAGCGAGTCCACGCGCGCGCAGTCGTTCCAAGTTCTCAGGCGCGTCATACTCCGGCCCATAGATGATGCGCAGATATTCCCGACCACGACACTTCACAGCCGGTTGCACCAACCCGCGTGTGCCACGGGCGACGAAATCCAGAGGCTTGACCACCATGCCTTCACCGCCACGACCCGTCAACTCTTCCCACCACTTCGTGCCGCTGCTCAAACTCTCTTCATCCGTCACGTCTACCACCATGTATGAAGTGACGAAAAGAAGCTTTCCTTCTCCTGCCTCACAGAGACGACGAAGCGTCTCCATGTGCCAGACGTGATCGCGGTCTGTATGCACTCGTCCTTCGGTTGCCAGCAGATGAAACGGTGCCAGCCTGAGATCGTTAATCGAATGCACGGGCCAGCAATAGCGGCGGTAAGCCTCGCGATACTTTTCTGCTGCCCCGGCACGCTCTCGGTAGCGATCAAGGAGCGGTCGCGCATCGCCCAAGCTGGCGGAGGCTTGCTCAAGAGCCTTGACTGCATCTGTGAGCGAAGCGTGAGAAGCCGCGCCCACTGCCGCATACTGCTGTCGCAATAACTCCTGCGCCTTGGCAGACCACGGCATCAACTCGCAGTCCAGACACATCCAGTCCGTCTCAAATTCATCCCACATTCCGGCCCTATCCGCAGCCGTCCGAATTCTCGACAGGAATTCTGATTCAAGCGCTTGGTCTTCAAAGAATCGTCGCCCCGTCCTCGTATAGCAGATGCCTGCGCCGCTGCCGACAACACCGAAGCTCCTCTGCGCCGTGTCCTCGTCGCGGCAGACGATAACGATGGCGCGCGATCCCATGTGCTTCTCTTCGCAGATGACCTTTGGCACACCTTGAGTGAAATAGTAGGAGAACGCTTCGGCGGGATGTTCCAAAAGCCCCGGCTCTCTAGTTGTTTCCGAAGGCGACATGGTGGGCGGCAGATAGATGAGCCATTTCGGATTCGCTGCAAAGCGGCTCATCACTTCGAGCGCCGCAATAGCATTCTCCTCACGGACGGTCACGTTGTGATGGAGCTTAGTCGAGATTATTCGCTTGCCCGTCACGTCTTCTATGTCCAGCACATCGTCATGCTGTTGCTGTGCTGTGAGCGCGGGGGCTTTTTCTTCTTCGGGTAGAAATGGCTTGGCCGATTCGTAGTAGGTGCGCGCGGCGGGCACAGACACAAACTCCTTCTCCGGGTAGCGAAGCGCCGTCAGTTTTCCGCCGAAGACGCAGCCCGTATCAATGTTGATTGTGCGGTTGAGCCATTCGGGCGCAGGCACGGGCGTGTGGCCGTAGACGACCATCGCGCGCCCGCGATATTCCGCCGCCCAGTTGTAGCGCACGGGCAGACCAAACTCGTCTGTCTCACCAGTGGTTTCTCCGAAGAGCGCGAAATCGCGCACCGCACCTGAACCACGCCCCTGTAATGCCTCTTTTAATCCTGCGTGCGCGACGACGAGTTGACCATCATCCAGGACGTAATGGCTCACCAGTTTGTCTATGAAAGTTGCAACCTGCTCTTTAAACTCAGGCGGCTCATGTTCTAGCTGTTCCAGGGATTCCGCCAGACCGTGCGTGATGCGTACGTCGCGGCCCTTGAGTTTCCGCATCAGCTTGATGTCGTGATTGCCGGGCACGCAGAGCGCCGTGCCGCCCGCCGTCATACTCATCACGAGCCGCAGCACTTCTGGAATCTTCGGCCCGCGATCAACCAGGTCGCCGAGGAAGACGGCTTTACGCCCTTCAACATGGCGCACCTGATAGCCAAAAGAATCCTGGTCTTCATTAGTCGAAGATGTAATCTCATATCCGAGTTGCTCAAGCAGCGCGCGTAGTTCGTCGAAACAGCCGTGCACGTCGCCAATCATGTCAAACGGCCCGTGCTCGTGCTTGAGATTGTTCCAGAGCGGCTGGCGCTCAAGTGTCGCCGCGTCGAGTTCCTCTGGAGATGAGAACTCGTAGATGTGGCGGAATCCCTCGCGCTTGAGATTGCGGATGGAGCGACGGAGTTGCTGGCTCTGCTGGCGCACGACGTGCGGCCCGAAGTCTCTGTCAGAGCGGCCACGGTTGCGTTCGTGGCAAAGTCTTTCCTGTAGATTGAGCACGATGGCTACGGGCAACACGTGATGCTCGCGCGCGAGCGCAACAAGCGGCTTGCGCGCTTCGGGCTGCACGTTGGTGGCATCAACGACCGTGAGTCGTCCGGCTGCAAGTCGCTTCGAGGCGATGAAGTGCAGCACCTCGAAGGCATCTTTAGTCGCCGTCTGGTCATTCTCGTCGTCTGAGACCAATGCCCGGCAGAAGTCCGACGAGAGCACTTCCGTCGGCTTGAAGTGCTTCCGGGCAAAAGTGGATTTCCCGCAGCCCGATGGGCCAACGAGGACGACCAGCGATAGTTCAGGGATGGTTACTTTCATCTGCAGCTCGTCCCACCTTGTTGTTATCCGAGCCTCAATCGTATCAGCAAATCGTTAAGCGCCGCCCGACAGTCAGGCGTTTCAGGCAATTGGCTCGCCTGATAGGCTTCCTCCAGCAGTGAGCGGAGGCGTTCGTATTCACGCTGATAAAAAGAGACATCATCATCGCCGAGGACTGATTTCTCTGTGCCCTTTAGCTTTCGGTCAATCAACTCTGGAAGATATTCGAGTTTGAATTCTTCATTGAGCAATCGAAGATTAGCCTCAACGCTTCCGGTGCGCATCAGGTGTATGCCGGTCAGCAGCACCCTGAAGACATAGAGCAAGGGCTTCACGCGGCGCGGGTGTTCCTTCTCGAAGAGTTTCCACTGTGTCTCAGCAAAGCCGAAATAATGGTGACTATGATGGCGCGTGATGCACCCGCGAGCTATCTCCTTCAACTCCTCGTGCTCAGGTGATGTCTTTAACACAAGAGGGGAATAAAGCTGTTCGAGCACGTAACCGTTCTTTTTGAGCAGGAGGCCAAAGAACTTCTTCACGTCGTGTGTCACTAGATCAATCTCCAACCCGCCTCTGACCTCAGAGACTTCAATAGTCTCGCGGCCAGGGTCAAGACCAACGACTTCTCTGGCAGGCAGGACATGCACCCCGCGCACGTCGTAGTCGGAATCCGGCGAAGGAAAACCGTAGAGGTGCGCGCCGCTGATGGTCACGAACAGAAGTCTGTAAGGCTGATGCTCGACTTCCCGTAGTACTCGCTCATCAATCAACACTAAGATTGCACCCCTCCCTGTTCGGCGCTCGTCCGCCTCGCATGAATCAAAAACGCGTTGACCTTCTCATAGTCAGGACGCTCCGGCAGACGAGTAATCGCGAATGCCGCGTCGAAGTCCTGATGCAGGGAGAGCCTCCAGGCGTTGACCTCTTCCCAGGGAGCTTCGCCACGGCGAATCAGCAGCAGACGCTGCCTGTACTCTTCCATCCGCACAGGCAGGAAGCCCTCTTTCAGCACGCTGATTCCTTCGAGCAGGAGACGAATCAGGTGCATGGCGTGTTTCCACCTGACAGTGCCGCGATTGCGCAAGTCCTGCTCCAGCTTCTTGAACTGGGAGAGAACGTATCCGTTATACGTCTGATAGATGAGCTTTGATAAGAATGCAGAACGCATCTCCAAAAGTTCCAATGCGAGCGGCGTCGCCTTCTCCACTATCGGCGTGTAGAGGCATTCGAGCACGTTAGGATTAGCTTTGAGCGCGAGCGTCAGAAACTTTTGAAGCTCCCAATAGCATTCCTCCGTGCTCTTGTTTTCCAGTTGTTCCGGCACGCCGTAGAGCGACCAGTGCATCTCCGCTGGCGGAAGATAGATGCCGCGACGATCTACGTCCGATGAATCATCGTCAAGACCAAAGGCGCGCGACCCCACGACGCAGGAATAGATGACGTGAGCGTACAAATTGAAATCCGAAAGATTGTCTTCCGCCTGAAGAAGCTCGCCCGCCTGATGATGCTTTCTGATGGCAAACTCCTGCCTGCGTAACGCAGCCTCCGTGCCGTCCGGGAAACGCACGTGATACGAATGGAAATTGTCCTGCGGCGAAGCCGTAATCTCACCCACCGCCCCGCGCGGACAGGCGTGTCCCCCTGCACGCCCCTTCACTTCGACGAGCGTGACGACCTGCGTCCCCACTGGGATAATCAGGTGCGGGTTAAAAGCCTGTGTCTTTTCAGTCAAGCGTAAATACTCCCATCTGCGTCGGCGCACCCGTCAAAGGGTCTTCCTCGCCGACGGGGAGAAAGCGTGTCGTGTAGCCGTAACGTGCGGCGACGCCTGTGGCCCATGTTTGAAACTCTGCGCGCGTCCATTCAAAGCGGTGATCCTTATGGCGAAACTTGCCAGCCGGTAAGCCTTCGAACTTGACGTTGTATTCGACATTGGGCGTCGTCAAAACAACAATCCGGGGTCTCGCAAATTCAAACAGCACCTTTTCAAAAGCCGACAGCCGCGCTTCGTCAAGGTGTTCTATCACCTCCACGACGGTCGCGGCGTCGAAACCTGCGAGCCGCCGGTCACGATAAGTCAGCGAGCCTTGAATCAGCTTAACGCGCTCCTTCGTCTTCGAGGGCAGTCGCTCCAAACGCAGACGATCGGAGGCTATTTCCAGAGCGCGATGCGAGACATCCATCCCGACGATTTCATTAAAGCTTCTGTCTTCGAGAAGCGCCTTGACGAGACGCCCTTCGCCGCATCCGAGGTCTATCACACGCTTTGCTTCTGCGCTCTTGAGTACGGCCAGGACGGCGCTCTGCCTGCGCTCGTTGAGGCTTAAAGGGCGCTCGACCTTCTCTTCTTCGTTGTCATGAGCCTCTTCCGTAGCGTCCGGGTCTGAAACCTCCTCCGCGACGAGCCTTGCCAGAGCCTCGTTTGCAAGACTCCGCCTGTACTTCAAATAACGATGTGCGATTGCCTCTCGCTCAGGATGAGCGGCCAGCCATCCTTCGCCGCGACGCAGGAGCTTTTCGACCTCTTCGTCGCCGACCCAGTAATGCTTCTCGTTGTCTAGAACGGGCGCTAGGACGTAGAGGTGCGTGAGCAAATCGCGCAGTCGCACACGAGCCGATAGCTCAACTGTAAAATACGAACTCTCGCCCCACTCTTGAAATTTATCATCAAGAGCGTGCTGGTGTGCCGTCACCTCATATCCGAGAGGTTCAAACAGCCTGCGCAAGAAACTTTCGCCGCCGCGGCATGGAAGCACGGAGATTTTCGCTCGAAGCGGAAGCGCCGTAGCAGCCAACTCTTCGTGGCCTTGACTCTTGCCCGACATGGCGCTGCCGAAAACGCGCGCAATCGCCACGCTTAAAAACGAAGAGGCGACGTAAGGGCGGTCGTTGACATACTGCTCTAACGTGCGACCTTCACCCGAAGGGCCGCGACGATTACGCACCAATCCAACAGGATCAACGTCCAACAGGAGCGCCGCCGTACATTGCTCAGGTCTGGCCTCCGTGTAAAAGACGTGCGCCTGCCCGAAAGAAAGCGGGAATGATTGCACACGGTATGGGCTTTTATGCAACAGGTATCCCAGATCGGTTGCGGGCGAATGGGTGTTAGTAATGGTCAGAAGCATATTGAACTTTAATCAATCAATCCCTTCCGCGAGCGTTCGACGCCGGGCACAAAACGCTCGACGCTGGAAGAATAAATCAAATGATAAAAGGAATGCTATCTGAGCGTCAGCGTTGGATGAGTTGCCAGGCGGCACGGCGGCGGTGCTGCTTTAACGCTACTTGATTTTGACGAATGCTCTGTTGCTGGTTAAGCCACGTAGACTGACTTTCACCCACAGATTTTTCGGGGCAATGATGTTTTCAGGTAATTTGATTAAGACCTGCTTGACCCCTTCGAGGCCAGCCACAGACCCCACGTATTCGACTGTGACGGGATAGGGTATGCCTTGCTCATCTTCGGCCAGGGCGGTCAGGGCGGAGACACCTTCGCCGGGCAATAGATTCAGTTGCCAAAGGAACAGTGAGATGCGCGTGCGCCGGTCAGAGCTGAAGTTCTGCATGGCAACCGTCGGAAACGGATCGCGTATCTGCGTGACGGAATCGAGCGCCACCGCGAGTTCGGTATTAGCCTCCGTGAGCAGCACAGGCTTTTGGCCGTTGACCAAAGTGAAAGCGAACACGTCTTCGGCGAAACCGTTGAAGTCGTTTGCGATGAGATTACTGGCGCGGCTGTGGAAGACTAGGCGCGAGCCGTCGGCGCTGATAAAGGGCTGGAAGGATTGACCGTTCCCGGTTCGGCTGCCAGCGCTGTTGATGCTCGCTAAGTAAGTCTTCCCGGCCACAATGTCGCGCACAAAGACATCTGTAGTCGCACCGTTAGGCTCATCAGCCACGTTAACGAGGTCGTTAGCCATGCTGTCAAAGGCAACGTAGCGCCCGTTGGCAGAGATTGACGGATGAGAAGAGCCGCCCGAAGGGCCGCTTGTTCCCGTCAGGTTGACGCTGACAAGCGACTTCGCCAGCGTCGCTACGTCGTAGAGAAAGATGTCACCGGCGCTGCTGTTGGTGTCGTTCCACACCAAGTCGTTCGACTGGCTCATGAAGGCCACAGAGAGCGCGTCGTCGCTAATGCTGAACTGAACGCCGTGGTTGTAGAAGCCGTAGTAAAGGCCGCTGCCCGTAGCGTTGTTGGTCACGTTGACGGTGATGAGCCGCCTTGTCTTCGTCCGCAGGTCGTAGATGTAGATGTCTGAGATGCCGTTCCCGTCAGGCAGCGACGTGAGGTCTGTCGCCAGCGTCGCAAAAACGACGATGCGCCCGCCACGGTCTATGATCGCGCCGCCGGAGTCTGCGTTGCCGCCTGTTGTTCCGGCGATGTTGTTACTGAGGCGTGTGGTCGTGCCCGCCTGACGGTCGCGCAGATAAATGTCGCGTGCTCGACTGCCGTTTGGTACGAGATCGCTCGCACCGCTTGTGAAGACCACGTAACGGCCATCGCCGCTGATTGAGCCGCCGTAAGAGCCAACGTTGCCGGAAGCTGTTTTGGCGGCGTTAATGGTGATGAGCGAGGTCGTATTATTCAACATGTCGCGGACGTAGATGTCCGCGCCGAAATAATTTCCGTCCGGATACTGCGTCAGGTCTTGGGCGCTACTGGCGAAGGAGACGAAGCGCCCGTCCGGACTCATGTCTATTAGTTCTGAACTGCCGAGCGCGCCGCTGCTCGTGCCAGCGGCGTTGATGCTGACGAGTTTGGTTGTGTTCGTCTGAAGGTCGCGCATAAAGACATCGCCGGAAGAGTTCTTGTCGTTGGTCACGATGTCTTTGGCGTAGCTGGTGAAGGCGACGTAGCGCCCATTGTCGCTGATGAGGGCGAAGCCTGAGCTACCGGTGGAGGCTGTCCCGGCGGCGTTGATGCTAACCATCTTTGTCGTCGCTGTCTGAAGGTCGCGCACAAATATATCATCGGCCCGCACAGCGCCGAGGGGCACGATGTCGGTCGCCTCGCTGTAGAAGATTACGTAACGACCGTCAGGGGTGATGCGATAGCGGTCGAAGTCGCCTGAGCGGGCATCGCCGCTGCCCGTGCCAGCGCTGTTGACGCTCACGAGCGTAGGCTTTTGTTGGCCGCTCACCGAAGCAGCATTGAGCAGCAACGCGAGGGCGAGCGATAAAAGAGCGTGTCTGACGAATGTCTTGCGAGGACTCATAAATAATAGCTTAAGAAAAAGGTGTCGGGCTTAGGGAGTTAAAGCGTGGGCAATTACAACAGCAGTTAAGAGGCCAGTGTAAAAACGCAAGCCAATTGCAAAAATGAATCATAAGTTAATTGCGGCAGAGGGTCAAATGGCCGTTTGCCTGTGAGAAATCTCACCAGCGTCGGCCCAACAATAAAATTCAAGAATTTCTCAAGGTGGCTTGGTTAACTTGAAATCACTCTGGAAGCGTGGAGGGGTTTCATGAAGCGATACATTCTTGCCCTTGCTCTATTCTCGGCGCTGTTTGTTCCAATCGCGCTCGATTTCAATTCCGCTCAAGCGGCTGTCGGCCTGAAACGAGGGCCTTATTTGCAGCGCGGAACGCCGACCAGCATCGTTGTCAGGTGGCGCACGGACGCTCCCACTAATAGCCGCGTGCGCTACGGACTTGCGCCCGACGCGCTCACTTCCACAGTTGACAGCACAGTTCAGACAACCGAACACGAAATCACAGTTTCCGGTTTATCGCCCGCAACTCGTTATTATTATTCCGTTGGTTCGACAGACGAGGTGCTGAGCGGAGACAGCCAACATTATTTCGTCACCGCGCCGCCCGTTGGCTCTACCCAGCCGACGCGGATTTGGGCGTTTGGCGATGCTGGCTTTGCAGACGCCAATCAGCGTGCGGTGCGCGATGCTTATTACGCCTTTACGGGAGAGCGACAAACGGACGTGTTGTTGCTACTCGGCGATAACGCTTATGATTTTGCGACCGACGAGCAGTATCAAGCCGGGGTCTTTGATATGTACTCCAGCCTGCTCAGGAAAACCGTTCTGTGGTCAACCTTCGGAAACCACGAAGGCTTTTCGTCAGTTTCTCTCGCCCAGTTTGGGCCTTACTACGAGATGTTCACGTTTCCGACCGCAGGCGAAGCGGGCGGCGCGCCTTCCGGCACCGAAGCCTATTATTCTTTTGATTACGCCAATATTCACTTCGTCTGTCTTAACTCACACGACATTCCACGCACGGATTTCGGCGACATGATGAATTGGCTGCGTAGAGACCTGGCCCAAAACAGACAGCAGTGGACGATAGCTTATTTTCATCACCCGCCTTACAGCAAGGGGTCGCACAATTCGGATAACAACTCTATCCCGCCGGATACGCCCGAAAGCGCAGCCAGCATCAGAGAGATGCGCGCAATCGCACTTCCGATTCTAGAACAAAGCGGAGTCGATCTGGTTTTAACAGGCCATAGCCATTCCTATGAAAGGTCTTTTCTGCTCGACGGCCACTACGGCACGTCCGACACATTGACCGACGAAATGAAGATTGATTCCGGCGACGGTCGAATCTCTGGCGACGGTTTTTACCGTAAGACCACGGACATCACGGCTGACGCGCACGCCGGAACTGTCTATGCCGTTGTCGGTACAGGCGGACGCCCCGGCGGCGGCAGTCTAGACCATCCGGTGATGATTGAATCATTGAATGTTCTCGGCTCAATGGTCATAGACATTTCCGGAGACCGTCTCGACGGATTTTTCCTCGACAGCGCGGGCACGACGCACGACCACTTCAGCATCCAGAAAGGTGCTTTGCGTCCTGTCGCTCCCGCGCAGCAACCCATTCAGGATGACGCGACGCCAGACCAATCCAACGGGATAGACCGCGACGGGAACTACACTCTTTCGTGGACGTATCCTGAGCTACCCGTCGAGCAACCATGCGGCTATGGTATCGAAGAAGCGACCGCCTTTGGCCCAATCTTTTCGGACGACGCCGAAGAACTTTTGATCGGAACTGAAAACTCTAAGTGGAGCAGCGAAGGGCAGTGGATTTCGTCACTTCACCCGACAACTCAGACCAGAGGCTACTCTGTAGTGTATGCGGTCAATCAGAATACATCGCTGACAATGAAAGATGCGGTCTTGATTCCAGCAGGCCACGCCGCTTTCCTCACATTTGATTCACGCGAAGACATAGAGAAAAACTTCGATTATGGTTTTGTGGAAGTCAGCGCCGATGGCGGAGCTTTTCAAACCCTCGCTCAATACACAGGTGTCTTTACAGGGAAACGTACCGTTGACCTTTCGGCTTTTGCCGGTCAGCAGGTGAAGATTCGCTTCCGCTTTACGAGCGATGTCGTCACCGCGCCGCCGCAGCTCGGCTGGTTCATTGACAATATCAGGATTGAAACTTCAAATTTTGCGACCATCGCAACTGTCGCTTCTTCCGTCTCGCAATTTGACGTAACGGGACACGCCAACGGAACGTATGCGTATCGAGTGAAAGGATTTTTCGGAGACTGCGCGGCCAATCCGACTGCTGGGCCATACTCGCGCGTCCGGCAAATCATTGTTGAGCTAGGCCAGACGACCGTTAATCCGACGGCGAATTTCGCAGCCGCGCCCAATCCGGCTGAGGTTAATCAGACGATTACCTTTGATGCTTCGAGTTCAAAGGATAATGACCCGCACGGCGCTGAGCCGGAGATTGCCAGCTATTTCTGGTCGTTTGGCGACGGTAGTACCCACGCCGCTTCAACGCCGACGACAACCCACGCTTACGCTGCGCCCGGAGTTTACAGGGTTACTTTAACCGTCACCGATAACGATGGAGAAACGGCAGACGCAGAGCAATTCATCGAAGTTAATCAACCGCAACCAAACACAATCGAAGCGAGCGGCGGCGGCTTCATCATCGTCAGCGGTAGCAAGGCGCACTTCGGTTTTGAAGCCGAAAAGAGCGGCCTGAAAACTTCCGGCCACCTGACCTTTCAAGACGAGGCTAATAATATAAAGGCGCAGAGCATGAGCATCACTTCGCTTGAAGTAATCAATAAACGGGCCATTGTGAGAGGCAGTTGCAGAGTAAACAAGGCGGCTGGATATACATTCACTCTGGAGGTGGCAGATTATAGTGAATCGGGAAGAAACGACACGTTCCGAATCCGTTTAAGCAACGGCTATGAAGCAGTTGCAACGCTGGCGGGCGGCAATATCAAAGTGCGATATTGATTGAGCCGGAATTGACGCGGTTGAATAAAGCATCAAACGGTTTGCTGCTCCTGCAAGGTTTCTGCTGAAATACTCGCGTCATCGCCGATGACCGCTGAATCTCCCTGTCCGGAGATTGACTTGCCAATAAATAAAGTCTCATTTAATGTATGTTTGCGCTAGCGACAAATTCTCCTCTTGGAGTTGGCGCTCAATGAGTGAATCAGGAAAAACTTCCGGCATCGCCGGGAAGGTAATACTGGTAAGGTTAAAAACATCCCGACCCGCTTAGTTTTTAAGTCTTCTCAACTATCCGCGCTTGGCCTTAGCTAGTCAAACTGAAGGGAACTACCGTAGATAGTTTCCTCGCGCTGTGATACGGATAAACTGTCTCTGAACAATTGCCGCACGAATTATCGCCTGCTTGCAATGGTGATTTTTGATTTGTGTTGCTGCACTTAGCCCGGCCACCTGAACTTGTCTAACCATTAGATAGC
The DNA here is from genome assembly GCA_036387475.1 of Pyrinomonadaceae bacterium. Lineage (GTDB taxonomy): Bacteria > Acidobacteriota > Blastocatellia > Pyrinomonadales > Pyrinomonadaceae > DASVTR01. The sequence goes on along the minus strand of DASVTR010000006.1, from coordinate 265,573 downwards.
TTAGATTTCCCCAAAGCTAAATATCATTATCCTGATAGCTGGTTTGGAGAACTAATAATGCCCCGCCTCATCTCTGACCGAAAAGATAACCGCTGCACCTTCTGTCCGCGTAATAAGTCTCTGCTTTTGATTGCACTCTTATCCGTGATTTCAACGAGCGGGTTGATCTCAACGGCTTATACCGCTGGCATTAGCGGCTCTGGGCCAATTCCAACTCCGGCGGCGGGCGCTCTCTCTTTCTCCTCTTCAACCAACAGCGTGAATGAAGACTCAACGAGCGCCACGGCCACGCTGACGCGAACGGGCGGGACGGATAACGCGGTGGTCGCTAAAGTCGCGCTGACGGATGTGACGACCTCTCTGGCCGACCACGGCCTCAATCAAGGTACGCTCGACACTTCATTCAACTCCGGCTCTGGCGCTACTTCCGGCTCCAGCGCTCTTCCTCAATTTGTATCTGCCGTAGCCTTACAGCCCGACGGAAAAATTATCATCGGCGGAGCGTTCATCTTCTACGATGGCACGACGCGCAACCGCATCGCGCGGCTTAACAGCGATGGCACGCTCGACGCAACGTTCGATCCCGGCACGGGCGCTGATAATCATGTGTATGCCATCACCTTGCAGCCGGATGGGAAAATCATCATCGGCGGAATTTTCACAGACTACAACGGCACTGCGCGTAATCGCATTGCGCGGCTTAACGACGACGGCACGCTTGACGAGACGTTCGATCCCGGCGCGGGTGCTAATGATGAGGTGCAGGCAATAGTAGTGCAGCCTGATGGAAAGATTATTATTGGAGGCGGTTTCAGCAGCTACGACAACGTAACTAATCACGACGTTGCGCGCCTCAATAGTAATGGCACACCCGACCCGACATTTAGTTCGGGGACAGGTGCTAATGCAGGCGTGAGTGCGCTGGCCTTGACGGAAGACGGCGATCTCCTCGTCGGCGGTGGATTCACAAGTTTCAACGGCTCATCGGGCCGCCGTATCGTCCGGCTCAATGACAACGGCTCTCTTGATAGTGCTTTCAGTGCTGTTACAGGTCTGAGTCTGGCTCCGCGTTCAATCGTCTTGCAACCGGACGGGAAGCTTATTGTGGGCGGAGAATGGATCGGCAATGATAGCGAACTTGGCAAGCGTAGAATTGTGCGGCTCAACGAAGACGGCTCAGAGGATACATCCTTCAATAACGGCGCGGGTGCAAACGGCAGTGTGGAAGCAGTAGCTTTGCAACCGGACGGAAAAATTGTTATCGGCGGCTTTTTCAACAGCTTCAACGAGACAACTCGCACACGCATTGCGCGGCTTAATGACGACGGCACGCTTGACGAAGTGTTCGACCCCGGCACAGGCGCTAACAGCATTGTCTTTGAATTAATAGTGCAGCCCGATGGAAAGATTATCAGCGGGGGGCTGTTCACCTTCTATAACGACAGCAGCAGCAACGGCATCGCACGCATCAATGGCGACCTTTTCGTCAACTGGGCTGCCGGAGATGCTTCGGACAAGGAAATCTTACTGCCCATTGTTGATGATTCTCTGCATGAGTCGGACGAAACTCTCACACTTAATCTGACTCCTCTAAGCGGCGGCGCAACCAACGGCGCTTTTGACACACAGACCTTGACCATCGTAGACAACGACAACACAGCGCCGGTGGCCGACAGTCAAGCCGTCAACACTAATGAAGACACCGCCAGGCTCATCACGTTAGCTGGCTCGGACGCCGACAATGATTCGCTCGTCTACAGTGTCGTCACAGGCCCAACGCACGGCGCATTAAGTGGCACGGAGCCGAATCTGACCTACACGCCGGCGGCAAACTACAACGGCCCGGACAGTTTCACCTTTAAGGCCAACGATGGGCGAATTGACTCCGCTACCGTGACCGTCTCAATCACAGTCAGCGCCGTCGCCGACACTCCGTCTGTGACCAATGCCGCGACCAGCGAAAACACACAAACCACCTCAGGACTGGTCATCAGCCGCAATGCTTCGGACGGTGCTGAAGTCACACACTTCAAAATCACTTCGATTACCAACGGCACGCTCTTTCAAAATAACGGCACTACTCAGATTAATAACAACCAATTCATCACCTTTGCTCAGGGCAACGCCGGACTGCGCTTTACGCCATTGGCGGGCTTGAGCAGCCCGCTCAAGAGTTTCAGCTTCAATGTCCAGTCTGCGACCGGCGCGACCGACGCAGGACTCGGCGGCGCAAGCATCATCGCCCCCGTTACAGTCAACGAGGGCGGCGTGTTGAAATTAAGCGCCACGACTTACAGCGTCAGTGAAGGCGCACAAGCGGCCACCATTACCGTGACACGCACAGGCGGCAGCGCCGGGGCTGCTTCTGTCAAATACAATACTTTGAATGGCACGGCGGCAGGCGCTTCGAGTTGCTTTGCCGGAACAGATTACAGGACAATGGCGGGCACTCTCTCGTGGGCCAGCGGCGATGCAAGCCCTAAGAGCTTCACCGTTCCCCTCTGTAACGATGCTGTTTATGAGGGCAGCGAAACTGTTAACCTCTCGCTCGGCAATGCGGCGGGTAGCGCGAGCCTCGGCAGTCCTTCGACAGCGGTGCTGACCATTCCGGATAATGAAACGCGGCCCACCTTGTCCATCAACAATGTCGCTGTGACAGAAGCGAATACGGGCACAACCAATGCCATTTTCACAATCAAGCTTTCGGTTGCCAGTAGTCAGACTGTGACGGTTAAGTATGCAACAGCCAATGGCACAGCCCTCGCGCCGGGCGACTACACGGCAGTGCCGCTGACCACTCTCACCTTCACACCGGGACAACTCAGCAAGACCGTGACCGTTGCGGTCAAAGGAGACGCGCTGGATGAGCCGAACGAAACTTTCAGAGTATCGCTCTCGGCTCCCACCAATGCCACGCTCGCGGCTGGTCAGGGCATAGGCACAATCAACGATAACGATTCACCGCCCAGCCTGTCGATTAACAACGTGACGGTAGTGGAAACAAACACAGGCGTCACCTTCACCGTCACGCTGTCAGCAGCCAGTGGTCAGACGGTTTCGGTAAAATACGCCACCATGAATGACACTGCCGCTGCTCCCGCTGATTACACAGCCATCACTGGCACGCTCGTCTTCAGTCCGGGACAAGTCAGCAAACAAATTGTCGTGCCGATTAAAGGTGACACGCTTGATGAGTTGGACGAAACCTTCAAGCTGATGCTTTCCAGCCCGACCAATGCTGTTATCGCAACAGGGTTGGGCACAGGAACGGCTACTATCAAGGATAACGACTAATCTCCTGAACGGAGCTTGAGCAGAAAGACGGCGCGTTCACTACGCAACAGCTTCGCCGCTGATTGAAGCATCTACTCTGAACACAATAGAGCAACGCTGAAAAAGTTTACGCTTATCTCGCCTTGAAGCTGCCCTTTCGGCTCTCATGAGACTTTCCTTCACGAAGTTTCACCGCTCTGTGCTGGACGAAAATTTATTCCGTGGCTTAAATTTGACGTGTTGGCGACCAGTTCAAGAAGTCTGTGCGCACGGAACGCAGAGACAGCGTTCCGTGACGCCAGGCGAAAGATGAAGTAGGCTTGACCCTGCTTTCGCTTGGTCGCGTGCTTTGCTTCCTGTCCAAATCATTATTTGTCCGCGAAGCCGGAGCAGTGTAATTTCTCCGTTCGACAAACATCGGTGATTATATTTTCGGCTGTTCCGGCCCAGAATCCGAAGAGCCGTTAAAAGGAACAATTATGCTCAAAAATCTCTTGCGGCTTTCCGTATGTCTCCTGATTGTCTTTGCCAGCGCGCTTAATTATCAAGCCCAGCAGTCAACCGCTGCGACGCTGAGAGGGATAGTAAAAGACCCGAACGGCGCAGTTGTTCAGAATGCAACTGTTAAAGTCACACAGATTTCGACCGCTACCATGCGAGAGACGCAGACGAGCGACGAAGGCGCTTACGTCCTGTCGAATCTCCCACCGGGCGCATATGAGTTGAGGGTCGAGGCGAAGGGCTTCGCCACTAAAACGTCAAAGCTCCCGGTCGTGCTTCAGGTCGGGCAGAGCGTGACGCTCGACGTTGCGCTCGAATTGGACGTGCGCGAATCTGTGACGATAGAACTCATCGAAGAAACGCCTCTGACCGATTCGCTCTCGTCGAAAGTGGATAGCGTGATTGACGAGCGCGAGATAGCCAACCTTCCGCTCAACGGACGCAACTTCCTCGAACTGGCGCTGCTCACGCCCGGCAACGCGCCCGCGCCTAACTTCGACCCGACCAAGACGAACACAATTCTCATCTCTTCCGCCGGGCAACTCGGTCGCGGCGGGAGCGTGACCGTTGACGGGGCTGACATCAACGACGATGTAGTCGGCGGAGCGGTGCAAAATATCTCACAGGACGCGGTGCAGGAGTTTCAGATTGCGACCAATCGCTTTGACGCGCGTTTGGGGCGCTCCGGCTCTTCGATTGTCAACATCGTGACGAAGAGCGGGACAAATGAGTTTCACGGTTCGGCGTCGGCCTACTTTCGCGACAATAAGCTGCAAGGGCTGCCCGCAACCTTTGACCGCACAAACGCGCAAGAGCCGCCCTTCGACCGCCAGCAGTATTCCTTCACGCTCGGCGGCCCAATTAAAAAGAACAAGGCTTTCTTCTTCGGCTCGTTTGAGTATCGCAATCAGGACGGGGCTGTGCTCGTCGGCTCGCGCGATCTGGCGACGCGCTCAATCAGGCGCGAGTTTGCCGACGCTCCGCTCAACGACCTCTTGAGCACAGAGCGGATTGACTGGCAGGCGAGCGAGAGCGACCGCCTCACATTCCGCTACTCTCTACAGCGCGAAGACGATGTTGCGGCGAGCACTCTCATCCGCTCCATCGGCTCGGCCTCGCAACGACAGTCGAGCCGCAATAACACTCATTCGCTGCTCGCCAACTACACGCGCGTGCTGACGCCAAGGGATTTAAACAGCTTCAACTTCAGCTACAGCACCTTTATCAATCGCACCGCTCCGCTCACGCTCGCGCCGCAGTTGACGTTTCCCAGCATTCAGGACGGCGCTTCGTTTCGCGTACCGCAGCAGACTCGCCAGAAGCGTTTCCAGTTCGGCGACACTCTGACGATGGCGCGAGGCCGTCACACGATAAACGTCGGCGGCGAGATTCAACGCGTCAACTCCGACTTTAATCTGGGAGTCTTTCAGCAGGGACGCATTGAGCTAATCGAAGATTTCCCGGATTTCGACCGCAACGGCGATGGCCGTGTTGACGATAACGACCTGCTCTTTGCCGTCACGCTCAGGAGCGGCGTGCCGGATCGCCCACTGATTATTCCAGATGCCAACAATATCTACTTCGCGGCTTTTATTCAGGACGACTGGCGCGTTAATTCGCAGCTTACTTTGAATCTGGGCCTGCGCTACGAGCTTGATACGGATGTCAAAAACGTCAGCCGGACAGACGAACTCAATCCGCTGATTCTGCCGTTCCTCAGCGGCGCGAGGTCAGCCGACAAGAACAACTTCGGCCCGCGCGTCGGCTTCAATTATTCCATGAACGACGGGCACACGAGCATACACGGCGGCTACGGGATTTATTACGACCGCGTGACGCTGGAAATTCAATCGCTGGAACGCGGCCTCGACGGGCGCGCTCTGCCAATTGAAGTACGCGCCGGTAACGTCTTCTTTATCCCTGAGCAGTGTCTCTTCAATCCTGCGTGTGGGCAATTTCCGCCGCCCGCTCCGACCTTAGCCAATCCGTTCACAGGCTTCGTTCTGCCCGGCGCTGGCGCGGGCGGCATTAATATCATTGACAACGGGCTGCAAAACCCTATGGTGCAGCAGGTGAATATAGGCGTGCAACATGAAGTCGGACGCAATTATTTAATCCGTGCCGATTACCTGCACAACTTCGGCACGCACTTCATCATTGGTCGTACCATCGGCTCGGTCTTCAATCCGGTGGTCGGCGGGCCTGACCTGGTGAAGAATCTGGAATCGAGCGTCAGGACTAAGTATGACGGATTGCTGCTGAGCCTGGAAAAACGTCTTGCGAATCGCTACCAGTTCCGCGCCTCCTACGCTCTCTCCAAAGCTTTCAACTACGCTAACGACGATCAAATTCCATTCTCCAACGGCCCCGTCAATCCGAACAATCTACAGTTGGAGTATGGGCCAACACCCAACGACCAGCGCCATCGTTTCACCTTCGCGGGCGTCTTTGAATTGCCTGCTGGCATTCGTTTGTCGCCGCTCTACACTCTCGCGTCAGGCGTTCCGATGGACATTCTGTTGCCCGACGGCAGTTCGCGTATTCCCTCGCTGCAACGCAACGCGGGCGGACGCCTGTTCAAGACGGGCGCTGAGTTGAACGCCTTTATCACACAGCTTAACGCGAGCGGCGGTGTGAATGGTCAACCCCTGCCGCTCGTGCGCGACGACGCGCGTTTTAACGATAGCTTCAACTCGCTGGATTTGCGCGCCTCGAAGATTTTTAGATTCGGCGAGCGCATCTCGGTCGAACCGATCATCGAAGTCTTCAATCTCTTCAACATGACAAACGTGCTCGGCGTCTCAAACGTTAATTACTCCGGCTTCCCAAACGTGCTCGTCCGCGACAGCAACGACCCGACGAATCCCGGCTTCCTGCGCTCGACGAGCTTCGGGCAGCCTGTGACGACGGCAGGCGGTGTGTTTGGTTCGGGCGGCCCGCGCGCGTTTCAGTTTGCGGCGCGCGTTTTATTCTGAGACTCGCTGGCAGAATTTCAGTGCAGGAACAAGCGCAACTGAAAAGACAAATCGGGCTTCGCACCGCCACTGCTTTCGTGGTGGGCGAAGTTATCGCCGTCGGCATCTTCCTCACACCGGCTGGCATGGCGAAATCTTTGGGCGCGCCCGTGTGGTTGTTAATCGTCTGGCTCGCGATGGGCGCAATGGCTTTGTGCGGGGCGCTTTGTTATGGCGAGTTGGCCGCCAGATACCCTTTGGCTGGCGGCGGTTACGTTTATCTGCGCGAGGCTTATGGCCCTGCGGTCGCGTTTCTCTACGGCTGGATGGCTTTGCTGGTGATGGACCCCGGACTGACGGCAGCGCTCGCCGTCGGCCTCGGCAGTTACGCCGGTTACATTTTCAAGCTGTCGCCCGTCGGAATCAAAGTTTTAGCCATCGCTGCGATCATCGCATTGGCCGCTGTCAATATTCGCGGCCTCAGGCCGGGCGCGTGGCTCGTTCGCTGGCTTACCTTTCTAAAGCTCGGCTCGCTAATCTTTCTATTGCTCTGGGGCTTTGGCCTACAGCTTGGCGATTGGTCAAACTTTACGCCGCTCGTCGCGCGGCCCGCGCAATCCATTCCCCTCATCGGAGCTTTAGCGGGCGGGATGGTGGCCGCGTTCTTTTCGTTCGGAGGGTGGTGGGATGTCAGCAAGTTGGCCGGCGAAGTGCGCGACCCCGCGCGCACGTTGCCGAGGGCGCTCGTTTACGGCGTCGTCATTGTTACGCTTGCTTACCTGCTGATTAGCGCCGTCTTTATCTATCTCGTACCGCTTGAGAGTGTCGCTTCACGCGAGACATTCGCGGCGCAGGCCGGAGAAGCGCTCTTTGGACGAACGGGCGGACAAATCTTCTCCGCCATCGTCATCGTCGCGGTGCTGGGCAGCATGGCCGCACTGATTATGTCGGCCCCGCGCGTCTATTTCGCGATGGCACGTGATGGCCTGTTCATCAAATCGGCGGCCTCGCTACACCCTCGTTTCGGGACGCCCGCCCGCGCCATCGTCCTGCAAGCCGCGCTCGCCTCCCTGCTCGTCCTACTCGGCAGCTTCGATGACATCATCGCTTACTTTGTTTTCGTCGTCGTCATCTTTATCGCGTTGACAGTGGCAGCGCTCTTCGTGCTGCGACGACGGAAGATAAGCGAGCCAGAGTATCTAACGCCGGGCTATCCAATGACTCCGGTCGTCTTTTTATCATTGATTCTCTTGCTACTACTTCTTTTGGGAAGCGATAAACCCAGGGAGGCTTTTCTGGGGTTAGGCGTGGTGATGCTTGGGCTGCCCGTTTACTACTTTCTGTTTCGCCGTCAGGACGTGCCGCCTTCGAAGAGAGGCGCGAATGATTCGTGAGATGCGAGGATAAGCGACAAGGTACTGGCGAGTGTCTTTGTTTAGCTCTTCACTTTCATCCTTTTCAACAGCCAGTCCGTCATCATGTCGGGGCGAGGTAAAATTGAAGCCCTACTGAATCGAGGTGGCATCTCGTATCAGAGAGGCTTCAACCGGAATTAATCTACGTGAGTCTCTAGTACGGGCTGCCAAGCTCTTGCGAGTTTTTTACTTCCTTGTATCCTGCCGGAATCTCAAACAGCGCCCGGTCGAGCGTGGCGTTGGAGATGTCCACGACTTCCTGCGTCGATGTCGAAGCGGGGATTTCAGGGCCATCTGCTCCCATGTTGAACTTCATTCGTGTCGTTGTCATAATCGGATAACCCGTATTGACTGCGCCCTCGGTCTTGTAGCGCACCTCGTCCACACATTCGGATTGGTCTAAGGGAAAGCTGGACGCTGCCTCCATAGAGCAGTTCTGGCCGGTGGGCAGGTCTACGTACCATCCGTCCGTTTCCATCTCCATGTTCATTGAGTTGCACGCCCCTTCGGATGCTTCGACCACGGTTTTTGATTTGATATGCTTCGCCGTCAGGCCGAGCATCTGCTTGCGCTCGCCCGTATCCGTGCTGGTAGTGGTGTAAGTAATTACCCCGCCGCGCCGCGCGCCTGTGCCCGCCGCTGGCGAGGCAGCGGGTTTCGAGTTATTTGCACCCGCAAGAGGCGTGATGAGATAACTCCGGGTCTTATCGTTAATCTGAATCATGCGCTTGAGGTCGCATTGATAGATGGTCGTATAGCCTAAGCCTTCGGTGCGCTGTCGCGCGCCCTTGATGTAAGTCGTGCTCGTCATACTCTGCCCGCCGCCCGAACTCTTAGTGCTGATTTTAACGTCGGCCAGCGTTATCGAAGCCGAGCAGAAGAGGGCTAGCACGAGCGTCGCAGACTTTATGAACTTGCGCCCCCAGGAGGTTTGCGTCCACTCGACGGAAGCCTTGACGGCGCGGCCTCTTGATTTTTGTGCTGCTTGCCGACGGCTACGCTTAAAGGAGCGAATTCCTATTAAATTTGAGAGACTGAATTTAGAATTTGTTCGAGGCGACAGATCAATTTTCAGCATTTGTACGTCCTTTGCTTGCAGGTAAAATCATGCTCTACAGATAAACGCGGAAAAGAATCGTGGAATGAATCACTATTTTTTGAGAAATAGTCCGGAGCAACTCAACGCCGGAAAACGTCTGTTCGCTGCACCAACCCTACCGTTCACTGAATAGTCAGACCTGCGGAGTTTTCGTTGCAGGTATCCTCACTAAGAGAATCAACCGCGCGCTTTTGAAGCTTAAGCTGTGCTGAGACAAAGGATTCTCAAGCCATCATGCCAATTCTCAAGCCCGACGGAAGCGTCAGTGTATAATTGAAGCGATGAAAAATGCTGTCCAGATAACTTATAGCGCGGAGGTGAGCGCGCCGCAGAAGATTAAAATTAATTGGCTGAAGTGGGCCATCCTCTTTGGCTTCTGGACGTTTTTCAGCTTCCTCTACGCCAATCAAATCTATTTTGAGATGCTGCATAACCCGCGTATGCATCATTCATGGTGGCGCATCGTTTTCTGGCAGTTGACGGTCTGGTACATCTGGGGCTGTCTGTCGCCTTTGATTCTCGGCATGGGGCGAAGATTCCCTTGCGAGGGACGAGCGTGGTTGAGAGGTTTGCTGGTTCACCTTGCCCTGGGTGTTATTATCGCTGCTATTCATACCGCCGCCGCTACTTCTTTAAGAATGCTCATCCAGCCGTTTGACGTGTGGAGCGATACGCGTCCTTTCCTGCTCCAGTATCAAAGCGAATTGAGGACTTTTTTCCTCTTCGACTTCTTCGTCTACTGGGCCATCCTCGGCGTCGGCTACGCATTTGATTACCGCGAAAGATACCGCGAACGCGAGACGCTGGCTTCGCAGTTGAAGGCGCAACTGGCCGAGGCCCGGTTAGAGTCGCTCAAGATGCAACTTCATCCGCATTTCCTCTTTAACACTCTACACACCATAGCCGGTCTGGTGCGCGGTAATGAGAAAGCGCCAGCCGTCAATATGATCGTGGGCCTCAGCGACCTCCTGCGCCGTGCCCTGGATAATGCAGACGAGCAGGAAGTGTCGCTCAGGGAAGAGTTGAAATTCACAGAGCTTTACCTTGATATCCAGAAGGCGCGCTTTTCCGACCGCTTGACGGTGCGAATGGAAATAGCGCCTGAGACGCTCGGTGCGTTGGTGCCGAATCTGATTCTTCAACCGCTGGTGGAAAATGCTATCCGTCATGGCATCTCGCTCAACGATTCCGCAGGTGTCATTGTCATCAATACCTACCGCGATGATGATATGCTGCGCATCAGGGTTTGCGATGACGGGCCGGGCTTGCAATCCGGTTGGCGGATGGAGGAAAGCGAAGGCATCGGTCTTGCCAATACCAGCGAGCGGCTCAAACATCTCTACGGGACGCAGCATCGCTTCGAGCTTCGCAACGGCGAATCGGGCGGGATGACGGTCGCTATCGCAATCCCTTTTCGTGTCAGCTATGAACTGGCCTCAGTCGGATGAGCACGAAGACGAGAAAGATTAAGACCCTGATTGTTGACGACGAGCCGCTGGCCCGGCGCACAATCAGAGACCTGCTCGCCACAGACCCGGAGATAGAAATTATCGGCGAGTGCAGCAGCGGACTTGAGACCATTAAGTTCATCCGTCGCCAGCTTCCAGACCTGCTCTTTCTGGATATTCAGATGCCGGGAATGAACGGCTTTGAAACCTTAGCGAAAATCGAGCACGAGCAAATCCCGGCCATTGTTTTTGTCACGGCCTTTGATAGCTATGCGCTGAAGGCTTTTGAATTGCACGCCCTTGATTATTTGCTCAAGCCGTTCACCGACAAAAGATTCGAGGAGGCGCTGCGGCAAGCCAAGACCCACGTCGAATTGAAGGAGATAAATAAGCTCAGCCAAAGCTTGCTGGCTTTGCTCGGCGAGCAAGCCGGAAGAGAAACACTCGGCGCTAAGCGAAAAGGCTTTCTCACAAAGTTTATGATTAGATCAAGTGGCCGGGTGGCCTTCATCAAGGCTTCCGATGTCGATTGGATTTCTGCCGATGACTATTACATCAAGCTGCACATCGCGGATAAGTCTCACCTGCTTCGTGTCAGCATGAACGAGTTGGAAGAGAAGCTTGACCCGAAAAGATTTTTGCGTATTCACCGCTCGACCATCGTTAACTTCGACCGCGTTAAAGAGCTACACCAGAATCCGAACGGGGAATATGTCGTCGTCCTTAAGAATGGCACACAGTTAAAACTCAGCCGCAGCCGTCGCGAGCGCCTCGAAGAACTCATCATGAACGACTACGATTAATAGCAAAGACCATTAGCCTCCCGCAGCCAGGGGAGATTCCTCAAAACTACTTTCGCTTAAACTTCAGCACTTCATCGAATCCATCTGCTTCTCGCCAACGCTAGGCACAACTGACAGCCGCTATTTGCCGTTGACAGCAATCTCGACGCGCTTCACTGCAAACCCGCATCCGTCAGGTAAAAGACGGCGTATGCTGCTTGTAACGAAGCGTTAGGTGACCTCGCAAACGGTGTGAGGCGCAATTTTTGATGAAGGAGACAAGTCATGAAAAGAATTCAATTGATAATGGCGCTGCTGATGCTAGCGGGATTCCTTAACTTGAGCCAGCCTGCCTGCGCTCAGGCAGACAAAGCCGCGCCCAGTGCCAAGCCGCAACGAACATCTGCTCCGCGAAACCTCGCGATTCTAATTTTTGACGGCGTGCAGATTATTGACTACACAGGCCCGTATGAAACCTTCGGCCATGTTCACATCGGCGATACACATGCGTTCAACATCTACACCGTGTCGGAGAAAACCAACCCCATCACTACTTCGATGGGGATGAGCGTCAATCCCAGGTACAGCTTTGAAAATGCGCCGAAGCCGGACGTGCTGCTCGTTCCCGGCGGCGACGTGCGAGGCCAGTTGGCTAATCCGAATGTGATTAAGTGGGTTCAGGAGAACGCTAACAGCGCGGAGATAGTCCTCTCTGTCTGCAACGGAGCTTTTATCCTCGCCAAAGCCAATCTGCTCGACGGATTGGAAGCGACGACGACGGCTAATTTAATTCCTCTGCTCAGAGAAGCCGCGCCGAAGGTGAAGGTCGTTGACGACAGGCGTTTCGTGGACAACGGAAAGTTTATTACCGCCGCTGGCCTTTCGTCTGGAATTGATGGCGCGCTGCACGTCATCGAAAGATTGTTTGGCAGGGGCACAGCGCAGATGGCGGCGCTTGGGATGGAATACAACTGGGACCCTGAATCGAAATTTGTCCGGGCGGCTCTGGCTGATAAGTACATGCGCTTTAACTATGACGTGAAGGTCTCGGACGGAGGATGGAAGCCGCTCAGCCGCGAAGGGAGTTTAGATCAATGGGAGAACAAGTGGGCGGTCGTGAGCGAGCAGGCGGCGGCTGACATACTAGAGAGCGTGAATAATACCATCGCGAGTAATAAGACGTATGGCGGGCAGTCGAACGTCAAATGGACTCGCGTGGATAAGGGAGCACACAAGGGCGCGACGCAAAGTACGTGGCGCTTTACGGATGAAAAAGGCGCTACCTGGAATGGCGTCGTTCGCGTCGAGCCTGTGGGCGGAGTAGCAAACAGCTTTACGCTTTCTGTGAAGATCACTCGCGCCAACAGTAGTAGTGCACGCCTGCCAAGCAGGTGAAGCGGACGCGCAGGGCAACAAGGTTGAGCGACTAAAACCCACGCGCATTTGAAAACACGCCGCCGTTCTTTACGCCTTTGCGTTTTTCTCTCTTTGCGCCTTTGCGTGAAACACTGATTTTCTCGCAAAGGCGCAAAGGTAAAACCGAAGGCGCAAAGAATTGACTCAGGAAGAATCAACTTAGCTAATCTGCTAATTTTGAAACGGCCTCACTGCTTGATAAGGAGTCGCACATGAAGCTGCCGAACGTCTCGAAAAGTACGCCAAGAGTCATCATCATAGCGGCGTTTGCGCTGCTCTTCCTCTCCATCCTGCTCGACATCGCGCAGAGCGCCGCTGGTCATTCAGGGGCGCGCAAGACTTCATCCGAAGTCACGCCGACGGCCCTTGGCAAGCCAGCACTCGTACAGCGTTATCAGCAAACGATTACGACGGAAGCACTCGCCGCGCGCCTCTATTTTCTTGCCTCGGATTTGTTCGAAGGTCGTGAGACGACAACGCGAGGGCAAAAACTCGCCGCGCAATATCTGGCTTCGCAGTATCGGCTGATGGGCCTTGCTCCCAGAGGGACTAGCAAAAAGGTTGAGCCGCTTTCCCCGGCAACCTACTTTCAACCGTTCAACGTCTATAAGCGGACGCCCAAGAAGACACATCTGGAAGTCGTCGCCAATGGAAGCACTGTAGCTTCAAGCGCCTTTTCGCCGGAGGCTCACGACGATTTGTCTTACTTCATGACGGGAAACATCGTGAGCGCCAGCGGCGATGTGGTCTTCGCGGGCTATGGCATTGCGGAGGATGAACTCGATTATAATGACTACTCTGCGCTGGCCGCGAAAGGGATTTCGATTGAGGGCAAGTGGGTGATGATGCTGGCGGATGAGCCTGTGTCAACGGGTGCGAAGGGCCTCTTTCCGACAGCAGAGCAGCAGCCTACGAAGTGGGCCGAGAGTTTTATGCCGAAGAGAAAGGCGCTCTTTGCCGCAGGCCGTCCCGCAGGCGTCCTCCTGGTGAGACATGCTGGCCCACGCACGCAGGGCACATTCGCAGACGATGTTGGCGCAGCTTTTCGCGCGGCGCAGCGCCTCGGCCCGCTATCGCTGAATCAATCTCCTTTCCCGCCGACCTACGCGATTTCCACTAAGCTTGCGAATCAAATCCTTGCGCCTTCCGGCCAGACCATTGAGGAATTGAGACAGCAGATTAATCAAAACCTCAAGCCAGTGGTGTTCGACGTGAAGGGCATAAAGGTCAAGACAACCGTCGAACAATTCAAGGAACTGGAGACGGAGAACGTGCTGGCCTTCATCGAAGGCTCCGATTCGCAACTCAAAGATGAAGTAGTCGTCATCTCTTCACACTACGACCATCTCGGCATCAACCCGGCGCTCAAAGGCGACCAGATATTTAACGGGGCCGCAGACGATAGCTCCGGCGTCGTCGCATCTCTGGAATTGGCGCAGGCGTTTATGAAAGCTAAGCGCGACGGCTTTGGGCCGCGCCGCTCTCTTCTGTTCATCAATTTCACAGGGGAAGAGAGGGGACTGCTCGGCTCAAACTATTACGCACTTCGAGAGCCGCTTGTCCCGCTCGAAAAAACTGTCGCCCAAATCAATATGGACGGAGTCGGCGGGATAGACCAGAGGCATCCGACCAGCAGCCGGAACTACATTTACATCGTCGGCGACGAGAAGCTTTCGCAGGAATTAATTGAGACGAACAGGCGCGTCAAAGAAGCGACAAACGTCAACCTCGATTTAACAAGTGGCCCAGCACCCTCAACTTTTGGCTCTGACCATCTCGCCTTCCAATCGCAGCTTATCCCCTACATCTATTATTCAACCGGACTCACAGAGCATTATCACCAGGTCAGCGATGAGCCGCACACCATTGACTATGAACATCTGGCGAGAGTCGTGCGGCTCGTCTTCGGGACGACGTGGCAAATCGCCAATCAGGATGCCAGACCGCAAAGCGTCAACAGAAGCCGGTTGGTGGTGTCTGGTTACGTCTGTCCTCCTTGCCCTTATGAATGCGATGAGGTCGTCCACGCTCATTCCGGCGAGTGTCCCGTTTGCGGGATGAACCTCCTGCCTAAATACACGTCCGCTACCAGCGCGCGGCCCTGAACTGAAAAACAACGTCTCACTCTATTGGAGTGTCGGAACGAGTGGTTTATCTTGGGTTATCGCTTAAGGTTGAAGCATTCACTTTCTCACTTTGGACTGACAGCCCCGGCAGCAGGCCAGTTCGTATCGCCGACTCGCTTGAGGTTCATCTCGAAGAAGCGAACAGGCTCTTTGCCGGGCGTGATTCGGTCGCCGACCTCTCGCCACGCTCCATCCTTGATGGCCGCAGTGTAGCGAATCGTCATTGGCCCGGCAGGAATTTCCCAGACGTAGCCATCAATAGTCGGCGTGAGCACGAAATCGCCGACGTTACCTTGCGCGTAGGAGTGCATCGTGTAAACACGCGTAGCCGGGTTGTAAGAGATTGTGCCAAACGCGTTGAAGGTGACCTTGCCGTCGGGGTCGTAGCCACGGCCCTCTATAACTTTCACCGACCCATCAAGGAATGGGCCAATCCGCTCCGTCTGCGTAATGTGGTGCTTCTCGCCGGAGGGCAGCATCGTCCACGCAGGGCCTCTCCACACTCCGTCCATGAAGGCGAGCCGCCGCATTGCCTCGCGCTGGGCCGCGATCAGCGTTGCCGGGTCGCGGCGCTCTTGTTGTCCGAAAGCAGTCAACGTCACTACTATCATCAGGAGTGCCAAAGCTGTGAGCCGCTGTCCGTTCATTTCTTGTCCTCTCGATTTCAAGATGTGATGTCCTGGCTTTGCGTTTCCAAAAAGACTTTTATCGCAAAAAGCGTGAAGAGGGAAGACGTAAGGAGAACGCTCATTGCTCTCGATAAGACGGAACGGAAGATTTCTGTTGACAGGTTTGGCCGTACGGGTATAACCTCCGCTTGCTTTTCGCACAAACGTAAATTTATAGCCACCCTCGCGGGCATTTTAGTCTTTACAAGCTGCCGGTCTTCTGTATTTTCTCTGGCAGCCTCACGTAATGACCTTGCTCCCGTAGAAAGAAGCGAACAGGGGAAGGTAGGTAGCAAATGCTGTCGCTCGGATTTCGGTGACAGACTGTTTGCCGGTGCGCGCTCTGCTATTATTGCTGAGCCGTTTGCTTCTGATTGATAAAGTGAAAACGCTGCTGCCTCTAGTGCAGGTGGCGACGGAGCTTGTCCGATAGTGTAACCTCCGCCGTCGCCGTCTTGCCTGCGCGTAAAGGATACGTCGTCCGAAAGAACATCTATCCTTGACCCACAATGCAGCGGCGTCTCAGTCTTCAGTCATCGCTTGACGATTGCGGCACTCACTGTTTCGTTGCCCTTGCCCATCGCCACCCGGAACCTCCGGCCAAGCGTGCGCCGTTTCACACAACCGTGAAAATATCTCTGTGCGGTGTTTTCGCCTTAGACCTCTATAGGTGAACGCAATGGCGACGTTATCCATCAGCTTGTTCGGTAAATTCTCAGCCCGGACAGGTGAACAGATATTGGACGGATTTGATTCCTGTAAGGTGCAGGAATTGTTCTCATATCTGTTGCTTCACCGGGAGCATTCGCACCCGCGTGAGACGTTGGCCGGTTTATTATGGGGCGACAATTCCACCACGCAATCAAAGAAATATCTGCGGCAGACTTTATGGCATCTGCAAATCGCGCTCAGCGCACACGAAGCCCAGTGTGAACACCGCGTGCTTTTAATCGAGCCGGGCTGGGTGCAAATCAATACGAGGGCGGACTTGCTCCTGGACGTGGCAGCATTTGAGCTTGGCTTCGCCTCGGTGCAAAAAAAACCGGGCCGTGAGCTTGACGACGACAGCGCACGCATGATGCGTGAAGCCGTCAGTCTCTATCAAGGCGATTTACTCGAAGGCTGGTATCAGGACTGGTGTTTGTATAAGCGCGAGCAGTTGCAGAACATATACCTGACGATGCTGGACAAGCTGATGGGCTACTGCGAGGCGCATCATCAATACGAAGAAGGACTGGATTACGGCGCGCGTATACTGCGCTTTGACCGCGCCAGCGAGCGCACGCACAGGCGCTTGATGCGCTTGCAATATCTGGCAGAAGACCGCACGGCGGCGCTCCGTCAGTATGAGCGCTGCGTCGCCGCGCTGAAAGAAGAACTGGGCGTCAGACCGGCCAAGCGTACCGTCATGCTCTACGAGCAAATCAGCGCAGACCACCTTGAAGAGGCGCTTCAGCCTACCACCGAAAATGGTTTCGCCGCTGCGCCGACCTCGATGCTGCCGGAAGTGCTCGGTCGATTGCGGCAGCTTCAGGAGGCCTTGGCAGACATGCAGCGTCAGGTGCGGCAGAGCATTCAATCAACCGAACTGGCTTTGAAAAGCAGGCGATAATTCAGTTTCATTAATTCAGTTTCAATTAATCAATACGCCCTCATCTTGCGTTCTCTGCCCTAGCAAAAGTATTTAACCGCAGGAGTGCGCAGAGAAGTAAGACGCGCGATTCGGTCAAACGATTCGCGCAGGCTTTCGTTCCTCGCCGGCTCTCGTTTCTCTTCCTAGATTAATTCACCGAAAAAAATAATTTTCATCAGACGCTCCGACAGACGCTCAGGAGACGCCGCAAGGTTAAGCGGCCTGCTATATCTGCTGGCCGCGCTTAACCGGAGAACGCATTTGTGAAGGCCAGAATCAGAAGTGAGCGTTGGCTGGCGATTTCTATTCAACCGTGAACCGAAACCCCCTCGTGGGTCAACATGGACCTGCTTGAGCCTGGCAGTCATTCATTCATCATCAAGGTCTGGCTCGAAGAGAGCGCGACCCAGGGCGGGGGAGCGAGTTGGCACGGGCATATTACTCATGTGCCCGGCGGAGAGCGGCGTTACCTGAAGGATTTAAACGAGATTACGGCCTTTATCAAACCTTTTCTGGACAGGACGGGCGTGAAGTTCGGCTGGCGGTTTCACATCGAGCAATGGCTCAACAAGTGGAAACCTTAATTCGAATGGCGCAGCAGCGATGAGCGAGTTTACGGCTATCAGGGCGGTCACACAGACTCTCAAAGAGATTCTGGAAGCGCACATCACCAACAGCAGCGAGCCGGAGTTAAACGGCGTGCCGATTGACCTGCGCTCGCCAAGGGAGATGCGCGGCAACGCTCAACCCTCGTTTGGCATTTCGCTCTGGCTCTATCAGGTGGCGCGCAACGCAGACCTCCTTAATCATCCGCCGGAGCGGCCCGCGCCCGACCGTGTACTGCGCCACGCGCTGCCCATTGATCTCTATTATCTGGTGACGCCTCTGGCGAGCGCGCCAATTGACGAGCAGGCATTAATGGGCCGTGTGCTGCAAGTCTTCAACGATCACCCGACCTTGCGCGGCAGCGACTTGAGAGATTCGCTACAGAACACGCCGGTCGAGCTGCGTCTGATTCTGGAAGCGCCTTCGCTGGAAGAACTAACAAGGGTCTGGCACGCGCTTCAAGAGCCTTACCAGCTTTCCGTCACATATCTAGTGCAGGTGTTGAGCATTCATTCAGACCTTGAGCCGGTTCAATCAAGTCCCGTCGCCGTCAGGGAAACAGAGTATGACCAGATTCTCGCTGTCACTTAAAGACAGTTCAATTGCAGGGTGAGCTTGTGGCCGCTGTCCGTTACATCAAAGCGCAACAGAGAAACTACACGGTCGTCGCCGACGTGCAGACCTTTTACCGCGCTCTCATCAGCGGCTCAGTGCGCGATGAGATTACGGGCGAGCCGATTAAAGCTCAGTTCGGCGTGAGCGTTAACCATGAAGGAATTGATGTCAGGACTTTGGAAGGCGGCCTGTTCGGTCTCGCCGGATACCTTGAGCGAGTCTTCCCGGATTTGAGCAATACGGATTATGGGGTTGAGCTAAGCATCAGCGCACCCGGCTACAGGGAAGCAACGCAGATTGTAAACCTTCCGCACAACAGCAGCCTTCCCCTCATAGCGCCTCCCGTTCAACTCAGGCGCTTGCCCGTGCGCTTGCAGGGACGCGTTGTCGAAGAGACATCTGACCGCCTGCCTATTCCCGACGCGAAGATCATAGCGGTCAACGGCCCTAGCGCGTCTGCTCCCGTCGCATTCCTGCGCTCGCCGCTGCACTTCGACCACGCGAGCGGCACGAGCATACGCGAGTGCAATCTAGCCGTCGCGGGCACTGCCAAAACAATAATGGCCGATGCGGCGGCTGGCAGCCGCATCTTGAGTCTCAGCAATCGCGCGGGCCTCGCTGTTGATGCGCTCCTACGCATCGGCCCGGAGACGAGCGCCGAGTACGCTTTAATCGAAAGCCTTGAGCCGCTCCCGGCGGATTTGAACCAGCCCGGAAAAGTTACTTTGCGTAGCGCCTTGCGACACAGCTTTCCGGCGCAGACGGTAGTCAGACAAATCACGCACACCATCCCTATGGGCGGTGAAGTCAGAACCTTAAGTAGTGAAGCCCAAGCCGGCGACGGCCTGATCCTCCTCAACGCATTTTTAGATGTGGACGGCGTAGAGGTCTTAGACCCTGTGGCTGCGCGCGTGGAATATCACGCGCTCGGCGCTCGGACGAATGGGGACGGCTTCTTTCGCCTGGATGGAGTGGGACGCCTACGCGCGGTTGATTTGGATGCGAGCGCGTCTGGCTTTCAGCCGCTTGCCGCCCCTGCGCCCTTTGCGATCAATTACGAGCAGCCAGTGAACGTTGTCAACTTCCGGCTTCAGCCTTAGCTGCGGGAAGCCCTTTTAAGGAGAAATTGCTATGCCTGAATACCTATCACCCGGTGTCTATGTGGAAGAAGTGGATACTGGCAGCAAGCCGATTGAGGGCGTCAGCACCAGCACGGCTGGCTTCGTCGGCGTCACGCAACGCGGCGCTGTCGAAGGGCCTCCCGTCCTCGTCACCAGCTTCACGGAATTTCGCCGCAAGTTCGGCAGTTATCTTTCCGAAGCCTGGGGCGACTCGCGCTTTCTGGCTTACGCCGTTCAGGGATTTTTCGACAACGAAGGACAACGCGTCTACATCAAGCGCGTGCCCGGCGAAAACGCGCTGCGCAGCACGCTCAACGTCCCCGACGGAATTGTCGTACGCCTTCAGGCAGACATGTTGCCCGGCCCAACGCGCGCGCGTCTGACCTCGCTGCGCGGCATCGGGGTGGTCGTCGGCGCAAACGTTACCTTCCGCGAGACAGAGGGCGGCGTCACCTTCACCGATACGGTGAGCGTCGCTACCTATGACTCGAACGCGAACGAAATCACATGGGTCGGTGCGTTGCCCAGACCCTACAGCATGGCTAACACAGCCGTAGTGATACGTCCACCTTCAGGCACGACGCTCATCGTTCGCGCACGCGATCATGGAGCATGGGGCGACGATGTGCGCGTCAAATTCGAATACACGACGCCATCGCGTTCAGAGTTAGTCTCAGCATTTTCGCTGACCCTGCCGGCGACGACCGTGCGGCGTCTGACATTCGGTGCTGGCGGCCCCGCTCCTACTGACGTGACGACGACACTCGGCGCGGGCGAGGCGGCGGGAATCAACATCAATGACCTGATTGAGTTTGACGACGGTGGAGGCGCGGTTGAGGTTGTCCGCGTGACGAACCTGCCCGGCGGCGACGCGGTTGATTTCACACCTGCTGTCGTTGCTGATTTCTCCGTCGGCGGCTCCAGCGCGCGTCACCTGATGGCTGTGCAGCCGCTCACGCTCGCAGTCGGCCCTGACCCTGTTGGCAATCCTGCTCAGGCCACGCTCGGCGCAGGCGAAGGAGTGCTGGTCAATATCGGCGATACGGTTGAATTCGGCATCGGCGGCACAACCGAGCGGCGAGAAATCACCGCCGTTGCAGCGGATGTCATCAGTTGGTCTCCCGCTGACCCGATTGAAAACGATTATACGGGTGGGGGCAGCACGGTTCGTATGCTCACAGCCGCACGTGCGGGCGACCGCTGGCTGCTCGTTCCGGCAGCAGCAGGTCTTCAAATCAACGATGTCATCTCGGTTACGGGCGCAGGCCAGACCGAGCAGGTGACGGTTGGCGCGGCATGGAACGGAGCTTCGCCAGCCATCCCTCTCGATGCGGGCACGCCTTTCGTCAACAATTTTCTTGAAGGAGCGGCCCTCGGATTAGCGACCGCAGCGGTGCGCATCGGGGCTAACAGCGTCCGCGTGCGCTCGGCCCGCTCCTTTTATCCGGGCGCGCTGATAGAGCTTGATAACGGCACAAACCGCGAATACTTCCTCGTTGATACGATCACGGGTAACGACATCGCGCTGCTCGGCGCAGTAACGGCCAACGCTTACAACGTGGGCCAACTGGTGCGTCTCGCGGAGTTCAAGATGTCCGTGCAATATCAGAACGAAGCCGAGGGCATCAATGAATCGGAAGCCTACGAAGGGCTGTCGATGAATCCTTTGGCGACCACCAAGTATGTCGTCAACGTGGTCAATGCCCGGTCGAATCTGGTGCGCCTGACGGATGCGGCTGGGCCAGCCGTGCCTTTTGATAGTCCGACGACCGTGGACGGCTCATGGCAGCGTCTGGGCGGAGGCGACGACGGCACTCCTCCGATTGACGATGCTTTTATCGGCGACGACTTCGGGCCGGGTTTGCGCACAGGCATACAGGCCATGACTGACATAGATCAGGTCAGCATCGTCGCCGTCCCCGGCAAAACATCGCAGGCCATCAACAACGCGCTCATCAATCACTGCGAGACATTGATGGATCGCTTCGCCGTGATTGACGCGCCCGCTGGCGCAAACATTCAGGCCGTGCAGGATTATCGCAGCCAGTACGACACCAAGTATGCGGCCATTTACTACCCCTGGATTACGGTGCGCGATCCGCTCGTCAGAGACAGGCGCAACATTCCGCCGTCGGGCCACATCGTCGGCATCTACGCGCGCACGGATGTCGAGCGCGGCGTGCATAAAGCTCCCGCCAACGAAGTCATACGCGGCATCGTTGACCTCGAACAGCTTATCAACAAGCGCGAGCACGACATTCTCAATCCGAGTCCGGTCAACATCAACGTCCTGCGCGATTTCCGCAAGAGCAATCGCGGCCTGCGCGTGTGGGGTGCGCGCTGCATCACGAGCGACACGGATTGGAAGTATGTCAACGTGCGCCGCCTCTTTATCTTCCTCGAAGAATCCATAGACGAAGGCACGCAGTGGGTCGTCTTCGAGCCAAACGACGAGCCGCTCTGGGCCAGAGTCAGGCAGAGCGTAACGAACTTCCTGACACGCGTCTGGCGCGACGGTGCTCTGCAGGGCACGACCCCCGAAGAAGCCTTCTTCGTCAAGTGTGACCGCACGACGATGACGCAGGACGACATAGATAACGGGCGGCTCATCATGCTCATCGGCGTCGCTGCGGTCAAACCGGCAGAGTTCGTCATCATCCGCATCGGCCAGAAAGCCGGTGGGGCAGAGGTTGAAGAACTTTAGAGCCTGCTGAGGAAGGCACAAGGAGAAAGGTAAAAGGCAAAAGTGCGGACGAAAGCACATTTATTAAAAAATTGGTTTGCGGCCTGACTTTTACCTTTTGCCTTCTCCAAGCGGATTCCTTTTGACCTGCTCTAAGAGAAATTCAGGAGACTTGAATCATGGCTAAAACAGGAGAGCGCGTAGACCCATATCGCGGCTTTAACTTCGAGGTGCAGATAGACAACGCAACGGTCGCGGGTTTCCGTGAGTGCAGCGGTCTGAGCTTTAACACAGACCCCGTGGAGTATCGCGAGGGGACGGACGTGCCGCTGCACGTGCGCAAGCTGACGGGTTTGCGCAAGTTCGCCAACATCGTTCTCAAACGCGGTTTTACGCAAAGCGACGTCTTGTGGAATTGGTACAAGAACGTCCTCAACGGCAAAGCCGACCGCCGCAACGGTGCGATTGTCCTGCGCGACGAAGAACACAAGGACGTGCTGCGCTGGAATTTTGAGAACGGCTGGATTTGCAAGTGGGAAGGGCCGATGCTCAACGCCACAAGCAATGATGTCGCCATCGAGAATATCGAAATCTGCGTCGAGCGCGTCGAGATGGAATAACGAAACAAAGTCTGGAGTCTAAAGTCCAGAGTCAAGAGTCCACAGCAAACAAAGTAGTTTTTGCTTTTAACTCATGACTCCAGACTCTGAGACTCCGAGACTAATTTAAGCCATGCCAACTTATCTGACACCGGGAGTCTATTTCGAGACGGTGGATGTGAGCCGCGAGGCCATCGCCGCCATCCGCACCGACATCGCAGCCTTCGTCGGCATTGCCGAGCGCGGGCCGCTGCATATCCCTGTGCGCGTCAATTCATGGAAACAATTTCAGACATCGTTCGGCAACTTCATAGCACAAGGGTATCTAGCCTACGCCGTCAAAGCTTTCTTCGAAAACGGCGGGCGCACTTGCTACGTCGTTCGCATTGCTGCGACTCCTGCCACCTCCGCCGATGCAAATGAAGTTCAACCTGCTGACGGCTCTGCTTCAATAGTTCTCTCCGTAGATGGCTTTGCGACGGGCGACCTGGTGCGCGTGCGGCAGCAGTCGTCGCCACCGCTCAAGCAGGCCGTGCAGATTGACCACGTGCTGGCGAACGTGGACGTGGCGAATCGGAAGCTCATCTGGGAGCAACCGCTGGAAGCAGACTTTGCGCTCAATGACCCGCTCCGGGCTTTGCGATTTCAAACGGGAGCGTTGCCTGCACAGGGCGTCTTGCTTGATGAGACGGGCGCGCCGACCCTTTTGATTGAGGCGAGCAGTCCCGGCACTTGGGGCGATGCTTTATCCGTGCGCGTCAGTCGTTCAAGCAATGCCGCGACGCGGACAACTAACGGCGTGCAGCCCGTTGATGGACTGAGCGCTTTTGTCGAGAGCATCGTAGGCATCACTGTAGGCACGCTCGTGAAAATCTTTCAGGAGCAGCAGCCTACCTCTCAAACTGCTTATCGCACGATCACGTCGATTGACCCTGTGCGCAATCGTGTTACGTGGGACAGCATCCTTGACCCCGCCTTCGTTCTCAACGATCAGTTGCAACCGCTGTTTTTCGAGACGCTTGAGTTTGCATTAACGGTTTATGTCAAAGGACAACCGCGCGAAAACTTTTCCGGTCTCTCGCTGGTGCGGACAAAAGCGACGAATAGTGCCTTTGATGAAGACAAAAAGAGAGCTTACGTCGAGGAGGCCGTCAACGGGCCAGCGTTTGCGGATGAGGCGAAGAGGCAGCGCTTCACCTTCTCTAACCTGATTCGCGTCACAGACCTCAACAAAGAGATAGACCCGCCTCCATCTTTGCCGGGACGCTTGCCAGACCCTAACGCGTCAAACCTCTCACGCGGCAGGCTTCATTTGCAGGGCGGTCGCGACGGACTCAGAGCTTTGCGCGTAGAGGATTTCACGGGTGATGTGAGCCTTGAAGAAAAGTGGGGACTGCGCACGCTCGAAGAAGTAGACGAAGTATCGAGCGT
Source organism: Pyrinomonadaceae bacterium (assembly GCA_036387475.1). Lineage (GTDB taxonomy): Bacteria > Acidobacteriota > Blastocatellia > Pyrinomonadales > Pyrinomonadaceae > DASVTR01. Next base: position 241,203 of record DASVTR010000006.1, on the reverse strand, counting down.
AGCCGTGCCCGACATACTGATTCAGCCCGTACCGCCCGTAGAGCTTGCGCCAGAGCCGCCGCCGGAAGTCGACCCCTGCCTGCCCTGTCCACTGGAGCCTGTCGTGAAGTTGCCAGCGCCTCCGATACTTGAGCAGCCGCCAATTTTCTCGCTCGAAGATGTCTTCACGGCGCAGCAGGCTCTCGTTGCGCATTGCGAATTGCTGCGCGACCGCGTGGCCTTGCTCGACCCGCCCGTGACCTCGCGGCAATGGGTAGTGCAGGAGAATCCTGCCATTGTCGCGCAGGAAACAATGGTGCTTGAGACGGGCGAGATACAGAGTTGGCGACAGCGTTTCGATTCCAAGTATGCGGCGCTCTATTACCCGTGGGTGCTGGTCTACGACCCTTTGCAGCTTGGCAACCAAGTCGTGCGCGCTATTCCGCCGAGCGGCCACGTCGCGGGCATCTACGCGCGCACGGATGCAGAGACAGGAGTGCATGCTGCTCCCGCCAATCAGGAACTCAAATGGGCGCAGGGATTGAGCATTGAAGTTGGCCCAGAGGTGCAGGGCCTGTTCAATCCCGTCGGCATTAATGTCGCGCGAACGTTTCCCGGTCGCGGGATATTGCTTTACGGCGCGCGAACGGTGAGCAGCGATTCATCCTGGCGCTATGTCAACGTGCGTCGCCTGTTGATGATGATTGAAGAGGCCGTCGAAGAATCGACGCAATGGACTGTCTTTGAGCCAAACGACATTTACCTGCGGCAGACTTTGGTGCTGGCGATCTCAAGCTTTCTAGAAGCCCTGTGGGAGCGCGGCGCGCTGGTCGGCACAACTGCCGAAGAGGCTTTCTTCGTTAAGTGCGACGACGAAAACAACCCGCCTTACATTACCGATCTGGGCCAGTTGATTGTTGACGTGGGCGTTGCGCCGGTCATCCCTGCGGAGTTCGTTGTCTTTCGCATTGGCAAGACGGAGCGTGGCCTTGGCGTAACGGAAGACGTGTGATTGAGGAGATGAATTGATGGCGACAGGCACTCGCATAGACCCGGTCAGCAATTACAACTTTCTGATTACGCTGGTTGATTCCAGCAGCTCGCTCGCCAGCGTCACCGTCACGCTCGGCATCTCGAAGCCTGCCGTCGGCGGCTTTAGCGAGTGCAGCGGCTTAGAGGTCTCACTGCAAACGGAGGAGCATCGCGAAGGAGGAAACAACGGCACTGTGCTTAAGTTTCCGACGCGCATCAATTGGGCCAACATCAAGCTGCGCAGGGGTGTCACAACCTCCAGCGACCTCTGGGACTGGCACTACAGTTTTGTCGAAGGCAAGGGTAAGCGGCGCGACGGCATCATCACGTTGCAGGACGACCAACACAAGCCTGTCCGGTCCTGGCGTTTCAGTCGCGGGATGCCGGTGAAGTGGACAGGCCCGGCGCTGAACGCGGCGCAGAGTCAGGTTGCCATCGAAGAGTTGGAAATCGCTCATGAAGGCATCAAGGTTATCAAGGCAGGCGCGCTTGGGCAGGTCGCCGAAGCCGTCGGCGGAATCATCAATGCGTTGAGTTGAGCCTTCGTGTGAGCCGAGGAAAGTTAAAACGGGGACGGAAATAATTTGAACGAGGTACGCAGATGAGCGCGCATATCGGCGAAGTGAACAGTACCGTGCAGATAACGGATTCGCAGGCTCTCTTAAGCCCGCAGATTCTTGAACAAATTGTGCGCATCGTTCTACAGCGTGTGCGCGAAGACGATGCACACCAGAGTCGTGTTGAAGATGAACGAAAGCTGCGCCCCGGTGTCACCAAAAAAGAAGGAACTGCCTGGGTCTAAAGCATAGCCATGTTGCAGAAAGCGCAATTTCAAAGATTGGATCGCAATTTTCAGCCCGTCGGCAAGGCGCTCTCGGTGCAGTACAACCCTGCCGAGTTCACGCTCAATAAAGGCGTGCAGATTGCGGACGTGAGCATTCCCGGCCTCGACCAGCCGATTCAACAATTCGTGCGCGGGCAAACGGAAACGCTCTCGCTGGACCTCTTCTTTGACACGACCGAAGCAGGGATGGGTGATGACGCGAGTCCCGTCACGGTAGAGACAGACAAGTTTTATCAACTCATCAAGATTGACCGTAAGACGCACGCGCCTCCCGTCTGTCGTTTCATCTGGGGCGCGACCGGTTTTCCGGGCGCGAACCTGACCGAGCAGTGGTCCAGCCAGAAACGCGAGAACGGTTTTCAGTGCATCGTCGAGAGCGTCCGCCAACGCTTCACAGTCTTTAGTCCAACGGGGATGCCCTTGCGCGCAATTCTGAGCGTCACGCTGCGCGAGTACAAAACGCTTGAGCAGCAGGTTGACCAGATTCGCTTTGAATCGCCCGACCACACGCACGAGCACGTCGTCGAGCGCGGCGATACCTTGAGCCGCATCGCCGCGGAGGCTTATGGCGACCCGCGCAAGTGGCGGCCCATCGCAGAGCATAACGGGATTATTGACCCGCTCGATTTGAAACTGGGAATGGTGCTTGAGATTCCTCCGATTCGCTGAAGGAGAAAGCCCTGGAAAATTTATGGCGACTTCGATTCCCATTTACCGCGAGCAGAACGATTACGGCGAGCGCGAGAGCTTTTACGTTCCGCACTTTGAAGTCATCGTCGCCGGACGTGGGCTTCCCGATGATGTCGTCAGAGACGTGATGCAGGTCAGCTACAAAGACAGCATAGAGGAGATAGATTCCTTTGAGTTGACAATCAACAACTGGGATGCGCAGGCGGGCGCGTTCAAGTATGAGCCGCCCTCTCAGCCAGAGAACGCGAAGATGTTTGACCCCGGACAAAAGATAGAGTTGTGGATGGGCTATCTGAACAGCATGCGCCTCATGCTCATCGGAGAAATCACAACGCTTGAGCCGAACTTCCCCGAAGCTGGCGGCTCGACTCTCTTGGTGCGCGGGCTAAACGTCCTGCACAGCTTTCGCCGCAAGCAGCACACGTGGGCCTGGGAGATGATGACCGATAGCGAGATTGCTAAGGAAATCGGTAAACAGCCTCCGTCCGAAGATCGCCCCGGCCTCGGTGTTCCCGTGCGCGTCAACGAACAGGCTGCCGCCAGGGAAGTGATTGAAGATTTCGTTTTCATGAACAACCAGTTCGACATCATGTTCTTGCTCGAAAGAGCGCGACGGCATGGCTATTCGCTCTATCTCGCGCTCGACGGTGAAACGGGCGAGCAGTTTCTCTATTTCGGCCCGGCCTACAACTTGAAGGATGTCGCTTACCTGTTGGAATGGGGCAAGACGCTGAGCCAGTTTAAGCCGACTTTGACGACCGCCAATCAGGTTGAAGAAGTGACGGTCAAGGGTTGGGATCGGCAGACCAAGAAACCCATCGAGGGCAAGGCCAAGATTGGCGACCCAGGCATTGACATCAACCTCGATCAGGATGCCGTGGCGCTCGCCGTCAAAGGACGCAACGAGGTTATTACAGACATCCCCGTGCGCGATAAACAGGAGGCGGATGCGAAGGCTAAGGAACTCCTGCGTAAGCAGCGCGAGGAGATGATTAAGGCTACGGGCGCGACGGTCGGCCTGCCGGATTTGCGCTCCGGTCGAAAAGTGCAGATTAAGAATCTGGGCGAGCGTTTCGACGGCGAATACTTCATCACCGAGACGACGCACGCCATCGGCGACACGGGCTATCGCACGACCTTCAACGCGCGGCGCGAGAAGGGCCTTTGAAGAGATTGATTCATTGATTCATTTTCTCATTGAATCAATGAATCAATGAATGAATTCTTTTGATGGGAATTAAGCATGGCACTCAAAGCCGGCGAGCTTGACGGCAACGACAATTTCAAAGACCCGGACTGCATGGCGAAGTTTATGGAAGACGCGATGCCAGAACCGGCAGACCCGGATGATACGGGCAAAGGCGGGCGGCGCGAGTTTTTAATCGCCATCAGCACGGGCGTCATCAACTACCTCAGCGCGCACGCGAGCGATTCGTTCGTCGTTGATGTTCAGACGGAAGGCCCACACGACCATCAGGCGACGCTTGGGATTCTGGTTGATTAAAAAGGGCCGCGACTACACAGGGCCGGAGGGCGAAGGATGGACAAGTATTACGGGGTGATGCTCGGCACAGTGACCAACGTGAACGACCCGCTGGGCCAAGGTCGCGTGCGGCTTCAGTTCGCATGGCTCGGCGGCGAGAACGAAACCTTCTGGGCGCCGATTGCCGCAGCCATGGCCGGAGATATGCGCGGAGCTTTCTTCATGCCCGAAGTGGGCGATGAGGTCTTGGTCGCTTTCGAGCGTGGCGATATTAACTTTCCTTACGTCATCGGCTTTCTCTGGAACGGCCCTGACCGTCCGCCGTCGCAGAGCGTCCGCGAGCGAATCTTTAAATCTGTTAACGGACATGCCATACGCTTTCTCGATTCGACGCCCGACGGAGGAAGCATGGGCGCAGTCGTCATAGAAGACGCGCACGGCAATCGCATCACGCTCTCCAGCGGCAAAATCACCATCAAGAGCGTCGCCGTCATAGAGATTGACGCGCCCGTCATCACCTTGCAAGGGCCGGGTTACAAACGAGTCATAACGCCGAACAGCAACCCCATTTAATGAGAGCTTAACTTTCAAGAGCGTAACTCAATGCCGAACATAGACATCACGGTTGATGCTGATTTGCAGAAGATGTTTGAACTGCCCGCGTGCGCGGACATACAGCTTCCGTCGCCCTCGCCCATCAAGATTACGCTGCCGACGGGCGGGTCGCTCAACGCTTTCGCGGACATCTCGAAGGGTGTGCCGACGGATTGCTCTATGGTCTTCAGCTTGATGTTGCAGATAGCGCCCTTGCTCGCCAGCATGGATTGCCTGCTCAAGATTCTGAAGCTGCTTGGCCCGCTCGTCGATGTCATCAAAGGGCTGCCGTTTCCGCCCGTTAAAGCCATCAAGGATTTCATCAAGGCCGCGGTGGATTTGGCTCCCTGCATCGCGCTGCCGACGGGCGCGCCGCTCATCCCTTTCGTCAAAGACATTCTCTGTTTGATTCTCAAGGTCATGCAGTGCCTCGTCGGCCAACTGAAGACGATTGTCGGCGTCATGGGCGGGCTTTCGCTGCAACTCAGCGCCGCGCAGAGTTCCGGCAATTCCGAACTGATTACCACGCTGCAATGCGCGCAGGAGAACGCGAATGTTTCCGCGCAGCATTTGACGGAGGCTATCGCGCCGGTCGGCGCTCTGCTCGATCTGGTTGGGCCAATGCTGGCGCTGACCGGACAAGACCCGATCAAGCTTCCTGATATGGGCGGCGCAGCCGGTGTCGAAGGGCTTAATCAACTGGTCATCACTCTGGAAGGCGTGATGGAAGCAATCACAACTGTGACGGATGCTCTGGGAGGTTGCTAAGGAATGAGCGAGCGTACATTTCTCGGCACAGGATGGCGATTTCCGATTCGCGTTAATCCGCGCGGCGGGTTGTCCTACTCTTCGGGCGAGCAGGATATACAGGAAGCCATCTGGATCATCCTGAGCACGGCTCCCGGCGAGCGGCAAATGCTACCGCGCTTTGGCTGCGGCATACACAATTACGTGTTTGCGCCCAACAGCCCGACGACGCGCGGAAACATCGCGCACGAAGTCCGTCAGGCTCTGACCAAGTGGGAGGCGCGCATTGATGTCCTGGATGTCAACGTCTCATCAATCGCCGACGAACAGAACAAGCTGCTGATTCGCGTGGACTATCAGGTGCGCTCGACCAATGCTTTCCACAATCTGGTTTATCCCTTCTACATAGAAGAAGGAAGCGAGGGCTAAGCGATGCCGCTGCAAGCGCCGAATCTGGACAATCGAGACTTTGCCAAGATCGTATCGGAAGCGAAGGCGCTGATTCCGCGTTACGCGCCGGAATGGACTAACCATAACGAGAGCGACCCCGGTATTACACTGATTGAGCTTTTCGCCTGGATGACGGAGATGATGATTTTCCGTCTCAACCAAGTGCCCGACCTCAACTACATACAGTTTCTCAAACTGCTCGGCATCGAGTTGAATCCGGCTCATCCCGCGACGGCTGAACTTAGTTTCACGCTCTCCGCGACAGACGTTGATACAGTGCCCGTGCCGAAGGGAACGCAGGTCGCCGTCGCCAATAGCGAAGGCGACGAAGTGCTGGTCTTCGAGACGGACGAAACGCTCCTCGCTCTCGGCGCAAAGCTCGCCGCCGTTCAAAGCTTCGACGGTTTCAGCTACTCCGTGGAGACCAAGAAGAATGAGACGGGCGGGCAGAATTTTTATCCCTTCGGCACGTTTGCGCGCGAGGGGAGCGCCTTGATGCTCGGCTTCGATTCGCCTAAAAATTTCACGAGCGAGCAGGTCAATCTCACCGTCTACGTCTACACGCAGGAGTTGATTCCGGAAGGCCAGCATTGCGATTTGGATTTAACGCAGCAGCCCGTGATCGCCACCCTCGTCTGGGAATACTGGGACGGTCGCTTCTGGCAATCGTTCAATCTTGACAAAGACGAGACGCGCGCCTTCACGCGCAACGGGCACATCTATTTCAGCGGGCCGGGCGCAAACGCCAAGAAAAAGAAGTTTGGCGAAGTGGAGAAGGAACTCTACTGGATTCGCTGTCGTCTCGAAGAAAGCGGCTACGAGATTGCGCCGCGACTGGAAGGGATTTTAACCAATACCGTCAGCGCAACGCAGGCCCAGACCGTGCGCGATGAAGTGATAGGCGGCAGCAATGGTCGCCCCAACCAAACTTTTCAAATCGCAAACCGGCCCATCGTCGTCCGCGCTAAGGCAGAAGATGTAGTTCGCGGAGACGGCCTCGCCGTCAAAATTACGAGCCTGCGCCTTGAGATTGACGAAGGGCAAAGCTTCGATAGCGGGAGCGGCAGCAGCGCTGGCACGTTTCAGGTCTGGCAGGAAGTCTCTGACTTTTTCGCTTCCGGGCCTGACGACCCGCATTACGTTCTCAATCGCACGACGGGCGAAGTGCGCTTTGGGGACGGCGAGCACGGGCGCATCCCCGTCGCCAATGCTGCCAACCCGAATGCCAACATCGTCGCGCGCGAGTATCGCTACGGTGGAGGCAAGGCTGGCAATGCGGGCGCGGGCGCAATCACAGATATTCAAACGAGCGTGCAAGGGGTTGACAGCGTGACGAACAAGCGCGCGGCCTACGGTGGCACAAACGAAGAGACGCTGGCAGATGCCAGGCTGCGCGCGCCGCGTGAGATTAAGAGCAAAGAACGCGCTGTGACGGCGGAAGATTTCGAGTTGCTGGCAAAGCAAACGCCGGGTGCGCGCGTGCGCCGCGCCAAAGCCCTGCCGCTCGTTCATCCGCAGTTTACGGGCGCACAGATTCCCGGCGCGGTGACGGTCATCGTCGTGCCCGACAGCGACTCGCCCAATCCTATTCCGGGGCAGGCGACGCTCTCAACGGTCTGCGCGCATCTCAACCGGCATCGCCTGTTGACCTCGGAGGTTTACGTCATCCCTCCGGCCTATCGCAAGATTCAGATTGAAGCCGACATCATCGCCAAGCCCGAAGCAGACCTCTCGGAGATTAAACGCGGAGTGGAAGAGGGACTGACCAACTATTTCCATCCACTGAAGGGCGGGACAACGGGGATGGGCTGGGAGTTTGGCGGCGAAATTTTCTACTCGGACGTATATCGCATCGTTATTCAAACGCCGGGCGTGGCGCGCATCCGCGACAATCAACTGGTCATCTTTCTGGACGACGAGCGACAGACCTTCTGCCGCGACGTGCAGATTAATCAAGGCGAGCTTCTGTATTCCGAAGGTCACGACATCAAGGTGGCATACACCTGAAACCGAGCGACGTAAGAAATTCTTTTTAGACTTATGGCAAACGGCCAGAAAGAACATCTACTGCTGAACGCGCGCACGGGTTGGCGCGCAGCGCTTCCCGTTTCGACCGTGCGCTTCACGGATGACGGTTTTCTGAAGCTCCGGCCTCAGCCGGGTTCGATTCGTCCGCTCGTCGATGCCGGTGGCAGCCTTGGCGGCTTGCAATCTCCGACTGGCCTCGCTGTGGACGACGAAGACCGCATCTACATTCTCGATAGCAAAGCTCACAACATCAAAGAATTTGACCCGTGCCTCGGCGTCTTCAAAATTCTGCCCTGCATTGGCGGGTGCGGCAGCCGCGCGCGCGAGTTGCGCGAGCCTCGCGGCCTCGCCATCAGCCCGCGCGGCGACCTTTACGTGGCGGACACGGGCAACCGTCGCATTCAAATCTTTGCGCTCAAGGGTCTACCGTTGAGAACTATCTGGGGGCCGCTGCTCGTCAAGCGCGTGAATGATGAGATTCAGGTCGAACAGACTTTTCCTCAAGAGCCAGCAGCGAATTCGTCGCCGGGTTGTCTTGAGGCCGAGCCTGTGTTTGCTGAAGGCACATGGCAGCCGTTTGACATCGCAGTCTCCGCAGACTGCTGGGCCTACGTCTCCGATTATTGCAACAATCTGATTCACGTCTTCGACCCAGGAGGGCGTTGGTGTACGGCTTTCACGGGTGAAGCCGAAGACGCGCCAGCGCTTGAAAAGCCGACGCACATCGCTCTTGATAAGAAGTGCCGCCTGTACATTCTGCAAGAGGGCAAAGATTGCGTTACGGTGCTGGATAAAGACGGCAAGTTCGTCGAGCAGGTTAAAACCGTCGAAGATGTCAAAGGGCGCTTCTGTCCCATCAGCATCGCCGTCGACCCGGAAGGAAACATCTGCATCGCCGACCGCGTGTCTCGCCGCGTACACACTTTTTGCCAGACAGATGATGACGGCCATGCTTACACGGGCGCTTGGCGCGTCTTCAATGGCATCGGAACTGCGCTCGGATTTGACAACGCTGGAAATCCGATTCTGGCGGACAACGAACGTGGGCGCGTCTGCCAACTCGGAGCGCCCGGCTCTTACGAGTTGGAAGGTCTCCTTTATTCCGAAGCTCTGGACAGCCGCATCTATCGTTGCCAGTGGCATCGCGTGTTGATGCGCGCCGCGATTGAGCCGGGAACGCGCGTGCGCGTGGACACCTTCACTTCGGAAGCTCCGAAGTCGAGCGCGGAGATTCAAAGCCTGCCGGATGCGCGCTGGGCCACAGCGCAGATTAATTCCCTGACCGGAGACGGCGATTGGGATTGTCTCATCCAGAGCGCGCAGGGTCGTTACCTGTGGCTGCGCCTGACCTTAAGCGGCGAAGGCACGTCGACACCCGTCGTCAAACAACTCAAGATTTACTATCCGAGAAATTCCTCGCTCCAATATCTTCCGGCTGTTTATAGCGAAGACGCTGCGAGCCACGATTTTCTAGACAGGTTTCTTTCCATCTTCGACCAAATTCGAGACAGCATCTCGCTGAAGATCGGAAACATCGCCAGCTACTTCAACCCTGCTTCGACGCCTGCGGACGCGAGCGAGCAGGCGGGCGTGGACTTTCTATCTTGGCTGGCATCCTGGCTAGATTTGACGCTTGACCGTCATTGGCCCGAATGGAAGCGTCGCCGCCTCCTGCAACACGCGCACCTGCTCTACCGCCTGCGCGGCACGCCCGAAGGTTTGCGTCTGCACATCAAGCTCTACATGGATGTCGAGCCGCGCATTCTCGAACACTTCAAACTGCGCCGCTGGATGTTTCTCGACCATACAAGGCTCGGAGACCAGACCGCGCTCTGGGGCGATCAAATCGTCAAGCGTCTTCAGCTTGATGAGAATTCGCAGATCGGCTCGTTTCAACTGATAGACAGCGGCGATCCCTTGCACGACCCCTTTCATCATCAGGCGCACCAGTTCACGGTCTTCATCCCGCTGCGCCAATCGGATGAGAGCGGCATTCAGCGGCAGACGCTCGAAAGAATTCTGGAGATGGCAAAGCCCGCGCACGCCCTGGGTTCGATTCAATTAATCGAGCCGCGCTTTCGCGTCGGCATCCAGTCGTTCGTCGGCGTCGATACGATCATCGGGAGGTATCCGTCCTCGGTTATCGAAGGCAAAGGCAATCTTGGTTTTGACACGGTGCTTGGCCCGTCCAGTGACGAAGGGCACACACCCTCGATGCGCGTCGGCATACGCTCGCGCATCGGCTCAAGCACTTTGATTGATTGAGAGAGAAAATAATCATGGCACACTGCAAAGAGCACGGCACCGAAGGCCATTGCGCCGAGTGCGGCATCCCACAGTTGGCTCGCAATAATTACTTCACAGGCAAGCTGATGGTCGAGCGCGACTTTACAGACGAGCAGCGCTACTTCATCGGCAAAGACCGCAGGCACAACCAGCAGCTACACGGCTGGGGCACGGTCTGCGGACTCAAAGTGAAGCAGCATCCGAACGAAGCCTGCCAGAGCCAGTACGTCATCATCGAGCCGGGCGCGGGCGTAGATTGCTGTGGCCGCGAGATTATCGTCCAGCGCGAAGAGTATTTCGACTTTCGCGCGGTGGTCGAAGAGATGCTCAAAGCCCAGAGCGGCGTCGTTGGCGAAGAGTGGGAGCCGGACGACGTTGCGCACACGCTGCAAATCTGCATCAGGTACAAAGAGTGCCCGACCGAAGACGTGCCCGCGCTGTTTGACGAGTGCGGCTGTGATGACACGGCATGCCTGCCGAATCGTGTGCTCGAAGGCTACAGCTTCGATGTCTTGATTGACCCGCCGCCGCAAGCGAAAGACCCCATCGGCGTGCGGCTCGAATGGCTCGGCTCAATCAACGTGGCGCAGGCGACGCGCGTCGCGCTCGACGACGGAGGCGACCGCCTCTACATCCTCAAGTCAGCCGCTCCGGCCTCGGTCTATACGGCGAGCACTATCAATAACAAACTACTCGCCGCGCAGTCGTTCAACGATTGCGAGGGCCTAGACATCGCCATCTCGCCGGACGGAAAGTGGCTCTACGTCGCTCTCAAGGATGCAAACGAAGCTGACCCGCAGATTTACGTGCTCGACGCGGCGAACTTGTCAAACGCGCCCGTTAACAAGTTGGCGGTCGCGGGCGGCGGCAGCAGCCAAACACGTCTGGTCGTCGCAGCCGATGGCAGGCTCTATGCCGCCAATCCTCCGAACAACGAGGTGCTGGTCTGGGCCACGGACATCAACACGACTAATCCGCCCGCCGCACCAACGGTGGTCGCCGTCGGCACGAATCCCGTAGACATCTCTGTTGCGCGCACGGGCGAGTATGCCTATACCGCGAATTTGGATAGCGCGGACGTGAGCGCGATTAAGATGAGCGATTTGTCCGTCAATCCGATTGCGATTGCAGGCTCAAAGCCGTCTGCTGTGGCGGCAATCGTGACCACGGGCGGAGAAAATCTGGCCGTCGTTGACAGCGATAATCAGAAGCTACATCTCATCGGCTGGCGTCCAGACGAGCCTAATCCGGCAGACCAAATCAGAGCTCTCGGCGACGCAGTTACAGCTTTAGCCCACAGGCCGATTGCCGTCGTCGCTTCGTCCGGCGGGACGTGGCTTTACGTCTTGGAGCGGGACGACACGGACAATAGAGGTTACGTCCAGCCCGTCAACGCGCATCGCGTCGAGTTGAAGCTGCCGGATGCTGTGGCTGATGCAACCGCTGTCGGCGAGAATCCGCGCGACATCGCGCTCTCTTTAGACCATCGCCACATCTACGTCGCGGACGAAGGAAACGGCGCTGACGACACGGGCGATGTCGCCGTCCTCAGTGTGACGGAAGAACCCTGCGCAGAGCTTTTCAAGCGCGTGTTGGATGATTGTCCGGCGTGCGACGAAGGCGATTGCGTCGTGCTGGCGACGATAGAAGATTACGTCTTCGGCGAAAAGGTGATTGACGGAGAGGCGCAGGCAGGGCAGGCGCAGATTGACAATCTCACAGGCCGACGACTGCTGCCGAGCACGACCATCATCACGGATGTCTTGAAATGTATGTTGGAACATGGCACGGGCGGCGACGGCGAAAAGGGAGAACAAGGCCCGCCCGGCGTTAAAGGAGATAAGGGAGACAAAGGCGACAAAGGTGATCCCGGTGACAAGGGCGATAAAGGCGATAAAGGGGACAAAGGCGATAAGGGTGATCCGGGCGAAGGAGTGAAGGGCGACAAGGGTGACAAAGGTGATCCGGGAAATCCGGGAGAGAAAGGTGATAAGGGAGATAAGGGAGACAAAGGCGACAAGGGCAATCCGGGTGAGAAAGGTGAGAAAGGCGAGAAAGGTGATAAGGGCGACAAGGGCGATCCGGGCACATTCACGACGCTCGACCTGCCGCACATAATCGCAATCAATTGGCCTCATGGCCGTGAAATCAAAGATGACACGGTAGGCGGTTCTCCTGAATTTGACCAAATCCGTAGACACGATGGCCTCGTCATCGTCTTTGACCGTCCGATGCGGCCAAAGACTATCAATGAACACACCGTGCAGGTCTTGATTCGCAGAAACAATCCGCAAGACGGGACGTTCTGCTATTGCAACATGCGAGGGATTGTCGAACCTGTGAACGTTATCGCCGAGGGTGGAGACATCAAGTGCGGCATGGAGATTCTGCGTGTTGAAAACGCCCTGCCCGTCATCGGAGCACGCTTTCGGCTCCTCAACCCCAGTCTCGTTTGGAAACGTGGTGAATATCTGGTCGTCGTCAAGGGCGATTTTATTCTCGGTGAGGCCAAGATAGTGTTGCCGGACGGAAGAATAGTTCACCCGGCTCTTGATGCGAACCATTTGGGGCCGGGATTGCCGGATCGTTGTCCGACGGGCAATGGAACCGAAGGCGGCGACTTCGAGAGCTGGTTCACGATTATAGGCCAAAGCGACATTGACAACGACGAAAGGCCCAGCATCAACAATGCCGAGATCGGCGGCCTCATTGCCATAGGAATCAAAGAGGGCATCGCCAAGGCCATCATCTCTCATAGAGAAAAGCACGGGCCGTTTGCGAGCATTGACGATCTCTCGAACGTCTCCGGCGTGACTCGCAGCATGATAAAGAAGCTCAGCGAGCAGTTTAAGTAGAAACCGGCGCACCGAGCTTCGATTGTTAAGTTGAAAAGTTTCTTTTTGGACTGACTCCTGATGCTCACCAGTGTTGCATCGTGGACGGAGGAATAACATGGCATCGCGCATAGATAGCACTCACAACACCACTCGCGTCGGCGTTGACGAGACGCACCAAGAGAAGTCTCCGGTCTGTTACTGCCCGGCCTGTCTGGGCCTGCAATGTTTGGAGAGGCCGCGATACTTCGCCGGGCAGCTTTTGACCGAGGCCGAATTGAACAGCGAGCAGGCTTACGTCATCGCCAAAAACAAGCTGCACAATCGTTACCTGCATGGCTGGGGCATCGTCTGCGGCCTGGAGGTCGTCTGCCATGATTGCGTTGGCTGGGTGACGGTCAAACAGGGCTATGCGATTGACCCTTGCGGCAACGACATCATCGTCTGCGACGATAAGGACTTCCCCGTGCTCGAAGAGATACGCAAATGCCGCGAAGGACGCCGACGGCGACGCCGCGCCGACTGCGACCCCGTCAAAGCGCCGGATGACAAAAGCTGCGACGACATTGAGGAGCATTGGTGCATCACCATTGAATACAGGGAGGAAGAAGCGCGGCCCATCGCCCCCTTACGCAATGAGAAGAAGGGGAAGTGCGGTTGCGGGAGCAGTTGCGGTTGCGGCTGCAATGGCAACGGAAACGGCAATGGCAACGGTAAGAGCAAGAAGAGTTGCGGGTGCGGCTGCCAGGGCGCGCAAACTTCCGTGGCAACGGGGACGGCCAAGACCAACGTGCAGTGTGAGCCGACGCGTATCTATGAAAAGTATCGCCTCAACGTCGTCGAAGAACCGAGGCACTGCGCCTCTCGTCTTTTCAACTCCAGCCGTGAACTCAAGGGCGATGTCTACACGGACACGCGGATGAGCAAGTATCTGCAATTTTTGGGCGTTAAGAACAACGATCAGGCGATGATTCTGCGAATCCTGAAAGAACTGCCGCAGGATTCTTTGCTGATGAGAATTATCAATTGCCTGGTAGACCTCGCCGAATTCGTCCAGAAACGTCTCTCGCAGGATGACCTGCGGCTGCTGCGTCGCATCATTCGCAATTGCGACAGGCGTGGAAGAGGCGACAGGGCAATAATAGTAGACCCGCAGGAGGACAACGAAGCCCTGCATCGCCTGTGTTGTAATTTGCAAAGATTAATCTACGATCTTTATACGGAAAATCCTTTTAACGTGCGGTGCGATTATTCCTGCCCGCCCTGCCCGCCCATAGCCAGAGAACCGCAAGACCCAACGACGCGCGGCGGCCCACTTCGGCCCGGAGGCCGGGTGCAACCCGGCGGCCCAGGGGTGTACGAGGGCGAAAGCTCGGACATGGCTAGCATCTGCTGTCTCGCAGAGAATTTGCTTCAATACGCGGCGGATTGCATCTGTCATGCGTTTCTGCCTCCATGCCCGCCAAACCCTGAAGACGACCGACTGATTCTAGCTTGCCTGACTATCAAAAACGGCAAGATCATCAACATCTGCAATTTCTCCTGTCGCCATTACGCGGGCAGCTTCCCGTCCATGTACTACTGGCTCTCGCTCGTGCCAATCATTCCTTTGTTCGGCAAAGCGCTACAGTTCGTCTGCTGCAACCCGCACCTGATGCAAACGATGTTCGACCTTTTCGACCGGAGACGTTGGTATGAGCGGAGGACAGATGAACAGAGAGTAGCTGGTGTAGATGGTGGAGCAGGCAAGCGTAAGCAGGTGAGCGACATCATTCGCAGCTTCGTCATGGACAGCTTCACTGATGAAGCTCCGGCAGAGGCCACGGGCGAAGGAAAGACAGCCTCGCCGGAATCTGATTTAGATGAACTCAGAGAACAAATCAAGGCTCTGCAAGCGGAGATGGGTGCGCTCAAGCGCGGCGGACAGGGATGAGCCACGGAAGAGAGGTCTGAGGAGCGCGCTTATCTCATTTCACATTCTTAGAGGATGCCATCATGGCTGAAGACATCGAACGGCTCAACTATTACCAGCGCCAGTACCTGGGCGCGACGGACTTCAAGGCAGAACAGGCGTATCACCGCGACATGCGGCGGCGGCACAATCTGGGCCAACACACCTGGGGCATCGTCGTCGGGCTGGAGCTTGTCGAAAAGCCGAAGGAGGATTCGAGCGGCGTAGACGTTTATGTTCAGCCGGGCATGGCCGTTGACGGATTCGGCAGAGAGATTATTCTGACCGAACCCTTCAAATTGAGCGGCGCGCAGTTTGACGCCTTCAACACGCTCAAGCATCGCGCCGTCTACATCGCTTATGACGAAGAGGCCGAAGACCGCCCCGCCGCCGGTTACGAATTATGCGATGCGGAAAATCAGTTCAGCCGTGTCCGCGAGTCCTTTCAAATCCTCGTCGAGCCAAAAACCACAGCGCATGACGACATCATGGTCGCGGGCAAGGCGGTCGTGCCTCCGCCGCCCGTGAACGCGGGCGATTTGACCATCATGCCTGACGAGTCCGTGCCTTATCAGGAATTGCCTGACGACCCCGCTTCGTCTTTCTGGCTGGTGCGCCTCGGCAGCGCAAATTGGGACGGCGTTAATCAGACGTTTCTGCCAGCCGCGCAGGGCCGCCTGCTCGAAGAGCGAGATTATGCCGGAAACGTAACGGCGGAAGTCCTTGCTCCCGATAAAAAGCTGCTCATCCGCGACCGCGCGACCGCCACTCTCCTGCCGCTTGCGCCCGACAAAGAGGGCACGGACGTAACCGAAGGAGTCCAGGTCGAGCTTGAAGGCTCTTTGCAGGTGGACAGGCTATTGACGGCCAAAGCCGATGTGCAGATTCACGGGCGTAAACTCGATTTCCGCGACATCGGAGGCGACACGGGCAACGTCGAGTTGCACATTCGCCGCGAGGATTCGGGCGGCGCGGGCGGCGTCGATTTGCAGGTCAATATCGGCGACGGCGACGAGGGCAAGAATCGCCTGGCCGTCAGAGCGAAGGATACAGATAAAGTCACGATTGCCGACAACGGCGATACGGTGATTGACGGCAACGTCACCGTGCAGAATGAAAAGAACCTGTTGATGAACGGTGGCAGCATTCAACTGCAAAAGAAAGATAGCAACCTGCCGGATTGGGCAATAAAAATCGATGGCGAGAATTTACGATTCATCGAGCCGGATAATAATGATCGTGTTGCCTTTGAGATACTCGATATTGGTGCGGATTTGGATGATCCCGTTATCCGCCTGCACGACAACGCGAATGCCACGCTCAGCGCCAATCAGTTGATTGATTTAACCGACGGCGACGTAACGACGCTGCACACACACGAGGGCGCAACGACGACGACCAGAGGCATGGTCGAAATCGCCGCGCCCGGCCAAACCGCGACAAACGGCAACAGCGGCGTGCGCCTCGTCATTCCGGCGGACGACACGCGCCTGCTGACGCAATCACAGAAAGACGACCTCACCAGCGGCGGCCTGACCACCCTGCATCGACACCCGAACGGCATCCTCAATAATGTTCAGACAGTAAGGTTGCACGCAGATGGCAGCACGGACTTCGGCGTCGTCAATCTGGGGTCTCCTAAACGTGTGGTGGCCTTCATCCACTTGAGGGCGGTTAACCCGCGCCATGACTTCGACTCGTCAGACGCGCTGCTGGCCGACATTTACCGCATTGACGGCGCGGTGCCTGCTGGAGAGCGCTGGGATGGCGGCGACCTCGGCCCTGCCGGAGATGATGCCAACCTGCTGAGGGGAGTCTACACGGGTAATGCGCAGGAGATAACGTTCCGGCTGCGCAGCCGGGAGGACGCATCAGTCTGGGCGGTGGGGATTGTTTTCTACGAAAACATATAGGAGGTTGCGATGCATTCAAGCCAGCCCGAAGACGCTGAGAAAGTGACCCACGTGGTGTATGACAAAGCTACAGGCCGGATCGTCGGCACTCTGCGCCATCACGATATGGTGAGCGGTAAAGACACCGCTTACGATACGGATAAAGTGCTTGAGCTATTCAGCGGCGATCAGGCGGTGCTATCCAAAATAACGGACGGCGATGTGAGCAACCTCGCAGTAATGACCACCTCACTGCCAGCCACATCGAACGTCAGGACGCTGCGCTTTTCCGACAAACGACAGGCATTAGTGATGCGGCCACGCCTGCGACTGCGCGCTGACCGTGAAGTCCTCGAAGGCGACGGAAAGGATGCCGTGACGCTCTCTATTGACGTGATAGATGAAGAAGGGCGCGTCCTGCGCGATTATCAGGGCGAAGTTCTTGTGACGACCACGCGGGGCAAGCTCTCGACCAAAGGCGGGCGCGTAAAGGTTGAGGCGGGGCAGGGCAGCGTTATTCTCACGTCGGTGCGAGAGACGGTTGACCGCGTACAGGTGAAAGCGCGGATGCCGGACGGCTCGGCTGCCTCAGATGAGATGATGTTGAGCTTTGAATGAGCGCGCAATTGAGCATTCAGCGTCTAAACGCTCTCTATCTCGTTCCGCGCGAGTTGCCGGAGGCGGACGCGGGCGCAGCGCGCTCCGTGCTTGACGCGGTTATGCGTCGCCGTCTGGCCGAAATGTGCGGCCAGTTGATGACGCACGTGCTGAGCGAAAATGATCCTTCCGTTTGGCTCATACGCAGGCTCGATCTTGATTTGGCATTGGATGTCGGCGTGGTAGACGAGGAAAGGCTTTCGCGCGCGTGGGCCAGCCGGATAGCGGCGAGCTTGGCGCGTGTTATCGCGCGCGGGCCTGACGGCGAGAGCGTCATGCGCTTTCCTGACCGCGCGGCTTATCTCGCGCACTTTTTACGCGACATGGCCGAAGGCAGAGCTTGGGAGAAATGGCAATACGATTCTCTTGCCACGCTACGCAATCTGCCGTCGAGCGCAGGGATGCGCGAGGCGCTGCTGCGCGAGCCTGAGCAGACGGAGAACACGCTGCTCTATCTGGCGCGAAGAGGCTGGCTGGAGCAAATGCTTGTCGTGATGACGGAGGGCGACGTACTGCGAGTTTATGAAGCCTGTACGGGCACGCGCGCGTTTGTTGATTCCGTAGACGAAGAGAGAAAGATAATTGACTCTCTGCTCAACGTCTGGCACGCCGCGCCCGTGCGCGCCGCTTCGTCAGGCATAGCCAATGCGCCCAACGCGCTCAGGCTGTATCTGGCCCTGCGACTGAAATCGCCCGAAACCTCTGCACGCGGTTCGTTGCGCAGCGTCATCTATCACCTCTTGGGCTTTGCGGAAATTTTGCGCCGGATAAACGAGCCGGAAGAATTGCTCTTATCTTTGATGAGAGGCAAGCTGGCAAAAGCAATTGAGCAGGCGCATGGCGGCGGCATGACGCTGCATCTGGAAAGCCTGCCCTTCATCCAGCGCACGGCCAACGGCAATCAAGCATGGCTCGCAAAGTTGGCCCAGGCTGTGAGCCTTAATGTGCCCGCCGTTGTGTTGGATGAGAAAGAAGAGAAGCCTCGCATCCTTAACTCTGCCTGCGGCGGTTTGTTCCTGTTGATGCCCGCGATGCTCGACCTGAATTTGCACGGGCTGATAGAGGCCACGCCGTACCCGGCTTCAGAGGAAGCAAATAAAGAGCGTTGGCTTCGCTATCTACTGTTTCTAAAAATTTGCCGCGCGCGCTCCGTTGACGCGGCTTACGATTTCGTGCCGCGCTTTCTGGCCGGTCTTGATGAACTGCCCTCTTTCGCAGACTTGCAGGACTTCAGCCAATCGGCGACGGCAAAGATGAATCAAGCTGTTCTCTGGCTGCTGCTCGAAGAATTGGCTCGCCGTGGGCGCGTGGACGGAAACTATCTTGCCGCAGAGTTGATCGCGAGAGAGAAGGCGGGTGGCAGCGACGAGGTTTTACTGTTAAGAGACATCGTGAGCGATACGTGGGTCTACGCGGCACACGTCATTGATGATGCGGCGACGTTGCGAGCGAGCTTAGAGCGCGGACTCAAAACAGTTCGTCAGGCGACGGGCAATGCGCCCGCCTGCTTGCTCGTTGAAAAAAATCTAGCGTCCCGGCTTGAGACTGAAACTCTCGGAGGACAACTGGCAGAGATGATTCCTGACGAGAGGATGAGAGCATTGCTGTCAGCAAGTCAGCCAAACGAAGAGGAGATGGCGCACGTCTGGATAAGCGAGGCCGTTGAGTTGACGGAACACTTGAGCGAGACGCTCTGCCAGTATCTCTCACGACGTAGACCTGCGGCGGCTGAACTGGCTTACTTCTCTTTGACAGACGCTGACCCTGCGTTCATCACGGACGAAGGCTTTGATCTGGTCTGGTCGCTTGTGGCTCGCGCGTTGATGAAAGAGTTTGCGGCGCGGCTCGTGAATTTCGGTTGGAGCAGCGCGGAATATCTCTCGCGAAACTTTCTGGAAGGCATGAGCACGGTGCAGGTTGAGAGCGGGCGAATTGATGTCAGGCTGGCGCGCTCTCCGCTGCACATCCTGCTACGCATCGCCGGAATGGATGAACAGTCTTACACAATACCATGGCTGAACGACACACAAGTTACGCTCTCGCTGATGCCGGAATAGTTCTCGGCGCAGGAGAAAACTTTTCGGCAGAGGTCTACGAGGACGGCGCGGCGCATCTGTGGGCCGAATTGGAGCACCTGGACTTGCTGCTGGAGCGCGAGACGATGAGCTTACGCGCGCGCAAGCTCATCAACGAAAGCGAGTTTCGCGGGCTGTATCTTTCGGAAGCGCAAGTGGACGCGCTGCTCAATCGCAACGGCCATGCGGACGGCGAGCATCGAGAGTGGAAAGACATTCAAATCCTCACTGCGGCCATCGAGAAAAAGAGAATAGAGATTGACGCACGCGTCGAGGCGAGCCTCCTGGCAGGCTTGAATCTCCCGCTCGTGCGTTTATCACGTCTCTTCGCGTTGACGCCGTTTGAGACGAAGACGCTGCTGCTCTGCATCGCACCCGATCTTGATTACAAATATGCGACGCTCTACGCCTATGTGCAGAATGATGTGACGAAGAAGCACCCGATGGTCAATCTCGCGCTCAATCTTTTCTGCCGGACGAGAGAGGAGCGTCTGCTTCAGCGTCGTGCGTTCACACCTGACGGCGCGCTGCTGCGACATCAACTGGTGCGACTCTTTGACGATGCGCAGGAGCGCGAGCCGACGCTGCTCTCTCGTTTTATGAAGGCGGACGAACGCGCGAGCGATTTTCTGTTGGAGCATGACAGGATTGATAAACGGCTGCACGCTTTTACGGAGAACGGCAGCGACAGGCTCGCCGGGCGTCTCTGCGAGCAGGCTTTGCCCGCAGAGCTTAAAACAAAATTGTCGCGCGCCGCCGAAGCTTCAATTGACAAAGATGCCGTCTTTCTCCTTCACGGCCCTTACGGCGTCGGCAAGCGCGCTGCCGCCGAAGCCATCTGCGCCGAACAGAAAACGCCGCTGCTCGTCGCGGATTTGCGTCAAGCCGTGGCTGCGGAGCAAAGCTTTGCGCTGACGCTCTCGCTGCTGCGACGCGAGGCCAAGCTCAGAGGGGCTGCGCTCTATTTGAATCACCTCGAAGTTTTATTGACGGATGAAGCGTTGATGAAGGAGAGGCTGCTGATTCTCGCGCGCGAACTGGGGCGGCCCGACTGTTTGATTTTTCTCGCCAGCGAAACGCCCTGGCATCCAATCGGCTTGTGGCAGAAGACATGCTTTCTGAGCTTTAAGTTTCCGTTGCCGGAATATCCGCTGCGGCTCAAATTGTGGAAGCGGGCGCTGGCAAATTGCGGCTACAAGTTAGAACCGAATGTGGATGTCGCCACGGTCGCGGGCAAATTTATCCTGAGCGGCGGGCAGATTCGTGACGCCGTGCGCGAGGTCACGCACCTGCTGAAGCTGCGAGCGACAAAGCGGCGACGCATTTCGATGGACGACTTGCACGCGGCGGCGCGCGATCAATCCAACCAGAGCCTCAGCCGCTTGGCCCAGAAAATCGAACCCGTCTACGAATGGAAGGACATCGTGTTGCCTCCGCGCGCGATGCAGCAATTGCGCGAGGTCTGCATCTCCGTCAAATATCGCCACGTCGTTCACTCGCAGTGGGGATTTGACGGCAAGCTCTCCTTGGGAAAAGGCTTAAACGTACTCTTCTCCGGCCCAAGCGGAACGGGCAAGACGATGGCCGCGCAAATCCTGGCTCACGAGTTGAGCCTAGACCTCTACAAGATTGATTTGCCGAGCGTCATTAGCAAGTACATAGGCGAGACGGAACAGAACCTGAGCCGCATCTTTCGCGAAGCGGAATCGAGCAACGCAATCATCTTCTTTGATGAAGCCGATGCTATCTTCGGCAAACGCTCCGAAGTCAAAGACGCACACGACCGTTACGCCAACATAGAGGTCGCCTACCTCTTGCAGAGGATGGAAGAGTATGAAGGCATCGTCATTCTGGCGACGAATTTAAGCAAGAATATGGACGACGCTTTCGCGCGCAGGATGCGGCACTCGGTCGAATTTCCTTTCCCCGACGCTGCCTATCGCGAGCACATCTGGCGCAACATCTTTCCGGCGGAAGCTCCGCTCGCCAGTGATGTTGACCTCGGCTTCCTTTCCAGCCAGTTTGAATTGTCCGGCGGCAACATACGCAACGTCGCATTGGCCGCAGCTTTTCTGGCGGCAGCAGAGGGCGGCGAGATTCGCATGGTGCATTTGATTCTGAGCACCGCGCGCGAGATGCAGAAGATTGGCAAGCTGCCCTCGAAAGCAAACTTTCGCCATTACTACGAATTAATCCGCGAACGGAGTTGAGACGAGAGGTGTGGGAAGCGTGCTGCGTCGAAAAGAGAAAAAGGATGAGGTCGTACCGCCGGCCACAGCGCCGCCGCTTCCCGCATACGTCAACGCGCCGCATCCGCTCCTGAAGCTTCAACGCGCTGCCGGTAATCAAGCCGTGCAGAGCCTGATTGAAACTCCCGGCAAAACTTCAGACCCCTATACACGTTCGTTCTTAGCCTCCCGTTTTCAGGACTTCGGCACACAACGCACGCGCCCAGAAGATCAGGCGGCGGAAAATGTCGAGCCGCGCGCGTTCACCGTTAGGGACGACGCGAACGCTGCGCAACTCTCACCGCAGGAGCGCGAGGGCCAAAAGCTGCTGGCACACGAACTCGCGCACGTCGCACAGCAGACCGGAGCAATAGGGCCGCAACCTGCTCCCCCCGTTGATTCGCCCGCCGAGAAAACTTCTAAGGAGGAATCGAAAAAGGAAGATAAGACGCAGGCTGAAGCTGCGAAGGGTCAAGCCCAACCGGCGAAAGCAGCCGCCCAGACTGCCATCGAAGAGGCCAAATCGGAAGCGGGCAAAACCAGAGACGACGTGCAATCGCCCGCAGGCAAGTCTGCGCCCAAAGACAAAGCTGCCGCCGAAGAGGAGCCGGAAGAAGGCGCAGCCGCAGAGAAGAAACCGGGCAAGGACGCAAAGGATGAAAAAGAACCGTCAGCCGAAGCCGAAGATGGTGGGCCAATGGAAGCCAGCGCATGGCGCGCTCGCGTCTCTCGGCGCGTCGCAGGAGTGCCCGTGCCTCATCTCGCATCTGGAACTTCGGCTCCCGCGAAGATAAAGCAAACAGGACAGGCCATCACCAAAGGCCACGGGGCTGCGCGCGGCGGCATGGGCCAGGGGGCGCAGGCAGCCGTGCCGGAGTCGCCCGTGGTCAAAGACCCCGTTCCGGTTGAGCCTGACCCTGTTCCCATCGCTGCGGAGATGGTCAAGAAGGCCGCGGAGGCGAAACTGCCCGACCAAAGGATTCCGGCCCTGCTGACAACTCCTTTACAGACCGTGCCGACGATGAAGCCGCCAGACCCGCCGCCTCCGCCGAAAGAAGATGACAAGATTGTTAAGAAAGAGGCCGACAAAGCGGCGGGTAAGAAAGAGGCCGAGAAGGCTAAGAAGAAGCCTGCGAAGGCCAAGAAGGAGGTTGCTAAAAAACCGGACGAGAAGAAAGAGAAGGAAGAAGGCAAGCCGCTTGACCCGCTCCTCCTGAAAGACGAGGGCTTGCCGAAGCCCCAGCCTTTTCCGCCCGTCTTCAAAACCGACCTCGGCAAAGTGTTGGCCCAACTGCTCGCTAACACCAGGAAAGAAGCCGAAGCCATCATCAACGAGACGCGCAAGACTGCGTATCCCGGCGGCAAGTTGCAGAGCGTCTATCCGGACATCGGCAAAGATTTCATCACAGACGTAGAGCCTGCTTTAACCAAAGAATTGCGAGCCATCGGCGCGGAAGCAGGCATCGTTGATAAAGAACTCGATAAGAAGATCGAAGAACGCAGGCAGGAATTAAAGGCTCAGGAGGCCAAAGCGAAAGGCGAAATCGTCAAGACCAGCGAAGATGTCAAAAAGGATGTCAAAAAAGAGGGGCAGAAAAAAAATGATGCCGCCGCCTCAGAGAAGAAGAAACAAGACAAGCATGCTGACAAAAAGGTAGAGGTCGTCAAGGATGCCAACGACCCTGAAGTCGTCAAGGGCCAGCGCGACCGGCAGATTCAGCGAACCGAAAGCATCGTCGCGCAGGGAAGCCTCAATCTCAAAAAGGCTGGCGATTTGCGTGAAGCGCTGCTTAGCCGCAACGAAATGCTCATCATCAATGCTTACAAACGCGCAGACCAGACAGACCAGGAGAAGATTAAAGCTGAGCCTCAAAAATATCTCCCCCTCGCCTCCGGTATGAGCCTCATGTGGTTGAACCAGCGCATCCGTGAAACTAACGCCGAGTTTCGTCGCCTGAAAAAGGAAGCAGCGGATAAAACCACAGAGAACATGCTCAATCTCAATACTGCCGGAATGGAAACTCACAAGTTGATTCGTCAGTGGGCCAATGAAAAATTGGGCGTACGTCAAAACTGGTGGGAAGAATTGATGACGCAGGTCACGGACTGGGCCGCACAGGTCAAAGCCACGACCGCAGTGTGGGAGAAGCAGCAGAATCAGGATAACCGTGATGAGATTGCGCGCGATTTGTTGCAGGTTGACAGTCTGGTCAAATTCGTCGGCGAGAACGTTGATCTGGAAACGATAGACAAGCGCCGCGACCTGACCGCCGAACAGAAAGCGATTGTCAAGACCTATCTCACGCCCGGCCCAGAGGCGCGCAATCCCATCAGCGCCGTCGCAGCGGGCTTGCGCGTCAGGATTGCCCAACAAAAGCGCAAAGATTTAGTGGATAGGATGGAGAAAGAGTTGCTCGCCAAGCCCGACTCGGAGTGGCGCAATCTGGACAAGATTTGTCAGGCCGAAAGACCCGGCTTTCAGGCGTTCAGCATCATCTCGCAATTGTGGAACGCTATGGATCAGTGGGGCACGGACGAAGACGCCGTTTACGGTGCGCTCGCCAGCCTCTCCACGCTCGGAGGAGCAACGGTTCGCAAAGCTTACCGCGCCGTCCATCACAGAGACCTCGAAGGGCACATCAGGGATGAGTTCAGCGGTAAGGAAAAGACACGCGCTCTCGCCCTGCTCGAAGGCAAACAGGCGGTGGCCGATGCCGCTGCGCTGTATGAAGCGATGGAGGGCGGCATCACCGGCTGGGGCACGGACGAAGCGACCATCTACAAGACCCTGCGCAACAAGTCTGCCGAAGAACGCGAAGCGATTGCCGCAGAGTATTACCGCATCTCCGGCAGAAAACTCGAAACCGTTCTTGACGACGAATTGAGCGGGCACGAGCTTGACCGCAGCGACGCGTTAATGGAAGGCAATACGGCGAAAGCCGATGCCATCGGGATTGATGCGGCGATGCGCGGCGGCATCACCGGCTGGGGCACAGAAGAATCCGAAATCGAAGAGATTTACAAGAACATTCGTCAGGAGGTGGCTGCCGCGCACCCCGACTGGACTAGCGAACAAGTCTCTGCCGAGGTCGCGCGTCGCAATCAGGAAGTCGAAGTCGAGTTCAACGCCAAGTACGCTAAAGATTACGGCTCGCCCGAAGGCAGCGCTCTGCGCAAGGCGTTCAGCGAAGAGATGCAGGGGCCTGAGCTTGATTTGGCGAACGCGATGGCCGACGACGATCTGGTCGCAGCCGACGCCGCACGCATCGCCATCGAAGCCCAGTCGGTTTTTTACACTTCCGACGATGCCGTCAACACAGTGTTGCAGGGCCAGTATGAACGCGCAATTGAAGACCTGCGGCGCGACGTGTTGCCGGGCAAGAAGAAAAAGCTACAGGAGGAGATTGAGCGGAGAAGAAAAGAAGGAAAGCCGATGACGGCTGACGAGATTGCCGCCGCCAATCGCAAGATCGAGCGCGAGATAGAGGAACTGGCGAAGGTCAAAGGCAAGAAGAACATGGATGCGCTCGAACAGCGGTTCGACTCGAAGTACTCCGCCACGTATGTCAGCGGCGAAACGGGCAAATCTCAATACGGCGGCCTCAAGGCTGTCATCAATATGAACCTCTCCGGCGAAGACCGGAAAAAGGCCGGAGACCTTTTGGCCCAGGGCGGCTACCTCACCCCTGTCCAGCAAATTGATTATGCCGTGACGGGGCCGGGAACGGATGAAGACGGTTTGAAGAAGGCGCTCAAGGGTCGCACCAAAGAAGAAATCGCTCAGATTAGAAAAGCGTGGGAAGAAAAACATCCGGGCCAGAGCATGGATGCCCGCATCAAGTCGGAGTTGGATGGGCGCGACCTCTTTGATGTCGGCGAACTTCTAGTAGGCGAGCCGACGAATGCGAAAGAGCGCATGGAGCAGCTCAATCGCCGCCACTTTTATGAGAAGAACGCTTATCTGCTCGGCAATGCGCTCGCGGGCCACGAAGAGCGCGTGATGGATGAAGAATACGAGGAGGCCAAAAGGCGTTACGCGAAACTGACCGACCCTAACTCTCAACTCAGTATCGAAGAGAAGAACGAACTGCAAAGCGACTTTGAATTACAGGCCACCTATTCCGACATCGCTGCCGAAGATTTTCGCAAAGGCGTCGACCGCGTTACGGATCAGGTGACGCAGATCGCAGGCGCTGTGGCAGCCATCGTTGTGACGGTTGTTATCCTGGTGGCATCGGGCGGCACGGCTGCTCCTTTGCTCGTGGCCCTGGCCGCATCGCTCGCTGGCTCGCTGGCGACCATGACCTCCAAGCTACTGATTCTAGGCAGCGCCTACGGGATGGAGGATTTCGGGATAGACGTTGCGCTCCTTGTAGTTGATGCCGCCGTCTCAGCGGCGACCGCAGGCATGGGCGATAAACTGCTCAAGGCTGCGAAGGGCGTTCCTCCCGGCATGATCGCGCGCATGGCCCAGAGCGGCAGCAAGGTGACAAAAGTGCTGGCGCGCGGCCTGGCCGAAGGCGCAGAGAATCTTTTGCAGGCCGCACCCAACGCGCTCGCCGCAAACGTCCTCAACGACAAGAACTGGCAGGGCGACGCCTTCAAGAACATTCTCACCGGAACAGTTTCGCAGACGGCGATGGGCGTCGGCATGGGCGTCGGCATGAGTTTCGGCATGGGCAAAGCCATAGATCTCGGCGGCAAGGCGTTCAGCTTTGCCGGAGATGCCTTAAGCAAGCTGCGTGGGCCAAAACTCGATGTCCCGAATATAGATGCCGTGCCGACATCGGCCCTTGTGGAGGGAGGCGAAAAGGTAGTTGGCAAGGCTGGACGCGCAACACCCGATACTCCGCACGTCACAGGCGAAGAGATAGCCCCGCCTGAGGTCAGCCCTGTGACCTCTGCGACCGACCCTCACGCGCATCTCGGCACGCCCGCCGAGCGCAAAGCAGGTTTCTTTTCCTTCAAGGAATCCAATCCGGATTTAGAGTACGACGATTACTTGAAGGCTCTCAATGACAGCACGATTAGCCGGACAATTGACCCGGACGCCGCCGTCAAGGTAGAGCAGAAGCTACGCAAGGAAGTCTTGCTGGGGCTGCCTGCGGATCAACGAAAGCATTTCGACGACGTGCCGGTTAAGGTCGTCAGCGATGCCGAATTCGTCTCCACCACGCGCAGCAACAAGGGCCAGGCCGTCGTCATGATTGAGAACGGCAAGCCCGTCATCATCATGCGTGAGAGCGCCGACCCCAAAGTGCTGCGCGAAGAAGGCGTTCATCTGGGCCAACTCCTTGACCCGCGCACCGCCGCAAAGGTTCACAAGCTGGACGAGCGACACCTTGCCAACTGGGACAACCTCTCGCTGACAGAAAAGCTCTCGCTCTATCGAACCAAGATTGAGTTGGAGTTGGACGGACAACAGCGTCTCTTGAAAGGATTGGCAGACGACCTCGCAGACGCCGGAGACAATCCGCAACTCAAACAGGCTTTGGGCAAGCAAATCAAAGAAGCCGAACAGACTCTCGACAACTTATCAAAGCGGCTGGGCGACGTGGATAACATTTTGCCGGAGCAACGCATACGCATCGCGCAGGGTTTGGACACAGAGCCGGACTTCCTGGATCAGCCGCCACGACTCTTCAGTAAAAAGGACACGCCCGACCTCAAGCCCATTAAGAATAGCCCCAAGTCGAAAGACGGCAACTCAACATTTCAGGTCGGAGATGAATGGCCGGAAACCAAGCGCCTCGACGGTGGAAAGACAGAGGTGCGTACCTACAGGCGCGTTAAGGTGGTCGAGCCGGACGGAACGGTCAGCTATCGTCAGGAGATTCTCAAGAAGGATGGAAAATGGGTCAGGCGCGGCAAAGAAGCGCAGGAAGCGGGCGAGTTGATGGAAGAAGCCTCGGAAGCGATGACCAAAGAACAGGTCGTGCCGGAGGCCGCCAAGAGAGGCGAAAAGTATGTGCCCGCCAACGTGCAGAATGAATCCGGGCAGGGTTTCGATGAAGTGATTTTTAAGATGAGTTATGAAAGGGATGCTAAAGGACAGATAAAGCTTGATAGAAGCGGGAATCCGAAAATGGATGTCAGAGTCGGCCTCGTCGAAGTCAAAGATTATCCGAACAGAAATCTCAGCCTCAAAGATTTTACGGCAGTCTTTCAGAACATCAAACAGAATCTGGATGATTTATCGCTGAGAGTAGATAAAGATTTCGCCAAAATGGGATTGACCAGATTCGAGGCCGATCAGATTATCAAGGCGATTGACCAGAGGAAGCTAGACATTGATATACGTCTCGGCCCCGAAACGAGCATGGGCACGCGCGAGAGCGGCACAATCCTGACGGATTTGCAGGCCAAGCTCAGACAAAAATTACATAGCAGCAATATCGATGTTCCCAATTTCAAGACTATTGACCCGACGATTGTTAATCGCTTCAAGGCGGCTGAGACAATTGAAGACTTGGCGGGAAAAAATGCGAATAAAGCCGCGAGGCTCACAGACCTGTCAGACGTACCCGCAGGCCGGTCGCCCTCGAGCGTCAAGCAGGCTCAATCGGCGCTGCTCGCCGAAGGTAAAGGATTCACTGCTCCCGTGCAGCGCGGCGCACCCGGCGGCGCGCAATTCCATGATAAAAGCGGCAGGCCCTTCGACGTGCTCAATCCGGTTTCGACAAAGAGGCCGCCGCTTGATGTCAACAAAATGGCGAACGATATAAACACGCGCCTGCGCGACTCTGTGAAGGTTCCCGGCAAGCGCGGCCAAGCTCCTATGAACGTCGTCATCAATACCGCGGACATCAAACCGGCAGACCTCAAGAAGTTAAAAGAGAAACTCAGAGCCATTGCCAAAAAGCAGGGCGATAGCGAATTCTTGACGCGGATAACTTATGTTCCATAGCAGCGCTTTCATCGTAGTATTGAAAGCAACTTTTTCATCGTAGTATTAACGGATTCATTTGCTTTATGGAGAAGGTAAAGATGTCTGACGCGAAAACTCCCGCTGCCGGTGGTCTTCCCTCTTGGCCCGATTTGATTGCCAGCGAATTAGAGCCGAGCGATCAATCGCTGCAATCGCAGATTAAGGTTGCGCCGGAAAGAATTAAATCTGCGCCCAGAGATTCCCTCATCGCCAGCAACTTCGGCGGCTTTGCAGAAGTGCTGGCGCGGGCGGCGATTTTGCGTGGAAGCGAAGCGTGTTTGCCAGCCATCAAGGCCATCAGGCCATTTCTGCCGAAGGCAATTAAAGAGATTGAAAGCAGATTGGACGCGCGGCGTGCTGCTCTGGCCGTGCACGTCCTTTCATACGTCAACACCGTTCAGTGTTGTGGCGGCAAACTGCCTGCTGAAGCGAAAGAGGTCGAGAATCGTTTGCCGCCGCGTCTTGCCAGAAAAGCTGACGAGCTATATGAGTCGAGACAACGAACTATGGCCTTCGCCTGTCTGGCTCTGGGAAAGACATCTCTGATTGACACTTTTATCGTGAGCAATCGGCCTCAGACAATCGAGCCGGGTAAAACTTTCGGCCCCAACATGCCAGCGTTGATTGGCTATCTCGCCGTCGCTTTGGAGCAGCAGGCCGGGCCTGAAGTAATCGAGGCGGCATGGCTCAACTTTCTTGAAGAGTATCCGATGGAGCAGGCGACCGAGACCTTGAGTTGGTCTGATTTGATGTGGTGCGCGCGGGCCGTGCTGGTGCAGTTCAAGAGACAGCCACTTGAAACTGTCGCCGATACTTTACATCAATTAGTCACCCGATGAAGCAAGCCGAAATCTTGATAATGCAAACGACGCTGATTCTTTCTCCTGAAACCAATTTTGCTCGAATCCAACGTGAGTTAGAAAAACTCTGCTGGTCTCGTCAAAAGGATACGTCTGTGACAGCGCCGCTTCTTCCGGGTGAGCCTGAATTGGCTTCGTGGACGCATCAAAGAGCAGATGGGCGCATCGTCTATACCTTCAATCCGGTCGTCTCTCTGCGCGTTCTCAGTTTTTATGGAGACGCTGCCGCAGAGTTGAGTGCAGAGGTGGCAGAAGAGTTGCCCGTTTTGACTTTTAACGATTTGCTTGAGTTGCTGAAAGCGGACGACCCGGAAAAACTTCTGCTCGGCATCTTTGCCGTCAGCGAGTTGGAAGAGACCAAAGCCCTCGAAGCGATCAATCAACTGCGGTCTCATCCGGAGCAGATGATTGCCAAAGCTGCTGCCAGGACGCAGGAGAAATTGCTGCGCGTCATGGCAGAGGAAAACTTACAGGCGCTCAGGCAAGAGAAGGCGCGGCATCCTGAGCGTTCAGTGCTCTTTCCTCTGCTCGGCGATGCTTCGGAACGGCAACAGATTCTTCGCTGGCTGATACACGATTACACGGAAGCCAACGAACACATCCTCGCAGTCCTGCGCTCGGCGTTGAAGGATAAAGATTGGGAAGTGCGCGCGACGGCGATGCTGGCGGCTGCGCGTTTCAAAGCAACCTCTTTAAGAGACCTCGTGCGCAAAGTCGAACTGCCGCAGACCAGCCGCGAAGGGCTTAATGCTGATGACCGTCGCCTGCTCAGGGCTTTACGCCACGCATCTGTCTTGCTGCTCGAAGGCCACACGCCTCCCGAAGAATCAACCGAATTTCAGGACGCACGCGAAGCGGCGCGAACGCACATGCTGCGCTGCATTGCCGGATTACCCGTCAACTCTTTTGACCGCGTCTACGCCCTTGTGCATTCGCTGACGCAGCCCTTGATGACGGATGAGGAGACAACTATGGAGGACGTTAATGATAATCGAGTCAATTAAATGTCAGAGAGTAAAACCGAAGAAGGCCGGATTATTCTTTGGTGAACGAGAATGAATAGGTATGCCCGGCCCTGTCTCTGCCGCTGCCGCTCATCCTTCGACCGTCAGCCGAAAGAGAGCCGCTATTGGACCCCAGAATCCAATCCGGGCCTTCCGTCGCAGATTGGACTACGCGATTTTCCTGTATTGAAATCTGTCGCGTATCACGATTAAGACGACCGCTGACGGAAACTATCGCTCCCTTCGTGTTCTTTAAAATACCCGAAAACGAATCTCCTGTTTGACTGTTAATGTAGAGAATCGCGTCCCGATTGGCGAATCTCCCCGTCCATGTTCCCGTCAAATCCGCTTTAGGCATTAACGAAGGCGTGCTCGCGGGCGCGGGCGCATTCTGCGTTGTAATACTTGGTGTGGCTACGGGTGCGTTGTTGTTTGCTATGTTGTCGTTGAGGCTCGCGCGGTTGGAGTCGTCTTTCGTCGCCTTTCCTGAGTTGTTATTTTGTGCGCTTTCCTGTGCGTACTGCCGCGTCTCTTGATTACCGCTTTTCCCCTGATACATGTTGTAAAGCACAAGCCCGCCAAAAATGCTGAGCGCGCCGCAAGCCACGTAGAGGAGCAACAACCAGATTGGCGACTTTGCTTGCTGCTGTGCATGACCGGCGGTGGTTCGGTTGGTGGGAATTGTATCCACGGGGGGCACGTTCAATCTGATTGTCGGCGGAGGCTCACTAAGTCTGGTGCCGCAATTAAGGCAATAGATATTGCCTGGGGGAACTTCTGCGCTGCAACTTGGGCAAATCATAGGGGAGAACCTCTCAGCAAATATGAACGAGCGAACGAAAAGTTGAGGTCAATTTATTGTTAGCGCGGGCCAGGAAACCTGCGCCGACGACTAACGCGTGAGACTATTTATACTCAATCATCAAAGCGGCTGAAACTCTATTACCGGCGTACTCGGCTGTCAAGGATTCGTCATCTCGGATTCGGACATTTTCTCAAACTGAATCTATTGACTTATCCTTCCGACGATTATATAAGCACCTGTCGCCATCACATCAGTAAAGTTTCATCCTCATCACTTCTTTTTAGAGGAATTAAGATGCACGAATATGGAACCGGCACATTTCAATTTGCGGATTCGGCAGCGCGGCATATTAAAGAGTCGGACATACCAGCCATCATCAACCTCTTCAAGCTCAATTATGGTGACGACTATCCGATTCCCGAATTTTACGATGACCAGTGGGTCAAACGGGGCATCTACAGCGATCACACTATCTGGCTCGTACTGGAAGAAGAGGGCGAGGTTGTCGCTTCCGGCGCGTGCGTGCTCGACTACGGCGATTACAACGACCAGATCGGCGAGATCGGTCGGGTAGTGGTGCATCCCGAACGTAAAGGGCGAGGCTTAGGAAAGCGGCTCGTTGATGCTTTGCTTGATGCGACAGACGATACAGTTGAATTCGCTTTCGGCGAGGCGCGAACGGTTCATCCTCTCAGCCAGATTCTCTTTGAGAGAGCGGGCTTCGTCCCCGCTGGTTTTCTGCCGCAGGCTTATTCTTACGGCGACGCGCGCGAGAGCTTTCTGCTTTACGCGCAGTTGTACGGCTGTGGCAAGATGCTGCGTTGTCAGAAACCGCCCGAAGTCATCCCGGAGGTCGTGCCGCTGGCCCGTCATACGCTCTCCGCGCTGGGGTTTTCAGACGAGTTGAACGTCAGGGAAGATTGCGAACCTTATCCGGAAGAGTCGCTCTGTACAGTGCAGGCGATGGATCGTCGCTCGCTGGCGCGGCTGATGCGAATTGAACATGGACGCCTTGTCGAGCCGCTGCTTTTCGGCGGCCTCTCGCTGGATCAGGGGATTTCACATATTCGTCGCCGCAATGCTGTCTATCTGGTGGCGGTGGACGAAAATCAACATCCGATGGGCGCTGTCGGCTTTCAGGTCGATGGGCCAAGTCAACTGGTGAAGGGCATAGAGCTTGTGGCAGCCGACGAGCATCTGCGCGGACACCTGTGCAGTTCACTGCTTCGTAAAGCGGAAGAAGATTTGGGTGCACAGGTCGTAGAGGTCAACGTCTCCGCCTATGATGCGCGACTGCAAAGGAGTTTTGCGAACAATGGGTTTCGCCCGGCGGCATACGCACCCGCGATGGTTTTTCACGGCACGCACCGATTGGATGTCATTAAGATGCTCAAGCTTAACGTCCCCTACAATCCCGGCGCGATGAAGCTCACAGATTCGGCCCAAAAAGTAGTCAATATAGTCGAGAGTGGATTCCGCTGAGCGATGCACCGAGCAATCTACAAAACAATCATTACTACAGAGAGCTTTCGTCAATAAACGCGACGGCCCAATCCTTACGATGACAAAAGTATTGGCAGCAGTGCTGCCGGAACCGCACGCGCCCGTCGAGGTGCGAGAGCTATCAGAGCCTGAGTTAGAATTAAACTCTGCCCTGCTTGAAGTCGAACTGAGCGAAGTCTGCGGAACGGACGTTTATCTGCAACAGGGACGGCTTTCCGGCGTGCCTTACCCGCTTATTCCAGGCCACGTCTCTGTCGGTCGCTTGAGCAAGATTCGCGGTCAGTTGCTGGATGTCAGAGGGCAACGCTTTATTGAAGGTGATCGCGTCACCTTTCTTGACGTTCATCGCACCTGCAACGCCTGCTGGCACTGCCTTGTCGCTAAAGCCACGACGCGCTGCCCGCACCGCAAAGTTTACGGCATCACGTATGGTCTGGCCGACGGATTGACCGGAGGCTGGGCACAAAAGCTTTATCTCAAGCCTGACACGCGCTGCATACGCCTCGGCGAAATTGATTTTGAAAAGTTTATGGCCGGAGGTTGTGCGCTGCCGACGGCGCTCCATGCTGTGGAGCGGGCGGAAGTGGCGCTGGGCGATACGGTGCTGGTGCTGGGCAGTGGGCCTGTCGGACTCTCGTCCATTATTTTTGCAGTGATGAGCGGAGCGCTGCGTGTTTTATGTATTGGCGCGCCGGAGCATCGCCTTGAAGCGGCACAAAAGTTAGGAGCCGCCGCGACACTCAATGTTGAGACAGGCGATACAGAAGCGCGCATGCAATGGGTGCTCGAATGCACAGAGGGACGCGGCGCTGATGTCACTATTGAAGCGACGGGTGCGCCGGAGGCTGTCGTGCAGGCGATGCTTTATACGCGCGATGCGGGCCGCGTCCTCATCGTCGGGCAATATACGGATCACGGCGAAGTCTCTTTCAATCCGCATCTTGATTTGAACAGGAAGCATCTGGACGTGCGTGGTTGCTGGGGTTCTGACTTTTCGCATTTTTACCGTGGTGTACAGATTATGTCCGACCCTGTGCGCTCCGCAGCATGGTCGTTATTAAAGCTTGATCGTTACAAGCTTAGTCAGGCCAACGAGGCGCTGAGTGACGTAGCCACAGGCAAAGTTGTCAAAGCCCTGATTGCACCGTAGCCTTGAAGGGGAGGAAGCATCATGTTCGATTGTGATTTCGGCAGATGGCTCAGCGGTGTTCTCTTGCTGATGACGACTACCGCTGTGCAGCTTTCCGCGCAGACGCCTCAACGAAATGGAGTGACCGTAACGCCGCCGCAAGCCGTAGCAGCCCCCGCACGGGCCAACCTCCTGCGTGGTGAATACGGGCCGTATCGCGCCAACAATGATCTTCTCTTCTACCACCTGGATGTGCGCGTTGACCCTTTGAAGAAATTCCTGAGCGGGAAGAACACCATCCGCTTCAAAATGCTTAAGGATGATACGCGGATACAACTCGACCTCAACGCTGCACTCAACATCGACAGGATTCTCTACGGCACTACCTCGCTCAAGTACGAGCGTGAGTCCGGCGCAGTCTTCGTTGATTTTCCACAGACTCTCAAGGCGGGCCGCGTCTACGCGATTGATTTCTACTATTCGGGCAATCCAATCGAGACGGGCCGATTCGGCGGCATAGCCTTCCGAAAAGACTCATCAGGTCATCATTGGATTAACACCGCCTGCCAGGGAGAAGGCGCGAGCATCTGGTGGCCGAACAAAGACCAGTGGCGCGACGAAGTCGAGAGCATGCGAATCAGCGTGGCGATTCCAAACGGCCTGATGGATGTCT
Organism: Pyrinomonadaceae bacterium; assembly: GCA_036387475.1. Lineage (GTDB taxonomy): Bacteria > Acidobacteriota > Blastocatellia > Pyrinomonadales > Pyrinomonadaceae > DASVTR01. Next base: position 206,531 of record DASVTR010000006.1, on the reverse strand, counting down.
CCAACGGCAAGTTTGTTGGCAAGACAGACCTCGGAGACGGCTACACGCGCTGGGATTGGCTGGTGCAGTATCCCATCAACAACTACAACGTCTCGCTCAATATCGGCAACTACGTCCACTTCGCTGACCAACTCGCAGACCTGCCGCTGGACTTCTACGTCCTGCCCGAAAATTTGGACAAGGCCAAAAAGCAATTCGCTCAGGCAAAGGGGATGATCGAGGCGTTCCAGCATTATTTCGGTGAGTATCCATTCAAGAAGGACGGATACAAGTTAATCGAAGCGCCCTACTCAGGCATGGAGCATCAGAGCGCTGTGACCTACGGCAACCGTTTCAGTAACGGCTACCTTGAGCGAGATTGGACGGGCGTCGGTATCAGTACGAGGTTTGACTTCATCATCATCCACGAAAGCGGGCACGAGTGGTTCGGTAACAGCATCACCGCCTCCGATGTATCGGACATGTGGATACACGAAGGCTGGACGACGTATCTCGAATGCCTCTATGTCGAATACATGTACGGGCGCGACGATGGCCTCAAGTACACGAACGGCTACAAGACGAAAGTCAAGAATCAGCAGCCCATCATCCCTCAGCGCGGCGTCAACGCCACACCGCCACAGGATCAGTATTTCAAGGGCGCTCTCTTCCTCAATACTCTGCGGAGCATCGTCAACGACGACAAACGCTGGTGGACGATGCTTCGCGATTTCTACCAGCGCTTCAAATATCAGAACATCATGACGGAGGATGTCATGGAGTTCTTCAGTCGAAAGACGGGGGAGAACCTGACACCCATCTTCAACCAATACTTGCGACGTGCCGCGCTGCCCATTCTCGAATTGAAGTTCGACGACCCCAGGGGTGTTGTCGCCTACCGCTGGAAGGCAGATGAGCGGGGGTTTGCGATGCCTGTGCGCGTTGGCATGAAAGACCGCTGGCAAATCATCCGGCCCACGACTGGCTGGCAGACGATGAAGACGCCGCTCAAGAAAGATGAATTCTCGGTGGCGACGGAACTCTTTTATGTCGAGGTCAGTAAATCGTAGCGCGTCATAACATCCAGTTACAGTCACGGACAGGGTTTTAGTTACAGGGGCAGGCGCGTCTTAGAACAAATATATTGACTTAACTCAATAATCGGCTTATTTTTACATCCCCGCTAAGATTTTCCCGGCTTCCTACAATTTTTCCAATGTATTTGTGTGCATGCAATCGGCTCTGTTGTATAGAAGGAGACCAAACACAATGCAACTCGTCCCTCGTCAAAAAACAGCGCGCCAACTTTCATTAACTTTGCTTGTCGTCCTGGTGCTGTCGCTTTCCGCTGTCAGCGTCTCCGCTCAATCACCGACTTTCATCAGGACGGACTATTCCGGACTCGGCAATAATCAGGTCGTCGGAGATTTCAACAATGATGGCAAACTTGATCTGGCGGGGCAGGGAGCGATGTCCGCGGCGGTCATGTTAAGCAATGGTGACGGGACGTTTGGGGTGAGGGTTGAGTACCCTGTAGCAAGTTGGAATCAAGACCTCGCGGCGGGAGATTTTAACGGTGACGGGAAATTAGATTTAGTCGTCACCATCAACGAGCCGCATACAAGCCTCTCGCTGCTCACTGGCAACGGCGACGGGACGTTTGGCGCGCCCGTCAATTTCCCTAATACCTCCGGTTTCGATTCGCCCACTATCGTTGCCACTGACCTTAACAACGACGGCAAGCTCGATTTAGTCATCGGCCATCAGGTAGCCTGCTATACCGCGCCCTGCACTGTCGCGCGAACAATTACAGTGATGCTGGGCTTGGGCGACGGCACGTTCCAACCCGCGAAAGAAATAGATATTGGGACAGAGACAGCAAAGATTGCTGTTGGCGACTTCAATCGTGATGGTTTTAAAGACTTGGGTATTGCCAGTTCGCGGGCGCGAGTTTGTCTTCTTCTTGGTGTTGGTGATGGCACGTTCAATCAGCAACCGACTCTCACGCTGATAACCGAAAACAATCTTGGCATGGATGCTACTGATATAGATGTCGCCGATTTCAACGGCGACACCCTGGAGGATTTGGTGGTGGCGGTAGCCCTTAACGGGAGCAAGACGGCAATTCTGACCGGCAACGGCGACGGCACGTTCCGCCAGCCACCCTTGCTTCTTACTGAGCCGGGCATAAACGTTCCTCAGTATCAAGCCGTCGCTGATTATAACGGCGATGGTTTTCAAGACCTTGCGCTTGCTCTAGCGAATGGTAATTCAGGCTTGATGGAGATATTGAACGGCAATGGCGATGGCACATTTCAGCCTCCTGTGTATTACCTGAAGCCGCCCGATAGATCGAGCCTTGGCGGAATAGCGATCATCACAGCGGACTTCAATAAGGATAGTAAGCCGGACATCGCGCTGGGAATCGGAGGGGCCAGCCACAGCATGGCGGTCTTAAGAAATACCACTGGAAGCGCTTCAGTTCCGCTCGCCTACGGCAGCATCACTGTCACACCGTCGAGCGTCACTGGCGGCACATCGGCGACGGTTAGCGTGAATCTGGCGACTGGCGCAGTAGCGCCTGCGGGCGGTCTTCAGTTTGCAGTTTCCAGCAGCAACACTGCTGCCGTCACCGTCCCCTCAACAATTCTAATGCCCGCCGGAAGTTCGAGCGTCAAATTCAACGCGAGCACGAGGAGCGTCACCTCTACGCAAACCGCCAGCATCAGGGTTTCTCACAACCAACTTGGCAGCCGCAGCGTCAGCCTGACGGTGACGCCGACACCTTCCAGCACAATCACGGTGTCGGCTTTAACCTTAACTCCAAGTTCGGTGACGGGGGGGAATACAGTTCAAGGCAAAGTCACTTTGAGCGCCACCGCTCCGGCTGCGACCACCGTCAGCCTCGCCAGCAACAGCGCACGCGCCACCGTTCCAGTAAGCGTTACTGTTCCGGTGGGCGCGACATCGGCGACTTTTAATATCAATACGACAACAGTCACTTCAACAACCAGCGCGACAATCAGTGCGTCTCTGAATGGTGTGACGCGCAACGCAACGCTCACGATCAATCCCGCGTCTTCGACCACCGATACGGTGACGATCACGCGCGCGGAGTACGAGACTGACAAACGCACGCTTCGGGTCGAAGCAACAAGCACGCGCTCGACCGCGACGCTGCAAGTCTTCATCACAGCGAGCGGGCAACTAATCGGCACGCTGATGAACAACGGCGGCGGCAAATACAGCAGAGAGTTCAGCGTCTCCACTAACCCGCAAAGCATCACCGTCCGCAGCAGTCTGGGCGGTTCAGCCACGAAGGCTGTCGTCGCTCGCTAAAGACAGCAGCGAACCATCGCGGTTCAGGCCGCTGGGTTTAAAGGGAAACTGTAATTTTCGCTCAGCCGCGATAGTCATGCTCTTTTAGAAGAAAGGGTCTAATAATGAAACTCAATGGGAGCTTGTTTATACTTCTTCTTGCTTCGTGTTTCATTTACGCATCAACGCGCCCGAACATGACGCGTCTGGAGACGCCAGCACACGCGTCTGCCAACGTCGAGCGCGAACAACCCAAGCTGGCGAAACCGCCTCTTGACTTCGTCGAAAACCAGGGACAGTGGGATTCTTCGGCGAGCTTCGTCGCGCAGAAGGGCGCGATGACCGCACGCTTCGGTCGCGACCGTATTGAGTTGCGGCATGGGAAGGAACAAAGGGCTTCGCTGTCCCTCAACTTCGAGGGCGCTTCGCAGGACGCGACGCTCGCGGGCGAGGGCAAACGCGCAGGCTACTACAACTTTTTTACTGGGAACGACCCAAAGAAGTGGCAATCGAGGGTCGCGGCCTATAGCAATGTCATGTATCGCGGACTCTATAGCGGCGTGGACGTGCGCGTGCGTGAAGCAGGCGAGTTGCTTGAGTATGACCTGATGCTCGCCGCCGGGACGGATGTGTCAAAAATAGTTGTCCGCGCAGACGGTGCGACGGGGCTTGAGGTCGCAGGCGACGGCTCACTGATTCTACAGACCGCTGCGGGGCTGCTGCGCCAGACGCCGCCCGTCACGTGGGAAGAACTGCCCGGTGGAAAAAGGCGCGCCATTGAATGTCGTTTTCGAAAGATAGACGCGCGGCGTTACGGCTTTGAGGTCTCAGGGCAGAGCGGCACTTTGCCGCTCGTCATCGACCCCGGACTCGAATGGTCAACGTATCTGGGCGGCGGCAACTGGGATGAGATTCACGACATCGCTTCAGCGGGTGATGGGACAGGCGACGTTATTGTAGTCGGGGCAACTCTATCGCAGGACTTCACCGGTCGTCCCAACGCGGTAGCCGGATTCGTGACGCGTTTCAGCGCGACCGGCGCGCTCCGTTATAAAACGATTCTGGTCGGCTCAGACCGCGAGTGGATTCGCGGCGTGACGGTCGCGGCGGGCGGCGAACCAATAGTCGTCGGCGAGAGCTTTTCTCCTGATTACCCGACGACGCCCGGCGCTTATGACACGACCCACGGCCTCGAACCTGACGGGCGAGCCAGCGCCGACGCCTTCGTCACGCGCCTGAGCGCGGAGGGCGACCGACTCGTTTTCTCCACCTACATCGGCACTAACGAATATGACGAGGGCGTCGCCGTCGCGCTTGCGCCTTCCGGGGCGGCGGTCGTCATTGGCGAGACGCTTTCGCCTGTCTTTCCGACAACGCCCGGCGCGTTTGACCGGACGCATAACTGCTGCACACCCTACTTTGAGGGCGTCTTCTCGGCACGCGATACATTCGTGGCTCGTTTAAGCGCCAATGGCAGTACGCTGGAATACTCTACGTACCTCGGCGGCTTTGGCGACGAACTGCCGAAGAGCATCGTCGTTGACGCGCAAGGCTTTGTGACGTTGACCGGACAAATCTGGTCATCGCCCGACGTTAACGCCCCGAACTTGCCGACGACACCGGACGCGCTCCAGCGCAGCCCCGTGAGCCGTGAGGGAATGACTGACGCCTTTCTGACGCGGATGAAGCTCGACGGAAATGGTTCAGCAGACCTTAAATACTCGACCTTCCTTGCCGGAGACAGCAACGAGCACGGCTACGCCGTCGCCCTAGACCCGTTGAACCCGAATGATGTACTCGTCTCCGGCGTCACCTACTCGACCACCGGGGCTGTCAAATTTCCGACAACCGCCGGGACGCTCAAACCTTCTTCCAACAGCATTGACGGCTTCGTGATGCGCTTTCGATTTCCCTTGAGCGGCAGCGCGACCCTCGTCTGGTCAACACTCTTCGGCGGCTTAGACTACGAGGAAGTTGCTGACCTCGCAGTGGACAGCGATGGGACAATCATCCTCACGGGCGAGACGCGCTCGTTTGATTTTCCATCCACGCAGGGAGCGTTCGACCGTTCGGTCGCCATCTCGTCCGGCGTGCTCTGGTTCGACGCATATGTCGCACGTATCAGCGCCGATGGCTCGCAGGTGCTTTACGGAACTTATCTCGGTGGAAACTATAACGACCGTCACACGCAGCTTGCGCTTGTCGCTCCCGATACTGTCGTGGTCGCAGGCTGGACGCTTTCGGGAAACTTCCCCGTCACTCCCGGCGCGCATGACACGATTCTCAACAACGACGGCATTGGCGGTGCGGCTGGCGGCCCTGGTGGCACATTGTTTGACGGCTTCCTCGCTCGCTTCACACTCCTGCCTGATAATGATGGCGACGACACGGTCGCTGCGCCGACTCTGCTCGGCCCGGCGAATGGCTCATTTCAACCAACTAACACGATTATCAATTTCGATTGGTCGGATGTCGCAGACCCATCGGGATTGGACGGCTACCATATACAGCTTAACCAGAGACCGGATTTCGTCTGCTGTAACGATTGGCAGGAGGTTTGGACGACCGACTCGGAGTGGATAGCAACCGTTCGGTTCGACGGCCCTTACTACTGGCGCGTCCAGACCGCCGACCGATCAGGAAACTTGAGCGCGTGGTCTGAGGTGCGGACTTTCAATTCCGGGGCCGGCATCTCTACGCTCAACGTCAACCCACCGAGCGTCGAGGGTGGCAACCCGTCGCAGGGGGAAGTCACGCTGACTTCAACGGCCACGCCCGGCGGTGCCGTCGTTTCGCTTAGGAGCAGTAACACCTCGGTTGCGACCGTGCCTGCGAGCGTCTCGATCCCGTCGGGCAGCAATCTGGCGAGATTCACTGTCTCGACCAGAGCCGTCTCGACCACGACCAACGTGACCATCACTGCCACCCACAACTCCTCCAGCCGTGACGTGATTCTGACGGTGACGCCGACAACCGCACCGCCCGCAGCGCCGTCTCTCATCAGCCCTGCGAACAACGCGATACTGCCGCCCAGCCAGAGCATCAACTTCTCCTGGAACGCTGTCGCGGGCGCGGCAACCTACGAGATTCAGATAGACGATTCGAGCACTTTCAGCGCGCCGCTAATTGTCTCCCGAACAGGACTCACGCAGACGCAAACCGCGCAGACATTCACCAGCGAGCGGCGCTACTGGTGGCGCGTGCGCGGGCGCAACAGTGGGGGCACTACGGGAGCATGGTCTGTCGTCCGCGTGTTTGAAATCAAGCGGGGCGCACCTCCGCCGCCTCCACCACCGGGGCCTGCGACTCTCTCGACATTAGCGCTCAGCCCGACGAGCGTCGTGGGCGGCAACTCTTCGCAAGGCACCGTGACGCTCACGACTGCCGCTCCATCCGGCGGGGCAGTCGTGACACTGTTGAGCAACAATACGGCTGTCGCCACCGTCCCGGCCAGCATCACAATAGCCGCTGGCTCGACTACGACAGCTTTCACGGTGACGACCAGATCAGTGACCTCCTCAACTTCGGTCACGATCTCTGCTGCTTACGGTGGCGTTACGAGGACAGCCACGCTGACGTTGACGCCAACTCCTCCACCGCCGCCGCCCGCTACCGATACGGTGGCGATACAGGTTGCCGAATACTCTTCCGGCAATAGGCAGTTGCGTGTCGAAGCGACAAGCTCGAACTCAAGCGCGACCTTAAATGTCTACGTGACTTCAACGAACCAGTTGATCGGCACGTTACGCAATGAAGGCGGTGGCCGGTATCGCGGCGACTTCAACTGGTCTTCAAACCCGCAGAGCATTACGGTGCGAAGCAGTCTGGGCGGTTCTGCGACGAGGACAGTGATCTTGAAGTAGCTCGCCGCTCAATCGAGCCTCGTTAACGTAGTCTGCAAAGATAAACCTTCGCGGAGTGAAAAGAGAACAGGCGCGTTGGCTGCAAAAGCCGCCGCGCCTCTTCTCATGCCTTTTATTGTCCCCGCGCTGGTCGCCTGACGGTCGGTCGCTGGCGTTAGCAGGCTGAGATTATAGCGAGTAGAAGCATGCGCTCGCTAGATGGCTTCAAAGTGCTGCGGGAACAACTCTGCATAGATAAACGTAGACTCCAATGGTCTATCCATCGAAAGCCGGTCTTCAGTTGAGGGATGCTCTATGCGCCCAACACCCACAAGGCTTTGGCGGCACACGGACTTTCGCAAACTGTGGGCGGGACAGACCATTTCGCTCTTCGGCACACAGATAACCTCGCTTGCCATCCCGCTGACTGCTGTCCTCACCTTACAGGCAACGCCCCCCCAGATGGGCTTGCTCCGAGCAACTCACTCTGCGGCGGCCCTCATGTTCGGGCTGTTTGCCGGAGTGCTGGTGGACAGACTGCGGCGGCGGCCTATCCTCATCGGCACTGACCTTGGTTTTGTAGTGCTTGCGGGTTCCATTCCATTGCTCGCCATCTTTGGCCTCTTACGCATCGAACAACTCTATCTCATACAACTGCTCTCAGGCATCCTCTCGATCTTCTCAGACGTGGCCCACATGGCCTTTCTTCCTTCACTCGTGAAACGTGAGCAGTTGATAGAAGGGAACAGTAAACTCCAAACAACCGCTGCGGCAGCGTCAATCGCAGGGCCGGGGCTGGCGGGCGTGCTCGTCCAACTGCTGACCGCGCCCATAGCCATCATCGTTGACGCCGTTTCCTTCTTAATCTCAGCCCTGTTCATCTGGAGCATTCGCACGCCTGAGCCGTCACCCGTAACTGCCATAGAGCGTAGAAGCATCTGGTCTGAGATTGGCGAAGGTCTGCGCGTGGTGTTTGGTAATCCTATCTTACGCCCGCTGGCTGAGGCCATCGCGCTCCACTTTCTCTTCATGAGCATGATAAGCGCTATCTTTATCTTGTATGCGACTCGTGGATTAGGAATCAAACCGGCGCTGCTAGGCGTAATCTTTGGGGCTTTGGGTGCAGGCTTCCTGTCGGGCGCGCTAATGGCCGGGCGTATTGCAAAGCGTTATGGCTTAGGGACGACAATGCTTGGAGCAACGCTCTTAACCGCCGTGGCTTCCGCTCTCATCCCCCTCGCCGCAGGTTCATCATGGAAAGCCATCTCAATCCTGATAGCGGCGCACTTCATGATGGCGCTCGGTATTCAGACGCACGGCATCAACATGGTCAGCCTGCGTCAGTCTATGACTTCGAACCATTTGCAGGGGCGCATGACCGCCAGTTTCCGCTTTATCAATTTATGCGCGATGACGGTGGGCGCGCTCCTCGCGGGCGCATTCGGAGAAGCAATTGGCTTACGGACAACGCTCGTCGTAGGAGCAATGGGCCTGCTTCTTCCATTTCTCCGACTGCTTAACTCGCCAGTGCGTGACCTGAAGGAACAGCCTCTTAATAAGAAAGACTTTGCTTCAGAGTAGACGATGGAACGTCTAATAAAATTTAGAGCATCCAATGTTCTCCGATGCGGTCGCCGCGTCAAAGCCGGATTACAAACGGCAGTTTTGCGCTCTGTCTCTCTATTCTTTTACAAGCCCTAACGATGCGATGCCCGGCTCCGGGAGGTTTACCAGTTCATCTATTCTACGACGGACGGCTGCCGTCAGCGTCCTCACCTCCGCCGAACTGTAATTGGCTGCGCGAAATGCGTCCGCTATCTGTCGCTCACTCAAGCGCGAAAGCAAATTACCAATCCACTTTGCCTGCTCGACGGTGATGTTCTTAAAGAGGCCACGATTTTTTCCGCCGTAACGAAAGGCCACGCGATTTCCTTTGACCTTATCAATGAACCTCGCCTTCGCGTAGTCATTGGGCTTATTACGGCTGCGCGTGATACGCCAAAAGAACGGCACGTTGCCCGTCTTACCAAACGTCGCGCCGAGGTCGCTGATGGCATACCGCGATTCGCCGCCCCTGCCTTCGTTCGGAACGTAGAGAATAACGTTGTTTGAATCCTTGATGTCCCAGTTGTTGAAAAGCCCCATCATCACAATCAAGCCATGTAGCTGGCGCGTGCCGACGAAAGGGTTTCGCTTCCACTTCCATTCGCCTGTGCGCTTGACGGCTTCGGGCCTGGCCTCGAATCTGACATTAGCGAAACCCTGCCCCTCGCATCTCTCAACTTTTTTTCTGGGCCGGGGCGCATTTTTAATGTGGACACAGGGAACTAGATAGTTAATCTCCGTCGGATAGCCGACGGCCCACAGCAATCGGACGGCGGCAGTCTCCGACTGTGCCTCTTTACCGAGTTTAGCCACCCACTCGCGCCCACCGCCGTCGCGCACGCGAAACTTGGGCGAGTAGCCTCCCTTGTCTTCTTTGATGAATGTCACGTCGCTCGTGTCCGGCTTCATCTCAGCGCCGCCCGGCCCCAAGAAGAGGTTACGCGCCTCGAGGTTTACAGGGTTTTTCCAGAGAACAGGTGTTCCCCTCGGCTCTACCTTCTTCTTCTTTTTACCTTTATCCTGTGGGAAGACTGTGGACGAAAAAATCAAGAGTAGAATTAGTGAGAGAACAAGTGAGTTGCGAGTTTCTTTTGTCTTCGACATAAACATCTCCACAATTGATTGAAATTAATTCGATCAGCGTCCTGACAGAGCCGTGTCATTTCTTCCGACTTGTGCGCTCTGTCGAGAGAAGCTTGACTTCGATTAAGGCCGCGTTGCGTCCTTCGCTCGTGGCGAGAATGGCCGCGCCATCAAGACGATAACAGACGGCCTCGCCCTGCCCGCGCGGGCCTAAATGGGTCGTGACCGCTGGCTGTTTCCAGATGGCATCGAAGCTCGCGGCTGAATCAGCGTCGAGCCGTAGCTCGTAAGCGCCCAGATAATCACAGAGCACTGCCCGCCGCCCGTCAGGCGAAATATCCCCGCCCGTAATCATCGAGCCGAGCGGACTCGGAACGCGAATCTCGCCGACGCGCGCCAGCGTGTTGACATTTTCAAGGGAGAGAGTTGAACCAAGCTTATAGATGACGGCAGATTGAAGGATGGTTTTAGTAACGATATAGATGTCTCCGCTGAGCGGATGAACCATCAGCGTCTCGGCGTCGTGCGCCCCGTCCGGGTATTTCAAGCGGATGATGTCAGCCGTCTCCGTGCGGCGCGGATTCTTTCTGCCAGACTCCTTATCGCCCGCCTCTATCTGAGGCTCTGGAAAGCGATAGACGACGATTTCGTCGCGCGCACTTTTGTTATCTCCTATATCGCCGACGTAGATGTACGGAAGATTCTTCTCCGGGCCGGGGCCGATGGCGATGTCTTCCCAATCGCGCGCCTTCGCGCCTTCGACTTTCCAGACGCCGCGCCGCTTGCCCTGCCGGTCGAACGAAAAGATGAGTGGGCCATCGCCTGAATCGTTGTGTGTCCAAAAAATATCCGGGTTACGGCGTGATGCCACCAGCCCGCTGCTCTCGTCAATTGAAGCATCTTCGAGCCGGGCGATAATCTTGGGCTGGGCTGAGCTATCCGAAGCATCTGGATTGTCAATCTTCGAGCTTTTCTTCTCAGACGCTTTTGTGGATTCGGGCGGGGATTTCTCTAAACCGGAAGATGACTTGCAGGCTGCGAACGCGCACAGCAGGAGCAGCAGCCCGCTCAAAAGCGAAACGAATCGCACGCCAAACGATCTAAACAGAGGCCGAGACAAACGCAAACAGCTTCTGACCCGAAGAGCTATTGATAAATGTATGAGCCGTCTTTCTTCTGCTCCCATTCGATGCCCTCTAGGTTCTGCGGGTCGGCTGAGCGTATCTCCTCGCTGACCTCGTCTGTGCTGACGTTAAAGCTCATGCTCACATAATACGTGATGCACCCGATTGGCTCTTTCTCATCCGGCGGATTGATTTCTCTCAATTCCGCGTTGAATCCGTGCCGCTCAAAGATTTGCTTGAGAACTTCCTGCGTCGCATCCGTGTTGTGCGTCTTGACCGTCAACTGCATGGCGCGAAAGACCTGTTCGGATTCTCTGGATTCGAGCAGCCAGAGCAGCGGTAGGACAAACAAGCACACAATCAACGCCAAGTCCCAACGCCCAACGCCTGTCGCCAGACCCAATGAGAGACTGATTAAGAGAACTGTAATCTCTTTGGGGTCGCGTATGTTGGTGCGAAAGCGCACGAGCGAGACGGCTGCGAAGATGCCGAAGGCACGTGCGGCATTGTCGCCAACAATCATCATCAGTGCGCTGGCGACGACCGCCAAAAGTATCTGCGTCTGCGCGACGTAGAGATTGCGTTTGAGCATGGGCAAGTCTTTACGCGGGCGGAAGGCTAAGATGGCCGCGAGCAGTGTCGCCAGCATGAGCCTGACGATGATGCGCAGGATAGTTACGACCCAGTTCTCATGACGAGGTTGGCCCGGAATCTCCTGACCATTTCCGAAGAAACGCGAGAGAAAGGATTCCTCTTCCGAGGTGGCGTCGTCGGTCGTCGGCTGCGTTTGCGTTTGTGCACTCTGAGTATTAGTGTTATTGGCGTTAGCGGATTGACGGGTCTGAGGCGCAGCAGTTTGTGTTGCCGTCCGATTCTGCGCGGCTGTGTCCGAAGGCTTTTTGTCAGAGCCGAGAAAAGTGACCAATCCATATCCGAACAGGCCGGCCAGAATAGCCATTATCAGAACGATCATCCACCCCTTACTCTGCATTCGCTCACCTCCGCGCTATCATTCTGAACCTCGAACCCGTAATCGAGTTCAAATCTCTACACTGACGCTGCTGGCAAAATACATCTGGCTATCGAATCCTGCTTTGCCGGGAGACGGGCGCAGCCGCTCGTAAGTGCCATCAGGCAATAGTCGTCTGGCTCTCAGGTTGTCGCGCAAGTACGCATCCAGCACTACATCCTTCAAATATTTCTTCAGACGAGGGTCATTGACGGGCGCAACGACTTCAACGCGGCGGTCAAAGTTTCGCGGCATCCAGTCTGAGCTACCGGCGAAAAGTTCTTCGTCGCCGCCGTTCGCAAAGTAAAAGATACGGCTGTGTTCGAGGAAGCGCCCGACGATGCTCCTGACATTGATTGTCTCGGAAAGGCCGGGCACACCGGGTCTCAGCATACAGATGCTGCGCACTATCAAATCAATCGGCACTCCGGCCTGTGATGCTTCGTATAAGGCGTGAATAATCTCCGTGTCGGCGAGCCTGTTAATCTTGACGACGATGCGCGCCGTGCGGCCCGCGCGGGCGTGAGCGGTCTCGCGCCTGATGAGCGCAAGCATACTCTTACGCATGTTGACGGGGGAAACAAGGAGCCGCCGGTACTCTTTCTGTCGCGAGAAACCCGTCAGATAATTGAACAAATCAACGGCATCTGCTCCGATCTCTTCATCAGTCGTAAAGAGGCCGAGGTCTGTGTAAAAGCCTGAGGTGACTGGATTGTAGTTGCCCGTCGCGATGTGTACGTACTCCCGCAAATCGTCGCCCTCGTTTCTGATGACCAGCGTCAGCTTGCAGTGAGTTTTAAGACCGACCAGCCCGTAGATGACGTGCACGCCGGATTCTTCAAGCTGTTTGGCCCACTCGATATTATTCTCTTCGTCGAAACGGGCCTTTAGCTCAACGAGCGCCGTCACCTGCTTGCCCCCCTGGCTCGCCTCAATCAGCATTTGCGGGATGGGCGAATTCTTTCCAGTCCGGTAGAGACACATCTTGATGGCTACGACTTCGGGGTCATGGGCCGCAGCCTTAATGAAATCTGTGACGACCGTGTAGGAGTTGTAAGGGTGATGCAGTAAGACATCGCCGCGCTTGATGATGTCGAAAATTGGCTCCTGCACACGCAGCCTGAGAGGCAAGCTGGGCACGAGCGGCTTGTCTTTCAGTTCCGGCCTCTCCAGTTTATATAGCGACATCAAGCCTGCTGCATCCAGCGGCCCTTCTATCTGATAAACGTCGGCGGCGGTGAGATTCAATTCATTGGTCAGGTAATTGACCAACTCCTCCGGCATGTGCTGCGATACTTCGAGCCGGACAGGTGAGCCGAAGCGGCGCTGTCGCACCGTCTGCTCCATCTTCTGCAAAAGATCAACGGCCTCGTCTTCCCTCATTTCAACGTCTGCATCACGCGTGACGCGAAACGCATAGCACTTATCAGGGTGCATTCGCGGGAACAGTGCGTCCAGATTAGCGCCGATCAATTCCTCCAACAGCACAAATTTCGATTCTTCTCCGGCGATTGGGATAAGGCGCGGAACGAGCGGCGGAACTTTAATGCGTGCGAAGCGCGGCTCGGGGCTTCCGGCCAGCGATTGTGTAATGCCGTGGCTACGCACCGGCCCGACCATCAAGCCCAGATTAAGACTCAGCCCAGAAATGTAAGGGAAAGGATGGCCGGGGTCTACGGCCTGCGGCGTCAACACCGGAAAGACCTTTCTCATGAAAAACTCTTTGAGAGAATCCTGTTCCGATTCCGAGAGCGATTCGTAAGGCGCGATGCGGATGCCCGCCGCTGCCAGAGCGGGCACGATGTCTTCCTTGAAGCAACGCACCTGCGCGTCGAGCAGCGGCAGCAGGCGAGTCCTGATCTCTTTGAGTTGTTCGCCGGGCGTCCTTCCGTCGGGCGACAGCTTCGTCACCTCTCCCTCAAACGTTTCTTTCAGACCCGACACACGAATCATAAAAAACTCGTCGAGGTTTGATGAGAAGATAGAGAGAAACTTGAGCCGCTCCAAAAGGGGTTGTGTCTCGTCTAACGCCTCTTCAAGCACGCGGCGAAAGAACTCCAACATGCTTAATTCGCGATTAAAGAAAAGAGAGTGCGGGTCGCGTAAGTCAAGCGGGACGGAAGCATCTGGCGCGCTGGTGCTGTGCTCTATTTGCGAAGTTTGTTGGTCTACATCTGGCATCACTTGTTTATAATCAAAACTGTCAAAACAGATTATCTGCTAGCTTTTATGCAAAAGCTCTTCGGGGAAAGTATCCTGAAAATCTCTTCGTCGTTACGTGCTGCCTGCATTGTAAAGCATAAATCGAACTATTGTTTAATGGCCGCAACTTGGAAACCATTCATTCTGGAAAAGTTGGCCCGAAAATTTCATGCCCCTGCTTTCTTCTCCGGGGCAAAAAGGGCTGTCAGTAAGCGTGTTGTATGCCACGGCCCGGAAATCCAGGCCGATTGCCATTAAAGGCCATAAAATCAACTCGATAACAAAAATCCCGCCTCTCTCAAACGAAGTCTTTTGATATTTCAAGCACAAACATGTTGCATCAACATAGTACAAAGAAGCTTGACAGTGTTCCGCCTCCAATTCTCTATAAAGACACGAGTAAAACTCTCAAGGCGGTCTCCGAAATGTCCTACAAGCGTTCACCACGAGCATCCGGCAAAGGTTCAGGGCTTCACTTCTTCGTTGACAAATGTCGTTGCGTTTTCAACGTTTAAGCGACTTCGAGGGCCTCGGTCGAGAGCGTCGTGTTGGTGGCATCAGGTTTGCATTTTGGAGTTACAAATGAAACAGAAAATAAAGAAATATAACGTCTTCGCGGGCGGCATGGCATTGATGCTCTGCTTGGCAGTTTCGCCGATGTCATTAGCCGTTCATAATCTTCCACAGCAAACATCCAGGTCGCAAGGCGGTATTTCAGCCAGAGACCAGCGGGCGGTTGACGCTTTCGAAAAGCGCGTGAAGGAATACGCCAAGATGCGCGAGCAGATAGAAGAGCAGATGCCGAAGCTCTCCAAAGACAGCACGGCTGAAGAAATAGCGGCGCATAAGAAGGCGTTTGAAGAGAAGGTCAGGGCGGCCAGAGCAGGCGCTAAACCGGGACAGGTATTCACACCTGATATTACCACGCACATTCGCGCCTTAATCAAAAGCGAGTTTAAGGGGACTGACAGAAAGCATTTGCGTGAAACGGTTTTGGAGGCAGACACGAAGGGCGTCCCTCTCAAGGTCAACTATCCATACCCTGAGACTAAAGAATTGGTGGAGATGCCGCCGACGCTATTGATGAAACTGCCCATGCTGCCCAAGCAAGTGAGATATAGATTCGTCAATCGGCACATGTTGCTGGTTGACAGGGAAAACGGACTGATTATTGATTACATGGTCGACGCTCTCCCGTAAAGGTGAGAGCGCGGAGGAGAAAGTATGAAACGATTCTTCGCTTCAGCGCTAACGATTACCCTGTTGGTCTTCGCCGGTTTCACAGGAGACGCTCTCGGACAAAAGAAATCTTCAGCCGACTCTAATGGGAGTGCGCGAACGGGTGCGCCCGTCAAGGTCAGCCTGCCCCTCAAGGATGGCTCGGTGCGCTTTATGGTCGTCGGCGACACGGGAACCGGCACGGATAAGCAGCACGAACTGGCCGACGTGATGTATCAATACAAAATGGCTTTCCCCTACGAGTTTATCCTGATGCTGGGCGACAACATGTACGGCGGCGAAAAGCCCGAAGATTTCAAGACGAAATTCGAGGACGTTTACAAAAAGCTGCTGGACGATAAAATTAAGTTCTACGCCACGCTCGGCAACCACGACGAATCGAACCAGCGCTTCTACGATTACTTCAACATGAACGGCGAAGAGTTTTACCGTTTCAAAAAAGGGAACGTCGCCTTCTATTCGCTCAACAGCAACTACATGGACAAGCGGCAGGTCAAATGGCTGGAAGAGGAGTTAGCAAAAGACACCTCCGAGTGGAAGATAGCCTTCTTTCATCACCCGCCCTATTCGTCTGGCGGGAAGCACGGCTCTGACACAAAACTGCGCGAAGTCGTCGAGCCGATTTTTACGAAGTACGGGGTCAGCGCTGTCTTCGCCGGTCACGAACATTTCTACGAGCGCATCAAACCGCAGAAAGGGATTTACTATTTCATCTCCGGCGCGGGCGGCAAGCTCCGCTCAGGCGACGTAAAGGAAGGTTCGCCCCTGACGGCGAAGTCTTACGACAAAGACATGTCCTTTATGCTGATAGAGGTCGCTGGCGACCAGATGCACTTTCAGGTTATTACACGCACCGGCGAAACCGTGGATTCGGGCGTGCTGACGAATCTACGAAAAAAGAGCATGAGCGCTTCCAAATGAGTTTCATCTCTCGCTTTTAGGAAGCAGTGGGCCATTCAAATTCTAATCAGCGCAGCGTCTGCGCGAGATTAAAATATGAATGGCCCACTGCTCACTTTGATGTCTTTAAGCTCCCTTTTCAAGTTTCAAGACGGGTTGCTATTGACCGGCTGGCTTTGGCGCAGGCTTTAGCGCCTCCAGTTGGAGGTCTATCGTCACTTCGTTGCCGACATCAAGACCGCCGCCCTCAAGCGCCTTGCCCCAGGTGATGCCGTAGTCGCGGCGGTTAATCTTTGTCTGCGCGCTTATGCCGAAGCGCATGTTGCCACGTGGGTCTTTGATCGCACCCGTGACGTTGAACGAAAGCGCTACCGGCTTCGTCACGCCCTTGAGCGTAAAGTCGCCGTGGAGCACATAACGGTCTTTACTTTTGCGCTCGATTCGCGTGCTCTTAAAGCTCATCTCCGGATATTTCTCTGCGTCGAAGAAATCTGCGGTGCGTAGGTGCTTATCGCGCGCCTCGACGCCCGTATCAATGCTCGCGATCTTGGCCGTAAACTCAACCGACGACTTTGTGATGTCCGAGTCGTCATAGCGAATCGTGCCTACGAAATCCTTGAAGCGTCCCTCCACCCAGTTAATCTCAAAGTGGCGGATTGCAAACCCGACGATGCTGTGCGCCGGGTCAATCTTGTATTCGCCGCCGGGGATGGGCACGTAAGAGACCTTGACAGCTTTCTCCTGCGCTTTTGTCGTCAAGCCGGTTAAGTCGTTTCCGACGAACGGCAATGCGATGAGTGCGGTAAACACGACGGCCAAAACTGCGTTCCTTATCTTTCTCATGTGTCTCTCCTGTTATTTAAGTATTACTCGATTCTCTGTCTTCATCTAGCACTTCGGGCTGTCGCTCTTCCGAAACGAAAGCTCGAAACAGCTATCCCGCCGAAGAAGGAATCTTCTTGATAGATGCGCTCCGCCGGTTCTTCTGCTGCTGCGCCGACGGCGACCATGAGCGGTATCAGGTGATCCTCAGTAGGATGCGCCAGGCGGGCCGAAGGCGCTGTGCTCCATTCGCGGAGCTTTCGGTTTCTCTCCTCTGAAATCGATTCGCACACCGCGTCAGTCAGCCACTTGTCAAATTCACGCGATGGAAGTTGTCCCTGTCGGCCCATTTGTCTCAAGTTGTGATAGCTCAGCCCACTGCCGACGATAAGCACTCCTTCCAGACGTAAAGGCGCAAGCGCCCTGCCGACGGCGAGGTGGGCCTGCGGGTCATAGTCTCTCCTGATGGAAAGCTGAATAACGGGGACGTTCGCCTCAGGATAGATTACAGCCAAAGGTGCAAACGTGCCGTGGTCAAAGCCGCGCCGTTCATCCGATGGAGCGGAAAACCCCGCGCCTCGAAGCAATTCCTGAACGCGGCGTGCGACCTCCGGCGAACCCGGCGCGCCATACTTAACATGGTATGTATGCTCCGGGAATCCACTGTAATCATAAATCATAGGCGGGGCGGCGCTCGACATGACGGTAAAGTCCCTCTCCTCCCAGTGCCCGGAAATAACTAAGACCGCCCTTGGAGTCAAACCTATCTCGCGAGGTATATCCTTCAAAGATGCTTCCAGTTTATCGTAGACCCCCGGCATCTCCTTTTTCATCCACGGCCAGGGGCCGCCGCCGTGCGAGATGAAGTAAGTCGGAAGAATGATTTCGGTTGCAGACATGTTCGTAGTTCCAGACAATCTTAATCTATTATAAGGTAATTGGTTGTAATAAGTATTGTCATAACGTTTTATAGGCAGGGCTGCGAGCAGGCTGTTCGTGCGTTTTGAACCGCTGCTTTAAGCAGATTATGAATAGAGGCGTGCCGCTTATCGCCAGCGACACGCCTCTTAAGGTTTTTTATGGACTATTGATTTTGTCTTCTATCCGCCACCGGGATTAACAGTCAGCGTCGCGCTCTTGCCGACGCCATTAGCGGTCGCTGTAATAACTACAGTGGTCGTTGAAGAGACCTGTGCCGTGCGTATCGTGAAGCTTTTGTTCCTCGCCCCGGCGAGAATCGTGATGCTGGTGACGGTCGGGGCGGCGATGGCCGTGTTGCTGCTCGTCAAAGAGACAACGATATTACCGGGCGCTGCCGAGCGTTCTAAAGTCACAGTCCCCGTCACATTGATGCCGCCGCCGACCACAGGGTTTGGGCTGAGCGTCAGCGAAAGCACGCCAATGGGCCGCACAGACACAGCCACGCTTTTACTGATGCCGTTAGCCGTCGCCGTCAACGTGCCGCTTTGACGGGCCGCGACGGCGACTGTTGTGATTTGAAAAGCCTGACTCGTCGCGCCTGCCGGGACGACGATGCTCGCGGGAAACGTTGTCGCGGCAACATTATCGCTGAGCGTGACGGTGATGCCGCCGGGGCCTGCCGCACACTCAAGGGTGACTCTTCCCATCACCGCATCGCCACCGATAATCGGGTTAGGGCCGGCGGTGACGCTTAACACGCCAATGCGTCGCACAGTCAATGTCGCGGTCTTGGTCACTGCGCCAAGCTTGGCTGTGACTGTGCCCGTTTGATCTGCGGAGACTGGAACAGTCGTGATGGTGAAAGTTTTGGAAGTCGTTCCCGCAGCGATGGTCACGCTGGCCGGAAGTGTAGTTGCAGCGAGCGTATCGGTGAGCGTAACGACTGCTCCACTGGCGGGCGCTGGCGCGCTAATCTGCACCGTCCCGGTGACGCCCTTGCAACCAGCCACTATCGTCGGACTAAGCGTCAGCGAAGAAAGAGTAGGCCCGGTGGCGGCAGCCGCCTGTGTGACCGTGAAGGTTTTTCCAGCGACGGTCAGCGTTCCGGTTCGAGCGGCGGTTGTGGTGTTGGCTGCGACGCTATAGCCGACCGTTCCGTTGCCGCTGCCGCTCGCGCCCGCCGTCACGGTAATCCACGTCACATTGCTGCGCGCAGTCCAGGCGCAGCCAGCGGGTGTGGTCACCGCAATCGAGCCTGTGCCGCCACCTGAAGGAAACGAAGCGCTCGCCGGCGAGATGGTGAATGTACATGTAGGGGGTGCTGCCGCCTGTGTGACCGTAAATGTTCGTCCAGCGATGGTCAGCGTTCCCGTTCTGGAAGTGGTCGCAGTGTTTGCGGCAACAGTGTAGCTGACAGTTCCGTTGCCGCTACCACTTGCGCCAGCCGTGACGGTAATCCACGTCACGTTGCTCTGTGCAGTCCATGCGCATCCGGCAGTGGTCGTCACTGCGACTGTGCCTGTTCCGCCGCCGGACGGAAACGAAGCGCTGGTCGGCGAAATGGAAAAAGTGCAGACCGGCGCTGCTGACAGGCATGACGAATTGGCGTTGATAAACGACGTAATCTGATCGCGCGAGGTTTGACAAAAAGTGAGCACGGAAGTATCCGTGGCGACCGACTGCATAATGGTGTTCGCGCATCCGGCAGTGCCGTCCGTGTGGCTCGCGTTGAAGTTATGACCAATCTCGTGCGCCGGCAGGACAAACTTTTGCGGCGCAGGAATTACTCTTTCGGAGAGGCTGTAGGCGCTCGCGGGAGATTTGCAAACAACGCCAGTCCAGCCGACGCCCGCCGTGTTAGTCAGATTCTTGCCCGTCCACATGTGCGCCACGTCGCGCACGACGTTCGCAAAATTGGCGTTCCAGTAATTCGTAAATTCTTTGATGGCGAGCACAGGGTCAACTGTCGTGTAAGGGTCTGCGGAAGTGGCCCACGTGTGTTGATAGACGATCTTGAAAGAGAGGCCAATCTCCGTCTGGTAGATGCCCTCTACCTGATTCATGATGCTCAGTATTTCGTTGTTGGCTGCTGCCGCGCCGCCGAGCGCCGTGACATACTCGAAATCGGCTTCGGTCGCCAGTTCGGCCTCAAGTGGAGTTGCGAGCGCGTCGGGCGTCACAGTGA
Organism: Pyrinomonadaceae bacterium; assembly: GCA_036387475.1. GTDB lineage: Bacteria > Acidobacteriota > Blastocatellia > Pyrinomonadales > Pyrinomonadaceae > DASVTR01. The sequence goes on along the minus strand of DASVTR010000006.1, from coordinate 186,302 downwards.
CAGCGCCCTGTGTGGCAGACTGGATTGATTTCACATCGCCGAGTTGGTCTGCGGCTTCGCTGACTTTCTCATGCAGCGAAAGGCCGCAGGTGAGGGGTTCTGTTTCGATGACATCAGAAGCTTTGTAGAAGAGAAATTCCGACGGCTCGGCTGAAGGCAGATAGCGGCGGGCAGGCTCGACGTAGTAGCGCTCATCTGCTGTCAGGATTGAGCCTTCAAAGCTATCTTCGTCAATGGTGAAGCGTGCCTGCGCATCATCGTTACCCAGAACCCGACCCTTGAAGGTGCGTATGGGGCTGTCGTTCACAACCGGCAATCTTATGCCGCCGCCTGTGGTCTCTTCGGCCCTGTAGCCTTCGGCGCGAAGATCATGAGGCTCTAAATCGAGTTCCAAGCTCTGGCGCTCGGTATGGATTGAAAGCCGCCCCGTCAGCCGTATCTCTCTGGCCGCTTCGGCTGTATCCAAGCGTAGGCGCTCGTAGTTTCTAAAGACACGGTCGAGGTCTTGAACGGGCGCAGGCGTGTGCTTGCGCGCAGGCCGTTCGACCTCCTGTGCAAGGCTTCGGGCAGGAAAGAAACCCGCGACGCATAACACAGCGGCGAGCAGAAGTGAGACGATTTCTCTCATGGCTTACTTAACCCCTTGACGAAACTTAAAAGCGAAAGCCGACGCCGGCATTCAACTGTAGATTGTGCGTCGTCTTATAACCACCGATGATGCTTGAGCGGATAATCGTATCGCCCAAATCAAAGCGTAAGAGCGTGCGCGGAGAGATGCGAAGCTCAGTTACGCCGCCCAAATCGAAAGCGAAATTTCTCTTCGACAGCGAACAATCACCCTCGCCGCCAACATCAACGCAGGCAAACTCCAGCCTCCGGCTAAAATGAATAAAACCCGGTCGAGCTTTGCCGAAAAAGCCAAGCCTGCCTTTGCGCACGCCGGCTTTAACACCGAAGATCGCCAGCGTCTTGCGCCCCGAAACCGTCGGGTCGCCTTCGTGCGAGCGCGGATAGAAATTTACTTCTCCCTCGACCGCAAAGTTGTCGTTAAGATTATAGGTGAGGCGTCCTCCAATGCCCGGCTCAATTAAGCGGTCGCCGTAATCATCATAGCGGAGCATGGAGAAATGAACGCCAACCTCAAACTTTCTTTCGGAGACAGGCGAAGCGGCTGTGGACGAAGGGGTCGCGCCCGTCATCTTTAGAGCAGAGTCGGTTTGCGCTGCCGCCGGAAAATATAACAGCAGCAGGCAGAACAGTAGGCCCATTAGATTTAAGCCCCGGAAAACGAACCCTTCTTGCTCAACCATAAATGCCCCCCTGCGTGCTCAAAGTGTGATGCGCATTCATCACTAAAGCGAATATACAGAAATCCAACTGCGTTGGGAATCGAGTTCAGAAAAACGGCAGACACATTACAGGTCGGCGGTTGCCAACGCGGCGGATGTTGGTTAGCTTCGTGGTCGTCAAGCTGTTAGGTTAATATTTTGCATGTGAGCCGCAGAGGGCATAGTTTGTTTATCAAGATTTTGGCGTCTTTGACGTGGCTCTTGCTCTTTGCCGGTGCTATCTCTGCGCAGGACAATTCGGCCACGGCCACGCAGTCCTATAACTCCTTATCCGAGATTGCCGGTAAGCGGAATGCTTTATTGCTGATTAAGAAAGCGTCTATCTTGGAGGCGAGCGGCGGGAGCAGTTCGATGATTGAAGAGGTGCTGAAATACGACCCGCGCCAGAGCAGGCGTTACAGGTCGGCCTACAATGTTATCGCCGGAAAACTAAATAAGTTTATGCGTAAGCACAAGGGCATGAGCGCAGTCGGGAGCATTGGAGAGGCTGACTACATAATCTTCTTCAACCTGTTGGAATATCGCCGCCCTCTGGGCATCCCGCATCCTTACGGCGAGTTGTTCATCATCATGCTTACCTCTCAAACGAAGGCGCGCATAGTCTGGAAGTCTAAAAAAGTGCAGTGGGCTGGAGATGCAGCAGATGATTTGATAAATGATTTAAGGGAGATTCAAAGAAGGAAGTGAGACGCGCAGTGAGCGCTCAGGAACGAGCGAGCTTAATGTTCGTTACCTCGTCTGGCTTGGCCTCCTCTTGCGGCGGCTCGCGCTCTGCGGTCGTCCATGCTTTCGGATTTATGTACGGAATATCGTCGGGCTTTGTAAATTAAGGTAAAAATTATTGGTCATTTGTAAATTAACAAAGTCTTCGCAACCGCAGGGGCGCTCTCATCGTATAGAATCTTTGCCGTAATCGACCTCGGAAAGATGCTGCCCGACCACTGTCGCCATCCTTAAGCTGCGTCCGACCGAAATTCTGACCGCCCCTTTTTGGATTTGGAGGAAATCATGACACGAAACCGCACCGCTGGTCTCTTCAAAGAACTACCTGTCTCTTCCGCAGCAAACGTCGCTGCCCGACATCGGACATCGCTGAAGCATCTCGTCACAAGAAGCATCCCGGCGCTGTTTGCGCTGCTCTTTCTAACAACCATCGCTTTCGGACAAGCGCCGCCGCTCTACGATGCCCCTACGCGTTTGACTCTGAAGTCCACAGTGCTCGGCGAGGAGCGTGCGATTCTCGTTCGCACGCCTGCTGGCTACGAGCGCAACGGCCAACGTTATCCCGTCCTTTACATGACAGACGGCGACGCGCACATGCTTCACACGAGCGGCACGGTCTCATTTCTGGCGCGCAACAATCGTATGCCGGAGATGATCGTCGTCGGTATCCCGAACACAGACCGCACGCGCGATTTGTCGCCGACACACGTCGCGCAGGCTCCGGACAACCCTAACCTGCGCTTTCCGACGAGCGGCGGCGGGGACAAGTTTCTCAAGTTCATCGAGACGGAATTGATTCCGCACATCGAGAAGGAATATCGCACGCAGCCGTTTCGCGCGCTGGCCGGTCACTCCCTCGGCGGGCTGTTCGCCATCCACGCGATGCTTTCGCGCCCCGAATTGTTCAACGCCTACATCTCCGTCAGCCCTGCGCTCCAATGGGACAACTTCGTACTGATTGACCGCGCCAAGGAATTCTTTAAGAACCGCAAGGAGTACAACCGAACGCTCTATGTGACGCTTGGCAATGAGCCGGGCAACATCGGCGACGGCTTCAATCTCTTCCGCGAAGTGCTACAGAAACAACAGACGAAGGGCTTCGTCTGGGAAGCCGTGCAGATGCAGGATGAAGACCACGGCTCGGTCGTGCTTCGCAGCCACTATGCCGGACTGCGCAAAGCCTTCGACGGGTGGCAGTATCCGCGCGACCCGAACACCGGCGCGATTAACGGCGACTTCAAGGCCGTTGAGGAACACTATCGCAAGCTCTCCGAGCGTTTGGGCTTAACGCTGCATCCGCCTGAGCCGCTTGTCAATCAGGCCGGCTATCAGCTTATGGCCCAGGGAAAGATGGACGAGGCCATCTTTGCCTTCAAGTGGAACGTCGAGCATTATCCGCGCTCGGCCAACGTCTACGACAGTCTCGCCGAAGCCTACGAGCGGAGCGGTAAGCTTGAGCTTGCGCACCCGAACTACGAGAAAGCGGTCACGGTCGCCAAAGAGACCGCAGACCCCAACCTGAACCTCTTCCAGACAAACCGAGACCGCGTGGCCGGACTGCTCAACAAGGCCACGACAGCCGAAAAGAAGTAACCAACCATCAACCCTTTAAGGCCCGGCGTGACGAGAGTGTGCGCCGGGCCTTACTCTGTCGAGGCGTCAGGATTGCCGCTCTTCACTTTTATGCTGCTTGCACCAGTGGACAGCATCGGCCCGGTGCTCAATAATTGGTAACGTAGGATTGATGACAGGAGAAAAGAAACGACTGGTAAAGGAACGTCTATGAAATATTTCGTTCTCTTCCTCTTCATGCTCTTAACGCTTTATTCCCCGGCCAAAGCTTCGTCGGATAAGATTGTGAAGGACTCTATCACTTCACAGGGCAAGAAACGCACCTACTATCTATACGTCCCGGAAACCATCAAGGCGGCTCAACCGGCGGCTTTGATTGTGACGCTTCACGGGTCAAGAGGCAATGGATTATCGCTCGTCGAAAAGTGGAAAGACTTGGCGAAGAAGGAAGGCATCATTATCGTTGGGCCAGACTCGTCGGATTCCCTGCAATGGAGAGTGCCGGAGGATGGGCCGGATTTGCTTCGTGACTTAGTTGAAGCGCTCAAAGCCAAGTACCCGATAAACGAGCGCAGAGTCTATTTGTTCGGACACTCGGCGGGAGCAGGGCAGGCGCTCTACATGTCTTTGCTTGAGTCGGAATATTTTGCAGCCACGGCCATCCACGCCGGAATGCTGCATGAAGCGGCGTATCCGCTAATCGAGCGCGCAAAGCGCAAGACGCCGATAGCTATTTTTGTCGGGACGAACGACGCAGGATTGCCTCTGCCTGTAGTCCGGGCCACACGCGACGCGCTCAACAGTCACGGCTTTAACACGCAACTAACAGAAATAAAGAATCACACACACTGGTATTACGACCGCGCGCCGGAGATCAATCGCAGCGCATGGGAGTTTTTGAAGCAGCACGAGCTAACCGGAGCGCCGCGATACCAGGAGTATCGTTTCGGTGGGTGAGGCTAGCAGTGGCGTGAGCCGCGCGCCTGAAGCTCATAAGTTTGAAATGATTTCGGAGATTAGCGACCGCTCTTTCGTATTTCAGTCATCCGTTGAGGGCTTTGAGCGTAATCGCTTGATGTGCGAGCGCCGCGCCTTCTCTTCCAGTGTGCGGTTCTTCGCGCTGCGCGGGATGCGCGTCGGAACGCGCTTGGCAGGACGGTGATTCAAACGCTCGACCTTCTCGCGCAATTTTTGCAAGCAGAGTGCTTTATTCTGGTGCTGGCTGCGCTGCTCGCGAGAGGTGACGACCAGACCGGAAGGCAGGTGTTTGATTCTGACCGCGCTTTCCGTCTTGTTGACGTGCTGACCGCCGGGGCCGCTCGAACGAAAGGTCTCGACCTCACATTCTCCCAACAGCGCTTCATTGGATTCCGGTAAGATAATCATGTTCGCCTGATGGGCCAGGGGCACAATGACGGCCTTTGACCGATTTATTTAAACGTCGGTAGTATTGAAAAAAACATTGGCCCATCCGCTATTATTACACGACACGGAAAGGAACTATAGATGAAGAGGAAAGTTAACAAGACCGAAGAAGAGTGGCGACGACAACTGACGCCGGAGCAATACGCGGTCGCCCGTCAAAAAGCAACGGAGCGGCCATTCACGGGCAAGTATCACGATTCAAAAGAAAAGGGTACGTATAAATGCGCGGCCTGCGGCAACGAGTTATTCAGTTCGGATACGAAATTCGATTCGGGGTGCGGCTGGCCGAGCTTTACAGCCCCGACCGCAGAGGATAATGTGCGCACCGAAGTTGATACCAGCCACGGGATGGTGCGAACAGAGGTCTTGTGCGCGAGTTGCGACTCTCATCTGGGCCACGTCTTCGACGACGGCCCTCGTCCAACCAACCTGCGCTACTGCATCAACTCTGTCGTGCTTGACTTAGACAAAGAAGAATAACAAACCGGCGAGAGAAATCTCTTCGCAGCTTACCTTTTAGCGTTTCGCGCCGGAGTTAATGTTTTCCATCGAGCGCGTGTTGAAAACGAGGCGCGATCTCGTCGAGCCATTTATCCATCTCTGTTTGCGCGAGCCAACGACCCTTGAGCATGACGCCCGCGCGGCGCTCTGTATTGGCAATGTTTTCGAGCGGATTGGCTTCGAGCAAAACCAGATCGGCGCGCTTGCCTTTTTCGATTGTGCCGGTCTGTTTGAGTGTGCCGAAGAACTCCGCCGGGTTACGTGTGGCCGCCGCCAGCGTCTCGTAATTCGAAAGCCCCGCTTCATTCAACGCTTTCAACTCGCGGTGCAGCGTGTAGCCGTAAAGCAACAGCCATTCGGGCGTGTCCGAGCCTGCGAGAATTTTGCCGCCCGCGTCGTGAATCGCTTTGACGAGCTTGTTTCTAATGGCGACGTATCTGGCGCGCCTTTCGGGTGACGCGGCGTTGGCCCAGTATCTCTTATTGACGCCGAGCCATAGATCAATCGTCTTTTGCGGGTAGAAACGAATGTCCGGCTGTGCCCTGATTTCTTCAACGCTCCGGCCTACGCCGAAAGTAGATTTGAAGAGGTGCAGGGTCGGCGTGCTGAAAGGATTTGCCTGAACGGTCGCACGCGCTATCTCTGGAATTTTATTTTCGTCCAACACGTCGAGGCTTTCCCAGTTTTTCGGTTGATAAAGATAGATGTCGGAAACCGAACCCTTGATGGGCGAGTTTGCGGGCAGCAGCGCTTCCAGATATGAGTCCAGATGTTCGATTTGCTGTCTGGCTTTGAGCGCGCGTTGAAGGCCGACGAAGCGGCTGTCGGCGTGTCCGACGACGCGAATGTTCTGCTTTCGGGCTTCGTCAACTATCGCTTCGTAAACCTCCGGCTTGAGATTAGTCGTCATCTTCAAATAATCGTAGCCGTCCCTTTTGGCCTGGCGCACGCGCTCACGCGCTTCCTGCTCATTGGTCACGACGTAAGCGTTGCTTGATTCTTTACCGATAAACTGCGGACTCGCCGCGTAGATGGTCGGCGCCAGGATTTCGCCCTTCGCAGATTTTTCACGCCAGACAAGCTGCTCCGGTGTTCCGTTCATCAAGCGAATCGTCGTGACGCCGTTTGCCAGCATGATTTTGAATTCATCTTCGGCCAGCGCGTCTGGAAATTCGTCGTCGGTAAAAAGATGAACATGCATATCCATCAAGCCGGGAATTAGAAATTTTCCTGTGCCGTCAATCCTCTGCGCGTCCTTCGGAACTTTCACCTTACGCGCGTCGCCTATTTCGGCAATCACTCCGTTGCGGACAATGACGGTCTGATTTCGCAGCACGCGTTCCTTGTCCAACGGAATGACGTTGACGCCGATGAAGGCGGTCGTGTTTGAATCTGACGGCGCAGACTGCACAACTGCCGCAAACGCTATTGATAAAATCAGTAAGAGTAATGTACGTTTCATCTTTTCATCCCCGCGAAAGCGCCTTATCAACCGAAAATCCAGCCGTACTGCGTGTTTGAAGGTTGCGCTCCTTCGGCGCGGTATTTGTCCTTAAGGCGTGTGACGAAATCCGAAGGGATGGCGTTCATCTTCGCTTTCACATCAACGCCGTAAACGCGCGCCGCGTTCAAACCCAGAATCTTTTCCTTGACTTTGTCCGTAAGCGGTTTGAAGCCAAACCGTTTAATTAACTCTTCGGGCATTTGCAGTCGGCGAAACGCTTCGATTTGCCATTGCGGGCCGCCCCACCAGATCGAATCCGTTCCCCATAAAACGTGATTCTCGCCGAAAGCATCAATCATCAGGCCGAGCATGTAAGCGCATAGCAGCGGTTGCGTAATGACGGTCATCCCGAACGTCGTTCCCAAATCCATGTAGACGTTTGTCATCCTCGGATTTTTCTTTCGCGCTTCGCACAAATCCGAAACCCAGGGAATGTATTTTTTGGTTTTGAAGCCGTCGGCAACTGCATCGCGTACGTCGCCGACGCCTTTGAAGCCCGCGTGATAAATCAGAAAATTCAAATCGGGAAAATCTCTCGCGGCCTTCGGCACGTCTTTAGGGCTGCTGTGTTCCAAGTCCCAGCCGGGAAGCGGCAAGCCTTTGTGCACGCAGATGTTTTTAATTCCAATCCTGCGGGAATATTCATAAGCCGGATACGCAAGCTTTTCATCGTCCATCCACCAACCGACGCTGCCGTCTGCGAGCGGTTGACCGGGATAACCCTTCCACGCCTCGACCTTCATCTTCTCAAACTGCCGCTGCATGTCTTCCATGTTCTGCTTGCCGAGGTCTGGCGAAAAAAGCCCATGCGCGATGATGCGTCGTGATTTCGCCAGCCCGTTGATTTCGGCGCGCGTCTCTATCATCTCGGCGGGAGGCAGAACGTTGTCGGCGTCCGTCCTTGCAGGCAGTCCGGTAATGACAGCCATCACAGTGTCGCTGTCGAGAAACATTTCCTTGATGTAGTTCGCAAGGTAAAGGTCTTGCCAGCGATGCTCGCGTCCCTGCAAATCCTTGTTGCCCCATGCAGCGCCAGCATCCCTGTAGCGCAAGAGCGGCGGCACGCTGATTTGCTTTCCGGCGGCGACGTGATGCGTATGTATGTCGAAGATGAATTGTTTCTTCGGAAACTTTTCCTGTGTGGCGAGAGGCTCAAACAATTCGCTGGCTTCGACGTTGAAGAAATTGCCGAAGACCGAATTCATAGCCATAAAAGCCGCGGCCATTCCGCCCGTCGTGGCGAGAAATTGACGGCGAGAGATGTTCAAGCTCTTTGCGCTCTGGTCGGCCAGTTCGATTAAACGCTGCTCGACCAGCTTTTGCTCAAAGGTCTGCGCGGGCGGAGCAAATTCTTCGTTTGAGATGACCTGCGTCGGGAGAGGAAGGTTTTTGTGAGCGGCAGCGTCCGCGTCGCATTTCCGCGTCCATTGTTGTTTCTTTGTCCGCCTCATAAGTTTACGTCCTTAATTTCCGGCAAAGGCCAAGCCGTCGGGCGCTTGCCCTGTCTCGACGCGTCCAGTGATTTCCATTTTCTCTAAATCTATCGCCGCGACACCATTAGCCTCAGCCGTGGCGATGAAAGCTCTTTTACTGTCCGGCGTAACAACTATGCCAATCGGCGCGTTGCCGATTTTCAAACGCTTGAGTTCTTTGCGCGTCGCCGCGTCGAGAACAATAAAGTCTCCGGCTTTTGGGTCGGAGACGAGAACGCGCTTGCCGTCGGGCGTGAATTTCACACGTATCGGGACTTCACCAATGCGCAGAGTCTCTTTGACCTTGTTTGTCGCCGTGTCAATAATAGAGATTGAGCCGTCGCCGTTTTGCCCGACCCACAATTCTTTGCCGTCCGGCGAGAGGTCGATGGCTTCGGGCTGTTTGCCAACAGAAATGTGTGTCACCTTTGAGGGCGCGGGAGGCTGAGCTTGAAACTCAAACGCCGTGACGGAATCCGAAGCGATGTTGGCCGTGTACATTCTTTTCTGGTCGGGCGCAACGACCAGCATGTGCGTAGCGTTTTGCCCCGTTCCCATCAGCCAATCGACTTTGTTCGCCGCCGGATCATAGCGCCCTATCAAGCGGTTCACTTCCGCCGTGAAATAAACTTTGCCACCGCTTGCCAAGACCAATCCGTGCGGACGAAAAAGCGGACTCAAATCAACCCTGCGTATCTCTTTGCGCGTTTCCAAATCAATGACGGACAGGGAACTGCCCGGCGTCTGCGCGCCGTAGTTTGAAACGAAGGCCGTTCTGCCGTCAGCCGACACGACGATTTCATGCGGGTTATCGCCCGTCTGAACTTTCGCCAGGACTTTCATCTCCTGCGGGTCGATGATAGCCAGCGTGCTCTCTTGTTTGTTGAGCGCCAGCAGTCTCGGCTTAGCCTGCGCAAAAGTATCGAGCGTAGATGCTGAGCAAAGAAGCGTGAGACAAGCTAAATGAAAGCAACACACAATCAGAGAGCGATGTTTGGTGGGCATAGCGAGAGCAATACTCCTTCGACCGAAGATGATATTTTTAGTTTCAGAGCTAATCTAGTTGCTGAATCAACTGGAGACGTAGACGAGCAGGAGCGTCATTTTCGGCCATACGAATATCATGGAAAATAAGTTCCCGCGCCCGTGGAAGCGTGCAAGAGGCTTGCGTTTGATAAGCTGTCGAGTGCTGCTATTCTACGCGCGAGCGGCTGCGGGATGGAGACGACAGGTGACCGGTGCGAAGTTGAACACCAAAGAATATACGTTTGGTCACAACTCCGTCCGGTATATAATAATTGTAAAACTTCTATCCTTGCGTTGAAGACGCAACCCACTTAAGGAGGATTTAAGATGAAGATGCTCCGACGCGTAGCGATAATCGCTCTCTTTCTACTAGCCTTTGTCCCGCAGGCGCTCGCCGACCTGCCACCTCTGATTCCACGCGACGTTCTCTTTGGTAATCCGGAGAAAGCAGCGCCGAAGGTTTCGCCCAACGGGAAAATGCTCGCCTACATCGCGCCCGATAATGGTGTGCTCAATGTCTGGGTGCGTACCATCGGTCAGCAGGACGACCGCGTTGTTACTTCTGACAGGAAACGTGGCGTTCGTACTTTCTTCTGGCAACAGGATAGCGACCATATCCTGTACATACAGGATCAGGGCGGCGATGAAAATTGGCACGTCTATCAAACCAGCCTGGGAAGCAAGGAGACGCGCGACCTCACTCCGTTTAAGGGCGCGCGTGCGGACATCGTTGCCATTAACCCGAACTTTCCCGATCAGATACTTGTCAGCATCAATACGCGCGATCCCAAGCTCTTTGACGTTTACCGCATTGATCTCAAGAGCGGCAAAGCCGAGATGGACACACAGAACCCCGGCGATGTGAGCGGGTGGACGGCGGACAACGATCTTCAAGTCCGCGCAGCGCAAATCGAGTTGCCCGGCGGTGGCAATGAGATACGCGTCCGCGATAGCGTCAAATCGCCCTGGCGTACTCTTCAGAAATGGGACGTAGATGATGCCTTCGGCTGGGTCGCCGGTTTTTCACCGGACAACAAGAATGTGTGGCTCGTCTCCACCGTTGATGCTAACGCCGCGCGTTTGGTGGAAGCGGACATGACGACAGGCAAGCCCAAAGTGGTGGCCGAAGATAACCAGTATGATGTGGATGACATTCTCCGTCATCCTCGGAAGCGCACGCTCGAAGCCGTACGCTTTATCCGCACACGCGGCGAGTGGATGCTGATAGACAAATCCTTGCAAGCAGACTTTGATGCGCTCAAAAAAGTGCGCGACGGTGATTTCAGTATCATCAGTCGTGATCTGGCGGATAAAACCTGGATTGTTGCCTATTTGATGGACAATGGCCCGGTCTACTATTACGCCTATGATCGCGGCACTAAAAAGTCGCAGCTTCTCTTCAGCAACCGCCCTGCGCTGGAGAAATACAAATTGGCCCAGATGCAGCCCATCTCTTACCAGTCGCGCGACGGCATGACTATCAACGGCTACCTGACGCTGCCAATCGGAGTCGAGCCGAAGAATTTGCCGATGGTGCTGTATGTTCACGGTGGGCCGTGGGCGCGAGACGTGTGGGGATTGAACAGCGCGGTGCAATGGTTCGCCAATCGTGGTTATGCTGTGTTGCAGGTGAACTATCGCGGCTCGACCGGATATGGCAAGAAGCACATGCTGGCGGCGAGAAACGAATTCGCCGGTAAGATGCACAACGACCTGATTGACGGAGTCAACTGGGCAGTTGAAAAAGGCTACGCTGACCCGAAGCGTGTCGGCATCTTCGGCGGCAGCTATGGCGGCTACGCGACGCTGGTCGGCTTGACCTTTACACCAAACGTCTTCGCCTGCGGTGTGGATATTGTAGGCCCGTCGAATCTAGCTACCTTAATCAAGAGTTTTCCTGCTTACTGGCAGCCTTTCCTGCATTCGAGTTGGTATCGTTACGTGGGAAATCCAGACGACCCGAAGATGGCCGAAGACATACGTGCGCGCTCACCACTTTTCAAGATTGAGCAGATTAAAGCGCCGCTCTTAATCGCACAGGGAGCCAATGACCCGCGCGTCACACAGGCCGAGAGCGAGCAGATTGTGAAGGCGATGCGGCAGGCCAACAAGCCCGTGGAATATATCGTCTACATGGACGAAGGCCACGGCTTTGCGCGTCCCGAAAACCGCCTGCACTTTTACGCTAAGGCGGAAGAGTTTTTAAGCAAACATCTCGGCGGTCGCTTTGAACCGATGCAGGACATTAAGGGTCATGCGGGCGTCGTCAAGTAAGAGTTTCTTTGCAGAAGTTTCTGATAAAGAGTACGGGCCGCACATTAATAAGTGCGGCCCGTACTCTCTGCCTTCCGGCGGCCTCTCATCGAGGTCGGCTGGGTTCGGGTCGTAGTCACGCCAAACGCCTTTAACCCTTGCGCCTTTGAAAAGCATGTCGTCCCGCGCTGGACGTATTGGTAAAGAGCGATAGAGATGAAGATAAAAATAATCAATCATCTCTGTGCGTTTTTCGCTGGCTGTTGCTTTTTAGTCAGCGCAGGCGCATGGACGGGCGCATCCGCCCAATCTTCTTATCAGATTGTTCCGCGCGTCAGGGTTGGTGCAATCACCTCGCGTACAAGTGAGGCCGCTCTCAAAAGAATTTATGGCCGCAGGAATGTTCGCAGCACTAAAGTTTCTTTGGGAGAGGGTGAGTATGAGTCGGGCACGGTTATTTATCCGAACGACCCTAACAGAATCATCGAGATAGTTTGGAAAGACCCGCGCAGGAAACGCTTCCCGAAACGTGTTCAACTGTCGGGTGAGAAAAGCGTCTGGAAGACGCGGCATGGAATCAGTCTGGGCACAAGCTTGAAAGAGTTGGAGCGGATTAATGGCAAGCCATTTGTCTTGACGGGCTTCGGTTGGGATTATGAAGGGACAATTGTTTCATGGGAAGGCGGAAAACTTGAGCGCGAGTTTGAACGGGGCGGTCGAGTAGTGCTGCTCAGGCTGAGCAATCAAACGAATCATGGAGTGTCTGGAGAAGATGCAGGCTCGGTCGCAGGAGATCGTGATTTTCCGTCCAACAATCGGGTGATGCAGCAGATTAATCCGAAGGTTTACCAGATTATTGTGGAATTTCAATAACAAGAAAAACTCTTGTTTCATCGATGAAACAGTGTATAATGTTCAGGATGAAAGCGGCGTTAGCTCTCAAAGGCTGAACTGATGAGGACTTGATAAGTGACGGCGAAGAGGAAAAAGATTACCGGGCCGAAGCGCGAAGGATTCTGTTATGATCCTCAAGAGGCCATAGAGCATCTCACCTCTAAGGACTCAAGACTGGCCCATTTAATCGAGCGCGTCGGCCCCTTCGCAATGCCGATACGACGCCTGCACAACCCTTTCGAAGCACTGGCGAGGAATATCATTTTTCAGCAGTTACACGGAAATGCCGCCGCCGCCATACACGCGCGCGTGCTTGCGCTCTTTGGAAAAAGCAGGCTTGACCCGCAGGACATCCTCGCTGCCTCGGATGAAAAACTACGCAGCGCCGGTCTCTCCCGCGCAAAGCTCGTCGCGGTCAAAGACCTTGCCGCTAAAACGCTGGACGGCACTGTCCCGACGCTGGCCCAACTAAAGCGTATGAGCGACGAAGAGATTGTCGAAAGGCTGACGCAGGTGCGAGGCGTCGGACGCTGGACTGCGGAAATGCTCCTCATTTTTCGTCTCGGCAGAGCGGACGTGTTACCTGTTGGCGACTACGCGGTGCGTAAGGGTTTCATGTTGGCTTACGGCTTAAAGGAGATGCCCAAGCAGAAGGAGTTGGAAACGTACGGCGAGCGATGGCGACCCTATCGGTCAATTGCAAGTTGGTATATGTGGCGGGCGGTCGAACTCGATTGGTAGTTGGAGAATTTATTCAATTCGTTGGAGATGACAGCTATGCACGCAACATTGACGATCAGAGATGAAACGACTTTCAGCTTCGATAATAACACCTTCATCTTTACGCTCGATTTAATGACAGAAAGAGTTACGGCCAGAGAACTCTTGCGCGAGCGTGTGCGCCACGAAGTTGAGGAATACAACGCCCGCCAGCCGGAATACTTTCGCGGATTGGTTCAGCCCGTTGACGCGGAGAAGACGCTCAACGGCTATAGACTCCGAACGAAGCGTCAGCTTGATTGGGAAGAACAGTTAGATAAAGCGTTGGAAGCCTTTGACCGTTATCGTTTCATCCTGCTCGTTGACGACCGTCAGGTCGAAGCCTTGGACGAGGTAATAGAAATCACTCCTGAGACTTCCGTAACTTTTCTCAAACTCGTTCCGCTCGTCGGAGGCTGATCGTGTTTTTGCTCAAACCGCCAATTGAAGAACCTTACGATTCGTTGATTGCAGAACTGACGGCTGAAGAGATTAGTGGTTACTTCTACTACTACGCGTTGAAGGATTCGCCCGCCGGGCAGAAGCTGCTCGAAGCAAGCGCTGACGAGCAGCGCGGGTTTGTGCTGGCAGCAGCCGCCTGGCTTGACCGACAGGAAGGCTCTATGTTCGACAATGCGCTCTGGAGAATACGCACCGCCATGCTGACTTTGCTACGTCGCCGTATTCCCTTCGAGCACGACGATGTAGCCAGACTCCTTGAGTGGTCTGCGCTGCAAACAAGCATCAATCACAGCGGCATCCCACAGATGATTAAAGCTGTGGATGACTACCTGAAAGAGCATGAGTTGACCCCCGCGCTGACAGAGAAGATTGCTCAACTCGTGGCACGCATCGAATCAGGGCACAGCACAGCCGAATCGCGTAAGTGGGTCGTCAGGCTGAAAGAACTCGGAGGCCAAACGGCCTTGAGCATACCTCTCGTGGCGGGCGAGGCTTGGTCTGACGCCGTTATCCAAGCTTTGGAATCATTCGACGGAGAGCACAGAAACGCGTGGCTCTCTCTCTTCAATCTTTGCAGCAAAGCCAATGGCTCGACGCCCACGGCCAAGTGGCTTAAAGCTGCCGAGCCGCTGCTTGAAACCATCAGCTTCGCTTTCTTTAAAGAGGCGATGTTGGAATGGTTTCCGCTCGTCGATAAGCCGCGAACCGAGAGGATTGAATTCTGGCCGGAGTATCAGCCTGACCCCAATAACATAATAGTGCCCGTTAACGCGGACATCCTGAGGGCGCTCGTCTGGTTATGTTCGCTCCGGGAGGATAAGGAGATTGCGCGAGCGCTATCGGCGCTTGCCGTCTCTGCCTATCGCAAAGTGCCGGGAGTTGGCCCACGCTGCGTACGCGTCGGCAACGCCTGCATCTGGGCTTTGGGAAGCATGCCGGGCACGGAGGCTGTGGGCCAACTCGCTTTGCTGAAAGTTAAAGTGAAGTTCGGGACGGCCCAGCGCGGGATAGAGACCGCATTGGCTGCCGCCGCGCGTCGCGCTGGCCTGCCGCAGGATGAGATAGAGGAAATATCCGTGCCAACTTACGGTCTGCAAGAGGTAGGCCGCGGGCGCGAGCCGCTGAGTGACTACGCGGCAGAGTTGACGGTGACAGGCACTAACGATGCAGAAATCAAATGGGCCAAGCCCGATGGTAAACGACAAACATCTGTTCCGCAGGCCGTTAAAGATCAGCACCCGGAAGAATTGAAGAATCTCAAACAGACCCTCAAAGACATTTGTAAAATGTTGCCAGCGCAGGCTGCGCGCATAGAAAATCTGTATCTTGAGCGAAAGAAGTGGGCGTTTCCTGCGTGGCGTGAGCGCTATCTGGATCACCCGCTCGTCGGCACTTTAGCGCGCAGGCTGATCTGGAAATTCACGTGTGGGCCAAGCGTCGCTTCGGGCATCTGGTACGAAGGGCGTATCGTCGGGGCGGACGAATGCGAATTGGATTGGCTGAACGACGCGACCGAGGTTGAACTCTGGCATCCTATCGAGGAAGCTCCCGAAACGGTTATCCGTTGGCGCGAGTGGCTCACGGAGCACGAGGTCAGACAGCCTTTCAAACAGGCCCACCGCGAAGTGTATCTCCTGACGGACGCCGAGCGCTCGACGCGCCTTTACTCCAACCGTTTCGCCGCACACATCATCAAGCAGCACCAGTTCAACGCGCTCTGCGCCGCGCGCAACTGGAAGAACAAACTTCGGCTGATGGTGGATGACGAGTATCCGCCCGCCGTGCGCCCCACGCCTGCGTGGAATTTGCGTGTGGAATTTTGGGTCGAAGGTGCTGGCGAAAACTACGGAACAGATACGAACGAAGCGGGGACATACCTGTACCTGACGACCGACCAGGTACGCTTCTACCCTTTAGACTCCGCGATGAACTACGCACACGCTGGCGGCGGTGGATACCACTCGGCCATTTATGGACAGGTCACCCCGGCTGAGCCACTCTCTCTTGAGCAGATTCCGCCCCTCGTCTTCTCTGAGATTATGCGTGACGTTGACATGTTCGTCGGCGTGGCGAGCGTGGCTAACGATCCAGGCTGGGCGGACGGCGGCCCGGAGGGGCGCTATCAAGCCTACTGGGCCAATTATTCTTTCGGTGATTTGTCGGAGACGGCGAAGACGCGCCGTGCCGTGCTTGAGCGTCTTGTCCCGCGTCTGAAGATTGCCGACCGCTGCCGCCTCACGGATAAGTTCCTGATGGTTCGTGGCGATTTGCGCACTTACAAGATTCATTTGGGCAGCGGCAACATCATGATGGAGCCGAACGACCAGTATCTCTGCATCGTACCGGCGCGCGGGATGGCTGCTGACAGCGGACACGCGGGCAAAGTATTTCTGCCGTTTGAAGGCGACAACACGTTGGCTATTATTCTGAGCAAGGCATTTTTGCTGGCGGAAGATACGAAAATCACAGACCCGACGATTGTGCGGCAAATAGGTGGATAAGAGGCGCTCCAATTAGTCCGAGCAGAGCGAGGCTAATCAGAAATTTTGGAACGATAAACAGTAAATCTTCCGTTCCTGATATTAAAAGGAAAACGTCGCGGTGTTGTTATCCAGCAACATCGTGACGTTTTCACTTTATGGTCGTTCCGTTCAGTTGTCCTGCGACGTAGCGCAGTCTCACTGCTACTGCGCGGCGGGCGGGGCCACAACTGGCGGGAGATAGGACATGGGGTTTGCCGGTTGTCCGTTGATACGCACTTCGTAATGAAGATGCGGGCCGGTCGAGCGTCCGGTTGAGCCGACCAGACCAAGTTGCTCGCCGCGCTTGACGGTTTGACCCGCGACGACATCTATCCGCGAGAGATGGCCGTAGCGCGTGCTGATTCCATTGCCGTGATCTATATAAATTCCGTTTCCGTAGCCTTTCACCCATCTGGCAACATCGACGACGCCGTCGGCGGTGGCGTAGACGGGTGTTCCGGTCGGAGCGCTGATGTCCTGTCCTTTATGAAACTCGACGGATGAGCCGCCGAAAGGATTGCTGCGCATCCCGACGCCGCTGCGCAGAGTGCCTGCCACAGGCCAGATCGAAGGGATGTTGGCAGACGCTGTGCTTGCTTTCGGAGCGTTGAGCCTGCGTGTGGGAGAAGCTTCGGACGCCTCCGAAATAATTACGAAATCGTTGGTCAGCGTCGGGCGCTCTACGCGCTCATTTCCGGTTCGCGGAGAATAGGTCAGTGCAGTTTTCCTGACAAGAGAAGGGCGCTCCATCTGCCTTTTGTTATCAACTCTGCCGGACTCGTCTACGTCTGACAATCCTCTATCCTCCACTCGTCGCAGACGTTCCTCAGGCTTGACGCTGGCGCGCTTCGCTCGCGTCTGCGCCGAAGCCGAAGAGATGCTCAAAACCAGACAGAGAAGAATGAAGGCGAAGCTGAAAATAAGCCGTGGCCTCTGGAGGAGGCCAAAGCGAAAGAGCGACGAACGCGAAGGCAGACCATTAGGGGTAGGGGAACACAGGAACGTTTTTTTAGTCATTAACCCTTTTCTCGGCAACCGCTTGACGCAAAAATACCGACAGGGGATGCGTCAAGGCTTGCGTAAAAGCATAATCACCGTACGGGGGCGCGGCAAAAAGCTTAATTTGCTTGGCTGATTATTGCTGCTAGGCTTGCCAGAAGGATGCAAGCCCGTAAAAAGAAGTCTAACCAATCAGGCGCTTATCTGGCAACCAGCAATTTGACCGCACGTGTCTGGCTTTGAGACGTTTTGTTGCTCTTATAACTCTAAATTGTTCGTGCTGGGCCTGTTATCATCGGCAGTCGTAATTCTGCGCGGGTCTTTATTGGCTAAGAAGGGCCAGCGCTCCAAATAAAGTTGCAAAAAGACCGGAAGTGGCTACTCTTTTCAAAATGCCGCCCGGCTCGCAAGTGTCCATGCACGCAATCACCTTGGGATTCGGGCTACCATCTTTCATCCACGGAAATTAGATTGAAGCACGAGTTATACTATAATCACGACGCCTGTTGCCGGAAGGTAAAAAGCATCATGGCCGCGTCGCTGATGTAGAAAAACAGACGGATGATAAATTCGCCCACGGCGTTACTTCCGCCGTCGAATGCCATAAAGCTTGGAAAGGAGAACCTCTATGAAAAAGTCTCTTTCTCTGGCCTTGAGTGTGTTGCTGCTACACGCTTTTAGTCTCGCTCCGCTGGCCGCCGATAGCCCGTTAGAAAGAAGCAGGAAGGCGCTGCTTGCTTCGCAGGTCAAGGCGGGTGTGGCCCATCTGGGCACGGGCAAGCTTGCGGTCGTCCGCGTAGTGCTGTATGACAAAACCAAATACCACGGCTACATTACAGAAATCGGCTCGAACGCCTTTGTCGTCGCCGACGCTAAGACGGGCGCGACCGCTCCGATAGAGTATCGCGAAGTGAAAGGCATCAAGGGCAACAATTTTTCTACGGGAGCGAAAATCGGCATCGGCGTCGCTATCGCGGCAGCAATAGCGATTATTGCAACGATGGTAGCAGACGATGATGATGACGACGTGCCGGATTGCACACGCACGGCGCAGGTTGGCGTGCCGTGCCCGCCCGGATGCGTTTGTATACAGTAGATTCCAAAAAGCGGCGATACGATAAGTCGTATTCTTGTCAGAGCCGGAAAGCTGGAACTGTTGCGCTCTGCGTGAAGAGTTGAACAGATAGCCACGGCTGCGCTCTAAAGGGATTGGTGTGTTGTCCGACATCGCATCTCGCTCACTCGGAATCCCTGGAAAAAGATGAACGAAGATTTGCAGAGCAGCTATGATCGCGTCGCAGCAGATTATTCCGAGCACTTTCGGGATGAGATGTTGAAGAAGCCGTTTGACCGGAAGATGCTCGATTGGTTAGCTGAAAAAGTAGGCGCTACAAGCATCATCTGTGATATGGGATGCGGCCCCGGACAGGCGGCGCGTTATTTATCCGAGCAGGGTGTGAAGGTCTGCGGCGTTGATTTGTCAGCGGCGATGGTTGAGCGAGCACTGGAATTGAATCCAGGCATTCCATTCCAGCAGGGCGATATGCTGGCACTCACAGAGGTGGCGGACGACTCTTATGGAGGAATAGCAGCTTTCTACTCCATCATCCATGTTCCACGCCCAATGTTGGCCCAAGCTTTACGGGAGCTAAAGCGAGTGCTGCGGCCCGGTGGGATATTGTTGGTTACGTTTCATCTCGGACAGGAAATCATTCACAGGGATGAATGGTGGGGCAAAGAAGTCTCTTTAGATTTTATTTTCTTTGAAAGAGAAGAGATGAAAGATTATCTTACGGTAGCCGGGTTTGAACTGGAAGAAGTGATAGAGAGAGACCCCTACCCGGATGTGGAATATCCAAGCCGCCGCGCTTATATATTTGCGCGGAAGCCGCGAGGCGCAATCTAAATATAGGAGAGAATAATGATGACGAAAAGCTTGTCCAAAAAGCGTTTGGCAATAATGCTTATCATCGCCTTGAGCTTACTAAATCTGGTCAGCCTAAATGTTGCAGCACATCATGGCTGGGCAGATTTTGACCGGAGCAAAAGAGTTGAAGTGAGAGGCGTCATTATCGAATCAAAATATGAAAATCCACATTGTTTCGTGAGGGTCAGAATGGAACAGGAGGAGTGGGCCATAGAGTTATCGGCTGTTCCCAGAATGAAGCGTCATGGTATTTCGGCAGAGATGATAAAGGTTGGAACCCCGCTTACTTTAATCGGGCATCCGCATAAGAAGAAGGCACATGAGATGAAGGCCGTGAGCATAACTCTCAACGGGAAAGCCTATGACCTGACGCTCTAAGCTGATGGAAGAACAGGAAGCGCAAACCGTCTGGCTGTGGCTGGAGTCGAGCGGCATCGCCGTCGCGATGCGTGAGTCGACATGGCTTTATCCCATTGTCGAGATCGCACACATCCTGGGCTTCGTCGTGCTGGTCGGCGCTGCTTTCCTGTTTGACTTGCGACTGCTGGGCGTCTCGCGCCGATTGCCTGTGACACAGCTTGGCCGCCATTTGTTGCGCCCGTCGCGCGCGAGCCTCCTTATCGTTGTGCCGACCGGCTTCTTGATGTTTATGACGAACGCAACGAAGATGGTCGAAAATCCTGTGTTTCAACTGAAACTGATTTTGATTGCGCTCGCGGGCATCAACGCGCTTATCTATTATTTGTGGCCCTCGCGCTCGGTCGAGCGTTGGGATGTTGATACGGGTTCACCCCTGACGGCGAAACTATCGGCTGTGTTTTCTTTGCTCGTCTGGTCAGCCGTCATCTCCTGTGGCCGACTGATAGCGTTTTTCTGAACACTAATTTGCCGCACGACCGCAATCGGGTCGCAGGAGGCGAATTGGGCTAGAGGATGCTGCAAATGCTATGAAGTTTTGTCGAGCTTCTTGGAGCTTCTTTTAATGATGTCGCTCAACTCGATAATATCTCGCAGGTCGCGGCTCGTCTGAGCGGATTGCTGGACATCCATGACGCCGGGCTTCTGGAAGAACGGACTGTTGACAAATCTATTTATCAAGCGCCTGAGCGTCAAAAGCGATTGCTTCAATTGCGTCGTGTTGGACGCGTCCTGATAGGTTTGATTCTTTTTCTCATCCTTAAGCTCGTAAAACCTGATGCTCTCTCTGAGCCGAGTGGCGCGCCGCTTTAGGTCAGCAGCTTTCCCGGCCAAAAGCTCGTAATCAAGCTGGTCGGCAAAAGCCACGCGAATCATCTCGTTGTTGAGCACCTGTATGAGACTGAAATCTTCCTTGATTTGCGCGAGAAGGGCCTGCTTCAGGCGTGGGTCTACAACGGCGGGCTTCTTAAAACCTTCGTCCTTGATATGCTCAAACCGCCTACGATGCTCGTCCTCTTCGCGCTGTCGCGCGCGTTCGGCATTAAAGACATCCACCGGATTGCGTTGAGCTTGGGTTTCGGTGGCTAGAGCTAACACAAAGAGGCCCGTCGTAGCCATCACAGCTACGAGGGACATGGCTCGTTTCGCCCGATAAGCTTTCATCATAGACCTCTACACGGAAAGCAGATTATCAAGGCTCAGCTAGATTGCTTTACGAACAAGCGGGTAAATCAATTAAGTCAAACCCTGATTGTGTGGGCGAGTATAATCCTCAACGGACTTTTCGCGCAATCAATTTTCTTTATTCAGGCATCAATTTTCTTTACTACTACCCGGACAGCGGGGGTTCAATCTACCGTTAGTGAACATCATCGTGCCTGCCTGTGTTTTAAATGAGATTATTATTCGGTGAAGGAAAAGCTCCTCGATAAAGAAGGAGATTCGTCTGACAATAAAAGCGAAGCGGACGCCGGGAGTTGCATTAAATGAAATACACTTTATAGTGGATGATAGATTAAAGAGAAATAGGTTTATCAATGTCTGAATCTTTACGCGAGAATCTACGCCCGCTCGACCGGGAAAAACTGGATTACTCCGTCTGCGCTCAATTCCTCTTCATGCACGTGGCTTGCCTGCTCGTCATCTCGGTAGGCATCAGCGCCGTGGCAGTTGCGATTTGTCTGGCCCTGTACGTCATACGCATGTTCGCTATCACCGCCGGGTTTCATCGCCTCTTCGCCCACCGCACATACAGGACTGGCAGGATTTTCCAATTCCTGATTGCGTTTGCGGGAACGGCCAGCTATCAGAAAGGGCCGCTGTGGTGGGCCGCTCACCATCGCCGTCATCACCTCTACGCTGACACGGAGAGCGACTTGCATTCGCCGCTCACACACACCCTCTGGCGCTCGCACGTCGGTTGGTTTCTGTCCCGCGATAGCCAAAAGACAGAGTGGAAGCTCATCCCTAATCTAATCAAGTATCGCGACCTGCGCTTTCTGGATCGTTACTACTCGCTGCCTCCGATTATGTTGGCAGTCTCGATGTTTCTGCTGGGCTTAGCGCTTCAGCGTTATGCTCCGGGACTAGGCACGTCAGCGTGGCAAATGCTCGTCTGGGGATTCTTCATCAGCACGGTGCTTCTCTATCACGGCACTTTCACGGTTAACTCTCTGGCGCACATCTTCGGGACACGACGTTTCGAGACCGCAGACAATAGCCGCAATAACTTGTTTGTCGCGCTGATAACGCTCGGCGAGGGATGGCATAACAATCATCACCACTACCCTTCATCAGAGCGTCAGGGATTCTACTGGTGGGAGATAGACGTTTCTCACTACACTCTGCGGGCGCTCTCTTGGCTGGGAATCGTTTGGGATTTACGAGCACCGCCAGCGAACATAAATTCGTTTGAGCGTGAGCGAGTCAGGTTAGATGCAGAAGGCAAAGTTTGTCGCCAAGAGCGTGCTTGAAGCCTATTGGTAGTCCTGAGCCTTTGAGCACGGATAACTCGGTTCGCATTGGTTCGATTGTTACCAACGCCGCCGCTCCTGCGTTAAAATGTCGCTTCCGTAAATCGGCCCGTTAGTTTATAAACATCTAATTCCCCTGCGAATAATCTCCCGAAGATTTAATGGAGGGACGTGTCTTTGACCTGTCCCTCCGTGTCTGAATGGAAATCACCAGATGCCTGAGAAAGAACTCCAACATCAGCCAGAGCTAAAAGAAACGGGCAGGCACACAGGAGGCCCGCAACCTCCCGCGAGCGAAGAACTCTTCCGCTTTATGGTAGAGAGCGTGAAGGACTATGCCATCTTCGCAACGGACGCGGAAGGCCGTGTGGTGAGTTGGAATACAGGCGCTGAGCGCGTCTTCGGCTACCCGGAAAGCGAAATCATAGGGCGCAGCGGCAACATTCTTTTTACACCTGAGGACATCGCGCGCGGAGTCCCGCTAAGAGAGCGCGAGACGGCTGCCGAGAGGGGGCGGGCCGAAGACGAACGCTGGCACTTGCGCCGCGACGGCACGCGCTTTTGGGCCAGCGGCATCGTCACTCCGCTCAGGGATGAAGCGGGAGGCTTGCGCGGCTTCGTCAAAGTGGCGCGCGACAACACCAGTCGCCGGATGAACGAAGAGGAACTTGGCATCTCTGAGACGCGTGCCAGAGCGCTCGTCGAACAGTCGCCTTTCAGCATCCAGATTCTTTCGCCTGACGGTCGCACTTTGCGCGTCAATAGAGCCTGGGAGCAACTCTGGGGCGTGAGGCTCGAACAAATCTCCGACTACAACATGCTGGAAGACCAGCAACTCATAGACAAAGGGGTGATGCCCTACATTAAAAAAGGCTTCAGCGGTGAAGCCACTGACATTCCGCCCATCAGGTATGACCCAAACGAAACTATCCCCGACCGCACTACACACAAAGAACCGCAGCGTTGGGTGCGGGCCTTCATCTACCCTGTGAAAGACAGCGCGGGCCGTGTGCGCGAGGTCGTGCTGATGCACGAAGACATTACCGAGGCCAAGCGTGCGGAGGCGGCGCTCAGGGAGAGCGAAGAGCGCCTGCGCGCTATCCTCGATAATACTACTGCGGTCGTTTACCTGATTGACGCAGGCGGACGCTTTATTATCATCAATCGTCAATTCGGCGAATTGTTTCACCTCGATAGAAGCGAAGTCCGTGGCAAGTCTTTACACGAGGTATTTCCGGCAGAGATTGCCGACGGTTTCCTTTTCAACAACCGCAGGGTCATAGAGTCCGGCAGGCCGATGGAGTTTGAGGAGGTAGTGCCGCAGATAGATGGCCTACACCACTACATCTCCGTCAAAGTTCCGCTCCAAGACGCGGACGGAACTCCCACGGCTGTCTGCGGCATCTCGACAGACATCACGGAACGCAAGCGGGCCGAGGCGCTGGTCGATGGGCAACGGCGTGTGTTGGAATTGATCGTGCAGGGAGCGCCGCTCAGGAAGGTGTTGGAAAATCTCGCGCGGGTCGTAGAGGAGCAGTCACAAGAGGGCGGTCTAGTCTCCATCCTCTTACTCGACGAAGAGGGCTTGTGTCTGCGCCACGGGGCTGGCCCAAGCCTGCCGGATGCGTTTAACGAGGCAGTTGACGGAGCACCCGTCGCGCCCGAAGGCGGCTCTTGCGTCGCGGCTGCGTACCGCAAAGCGCTCGTGATTACGACGGACATCGCCACCGACCCGCTCTGGGCCGCCTACCGCCATCTGGCTCTTGAGCACGGGCTGCGGGCCTGCTGGTCAACGCCGATTATGTCTTCCGAGGGGAATGTGCTCGGCACGTTTGCTGTCTATTACAGGCAGACGCGCGAACCAAGCCCGCGCGATCTGCAACTCATCCAACTGATGACGCGCACCGCTGCCATCGCCATCGGGCGCGAGCGCGCAGAGCTTGAGCGCGAGCGGCTGCTGAGGTCAGTAGAAGCTGAACGCGAGCGGTTGTCATATCTCTTCGAGCAGTCGCCCTCTTTCGTTGCCCTCCTGCGCGGCCCCAATCACGTGTTCGAGATAGTCAATCCGTCTTACAGACGCTTGTTGGGCGGAAGGGATGTGATCGGGAAGACTGTGCGCGAGGCCGTACCGGAGATAGAGGGTCAGGGATACTTCGAACTGCTCGACGAGGTTTACAAAACGGGTCGCCCCTTTGCCGAGCGAGAGATGAGATCGTTGATCCGACAGAAAGAAGGAGCAAATCTCGAAGAGGTGTTCGTAGATTTAGTTTACCAGCCATTCTTCGGCGAAGACGGCAAGGTCGCTGGCATCTTCGCGCACGGCGTGGACGTAACCGATCAGGTGAGGACGCGTAGGAAAATCGAAGAGGCGCAGAGAGAAGCGGAGGCTGCCAATCGCCTCAAGGATGAATTTCTCGCCACGCTCTCGCACGAACTCCGCACGCCGCTGACGGCTGTGCTGGGGTGGGCGCGGATGCTGCGCGGCGGGCAGTTAGACGAGAAGACAGCCGCACGCGCCTTGGAAGTCATAGAGCGCAACGCGGAGGCACAGCAGCGCCTGGTCGAAGAAGTTTTGGACGTTTCACGCATCATCACGGGTAAGCTCCATTTATCTGTTCGGCCCGTCGAACTCGTCCCTGTCGTTGAGGCGGCTGTGGATGTCGTTCGCCCTGCGGCTGAAGCCAAGGGGATAGAGATGGAGGTGTCCGTAGCGACGGATGCCGGTCTCGTCTCCGGCGACCCTGACCGCTTACAGCAGGTCGTCTGGAATCTGTTGACGAACGCCGTCAAGTTCACAGATAAGGGCGGCAAGGTGGAGGTGCGGCTTGAGCGTTCCGGCTCAAACGTTATGGTCAAAGTGCGCGACACGGGCATCGGCATCCCGACGGAGTTTCTGCCGCACGTCTTCGACCGCTTTCGCCAGGCCGACGCCTCGACCAAAAGAGAGCATGGCGGGCTGGGCTTGGGGCTTGCGGTCGTGCGTCACCTGGTCGAACAACACGGAGGGACTGTGGCGGCAGAAAGCGAGGGCGAGAATCGTGGCGCTACGTTTGTCATCGAACTCCCTGTCTCCGCCATGAAGCTGAAATCTGAAGAGAACGGCGCTGAGACAGATAACGGCGGCGGGTCGCCGCGAAGAAACTCGCGCGCGCCATCGCTCGGCGGAGTGCGCGTGCTGGTCGTAGACGACCACGCCGATTCACGCGAGTTGCTCTCGCTGGTGCTCGGAGATTACGGCGCGAAAGTGCTGACCGCCTCTTCGGTTAAGGAGGCTTTAGAGTTGCTGCGGCGAGAGAGAATTGACGTGCTCGTCTCAGACATCGGGATGCCGTTCGAGGATGGCTACGACTTGATACGCAAGGTCAGGTCGCTTTCCGCCACCGAGGGAGGAAGTATGCCCGCGTTGGCTCTGACCGCCTACGCAGATGAGCGCGACAGAAAACGCGCCCTCTCTTCGGGATTTCAGCAGCACTTATCAAAGCCCATTGAACCTTCAGAATTAATAGCGGCGGTAAGCAACCTGGCTAGCCTGCCGCCTAGCCACACCGGGAATTGAGCTTGATGGAGAGAGCGCCCGCTCTCTCTCTTAATTGACAGGCACAACCTCTGTCTCCTCCGGGTTTTCCTTCCGTAGCAATCAGGCGCGCAAACAACCAATAATTCCGCCCGCTGAAAAAAGGCTTGACTCTGTAGCCGAGTACAGGCTTTATACTGCTATCAGTTTGCATCAGGAAGGGGAAGGCGAAAGATGAGAAACCTGCCACGACGCGCAGTTGTAGTTGACGAGGAAGAGCAAAAAGGAATGCTCAAAATCGGAGATGTCTCCAAACTTTCGGGCATCGGAATCGAGGCGCTCCGGTTTTACGAGAAGAGCGGATTGCTTGAAAAACCGGCGCGTACCTATAGCGGCTATCGCATGTACGGGCGCGACGTGCTTGAGCGGCTGGCTTTCATCAAGCAGGCGCAGACGCTCGGCTTTTCGCTCGACGAGATACGCCGTATCGTGGCGGACGCCCGCGCCGGTCAAAGCCCCTGCGACGAGGTGCGAGAGATTGTGCGCCAACGCCTGGAGGAACTCGACGAGCGAATGCGCGAGATGCGCCGTTACCGCAAAGAATTGTCTGAGACGCTCGCAGAGTGGGACGAGAAGGGACAAGCACCAGGCCACATCTGCGGCCTAATCGAAGGCGCGCACGTCGAGCACGGATTGAATGAGGCGAAGAGATTAAAGCGAAAGAAGTAATAGGAATCAAAGATGAACACAGCAACGAAGCAAGAGCCGCAAGCGATTGACCCCGTATGCGGGATGACAGTTGATCCCGAAAGGGCTGCCAGGACAAGCGAGCGCGACGGCAAGACTTACTACTTCTGCTCGAAAGGATGCAAGGAGAAGTTTGACGCTGGAACGCCGAAGCAAAGCGCGCCGATGCTGGTAGGCATCACGCGACGCGCCGAGCCGGAAGCGCACGACGCTCATCATCACGCCATGATGCACGTTAATAACGCGCCCACCCGCGCAGTTTCAGAAGGTGTAGACGCGGAAGAAGCGCAGGAGCAGAGCTATCGCGCGATGATGCGTAAGTTCTGGTTTGCAACAGCCGTCGGTCTGCCACTGTTGCTCTTAATGTTCGCCGAAGTTATCCCCGATTGGCGTCATGCGCTGATGCCCTACCATAGTGCTATCGGCATCGTCTCGGCTCTCATCACGCTGCCGGTGCTCGCATGGTCGGGCGGCCAATTCTTCGCAGGCGCGTGGAATGGTTTTCGTAATCACAACACGAACATGGACACGCTCGTTGCATTAGGCACGGGCGCGGCGTGGGCTTACTCAAGCGTAGTCGTGATTGCACCAGGCTTGTTCCCCGCCGGGACTGCCGGAATGTATTTCGAGGTGGCCGTAATAGTCATCGCGCTAATCCTGCTCGGTCAGGCGTTGGAGATGAGGGCCAAGCGACGTTCGAGCGCAGCCATCAGGAAACTGCTTGAGCTACAAGCCAAACGAGCGCGCGTCATTAGAGATGGCCGTGAGATAGACGTACCCGTCGAAGAGGTTGTTGTTGGCGATACGGTTCTGGTGCGACCGGGCGAGAAAGTTCCGGTTGATGGCCGTATTGTCGAAGGCGAGTCGGCGATAGACGAATCTCTGGTGACGGGAGAATCCGTGCCCGTTGACAAGAAGGCGGGAGACGTTGTTGTCGGAGCGAGCGTTAATAAGACGGGCGCTTTCACCTTCCGCGCAACGAAGGTAGGAAGCGATACGGCGCTCGCGCAGATTGTCTTGATGGTCGAACGCGCACAGAATTCCAGGCCGCCCATAGGGCGTCTGGTCAATAAAATCTCGTCCTACTTCGTGCCTTCGGTAATGATTATCGCAATCCTGACGTTCCTCGCATGGTTTAACTTTGGGCCTGCACCTTCGTTGAATTATTCCGTAGTGACGATGGTCGCCGTGCTGGTCATTGCTTGCCCGTGTGCTCTGGGTCTGGCAACACCGATCAGCTTAATGGTCGGCGTCGGTAAGGCTGCGGAGAATCGCGTGCTGATACGCAACGGCGAAGCGCTTGAGACAGCCTCGCGGTTAACAACGATTGTGCTCGATAAGACAGGCACAATCACAAAGGGCAGGCCGGAGTTGACGGACGTGTTGCCGCTCGAAAATTTTACGGAAGAAGAGTTGTTACGCCTTGCAGCAATCGCCGACAGGCGTAGCGAGCACCCCTTGGCCGAGGCCATTGTCGAAGGTGCGCGTCGGCGTCGGATAGATTTCGGCGAGCCGTCGGATTTCAAAGCGATTCCGGGGCACGGCGTTTGTGCGACAATCGAAAGCAGGCGCGTGGCGGTGGGTAATCTCAAGTTGATGAAGAGGGAGAAAATCGAAACGGCTAAGTTGGAACAACAGGCGGAGCGGCTGGCTGACGTAGGCAAGACGCCGATGTTCGTCGCGGTGGACGGCAAACCCGCAGGAGTCATCGGCGTCGCTGATACGCTGAAAGAGGATTCCATTGCGGCCATCGCAAAGCTTGAGCGGATGGGCTTGGAAGTCTTGATGATGACGGGCGACAACGAGCGTACGGCTCAGGCCATCGCGCGGCAGGCTGGAATCCGCCGCGTGCTGGCGGAAGTGCTGCCCGAAGAGAAGGCGCACCAGATTGAAAAGCTGCAAGCGGAGGGCAAAGCAGGTCTCGTCGGGATGGTCGGCGATGGCATCAACGACGCGCCCGCCCTCGCACAGGCAGACATAGGGTTTGCCATCGGCACGGGCACGGACGTTGCCATTGAAGCGGCGGATGTAACGCTCGTCGGCGGAAGCCTTCATGGAGTAGTAACAGCAATTGAAACCTCGCGCGCGACGCTCAAAAACATTAAGCAGAATCTGTTCGGCGCGTTTATCTACAACGTGCTCGGAATACCAATCGCGGCGGGTCTGCTCTACCCTGTCTTCGGCATTCTGCTGTCGCCGATTATTGCGGGCGCGGCGATGGCCGCTTCCTCCATTACGGTTGTCACAAACGCTAACCGGCTGCGGTTTTTCGAGCCGCGCGCCGATGGTAAGGAGTCTTAATCATGAACACGACACAGATCATCGTTACTCTCATTGGCTTCGGAATTATCGCCTGGATCGTCTGGTACTTCTGGCTCTGGAAAAGCGAATCGGTTTCGGCTCAGGCGGGCGCGGGCGGCGCGCAGGTCGTAGACGTAACGGTCAAGGGCGGCTATCAGCCTGCCTCTATCATCGCCAGAGCCGGACAGCCTTTAAGGCTCAACTTCACGCGCAGGGAAGCGTCGCTGTGCGGAGAGGAGGTAGTGCTTCCGGAGTTTGGCAGGCGCGCACATTTGCCGGAAAACAAGACCGTGCCCGTCGAGATAGTGCCGTTGAAGCCGGGCGAATATGAGTTCACCTGCGGGATGAATATGTATCGCGGCAAGATTATTGTGAGTTGATGAAAGTGAAGACCGCCCTGTAAACGATAAGAGGAGACGCATGATGAAAAAGACTGGATACGCGTGTCTGTTAATTGTTCTCGCACTCGGCGGCTTTCTCTACGGAAGCGCGCCTGACAGGACTCTGCCCGTAGTCAATGCAAACCCATTGAGCGAGGAAAAAGGCGAGGTGCGAGCGGGCGCTCAGTGGGAATATTGTGCGGTCAGCAGGTCTGGCTACACAGGCTCGACTAAAGGAGGCGCTTACTGGATTAGCTACTTCAGGGATAACGGCGTCGAGATTGTCGAAATAGATGAGAAAGTTTCAGAGCAGCAGGGGACATCAATTGCGAAGGCGATAGCGAAGCTTGGCGATGACGGCTGGGAGATGGTAGGCAGCGGAGAGTTGCCCATCAAGACTGGTCGAGTCGAGGCCATCTATTTTAAGCGTTTGAAGCCGTAAGAATTGGTTCAGGGGAGATAAGCGGAATGAGAGTTTTCATCGCTGGCGCTACGGGAGTGCTGGGGCGGGCTTTGATTAAGCAGTTCGTGGCGCGCGGGCACTTCGTTCTTGGACTGGCTCGTAATGATGAAGGGGCGCGCGTTGTCGAATCTCTCGGCGGTGAGAGTCGGCGCGCGGATATTTTTGACGCTGACGCTCTGGCGCGTGCAGCCGTTGGCTCAGATGTTCTGATTCACGCGGCGACATCCATTCCCGCAAAGACAAGAACGAAGGCGCGCGATTGGGAAATGAACGACCGCCTACGCCGCGAAGGGACGCGCGCCCTGACCAGTTGCGCCGCGAAAATCGGCGCGAAGCTTTATCTGCAACAAAGCATCGTCTGGTTGGCTCGTCCGGGCGACGGCGCTTTCTTTGACGAAACCGCCGAACCGCAGACAAACGACCCCGTTACTCTTTCGGCGTTCGATGCCGAAAGGATTGCCCGCGAGGCGGGTGAGCGTGACGGCTTCAACGCGGCTGTGCTCAGGTGTGGATTGTTCTACGGGCCGGACGCATCACACACGAGGATGATGGGAGAGATGCTGCTCAAGCGTAAATTTCCCATCATCGGTAGCGGTGATGCGGTGCTCTCCTGCCTGCATACGGATGATGCTGCCGGTGCGTTCGTCGCGGCGGCTGAAGGCAACAAAAAAGGTCTCTGGCACGTTGTTGACGATGAAAATGTAAGGGTCAAAGAATTGCTTACGGGCTTTGCTGAAAGACTCTGTGCGCCGCCGCCGCGCCATGTTCCAGCGTGGCTCGCGCGGTTGGTCGCAGGCTCGTATACGGTCAACTTTTTCACTTCATCCATTCGCACGTCAAACGCTCGATTTCGTGCAGACTTCGGTTGGAGTCCGCGCTTTCCGAGCTACAGGGAAGGACTCGATCAGGTCGTTGAGGCGTGGAAGGCCGAAGGCTTCGGAAGCAAATGAGAGTAAGGCGGGATACGTTGAAAGCTACACGGCTCGCGCTGGCGGCCATCATCGCGCACGTCGCAATCTTGTCTTTCCACTCTGCGGCTCATCTTATCCTCGGCGTTCAGGCTTCAACGCTTCAGAACATCTTTATCGTCGCGGTCATCATCATCGCTCCGCCGCTCTCCGGCGTTCTGCTCTGGAAGAATTTGAGCAAGCCGGGCGCGGCGCTGCTCGCATGTTCGATGGCGGGGTCGTTGATTTTCGGAGTTTATAATCATTACGTGGGCATCAGCCCGGATCACGTCTCGCAGGTTGCACTGATGTCGCCTGCGAGTTGGTCTGTCATCTTTCGGATAACGGCGCTTTTTCTGGCGTTGACAGAAGTGCTGGGGACTATTGCGGGGATTTGGATACTGAAAAGGAGGTTGTCTGACCAGAGCGCGCGGGCGCTTTGACGTTTTATAAAAAATTGATTTTTAGAGGGCCGATTGATGGTGAAATTGATTTAATGACGGGCCGAACCGTGTGATAGGTTTCGTTGTCATGAAATCCGCTGCGTGTCTTTGAGAGGTAGTTATGCAGTTCACCAGCACTTCAATTCGCCGCCTTCTGCTTTGCACAACCTTACTTTGTTTTATCTCCCTTGCTCCGTCTGTGCACGGGCAAAAACCGGAAGAAAGCCAAACATCGCAAGCGACCGGCGACGTGGTCAGAATCAGCACGGAGCTGGTGCAAACGGACGTGACGGTCTTCGACCGGCAGGGACGATTTGTTGACGACCTACGGCGCGAGCAGTTTGAGTTGCGCGTTGACGGCAAGGCCGTGCCCATCTCTTTCTTCGAGCGCGTCGGTGCATCCAGTGCTCCGGCCTCCAAAGTCGCCGTCGAGAGGGCGTCCAATCAACGGCGCAAAATAGTCTTCTTCCTTGACGACCTTCATCTCGCAGCCGACAGCATCGAGCAGGTGCGTAAATCGCTGCTGCAATTTATTGACAGCGAAGTGGGCGGCAATGACGAGGTCGCCATCGTTGCGGCGTCGGGTCGGATAGGTTTTCTACAGCAGTTTACAGATCATAAAGCGGTGATGCGGGCTGCTGTCGCGCGAATCAAATATCGTTCAAACGCCGTACAGGATACCGGCAGCCTGCCGATGACAGAGTATATCGCGCTCCGCATCTCGCAGGGCGACCGTGATGCGCTCAATTACTATACGAACGAACTGCTGAGGTCGCTTCAATTTCAATATTCTCTTCCGAAGTATGGCGGGAAAGGCGCTGGCTATATGGCTGGCTCCGAGAGCGATCAGGCGGAGCGTATGGTCATGCAACGCGCGCAGGCGATGATGACACAGTCAGCCGCCAATTCGACGGCGACGCTCTCTGCCCTCGAAAGTTTCCTGCGCTCGTCAGCACAAACGCCCGGTCGCAAGCACGTCCTCTTTATCTCCGACGGGTTTTTCATGCTGGGGAATCCTGCGTTCGCGCAAAAAATGGAGCGCATCACGGACGCGGCGGCGCGCTCCGGAAGCGTCATTTACACCGTTAACGCGCGTGCCTTCGCCGAGCGCTCAAGGATGATTGCGACGAAACCCGGCATGCTTGGAGGGAGCGATAAATTCAACAGCGGCGAAGAGGAAACCGTGCGGGCTGCGCTCTTCGCACTCGCGGAAAATACAGGCGGTCGCGCCCTGCTCGACTCGGACGCCTTCGGCGCAAACGCCGCTGCCGCCCTTAAAGAAACCTTTAACTATTATCTTCTGGCATGGCGTCCGGAGAGCGAGACGCAGAAAATTGAAAAATTCAGGCGCGTCGAGGTCAGTATCTTGAATCGGCCTGAGCTTATCGTGCGAGTGCCGCGCGGCTTTCTTGAGCCGGAAACCAATGCTCCGAAGAAGGCTTCGATACAAACGGCAAGTTTGAAATCTACGGCCACCGACTTACAGCCCGCCGCCGCGTCTTTCTCAACTAAGCAAGAACTGCCGGTGCGTATCTCCGCAGAATTTCTGAACACGCCGGACAACGGCATGGTGCTGTCGGCCTCGACACAGATAGCAACTGACGCGCTGGCCTACGGCGAAGGCAGCAAACAATCGGCGGCAATCGATCTCGCGGGCGTAGTCTTAAACGAAGAGGGCAGTCCCGTCTCCAGCTTCGGCACGCGTTTGAACGTTGACCCGCTCACAGATGAATCGCCGGGCCAGAGTCCGAGCGTCATCTATAACTATCGCGCACCGCTCAAGCCCGGCATTTATCAGTTGAGAGTCGCTGCACGCGAAGACAAAACGGGGCGCGTGGGCCGCGCTTCGCAATGGATTGAGATACCAGACCTCTCGCACGGACGCCTGACGCTCAGCAGCCTGTTCCTCGGAGGTCAGGAAATCCGTGCGGGCGAAAAGAGGGCCGGAGCATCGTCCGCGCCGCAGATGCAGTTCAGCGTTAACCATCGCTTCGACGCCAATTCGCGCTTGAGCTTCTTTCTCTTCATTTATAACGCGCAACCCGCGCCAGGCGGAGGCGCAGCTTCGTCGTTGACGGCGGAGATACAAGTCATGCAGGACAAAAGAATCGCTTTGACGATTCCGCCGCAGAAGGTGACCACTGAACCATCAACAGACATACGGCGCATCCCCTACGGCGGCTCGTTTCCGCTACGGTCATTACGGGCTGGCAGCTACATATTGCGCGTCACCGTCACAGATCGTTCTGCACAAACGAGCGCCACGCAGGATGTCAGATTCCACATCGAATAGGCGACGAGCCGCCTCACCGCAGAGGCATAGAGACAGGGGGAAGAAGCGATGAACGATGAGCGATGAACGATGAACTGCTAAGCTGTTGCCTTTGACTCCGCGTTCATCACTACTGGTTCTCACTTTCTTCTCCAGGTCTCTATGCCTGTGCGGTGTCATTTCGTTTCCCGCCTGAATACGCTTGCCACCGACCGCGCCTAGTTTCTCTTCGGCTATCGCCTGGTTTTTGTTAAACTCACGCCTGTAGGTTTTACGTCTCCCCTGCTATTGCTGCCAATCACAAGACCAACATTATTTCTATGAGTAAGAACAATTCTGTTCTTTACGAGTTCGGCCCCTTCCGTCTGGACGTAGCCAGATCAGAGTTGATGCGCGACGGGCAAATCGTCAACATTGTCCCGAAGGCGATTGAGTTGTTATCAATCTTAATCCGGCATCGCGGGCAGGTCATAGAAAGGGAGCGACTCCAGGCCATGCTCTGGCCGGACATACACGTGACCGGGGCGAACCTGACGCAGACCGTCTATCTTCTCAGAAGAACTCTCAACGAAAACCGTGATGAACAGGCTTACATAGAAACCGCTCCACGGCGCGGCTATCGCTTCATCGCCGAAGTGAGGGAAATCGCCGACAACAGTAGCAGCAGTATGACCCTGACAGATGATGTTGATGCTGCCTGCGCTCAGCCGCTATATCAAGGGCTTTCCCTAAAAGAGCTTGATTCAACCGGAGCGAATTCAATTCCGGCAAGTGGCGATTCATCTCATCAACGCTTCAAGGCAGTTTCTACTGTTAAATCAAACCGTAAGCTTCTCTCGACGCTCGCCTCAGTCCTGCGTCATCCCCTCCGCGTGCTATCTCAGAAATCCGTGGCGGAGACGGGGAATGAGGTCATCGACTCGATGGCCGTCCTTCCCTTCAAGGTCATCAGCGCAGAAGCGGACGACTATCCTCTGGGGCTTGGGATGACGGATGTCCTGATTACCAAATTGAGTTTGCTGCGCCATCTTACGGTGCGCCCGACGAGCGCCGTCTTCAGGTATGTGAAGAGGCAGTGTGACCCTTTAACAATCGGACGAGAGTTAAAGGTTGACACTGTTCTGGACGGAACTGTGCAGCGGTCACGCGAGCGCGTCCGCCTCTCTTTGCGTCTTATCAGGGTCAACGACGGGCGCGTTCTCTGGGCAAAGATTTTCGACGAGCCGTTCAAAGGCGTCTTCGCCGTGCAGGATGCCATCGCAGAGCAGGTGGCGTCTTTCTTATCCCACAATCTCAATAGCGATGAGCGGCGGCGGTTAGCCAGACGCCATACCGAAAATTTCAACGCCTATCAAGCCTATATCCGGGGTTTATATTTCTGGAACAAGAGGACGAAAGAGGGGCTTGAGAAAAGCATCGCGTATTTCACAGAAGCCATCAGGGAAGAACCCGATTACGCGCTCGCACGCGCCGGTCTGGCCGACTCCTATGCTCTGGCCGGTGTCTTCCTCTACGACTTTTTACCCGTCAGCGTCGCCTTTGAAAATGCGCGGGCCGAAGCGCTCAGGGCAATCGAGTTGGATGAAACCTTGCCACAGGCTCACGCCGCCCTGTTTCTCGTCAAGCACAATTATGATGAAGATGCGGAGGGCGCGGAAAAAGAGATCAGGCGGGCCATAGAGCTAAACCCCTATTACGCCACGGCCCACCTGAGATACGCTTTTTTTCACAGAGACTACGGCAATCTTCATCAAGCCCTCGCCGAAGCGACCCGCGCTCAGCAGCTAGACCCTCTCTCGATGATGAATAACTATCTGTTGAGCGAGTTGTTTTATCTCCTGGGCCAAATAGAGCAGGCAGCCGACTATTGTGAAAAAGCTTTTGAGACAGACCCCGAAGTAGAACTGTTAAAGCTTCAGATGGCATACC
This sequence comes from Pyrinomonadaceae bacterium, assembly GCA_036387475.1. GTDB lineage: Bacteria > Acidobacteriota > Blastocatellia > Pyrinomonadales > Pyrinomonadaceae > DASVTR01. The sequence goes on along the minus strand of DASVTR010000006.1, from coordinate 151,027 downwards.
TCTACACGCAGAAGAACATGTATGAGGATGCCATACGGGTGCTCGAAGGGATACCCGAAGAGCAATCGTTCTACGCCATTCAAAAACTGGGCGAGCTTGGGTACGCTTTCGCGGCTGCTGGACGCAGGAACAAAGCCTTTGACGCGCTCTCGGCGCTCAAAGCATTCGAGCACGAACCGCTCTGCAACTATTGCATGGCCTTAATCTACACAGGGCTTGACGAGAAGGAGATGGCGCTGCGTCATCTGGAGGCCGAGACGGGCCGCTTCGTCTGGCTTCGCCCTTACTATTCTTACGAGCCGAGGCTGTCGAGCTTAAGAGCGGACATGCGTTTCAACTCTTTGCTGAACGCTCTTTTTTGCCGCGCATAAATTGAGAGTCCCTTGAGCGTAGCATCAATAACTTTCGGCTCTCATCCTGAGCCGTTCGGAGAAGAAGCGCTCTGCTTTACGCTCCGTTCGTCCTTATGTTAATTTAACTGTCCCCGATAGCTGCTCTGGAAAAGCCCTGTTCGCTCAAGACCACAGTCAATCCAAACTAAAACCGGCGCAGTCGAAGCAATAAAGTTTAAGGAGAAGTTTTATTTAAATGGGCATCAGCCATTCATTATCCTCAATGAGCATGAAAGCATTAACTGTTGGCGCTATGTTGTTCCTGCTGTGCACGTCGGCAGCGCTGCGCCCCGCTTACTCACAGACGATTGGCTTTGAGCGTGAGCGCGCTCGCACAATGCTCGACGCCATCAAGGGAGACATCGAGAAGCACTACTACGACCCGAACTATCGTGGGATAGATGTCAAGGCGCGCTTCGCTAAAGCAGATGAGGCTATCAAGGCGGCCACGACGGTCAGCCAGATTGTGACGATCATCGCGCAAACGTTGCTCGACTTTAAGGATTCACACACCTTCTTTATTCCGCCGCAACGACAGTTTCAGGTCAGGCATGGCTGGCAAATGCAAATCATCGGCGATAAGTGTTACATCATAGCCGTCAAGCCGGGGAGCGACGCCGAAGCCAAAGGGCTGAAGGAGGGCGACGAACTGCTCTCAGTCAATACCTATAAGCCGACCAGAAACAGCCTGTGGATTCTTCAATACTTCTACAACACATTATCACCCCAGCCGAAAATGCAGCTTGTCGCGCGAAGCCCCGAAGGCAAAGTGCGTGAACTGGAAGTGCTGGCGAAGGTCGAGCAACTCAAAAGCATAGTCATGGGCACAGACCTTTTCAAGGACATCAGGGAAGCAGAGAACGAGGCTTATCACAATCGTCATCGTTATTATGAAATCGGCACTGATTTCTTTATCTGGAAGATGCCGCAGTTTGACATGAGCGAAACAGAGATTGACAAGATGATGAGCAAGGTCAAGAAGCGTAAAGCCTTCATCCTTGATTTGCGCGGCAATGGCGGCGGTTTGGAAACGACGATGCAGCGGCTTCTCGGCCATCTCTTTGACCATGATTTGAAGATCGGGGATTTAAAGAGCCGGAAGGAAGAAAAGCCCGTGATGGCAAAGACGCGCGGCGCTGACAATTTTAAAGGCGAACTCATCATACTGATTGATAGCCGTTCGGCCTCCGCCTCAGAAGTGGTGGCGCGGATGGTGCAAATGGAGAAGCGCGGCACAATCATCGGCGACCGTAGCTCCGGCGCTGTCATGCGATCTAGAATTCACGGGCATAAGCACGGTCAGGAAATAGTGCTCCACTACGGCGCGAGCATCACCGAGTCTGATCTGGTGATGACTGACGGCAAGAGCCTTGAAGGCGTCGGCGTCGTGCCCGATAAGTTGATGCTGCCAACGGCAGCAGACCTGGCGGCAAAGCGCGACCCCGTTTTAGCGCACGCCGCTTCTCTGGTGGGCCTGGAAATCAGCGCTGAGAAGGCTGGCACGCTCTTCCCGCTTGAGTGGAAAGATTAAAGGCAATGAATAGGTACTGGTTCAGCTTAAAGCTGCTCATCACGATTGTCATTGCAGGGTGCTTGCCAATCTTCTCTTCCGCGCAGGAAGAGAAAAAGAAGAACACCGATTCGCGCCAAGAAATATTAGACCAGTTGCACCCTAAACCGACGGAGAAAGAAGCTCCTCATGGTATAAAGTTGCTCCCAGGCTATAAGCACAAAGGCGCAACGGATTTCGAGGGGAATGCCACAGGCGAGATACGTAAGAAGAACGGGCTTAAAATCACTTACGCGATGGGATTGTCATGGGGGCAAGAAGCAGACCCGAAAGATAAAGACAAGTATCTTCAATATTCGGAGCAGGTCATCAACGGGCGCGTGGTCAGGTTCGCCTTCACCAGGGAGAAAGTCTTTATAGTCTCAGTGCCGCTGGATGACGCACCCGATACTGCATACGCAGCAAACTTCTACACGAAAGTTCAGAAGCCCGAAGATACTACTGACATGGTTACGATGGCTTTGTCTTTGATTCAGCAGAAGTGATGCGCTAACAATAAACACTGCACCTAACAACTCATCCAATGAGATAGTTATCTAGGATGAGACGTGGCTTTCACCCACCTTCAAAGAAAGGCAGCAACCATGAGATTAAGCTTCGGGAAAAAATCCATAGTGCTTTTAACCGTTCTGGTTTTGATGTTGCTCGCAACGCAAAGAGGTTCGACTGCTACGCCTCCGTTACCAAACCCTGTGCTCGCGTTTATGGGATATGAAGTTTTCGAGGCCAACGGTAAGCAGTGGATACGATACAGGTACGCGGTCGCCAATATGGCGGATTATCCGAATGAGCTTTTCGCCGCCGCGCCGGATTTGCCGCCCTGCGGAGCAAACACGAAAGCCGCGCGCACATGGGTTGACATCTATGAGCAGAGCGGAAAGCGGCTCTACGGATTTTGCGCTCTCGGCAGCAACAACGACCTCGGCCAAATATGGTTTGCTCTGGAAAGCGATGTCGTCCCGCCAAGCTGGATTTACATTGAGATGAACGACCGGAAGACAAATACCAAGTACAAGTCGAATCTCTCTGAGACTACTATGTAGAGCCGCGAAAAACTCATCAGGGATGAGCTTTAGGCATGCGTTAACCACCGAGCGACAGAGAACGCAGAGCAAGCACGGAGGCTTCAATGATATTCAAATCTCTGTGCCCTCTCTGTGCTCTCTATGTCTGCGGTGGTGAATCTCAAGCTTCTTTCCGCTCTTTCCAACCTGTCCTACCGCTCGTTTGAGAAATATCTTGACAACCTCTACGGCAGAATAAATAATGCTAATGAATCAAACGACGCTCAGCATCGTTTGATTGCCCCTTCCTCTCGTCTACTGCAAAAGTCCTTCTGATTACAATTACTTCAACTCTCCGTGTGAGAACCCGCCGGATGAATTCAAACAGGACGTAGCGTGTCCATCAAACAGTTTTCCCTGCCTGGGAGTCACAAATAATGTCGGCCCGCCGTTGCGCCTTTTATCAGGGGTCGCTTTTTGTCTGCGTCGCCGTGCTGGCGGCTTTCTTGTGCTTACAGGAAAAAGCCTACGGCCAGTCGGCAGCGGAAAAGGCGGTCAAGGTCAGTGCCGTGGCCCAAAAGTCGCCGCCCCGAATAACGCTCAACTGGCCCAGTAATCTCAACGCGAAGAATACACACGTCTATCGTAAACAAATCGGCGAAGCTGCGTGGGGAAGCGCCATCGCTTCTCTGCCGGGTGATGCCGTCAGCTACGTTGACCAGAGCGTCTCGGCAGGAATCAAATATGAATATCAGGTGGAGCAGAACACAATCTTGTATGGCTCTGCCTACGGCTACATAGCAGCCGGAATCGAAGTGCCGCTCGTCGATTATCGCGGGAAGGTCGTCCTCATCGTTGATAATACATTCGCCGCCGATTTGGCCGCAGAGTTGGCGCGCCTTGAGCAAGACCTTGTCGGCGACGGTTGGATTGTTCTCCGCCATGATGTCTCGCGTGCGGAGAAGGTGGCAAACGTCAAGTCTCTAATTAAGGCGGACTACGACAGCGACCCGGAAAATGTGAGGGCTGTCTTTTTGTTCGGTCATGTCCCTGTGCCATACGCGGGCGCAATCGCGCCGGACGGACACGAGAGCCACTTCGGCGCTTGGCCCACCGACGCGTTTTACGGCGACATGGATGGCATCTGGACGGATGAGCAGAACCTCACCATTGAGACCTCAGGCCCGCAGAGTAATATCAAAGGCGACGGCAAATATGACCAGAGCGTTATCCCCGGCGCTCTTGAACTGCAAGTCGGGCGAGTTGATTTATCTGATTTGCCCGCCTTTGCTCCGAAGACCGAGCTTGATCTGCTGCGGCAGTATTTGAATAAGGATCACAGCTTTCGCCATCATCTCTTGACGGTAGAGCGGCGCGCACTGATTGACGATAACTTTGGCTATATGAACGGCGAGGCTTTCGCCGCTTCCGGCTGGCGAAACTTCAACGCATTTTTCGGCGCGGCGAATGTCGAGGAGAAAGACTGGTTCACGACGCTCACGACGCAAACGTACCTGTGGGCTTATGGTAGCGGGGGCGGTAAATATACCAGCGCCGAAGGCATCGGGAGCACCCATGACTTCGCTGCGAAAGACCCCAGAGTAGTCTTCACGATGCTTTTCGGCAGTTGGTTTGGCGATTGGGATACGAAGGATAATTTCTTGCGCGCACCTCTGGCGACCAACACGTACGGCCTGACCTCTGCCTGGGCTGGACGACCCCACTGGCACTTTGAACACATGGCGCTGGGAGAAACAATCGGCTATAGCACGCGTCTGACGCAGAACGCTTCCAACGCGCTTTATCCCACTAACTGGCCCAATTCGATTCATCTTTCTTTGATGGGCGACCCGACCCTGCGAATGTTTACGGTCGCTCCACCATCAGCGCTACGCGTCGCTGCGACGCCAACAACAACCGGAAGCGTATCTCTGAACTGGACTGCTTCGCCCGATAGCGTCCTTGGCTACCACGTCTATAGGGCCAACGCACCCTCCGGCCCGTTCTCGAAAATCAATTCCGCATTGATACAAGGCACAAGCTTCATTGATGCAAGTGCGCCGACGGGAGCGTCTACATACATGGTGCGCGCCGTCAAACTGGAGACAAGCGCGAGCGGAACGTATTTCAACGCGAGCCAGGGCATCACTGCGACGCTCGGCGTCCATAGCCTGGGCGGTCGTCTGACAGACCAAAGCGGCAATGCTCTGCGCGATGTGATTGTCACTTTAAGCGGGTCGCGGACAGGCGTCGCGCGAACCCGTCAGAACGGCAATTATTCGTTTGGGAATTTAGCATCCGGCGGCAATTACATTGTCATGCCGTCTGCGCCAGCAACGAGCAGTTACGGTTTTCAACCGCAGAGCCGTACGTTCAATAATCTGAGCGCCAATCACGCGGACGCTCACTTTACAGCGACGCCCGACTCAGTGCCGAAGACAGCACCGGCCCTGCTCACGGAAGAGAATTCATTGAGCGCCGTCGGCCTTGATTCTGTGACCTGGATACGCGGCCCGTTTCCTCTCATCACAACGAATAATCTCAGCCGCGATCATCGCGCACGCATAACGCTCTTTGCCGTCAACGTGTCGTTGATGCCCATTAACGGCGCATCTGCTCTGACGGCACAGGCCGAAGATTCTCAAAACAACATCTATCCACTAACAGTAGAATTTGTCGGCGCGGTTTCGCAGTCTGACTGGCTGACGCAAATAATCCTGAAGTTACCCGACGAACTCGCGAGTCGAAGCGAGATATGGCTCAGCATCAATTATCGCGGCGTGACCAGCAAGAGCGCGCTTGTCAACATCAAACCGTCCGGGGAATTTTCTACCGCAGGCAGTTTGTTTTATTATTAGAGCGTTGGCGGCAGATGATGCGTCGGTTAATGTGAGACGTGAGGACGATGAAGGCGGGCGTTGACGCTAAAAGGCAAGCTCCTTTTCAGTTTGTTCTTGACGAACTGCTTTCGCTGCGTCCTCTTGTCAGGCAGATGTTCGGCTTCACATACGTTTATCTGGATGACAAGCTTCTGCTTTCACTGAGGGAGAGCATTAAGCAGCCGCAATATAACGGTGTCTGGCTTTATACTGAGGCCGAACACATTGAAAGCCTGCGCAGGGAGTTTCCCACGCTCCCAAGGCGCTGTTTCTGGAAGTCCGCTAAGAGCGGCTCTGGCTGGGTCATCCTCTCCTCAAGGCTGGAGGACTTTGAGGAATACGCCTTCAGAGCATGTGAGCTAATCCTGAGAGGAGATCGGCGGATAGGCAGGGTGACGCGCAGGGCGTACAACAAAACTGCGCTGCGCGGCTAGGCCAATGCTCTTTGCGGGAAATCAAACTCGGAGGCACGCAAGCTGTGAGCATCTTTCATGCACACATGCGCCGACTGCTGTCAATGCTCATCCTCCTTGTCGCCTTTAACGAAGCAGGAGGCGCGGAACCAATGAAGCAGGGAATGGCAAAGGTGAATGGGACGAGCCTTTATTACGAAGTCAAGGGCAAAGGCTTTCCTCTGGTCTTACTGAGCGGCGGCGGAACTCTGGATAGAAGGGCCTGGGATAATCAATTCGAGACCTTCGCCAAGCAGTATCAGGTCATACGCTATGACATTCGCGGCATTGGAAAATCGGAGCGACCGCGCCAGCCTTTTTCTCACAGCCAAGACCTCTACGCTCTGCTCAAGTTTCTCAAAATCAAGAAGGCGCACATCGTCGGCCTCTCGTTTTCGGGAGCGATAGCGATTGATTTTACCCTCGACCATCCTGAAATGGTAGACCATCTGATTCTGGCCGCGACGGGCACGAGCAGCGATGCGAAATCAAAGGCCAATGTGGACAGCGTGTTGGCGCTCACGGCGATGGCGAAAAAAGAGGGCTTTGAGCGAATGGTTCAGTTTCTCTTAGACCTGCCATTCTTCATCTCTCAGGAGAACCGGGCCGCGCAGGAAAAGATGAGGCAAATCTATCAGGATAACCGCGATATGTTTGAATCCGAATTCCCTCTCGTCGTGCTCTGGCAGCCCGTCGAGCCACCCGCCAGCGAGAGGCTTTCAGAGATGCGAGCACGCGTGCTGGTCATCGAAGGTGAAAACGATCATCCCGCTTACAGAGAGATAACGGGCAAGCTGGTAGCAGGCATCGGCGGGGCGAAAAGAGTCTTGATTCAGGGCGGCGCGCACCTGCTGCACCTTGATAAGCCAGGGGAATTTAACAAGGCCGTGCTGGAATTCTTGAACGAGAACTAAAGCTTTCTGTGCACTTCATTCGACCCACTTGGTCATCAAATACCTGTCGTGCTCTACAAATCCCGCCCTCCGATAGACGGCCTGTGCATTTCGGTTTGCCCGCTCCACAGCAAGGTGTAATGCCTTTACTTCCAACTCACGGCAGATGCCTTCGATAAACTCCAGGCCACGCGTTCCTATGCCGCGCCCGCGATAATCCTCCCTGACATAGATTTCATCTATCAAGGCATCGCGGCCATGATATTCGAGGCTAAAGCCTAACGTTAAAACAATGTAACCGGCGACATCGCCGCCAGCCAACATCAGATACACTCTCCCGAACGAAGCATCTGCGAGGAGTTGGCGCAAGGCTGAAAGAGCCGACTGCTCATCAAACGGGATATGATCGTGTGCGTAAAGCTCGCGCATCATCTCTATTAAGAGAGCGCTATGAGTTGCGTCCGCTGGTTTGAAAGTTATCTCCATTCGCGCAAGTTGAGCTTAGGCTTCAATGCTGAGCGCCGCTGCGATTTCATTGATGGTCGCCGTTTCGCTTTCGCTCACCTGCTTTCCGCCGAAGCCGAAGATGCCGCCCTCCTTGGCAGCAGCCGCGACCTTTTGGGCCACGGCTATTAACCAACGCTTGTAAGCGTCGGCCTCTTCCGGGCTGGCCTTCGTTTGCAGCAACAAGGCGACGCTCTGGCAATTCACAAGCGCCCTGTTTTTGATTTCCCCGACTGAGATTTTTTCTGTCGGCCCACGCATCTCGTCTCCGGCGTTGGCAACAATGTCTGCGACGACCGCTTCGAGCAAAGATGCTTTGGCGGCCTGCTCGCCGCCTTCGATGATGGCATCAGCCACAGCAGACATCTCCTGTATAAAACCTTCTTCGCCGCTCGGAGCCGCTCCGGCAATCGCATAGCTCACCAGCATCGGAGCCTTCAATAAACTCTTCCACTCTTCGGGCGTAAAGTTGTCTCTGATTCCCATGACCTGATTCCTCCCTGATGGTTGAGGGTCGCCGCCCCGTTTATTAATCTCTTTATATCATTGCTCAGAAGTAAGACGGACGCCCTCAAGCCGAACAACGTTAACGCTATAGCTTCTCAAACTCAAGCTTCATTGCTCTAAGGACAGCTTTGGCAGAACGCGTATCATTGCTATGCTCGTCGCCGACGAGTTGGCCCAGATTTGTTAAGGCGAGCCGCTAACTTTAAACTTTAGCAATCAGCAGGACACAATGTCCGGCGATGCTCACAGGTACACGCTGCTTTCACTATTGAAAGTCGTATCCTAGTAGTCGGGTTTACGAGAACCTTTTATATGACAGAGATGAGTTCGCTCTCAACCGCTTCGGCGCTCACTTTCGGCTTTGTGTTGGGCTTAAAGCACGCGGTCGAAGTAGACCATCTGGCATCCGTTTCAACCATTGTTAGCGAGCGCAAGAGCTTGTTGGGTTCGTTGCTGGTTGGCGGCCTCTGGGGCATCGGCCATACTATCTCGCTGCTTATCGCAGGCGTTCTTATCATTCTGTTGAACGTAGAGGTCAGCGAGAGGATGGCGCTGATGCTCGAATTCTGTGTTGGCCTGATGCTGACTGCGCTCGGCGCAAACGCTCTCAGAAAACTCGCGCGCGGAGGACATCTGCACCTGCACGTACATAGGCACGGCGGGCGCTCGCACATTCACCCGCACATGCACGACGGCACGCCCGAAACAGACCCTCAGACGCACCACGGCTTTCGTCTCGGCGTGCGTCCATTGCTGGTCGGCATGGTTCATGGACTGGCAGGCAGCGCAGCGCTGATGCTGCTCGTTCTCTCAACCATCTCGTCGCCGCTCGTAGTGCTTCTCTATACCATGGTCTTCGGCTTCGGCTCGATTGGCGGGATGATGTTAATGAGCGCGCTGGTCGGGTTGCCGCTCTATTTGACGGCTACACGCTTTAATCGCGCAAATCTGGCGATGCGCGGGCTGGCCGGTCTCTTCAGCTTAGGGTTTGGCCTGTTCATGGTCTACGAGATTGGCTTCACGCGCAGCTTATTCCGTTGAACCGGCCAGGACAATTAAAGCAGCCCAACGCGCAGAGAAGTATTTAAAAAGTTTGACAGCAGGCGCTCCTGAGCAGAGTTAAATAACGGCATCGGCGGAAACATAAAAGAAGAGAGCGGAGCACGGTAGCTCCGCTCTCTTCTTTTATCCTTTAAGCGAGGGTTTCGTTAATCGCTCAGCAGAATCCCGTCGCTCATCATGATACCGTCCGTAAGCAGGATGCCGTCACTCAGCAGAATCCCATCCGTCATCATGATGCCATCGCTTAAGAGAATGCCTTCGGTCAGGACGATGCCGTCACTTAGGAGAATCCCGTCGCTCAGCAGAATGCCGTCACTCATCACGATGCCATCGCTCATGACGATACCGTCACTCATCATAATGCCATCGCTCATCAGGATACCTTCGGTGAGGACGATGCCATCGCTCATCATGATGCCATCGCTGAGCAGGATGCCGTCACCGAACAGGATGCTGTCACCCGCGAGGATGCCGTCACTCATCATGATGCCGTCACTCAGCAGAATGCCATCGCCTACCAGAATTCCGTCACCTACCAGAATGCCATCACTCAACAGGATGCCGTCGCCCATGAGAATGCCATCGCTGAGCAGGATTCCGTCTGTGAGGATGATACCGTCGCTCAAGAGGATGCCGTCGCTTAACAGTATGCCGTCGCTCATCATGATGCCGTCGCTTAAGAGAATGCCGTCGCCAAAGGCTATGCCGTCGGAAAGCAGGATGCCGTCGCTCATGACGATGCCATCGCTCATGACGATGCCGTCGCTCAAGAGGATGCCGTCGCTGAGCAGGATGCCGTTGGTCAGCACGGGGCGGTTGGCGAAGACGACGCCGCCGCTATAGAGGACGCGTGCGCTCGCCTGCACCGTCTCGCCGCCGATGTTGACTGACTGGCTGAGCGATTGCAGCGTCACGTTGTTGCGGAAAATCTTGTCGCCGGCCTTGAGCTTGTTGGCGTTCGGGACGATGGCGCGTGCCATTTCGACTGCCAGCGGGGCATTGACCTGACCTGCCCCTTGGCTGATGAGGTTCTGCGTCTTGCTGACGAACTGTGAGGCGGGGAGAGCCTGCGCCGTCCGCTTGAGCACGGTCTTGGCGAGCAGAGGGGTGAGAGACTTGTTGGCTTCGAGCATCTGTGCAACGACGCCGGAGACGACGGGCGCGGCAAACGAAGTGCCCGAATATTTGAAATAAGCGTTGGGCAGAGCATTTGCGGAGACAGGGGCGACGATGCGATCAGCGTGGTCAACCGCGGAGGTCGGATTATCAAGGGACATCGGCGCGACGAGACGACGACCGGGCGCAACCACGTCGGGCTTCGCCAGATGGTCAAACTGCGTCGGGCCTTTGGAAGAGAAGCTCGCAACGGTGTCGTCGGAGCGCTTGGCCGTGCCGTGCGAATCGGTCGCGCCGACGGTGATGGCGTAGGGGCTGTTGCCGGGGCTGTTGATTGCGCCGTAGACGAGGCGATAGATGGGGTCGCCGTTTGAGTCGTAGCCGGTAATCTGTTCGCTGCGACCGTTGTTGCCGGCGGAGCAGACGACGACGATGCCGCTTTGCGTGGCGCGTGCCAGGGCGTTTGAGAGCGGGTCTGTGCGGAAAGATTCGCGGACGGGCGTGCCGAGGCTCATGTTGATGACGCCAATCTTGTATTGCTGGCGATTGGTGATGGCCCAGTTGATGGCGTCGAGCACGGCGCTCGTCGTGCCCGCGCCGTTTGAGTCCAGCGCCTTGAGGTCGATAAGGTGTGCGCCGGGAGCGATGCCTGTGTAGTTGCCAGCGTAGCCTGCGGAGGCAGCGCCGTTTCCGGCAGCCACGCCAGCCACGCCAGTGCCGTGACCGGAACGGTCGCCGTCACTCAGCAGAATGCCGTCGCTCATCACGATGCCGTCGCTTAAGAGAATACCGTTGGAGCTAACGGTGTTGGATGCGCCTGTGAAGTTGACGGCGGCGACGACGCGCGAATGACCGTCCTTCTGAAAGTCAGGGTGGTTGGCGCTGATGCCGCTGTCGATGACGGCGATGCCGACGCCCTTGCCCGTGAAGCCGGGAGCGCCCGCGAAGCCCTGTCGTACAAGGTTCGCGCCGACGGATTCGCTCGTCACGTCCATCTGGGCGCGGACGCGACGGTCGGGCGAAACGTACAGAACATCTTCGCGGGCGGCTAGTTCGGCCAGTGCGCCTGCGGGAACGTCTGCGACCAGCGCGTCGAGCGAGTCGAACGCCTTACGCTTGTTTCCGCCCCTGGACGCGACGGCCTGATCCTGCGCTGCGGTGGGGCGGCCTTTGGTCTGAATGATGACACGAACCGTGCCGCTCGTGGCCGCGGCGAGTTCGGGCGCGAGTTTACGGGCACGCTGCGGGCGGCCATGCTGTTTTTTGTCAGCGTTTGAAGCAAACGCGCTGAACGGGGCAAGAGAGGTGAGCAAGAAGGTGACGGCGATTAAGTATGTGGTGAAGCGGCGCAGCATGAGCGTTCTCCTTTGGGTTGGGTGCCGCTTTGCCTTTTTGTAGGGCCGAGCGGGGCACGTGTCAGATTTCAGAAGTTTTGAATGAGCGAGCGATGCTCGAAAGAATTCCGAACCGCGTTGAATCGTCGCGTTCCGGCGCGGGAGCTATCTACTTTTCCCTCTCCCGCTTCTTTCAATCATCTGCCCGCTCTCTTTACAACAGCCGTGCCACGTCTCCACAGACCTCATTCCCCACACCCAAGCTTAACTTTTACAAGCGTTTAGACGCATTCGCCCCACTCGCCCGGAGAATTACAACAAAACTTTCAAAAACTGATACTTCCTTCGCACCAAACACCCGCGACAGCGGTTTTTCTAAGAATTTCAGAGGAAAAAGCGGAAAAAGACAGGGGTGCGAACGAAGTAGCGGATATGTTTACCAAGTATCCACTCACCCACGCAGCCGCCAAACCCACCCGCGCCAGCCTGCAAACGCCCCGCGCAGCCGTAAAATCGGCCCGCGCAGCCGTCAGATTGGTTCGCGCACCTGTTGGATTGACCCCCGCACTCGTTGGATTGACCCCCGCAGTTGTTGGGTTGACTCCCGCACCTGTCGGGTTCGTTCGCGCAGTTGTCAGGTGCGTTCGCGCAGTCGTTGGGTTCATCCGCGCAGTTGTTGGATTGACCCGCGGAGTTGTCAGGTTGAGTCGCGCAGTCGTTGGATTGAGTCACGCAGTGGTTGGATTCGTTCGCGCAGAAGTTTGATTGACTCGCGTACACGTTTTGGTGTAGTGCGCAGTTGTTTAGTTGGGCTGTGTCAGCCAAAAACCGTTTTGCGTAGTCGTACAGACCACTCGCGCGCCCGTTTATCGAGGCGCGGTGAGTCGGTGCGCGATAGCACGCGCCAATCGTGCGCGGTCGATTGAGTTATGAATGATAAAGGTGGGCGTGCGTTCCCTGTGCGGCAGTGAGCGTGTGAAGCGTACTAAGGCTCGCCCCGAAGTGTCCGGCAACTTTGCGTCAAACAGCAACAGCGAATACTTGATGTGCTCAATAAAGAGGCGTGCGACAGAGCCGATGGGAGCAGGCACTATTCACCGATAGTCTGCCCGATGATTCCTAATCTTGCCCGACGGAATTATCCACAGAGCCTTGCCAGGGGAATTATTTGCGCATGGGGTAAGGGAGGTAATAGCCTTTGGCTACGAGGATGAACCTTTGTGCGTTCAAGCCCTGAGGGAGGTTGAAATCAATCCTCTGCTGGTCGCCCTGTTTGAGCACTAAGTAATTGCCGTCTCCATCCAGCAATTGATGATTCTTCGGAGATAGAATTATTTCGCGGCCATGATAATCAATCGCCTTGATGTAGAGCTTATCAATGAAAGAAGTTTCAGCGTCTATCTCTCTGAGCAGGACGCGCCCGTCAAAGCGCTTTAATTCCTTCTCGTCGGTTGATTCTTTCCATTTTCTGTTCAGGTTGTAGAGGATAGTCCCTTCGTTGACCCACGTGTTACTTTCCGCAGCGTAGGTGAAGACGTAAGGGCAACTGCCTTCCGTCACGCCGTTGTTCATCACAAGCACGCTTGTATCTAAGGGTCTGAAGGGATAGCTCACTCCGTCAACGTCCAGATTGTCTATCTTTAAGGATGCGCCAAAGACAAACTCCTTTTCCAATTGAGGGTTCTCCTGAGGAGTTCTAATCATGCTGACGAGCGTGGACGTATTCACCTCAACCGAATCGCCTTCTCCGACCGGCAGCTTAATTTGATTGGCTTTGTTCAACTCGGCAATCACTTCGGGAGGCGTTTCTTCATATTGGATTGCAGCGAGTGATGTATCTTCGCCGTGGGCCAGCAGTAATTCGATGGGTATGACGAGCTTTTCTTTTGGTCTTAAAACTTCCGAAGGATAGAAGGTTTTCTGTTCAGGCGGTTTGGTCGTCAGCATTGCTACATCTTCATCGCGGCTGCGCAAACGATTAAGATTGTTTTCCTTGAGACCAAATTTTCCGATGCGGATAGGGTAATCCGAAATATTTTCCAACAGAGCGATGCGAAGTTTTAAGTGGCGAGCCTCTAACATCACAGCAGTCGGTGAAGAACACTCTGCCTCGATCCAGACGCTCGGTTGCATTTTGAAGATGAAGAAATCCGGCGGTAGATAATCCCGCGTGATAGCCGAGTAAAATTCCATTGCCTTTTTGACTTCGGGGGCAGGAGAAAAAGGTTTTCCCTGTAAAACGAATTTCGCGTCGTCGGGAGTGGCAAACCTCCAGAAGAGAAAAGAGTCCGCGCTGATGTCTGGCAGCAGGAATCTTGCGCCGGGGTTTATTTCTTTTGTCACTACGAGGTGCCATTGCTGGCCTGAATTGAGCAACGAGATGAATTCTTCCCTGGTTGGAGTCCTAATCAGCGGGCTATTTATTACACCTCCAAGAAAGAAGGGTTTGTTTTTGTTTCTGGCAGCAACCTGCTCTTCAACTATTGAGCCGGATTTATCTCTTGAATTAGAGATGTCAAAACTATCGGATGTAAGCGGGGCAGAGTATTTGTTGAGAAGATTTTTGAGATGATTGTAGACATCGTTGATAACGATGGTCGGTTGCCCGCCTAATCTTTCTTCCCATCGTTTATCTATCTGCCCGCGCACAAGAAAATCTATGGCCGAGCCTTCGAGCACGAAATAATCAACCTTGAAAGGCGGCGCTCCCGGTGGCAATTTGATGACTATATTTTTCAGCTTATCTGTAGCTGTGTTGAGAGTGAGAGTGGATTCAAGATTCCTCCACTTAACCTCAAGGCGCATCGCTCCCGCGCTGAGTTTGCTGACATCCACACCTGTAAAATCGAATTTACCGTCAGCCGCTTCTTTCGTCTCCACCTCTTTTTCATTCAGGAAGAGAGTGACCAGCGCTTTGTCGGCAGGCGCGCCGCTGGCGGTTAAGACGAAACCCTTAACGCTGACCTGTTTCCCTGTCAGCACCTCCAGGAAATTGAAGTAGAGGCCCGCGCCCCAGAGGATCGGGATAATGACGAGAACAGCTAAAGCGGCATAGCGATAGGCTTTGGAATAGGCAAACTCCTTTCGGATTTTAACTCCCGTCTTAAATGTCTCGGTGCGGATTTCCTTCTTCTTCAAGAGGACGTAAAGCGAGCCGAGTAGAAACGTCAACGTCCCAATCAGAAACAGAATGATGATGGTGAGTCTGGTGTCGCCTCCGAGTAATCTAAAGGCAGTGAAAAAGGTCGTGACGAAGGTAAGGAAAATAGTGACTTTGCCCAGCGTGCTATTGATAAAGCTAAAGAGGGCGGAGGGCTTATTGTCTGGAGGTTCTGCGCTCATGTTGGCAACCCTTACGGCTCTACCGGCGTGAGGCTAGCGAGAAAAGGAACTCGTTAGCAGAAAGCGCGAGGATTCGGACGAGAAGGAAGATATTCCCGCTTTGAGCGGATGTCAATACCGTTGGGTCACATCTCGTCAGAGAGTTGTTGGGGAAGCAGACTGCTTTAAGCGGCGGTGCTCGTGTCTATCTCGTAGCGTCCGAGTTTAAGTTGGAGGCCGCGACGTGTGAGGCCGAGTTCGCGTGCGGCGCGTGTGACGTTGCCGTTGTGTTTGCGTAGGGCGTCGGCGATCATCTGGCGCTCAAGGTGCTCGACGGCATCGGTGAGTAGTAAGCCTTGCGGGATTGTGGGTTGGGCTTGAAGGGTGTTGCTGGCGGCGTCTTGAATTTGCGCGGCGGGCGGGGCGGGGAGCGGGAGTATCTCGCGCGAGAGGTGTTGGGGTGTAATGAGCGTGCCGTCTTCGGCGCGTGCGACGACGCGCTGTAGCTCGTTGCAGAGTTGGCGGACGTTGCCCGGCCAGTCGCCGACCATCAAGAGGTCAATTGCTTGCGGCGTGATTTGAATGTCGTGCCGTTTGAACTTTTGCGAGTAGTGGTCGATGTAATGATGAACGAGCGGCTCTATCTCGCTGCGGCGTTCGCGAAGGGGCGGCACGCGCAGGCGTATGACGTTCAGGCGATAATAGAGGTCTTCACGAAAGCGTCGCTCTTCGACCATCTTCTCCAGGTCGCAGTTTGTGGCGGCGATCACGCGCACGTCAACCTTGACCGGACGCTGTTCGCCGAGCGGCTGGATTTCGCCTTCCTGTAGAAAGCGTAGCAGTTTGGGCTGCACGTCGAGCGGCAAATCTCCTATCTCGTCTAAAAAGAGCGTTCCGCCGGATGCCGCGCGCAGCACGCCGGGCGAATCGTTGACAGCGCCCGTAAACGCTCCCTTGCGATAACCGAAGAGATAACCCTCGGAGAGTTCACGGGGGACGGCTGTGCAGTTGAAGGCGATGAAGCTCTCGTCGCGGCGGTTTGAGAGCGTGTGGATGGCGCGTGCGACGAGTTCTTTGCCCGTGCCGCTCTCGCCTGTGACGAGCACGGTCACGTCCGATGAGCGGATTTTGTTAATCTCGTCAACAAGGCTCTGCATCGCAGGGCTGGAATGTATGAAGCCCGGCAGCAAACTCTCGTCAACCTGCGCTCGCTGGTTAGACCCACCGCGCGCGGCGCGTGCGCTTTCACGGAAGGCGCATAACTCAAGGCCCATAGAGGCGACGCGCACCAGGGGGTCTAGCAACACGCCGCGCGAAGGCACAATCGCATCGCGCGGGATAATCACAAGCAGAACGGTCGGCGCGTTAGGCGCTTCGAGCCTGAGCAGCGTCGCGTCCTGCGCTTGCGCCCAACGCTCTGCGGCCCGCCCTTTGTGCGCGCGGCTCAGCGATTCAAACAGGCGCTCTTTTTCCTCATCCGCGACGAAGCCGTGCGCGGCTATCAACTTGAGCTTGCCCTCCGGCTCAAACTCCGCGAGCAAAACTTTCTGCGCTCCCGCTTCCTGATGAATTATCGCAGACAGTTCACGCAGCAGTAGCTCGCGCAAGGCGGATGCTTCGGCCAAACGCAGGATGAGCAAGGGAAGCAGCGCGGGCGCATCAATTGTTGCAGTTGCGATTGATGCGCGTCGTTCGTCGTAGCCGAGGGCGGCGACTGCTTCTTCCGCGCGGGCGAGGTCTTGGCGCGCGCCCAGATTACGAAAGACGCGCGCCGCCTGCGTGAGATATTCGGTCGCGCGTTCGGGCTGGACGGCGGCGTAAGCCATCCCCAGTTCGTAATGTGCGAGCGCGACACGATAGCGGTCGCCGAGCATCTCTGAGATAGAAAGGCTGCGGCTGAAATGATGTATGGCACGCGCGCCGTCCTGTTGGGCCATCGAGAGCATGCCGTGTATGCGTTGCGCAGCGCCCGCGATGGCTAGGTCTGCGACAGACTCGGTGGTTTGCTCCGACACCTTCTGTAGCTGCAAAGCGCATTCGCTATTGCCGCCCTGACGCAGGTAAGTCTCGGCCAAGAGCAGGCGCGATTCGCAGATGGCCTGCCGGTCGCCTATCTGCTCAGCGAGCACGAGCGCCGCTTCGCCCTCTGCACGCGCGCGAGCGTCGTCGCCAATCGCCAGCAGGCAGCGACCGAGCGTACGACGGGCTTGCCCCTCATACCATTTATTGCCGTGGTCTGTCGCCAGATTGACGGCGCGTTGAAGCAGGTTCTGCGCTTCTTCCAGGTCGCCCATCAAAAGGCGTAGCTCGCCGAGCGAATCCAGAATGATAGGGACGTGCGCGTTGTGCCGGTCAACCTCGAAGGCGAGTTCGAGAGAGCGCTTGAGCGCTTCCTGTGCGCGCGCCCACTCGCCGACGAGCATCAGGTTGATGCCCAGGTTATTGTAGCCAGTCGCGGCGTTTGTCTTGTGCTCTGTGCGCTCGTAGTAGTGTACGGCTTTTTCGAGATAGCGTATGCCGTCGTGCGGGCGTTTGATAAACCAGCAAGCTCCGCCCATGTTGGCGTAGAGACGACCGAGAAGCTGCGGCGCGGCCTTATCGCCCATCAGCTTCAAAGCCTGCTCGTAGTTGCTGAGCGCATCTTCGTAATGGCCTTCGTAAACGTCTACGAGGCCGAATCCTAAGTAAACGTCGCCGAGTCCACGCCAGTCTCCCTCGTGCCTGTACCACTCAAGCGCCTTCTGCAAGAAGTCGCGCGAGATTGTGTACTCGTTGATGCTGCGATAGACGCGCGCCAGCGCCACGCAGGACGCGCCGCACTCCGCATCGCTGCCATGCTCCGTCGCGTCGCGCAACGTCGCGTACAAGAGCGCGATGGCTTTCGGATAGTCGCCAGTGTAGTTGCAGGCCAGACCCAAACGCACGCGAAGCTGCAAAGAGGTTTTCGTCTCCAATTCCGCACGCGCGTCCGCCGCCTCGTACATCCGCACGGCTTCGAGCGACTCGTTGAAGCGTCCCTGCCACTCCAAAGCTTCGGAGAGCACATAGCGCGCCTGTGCCATCAGTGTCGGGTCATCGTCCGCCACCTTGATGACGGGTGCGAGCCTGGCTTCGGCCTCGCTCGAAAGCCCCTTGTCGAGTAGCTGGCGCGCTTCTTCAATCTCGCCCGCAATCTGCTCGCTTGAGGTCGCTCCCCGGCGCAGTAGTTCGGATGTCTGCGATTGTCCGCGTCCTTCATCGCGGGCTGTGTTGTGACGTTTGGGCATCGGAGCTACAGGTCAACCTTGTACTTGAGCTAATGTCTTGGCTTTGGAAGAGGATACGACAGTGGATTGCGGTCAAGCCCTCGCTTCCGAAACGAGCTATCACCGCGTCATCTGAATTGCAGCGGGAATTTAACATGAAGGACGAAACAATGTCACGACCGGCAGGGTCAAGGAAGGAAACGATGAACGCTGAACGCTGAATGATGAACGAAAAACAAGCTGCTTGATAGTTCATCGTTGCGGCGTTCATCCTTCATCCTTTCCTTATAAGGAGTATAATTTAGACCTTTAGCAAAACAGAGGTTGATGACTATGTTGAGAAAAACTTTAACCGCCCTGCTCCTGCTCAATTTGCTGCCCGCGCCACTGTTTGCACAGTCAGTGGAAACGGGTCAGGCAAAGCCGCTTGTCTTGAAGCACGTGACGGTGATTGACGCAGCGAGCGCGCAGCCAATGCCGGATATGACTGTAGTGATAATCGGTGGCCGCATCACCGAGCTTCGCAAGAGCACGACGGGCGGGCATATCCCGCGCGGCGCGCAAGTTCTGGATGCAACCAGCAAATA
Source organism: Pyrinomonadaceae bacterium (assembly GCA_036387475.1). GTDB lineage: Bacteria > Acidobacteriota > Blastocatellia > Pyrinomonadales > Pyrinomonadaceae > DASVTR01. The sequence continues at coordinate 132,161 of DASVTR010000006.1, read as the reverse complement.
TCTGATTCCGGGGCTGTGGGACATGCACGTCCACTTGAGTTGGACGAAGGCCACGGCTCTGCCCGTGCTCATCGCCAACGGCGTCACCACCGTCCGTGATGTCGGCGGACGGCTCGGCGAACTCGATGAATGGCGGACGAAGATTGCGGCAGGGCTGCTCGTTGGCCCACGCATCCTACGCGCCGGGCCAATCTTAAACGGAAAGAGTTTCAACCCTTTACAGATGGTTCCCGGCAACCCTGACGAAACGCGCGGCGTCGTGCGGGCCTTGAAAGAGGTCGGCGTCGATTTTCTCAAGACTCACCGGCGCTTGCCTAGAGATTCCTACTTCGCGCTCATTGATGAAGCGAAGAAGCAAGGGCTGTCGGTTGTCGGCCACATTCCCATGACGGTCACTCCCGAAGAAGCATCCGACGCAGGGCAACTGACCATAGAACATACTGAGACGCTCTTTGAGGGAACTTTCACCGCCGCTTTGAAAGACCGCAAGCTGCCTGATGCTATTCGCCAATTTCGCGCAGATGGCGCTGAGAAGTTGTTCGCGCGCTTCGTCAAGAACCACACGGTCGTTGACCCGACGCTGATCGCTTTTCGCACGTATGCGGAATTTTCCGACCCGTCCACGCCTCCCGACCCGCGCAGCCGTTACGTCGCGCTCTCGCTGAAGAAGGAATGGCAGAAGCTGGCTCAGCCAGTTTCGGCTGAAGACCTCGCCGAGCTAAAGCAGATGGTTGTCGAATTGCGCGAAGTGACGCGGCTGATGCACCGCTCAGGCGTCACGCTCGTAGCCGGGTCTGACATCGCCGGGCCGCGCGTTCCGGGTTTTAGCCTGCACAATGAACTGGTGCTGCTCGTCGAAGCGGGGCTGACGCCGCTCGAAGCGCTTCAGGCAGCGACGCTCACGCCTGCAAAGGTACTGAACAAAGCAAACGATCTGGGAACAATCGGCGTCGGCAAGCTCGCAGACCTCGTTCTGCTCGACGGCAATCCTCTGGAAGACATACTCAACACGCAGCGCATTCGTGCTGTGATTGTCAATGGAAGGCTGCTCGACCGTGCAGCCCTCGACCGCCTGCTGGCGGACGCAGAGCTTGCCGCGCAAAAGAGCTAACGAGACGAGCAACTTTCCTTTGATAGAGTACAAGCGAAGATGCGCCTGGGCATTCCAGCCATAGACAGCGCCGACGATTACCAGCGCCATTTTCATGATGACGTATGGCGGCAAGCCGCCGCTGTTATCTGCGAGCGACACAGGCTTTCTTATAAGAGCCTGCGACGCTCAATTCACGGCGAAAATATTATCTTTTTCGTTGACGGTGCATTCATCATTAAAATCTACACGCCGTTTCGTGAAGGATTCCTGCGCGAAAAGGCGGCGCTTGAATTTGCAGACGGCAAACTCGGTATAGAGACGCCTGCTATCGTCAAAACAGGAGAACTGGAAGGCTTGTCGTACATCGTCATGACACAGCTTTCGGGTTTGCCGCTGAGAGATGTCTGGGCAGGCATCGAAGAGCGCGGGCGAATCGAGATTGTCTCGCGCCTCGGCATCGCTCTAAGCAAGCTGCACGCGCACGCTGCTCCATTGTCAGAAACTGCGCTCAATCGTGATTGGAACGGATTCATCAGGCGGCAGGCGCACACTTCCGTCAAGCGGCAGCGGGCCTGCGACGCGAATCCAGAATGGCTAGAGAGCTTGCCCGCCTATATCACTGCGCGACTCGGATTGTTGCCAATTCAATTCGAGCCTGTGATGCTTCATGGCGACGTTCATCCCGGTAATGTGCTGCTCACAGAGACGGGCGGGCGCTGGCAGGTCACAGGCTTATTCGATTTCGCAGACTCGCTGTGCGGTTTTCACGAATACGAGTTTGTCGCGCCCGGCGTCCTCATGGTGCAGGGAAACCGTGAGCTACAAAGAGTCTTTCTCTTAGCCTACGGCTACGAAGAGGCGCAGCTTGATTTGAACATGCGCGCACGCTTGATGCTGCTCACCGTTCTTTACGAGTGCAGCGATTTACGCAAGTATGCCCTGCGCCTTGCACCAGCAGCCGTTCACCTCACGCTCGACGAACTCGAAGCCGCAATCTGGACGTTCGCTAAAGGGTAAGACAAAGGCAGTCGTAACTCTTCAACTGAATCCCGTAGCAGCGAAGATTGTCAACGTTTTCAACGCGCAGGTTTGATACGCAACCATTCAAATCTGGCCGTCGCGCCTGCGCTGCCTCCGGCTGTCAAAGCGACGCGCACACCTTCCAGAAAGCTGCCGTTGATTTCATCGTCAAATTCTTTCCATTCGCGCCCGTCGCTGCTGAAAGCGAAGCGATAACGCCATCCTTCGCTCACGTTCATTCGCAAGTAAAGAGGTGAAGTCTGGGGCGCATTCATTGTCTTGACGACGCGGTGCTTCTTATTCTCGCGTACGTAAACATGAATTTTCCCGTCGCCCGCTGCGATGCCGAGCGCATCATCGCGGCCATTGTAAGCCGATAGTCCGGCCAGCGCGCCCTGCTTCATCGCACTGGTATCAACTAACGTCGTCGCAACATAGTTGGCGCTGGTCGTCGGCTGAGAGAGGATTGCGCTGATCGAATCGGCAGAGTCGTTACCGACGGATGTTAAGACGAGTCGGCCTCCGCGCTCTATCTCGATTCTGATTGATGGCTCATTGGCTTGCGGCCATTGCCAACTCGGCCTTAGTGTCGGCGAATCGAACTCATCGAAAAACGATTCGTCCGCATTGCGCTCTGCGACGTTGAGCGGGGCAGGGGCGCGACCCGTTGGCCCCTTGCCATCATTAATCTTGGGCCAACCATCAGCGCCCCAGGTGATTTCGTCGAGCAGCGCTTCACGACCGATGTAAAAAGCCTGTTCGCCCTGTCTGTAAGCGTGATAGAGCAGATAGTCGCGCCCCTGCTCGTCGGTCGTGATGCTGCCGTGGCCCGGACATTGCCACTCTTGATTCTCCGCCAGAATCGGATTGGCCGGATTCTTCTCCCAAGGGCCGAGCAGCTTGCGAGAGCGCGCTACCCCAAGCGCGTAATTGCAACGACGCCCGCAACAGGCATTGCCGGAATAGAAAAGATAAAACCAATCTTTGCGGCGCAGGATAAACGCTCCCTCGACCACGCCTCCCTCCCAGCTTTTCGGGTCGTTGCGGAATAACTCTTTCTTGCCACCGACGAGCTTTGTGCCCGCTTCGTCTAATTTCTGCGCCCACATCGGAGTCGGCTGTTCACGGCTGTTGCCATCCTCCTTCCAGACAAGGTAACGCTCGCCGCGCTCGTCCGTCGCGGCCATCGCATCAATCGAGCCTATGTCCTGACAAACGAGCGGGCCGTGATCCGTGTATGGGCCAACGGGTTTCGCGGCAGACGCGACCGCCACGCACAACGGCCCATTCTTCTTGCGCGCCGTATAGTAAACGAAGTAGCGGCCACGATGCTCCGCGATTTCGGGCGCCCAAAAGCTGTTGTTGGCCCACGCGGGACGTTTCTGGAAAACTGCGCCGACGATTTCCCAGTTGACCAGATCGCGCGAGTGCAAAATGGGAAACTCCGGTGCCCACTCGCCGGAAGTGGTGGTGGCCCAGTAATCCTGGCCCACGCGAATCACCGAAGGGTCTGGGAAGTCGCCCGCGATGACCGGATTCTCATAAACGGCGCGTTGCTGCGCCTGCACGCTCGTCAGGCACAGGGCGAGCAGGATAATTGTCAGAGTGGCTTTGATGCTCAGGATGTTGCAGCGTAAATTATTCATCTTTACTTCTTAATCCCTTTACCCTCGACTATCGTAACGTAAGTATTGAGCGGCAGATTGGAGAGCTTATCTATCGTGCCGCTCGGCCAGCGAATTTCAAGGCTATCAAGTTTACCGACGCGTCCGATTCCGATTACCTCGCGGGGGTCGTGCGATGCCAGGTAGCTGCCGCCGCCGGTCTTGAGCCTGCTACGCTTCGCTCCGCCTGCCTGCCATGTCAGCAACGCGCCGACACACGCCGGATTACTCTTTGTGCAGACGAGTTGAAGCCCCAGCCAGTTATTTCGATTGCCGCCGCTGTTCCGCAACAGCGCAGGGGCTTCGCCGTTATTCGCAACGAGCGCGTCCAGGTCGCCATCATTATCGTAATCGCCAATGCTCAGCCCGCGCGCCGAAAAGTCTCTCGTGAAAACTGTGCCGGATTGTGCGCTGACGTTCTTAAAGGCCCGCCCCGTATTCTCGAACATCAACAAAGGCTCCCTGTACTTCACACTTGAAACGCGAGTGTCGATCATATCGTCAGGGTGGCCGTTGGCGAGCAAGAGGTCTGGGTCGCCGTCCGAGTCATAATCAAAGAATTTTAGTCCCCAGCCGCTGAGCAGGCGCGTGGCCGCTCCGATCTCTCCGGCTTCGTCCGTGAAGGTAATGTTCTTTTGATTATGATAGAGGCTGAACAACTCCTGATCTATGTTAGCGACGAAGAGGTCTTGCCATCCGTCCATATCGTAATCAGTGCTGTCTACGCCCATCCCCGAACGCGGGCTGCCACCCTCGCTGTAGGCGACGCCGGAAAGCAGCCCGACCTCTTCAAATTTTCCGCCGCCTTTATTGAGAAAAAGGAAATTTGCGACCGTATCATTGGCAACGAATAAATCCATCAGTCCATCGTTGTTGATGTCTGTGGCGACTGCTCCGAACGACTTGCCGGGAGAACTGGCAATCCCCGACTCGCGGCTGACATCAATGAATGTGCCGTCTCCGTTATTACGAAAAAGGTGGCTCGGCATTGGCTTAAAGACGCGCGGGATGCAGTAGTACCTGCGATTGCGATTATCAACGCAGAGGGCGTTTAAGGACTTGTTATAAAAAACGAAGCTGGAGACGAAGAGGTCTAGGCGAGCGTCGTTGTCGTAATCAAACCAGACGGCGCACGTTGACCACCCTTCGGCGCTCACTCCGGCCTTCGCCGTTACATCCGTAAATGTCCCGTTGCCGTTATTGTGATAAAGAATGTTGCGGCCATAGCTGGTGACGTAAATGTCCTGCCAGCCGTCTGCGTCATAATCGCCGGCCACTATTCCCATCCCGAATCCACGTCCCGCCACTCCGGCTTTGTCTGTTACGTCCGTAAAACTCCCATCACGATTGTTACGATAAAGAGCATTCTTTAGTGGCCGCTCCGGGTTGAAAAAATCTGACTGGCCGCTATTGACCAGATAGATGTCTAACCACCCATCATTGTCGTAATCGAAAAAAGCGCAACCAGCGCCGACCGTCTCCGGCAGGTATCGCTCCGGCGAGCGAGCGTTATTATGAACCCACGTGATGCCGCTCGCTTTTGCAGGTATCTCTTCAAAGGTGACAGCCGCAACGGTCTTAGTTGACGCTTGCCGTATAGTAGATTTCGCGTTCTGAGAAAAGACAAGCGTCGCGGCCAGCAGAAAAATAGTTCCCTTAAGGTTCACCAAAAGAATTACCTCTGAAGCTAAACGGTTCGGAGCAGCATGCGGGACAATGATAGTATAGCAATCATTGAATTGATAATATCGCAGGGAGAGAATTATCCTTTGCTGCTCATCAGATTTCAAATTTTCGTGCTCCTGTGGCTGTCTCTTGTCATGGCGTCAGCGGGCACGGTCAGAGCGCAGAATAACCCGACTGTGGAACGCTTGCAGCGCGCAGCCGAGATGATACGCAAAGGGCAACTCAGCAGTGCCGAAGCGGAACTCGACGCGGTGCTCAGACAGGGGCCGCGTGAAGCCAACGCGCTTAACCTGCTTGGCGTAGTTCGCGCACAACAACATCGAGCCAGCGAAGCCGAGACTCTGTTCCTGCGAGCCATCGAAACCAACAAGGCGCTGCTCGGTGCTTACCTCAATGTGGGCCAACTCTACCTCGACTTAGGTAAACCTGAACGTGCTCTCTGGGCCTTTACGGAGGCCGTCAAGCTTGCTCCCGATAACGCAGGCATTCATTTCAACCTCGCTTCGCTTTATCAAGAGAAGAAGGAATACGCGCTCGCTCTGGAGCACTTGAGCAAGATTCCAGCAGCGCGAACCAACGCCGACCAGCTTTTCCTGCTCGTCAAGAGCCATCTCGGTCTAGGCCACGTTGATGATGCGCGGGCTTTGTCTGCGCCGCTCAAAGATTCGCGCCGCGCCGCGCCGCCCGACATGGCGGCAGCCTTCGCCGCCGTCTTTGCCGAGCACAAGTTATTCGATGATGCAATTGAAATCCTTGAGACGGCCAGGCGAGCCAGTAACCCTTCGTTCGCTCTCCTCTACAATCTGGGCGCAAGCTATTACCAGAAAGGTGAGCCGGAGCGTGCCGAAGAGTCTTACCTGGCGGCGCTTTCATTGAAGCCCGACGACGTGACGACACTGCGCGCCCTCGCCAGCGTCGCGCGCGCAGGCGGCAACCTCGAAAAGTCACTTTCATATCTGGTGCGCGCCCGCAAAGTCGCACCCGATTCGCCCGCCGTGCTCTATGACTTCGGGTGGACAGCGCTCAACATGAATCTCTTGTATGACGCGCTCACTGCCCTTGAGCGGCTTCAGCAAATAAAGCCCGACCAACCGGATTATCTTTACCCGCTGGCTATCGCGCGCCTTAATAACGGCGAGAGTCCGCGAGCGCAGGAATTGATAAATCGCTACATCCAACTGCGCCCGCAGGATGGACGCGGCTACTACGTGCTCGGAGCAATTCTCTATGGAGCTAAGAAATTTCCCGAAGCCCGCGCCGCGCTGGAGCGCAGCCTGGCCTTAGCTTACTATCCTGACACAGAATACTATCTGGGGATGATTGCTCATCATGAGGGCGACGAGGCGCAGGCCATTTCCTGGTTGCAGCGCGCTCTAAAGTCTGACCCGAAAAATTCCGCAGCGCATGCCGCGCTCGGCCTCATCTATGCAAAGGAGAAGGACTACAGCGCCGCTCGCGCCGCACTCGAGCGTGCCATCGAACTTGACCCGAAAAATCAGGGGGCGCATTACCAACTCGGAATAGTCTACGCTCGTTTGGGCGAGAAGGAGCGCTCGCGGGCCATGTTCACCCTCTCCGAAAAGCTGCGCGTCGAACAAAAGGAACAGCGGGTGGTCGGATTTAAGTTGATAGACCCTCCGAAATAGCGCCGCGCTCTCTATCCGGATTGTTTACTGCCGACCAAAACGAGGATGGAAATAACTATCCTGCCGCTACCATTTTTCAAAGAAAATCGAAGTTCTCCAACAAAAACATTGACAAAGTGAAGCCGGGGCTGCTATAAGCCGCAGTACTTGGTTAACCGTTTACGTAATCGTTTAAGTATTCTGACCAGTTCGGTTCTCTCTACAGTAAGTTTTAGCTATTGAGCCTGTAACAGCCGCCGTCAGGCGCGCCCTTGAACGACAGGCTCGATACGTTGCCGTATTAGCGAAAGCCTGTCAGGCAGCAGGCTCTAGCTCTTTTCACTCCGAAGATTTTGATAGAAGTTCTCTCGGAGTTCGCGCTCTGTTCGGACGAAGGTTGTGAACATTTCTAGGAGGGGTCGATGAAATCTCGAAAGCTCTTTACGCTCGTAGTCTTCGCGCTTATCTTGGCAGGGGGTACTGCGGCTTACGCTCAGAGCGACCGCGGCAATATCACCGGAACCGTGACTGATCCGGGCGGCGCTGTGATTGTCAATGCCAGGGTGATAGCCACTAACCTCAACACAAATGAGGTGCGCGAGACGACGACCAGCGACGAAGGTAGTTTCACGATTCCTCAGTTGAAGGCCGACCCTTATCGGGTCACAGTTGAAGCGCCGGGGTTTAAATCTGCGACGGTCGAGGACGTGCAGGTCGCCGTGCAGGTGACGCGCACCGTTGACGTTAAGCTTGAGATCGGTGTGATTACCGATGTCGTCACGGTGACGAACGAGGCCGCTCCCGTCATTCAAACCGACAGCCCTGTGCGGCAGACCAACGTCACCGAGCGGCAGGTCAGAGAACTACCGCTTCAGGTCAGCGTCGAAAGCGCCGGTCGCACCCCACTTTCATTTATCTTCCTAGACAGCAACGTCTCGTCATCGGGCCGCATCGGGGGTCAGGAAGGCGGCACGAGCGCCAACCGCTTTAGAGTCAGCGGCGGCCAGGCGCTCGGCACAGAAATACTGGTTGACGGCGGCTCTACGCGCCGCGCTCAAAGCGGCACTTTCTTTACAGAAGTTGCGCCGGGGCCAAACGCATTTCAGGAGTTTACGCTCTCGACCAGCACATACTCGGCAGAGTTCGGCAACTCTACGGGCGGAATCGTTAACTTTACGATTAAGTCTGGCACGAACGATTATCACGGAGAGCTATATTGGCTGCACCGTAACGACGCCCTCAATGCCAATACCCTCTTCAACAACGCGAACGGACAGGAAAGGCTGATTGACCGCCAGCACGACTTCGGTTTCAACCTCGGCGGCCCACTTACCTTGCCCCGCTTCGGTCAAGGCAGCGGCTCTCCCGTCATTAAGCTGAAAGACCGTACCTTCTTCTTCTTCAACTATGAGGGCTATCGTTTCAGCCAGACGGAAAATGCTTTCATCACCGTCCCGACGCTCAGAATGCGAGAGGGCGACTTTGGGGAACTGTTTACAGACCCGGATGTGCTCGGATTCAATCAGGGATTTGCCAACGGCGTCCAGGTCTATGACCCGCGTAGCGGCCCTCCGGGAGCGCGCACACCCTTTCCCGGTAATATCATTCCGCTTTCGGCGCAAGACCCGGTCGGTCGCAGGCTGATGCAATTTTTCCCGCTTCCGACACGCCCCGGCGTGTTTCGCAACTATCTCGCGTCATCGAGTATCCCGACGGTCATGAACAATTACGTGTTCAAGATTGATGATGCTCTAACGGGGGCGCAGCGTCTTTCGCTCAGTTATTCATATCGTAAAAGCAGTACCATCAGCAGCATCGGGGCGAGATTTCCTCGCTATGCGCGACCGCTGACAGCATGGGGCACATCCGATCAAATCATCACCGCGCATATTGCCAGAGTGCAGCACGATTGGACGCTCACGCCGACGCTGCTCAACCACTTCAATATTGGTTTTAGCCGCAATGAGACTTTTAACCAGAGTCCCGGCGTGACGGGTAGCGCAAACGACCCGTTCAGCCTTGGAATACCACAAAATTCTGTTCTCGGAGGAGCTTTACCATCTATAGACTTCCCCGGTTACAACGCGCTGATCGACCCGCGCGGCGCTCAGGGGTTCGGCGGGACGTGGGTTAACAACTCGCCCTTCGCAGACAATCTTGTCCAGGCATCCGATTTCGTTACATGGGTCAAAGGGCGACACACATTAAGAGTCGGCGGAGATGTGCGCTGGCAGCAGTTTAATCCCGTAGAACTGCGCGCGCCCGGCGGCTGGTTTAACTTCCGCCATTTGCAGACGGCCAACGTAGACACTGATAACCAGGGTTGGCCTCTGGCGAGCTTGATTACGGGCGCAACCGAGTGGTCTTTCAACAGCAACAAGACGATGGATCCCGGTTGGCGCTACTTCTACACGTCCGGCTTTGCACAGGATGACATTAAGCTCACGCAGAACCTGACAATCAATGTCGGCGTGCGCTACGAAATAAACTATCCGCGCACAGAGTCGCACGGGCGCTATCGCAGTTTCGACCCGAACGTCATCAATCCCGTCGTCGGGCGTCCCGGAGCACTTGTCTCGGCTGACCCCAGCGCCTTAGTGAAGGCGGAGAATGAAGGGATTGCTGAAACGGATTATTCCAACATCGGCCCGCGTTTCGGATTCGCCTACTCGCTTAACAATAAGACGGTCGTGCGCGGCGGCTACGGTATCTATTACGCGCCCATCCTCTTCGGTTTCGCTGGCGACGTTTCTTCGAGCGAGGGCACGGAAGGCTACAACACTACGGTGGCGCGTCCGCAGTTCGGCGCAGATGCCAATTTCTTCCTGAGCACCTACCCGGATCGTCCGCCCGTTGACCCGAATAACCAGTTTATCGGAGCAGAGGACATCTCATATATCCAAAAGGACTACAAGGCGGGCCGAACGCAGCAGTGGAGCGTCGATATTCAGCGAGAACTGCCAGCGAATTTTGCTGCCTCCGTCGGCTACATCGGGAGCAGGGGAACGCGGCTGCGCTCCGACGTTGGCCGCATCAATGCTGTTCCGTTTGAAGCTTTAAAATTGGGAAATCCTTTGCTGAACAAACCGCTCGCCGCTGTGACCCCCGCCGAGCGCGCCTATGCCGCCAGTGTCGGGTTTACACTCGCGGCGAATCCAAATGCGGTCTTCCCGGGCTTTACCGGAACTGTCGCACAGTCTCTGCGACCCTTCCCGCAATACGGAAGAATCAATAACATTCAAGAGAGCCAGGGCCAGAGTTGGTACAACGCCTTGCAAGTTAAAGTGGGCCGACGCTTCACGCAGGGGATGCAGTTTGACGTGGCTTACACATTCTCAAGGCTGACGGGTACGGCTGCGGAAGACCTGTACGGCGGCACTCCTGTCAATGCGCCGCAGAACCCGTATGACCGGACGCGTTCGGTCTCGCCCAACAGCACTCCGCACGTGCTGGTCTTCAACTACATCCTGGAACTCCCCTTCGGGAAGGGGAGACGATTCCTTGACCGAGGCGGCATTGCGAACGCTATCTTCGGTGGGTGGCAAATCGCAGGCATCCATCGCTACCAAACAGGCGTGCCGCTGGTGGTTGTTTCGACTAACAGTTCAGGATTCTTGAATACTCTCGGCTTCTCAGGCTTCAGGGGCGCGGTCTTGCGGCCCAATCTGACGGGTGCACCAATTCTGACCGGAAACGATGCGAACGGGACAGGCTCTGTAGTTGTAAACCGTAATGCCTTCACTGCGCCGCCGAACTTTGAAGCGCCACCGACGACGGACGTGACCGACCCGGCATACGCGGCCTACTACGCAGACCCGTCGCGGTTCTTCGGCACAGCGCCCGCTGTCTTCGACGACATCCGGCCTTTCCCGTTCTACACGGAAAACTTCAGCCTGATGAAGAAGACACGGATTAGTGAAACGGTCACGTTCGAGATTCGCGGAGAGTTCTTCAATCTCTTCAACCGCCATTATTACGGAATGCCGGATAACAATATTTCCTCTGGTGGTTTCGGATTTTCCGGCGTTATTAACGATAGCCCGAGAACCGTTCAGGTCGGCGCCAGGTTGATTTTCTAGCCCGAACTGCTATCAGCCGAGCGGCGCGGGAAAAGTTTCAGCGACTCTTCCCGCGCTCCTCGTTTTTTACAGACCTTTACCGCGCTCCCCTTCGCCTTCGACGTTATGAAATTCTCGGCCCGTCATATCTTCAACCTGATGCCGGCGGTCATGGTAATCATCCTGGCTGCTGCTTCATCAGGGGGAAGCATGGTCTGTCATGCACAAACATTTTCCCTGAGCCAGGAGAAAGAGAATCGGAAAAAAGCAGAGGGATTAATTGCCGAAGGGGCTGCGGCTCTTGAGCGCGGGGACATTAACACTGCGAGGAATTTCTTGCAGCGCGCAGTGCAGGCCGACCCCGGTAATGAATTGGCCCACACTTACCTGGGCGTGATTGCAGACCGCGCCGGCGACCTTGCAGAAGCCGAGCGGCAATTTGCCGCCGCCGCCATTGCCGCGCCGACATCACCAACCGCACGTAATAATCACGGGGCCATTCTGCTGAAGCTCGGTCGGGATGCGCAGGCCGCTAAGCAGTTTGAGATTTCTCTCAAGCTCGACTCGAAACAGCCGAGCGCGATGGTCAATCTGGCGCAGATTCGGTTCAAGAGTGGTAGGCCGGAAGGCTTGCGCGCCGCCCGTGAACTGTTTGAAAAAGCACTTGCCATTGCGCCCGACGCGGAGATTGCACGCGCCCTCATCGTCATAGCCCTTCGTCTTAACGACCGTACAGCCGCCGCCGCCTACTACCAGATTTACGCGTCGCGCGTCGGCAGCGCGAATACTCAAATTAACAGCGCGCCCGCTCGCGCCGAACTGGGGGCTGCTTTGCTCGCCGCCGGACTCGGCAAAGAGGCAAGCGAAGAACTCGGCGTCGTCGTGGCGTCCGACCCGTCGAATGTGGAAGCTATTACCCTGCTCGCGCGGTCGTTTCTGGCGCAGAAAGATATTCCTTCAGCCGGTCGCACACTCGAATCAGCCGTCGCGCGCGGCGTCGAGGCATCTCCTATCTATGCTGCTCTGGCTGAAATCTACCAGGCTGCCGGTCACGTCGAGAATGCTATCCCGGCCATGCGGCTCGCCATCGAGCGCGACCCGAAAAACGAGGCTTATCGCTTTCGCTACGGGATGCTGCTGACGGACACGAAAGCGCCGGAGGCTGCCGTCATTCGCTTAAACGAATCGCTCACAGAGTTTCCACGCTCGTCGAAGCTCTGGTTCGCGCTGGGGGTGGCCCATTTCAAGAATCAGAAGCATGACCAGGCGGCGCGAGCCTTCGAGCGTTCTATCGAACTTGACCCGAAGTTTGCCCCGGCCATCGCTTATCTCGGAATTGTTTATGATGAGACGGCGCGATACACGGAAGCCATCGCATCCTACACCAGGGCGCTAGCGGTCGATGACAAACTCGCCGTCGTTCATTACCTGTTGGCCGACGCCCTCCTCCGGCAGCCCTCCGCCGATATGACCAGCGCCGAGTCGCATCTACAGCGCGCCATCTCGCTCGAACCATCGTTTGCCCCTGCGCGCCTGACGCTGGCAAGGCTTTATATTCGTACCGAGCGGCTCGCTGAGGCAGCGAGCCAACTGGAAACCGTCGCTGCGGCTGATCCTAACCAGCCGGAGGCGCAATATCAACTGAGCCGCGTCTACATGCGACTGAAGCGAACGGAGGATGCCCAAAAAGCGATTGCGGCATTCAAGCGGCTCAGCGATGTTCAGCAGAAGCAGGCGCAGACCGAGCGGCAAGAACTGGTCAGGCGTCTCGCCAATGTAAATTTTTAAGACCTCAATTCGAGGGGGAACTATGAGCACAAATTTTCTGCGGCCTCTCTTCGTCATTTTAATCGCAGTGCATATCATGGGAAGCGTCGCGGGGGCACAGCAGCCGTCTTCCAAGCCATCCGGCCAGACCACGCAGGCCGCTCCTCCTGTGAATGAATGGACTGATAGCTTCGACGGCCAGACGTTAGACTCGACTAAGTGGGAAATGTTCAGCCTCGAAGGCGCCAGCGGGAAAGTCGAGTTGAAAGATGGGCAGCTTCGTCTGCGTGGGCATTCCGGCTCGCGCACAGGCGTGAGAAGCAAGCAGAGCTTTACAGGTGATCGCTTCATCGTCGAAGCGACAATCGCCAAAGTAGGGCAAGCCATGCCAGAACCCAATTCATCAGTCCTCCCGATTGGTAACGCGATTCTGACCATTCTCTTCGACGGCTCTGGACGCAACCGGATTGAGTGGCTGCTGACGAGCGAAGGTACATTTGAAGCGTGGGCGGTGGTTGACGGGCGTGGAGAGCGGCTTGACAACCGCACCCTGGGCACGAAGGCCAAGAACCCTACGCTCGGCATCGTTCGTCGCGGCGATGAGTTTCTCTTCATGCTCAACGGAGAAGCGGGCCTGCAAAAAGTTATTAAGAATCTGCCGCGCTCATTTCACGTTCTGCTCTATGGCTATGGCTCCTCGGAAAACAACTGGGACTCGGCCCGGGTCGTCACCATAAAGCAGCCCTGATGCCTGCGGCATTCCCACTGTTAGTCAGTGACTGTGGGGCAGCCATCACATACGCAAGGGCGGGAATCTGGAAAAATGAGGTTGTTTGAGACAAGACGACTTGGGCTACTGTTGTTCTGCTACGCAGTCATGGCTTTGATCGTGCAGTCTTCGGACGCGGCGACGGCGCAATCGACGCGTCGCGGCGCGAGGACAAAAAGTTACACGCGGGCGACGCAATATACCAATCCGGTCTTCGACACAGACTTTCCAGACCCGACCGTCATGCGCTCCTCCGACGGCTGGTATTACGCCTACGCGACGCAGACAATCATCAACAAACAAACCATCAACATACAGGTCGCCCGCTCTAAAGATTTGGTTAAGTGGGAGCACCTGGGCGATGCGCTCCCGATTAAGCCTGAGTGGGCCAACCAGACTCAAAAATTCTGGGCACCGCACGTCAGCCAGTTCGGCGAAACTTATTACATGTATTACTCAGCCGACCCGAATACGCTGACGGGCCTGTGCTTGGCGGTCGCCACCGCCAAGACACCACGCGGCCCGTTTGCCGATAGCGGCAAGCCCTTGAAGTGCGGCGAATCTTTCGTCAACATTGACCCGATGGCTTTTGATGACCCGCGCACAGGCAAGCGCCTTCTCTACTGGGGTTCGGGCTTTCAACCCATCAGGGTGCAGGAACTCGCGCCCGACCGTTTGAGTTTCATGCCGGGCAGTCAGCCCGTCGATTTAATTGCGACGATTAAGGACGAGAACCCGAACAACTATCAACGCCTCGTCGAAGGCGCTTGGGTCACAGAGCAGAGCGGTTATTACTACCTCTTTTATTCCGGCGACAATTGCTGTGGAGACAAGGCTCACTATGCAGTGATGGTCGCACGCTCGCGCAGCGCGACCGGCCCTTTCGAGACGTTGGCCCAATCGGGCGGCAAACCCAACAGCGTCATCCTCGAACGCAACGAGCGCTTTGTTGCGCCCGGCCATAACTCCGTCGTCCGAGACGCCGCCGGGCAGGACTGGATTTTTTATCACGCTATCGATTCAAGAAATCGCTTTCTGAAAAGCGACATCAAGGGCGACCGCGACGTGCGTAGAATTATGCTGATGGATAGGCTCAGCTACCGCGACGGCTGGCCCATGATTGAAAAGGGCAGCCCTTCGATTGTCAAACAGCAAGGCCCGGCTGTGATGCGCTCGACGCGAAATTGAAAAATTCTCCTTCGTGACAAAGCTTTACGTGATTGACGCGAAATGCATGCAGCATGGGCCGACTAAAAATTCTCTATGACCGAACAGGACGAACAAGAGGGAATGCACCGCAGACGAATCACGCTCGCCGACGGAAGATATTTAATCTTCTATACTTTTGACGAGCAGCCCGCACCGCGCGCGCAAACTCAAGCCGAAAGTGATAACGTCGGCAGGCGCGAGCCTGAAGCGCAGCCGGAAGCGGAGGAGGAGCGTCGTGTCTGAACTGCGCTGGAATCCGCTCCTTGGCGAATGGGTGGCAACCGCAACACACAGGCAAGAGCGAACCTTTTTGCCGCCCGCAGACTTTTGTCCGCTCTGCCCAACCAAAGAGGGCGGCTTTCCGACGGAAGTGCCTGAAAGCGACTATGACATCGTCGTCTTCGAGAATCGTTTCCCTTCGTTGCGCGCCGACCCGCCGCCGCCTGCCGTTGAAGCGACCGAACTCTACCCCGTGCGTCCAGGCCAGGGAGTCTGCGAGGTCGTGCTCTATTCGCCGAATCATAGCTCGACGCTGGCCGGGGAGCCTGTCGAACAGATTTACAAGCTGGTACGCGTCTGGATAGACCGCTTTCGTGAGTTGGGCGCGTTAGATTTCGTTGACTACGTGTTCGAGTTTGAGAATAAGGGCGAAGCGATAGGCGTTACGCTGCATCACCCGCACGGGCAGATTTACGCTTACCCGTTTATCCCGCCGCGCATCCGGCAGGAGTTGGAGCAATCGCGCGCTCATCAGGCAAACACAGGTCGTTGCCTGCTCTGCGACATCGTCGCCGGAGAGCGTAGCGACGAGCGCAGGATTGTCGCGGAGAATGATTCTTTTGTCGCCTATATTCCATTCTTCGCGGGCTATCCGTATGAGGTTCACATCGCGTCGTCTCGCCACCTGCAAGCGCTGACAGACCTGCATGATGCAGAGCAGAGGGATTTGGCCGAACTGCTCAAGATGGTATTGGTCGCTTACGACCAATTGTTTGATCTCTCATTCCCTTACATCATGGTGCTGCACCAGCGCCCGACCGACAATGAGGCTTACGACTATTACCATTTCCACATAGAGTTTTATCCGCCGCTGAGAACCGCGACCAAATTGAAGTATCTGGCGGGCAGCGAGACGGGGGCCGGAATGTTCATCAACGACACGCTCGCCGAAGAGAAAGCGGCAGAGCTTCGCTCGCACGTCGCGGCGGTCATCTGGAAAGGAGATGAGCAGTGATCGCCACCGGTGCAATGCGCGAAGCCTTCGGCAAACAGTTTGGCGACGGCGGAGAGCCGCGTTTGTTTCGCGCGCCCGGTCGAGTCAACCTGATTGGCGAGCACACGGATTATAACGACGGCTTCGTGCTGCCGATGGCGATTAATCGTGAGACGCTAGTGGCCGCACAAGCGAGGGATAATCGCCGTGTGCGCGTTCATTCGCTCAACTCGCGGGAGACGGCTGAGTTTGACCTCGACAATCCGGGGCAGAAGCAGCGCGGGATATGGCTGGATTACGTTGAAGGCGTCGCGCAATCTCTCGAAGCGCGGGGCTTGCGCTTGCGCGGCGCTGACCTGTTGCTCTCGTCGAATGTGCCCGCCGGAGCGGGTCTTTCGTCTTCGGCAGCGCTCGAAATCTCTGTGGGGATGGCGTTGTTGGAAATCTCCGGGATTGAAGTTGACAGGGTTCAACTTGCGCTCGCGGGCCAGCAGGCCGAGCACATTTATGTCGGGACTAGATGCGGGATTATGGATCAACTCGTCGCGGCGTGCGGCCTCCGTGGGCACGCGCTCCTTATTGATTGCCGCTCGCTCGAAATGATGCAGATTCCGCTCGATACCTCCGACGCGGTCGTTGCAATCTGCGACACGCGCGTCAAGCATGAGTTGTCCTCTTCCGAGTACAATACGCGGCGTGCGGAATGCGAGCGCGGCGTCCAGCTTCTCAGCGAAGTGCTGCCACGCGTACGCGCGTTGCGCGACGTGAGTATCGTTGATTTCCAGATGCACGAAAAGCACTTGCCCGACCCCGTTCGCGCGCGTTGTCGTCATGTGGTGACCGAAAATGCGCGGACACTCGCTGCCGCCAGTGCGCTTCGGGCCAGGGATTTCAAAGAGATGGGCCAACTCATGCTCAAGAGCCACGAATCGCTGCGCGACGATTACGAGGTAAGCTGTCGGGAGTTGGACGTGCTGGTCGATGTTGCCCGCTCGATTGACGGCGTGTACGGAGCGCGCATGACGGGCGGCGGCTTCGGAGGCTGTACGGTCAATCTGGTTCGCGCTTCTGCGCTCGAAAAATTTCAGGAGAGGGTGACGGCTGAGTATAATAAAGCCACCGGCAAGATTCCGCCCATCTATATTTCCGAACCCGGCGACGGTGCTAGAGAGATTACAGAATTGCTGTAAGGCGTTTTGATTGGATTGAAAAAGCCAATGGCGGCAAAGATGCGCATTAAAGATGTAGCGCGCGTGGCGGGCGTCTCAACCGCGACCGTTTCGCACGTCATCAATAAAACGCGATTCGTCTCCGAGGAGACGCGCGCGAAAGTGTTGCGCGCCATAGAGAGTTGCAACTACTACCCGAATGCTAACGCGCGGAATCTCGCTTCGGGCCGCAGCAACACGCTTGGGCTGCTCATCTCAGACATCTCGAATCCCTTCTTCCCCGAATTGGTCAAGAGCATTGAAACCGTGGCCTTCGAGAAGGGGCATGATGTGATTCTGGCAAACACG
Organism: Pyrinomonadaceae bacterium; assembly: GCA_036387475.1. Lineage (GTDB taxonomy): Bacteria > Acidobacteriota > Blastocatellia > Pyrinomonadales > Pyrinomonadaceae > DASVTR01. The sequence goes on along the minus strand of DASVTR010000006.1, from coordinate 114,540 downwards.
GATTACGACGACGAGCGAACGCTCGATAACGTGCGGCGTTTTATCGAACGCAAGGTTGCGGGCGTGGCCTTGATGACATCAGAACTCGATCAGGGATTGATTGACGAACTGGCGCGTTGTCATGTGCCGGTAGTCTTTCTCGACATCGGCTCGGCTGGCGTCTGCATGAGCAATATCGTCGTCGATTACGAGGTCGGGATTAACGAAGCGATTACACATCTGCACTGGCTCGGCCATCGAAAGATAGCCTACATCGGCGGGCCGACTCGTCTGCACTCGGCAGCCAAACGTCTGGAAGCGTTTCGCGATTCGATGGCGCATCAACTGCCCGAAAGCGCGCCGCTGTTGATTTACGAAAGCGATTTCCGGCTCGAAGGCGGAAGGCGCGTGGCGCGAGAGATGCTGGATTTAAGCGAGCTACCGACAGCCGTCGTCGTCGCCAACGACATGATGGCGCTCGGCGTCATGCAGGAATTTCATGAGCGTGGCTTGCGCATTCCCGAAGATGTTTCCATCGTCGGTTTCGACGACATAGCGTTTGCGGCGTTCAGCAATCCGCCGCTGACGACCGTTCGCCTGCCACGCGTCGAACTTGGGCGCAAGGCCGTCGAAGCTTTGATAGCCACCGTCGAACATCCAGACCAGCAGGGCGTGGAAATAAATGTTTCGACTTACCTCGTTCTGCGCGATTCGACCGCGCCACCCGCAGAACACGCGCGGCGTAGTGAGATCAATCAACATAGAAGTAATTACGAAAAGGCTGTCTGATGCAAAGGGCTGGAAGTGTGGCCGCGTCATGCGCAGTTCATCAAAAGGATTGAGAGGACATGGGAAGATTATTACTTAACAAGCAAACGCTCAGCGCAACCTGCGCCTTGCTGTTGCTATCTCTCTGCGCCACAGGCGCTGTTGGGCAGCGTCGCCCGACTTATACTAATCCGGCGATGGCCGGGGATTTTCCAGACCCTTCGGTGATTCGAGTGGGCCAGGATTACTGGGCCACCGCGACTTCATCAGAATGGGCGCCGGAGTTTCCCATTTTGCACTCGCGCGATCTGGTTAACTGGGAAATCGTCGGCGCAGTTTTCCAGAAGCGTCCCGCTTGGTCTGTAGGCAAATACTGGGCACCGGAAATCTCTCAACATCTGGGACGCTTTTTCATCTACTACGCGGCGCAGAAAAAAGATGGCCCACTGTGCGTGGCGGTTGCGACCGCGCGTCGCCCGCAGGGGCCATACACAGACCACGGCCCGCTCGTTTGTCAGGAGGTCGGCTCGATTGACGGCTTTCCCGTGACGGATGAAAACGGAGACCGTTACCTGCTTTGGAAAGAGGATGGCAACAGCGTCAGTAAACCGACGCCCATCTGGGCGCAGCGCTTGTCCAAAGACGGCACGCGCCTCGTTGGCGAGCGCAAAGAGTTGTTTCACAACGATCAGGCCTGGGAAAAGCACGCCTCTTTGCCTTATGGTGATTTGGTTGAAGGCCCTGCGGTCGTCAAGCGCGGCGGCTGGTTTTATATCTTTTATTCCGGCAACTTCTGCTGCGCGCGCGAGTGTAATTACATGATCGGCGTTGCGCGTTCGCGCAAACTGCTCGGCCCTTGGGAGAAGAATCCCAAAAATCCGATTATGCGCGGCAACGAGAACTGGAAATGCCCCGGCCACGGCACAATCGTCACAGACGCTAGAGGACGCGACTTTCTCCTTTATCATGCGATGAAGGCCGACGATTTCGTCTATGTCGGGCGGCAAACTCTGCTCGATGAGATCAAGTGGGGCGCAAACGGATGGCCGACGATTAACGATGGACGTGGGCCAAGCGTAAAGGCTGCCTCGCCGCATGGCGCAACAGACGTGGCGGCAGAGTATGCGTTCTTTGACGAGTTTAACTCGACGCGCTTGCTGCCAGGCTGGCAGTGGCCCGCATACAATGAGCCTGACGTTCGTGTTGAGAGCAGGAATCTGGGTCAGGTGGTCCTCGCACCGTCAACCACGAATCAGTTTAAAACCGAAATGGTCGGCGCAGTCCTCGCGCGCTCGCCTGCCGTCGGAGATTACGTTGCGACGACTCGCGTTAATACGAAGGAGATGCGACCTAATGCGATTGGGGGACTCTCCGCCTACGGCGATCACGAGAATGCTCTTGGCGCTTCCGTGAAGGCTAATCGTGTCACGCTCTGGCGTCTCGAAAAGGGCAACCTACAGGCCGTCACAGAGACAAACGCTCCAAACTCAGGCTATCTATTCTTGCGCATGACAGCGCGCGACGGACACCGCTATCGCTTCGCCTTCAGTCGAGACAATCGCACCTGGACTAATATCGGCGAAGAGTTGGATGGCAGTTATCTACCGCCCTGGGATAGAGGCGTGCGTGTTGCGCTGACGGCGGGCGGCGCGCCCGCGCGATTCAACTGGCTGCGCATCGCGCCTGCGCGTTAAACCGTGCTTCACTTTGGAATCTTAAAACATTGGAGTGCAGGAACATGAAACTTTTCATTAACTCAAGGAAGCTGTTCGTTGTCTTGTTAGTCGCTGCCGTTTCAATGATAGCTCTCTTAAGCTCTGGCTGCGCGAAGCAGGGAAGCCGTGGCGGCGGCGACGCGCAAGGAAAGGGAAAGCTCAAAATCGGCTTCTCGCAGATGGAAGAGAACAACCCCTGGCGCATCGCCGAGACCAACAGCATGAGAGACGAGGCGAAGAAGCGCGGGGACAGGTTCGAGTTGGTCGTGACAAACGCGCAGGGGCAAACCTCCAAGCAGGTCTCCGATGTTGAAGACTTGATAGCGCAACGCGTGGACGCCATCTTTCTTGCGCCACGCGAGTTTGAAGGCTTGGGTTCTGCGCTCCGTCGCGCTAAGGAAGCGAAAATTCCAGTCTTCCTGATTGACCGCGAGGCTGCGGGCAAGGCTGGCGAAGACTACGTGGCGTTTCTCGGTTCAAACTTCGTCGAGCAGGGCAAACGCGCTGGCGAATGGCTGGTCAAACAGACAAACGGCAAGGCAGGGATTGTAGAGTTGACGGGAACCGCAGGCTCTTCCGTCGCGCGCGATCGTTCGCAAGGGTTCAGGGATGCGACGAAGAATTCGCCGGACATGAAAATACTGGCTTCGCAGACCGGAAACTTCTCACGCGCCGAAGGCCAGAAGGTGATGGAGAATATCATACAGGCCCACGGCAAAGAGATTACAGCCGTCTACGCGCACAACGACGAGATGGCGCTCGGCGCGATTCAAGCCTTGAAGGCCGCCGGAATGAATCCGGGCAAAGACGTGTTGATAGTTTCGGTTGACGGCGAAAAGGCCGCGCTCGAAGCCATCATGCGCGGCGAGATGAACATTACCGTCGAATCAAATCCGCGCTTCGGCCCGCTCGCCTTCGACACGCTGGAAAAGTATCTCAAGAAAGAAACTATCCCGCCCAAGATTATCCTTGAAGATAGATTCTTCGATTCCAGCAACGCTGCCCAGTTCGTTAACGAAGCATACTAACTACGAATTCAGGAGTCAGAATCCAGAATTCAGAATAAGAGGCTGCGACCAACTTTTTCTGATTTTCTTTTCTTCTGACTCCTGACTTCCGAATTCTGGATTCTGAATTTATGAGTTCATCCGAATCGCTCCTCCGCATGGAGGGAATCAAGAAAAGCTTTGCGGGCGTTGCGGCGCTCAGCGGTGTTGACCTGTCGTTGGAGCGCGGCGAGGTTCACGCGCTTGTCGGAGAAAACGGCGCGGGCAAGTCAACGCTGATTAAGATTATGACGGGCGCGTACACGCGCGACGGCGGGGAGATGTTTCTGGAAGGAAGGCCGGTCGAGTTTCGCTCGCCGGAGGAAGCGCAAGCTGAGGGCGTCGTCGCCGTATATCAGGAGGTCAATCTGCTGGCGTTCCGCACGGTGGCCGAAAATATTTATCTGGGCCGCGAGCCGCGCCGCTTTGGCCTGATAGATTGGAAGCGCATGTATAGAGACGCGGCCAATCTACTCGCCCGCCTCGGACTTGAGATAGACCCGCGTGCCACGCTCGGCAGTCTCAACATCGCGCTCCGCCAGATGATAGCCATTGCCCGCGGCGTTTCCTTCGGCGCTAAAGTGGTCGTGCTTGATGAGCCGACAAGCTCTCTGACCGAGCGCGAAGTCTCCATCCTCTACGATGTCATTCGCCGCCTCAAGGCAGAAGGCGCGGCGGTCGTCTACATCAGCCATCGCTTCGATGAACTCTATACGGTCTGTGATCGCGTGACGGTGCTGCGCGACGGCAAGTTTGTCGCTACGCGTCCGCTGGCCGGTCTGGAAAAGATTGACCTTGTGTGCCTGATGCTCGGCAAACAGCGCGACGAATTGCGGCAGGGCACGACCGCCTTTGAGCACACGGACGCAAAGCGCGAGAGCGTGCCGCTCCTGCGCGCAGAAAATCTAACGCGCGGGCGCAAGCTCAATCGGGTGACGGTGGATGCTGCGCGCGGCGAGATAGTCGGCGTCGCAGGCTTGCTCGGCTCAGGCCGTACGGAGACGGCGCGCGCCATCTTCGGTGCGGACAAGGTGGAGGCGGGCGAGGTTTATCTTGAAGGACAAGCTCTGAAGCTGCGTTCGCCGCGCGACGCCATCAAAGCTGGCCTGGCGTTCCTTTCCGAAGACCGTAAGGCCGAAGGCATCATCCCTGAGTTATCCGTGCGCGAAAATCTGACGCTCGCCGCTCTGCCCGCTTTAACGAAGCTCGGCATCGTCTCGCGCACAAAGCAGCAGGAGATAGTTGACCGCTTTATGAAGCGGCTGGGCATCAAGGCCGCGAGCGCAGACCAGAGGATTCGTGAGCTATCGGGCGGCAATCAACAAAAGGTGCTGCTGGCGCGCTGGCTCTGCAAGAATCCGAAGTTTCTCATCTTGGACGAGCCGACGCGCGGCATAGACATCGGCGCGAAAGGCGAGATACAGGAGTTGATTAACGAGTTGGCGAATTCCGGCCTCGGCGTTTTGATGATTTCATCGGAGCTTGAAGAGTTGGTCGAAGGCAGTTCGCGCGTCATCGTCATGCGCGACGGCCAGCGCGTAGGCGAATTGCGCGGCAAGGAGATTTCGCAGGACGCGATTATTCACGCGATGGCCGAAGGCGATTCAACTGAAACAAAGGCGACGACAACTGAATCGGCTGCAACGATGGATGAAAAGAGCGCTGAAAGCACAACGGGCGACGGGCGAACAACGTAGGAGCTGAGAAGAGATGCAGAATGCCACCGAGGTGAGTCGTGCGGGTGCTGGAGGCGGCGCGTGGGCGCGGCTCGGAGCTTTCGGCCCGACCTACGGAGCGCTCGCCGCGCTCATCCTGCTGATTATCGTCAACGCCATCTTCACGCGAAATTTCTGGGACATCAATAACTTCTGGAACATTCTCTTGCAGGTTGCGCCGACGATGCTCGTCGCCATCGGAATGACGTTTGTGATTGCGACGGGCGGCATTGATTTGTCTGTCGGCTCGGTGATGGCCGTCGCTGCTTCAATGGCTGCCATCAATCTTGAGCGCGGCGTGCTGGTAGCGGTGCTGCTGGCGCTCTTTGTCTCTATTGCCGTCGGCGCGCTCAACGGCACGCTCATCTCCCTGTTTCGCATCCAGCCGATTATCGTCACGCTCGCCGTGCTGATTGCCGGACGCGGGTTGGCCCAGATACCGAGCGAGGGACGCCTCGTTGAATTCAAAGGCCGCTATCCTGCGTTTGAAGCTCTAGGCACGGGCTACGTCGGGCCAATTCCGATGCAGGTGTTGGTGATGGTTCTGATTGTCGCCGCCGCCATCTTCGTGATGCGTGCGACGAGCTTTGGTCGTTACATCGTCGCGGTCGGCGGCAACGAGGCTGCATCACGTCTGGCGGGCGTCAAGGTTCACCGCACCAAGATTGCCGTCTATGCGCTGAGCGGTTTGCTGGCGGGCCTCGCCGGGTTAATCGAGTCCGCGCGCGGCGGCGCGAGCGACCCTTCCAACGTCGGCCTCAACATCGAACTCGACGCCATCGCGGCGGTCGTCATCGGTGGTACAGCTTTGACGGGCGGGCGCGCAACAATCGTCGGAACGGTCATCGGCGCGTTGATGATGCAGGTGATAACCACCAGCTTTAACATGCAGGGCATACAATTTTCATGGTCTCTGGTCATCAAGGCGGCAATCATCATCATCGCTGTCTACGTCCAACGACCGAAAGTTGCCTAAAGGAAACTATGAAGGATGAACGCGGAACGATGAACTATAAATCCATTGTCTTTCATTCAGCGTTCCGCGTTCCGCGTTCATCCTTCCGATTGGGGAGATTGTTATGAGTCAGGCCGCGACGACCATTGATGAGGCAGGCTCGACGCGTGGAAGAGTCGCGCGCGCGAAGTTTGCCTCCTTTATTCAGCGGCAGGGAGCGCTCGTGGCGCTCATCCTCGTCTGCATCTTCGCCTCTGTGCGGTACGGGACTTTTCTGGACGACGGCAGCTTTTTGACCGCGCAGAATCTGCTCAACGTCGTCGCGCAGAACAGCATGGTCGGACTCATCGCGCTCGGCATGACGTTCGTTATCCTGACGGGCGGGATAGACCTCTCGGTCGGTTCATTGCTGGCCGTGGGCGGCGTGATTGCAGCACTTCTCGCCGGAAATAACTTCGCCGTTGTGCTCGTCGTGGCTATTGGAGCGACCACCTTGCTCGGCCTCGTCAACGGGCTGGTGATTGCTAAAGTTCGTATCCAGCCTTTCATCGTGACGCTGGCGATGATGATTGCGGCGCGCGGCCTTGCGCTGCGCTTAGCCGAAGAGAAGCCCATCGAAATTAAGAATATGTCAGCCGGATTTAGTTGGCTGTGGCAAGGCGTGATTGGCCCAATCCCCGTCCCGATTATCATTCTCATTCTGGCTTACGTCACGGGCTGGGTCGTGCTCAATCACACGCGCTTTGGTCGTCACGTCTATGCGCTCGGCGACAACGAAGAGGCGGCTCGATTGATGGGCCTCAACGTCGGGCGCGTGACGCTGGGTGTCTACGCCTTAAGCGGCGCGCTCGCTGGCCTCGCTGGTGTGATTATGGCTTCGCGTCTCGGCTCCGGCCAGCCGGTCGCCGGGATGGGTTTTGAGTTGGATGCCATCGCTGCGGTCGTCGTCGGCGGAACGTTGCTGACGGGCGGGCAGGGAGGCGTCGGCTCAACGCTGGTCGGCGTGCTGCTGCTCGGCGTTCTTTTCAACATCCTGAATAACGAAGGCGATTGGATCGGCTCATACTGGCAGGGCGTCCTGCGCGGCATCTTCCTGCTCGCGGTTGTCGTCATCCAGAATCGTCTGAGCGCGCGAAAACGATAATTATGAATAAGGGGCGTTACAGTCAGGCTGAAATCGAATCGCTCACGCAGAAGGCGCTCACAGACGGCTACTGCGTCTTGCCCGAACATTTCTCGAAAGAGATATTGACGACGTGGAATGAGGCTTTCGCTCCGCTGCTCGAAGCGCACATCGCGCGCGAAGGACACCTACAGAATCGCGGCCCCGGACGCTATTACGTCACGCTGCCATTCACAGCGCCTTTCGCTGAGCCTGCTTTCTATGAAGATGAAGACGTGCTGGCAATCGTCGCCGGATTAGTCGGCCCAGACCCAGTGATGCCGCAGCTTGCTACAGACACGCCCATCCTTGGCTCTGAATATCAGGACATACACAGAGATGCCCCGCCCCTCTTTCCTGAAACCGGACAGGAGACGCCGCCTTTCCAACTGGCCGTCAACTTTCCGCTCGTCGCAGTAACGAATGAGAACGGCCCGTTTGAGATAGCTCCCGGCACACACATGATTTCCAAAGAGGAGGGATTGCGACGCATCGAAGCGGGCGAGGTTCGATTAGAGCCGGTGACGATGCGGCTCGGCGACGTGATGATACGCGACGTGCGCAGCCTTCATCGCGGGACACCGAACCGCACCCAAATCCCGCGCCCGATGGTCGTCATTGGCTACAGCCGCCGCTGGCTCTTTCGCCCCGAAGTCTCTATACACGTGCCGCGTGCGGCCCTCGCTGACCTGTCCGAAAGAGCACGCCGCCTTCTGCGCTTCAACCCCGTAGTCGAATCGCTGGACGATCTGCCTGATACAGAAGTTTATCAGGCGTTCGCTTACTAAAGAAAAACTTTGCACAGGCCGTGAATAGAGTTTGTTCGGGGAGAAGCTCACAGTGTTAAAGGTCAATTACCTCAATCAACCCAACTGCTACAAATTGACGAACGGGGCAATCGAGGCCATCGTCACGACCGACATTGGCCCACGCATCATACGCTATGGCTTTCCCGGTGAAGAAAACATTCTGGGTGAAGTGCCCGAATCGGTCATCAAGACGGAACTCGGAGACTGGAAACCCTGGGGCGGTCATCGTCTCTGGACTGCGCCCGAAGCCAACCCACGCTCTTACGTGCCAGACAACAGCCCTCTCGAATATGAAACGGACGGCGATTATTCTATTCGACTGATGCAAGCAATTGAGCCTCAGACCGGAATCCAAAAGGAGATGATTGTCACACTTGAGCCGACGGGCACGAAGCTCATCGTTCATCACAAAATAACCAATCGCGGCTTGTGGAGCATTGATGTTGCCGTGTGGGCGCTGACGATTATGAACGGCGGAGGCCGAGCTATCTTCCCGCAGGAGCCGTATCGTTCCTGGGACGAATACCTCTTGCCAGCGCGCCCGCTCATCCTGTGGCACTACACGGATTTGAGCGACTCGCGTTGGGCCATCGGCAAGAAATACATTCAATTAAAGACAGACACGAGTGTGGACGCGCCGCAAAAGCTCGGCATCGCCAACAAGCAGGGTTGGGCCGCTTATCATCGCCGCCGGACGCTGTTCGTCAAGCGATTTCCCTATCAGGAGGGCGCAAATTATCCTGACTACGGCAGCAACAACGAGACCTATACCGCCGCATCGTTTATCGAAATAGAATCGCTTGGGCCAATCAGCCGACTCGAACCCGGCGCGGCTGCCACGCATGAGGAGGAGTGGCATCTCTACAGCGATGTCGAGTTGGATGAGAGTGAGGAATCAATTGACGCGGCGCTCAGCCGGACGCTTCTTGCTTGAACGCGGCGCTAGCCTGAATGAATTATTTGATGTCCTGCACTTTATCTAAAACGGCGCGGTCAAGTTTTCGCAAATTGAGGTGTGTGCGTAGCCATTCATAACGATCACGCCGCGCTTCCGAGTTGAGCGCGTGGCCTGCGTCGTAGAGCTTGAGCGCCTTCGGCTCGCTCACCAGCGAGAAATAATGACGGCCTCTCTTCTCGCCGTTAGGCCCGTCTTTAAGTCCGTATTGCAGGAGCACGGATGACGGCGCTGCATGTCCTATATAGTTGGCAGGGTCTAGCCAATTGGTTTCCGCTATCACCTGTTCGATCTTCGCTTCGCCGACCAACTGGCGAAGCTTAACCATCTCAGGGTCGTTTGAGCGCAGCGCTTCCACATCCGACAATGACCCGGCCATCAGCACAAACGTCTTGATACGCTTTTCAACTCCGGCGAGTAGTCCGCCGACGTTGGCGTTGTAGCTGTGGCCGACATAAGCTATGCGCGAGGAATCCACGTCCTTGCGCGATAGCAGTAGGTCAACGCCGCGCCGCATATCCATCACCTGTTGGAAATAGACCGCAACGTCCTGCGGGTCAAAGGGCTGCGTGCCTGGCTTAAAGCCGGGCCGCGCGAAGGGCGCATCCGTGAGCAGCGAAACGGCCCCGGCGCGAGCCAGCGCCAACGCCTCTTCCAGAAATTCCTTGCGATTCATCACGGGCGACCCAGGCATGGCCCAGTGTCCGAAGATGATGGCCGCGAACGGGCCGCGCCCCTTCGGCACGACGAGGTAAGCAGGCACGCGCCCGCCTTTAAGGCTGGCATAAGAGATGTCGTAAATCTTAATGCCGTCGCGCTCCTCTAAGCCGTGCTGCTGCAAATCCAGCGGAGTGTTTTTGTCATAGGCGAAACGCCTGACCAGATTGTCGTACGTCTCCTGTGAAAAAGAGGTCAGGCTCAGCGCGAGCAGTAGTAGCAGCAGCGAAGCGGAAACGAACTTTCTCATTCAATCCTCCCGGCGAGCCATGATTTACGATACAAGGCCGAGCCTGCGCTTCCGAAAGTGTCTACAGAAGTAGACACCCTTGAACCCCACCTGTCTTCTATAGAAGACGCGTTGGAGCCGCTTCAGACAGCAAATCAAAGTAAATAGCCTGGACAAGCGGAGTGGCATAAGTGTTGCCACTCGTTTTAAGTGTCCCTGCTCGTTGAAGGCAATTAGACGAATTTGTTCGTTGACAGGATGTCCGGCAGCCCCTTTGGCAGCCGTCCACTTTTGCCGAAGCCGGGAAATACATTTTGAGAATGAGGAGAAAGCCCCCGATGTTGACCACCCTGGCCTTTTTGATCCCCTCCGTACTGGCCGCCGGATTACTCGCTTACCTGATAGTTGGGATTATCATTTACCTATACAATTTATACAGAAGTGAGGGCGTCCGAATTAAGAGCGCGACGTTGGACGGGAAAATATTTCGCAAACAGACGGATGCTCTGGCATAACTGATAAGAGGCAAGCTATTTTGGTCGTCAGTTGAAGTTTCGTTGTTGCTCGCTTGACAGTTTGGGTGAAGTGCGTAGAATGACAATCAACAAAGGCATTGAGGCTGAATGTCTCTGCCTAGAGACCGGCGATGTGGTGAGGACGTCGCCGGTTTCGCTTTTTCTACAGGCTGCCTCGACAGTCAAAAAATTAACTCCTGCCTGCTGTTTTATTCGTTAACTGCCTTGAATAAAGATTCCCATGATCGCCGCAGCAACTCTTTGATGCGTGCCCAGTCGTCTTCCGTTAACGCGCCGCGCTCGGCCTGCGTGTCTCGAATCGTCATCGCCTCCGCGCGCAGTCGCGCATGCTCCAACATGGATTCCGCTGGCGCTTGATAAATCTCGGCGGCCTCCGCCGCCAGCACGCCGACGAGGTCGTTTGGGCCATGCTGCGCTCGCTCGCGGTGTACAATCCACCATTCAAGCTCAAGCCGCGCGGCTCGCTGCGGATTGAAAGCGATGTTACTCACACGGCGGAGCGCGGCGTAGAAGTTTTCCAGGTAAGGCAGTGCTTGTTCATAATCTTCACGGCGGCGACCGTCTTTGAAGACGAACGCCGCCCGCGCCGCTTGATAAGCGACGACGTTCGATCTCAACAAAGGCAAGCGATACTGCGCCCGCAGCAACTCGGCCATCTGCGCGAACAAACGTAGCCGCCTTCGTTCGTAATACGAGCGCCACATCATTGTTTCGAGCCGCGCGACCTCCTGTGGGTCAAACCTGCGTATGTCTGTCTGTCGTGGTGCGTACAAATCAAACCCGACCCAGGCCATGACAGCCCCGACGAAGAGCATCAAATACCGCCGCACCCTGCGTTTGCCCGTCGCCTGCCGCAGCAGGTAAGCCGGGCCGACGGCCAGGAGCACGGCGGCCATCCAATATCCTTTGAAGCTCCATTGCATAAGCTACGGCCTTTCTTCGCTAAAGCCCGACCGTGTGATAGAGCAGTCGAATCCCACCGGCCAGACTCGGAGCTGTTAACTCAACCCACATCAAGACCCGACACGCAATCCAACTCGTCAGGCCCAGCAGCAAGACTGGCAGGCAGAGCGAAAGGAATACATTATCAGCGGGCTTTCTCATTTCAACATCAGACGCTCAGCGCCGTGTGCTGCGGCAATGCGCGCAGGGCAGCCGACTCGGCCTCTGTGTCATCGTAAGCGCGAAAGTCTGCGACCTTGCCCGCCTGCACTGTGAAGACCATCGCCCACTGATTTTCAATGACACGATTGTTTGACTTAACGCGCCTGCGGTCGCGCCCCAGCGCAACGACTTTATCGCCCTGGGCGATGTATTCCTGCGGCTCGAACGTCTCGAACTCAAACGCGCCATCGAGCACTGCGAAGAACTCTGCGACCTCTTCGCGCCCCGTGCGCTCTCCGGCAAAGGGCAAAGTGTCTGCCGAGCCGTTGACCCACCAACGCACGTCATCCGTCAATCTATCCAGCACGCCGTGAATATCGCCCCGCTGAAAAGCAGCGTAAACCTCTTGCACCGTCTGTACGTTCTCTTGTTCTTTCATTTGTTTGTCTCCTTGGAAAAATTGTGTGTTTGTAGAAGCGAGGTGAAAAAGGAGCGATTCATCAACGTATCGAGCACCAATGCGATTGGCCCAAGACACTCGCCTATGAATCGTTTGACCGCATGAACTGTCATAACTTCAGACCCTCTTTCATCAAAGCGTTGCTCTTCGGGCGAGCAGCGCCGCGCTTGATTTCGAACCGATCTTACAGGACAACACTTTCAACGCACTTTCAAGGGACTTTCAATCTGATAGAGCGAGTAAAAATTTTTCGGAAAAGGGAAAATTCGCGGAAATGCTAAGGAAAATGAGAGGTTTTGTGGCTGGGAAACTAAAGGCTGAAGGTCAGGCAGTGCCGCGCGCGGCGGCAATCTGCGGTTCAGGAAGGAATGGTTTGCGCGAGCGCAAGCGCGATTGATTGCTCGACATTCATCGCGCGCCCCTGCGAGTGCGCGGTGCGGAAACTTTCATCTGCGAGTGCTGTGCGTAAGGCGCTGATGCAGCGGTCGTAATCTGTGCGTTTCACCTGCGGCAGCGGAGCGCCGATTGCTTCCCGCAGAGTTTCAGCCGCACCGAAGAGGCGTGCGCTTCGTTCGCTCTCGCCATGCTCGCAGGCCGTCTCGGCCAATCCTTCCAGACAGAAAGCAAGGCTGCGCTTGTCGCCTATCTCGCGGCTCAACGTCAGACTCTCAAGATAAAAAGCGGTCGCTTTCTGATAGTCGCTGCAAAAGCGCGCTATGTCACCGAGGTTACAGAGCGAAAACGTCATGCCTCGTTTGTCTCCAAGCTCTCGCTTGATACTGAGACTCTCTTGCTGAAGCGCTGCGGCGCGTTCGAGGTCTCCCTCGTACATACTGATTTCGGCCAGATTGAAAAGTGAATAGGCGGCGGCGCGGCGGTCGCCAAGTTCCTCAAAGAGCGGCAGCGCTTTTCTGTGAAGCGTGGTCGCGCGCTGGTAATCGGATTGGTCTTTCGCCAGATTGCCTAGATTGTGCAGGAGGTAAGCTGTCGCCCGCTTATCTCCAATCTCGACGAAGAGTTTTAAACTCTCTTCCCAGTAGAGGGTCGCCTGCGCGTAATCGCCCTGCTGGTGTGCAGCGTCTCCGAGGCCGTTGAGCGCAGAGGCCGCGCCCCATTTATCTCCCTGCTGGCGATAGAGCGCGAGACCCTCTTCGAGAAGAGCGATGCCGCGCGAGTAATCGCCCTGATCGCGCGCAATCGCGCCCGCGCGGCTGAAGGCTTTAGCGCGCACGAGCGGCGCTGCCTCGCGCCCTGCTTCTAACTCAAGGAGCGTCTCCATCCATTTGCGTCCCTCGTTCAGATAGCCGCGCACTTCCCAGAAACGCCACAGCGCCCCGGCTATCCGCAGGCCCATCTCAACCTCTGCGTGCTCAATTGACCAACGCAGGGCGGCGCGAAAATTATCGTGCTCGGCTTCGAGCCGCACGAGGTAATCGCTCGACGCTGACTGCCACATCAACTGTTCTGCCTCTTCGGCGAGTTGCAGAAACCAACTGCCATGCTGCGCCGCTAATTGCGCTTCTTCACCGGAGGCTTGGAGCTTTTCGGCTGCGTACTGGCGAATCGTCTCCAGCATGCGATAACGCGTTTCCGCGCCCTGCTGCGTAAAGTTCAGAAGCGATTTATCGACGAGGTGCATTAGCAAATCCAGCATCGCACCCGTTTCGATTTCGCCTCCGGCGCAGACGGCTTCGGCGGCTTCAAGGCTGCACCCACCCGCAAACACGGAGAGGCGGCTAAGCAGCACGCGCTCCGATTCCGGCAGCAGGTTATAACTCCAATCCAACGCGGCCCGCAGCGTTTGTTGTCTAGGTTGTGCGGTGCGGCTGCCGCCCGTCAGCAAGCGAAAACGATCATCCAGCTTCAAAAGCATCTGCTCGACGGAAAGCACCTTCGCACGCGCCGCCGCCAGTTCAAGAGCCAAAGGGATTCCGTCCAGACGACGACAAAGCTGCGCGAGCGACTGTGCGTTCGGCTGTGTCAATTGAAAATCAGGATGAATCAATCTCGCACGCTCGACAAAGAGCCGCGCCGCTTCGTAATTCAACAGCGCTTCCGTCTCAATACTCTCTTCCGTTTCCGGCAGCGATAGCGAAGGCACGCGCCAGAGCGTCTCGCCCGTGATGCCCAGCGCTTCGCGGCTCGTCGTCAAGACGCGTAGGTTCGGACACGCGCGCAGCAACGCTTCGACCAGAGTGGCGCAGGCTTCAACCAGGTGCTCGCAATTATCAAGCACGAGCAGCAGGCTTTTGGGGCGCAGGAAGTCTGAAAGCGTTGTCAGAAGCGGCTCGCCCTGTTGGTCGCGCACGCCCAGAGCAGAGGCAACCGCCTGCGGCACAAGCGCGGGACTGGCGAGCGCTGCCATCTCTACGAGCCAGATGCCGTCTTCAAATTCATCAAGCATGCAGGCTGCGACGTGGAGCGCGAGCCGCGTCTTTCCCATTCCGCCAATGCCTGTCAACGTCAGTAATCTGGTTGAGGAAATCGCGTGCCTGACTTCTGCAATCTCGGCTTCGCGCCCGATGAAACTCGTAAGCGGCTGCGGCAAGTTGTTGGGCGGCGCTTTCTTCCCTAAAACTCGGCGAGCGCTGCCTTCAACAATCTCTTTCGTCGGCTCGCTGGCGGAACGAGCGATGACAGACGTGCTGGTTGAAGCGTTGGTGCGAGGCGGTCGCTCCGTTTCATTGTCTCTTGACGGAAGCGGCTCGATTTTTCCGGCGACGATCTGCTCGTAAAGCTGCACGGTCGCGCGCTGCGGCGCGGCATCAACCAAGCGTCGCAAGGCATCGCAGCATTGCTTGTACTGGCGTAGCGCTTCGCTTCTCGCGCCGCCGAGTGCGTAAAGCCGCATCAAACGGCGCTGCGCCTCTTCGTTCGTTTCATCGCACGCGATTAACTCTTCGAGCCGTTTAATGCCGTGTTCATACTGATTGTTTCTCTCGTGATGAGCGGCAAGCTTCGACAAGAGCTTGCGATGTTTGAGCCGCAAGGATTCGCGTCGCGTATTGGCCCAGTCTTCGTAAGGGTCTTCGGGCAGCAGGTCGCCGCCGTACAACTCAAGCGCCGCTTCATAATCATCAACAGCGTCGCTCTTAAAGGCTCGGTCGGCGCGTTGCTCGAAGGCATCAACGTCAATCCAGAGCTTGCCGGGCGCACGCAGGAGTATCTGTTGTTCCTGAATGACGACGAAGCGCGATTCGGCGCGCGAGGGCAAATGCGGCTCAAGGGCGCGTCGCGCTGCGTAAAGAATATTATTGAAGTTGGAGACGGCTGCCTCTGAATCCAGTTCGGGCCATAACGTCTCTATGAGTTGCTCACGGTGAAGCTGGTGATGCGGCTGAAGCGCTAGGAGCTTAATCAGGAGCTTGGCTTTGCGGCGCGACCAGCGGCGCTCTTCGACGCTCGTGCCGTCAACTTCGCAGCGGAAGGGGCCGAGCAAGTGTATGTCTAAAGATGACGAATCGGGGGTGTCTGTTGACATGGCACGCTCAAGTTATTTTACGAACGTGCCGGTGTTATCAGATTTTCTTAGCCGAGTAAAGCCCGTCGAAGAGATACTTCACTCGGCCTGCGGCATCAGGCACGAAGACGAAATCGTTTTCCAACGCATCGCCGTAAGAGAGTCGGTATTTGCCGCTTCTGGTGAGCGGCAACTCGTTTCCCTCCTGCTTGACGAACAGCTTTCCGTCTTTGTTGATTATCTCCCAAGTCTGCGTCCCGTTCCTGTATTGACCTGCAAAATCAGCGGCCTCTGTTGCGCTTAAGGCAAGCACCGTCTTCTTTTCTTCTGCGGCGGCGGGCTTCAAAGTTAAGAACAATTCCATCGCCCTGGCTCTCGTCTGCGGCAGCGTCTCGCCGCTCTTGTTGGTCTGGACGATGATACTGAAACGTTGCTCCGGGGCCATTTGAATCATAGAGCCATAGCCGCGACTAAAGCCGCCGTGAGCGAACATGCGCACGCCCCTTTCTTCAAAACCCAGCAAGCCATAGCCATAGGATACTTCGGGTGCGCCCGGCATGGTCGTATATTTCCCCATCAGCTTTGAACTGATTGAAGGCGAGAGAATCTGTTTGCCGTCCAAGCGTCCGTCATTCATGAGCGCGATGACAAAGCGAGATAGTTCGTTGACGCTGGAAAAGATTGAACCGGCGGGCCACATCGCCACGTTGTTGAAAAAGGGACGGATGACGGCGGGCGACGCTCTGCCAAACACGCTATGGCCCATCGCCAGCGGATAGGTCATCGCCACAGACGGGCGCAAGGTCGTGCGCTTCATACCGAGCGGCTCAAAAAGCAGTTCGGCCATCGCCTCTGCGTAAGGCTTTTTGCTGACCTCTTCGACGACGTATCCGGCCAGCCAGAAGCCTGCGCTCGAATAAGAGTAAATCTCGCCCGGCTCTGTAAACAGCGCGTCGTCTTTCCACGCGCGCACCATCTTTGCCAGCGCGCCGTCGTCCTGCGAAACGAAGGGCGCTTGAATGTCTGCCATCCCCGCGGTGTTGCTGATTAATTGATGAGCGGTGAGCCGCGCGAGCTTTTGGTTAAGCCCACTGGCAGACGCGCCAATCGGCGCATCGAGTTTGAGCTTGCCATTGGCGGCCAGCGTGACGAGCGCCGCGCCTGTAAACATTTTCGTGGTCG
Source organism: Pyrinomonadaceae bacterium (assembly GCA_036387475.1). GTDB lineage: Bacteria > Acidobacteriota > Blastocatellia > Pyrinomonadales > Pyrinomonadaceae > DASVTR01. The sequence goes on along the minus strand of DASVTR010000006.1, from coordinate 97,748 downwards.
AGCCGAGGCGAAACAGCATGTCGGGCGTGACGGGCGCGCCGGTTTCGACATTGGCAACGCCAAAGCCTTCGGCGAAAATCACGCGATCACCACTGACGATAGCCAGCGCCGCGCCCGGAGTGTTGGTTTTCTTCAACTCCTCGCGCAGCACCTTCCTCAACTCGTCAAACTTCGCCTGCTCAGCCTGGGCCAACACAGAGACGGGCGCAAGCAGACACGCTAACAACAACACGACTTTGAGCGGCAACATGCCGCGCCGATGCGAAAGCTTCATCGTGGAATTCTCTTTTCTTGTTGATGAAAAATTGCGTTAACAAATTCCTGTGATTGTCGCGAAAGATGAAAGGGCCGATAGTCGTTTGAGCTTGGCTGTCATCACTTCGATGGCTGACAATTCACCGTCAGGATGGTCGAAGCGATGTGAGCTATCTTCCAGCCGTCGGGCGTGCGCAGGAGTTGGAAGGAGTTAACGCCGCAATTGGTCAGCCGCTCGCCGACATGAAAATCGTAGCGTCCCCACACGGTCGCCAGATCGCCCTCTACTCGCACCTCCGGCTCAAACATACGCTCGCGGAACGGCTCTTTAGTTTCAATCACTAACTTGACGAACTCGTCGCGCGTCAACACGCGCAACGCAGGCTGGCCCTGACGCACCTGCGTCGAGACAAGGCGGCCATCGGGAATGAACAGGCCACGCACGATTTCTCCCTGCCGAGCCTGCATGCTGTCAAACAAGCGATTGACGACGCTCAAGACGGCAGCTTCATCCACGCGCGCCTGCTCTGCGAGGATTACTTCCATTAACTCTGTGATGACGCGTGTGAGCGGCCTACCTGTAGCGCGCGGCACGCTCGTGTTGACCTGCACGGCGATTGAGATGCGCGACTGCGGAAAGTACATCACTTCGGTCAGGTAGCCGGGAAAAAAGCCGCTGTGTCCATACGTGATGCCAAGCGCTGTCGGGCGGATGATGACGCCCAGCCCGTATTTGGCTTCCGGGCCAAGCTGTGCGGGAACGCCGTCGAGCATCTCTTTCATGAGTGATGGATGAAAGGCGCGCCCTTCGTAAAGCAACTTGGCCCAACGCGCGAGGTCTGCGGAGGTCGAGGCGATGCCGCCGCCCGTCCACTCAAATTGCGGGTTGATAACCATTCGCCCGTCAACAATCATCGCATCGCTATTGCCGAAAGGATTGTTCGTTCCCGCGTAGCCTTGCGACAGGCCGTGGACGACACGGCCGTCAACCGGGAAGGTCTGACGTAAATTGAGCGGCGTGAGAATGCGTCTCCTTAGTTCCTCATAATAAGTCGAATTGGTTGCGCGCTCGATAATTATGCCCAGCACGATGTAGTTCGTGTCCGAATAATCCCAGCCCTTTCCGGCAGCAAACGGCGCGCTCGTGTCCAGCAGGTAAGCTATTAATTCTTCCGGTCGCCAAACCTTGTCGGGCTGGCGCGTTAAATCAATTGCGAACTGTTCCTTAAATTCGTAGCGCACGAGGCCGGAGGTGTGGTTCATCAACATGCGCACTGTGATGTCTCTGGAATTAGGCAGGCGCGCGAACCACTTTTCCCGACCGAGCCACTTTTCGATTTTATCGTCGAGGCCGATCTTTCCTTCGTGAATCAACTGTAAAGCGACCGCCGCCACATACGTCTTGCCGACGCTGCCCTGCAACAGCAAATCGTCGGCTGTCATCGCGCGCCTGGCAGAGAGGTTTGAATACCCTACGGCCAAGCCGAAGCTCTTGCCGTCGGCCAGCGCGACGCCGACCGTCGCGCCGGGGAATTTACCGGCGGCGTGCCATGCGTTGAGTTTTTCTTGCAAGCGCTCAGGCAGTGTCACCACACCGCCCGCTGCCTGTTTTTGAGCTTGCGGGCTGCGACGCGCAGCCGCTTTGATAGCCAGACCCACAAGGCAGACCTGCGCGACCGCTAAGACAGATAAAAATATTCGTCGCTTCAACGTTATTCCCTTTCCCAAAGAATCAAGACAGACCGTAAGACTACTGAAATCAAGTGACTGTACGATAGCGCACAGTCATAAGTTCATGTCTCCTTTATACTTTTCTTCGCCGACGAAATGGAAATATCTCGCGTTACTTTCGACAAACCGTCGTGGCAATTTAGGCTCAACGATAATAAGCGTGGGCCAGCGTTGGCCTCATTAACACGGGCACGAACGGGCGAAGGGTAACAGCGAGCAAGGGACGAAATGATGTTGAAGGCGATTACACGCGCCGTCTCACCACACATCGCGCGGTGCGAATTGACCTACAGGGCGCGCGAATGTGTTGACTACGAAAAGGCCGTTCGTCAGCACGAAGCTTACCGCGATCTCTTAGAGCGTTGCGGCGCACAAATCATCAATCTTGAAGGTTGCGACAATCACCCGGACTGCTGCTTTGTTGAAGACACGGCGGTCGTTCTGGACGAAGTGGCTGTCATCGCCAGCATGGGCGCGCCCTCGCGTCGCGGCGAAACAAGCGCGGTCGAAAAAATCCTTTCAGCACACAGGGAAGTCGCGCGCATACAGCTTCCGGCCACGCTCGACGGCGGCGATGTTGTACGTCTGGGCAGACAGCTTTTCGTCGGTCGCTCTCGCCGCACCAATTATCAGGGAATCGAAGCGCTGGCGCGCATCGCACGGCCCTTCGGCTACAGCGTGACGGCGGTCGAAGTCACAGGCAGCCTGCATCTGACAACAGCTTGCAGCGCGCTCAACGAAGAGGCGGTGTTGCTCAACCCGCGCTGGATTGATACTCGCCCGTTCGCGCGCTTTTGGGTTTTGCCCGTGCCAACGGATGAGCCTTGGGCGGCTAACACTTTGCGCGCGGGTGATGCCATCTGCGTCGAAGCCAATGCTCCGCGCACGCTTGAATTGGTCGAGCGCCACTCTGCGCAGGTTGAAGTTCTGGACATCTCCGAGTTTCGCAAGGCGGAGGGCAGCCTCTCCTGCCTCAGTATTCTTTTTCAGGACGCGAACCCGAATCACACCGCTCACAGCATTAATCAGAACAAGGAGAAAACGCATGCAGAATGAGCATGTCGCATATCCTGCGCGCGCTGCTGCAACGCACGCCGCGACGCAAGCGCCCGAAGAGCGCTATGACGAGGCCGAAGAGATTTTCGCAGGCTTAATGAAGGTAGCTCGCTTAGACGAGCACGTTTGTTCACGCCCGCGCTCTGTCATCTTCTTTGAGCGTGCGCTCGAAGAAGCGCTTCTGACCGCTTACGGCGTCGAGACTAACGACGACGCGCACGTCGCTGCCGCGCACCTCTTCCTGCAACGCGTGCTGTACCGCATCAACCGTCTGAAATTCTTCTGGTACGACGATTTGAGCAACTACGACAACGAGCGCTCATCGTATCTGCGCTCTGTCCGCAACCGCATAGAGGAGCAGTGGCAGGAATGGGAATCAGCGCAACTGAATCGAGAGGCATTGCGCCGCGAAGATGTTCGCGAGGGCTTGCTGCGACGTGCCGCCCTCGACGTGTTACCGATTCCTTCCGATGGCGGTCTTTACTTCCGCGACGAAGCGACGGAGGCTGGCTACCGTCGTTTGCTCGCCATAGTCTCGCTCGACGGCCTTGTCGAGGCCAGCCAACTCTCGCGCACGCTCGGCGGCGTCTCAAATGAGGTTCATGCTGTGATGACGCGTCTGCTGGTCGAAGAATATGGCGGCGGTCGGCTTAATCGCAAGCACTCGACATTCTTCACGGCGATGCTGACAGAACTCGGCATGCGTACCGAACCCGAAGGTTACTTCCGGCTTGTTCCCTGGGAGGTGCTGGCAACTATCAACCACAGCTTTCTGCTGTCGGAGCGCAAACGCTTTTACCTGCGCTACGTCGGCGGGTTGCTCTACACGGAGACTTCCGTGCCCGCTGCTTTCGATAATTACCGCGCGGCTGCCCAACGGCTCGGCATGTCCGAGGCGGCGCGCGGCTACTGGGATTTACACATCAAGGAAGATGAGCGACACGGACGCTGGATGCTTCATGACGTAGCGCTGCCGCTGGCCGCAAAGTATTCAAACGAAGCTTGGGAAATCATGCTCGGCTATGACCAGCAGAAGTTGATGAGCGCGAGGGCGGGCGCAAGCGTAGAGCGTTCGGCGCGTGAGGCCGAGCGCGCGGCGGCTGCGAATCAAATGCCCGTTGAGGAGAATGCGGCGTGAGCGTCGAAAATAATGCTGGGCAATATCGCTGCACGTATCTTTTGCCAATCCGGCGCGTCCGCGCGAGCCGCAGGGAAGCGTTGAAGTTCGCCAGATACTTCGAGCGATTGGCCCGGGCGGGATGCGAAGTGCTGGTGGTTGACGGCTCGCCGCCCGAAGTCTTCGCCGAGCACAAACGCGCGTGGCGCGATGTGTGCCGCCACGTCGCGCCAGACCAGAGCTATACGTATTTAAATGGTAAGGTAAACGGCGTACACACGGGCGTTGACATGGCCGTTTGCGAACGCATCGTGCTCGCAGACGACGACATACGCTACACGTCAGCAGACATCAATCGAGCGTGCGAGTTGCTGGATCAACACGAGATGGTCAGGCCGCAGAACTATCTTTCGCCGCTGCCGTGGTGGGCGCGCACGGAAGCGGCGCGAATGCTCGTCAACAGGGGCGTGCTGCGCACGGGCGATTATCCCGGCACGTGTGCCTTTCGTCGCTCGACCTGCCTGCGCGTCGGCCACTACGACGGCGATGTGCTCTTTGACAACGAAGAGATAGTCCGCCACTTCGTCTTACAGGGAGCGGACGTTTGCTTTGCGCGCGACTTCTTCATCCTCAAGCGCCCGCCGACGTTTCGGAAATGGATTGAGCAAAGACCGCGACAGGCTTACGAAGATTTCGTGATGCGCGCGAAGACGGCGCTCTTCATGTCGTTGCTGCCGATGACAATTGCGCTGGGTCTTCTTGCTGGCGCGCGTGCGGCGCTTGGCTTCGTCGCCTTTGTTTCAATTTGCTTTGTACTGCTCGCGCTGCGCGGACTCTGGCGCGAGAGGGCGTATCAATTCTTTCCCGCTTATCTTTGCCTGTATGCGCCGCTCTGGGCGTTGGAGCGAGCGTTGAGCGTCTACTGGGCGCTGTACTGGCGCTTTGCGCGCGGCGGTTATCCGTTTGGCGACCGACTGCTGTCGAAGGGCACAGGGCGCGCTTGGGTCGCGGGCGGACGTGTGCAGCGCCGCCGCGCTCTGACAGAACGCACACGCTAGGGCGCGCCGTGCGGGAAAGGCTGGGAGAAGATGAAGGAGAAACTGCCCGACAGCATGGACGCGCAGGGTTGGCCCACTCTCGGCGACATGCCAGCGGATGAATTCCGCGCCGCCCTGCACCGCATTGCAGATTGGATAGCCGACTATCGCGCAGGCATCGAAGACTTGCGCATCTCGCCTGACATTAAGCCGGGCGACATCATCTCGCGGCTGCCACAAGCATTGCCCGCTGAAGCCGCACCGCTCGAAGAAATTTTCAGCGACTTTCAAGAACTCGTTTTGCCCGGCCTGGTGCACTGGGGGCATCCATCGTTTCTCGGATACTTCGGCTCGACGACGACAGCGCCGGGCATCATCGGTGAGATGCTGGCCGCCGCTTTGAACGTCAGTGCGATGACGTGGCGCACGTCACCCGCCGCCACAGAGCTTGAGACGCTGGTGCTCGACTGGCTGCGCCAGATGCTCTGCTTGCCGACCTCTTTTACGGGAATAGTCTACGACACAGCTTCAATCGCCGTGCTCCACGCGCTGGCGGCGGCCCGCGAAAGCCTCTCGCTCGACGCACGCGCGCTCGGCTTGTGCGGTCGCCCCGAAGTGCCGACTCTACGCATCTACGCCTCGGATCAAGCGCACAGTTCTGTTGAGAAGGCTGCCATCATGCTGGGGCTAGGTGAGCGAAACGTGCGGCGCGTAGCAAGCGACGAATCCTACAGCATGAACGTCGCAGCGTTACGCGAAGCGATAGAAGAGGATTTACGAGAGGGCCATCTTCCGTTAACGGTCGTCGCCACCGTTGGCACGACTTCGACGGCGAGCGTTGATGCGGTCGAAGAGATAGTGGTGCTATGTCGCGAGCGCAGTTTGTGGCTGCACGTTGACGCGGCTTACGGCGGCGCGATGGCGCTTCTGCCCGAAGGCCGCCAACTAATGCGAGGCTTGACGGATGCTGATTCAATCGTTGTGAATCCTCACAAGTGGCTCTTTGTCCCGCTAGACTTCAGCGCCCTCTATGTCCGCAGGCCGGAGCTACTGCGCGCTACGTTCTCGCTTGTGCCGGAGTATTTGCGGGGCGATGCGGAGCAGGCAGAGCGCAATTACATGGACTACGGCGTGCAGCTTGGGCGGCGCTTTCGCGCGCTCAAGGCCTGGATGGTCTTCCGCAGCTTCGGCCAGAATGGGCTTGCCGCACGCATCCGTGAACATCTTCGTCTGGCGCACCTGTTCGCCTCATGGCTTGAGGCCGATTCGCGCTTCGAGTTGCTGGCCCAGGTCACGATGGCTGTCGTCTGCTTTCGTTTTGTGACGCATAAGGATGATGATGAACAGCTTGACGGTGAAGAGTTGAATAATCTGAATCGTCAATTAGTCGAAGCCATCAACGCGACCGGCGAAGCTTACTTAACGCATACGCTCTTACGTGGACGTGTCGCCATACGGCTGGCGGTTGGAAATGTACTGACTACGGAGCAACACCTCGCTCGCGTCCTTGAGCTTATTAAACACGAAGCGGCCAACCTTATTCTTCCGTCGCTCGGCGTAGCTCGCTAAACAGTCGCGCCAAATCCTTTGGTTGGTAATGTGCGTTGAGGCCGCTCGGATTCGGCAGTACCCAGACCTGTGTCTCGGCGATTGTTTCGGGTTGCAAGCCGAGTCGGGCCTTGGGCCGCGCAAACGCCGTCCGGTAGGCGCTGACGCCGAGCACCGCAAGGAAACCGGGTCGAAAGCGGCGCACCTTTGCTTCCAGCAGCCTGCCGCCTTCGATGAATTCTTCCGCAGACAATTCCGCAGCCGTCGCGGTCGCGCGCTCGACTACGTTTGTAATGCCGTAACCCGCCTTGAGCAGTTCGTGTTCCTCAAAGGGCGAGAGCAATCTGTCTGTGAAGCCGGACGCGTGCAGCGCGGGCCAGAAGCGATTTCCGGGACGGGCGAAGTGATGTTCGGTCGCCGCCGAGTACAAACCCGGATTGATGCCGCAGAACAGCACACGCAATCCGTGCGCGATCACGTCGGGCACTTTCTTTCCGGCGGCAGCGAGAATCTCTTCTTTTGAAGGCTTTCGAGCAGGCGGCTTCTCCATCTTTGCAGCAACACCTTAAAGTGTGAATCGGTAGCTAAAACAAATATTAAACGTAAAATTTATGACGCCGATTGTCCGCCGGAATCATTAAGCCCGCAACCTTAAAAGCGTCTGCTTCGTAAAGCACAAGGCGAGCGGTGCGTAGAATCGAGCGTGGTGTAAATATCTTTTTACATTTCTTGACGGTCTTTTGTCATTTTCAGGGTTGTGCTAAACCCTCGTGCTTAGTAATCTCCGAGGCAAGATGTCAATTAGCGAAGCGAACCTGAACACATCACTTAAAACATCACGCGAATCTCTGGACAGTTGGGTCCGAGAGGTAGTCGAGTGGCATTTTAACCCTGAGACAGGTTGTCCCTTCTGGCTGGAGTATGCGAAGACTCTCTCTTGGGACCCGCGCCGCGAAGTTCGCAATTACGGAGACCTTGCGCGCTTCGGATTTTTTCAGGACGAAGCCTTACGCGGCGGGCCTGTGCGGAAGTGGATACCGCGTGGGCTGGCCGATAGACCCGTCTATGTTTTTGAAACGGGTGGCAGCACCGGCGTCCCCAAATCGCGCATCAGCATAGAGGATTTCCGGCTCGACTATGAGGCGTTTAGCGCCACCTTGCCGGATGAATATTTTCCGCCGGGCGCGGACTGGCTGAGCCTTGGGCCAACCGGCCCGCGCCGCCTGCGCCTCGCCATCGAGCACCTGGCGCAATATCGCGGCGGCATCTGCTTCATGGTTGACCTGGACCCGCGCTGGGTCATCAAGCTGCTCAAGATGAACCAGCCACGGATGGCCGAACAATATAAGCAGCACGTCGTTGAGCAAGGTCTGACTCTGCTCCGGGCGCACGAAAATATACGCTGTCTCTTTACGACGCCGAAACTATTGGAAGCGCTCTGCGAAAAAATCTCGCTTAAAAAAATGGGCATCACCGGCGTCTTCTGCGGCGGCACGGAGATGACGCCGCAGTTTCATCGCTTCGCCGTTGAAGAACTCCTCGACGGCGTTTACTTCGCGCCGACCTACGGCAATACTTTGATGGGCCTTGCAGTGCATAAGCCGCGCCAGCCCGAAGATAATTACGCGATTATCTATTATCCGCCGCTGCCGCGCGCGATGATTGAGGTTGTCGACCCGGATAACCCGGAGCGCATCGTTGAGTATGGCGAGACCGGCAGAGTTTGCTTGACGACGCTGACGCGCGAGTTCTTCATGCCCCGCTTTCTAGAACGCGACGAAGCGGAGCGAGAGCCACCCTGCGACCCTTACCCCTGGGACGGAGTGCGTAACGTTCGCCCATTTTCGAGATTGCAGACGACCGTTGTTGAAGGAGTGTATTAAGAATTTTGGATTTTAGATTTTGGATTAAGCGAACGGACGAAAGTTGAGCTTTTCCAAATCTGGCATCAAGGTGAAAGCGGCACACTAATCTAAAATCCAAAATCCAAAATCTAAAATCGAATGCTTCATCTTCCTTTATTACGTAAGGGCAAGCCGTATAAGAGTCTGGATGTCTCGCGCGTGCTGCATCATCGTACGCGCGAGGTATTCGTCGAAGTCAGCCAGGCCAATAGTGGTCTTATTCGCCGCGACTTGCTCGATCAGGAGACGGGCCGCAAAGCGTTGTCGAAGTTTTCCTGCGCGGAGCTTTTGGAGATGTGCGAGCGCGCGGCTGGGCATTTCGCGGACGACGTGTTGCCTCTCGGCGATGAAAGTCAAACGCCGGATGATTATATAGGCCAGGTTTCGGCCACTACGGGACTGCCGCACGTGCTGGTGCGTCGCAACATGGCGAAGATTCGCGGCGTGCTTGCAGAGATGAGTGATGTGCTCGGCGGGCTGACGAGAAATCTAGACCTGCGCATACTGGACGAAGGGTTCGGCGAGGTGGGAGGACAGGCCATCAGCTTTTTCCCTCGCACGGAATCGCTCGGAGTCGTTTTGCCGAACAATTCGCCGGGAGTGCATTCGCTCTGGATTCCCGCAGTGCCTTTGAAAATTCCGCTCGTCTTAAAGCCGGGAAGCTCAGAACCCTGGACTCCCTATCGCATCATTCAAGCGTTGATACAGGCCGGTGTCCCGCGCGAGGCTTTCAGCTTTTACCCGACAGATCACGCGGGGGCAGGCGAAATCCTGCGACGCACGGGGCGCGGCATGGTCTTCGGCGACGCCATCTCAACCGGCGTCTGGAAAGAAGACTCAAGAATCGAAGTCCACGGGCCGGGCTACAGCAAGGTCGTCATCGGTGATGATTGCGTTGACGAGTGGGAAAAATATCTGGACGTGTTAGTCGCATCCGTTGCGGAAAACGGCGGGCGCTCGTGCGTCAACGCTTCCGGCATCTGGGTTTCAAGGCACGCCGCCGAAATCAGCGAAGCCTTAGCGGAAAAGTTGGCCCAGATAGTTCCGCGTGACGCGTTGGACGAAGCAGCGCAACTCGCTCCGTTTGCCGATGCGAATGTCGCTACACGCATCAACGCAAGTATTGAACAGGACTTGGCCCAAGCGGGAGCGCGCGACGTGACGGCCTCATATAGGAAAGGCGAGCGGCTCGTTAGCTGGCAAAATTGTTCGTACCTGCTACCAACCGTCGTCCTCTGTGAAAACGCGGAGCACCCGCTGGCGAACAGGGAATTTCTCTTTCCCTTTACGAGTGTCGTAGAGGTTGAGCAGGATTTGATTCCGGCGACGCTTGGGCCAAGTCTGGTCGTCACGGCCATAACTCGTGACGCCGACCTGATACGCAGGCTCGTTGCGTCTCCCAACGTTGACCGCTTGAATCTGGGCGCTGTGCCGACAAGCCAGATTAGTTGGAATCAGCCGCACGAGGGCAATCTGTTCGAGCACCTTTACGCGCGCAGGGCTTTCCAGCGTGCCGTCGCCGTTTGAGATGAAGATTTTGTACATCACCGCCGGGGCAGCGAACATGTACTGCGGCAGTTGTCTACGCGACAATGCGCTGGCCGCAGAGATGATTTCGCGCGGGCATGACGTGACGCTCATCCCCATCTATACACCGACTCTGACCGACGAGCAGAACGTCAGTCAACAGAAAGTCTTCTTCGGCGGCATCAGCGTTTATCTGCAACAGCATCTTTCTCTGTTTCGCAAGACGCCGTGGCTGCTTGATCGTTTGTGGGATTCCGCCGCGATGTTGAAGATGGCTTCGCGCCGCTCGATTCCGACCAGCCCAAAGCTGTTGGGCCAGTTGACAGTCTCAATGCTCAAGGGCGAAGACGGCAACCAGCGTAAAGAGCTATTGAAGATGCTCGACTGGCTGCGCGGCGAGCCGACACCGGATGTCATCAGTCTACCCTATACGCTGTTGATAGGACTTGCCAAACCACTCAAGGAAGCTTTGCAGCGGCCCGTTTACTGCACTCTTCAAGGCGAAGATTTGTTTCTGGATGGCCTGCAAGAGCCTTATAGGAGTGAGTCGCTGGCTTTGATTCGCGCCAATGTTAAGCACGTGGACGCGTTCATCGCGGTGAGCGAATACTACGCGCGGTTTATGCCGGATTATCTCGGCATCCCCGAAGACAAAATGCGCGTCGTGCCGCTCGGAATTAATCTTCAGGGCTACGAAGCGCGCCCGCCCAAACGCGGCGAGTCTTTCACCATCGGATATTTCGCACGCGTCGCCCCGGAAAAAGGGCTGCACGTACTGGCCGAAGCTTACAGGCGGCTGCGGCGCGAGCGCGAAGATTTTCCGGCGGCGCGGCTTGAAGTCGCTGGCTATCTCGGCTCGGAACATAAAAATTATCTGGACGGGATTGCGCGGCAGATGAAAGAGTGGGGACTCGCCGGAGAATTTCATTATCGCGGTGTGCTCGACCGGCAGGAGAAGATAGAGTTTCTGCGCACGCTCGACGTGCTCTCCGTGCCTGCAACTTATAATGAGCCGAAGGGGATTTTTCTGTTGGAAGCGATGGCCTGCGGCGTGCCCGTCGTACAACCGCGTCGCGGAGCGTTTACAGAGATTGTCGAAAAAACGCAGGGCGGAATCTTAGTTGCGCCCGATGACCCCGACGGCTTGGCCGAAGGCATTTTTGAGCTTTACCAAAATCCGCAGTTAGCTGAAACGCTCGGCGCGAGCGGCTTTCGCGGAGTCCGCGAGCATTACAGCGTGGCGCGCATGGCGGAACGGGCGCTCGAAGTGTACGGCAGTTTGGCGGTCAGCAATCAGCTTTCAGCTTTCAGCACAGACAGGGAGATGGTTAGTTCGACTTGAAACTTTTCGCCGCGCTGCATCGAACCCGTTTTAGTTGATTGCTGACTGCTGATTGTTCTCGGAGGTCTCAGAGTTTGCTGGAAGTCGCCCATCTCTCGAAAAATTACCCAACGCCGCAAGGACAGCTCTCAATCCTCGAAGATGTTTCTCTCTCATTATCGCGTGGCGATGCGGTGGCGATTATGGGGCCGTCTGGCAGCGGCAAGAGTACGTTGCTCTATATCCTCGGTGCTCTTGAGCCGCCCACCGACGGCACTGTCCGTCTGGACGGGCACGACCCCTTTCAATTGAAAGAGAGAGAACTCGCGGCCTTCAGAAACAAAGAGATCGGGTTTATCTTTCAAGACCACTGCTTGCTGCCGCAATGCTCTGTTATCGAAAACGTTTTAACGCCGACGCTCGTCGCTCAAGCAAACAATGATGACGCGGAGCAGCGTGCGCGCACGCTGTTGGAGCAGGTCGGCCTCGCGGAGCGCATCGAGCATCGCCCGGCTGAGCTATCCGGCGGCGAGAAGCAACGTGTGGCGCTGGCCCGCGCTCTGATAATGCAGCCGCTCCTGCTCTTGTGCGACGAGCCGACGGGCAATCTCGATCACAAATCAGCCGAGGTGGTCGCTTCGCTCCTGCTGGAATTACACCAACAGCAGAAGACCATCCTAATCGTCGTCACGCACAGCGCGGAATTGGCGGCGCGCTTTCCCGTCCGGTATGAGTTGTTGGAAAGAAAACTGAAATAATTGATTCATTGATTCATTAGTTCATTGGGCCAATGATTAAATGAATCAATCCTCTCTTATGAACACGGCTCTGCTGCTCAAGCGTAATCTGGCTTACTACTGGCGCACCAATCTGGCGGTCATCTGCGGAGTGGCGGTGGCGGTGGCGGTGCTGGCCGGTGCTTTGCTGGTTGGTGATTCGGTGCGGGCCAGTTTGCGCGATTTGTTTCTGCAACGTCTGGGCAGCACGGAACAGGTTATCACCGCCGCAAGCTTTTTTCGTGAACAGCTTGCCGATGAGATTCAACTGGACGAACGATTCGCGGCGAGCGGATACGCACTCGCCTGCCCGCTCATCGTGCTCGACGGAACTATCACGCACGAAGCTAGTAAGCGCTGGGCCACAAATGTTCAGGTCTACGGCGTTGACGAGCGATTCTGGCGCTTTCATGGAAGGGAAACAGCAGCCGCCCTTGCTCCGCAGAATCGCGACGTTTTAGTCGGCGCGAGCCTCGCCGACGAATTAAACACAAAGCCGGGCGATGCGCTGCTCCTGAGAATCGAAAAGCCTTCGGCCATTCCCGTCGAATCTTTGCATGGTCGAAAAGAGGAACTGGGACGCACCGTTCGCTTGACGGCGCGCGAAAAGCTGGATTCGTCCGCCCTCGGCGACTTCTCCCTGCGACCTCAGCAAACGGCTGTCCGCGTCGTCTTTGTGCCGCTGCGACTGTTGCAGAAAGAACTGGAACAGTCGGGCAAAGTCAACACCGTCCTGCTCTCGGCAGCATCCGGCGAAAAGGGCCAACAGGCGAGTGCTGACGGCGGCGCTTCGATTCAAAACATCCTCAAAGATAAAGCTACGCTGGCTGATTTGGGAATCAAGCTGCGCTCGCTTGAGCAGCAACAAAGCCTCTCGCTCGAAAGCGAGACGGCGCTCCTCAACGAGCAGCTAACGGAGACGGCCAGCGCGACGGCCAAACGATTAGGGATGAACACCGCGCCAGTTCTCTCTTACCTCGCCAATACTATCCGCTCAGGAGAGCGCGAGATTCCATACTCGATAGTCACAGCAATTGATGAAGAACGCCTACGACAATTAAGACGCGGTGACGCATCGCAATCAGTCGCCGCGTCTTCTGCTTCGTCGCTGCCGCAGATAGTCTTGAATGATTGGGCTGCGCGCGAGTTAAACGTGCAAACGGGCGCTCGCGTGACGCTCGAATACTACGTCTGGCAGGACGAAGGACGCCTGCTGACCAAGACAGCCGAGTTTCAACTGGCGGGCGTTGTGCCGATTGAAGGACTGGCCGCTGATAGAGATTTAGTTCCTGAGTATCCGGGCATCACCGGAACGGAAAGCCTCTCGGATTGGGACCCGCCGTTTCCCGTTAACCTCGCGCGCATCAAAGACCGCGACGAGCAATACTGGGACGAATATCGCACAACGCCGAAGGCTTTCATCCCGCTCGAAGCGGGACAGAAAATCTGGCCTTCACGTTTTGGCAAATTAACATCGCTACGCATTCTGCCGGGGCAGGATGCGGGGCTACAATCCGCGCTTGAATCTTACGGCCAAACTTTGCGCGCTGCGCTCGACCCCTTGCAAGTCGGCTTCGTGCTTTACGGGGCGCGTGCCGAAGGGCTGGCGGCCTCACGCGGGGCGACAAACTTCGGAGAATACTTTCTCTACTTCAGCTTCTTTCTAGTCCTCTCGGCCTTTCTGTTGGCTGCGCTCTTTTTCAAACTCGGCGTCGAGCAGCGACTGCGCGAGATAGGCATTCTTCAAGCCATAGGCTTTCCCGCCGCGCGGCTACGCAGGCTCTTTCTCATTGAAGGCGTCGTGTTGGCGACCATCGGCAGTGTGTTGGGGTTGGCGGGCGCTTTTCTCTACGGCAAGCTGATGATGCTGGGCCTCACGACATGGTGGGTCGGAGCGGTCGGAACGACGCTCTTGAAACTCCACGTCTCGCCTCTCTCATTGTTGCTTGGCGGCGTGGGCGGCGTACTGGCCGCGCTCGTTTGCGTCGTCTGGACTTTAAGACGACTCGCTCCGGCATCGCCGCGCAGCTTACTGACGGGAACAGCGCTCACGGACGCGGTGAGGCGGAACGCGGAAACACGTAGAGGCGGCAACGCGGCGAAGCGTTTCTCTTATACGTTCATCGCGGCTATCGTCTTCGGACTCGCTGCACTAATCGTGCTGCTGGCAGCGGCGCTTGGACGGATTGGAGAGGTCGCCGGTTTCTTCGGCGGCGGAACACTCTTGCTGGTCTCACTGCTCTGCCTTCAGGCAGTCTGGCTCGGCGGTCGCAAAGGCAGGCTGCTTTCGGGTACGAACTGGTGGTCTGTTGCGCGGCTGGGTTTTCGCAACGCCGCGCATCGTTCGGTGCGGAGCGTGCTGTGCATCGCGCTGATTGCTTCCGCGTCTTTCATCATCGTGGCTGTCGATGCGTTTAAGCGCGACAACAAGAATCTTGCGCTCGACAGAAAATCCGGGAGCGGTGGTTATCGGCTTCTGGCGGAGTCTGCGCTTCCGCTAGTGCATGATCCGAACACGGCGGAGGGCAGGGAAGCCTTGAATCTCGCCACTGCTCAGCAGGATGAGGATGTGCTCTCAGGCGTCGCTTTCGCGCGCTTTCGCGTGCGACCCGGCGACGATGCCAGTTGCCTCAATCTCTACCAGCCGCGCAATCCGAGGATACTCGCCCCGACCGACGATTTCTTGCGGGGCAATCGCTTCCGCTTTCAAGCTTCGTTGGCCCAGACGGCTGAAGAAAAGGAGAACCCCTGGCTGCTCTTGAACGCCGAAAGAGGAGACGGCTCGATTCCGGTCATGGCCGACGCTAACTCCATGACTTACGTGCTGCATCTCAAACTCGGAGACGAATTCGTTCTGAACCGCGAAGGCGCTTCGCCGCTTCACTTGCGCATCGTCGGTGCGCTCTCCGACTCGATTTTTCAAAGCGAGTTGTTGATGTCAGAGAAAAATTTCCTGCGCCTTTTCCCTGAGCAGGAAGGCTATCGCTTTTTCCTGTTGGATACTCCTTCGCCGGAGAACTTCGTAGCCGCAACAAAAATCCTCGAAGAACAACTCTCCGACTTCGGGTTTGATGTCACAACGACGGGCGAGCGGCTCGCGAGTTTTCACCGTGTCGAGAATACCTTCATTTCAACTTTTCAGATGCTGGGCGGCCTCGGTTTAGCTCTCGGCACGCTGGGATTGGCGGCTGTCTTGCTGCGCAACGTGTTGGAGCGCAGGCGGGAGTTGGCACTCTTGCGCGCAGTCGGTTATAACGCGACGCATTTCGCGTTGATGGTCGTGGCGGAAAATGCGCTGCTGCTCTTTTGCGGTCTCCTCACGGGGACAGCCTGCGCGCTGCTGGCTATCGCTCCGGTCTTCTCTTCTCGCGGTGGACAATTGCCCTTCGCTTCGCTCGGCCTGCTGCTGCTCGCCGTCGTCATCTCCGGTCTACTGGCCTCGCTCGTAGCGACGGCGGCGGCGCTGCGTTCGCCGTTGCTTCCGGCGCTGCGGGCGGAATGAGCGTGTCTGGCATTGCCTTGCCGCGCGTGGAAAACAGAATTTGCAAAAACATTTGCTGGAAAATCACTGTCCGGTAATGCTGTGCCTGATAAACATAGCCTCGCTTTCTGGCCGTGTGCTACGATACGAGCGACCATGAGCAATAACGCGCCAGACGACAGCCATCTACTCAACTTCATCGCCGCCACGGTCGAGACGATGCGCGACCAGATGGCGACTAAGGGCGACCTTGAGGGGCTGGCGACCAAGAATGACCTTGACTCGCTGAGCGATCAAGTTTCTTATATCGGCGGCCAAGTCGAGATAATGCGCGGACAGATGGCGACCAAGAGCGACTTTGGTCGGCTTGAGGCCAAGATGGAGGCTGAGTTTGCGGCTGTTCGCGGAGACATAGAGCAGGTGCATTTGCGGCTCGATTCGATTGAGCGTGCGTTGCGTGCGCGGCTCGACCAGATTGAATCCGAAGTGAGTCGATTGCGCAGCGTTATTTACCTACTCGTGAAAGACCAGCCTGATATGCTCCGGCTGCTGGGACAGCCACCACCTTTGAGCGACGAGGGCCGCACGTAGAAAGCTTCATCAGTCCGCCGCTTTTGTAAATCATTGCAAGCTCACGATTGCGGCTTGTAATAGAGCACCAGCCCTGCGCCGAGCGATGCCAGAACGAAGCCGACGTAAAGCAGCGGGTTGGGCGTGTGTTTGGGTGGGTGCAGCCACATCGAAAAGAGCACGTTGACGATGGGCGCGCCGGCGAAGACAAGCGGCATCACATAAGTCGGCAGCCCGCCCGCTTTGAAGGCGAAGATAATACAGACCGCGCCGATTGCGCCGAGCGCTCCGCCCGCCATCGCCGCCAGAGAGCCTTTCATGGTGAATCCGCCGAGGTCGCCCTGATACCAGAGGCCGACTACCGGAACCAGCACTCCGATTAAAAAGTAAGCGACGCCGACGCACAGCAGCGCGCGTAAGGGACTACCCAAGAGCACCTGCCCGCGATGCAGCGCAGGGCCGTAGAGTCCCCAAGACAACGCCGCACCGAGAGCTAAGATTATCCAGATCATCATGCCTCCTGAAAAGCAGAATTCAGAATCCAGAATCCAGAATCCAGAATAAGAGGCGGCAACCCGCGTTTCCTTTATTCTGATTTTCTTTACTTCTGACTCCTGAATTCTGGATTCTGAATTCTGTTCTTAGAACGTTATTCGCAATCCCAATTGAATCTGCCGCGAGGATGTCACGGTCGAGCGAATGCGGCCTAAGGTCGAAAGCGGCGCTTCGTTATCGACGCCCGTAAAAGCGAGCAGGCTCGGCACAGAGAAATTGGTGCGGTTGAAAATATTGAAAGCCTCGATGCGCAGTTGAATGCGCGTGTTGTCGCCGAGGCGCGACCAACGGATATTTTTCAGCGCCGACAAATCGAAGGTTCTAAGGTTAGGCCCGATGAGCGAGCCGCGCCCGACGTTGCCGAGCGTCCCCGCAGGCTGAAGCACAAACGCTGCCGGGTTAAAGTAAGCGTTGGGGTCGCCCGTCACGGCTGACTCGGCTGTAAATCCGGGCGCAAAGCTGGGGCGGTCGAAGCCTACGCCCGGCGAGAGCGACGGCGACCACTGCGAGCGCGAGCGATTACGCACGACGAAGACCGTTAAGGGATTGCCGCTCCGCGCCTGGCCGATGCCAGATAGCTGCCAGCCGTCCAAGATTTGTCCGGCCCATCCCTTCAAGCCTTTCGCGAACGGAAGTTCCCAGACAAAGTTGAAGACCCAATTATGCTTGGCGTGGTAATCGGCCAGCCCCTTGTTGTAGTCGAAGCCGGGAAATTCGGGAAAGGCCGTGGTCGTGCCGTTGGTCGCGTCAGAGAAAAAGGTCGAAGCCTGCGTCGTGTCTATGTTACGCGAAAAGGTATAGGACGATTGGGCGTAGAAGCCGCGACTGAAACGCTTGCGTAATTCGAAGACGAGCGCGTTGTACCAGGAATTGCCGTCAGATGATTTCAACTCGATGGTCGTAAACGCGGTGTTCGGACGCAATTGTCCGGCGGGCCAGAAGGGCGTGCCGTCGGCGCGGATGATGGGCGTTGGAATGTTCACGTCGTTGCTGCGCAGCAGATGCACGCCGCGCGAGCCAGCGTAGCCGAGCGTCATCACTGTGTCGAACCATAGCTCGCGCTGCACGTTCAAATTCCAAACCTGCACGTAAGGATTGTCCAGATTGAATTGCACCGGACGGATAGAGATTGAGCCGGCGAAGTTTGGCACGGGGAAAGTGGGATTGTTGATGACGGGCCGGGGCGTGGCCGGTGGGTTCGTCACGGTGACAATCAGGTTCTGCTGGTTGTTCGTGTTGAAGTAGAGGCCGAAGCCGCCGCGCACGCTGGTACGGCCATCGCCCATCACGTCCCAGGCGAAGCCGACGCGCGGGGAGAAGTTCTTCAACGTCGGATTCTCATAAAGTTGGCCCACGGTCGGCGTGCGGTCGCGCAGGTTAGGCAGCGCAGAGTCGCGTCCATTGATGTCAACGGGCAAGGTCGCTACCTCGTAACGCAGCCCTCCGTTGAGGCTCAAACGCTGGTGCGCGCGGAAAGTGTCTTGCACGTAAAAGCCCGCGAGCGTAAACCGCCAGTAGCGGTCGAGCGCGGCGTCGGGCGTCAGGCCAATGAAGCGCTGCGGTCGGTTCTCAAGAAAATCACGAAGATTCGTAAAGGTGAAAATACCGTTGCCGAAGGTCGGGTTGACCATGTTGTCCTGATAACGCTCGACGAGCACGCCCGCTTTAATAAGATGCCGACCGCGACTGTGCAACACGTTGTATTCACCGCCGAAGACGTTCTGGACGAGACGCAGATTACCGGACGATTGCGGCCCAAAGCGCGGAATGCCGCCGATGTCTATGTCTCCGATGATCTCACGGCCTGGCACGAAGGGCTGCAAATCCTGCGAGATGTTGGCCTCAACGTTTTGGCCGACGCGCGTACGGCTAAAGCCCAGGCGAAACGTGCTCAGGGTCGAGGCGGAGTGCGTCTGGCGATACTCGCCTGTGAAAAACTGGTTGCGCGAAAAGAAGGTGCGGGGGAATTGCGGAAAGTCTGTCGGGAGCAGTTGGTCTGCGTCGTCGAAGGTATAACGCGCGAAAAACTGCGAGCGGTCGCTCTTGTTGTAGTCAACGCGGCCCTGCAAAAAGTGCTGGCGTAGCTGCTGAGCGAAGCCGAAGCTGTAAGCGGCAAGGCCCTGCCCAAGGTTAGGGCCGTTGGGCAAAGGGAACTCATCCAGATAGGGGCGCACGACGGGGCTGATTGTCACGTTGATGGTCTGGCCGGGAAAGCCTGGACGCGGCAGCACGCCGCGCCGCGCATTAAGGTCTGGCACAACCGTCGAGATAGTCTTTCCGAGATTTTCGCGCAGCGATTCGTAGCCGAAAAAGAAGAAGAGCTTATCTTTGCGAACAGGGCCGCCGATTGAGCCGCCAAACTGGTTGCGCTTAAACTCCGGCTTGCGAGCAGTATCGAAGAAGTTGCGCGCGTCGAAGTTGTCGTTGCGGTGAAATTCGTAGAGGCTGCCGCGAAACTCGTTTGTGCCGGATTTAGAGACAGCATTAATCTGGCCGCCGGAGTTGCGCCCGTACTCTGCGCTGTAGGCGTTCGTCTCGACGCGAAACTCGCGGATGGTCTCGATGCCGAGCGCAGTTCCGGCGGCGCTGCCAGCCGGGCCGTTGGTGAAATCGTTCTGCGGTGTACCGTCGAGCAGATAAACGTTTGACCTTGGGTCTTGGCCGTTAATGCTCGTCCCTTGCCCGTGCGCGACGACCGAGCCGCCGTCGCGGTTAGGATAGGAGATGACGCCCGGTTGCAGCAGCGCCAGGTCTGTGTAGTTTCTGCCGTTCAGGGGCAACTCGCGTATGGCCCGCTCGTTGACAAGGTAGCTCAACTCCTGAGTCTTGGTATTGACGAGAGCGGCCTCGTCGCTGATGGTTACTTCGGCTTCCAGACCGGCTGGCTCCATGACGATGTTGAGCGTCGCCGTCTCGTTAACCGTCAGATTAATGCGGTCATAAACGTAATGCTTGAAGCCCGTAAAATCGGCGCGTATCGCGTAAGCGCCGACGGGCAGGCCCGGAAAGACGAAGCGGCCTTCGTCTTCGCTCGTGGTCGAGCGAGTAAATCCTGTATCGAGGCTGTGGGCCGTCACCTTCACGCCGACGAGCGCCCCCCCGCCCGTATCCTTGATGTCGCCCGTGAGCGTGCTGGATGTTTGCGCAAGAGCGCCGGTGGAAAGGCAGATGAGGAGAGAGATGAGCAATGCGACCTTTCCATAGAAAGGCGGAGACGAAAATTGCGAAAAAGACATGATAGTTGTTATTTCTCCAGTTCGAGCGAGAACTTCTCTTGTTAATACTACGTATTCTAGCAATCGGTTTCAGAATTTTGATAGCAGCCGCTTTTCCCTTTTACAAACAATTGACAGCCGGTGCGGTTCTTTTACAGCTTTTTTACAACAAGACAGCCGTCTCAGGTCATAATACACTGCGAACGAATTGAAGACTGAACCGGCAGCTATCCTGCTCGCGCACCCTTGAAGGAGTATTCATGTCGAAGTCAAAAGCCACGGTTACTTTAAGCTTAATCGTCCTGTTGCTGTCAGCCTCATCAACAGTCGCGCAAACTCACAGAGGCTCGATTCGCGGCACTATCACAGACCCGAAGGGAGTCGTCGTCAGCGGCGCTTCGGTCAAACTCGTTAACGAAGAGACTAATGAAACGCGGACGGCAACGAGCAGTGATGAAGGCGAATACACGGTTTCTTCACTTGCACCAGGCTCATATCGTCTGGAAGCCTCGGCAGCGGGTTTCATAAGGTTTTATAAAGAGGTTGTCCTTGAGGTTAATCAAGAGCGCCGGATTGATGCCTCGCTTGGGGTGCAAGGGCCGGACTACGTTGTGGTCACGGATGAACTCGCGCCGCTGAAGAAAGATTCGGCCTCGCTCGGCACGGTCATCGAAAATCGTCAAATTACAGGCTTGCCGCTCGACGGGCGCAACTTTTACGAGTTGAGCCTGCTCGTGCCGGGCGCTGCGCCCGCCGCGCCCGGTTCGGCTGGCTCTGTTCGCGGCGACTTCGCTTTCAGCGTCAACGGGGCGCGCGAGGATGGCAACAATTTTCTGCTCGACGGAGTTTATAACGTTGACCCGAAGCTCAATACCTTCGGCGTGCGCCCGCCCGTAGACGCCATACGCGAATTCGAGATGCTGACCAGCACCTACGATGCCTCGTTTGGCCGTAACGCCGGAGCGCAGGTCAACGTTGTGCTCAAGTCAGGGTCAAACCAATTGCACGGCTCGGTCTATGAATTCTTCCGCAACGGTGCGCTCGATGCGCGCAACTATTTTGCGCCGGGAGACCAGCCCGCGCCGAAATACCAGCGCAACCAGTTCGGCTTCAGCTTTGGTGGGCCAATCGTCAAAGACCGCACCTTCTTCTTCGCAGATTACGAAGGCACGCGCTCGCGCGAAGGCATCACGCGCCTTGCTAATGTTCCAACCTTGCGCGAACGCGTCGGCGATTTTTCGCAGAGCGGTTTCGCACCCATCGACCCTTTCACGGGCCAGCCGTTCCCCAATGGCATCATCCCCGAAAATCGCCAGAGTGCGATTGGCCGTCGGATAGCTGCGCTCTATCCTGCGCCGAATCGCAACGTTCCGTTTCAGAATTTCGTTTCTTCGCCGACGCAGCGTGATAACAGCAACAGTTTTGACGTGCGCCTCGATCATTCTCTGAGCGAGCGCTCCGATTTAATCTTTCGCTATAGCTTCAACGACCGCGATTTGTTTGAGCCGTTCTCCGGCCCGACCTTCTCGCTCGTTCCGGGCTTTGGCACAAACGTTCCGCGCCGCAGCCAGAACATCATGCTCGGCGAGACACACATCTTTGCCCCGACCTTCGTCAACGAGGCCCGCCTAGCCTTCAATCGCGTCGCGCTCGGCGTCTTTCAGGAAAACACTGGGACGAGCATTAATCGGCAGGTCGGGCTGCCTGAGTTGTCAAATAATCCGCGCGACTTTGGTTTGAGCTTTATCACCGTCGCTGGATTCTCGCCGCTCGGCGACGAGGGAAACAATCCGCAGCACAGCGTCACCAATACCTACCAGATTCTGGACACGGCTTCCTACGTGCGCGGCAGCCACCTGATGAAGTTCGGCTTTGATTTGCGCTTCGTGCAGCAGAACGCTTTCCGCGATGTGCAATCGCGTGGCTTTCTGACCTTTTCGCCCTTCGCGCAGATTACAGGCAACGCTCTGGCGGACTTGCTCATCGGCGCTCCGCTCTTTACGGGCGGCGCGCGCGTTGACAATGCGCAGCACCTACGCACACAGAGTTATAACTTCTTCTTCAACGATAGCTGGCGCGTCACGCCGCGTTTTACGCTCAACGCGGGCTTGCGCTACGAATACAACTCGCCGCCTGTTGACGCCGAAGACCGGGCCAACATTTATGACCCCTTGAGGCGCAGCCTCGTCGCAGTCGGAACAAACGGAATCCCGCGCGGCGGCTTCGATGCTGACAAGAATAATTTTGCGCCGCGCGTCGGCTTTGCCTGGACGCTGGGCGAAGCCGAAAGAACAGTGCTGCGTGGCGGCTATGGCATTTACTACGACCAATCGGCGCTTGCTCCCGGCGAAGCCCTCTACTTCAATTCGCCCTACTTCGATTTCAACCTTTTCTTTCCGCTGCCGGGGTTGCCCCTGACGCTCGACAATCCGTTTCCGAGTTTCTTCCCCGTGCCGCTGCCCGATTCGGCGCTCAGCATTCAACGCGATTTGCGCACGGCCTACATGCAGCATTGGAACTTGAACCTGCAACAGCAACTAGGCCCAAGCCGTGTGCTCGAAGTCGCTTACGTCGGCTCAAAGGGAACAAAACTGCTTTCGGCGCGCGACATCAATCAGGGCCAGCCAAACGCGCTCGGCTTTGTGCTTAGACCCGTGCCGCAGTTTGACGACATCAACATTCTGGAATCGCGCGCAAGCTCCAATTACCATAGCCTCCAAGCCAGATTTCAACAGCGACTCTCGGCTGGCCTTTCGCTGCTCGCGTCCTACACATGGTCTAAGTCAATTGACGACGCTTCCAACTTTTTCACCAGCGCGGGCGACCCAAACTTTCCGCAGGACAGCTTTAACACGCGCGCCGAACGCGGGCGTTCTAATTTCGATGTCCGTCATCGTTTGACCGTCAGCTATTCTTACGATTTACCGTTTGGCAAGGGACGCAGCTTTCTTTCCAATAACGGCTGGCTCACGACTTTGTTGAGCGGCTGGCAGACCTACGGCATCGTCACCTTGCAGGGAGGCCGCCCGTTTACCGTCGCGCTGCTTTCCGAAATTGACAACAGCGGCACTGGCCGCTCATCGCTCGGCTTTGGAGCTAACGACCGCCCGAACCTGATCGGCGATCCATCGCTCACGACCCGAACGCCGGAGCAATGGTTCAATACTGCGGCCTTCACTTTCCCGCCGCGCGGGTCTTTCGGCAACGCCGGACGAAATATCCTTGAAGGGCCGGGCTATCAGAACGTCAACGCCTCGCTCGTCAAAAACACGACCCTCAACGAGCGCTTTAATTTGCAACTGCGGGCGGAGCTTTTCAATCTCTTCAATCATCCCAACTTCAACTTGCCGGATAATTTTCTGGGGTCGCCGACCTTCGGGCGCATTACATCTGCGCGCGAGCCGCGACATATCCAATTCGGCGTGAAGCTGCTCTTTTGAGCGCGGGAGAGTTTTTCCGAGATGGAACTGTTTCAAGAGTGGCTGAAAATTCTGGCTCTCATGCTGGCGCTTGTGCCCGCCGCGCCGCGAGGGGCCGTGAACGCGCCTGCGGATTGGCCGCAGTGGCGCGGGCCGAATCGCGACGGTCGCGCGGAGGCTTTCTCAGTTCCGCAAAGTTGGCCCAAAGCTTTGCGCGAGCAATGGAAAGTGACGGTCGGCATCGGCCATTCGTCGCCGCTGCTGGTTAACGGAAGGATTTACGTTTTCGCCCGAAACACTGAGGAAGAAGTCCTGTCGTGTCTTGATGCCACATCGGGAAAAGAAATCTGGAAGTCTGCGCATGCAGTCTCTTATGAGATGAACCCCGCCGCGACGGGGCACGGGAAAGGCCCGAAATCAACTCCGGTCTTCAACAATAATCGCGTTTACACCTTAGGCATCAGCGGCCATTTGTCTTGCCACGACGCGCGCACGGGAAAGGTCTTGTGGAGGAAAGATTTTACAGGAAAATATCCGAACACTTCGCCGCTCTACGGGACGGCGATGTCTCCGGTGGTGGAAAATAATCTCTTAATCGCTCACGTCGGCGGACATGACCGGGGCGCTCTTACTGCTTTCGACGCAGAGACGGGAAAGGTCGTCTGGTCTTACGACGCGGACGGCCCTGCGTATTCTTCGCCAATCGTTGTACAGCTTGCCGGCGCGCGGCAGGTTGTGACCTTCACGCAGAAAGAATTAATCGGCGTTGACGCGGCCAATGGAAAATTGCTCTGGAAGCTTCCGGCCAAGAGTTCCTACGATACTAATTCCGTCACGCCCGTCGTCTACAAAGACACACTCATCTTTTCCAGAGAAGATCAGGGCATCACTTCGATACGTCTGGCGAAGCAGGGCACTTCAATCGTCGCGCAGGAAATCTGGAACAACAAGGAAAACGAGTTGTACATGAACTCACCCGTGTTGCAGGGGAATCTGTTGTTCGGTTTGTCTGCGCGCAAGAAGGGGCAGTTCTTCTGTATTGATGCGGAGACGGGAAAGACGCTCTGGCAGAGTCCCGGCAGGATGGGCGAAAACGCTGCCATTATCAACACTGGAACAGTCCTGCTCTTGCTGACCAATGATGCCAATTTAATCGTCCTGCCGCCAAGCGGGAAAGAGTATGCGCCGCTCGCGCAGTACACGGTTGCCAGTAGCCCTACGTGGGCGCACCCAATTGTCGCGGGCAACCGCATTCTCGTTAAGGATGAAACGACGCTCGCGTCGCTCAGCGTAGCGGAGAGATGAGAGTCAAAGAAACACAAGCGCTCGTTTCGCGTTCGCTTCATCTGTGTTTTGTTTGAGTGCCTCGCCTTGAGTTAGCTTTATAAGGGAGAGTGTCGCTATGGAAAAAGATCAATCGAGAAGAAGCTTTATTTACCTGCTCATCGGCGGCGGGCTGCTGGCTGCCGGTTATCCGCTCATCAACGCTCTCTCGCAATCCGGCGAGAGAAAGAGTAAGCAGACATTCGCTCCGACGCCGAGCAATTCGCTCGGCCCTTTCTATAAAAAAGGCGCTCCACGAACGGAGAAGCTCAAAGGGCCGAATGATTCTGGCACGCCCTTGACGGTCTCAGGGCGCATTGTTAACACGAATGGTCAATCGCTTGCGGGCGCAAACGTCGAGGTGTTTCACGCAGACAATTCAGGCCAATATGATATGGAAGGGTTTCGCTTTCGCGGACAGGTTCTATCGGGGGCTGGTGGTGAGTACAAATTTGAAACGATCGTCCCCGGCGGATATGGTGGCCGACCGCAGCACATACACTACGTCATCAGCGCGCCCGGACACCGTCAGCTTGTCACACAGCTTTACTTCGCCAACGACCCCTTCTTCGGCGGCAACCCCGATAGCAATTTTTCGAGAGACAGCCTGGTCGAACGCGATTTGATTCGTCCGGTAACTTTGGCCGGACAAGATAAGTCGCAAACGTCTGCGGTCGTCTTCGACATTTGTCTGGTCAAAAGTTGACGGCTCTGAAGCGCTCGATGATGAACAAGGGTTGGGCCAATAATCTTTGAAAGCATCAATCCGCAGTCCGTCGTTCAAGTGCTTTTGACGGCAGTGGTTTGAGATTAACTATTATCAGAGGAGATTCGACGATGAAAAAATTCGCTCTATTACTCGCAGCAATGCTCATCGCGGTCGCGGCTATGTGGTGGCCGACGCGCGCTCAGAATCAGGACGAGGCCGGAGTGAGGCAGGCCATCGAGTATTATTTTCAGGGACACGCGACAGGCAACGGCGAGCACTTTAAGAAAGCGTTTCATTCGGAAGCCAAGCTCTTCTGGATACGCGACGGACAACTCACGCAGCGCACCAGCGCCGAATTCGCCGCCGGGGCGAGCGGCAAACCCGCCGCCGACGAAGACAAACGTAAACGCAGCATCGAAAGCATAGACATCACCGGCAATGCGGCCATCGCTAAAGTCGTCCTTGACTATCCGCAGGTGCGTTTCACAGACTATATGTCGCTGCTTAAAATTAACGGCGAATGGAAAATCGTCAATAAGACGTTTGTGTCCGAGCCGAAGAAGTGAAGTAGAGAAGAGCGCGGCTTGAACTCTAGCTTTGTATGTTTCAAAGGAGAAATGTGATGAGACGCATGAGCATGATGGGTGTTATCGCGGCTTTAGCGCTCGCCCTGAGCGCGGTCTTCGTCGCGGCAGCGCCGAATTTTAGCGGCACTTGGGTCTTGGACAGAAGTAGAAGCATCGGCCTTCCGCCCGGAATGGAACAGACGATGACGGTCTTGCAATCCGGCGACAAGATTGAACTGGAGACCAAAATCATCACCGCTCAAGGCGAACGCATCATTAAAGACACTTACACGCTCGACGGGAAAGAAGCGGAGTTTACGCCGCAAGGCCCACAAGGCCCGAACGGCAAAGGCAAGCGCTCGGCCAAGTGGCTGCCCAGAGGCAACGGCATCCTCGTCAGCGAAGAGACGACCGTCGAGACTCCCAAAGGCTCTGTTACGTCCCAGTTGATGCGCAAGTGGATTATGTCGCCCGACGGCACGACGCTCACCATAGACATGTACCACGATACCCCGAACGGCTCTTTTGAAACCAAGCGCATCTTCGTGAAGAAAACGAATTAGCCGCAGAAATAAGAAACGATGAAGTCAGAGCGATGAACGATGAACTGTTAAGAGCTTGTTTTCCATTCATCGTTCCTACTTCATCGTTTCTCTTTAAGCGGTCGCCGCCGAGTTGCCAATCAGTTTGTCCTTCTGGTTGAGTCGTAGCCATCCGCCGAAAACGTTGGCAGGTATCAAGAGCGCGAGAAAAGTCAGATGCCACCAGAGCGGCGCAGTGTCGAAGAAATATATTGTCGCCACAATACCCATCAAGAGTTGAATCACGCCAAGCACGAAGGCGTGCAGAATCTCTTTACGCCGCGCAATGAGGGCCGCGACGTAACCGCCCAAGGCAGAGAACAAGAGGGAATAGGACATCATAAAGAGCATTAGCGGCACGCTCTCGACTTTTCCGTTTGGGCCAAACCAGTGCGGCGTGAGGCTCATCAAAATCGTGTCCATCCCTAAAGCCGTCACCATCCACGTCACGCTTCCGGCAATCACCGCGAGAATGCTTCTGACCATTAGCGGGGTCTCCTTATTAATTGAAAATTTCCGACAAACCGGGTTGGGCTAACGCGCAGACGTATATCACAGGCTTGTTGCAAATGCAATATATTATTTCATGCGTGAAACAAAACGTGCTTATGGTGTAAGGTAAGACTGACTAAAGATGAGGACACGCCGCAACCAGCGCAATATCATACCCCGTGCAGCAAACTCACATTATCGCCGCCTGCTGCTATTACTGCGCAGAAAGGTTGTAGGCGGCCATCTGCGTCGTGTTGCGGACGAGCAGGCGATTATTGCTGATGGCGGGGACGTTCCATGTCCTGCCTTCGAGGGCTGGGAATTTTGAGACTTCCGCGTGTTGGTCGGGAGTGGCGCGCACGAGCACCAGTTCTCCTGATTCGGTGATGACGATGAGATGATTGCTGGCGAGCAGCAATTGTCCGTAGCCGTAGCGCCCGCCCTTCCACTTGCGTTCGCCCGTCTGCACATCAACGCAGGAGAGGATGCCGTCGTCCAACCCGTAGACGTAGCCGTTGTGAAGAACAGAGCTGTTGAACTTGTTCTTCATAGTGTTGTTTTCCCAAACGGTGCGCGCCGCAAAACCTTTGCCGTTTGCGTTCACTTCAACCAGCGCTGCCCCTTTGCCGTAGCTCGCGGAGATGAAGACGCGGTTGGGGCCTGCGACGATGGGCTGAGCGACATTGATGCGGGAAGAGTTTTGCCAGGGGTATTCCCAGAGCAGCGTGCCGTTTTCAGCCAGACCGACGAGACGTTGCGCCGTGACGACCAGAATCTGGCGGCGGCCAGCGAGCGTGACCAGCATCGGAGAAGTATAAGAAGCCTCGTCATCAAGCGCACGCCAGACGGGCGCGCCGTTGAGCCTGTTGTAGGCGACGACGGACTTGCCCTGCCTGCCGCCGGGCAGCATGATTACTTTGTCATCAACGATCAGGGGTGAGGCCGACATGCCCCACTGAATATTCTCCGCTCCGTTGTCCGAGAGGATATTGCGATTCCAGATGAGCTTGCCGCTCCTTGCATCCAGGCAGCGCAGTTCGCCCGCCGCGCCGAGCGCATAGACGCGCCCGTCATGCCACGTCGGCGTCGCGCGCGGGCCGTCTCCGCCCAATGACTCACGAAACTCAGCGTCCCAGCCATGCGTCCACAATTCGCGCCCCGTCTCGACATCGTAGGCAGCGACCACTTCCTGAGCGCGGCGCTGCTCGATAGTGAAGGCGCGGCCTTCGGCGACGACGAACGAAGCGTAGCCGCCTCCGACCGGTTGTTTCCAGAGTTGCCGCAGACCGCTGGCGGGCCATATGGTCTGAATCGCCAGTTCGTCATAGATACCATCTCGACGAGGCCCGCGAAAATCCGTCCAGTAGTTTCGCGCAAGCGTTGGCGAGGCTTCCGTGTGAGACAGATCGGCGGGCTGGACACCTTCGGCAGTTGGCCCACCCGACGCGGCTGGCTGTCCGGGCGCGTTCGCCGCCGCTTCGGTTTGCGCGCCTGCGCCGTTGGCCTGCGCTGCCTGTTGTTGTTGTTCGGCGCGATGCCTTTCGAGTTCCGTGTAGTGCGCGTTGTCGGACTTAGCACGACGGCCCAGCAGCAAGTAGAGATAGCCGCCTGCGAGCGCGACGATGCACACGGAGGCCAGCACCTTCTTCTGCGCGGCGATGTCACGACGCATCCAGAGCAGCACGAGACCGAGGGGCGGCAACAAAATCGAAGCCGCCCACAAAGCTGCTTCCGATTTGTACCAGGGAGCGGCTGCCGCCGTTTCTTCCGCTGCTATTTCTACATCGTGACGCATCTCTTACTCCTTATCAAGAAACTATGAAGTAGGAACGATGAACGATGAATGAAAGACTAGCTTTTAACAGTTCATCGTTCCGCGTTCCGCGTTCATCGTTTAGCTCTCATACTTTGCTGATGCAGTAAAGATGTTTCTCGCCGCGAATGAAAATCTTGCCGTCGGCGAGCGCAGGCGATGCGTAGACGGGTTCGTCCAGCGAGTTGGTGCGCAGGACTTCGTGCTGCGGGCCTGCCTTGATGATGAAGGTGTCGCCGTCTTCGCTGGTCAACAGTATTTTGTTGTCGAAGGCGACGGGCGAGGCCGTAAAGGTCGCGGGGATGGGAACGCGCCCGCCCTCGTAAACCACTTTGCCGGTCTTCGCATCCAGACAGGTGAGAATCCCTCTATCCGTCGTCAAATATAGATAATCGTTGTAAAGAATCGGGGAGGGAACGTAGGCCGTGCCCTTCTCATATTTCCAGAGAATGTTAGAGTCTGCCAGTTGGCCCGACCCGCCGAGACGAATTGCCATCGCTATCTTGACGGGGAATCCGGCGACGATATAGACGGTCTCGCCCGCAGCAACCGGAGTCGGAATAGCATTGCTCTCAACGCCCTTGCTGCGCCACAACTCTTTGCCTGTCGCAGGATCGTAGGAGATGATGAATTCGTTGCCGCTGGTGATAAGCTCGGTTCGCTTGCCAGCGCGCACAAGAATTGGGGTGGCCCAACTGGCCTGCACTTTGCGCGGGGTGCGCCAGATTTCTTTGCCGGTCTTTTTATCGAGCGCAGCGACGAAAGACGCCTTGCCCTCTTCTTCGTCGCATTGCAGGATGACCAGATTTTCGTAGAGCACGGGAGACGTGCCCGTACCCATCCCGATTGTGCCGAGCTTGCCGAGGCTTGCTTTCCAGACGAGCTTGCCATTCATGTCGTAGCAGTAAAGCCCTTCGGAGCCGAAGAAGGCGTAGACGTAGCGGCCATCTGTCGCCGGAGTGGAAGAAGCGAAACTGCTCTTGCGGTGGCGATTGTCATAGGGCGTGCCCTCGTAAGCGGTCTGTTCCCAGATGAGCTTGCCTGTCTCTTTGTCTAAGCAGAGCACTTTGAAGGTATGCTGGCGATCAGCCCCGACGCTGTCAGGATGAACAAAGACCTGGCCCTCTATGACGTGCGTGGCCGCTTTCGCTCCAGGCACGACCGGGCCTTCAATCGCGGTGGTCAGAAAAACTTTCTTGCCCCACACGATCGGCGAGGAATGTCCGCGCCCCGGCAGCGGCGTCTTCCATTTGACGTTCTTCGTGCTGCTCCACTCGACGGGGAGGTTTTTCTCCGGCGAGATGCCCATGCTTTCCGGGCCTCTCCATTGCGGCCAGTTTGAATCAGGAGCGACGATGTGGGCGCTGCCCTTTGGCGCGTGCAAAACGGCGACGAGCAGGCCGACGCAGAGCATCAGCATCAGTCCGATCAGGAAACGTTTCATCTGTTGATTTCTCTCCTCTGCGAAACTACTTGAATCGTGGTTGGAGCGTTTCGGAAAACTCCGTTTGTGCTCAGCGCCCGAATTGTATAAGGGTTTCCACTTGACCCCGGCCTTCAGCAAATGCCGGATGATGCCCGCCAAGATAGAGCGTTTGTCTTTAAGAAAAATTCGGGCCGCTGCAACAGTATGCGGCGATTGTACATCTCTATTAAACTTGAAGGCCAAGCAGGACAGCTTTTTTACCGTTTTTTTACAACACTTTGCTGGTGATAGGCGATAATACGGCGGTCTTCAAATAAAATAGCCAGACCAATCTGCTGTTTATTACGTATAACCCGGTGGGAAAAGTTGCCGCGAAATGCGAAGGCCGCCCCGGCGCGCTTTGATTGGCACGACTCCCGACTCAAATTTAAGAAACACACGCTCAGGAAAATTGATGATGAAGTCCCTCTCTTCTGTGAGTATCGCTCTTCTGGTCACACTCCTGTTATCTCTTCCCGTTCAGGCTGCGCCGTCGGGAAGCGACTGGACGGACTGGCGCGGCCCGGCGCGCGACGGCATCTCGCCGGAAAAAAACCTGCCCGTCAAATGGTCGCCTGCGGGAGATAATCTGGCGTGGAAAGCCCCGTACGGCGGACGCTCTACTCCCATCGTGATGGGCGACAAGCTTTTTCTACAGAACGCGGTCGGCAAGGGCGAGACGTTACAGGAGCGCGTCCAGTGCTTCAACGCCGACACAGGCAAGCTGCTTTGGGAGCATCGCTTCAACGTTTATTTGTCGGACGTTCCGCCGCATCGGGTCGGCTGGGCCTCGCCCGTCGGCGACCCCTCGACGGGCAACATTTATGTCCTCGGCGGCGGCGGCCCGCTCCTTGCTCTGTCAAACGACGGCAAGTTGCTCTGGGAACGCTCGCTCGGCGAAGACTTCGGACTTTTGACGACGCACGGCGGGCGCACCGTCTCGCCGATTATCGAAGACGATACGGTCATCGTCAGCGGCATCACCTTCGGCTGGGGAGAACATGCGCGCGGCGCGCATCGTTTTATGGCCTTCGATAAGAAGACGGGCGAGACCATCTGGGTCAGCTCGCCGGGCGGGCGTCCCTATGATACGACCTATGCGCCGCCCATCGTCGCTAACGTTAACGGCACTCGCCTTTTGATTCAGGGCGCGAGCGACGGCACTATTTACGCCTTAAAGGTCGGGACGGGCGAACTCGTCTGGAAGTACGTCGTCAGCAAACGCGGCATCAACACCGGCGTCGTCGTCAAGGGCACGACCGCCATCATCACGCACAGCGAAGAGAATCTTGACTCAAACGAGATGGGCATGATTGCCGCCGTCGATGCTGCGGCGAAAGGCGAGATTGGTAAAGAGCAGATTAAGTGGAACGTCAAAGGATTTCAGGGCGGCTTCTCTTCGCCCGTCATAGACGGCGACCGACTCTACCAGATTGACAACGGCGCAAACCTCGCCGCCTTCGACATCACGACCGGCAAGCAACTCTGGCTGCAAAACCTCGGCACGATTCAGAAAGCCTCGCCCGTGCTGGCCGACGGCAAGCTTTACGTCGGAACGGAAAACGGGAAATTCTTTATCCTTAAGCCGTCCGCGACCGGCTGCGAGATTCTCGACCAGGACCAGTTGGGGACGGAGGCCGAGCCGGAAGTAGTGCTCGGCTCTGTTGCCGTCTCACGCGGGCGCGTCTACCTTGTGACGGAAAAAGCGCTCTACTGCATAGGCAAAAAGGCCGCAGCCCTTCCGGCGCGCGAAGACGTACGCGACCTTCCGCTCTCGCACGCGCCGGTCGCGCACGTCCAGGTCATCCCGACCGAGTTGATTTTGAAACCCGGAGAGAGCGTGCGTTTTCGCGTGCGCTCGTTCGATGAGCATGGACGCTTTCTGCGCGAGGAACAGAAGGCGACGTGGGCGGTGGACAAACTGTCGGGCAATGTTTCGGAGCAGGGACAATTCACCGCCGGAACAGAATCAAAGGCACAGGCCGGGCTGGTTAAAGCTACAATCGGAGGGATGACGGGCGCGGTGCGCGTGCGCGTTATTCCGCCTTTGCCGTGGAACGAAAACTTCGACGCGTATGCCGCCAATACCGTTCCCGAACACTGGGTCAACACGGTGATGAAGTACATCGTGCGTGAGGTTGACGGCCAGAAGGTGCTGGTTAAGACGACCGAGGGGTCATCGCTTTTGAGCCGCGCGCGCGCCTTCTTTGGCCCATCGAATTTGTCGAACTACACGGTTGAAGTAGACATTCGTGCAACGGAGAAGCGACGACAGACGGGCGATGCTGGCGTTATCGCCCAACGCTACGCGCTCATCCTCTTCGGCAACAGCCAGAAGCTTGAGCTACAGCCCTGGCAGCCCGAAACCGTTCGCACGGTCGTCGTTCCGTTCGCCTGGAAGGCGGACACTTGGTATCGCGTTAAGCTGCAAGTTGAGACTCTACCGGACGGAAAGGTGCGCGCACGCGGCAAGGCTTGGCCCACAGCCGAAGCAGAGCCAGCCGCCTGGATGATCGAGCGCGTTGACCCTATTCCCAATCTACAGGGCAGCCCCGGAATCTTCGGCGCTGCTCCGGCGGAAATCTATTTCGATAATCTGAAGGTCACAGCAAACAAATGAGAAAAGCAGTTTTCAGTTTTCAGTTTTCAGTTTTCAGTAAGAAGTTGAGAGACAGGAGCAGGAAGACGAGAGGCCGTGGGTGGCCGGTCGTGGTGTTTCTGGCCTTCGTCTTCTGTGTTGCGTCAATTCTGTTCTCAGTCTCTTCGGATGCCGCGTCCGACCCCGGCTCAGGCGATTGGCCTATGTGGGGCGGGACGCCGGATCGCAATATGGTGTCGAACATGAAGGGGCTGCCAGCGACGTGGGACGTGGCGAAGAAGAAGAACGTTAAGTGGGTGGCCCAGTTGGGTTCGCAGTCTTACGGCAACGCTGTCGTCTCCGGCGGGATGGTCTTCGTCGGCACAAATAACGAAGGCTTGCGCGACCCTAAGCAGCCGGGAGACCGTGGCGTCGTGATGGCCTTCCGCGAATCGGACGGGGAATTCATGTGGCAGATGACTCATGAAAAGCTCGCTGCGGGGCGTGTTAATGATTGGCCCTATCAGGGCGTGGCCTCTTCGCCTTTGGTCGAAGGCGACCGTGTGTACTACGTCTCGAATCGCGCCGAACTCGTCTGCCTCGACACCCAAGGGTTTCGTGATAAAGAGAACGACGGCGACGTGAAGGATGAAAAGCTGACGGGCGAGTTTAACGCCGATGTCGTCTGGAAGTTTGACATGATGGAGGAAGTCGGCTCGCAGCCGCACAATCTAGCAAACGCTTCTCCCGTCTCCTTCGGCGATTTGATTTACGTCAGCACCTCGAACGGGCAGGACGAGAGCCACGTTAACATTCCTTCGCCGAAAGCCCCGGCCATCATCGCCGTCAACAAGAAGACGGGCAAGCTCGTCTGGGAAGATAATTCTGTCGGCGATCGTATTCTGCACGGGCAGTGGGCTTCGCCGACGGTCGGTAAAATCGGCGGAGTTGACCAGGTGATTATGGGGCAGGGCGACGGTTGGATTCGCGGCTACGAAGCTCTGACGGGCAAGAAGCTCTGGGAGTTTGATACGAACCCGAAGGATTCCGTCTGGCCCAAGACGCGCAACGAACTGATTAGCACGGCTGTCGTCTACGAAGACCGCGTTTACATTGCCAACGGGCAAGACCCTGAGCACGGCGAGGGCGTAGGCCACATGTATTGCATTGACGCGACCAAGCGCGGCGACATCACAAAGACCGGCCTCGTCTGGCACTACGACAAAATCCGCCGCTCGATTTCGACGCCCGCGATTGCCGACGGACTGATTTACCAGCCGGACTTCAGCGGCTTTCTGCATTGCCTTGATGCCAAGACGGGGCAGGTCTACTGGACGCACGACATGTTCGCAGCCGTCTGGGGGTCGCCCCTGCTCGCCGACGGCAAGCTCTATCTCGGCGACGAGGACGGCGATGTCGTCATCATGCAGGCCGGAAAGGTGAAGAAGGTGCTGGGCGAAATGAACATGGGTAGCTCCGTTTACAGCAGCCCCGTTCCCGCCAACGGAGCGCTGTTTATTTCTAACCGCAACCAACTCTTTGCTCTAAAGGAAAGCAAATAGGAACAACAGAAGTCAGTAGTCAGAATACAGAATTCAGAATAAGAGGCTGAAACCGCTTTTATTCTTCTTTCTGTTCTTCTGACTCCTGACTCCTGACTTCTGAATTCTGAAGTTTGCTTTATGCAGTCGTTTGATTTTCAATCTCGCACGCGCGTAATTTTCGGCAGCGGGGCGCTCTCACGTTTGGGCCAACTTGCGCGCGAGCTTGGCTTTCGTCGCTCCTTGCTCGTCGCTGATCGCGGGCTGCTCGATTGCGGTTACGTGGAGAAAGCGACGGCGCTCTTGAAGGAGGCAGGGGTTGAGGTCGAAGCCTTTCATGACTTCGACGTTAATCCAGACACGCGGATGGTTGAGGCCGGGCGCGCATTCGCCGCTTCTCTCAAGATAGATTCCATCATCGGCCTTGGCGGCGGCAGTTCTCTGGACTGCGCCAAAGGCATCAACTTTCTGCTCACTAACGGCGGGCGCATGCAGGATTACTGGGGATACGGTAAGGCTGTGCAGCCGCTTCTGCCGATGATCGGCATTCCGACAACCGCCGGAACGGGCAGCGAAGCGCAATCTTACGCGCTCGTCGCGGACGCTGAGACTCACGTCAAGATGGCTTGCGGCGATCCGCAGGCGGCGTTCCGTGTCAGTATCCTAGACCCACTGTTAACCGTCTCGCAGCCCAAAAGTGTCACCGCCGCCACAGGCTTCGACGCCATCGCGCACGCAGTCGAAACTTACGTCACAACCCGTCGTAATCCTCTCTCTGAGCTTTTTTCGCGCGAGGCTTGGCGGCTGTTGGAAAACAATTACGAGCGTGTGCTCGTAGAGCCGGATAATCTAGAAGCGCGGGGTGCGATGCAGTTGGGGGCTTATTATGCGGGGATGGCGATTGAAAACTCTATGCTCGGCGCGACCCATGCCTGCGCCAATCCGCTGACAGCACACTACGACACGACACACGGCGTTGCGATAGCTTTGCTGTTGCCAGTCGTCGTGCGTTGGAATGAAGAGATTGTCGGAGACAGGTACGACGAGTTGCTACGCTTATCACACAGTCATGCTGAGCAAGATGCTCCCCCCTACAGTCTGGCAGAACGGCTGAAGCAACTTGCTCAGGCAGCGGAGTTCCCGTCGAAGCTCAGCGCGGTTGGAGTTCTGAAAAGCGATTTTGAGATGCTGGCTGAAGAGGCCGCCAGCCAGTGGACGGGCCGTTTTAATCCCCGCGCGTTTGACCGAGCCGGGGCGCTGGAGGTTTACGAGTGCGCATACTAATCAAAAGGCAAAAGGCAAAAGGTGAAAAGCAAAAGGGAAGACGGGGAAGAATTGTCATTAGTTTACTTTTAGCTTTTACCTTTTTACTTTTACCTTCTTTAGCCTTGTCGCAGGCGACGACGCCCGCGACCAACTGGTATCAGTTTCGCGGTAATCAGCAGTTAACCGGATTGTCCGGCATGTCGGGCCTGTCGCCGAGTCTCAAACACTTATGGACGTTTGAAACGGGCGCGGCGATAGATTCTTCGGCGGCGGTCGTCGGCGGCACGGTCTTCGTCGGCTCTCACGCGGGAGAGTTGGTGGCGCTCAGTCTAGAGAACGGCGCGGTCTATTGGAAGTATCGTGCGAGCGGCGAGATTGGCGAATCGTCGCCCTTCTATAACGGGCAGGACGGCCTCGTCTACATCGGCGATTTGTCGGGAGTGCTGCACGCCGTCGGCGCGCGTGATGGTCGCGGGGCATGGACTTTCAAGACGGGCAGCGAAATCAAATCTTCGCCCGTGGCCGTCGGCAATCGCGTGCTCATCGGCTCTTACGACCAGCATCTCTACTGCCTCAACGCGAAGACGGGCGCGCTCATTTGGAAGTTCAAGACGAACGGCCCGGTTCATGCTACGCCCGCTGTCGTCAACGGCATCGCCTACATCGCCGGATGCGATGAGATGTTTCGCGCGATTCGCGTCTCGGACGGCAAGGAACTGTTTCAAGTAGCATCGAATGCCTACACGGGCGCTTCGCCAGCGTTGGCCGCAGGCTTCGCCTATTACGGCACATTCAACAACGATGTGCTGGCCGTTAATTTGCGCACGCGTCGCGTCGCCTGGCGCTACCAGCACCCGGAGCGGCAGTTTCCGTTTTACTCTTCGGCTGCTATCGCCGCAGGGCGCGTCGTCGTCGGCGGGCGCGACAAAATGATTCACTGCCTGAGCACAGCGACGGGGAAAAGCCTCTGGACTTTTGCGACGCGTGCTCGCGTCGAATCCTCTCCGGCTATCGCGGGCGGGCGCGTCTACGTCGGCTCAAACGACGGGCGTTTCTACGTGCTTGACTTACAGAGCGGCGCGAAGGTGTGGGAGTTTAACGCGGGCGCACCCTTCGCGGCCTCGCCGGGCCTTGGTTCGGGTCGCGTCGTCATCGGCGCGCAGGACGGGCGGCTTTATTGCTTCGGCTAGAATGACAAACTGACGGATGAGAAGCTGATTTGTTGGGTTAACTGGAAAGGATGCTGAGCGGTGCGGTCGCGCGCCTCAAGGGCTATCGCAAAAGAGCCACCGAGGAGGCTCTCCCCCGCTGCGAGCAGCCCTGAGGCGCGACCAATACGACAGTCAAACGAGGCCGCTGAAAAATACACGCCGCGCCGTAATTTTTTAGAAAGTAGACGAAGAATTTTCACGAGGGATCGAGACAGCAGGCTTTGATAAGGGTGTTTGACGAAGTAAGAGAAATC
This sequence comes from Pyrinomonadaceae bacterium, assembly GCA_036387475.1. Taxonomy (GTDB): domain Bacteria; phylum Acidobacteriota; class Blastocatellia; order Pyrinomonadales; family Pyrinomonadaceae; genus DASVTR01. Next base: position 60,437 of record DASVTR010000006.1, on the reverse strand, counting down.
GAAGCCTCTGTTGATTCGTTATCCAAGTTTACTGATTATTCAAAAAGTTGCGGCCCGCCGGTTCACACATGACTTGAACCGGCGGGCCGCAGCTTTTTGAATGACAGTGATGAATCGAACAGCAGTCTTGCTAGTTGGCCCAGCGGCCAGTGAATCTCAGGCTATCGAAGTGACGCACGAAGTAGGGTTCGAGCGGCGTACCATCGGCTTTGCGCGTGTAGGCCAGGAACTGGTCTGTAGCGATGCCGCCATCGGTCGGGTCTTTGACGACCGGGCAGATGCTATAGGTCGCGCCTTCCGAACCGTCCGGGTTACGCAGTCGCCTGGCGACCAGGCCCTTGCTCAAGAGATTGTCGAGTTCGCTCAAGGTCTTGATGATGGGCGTGCCATCGGTGGCGAGGCCGTTCTTTTTCTGAAGGTCTAAGAGCGTCTTCTTGCCCTCTTCTGTGTTGAAGGCGCGTGGGGTGTAGCTAATCCAAACGTGTGTCCACAATCCGAGCGGGTTGTTGCTGAAGTAGCCGTTGCGCATGTCCAGCATGACGGACTGGCGCAGGTTGCCGAGGCCGACGGGATTGCCGTCCTTCCTTGGGAAGACGTATTCAATCATGTTATCGGCAGTCTGACGCGCACGCTGTCCGGCGGCGTCTTTGGTAAAGCCATCGTTGAAGAATTCGCCCAGCACAGTCCAGTAGTAAATCGCGCCGCTGTGATTGTAAGCGGGCAATGTGAGCAGCGCTCTGACGTTACGCTGAAAGGGGAACAGCGGCGTATCAATGGTGCCCAGCGGGGCAACGCCCTGGCGGCGGCCAACGATTTTGGTCGGGTCGACGCCGTTCTTCCGATAGAAGTCGTCAGTGAAATCATACAGGCGATCCTGAACGTCGGCCCGTGCGATCATGGGAACGAAAGTAAGCGTGGTCAGTAGTGCCAGCGCAAAAGTAAGCAGCGAGGTTTTTCTAAACATTATCTTCTCCTTAAAACTTATCCTTGAAAATGATTTACCCGATTTGCTCTGGCAGAGCCGACAGGGTAGGGTCTCTCTACAGAGCAGCGGCGATCACTAAAAATACAAGCCGCCGAATTTTTAACTACGAATTTTAAAAACACGCGAAAGTCGAACGAGGATAGAAGCGGAGTTGAATTTCCAGGCCCTTGAATGAGAAGTGTTGTCCGGCATCCGAGGCTTTAAATAAACAATCCGGCGGAGCGTGTACTTCCGCCGGATTGTTTTCTGCCCGAAAACCTCCTGTGCATCTTCAGGCAAAAGCTGTTTCCAAAATCTGCTGAGCGTGAACTGCGGTGCGTAGACAGAGCTTTGAGGTCGCTTTGCGAGCATCGCGCTCATCTCAAAAGCACCGATTGAACGAGGTGACAGTGCCTGCCTTCGCTGGTGAAATACATACGCTTCGGAAAAAACCTTCAGGGAGAATTGATATTCCTGATATAAACTGCCAAACGCTTTATCTTGTATGGCGGGCTAGACAAAGCTTGAATTTGAATCATATCCTAGCAGCCTGAATCGAACCGAGAACGCGGGGACACATGACACTGAGCGATGAGCGGCTGCTCGAAGCCTGCCGACGTGGTGATGAATCTGCCTGGGAATCGCTCGTCGAGCGTTACCAGCGGCTCATCTATGCTATTCCGCGCCGGGCCGGTCTGGATAAAGACCAAGCCTCGGACGTGTTTCAGGAAGTCTTTACGACGTTGTTTGAAAAACTGGACTCGATTGAGCAGCCCGAACGTCTGCAGGCGTGGCTGGTCACGACGGCGCGACGAAAGACCTGGCGCTTGATTAGCCGCGAAAAAAGAGTGCAGAACCCAGGGTGGGATGAAGAGGAAAATGAGACAGAGTTGGATAAACTGCCCGATGAGACGCTCTTGCCCGACGAGGTTTTGATAAATCTGGAAGAGCAACACAAAGTGCGAACGGCGCTTGGGGCGCTTGACGAGCGCTGCCGGAAATTGTTGACGATGCTTTTTTATTTGGCTGAAACGCCGCCCTATGCTGAGATTGCTGCCGCCATCGGCACGACCGAAGGCAGCATCGGCCCGACCCGCGCTCGCTGCCTGAAAAAGTTAATGCAGCAGCTCTCCTGAGCAAATTTCCATGTATTTTCCGCAAACGGCGCTGCACTGTTGAATTGAAGATTGGCCTATCAAGTGCCACTTGCCGGAGAGAAAACATGAAAATAACCCGACATCTTCCATTCAAAACGCTCGCCGATATGGCGGAAAACCGCCTTTCTGCCGACGAGCGGGCGTCGTTGCTCGGCCACGTCTCGGCCTGTTCGCATTGCTCCGGGCAGCTAGACAAGCTCACGCAACTCGTCCAACTGATGCGGACGGACACGGCGGAAGATGCTCCGCGCGATGTCAAGGCCAACGCCGTCGCCCTGTTTCATTCACGCGCAGCTTCAGCGAAACCCTCTGTTGTGCGCCGCGTTCTGGCCGCGCTCAATTTTGATAGCGCGCAATCCATGCCCGCCTACGGGCTGCGCTCCGGCCAATCGCAGGCGCGCCAGTTTCTTTACAGCGCAGGCGAGAACGATGTGGATTTACGCGTGAAGCCGAGCGGCGAGTCCTGGATTGTCTCCGGGCAAGTGCTGGGCCAATGCACGGGCGGGCAGGTCAGCCTAAAGGGCGACGCGGGCATGACCTCAGCCTCGATGAACGATTTGTGCGAATTTACTCTGCCGCCTGTCCCGTCGGGCCGTTATACTCTTCAATTGCGTTTGACCGATGTGGAGGTAGAAGTCCCAGACCTAGACTTAAAGGCATAGCATGCAGCGTGCAGAACTGGCGGCGCGTCTCGTCCTGGCAGGCGATGCTGAACGTGAAGCATTGTTGAGGCATCACTCTGCTTTGACGGATGCCGCTCTGGCCTATCTGCTCAAGGATATTTGTCTGGACGGTTGGAGCAGCGACCCCACACGCGCAACCGGGGCGGCGGCGGCATTGAGTGCGCTGAGCCGCGTCCGTGATGATGCGGAGATTGCTGCGCTCGCTGATTGGGGAGCGGGAATCGCCGCGTTGGTAGACGGGCAGATGGAACGCGCCGTCGAACGTTTGGAAACTGCCGCCTCGCGTTTTATCTCACTCGGAATGCCGCATACGGCGGCCATCACAGAGGTCAGCAAGCTTATCCCGCTGGCGATGCTCGGTCGCTATGACGAAGCGATTGAATGCGGGCTGCGCGCGCGCGAGGTCTTCATCAGTGAGGGCGATACGCTGGCGGCGGGCAAGATTGAACACAACCTCGGTAATCTGTATTTCAGGCGCGACCGCTATCATGAGGCCGAGCGGTTTCAGACTTCCGCACGCGACCGCTATGCCGCCTTGGACGATCAGAAACAGCTCGCCGAAATAGAAAACTGCCTCGCCAATACCTATTCCACCCTCCACAAATTTCGTTCGGCTGAAGAGCTTTACCAGCAAGCGCTTGGGCGCGCAGAGAGTGCAGGGCTGACGGTCAGGCAAGCCGAGATCGAGGCCAACATGGGCAATCTTGCGCTCTTTCAGGGGCGCTACGATCAGGCGCTCGATTGCCTGGAGCGTTCGCGCCGCCGCTACACCGCTTTGGGAATGCCGCATCAATCCGCCACTGTCGAGCAGGAGATCGCCGACGCTTATCTGGAACTGAATCTCGTCCCGGAAGCGGCGACGATTTATGAGCGTGTCATCCCGACTTTTGCATTGTTGGGGATGCGCGCCGAGCAGGCGAGGGCTTTGGCCCAGCACGGGCGCGCTGCTATTGCGCTCGGACAGGTGGATAAAGCACACGCGCTGCTTGCCGATGCCCGACGGCTCTACGGCGAGGAAGAAAACTTTGTCGGCGAAGCGATGGTGACCTTGACGGAAGCGCAACTGCATTACGAAGAGGGAAACTACGAAGAGGCTAGCGCCGCCGCAGCCCTCGCTGAAGCCCCGCTCACCTCCGCCGGGACGTGGCGGCGCGCTCTGATGGCTCGCTGGCTGCGCGGCGAAGCAACACGCGCGAAGGGGAAGACCGAAGAGGCTCGCAGCCTTTTGGAAACAGCGCTCAGCGATGCGTTGCGACAGGCCCAGCCGCAGGTGGCCGAGCGCTGCTACACCTCGCTTGGTCTGCTTGCAAGTATGATGGGCGACCGAAAGAGCGCGGAGGATTTCTTCAAGCGTGCCGTCACGTTGATCGAAGACCTGAGAGCGCCGCTGCCAGCCGAAGAGTTTCGCACGGCATTCTTCTCAGACAAACTCGTTCCCTATGATGAGTTGGTGCGTTTGTGTTTGACGGATGAGAGAGACCGTGTGGCGGAAGCGCTCGGCTTTGTCGAGCGTGCACGCTCGCGCGCCCTCGTCGATGCGCTCGGCGGCGCGCTGAAATTCCTGCCGCAGCCGCGCGACCCGTTCGAAGCCGAATTGATGACACAGCTTGACGAGTTGCAGGAGGAATTAAACTGGTTCTATAGCCAGATTAATCGCCCACTGCGAAACGAAGCGGCAAAGGGCGCAACCGAGATGGCGGCGCTACACAGGGCCGTACGCGAACGCGAGAGCAAGACGCTTGAGATTATGCGGCAGCTACAGCATCGCGGCGACCCTTTGCTCACACACGTCGAAGCCTTCGATCTCTCAGAGCTTCAGCGTGACCTTGGCCCGGACACTGCGTTAATCGAATACACGAGTCTTGACGGAGAATTGCTGGCATTCGTCGTCACTGATAAAAGCGTTGAAGTCGTGCGTCATCTGGGAGCGGAAGAAGAGGCCAGAAGCCTGCTGGAACAGTTTCGTTTTCAGGTCGATGCGCTGCGCCATGGTGCTGAAAGGATGTGCAAACACCTTCCGCATCTCACCATTCGTGCGCGTCACTACTTGCAGTCGCTCTATAAACTGCTGTTCAAGGCAATCGAAGAGCGTGTCGGGGAGAAGCGTCTCACCATCGTCCCACATCGCACGCTCCATTATCTTCCGTTCCATGCGCTGCACGACGGCACGGCTTACGTGATAGAGCGCCGCGAGGTCTCTTATTCTCCGAGCGCGATTGTCCTGCATCATTGTCTTGCCAAAGAGCAACGACCGCTGGAGAGCGCGCTGCTGCTCGGCGTCGCCGACGAGCAAACCCCTCGCGTGCGCGACGAGATTGAAGTGCTCAAGCCACTCTTTCCTTCTGCGTTGGCATTGCTGGATGAAAGCGCAACTCTGGCCGCTCTGCGCGAACATGCGCCGCGCGCAGACGTGCTTCACCTGGCCTGCCACGGCCAGTTTCGGCCAGACAATCCGCTCTTCTCTTCGTTGCGTCTGGCGGACGGCTGGCTGACCGTGCGTGATGCTTACGGCCTTGATTTGCACTGCAATCTGGTTGTCTTGAGCGCCTGTGAGACGGGAGTGAGCGCGGTTGCTCCGGGCGACGAGTTGATAGGACTGGCGCGTGGCTTTTTCTCGGCGGGCGCGCCCTCGCTGCTGCTGAGCCTCTGGGCGGTGGAAGACGAGGCGACGGCCACTTTGATGCTCAATTTTTATACTTTTTTGCGGGCGGGCGAGTCTCCAGCCGCCGCTTTGCGTCTGGCTCAACTCAAACTGCTCGAACAGCAGCCGCACCCGTTCTTCTGGTCGCCGTTTGTGTTGATGGGGCGCTGGTAAGAAAAAGCCTCGAAAACCGCATAGCTCGTCAAATTGTTCATCAAAATGTAAACATTTCCGCTGTTTATTAACCGCTGATACCAACCGCAAGAACGCTTCCTGCATCTTAATCCGGCTGCCTGTGAACCCGAAAAAATCTTTCCGGCGGCGACGTATTTTTCAACCCCCGGCCTGCACTGTTATTCTGGTCAAATTATATTCATTTGCATGATTTGACGCGGATTGTTCTGTTCTTTAACCTTTCATACTTTACGGGTAAGAGCCTTCGAGCATAGGGTTTGCCTGACACGGGAGACACCTTAGAATGCGACGCACACGCCGCACGACAAAAATTTTCCTGCATTTGCTGTGGATTCTCCCGGCGCTGCTCTTGCTATTCATGCCGGTGGCTAGCGTCAGAGCGGAAGACTCGGACGATTTTGTACCGGGCGAGGTCGTCGTCAAACTCGCCAACGCGTCTGATCTGTACGCTGTAGCGTGGCAATACAAACTCGACCCCACCCCTCTAGGCCAGTTTGGTTCAAGGCCAATTTATCGCCTGCGGATTATTGACGGCATGCCCGTCGAGCAGAAGGTCAGCGCGCTTGTCGCCGATTCAACTCGCGTCGTCTATGCCGAGCCGAATTACATTGCGGGAGTGCCGGAAGGCAGTGGAAATTCGTGGACGGTCGGAAATTCATGGACGGTCGGCGACGACGTGGCGGCTTACGCTGCACAATGGAATGAGAAGATAATCAATCTGGCGCAGGCGCACGAGGTGACGCGCGGCGCAGGCATCACGGTGGCCGTGCTCGATACGGGAGTGGACGCAGCACACCCAGCGCTCGTCGGGCATCTCGTGCCGGGTTACGACTTCGTTGATATGGATATTGACCCAAGCGAGGTTGGCACTCAGCAACAAGGCCCATACGGACATGGAACGCACGTTGCCGGTTTAGTAGCGCGCGTCGCTCCCGAAGCGAAGATTATGCCTATCCGTGTGCTGGACGAGCGCGGGCAGGGAAATCTCTGGGTGCTGGCCGAGGCGCTCGCCTTTGCCGTAGACCCGGACGGCAATCCGGCCACGGATGACGGTGTTGATGTCATCAACCTGAGCCTCAGCATTCCGCGCCGCACGCAACTTCTGAAGAGTCTTTTAGACAAAGTATGCAGTGATGCGGCGCAGCCGGGTGTCGATGACGATTTTCCTGCCATCGGTCATCCCGGTCTGGTCGTCGTCGCGGCAGCGGGTAATACGGGCGACACCACTCCGCTCTATCCTGCTGCGGAAAATATTAACGGCTTGCTGGCGGTTGCGGCCAGCACAGAGAAGGATACGCTGGCGACATTTTCGACGCGCGGGTCGTGGGTGCAAGTGACAGCGCCCGGCGATAACATCCTGAGCAGTGTGCCTGGCGGAAAATACGCCACATGGAAAGGCACTTCGATGGCCGCTCCGATTGTGGCTGGCGAAGTGGCTTTGATACGCGCGGCCTTTCCGTCGCTCAAACAAGACGGGATAGTTGACCACATCGAGCGCACGTCAAAGGAAATTGATGGCCCGGTAAAATTCCGCATCAATGTCGGCAGAGCATTAGCGACGCCGACCCTGCAATTCAGCGCCGCCAGCTATAACGTGAGCGAAGGCGCAGGCAGCATCAATATCACTGTGACGCGTGGCGGTGATCCGACAGCAGCGGTGTCGGTCAATTACGCCACCAACAACGATAAGGCGACAGCGGGCAGCGACTATACCGCCGCCTCTGGAAGCCTAACGTTTGCCGCCGGGCAGACGAGCAAAACCTTCAACGTTCCCGTCAAGAATGACACGCTTGATGAAGTCAACGAGACGATTGCTCTCACTCTCAACAATCCGACGAATGATGCGTTGTTGGGTAAACTCAGTAAAGCAGTGCTGACCATTGCTGACAACGATCTTGCGCCGAGCATCAGGGTTAATAATGTCGCCGTCACAGAGGCAAACGGTAACGTCACAGCCAACTTCAGGGTGATGCTGTCGGCCCCCAGCGGCCTGACCGTAACTGTCAAGCGTGCGACGGCCAATAATTCTGCTCTGGCTCCAACGGATTACACTCCGCTTTCTGTAGCGACGCTGACTTTCTTACCCGGACAGACCATCAAGGACGTGCCCGTCATAGTCAGAGGTGACCTCTCGGATGAACTGACGGAGAGTTTCAAGCTCTTGCTCGCTAGCCCGACCAATGCCACCCTCGCCGTTAGTCAGGCGACATGCACAATCACGGACGATGACCCTGCGCCCTCGATTACGATTAGCAACGTCAGTGTGACTGAACCGGACGCTGCCTCAAAGAGTGCTACTTTTACCATCAAGCTCTCGGCGGCGAGCGGGCAGACCGTGTCCGTCAAGTACGTGACTGCCAACGGTGCTGCAAGCCCTGCTACAGCAGGCACTGACTATACCGCCGCGCCCATCACTACCCTGACGTTTCAGCCCGGACAGACCATCAAGACCGTCACCATTGAGGTCAAAGGCGATACGCTCAGAGAATCAAACGAGACTTTCTTCGTTAATTTGAGCGGGGCCGTCAATGCGATTATTTCGGATGGGCAGGGATTGGGAACTATCTTAAACGACGACTGAGCGATTAGAATTTTAATCAGCCATTGCGGGGAAGAAGGGCGTGGACTCGCCCTTTAATCCCCTGACCGCGCTCTGCTCTAAGGCGTCACCTTACCTCTTTCGATTGTGCATCTCCCGGTTTCAAGCTCGACGAATCCGACGCTGAAGAAAAGCCCTTCGATTTCGCGTTCCTCTTCTTTATCTCGTTTCTTGTCCTTTCGCTTTCGGCTTTCAGGCTTTATCGTCGCCCGCGCGGTTAAGTAGAGCCGGGCTTTTCCGGGAGACTTGAGCGCTCGATAGACAACCAAAGCATCGCTATGTTCGCCGACGCAGGACTTCAAAAGGGCGTATGCCTTACTCTTCGCAATCGTCCGTTTAATATCATAGGCCGAAAAAAGCTCATTCTTAATCGAGTGGACATCGACGCGTTCGCCGCCTTCCGTCGTGTAGTAGCCAACGTCGTCAACAAGCAGAGTTTCATATTCGTTAATGGCATATTTCCATTCCACACGGCGGTCGCTCGCTTCGTTGATAACCTTGACGAGCCGGAAATGTTCGTTGAAATAAGGCTCAGTGATACCCGTCTCAATAATCGCCTTTTTTGAATTGGCTGCCAGTTCTTGAACCGCTGCGGAAGATGATTGAGCAACGACTGCGGGCTGTTGCCTCCCGTCTGTGCTCAGAGTTTGTCCGGCAAGAGCCGGGACGAGAGCGCAGAGCATCAAGGCCAGTGTGAGACTTGTTTTCAACTGTTACCTCCGGGCAGAGATGCTGTGCAGCAGAGCGATTGAAGGAGATTGATTCTTTCACTCTCGACCACCGTTGCCTTTGATTTTAAACGACAGGCTAGATAAAGATTGCAGCCTCATCAGGCTAAATAAAGATTGCAGACTCATAATGCTAATTATCTATCGCATGCCTGTCAGCGCGCAATGATAGCATCGGGCAACGGGATTAAGCCTTAGTCTGCGAGCCTGTGCGGTGTCTATCATCAACGGTGAGGATTGCTCTCAGGCGTGCCGTTCGGGATTATGTTTCGAGCTAAACCTTTTTCACCAACTGTCAAGTGTGATATAAGCTATTCAGCAAAGCCCTGTTCTTCCACAATTCTCACGGAAGAGATAACCCAACGGGTAGAATCCGCCGCAGAGCTTTCCATTCGGAAATGGAGAAATAATGAAATCGCATAGGTATCGCCCGTATCTGATACTGCTGGTTCTAAGCATACTCTTTAGCGCAGGCTATCTAGTGTTGGCCCAGGAGCAGGAGTCGCCTGCTCAAAGGCAGGAGCAGCCGCTCGTTAATGTCCAACGCAATGAGAGCATCGCCCAGCAGCAAACGACGGGCATCTCCGCCAAAACGACCGAATCGGTCGTCGTTAATTTCTCCACGCTCGCCAGCCGCGAAGCGCTCGCGCCCGCTCCTTACAAAGAACCGAAGGTTATCAGAGAACCCGGCCCGGCTCCGCGACACAAGACTGTCTCCGTTGAAGACGGTGCGGTGCTGGAAGAGGAGAGGCCGGGGATTGCTTATGCTCCGCCAGAGCCGCTAGCTCCGTCTCCGGCGGCCTCCTCCAGCTTCAAGGCGCTCGAAGACAACAATACGGTCATCCCTCCAGACACACACGGGGCGGTTGGCCCAAATCACCTGATGGTCGTCCACAACACCCAAATCCGCATCCAGACGAGAGCGGGCGCGACGATCAGCACCGTCAGCCTCGATAGCTTTTGGTCAACGGTTCCCGGCCCCTGGGCATTTGGTGGCGGCCCCAACACGTTTGATCCGAAGGTGCTCTATGACCCTTACAATAATCGTTGGATGTTCACCGTGACCGCTGACGCAGCCGAGACAACTTCGGCAGTCCTGATAGCGGTCTCACTGACCAGCGACCCGACGGGCAATTGGAGACTTTTCAGAGCGGATGCCGACTGGTCCAACTCCACATGGGCTGACTATCCGAGCATCGGGTTTAACAAGAACTGGATCGTCGTCACGGTCAACATGTTCGAGCTTCCTCCCTATCAGTCCTTTACCGGTACGCATATTTACGTCTTCAACAAGGACAGTCTTTATAATAGCTCGACTGGCTCTTACACGGAGTTTAGCGACCCCCTTGGGGCTACGATGGCCCCGGCCATTACCTACGACAACACCCTCGAAACGATGTATCTGGTTGAGGATTATGACGGTCATAGGCAACTCCGACTCAGCAGCTTGACCGGCACGCCTGCCTCACCAGCCTACACCCCCAGTAACATATACCCCACCGCTCCTGAGGCTGGCGCGTGGAAATCCTATCCTCCAGGCCGCAGCGATTTCGCGCCGCAGCTTGGCTCGACACGAATGATACAGACCAACGATTCGCGCATCCAGAATGTCGTTTATCGCAACGGCTCGCTCTGGTTCGCGCACACTATCTTTCTTCCGGGCAGCGGGACGCCTACGTACAGCGCCGTGCAATGGTGGGAGCTTGATCCGAGCGGAGCTATCAAGCAGCGAGGCCGCGTCGAAGATGCGGCGGGCCAGATGTTCTACGCTTTTCCGAGCATCGCGGTAAACAAGAACAACGACGTGTTGATCGGCTATTCGCGTTTCTCTTCACAGCAGTATGCGAGCGCTAACTATTCTTTCCGTGCGGGGACTGACCCCGTCAACACGCTGCGAGCAGACGCAATACTCAAAGCGGGCAGCGCTCCTTACGATAAAGATTTCGGCAGCGGCAGAAATCGCTGGGGCGATTACAGCAGCACAGTCGTAGACCCTTTGAACGATCTGGACATGTGGACTATTCAGGAGCATTCCGCGCCCACTTCGGGGGGGTACACACGCTGGGGTACTTGGTGGGGGCGCATCGGCCCGGCCACCCAAGTTCCTTTAATTCAGCGTGGCACGGTGACGGCAACCGATGGGGGAACTGACCCCGACACTCTCATCGAACCCGGCGAAAACGATAACAAGCTCTCTGTTCAACTGAAGAACACAGGCAATGGTGCGGCGACAGCCATCAGCGGAAAGCTGACCACCTCGACTGCTGGCGTGACGATCACAACGGACACCTCTGCCTATCCGAACCTTGCCGCCACAACGGGCGTCGGGACAAACACGACACCGTTTGCATTTAACGTTGCTTCGACCGTGCCCTGCGGCCAATTCATCAGCTTTACGCTCACGATCACGTACACGGGGGGCGGTGGCCCGACCGTATTCGTATTTACGATTCCGACCGGCAAGGCGGGCGTCGCCGTCACCAAGCCTCGCACGGGGGAGGCTGTAGCCATCCCTGATAAGACATCGGCAGGCGTCAACATTCCGCTTGTCGTCAGCGGCTTTACGGGCAGAATCTCTGACCTCAATTTCAAATTCGGCGGAACCGCCTGCTCGACCACCGCAGGCTCGACAACAGTTGGTCTCGATCACACGTGGGTTGGCGATTTGGTTATGACGTTGACATCGCCTCAAGGCACGGTTGTGACTTTGATGAACCAGCCCGGCGGGGATTTTAACGAAGGACACAACTTCTGCAACACGTTGCTCGACGACGAATCTGCCGGTATTTCAATCCAGAGCGTCACGACAGCACAGGCTCCTTATGTTGGATCGTTTAAGCCAAACACTCCGCTCTCAGCCTTTGACGGTGAGAATCCGAACGGCACTTGGACTTTGAACGTTTCGGATAGAGCCGAACTGGACACCGGCAGCGTGCGCGCGTTCTCTTTGATTATTACGCCTTATGAATGTTCTATGACGGACGTGCTTATCCAACTGGGCACGGTGACGGCGACCGACGGGGGAAGTGACCCGGACACTCTGATTGAACCCGGCGAAAACGGCAATAAGCTCACCATTCAACTGAAGAACACAGGCAACGGCGCGGCGACATCCGTCAGCGCTAAACTAACGAGCGCGACGCCCGGCGTCACTATCACGACCAACGTTTCCACTTATCCGAATCTCGCCGCCACAACGGGCGTCGGGACAAACACGACACCGTTTGCATTTAACGTCGCTTCGACCGTGCCCTGCGGCCAATTCATCACTTTCACTTTAACTGTCACCTACACCGGAGGCGGCAGTCCGAGGACGTTCTCCTTTATCGTTCCAACCGGCAAGGCGGACGTTGCCGTCACCAGGCCTCGCACGGGGGAGGCGGTGGCAATTCCCGATAACAATGTCACAGGCGTCAACATTCCGCTTGTCGTGAGCGGCTTTACGGGCAGAATCTCCGACCTCAACTTTAAGTTTGACGGGACGGCGTGCTCGACCGCCGTCGGCGCAACGACCGTCGGCCTCGATCACGCGTGGGTCAGCAATCTGGTTGTCACGTTGAAGTCACCGCAGGGCACATCTGTTACCATCATGAACCGGCCCGGCGGGGTGAATAACAGCGGGCACAATTTCTGCAACACAATGCTTGACGACGAATCTGCGGGTGCGTCAATCCAGACCATCACGACAGCACAGGCTCCCTTTACGGGGTCGTTTAAGCCAAACATTCCGCTTTCTGCTTTTGACGGGCAAGACCCCAACGGCACTTGGACTTTGAATGTTTCGGACAGAAGCGCAGCAAACACCGGCAGCCTGCGTGCGTTCTCTTTGATTATCACGCCCTACGCGTGTTCTACGACGGCACTGGCAACGCCCTTTGAGGTGCATAGCGGTAAAGAACTGGCGAGCACGCCATCGGCGGGCGGCGTTTCTGCAATGCCGCTATCGTGGGTCAGTACGAATCTTTTCCCGCTCTCTGAAATCTTCTGTATCTCATGCGTCGCTCCTCAGGAAAGCGATGTGGGCTGCTTCGCTGCATTAACAGATCGCAGCTTGAACCTGACAGCGTTTCTGGCAGGCATTAACCAAACGCCCGTTCAAATCGGGGATGAGACCTTACGCTCGGCCTTTATGCAGAAGCGCTAAGAATTCGGTTTAATGTATTGGTAGGTTAAATACAACGACGCTTAGGCGTGCAGTAAGCAAGATGAATTAAACGCCCGCGTTGCTAGTGAAATAGCGCGGGCGTTTTGTCTAATGACGGGCCAGCTTAGCGGAGGATACAGACGTGGGCCAAATCACAAAGATTAAAATATTCCCTTCCATCGGCATCATGCGCGTCGGCAATAGCCCGGACGAATACTTTATTGGCCCAGAGATTCCCGGCCAGTACAAGTTGCCCGAAGGCGGCTTTAAGGACGCGCAGTGTCGCGTCAAGCGGCAGGCCGCTCGCTTTCGTCTCTACGGCTATGACGACGAAGGAAGCAAGCCTATCGAGATTGCCGCTCAGAACGCTGAGGAGATTACCTGGACGGTGCAACTCGCCAACAAAAAGGCCAGCTCCGAATGTATCTTCCGAAACTTCGGCGTAGAACCGCAATATCGAAACGAGTGGTACAAGGAAGTATTTGACAAGGAAAATAATGGCGGTCTTCCCAATGATTTCAGCATGCTCGACATCTTCAGCATCAGGCCGAGCAAGCGTTCACTGACGTGGAAGAACAAACCGCTGACGGGGGAGAAACAACCGCCTGTCAAGTTTGACGATGGGATGTTTTTCAACACAATCCCGGTTCTTCTGGGCGAGATGCTGACGGATGAACTCGGTCGCCTCGTCGTTCTCGGTGGCTTGGGGAAGGCGAGCGGCATCGTGCCCGTCGGCGACGTTAAGGGATTTCCTCAGATCACACGCACATATAACACCCCCGGTTGGTATGACGACATTGCGGATGGGCCGGTCACGGCCAGCGTGAAGCTTAAGAACGGCCAGACGTTTTCGGAAACGGAAATCGTTCCGGCGTGGGTCATCTCTGCTCCGCCGGACTACGTTCCGCAGATTGAAAACATTACGACGCTTTACGACGTGCTGCGGCAGGTCGCGCTCGACATGGCAGCCAAGAAGAATTGGCCCGAAGAAATGATTAAGGCGTTGAAGATTCCGGATGTGCCGTCCTTCGCCCGTGATGTGCAACCAATCTTGCAGCGCGTGCTCGACCTTCGTTGGGTCAACCAGGCGGCGAACTTCGCTGACTATAAGCACGCCCCTACTTTTAGTGCTGCCGCGTCTCCAAATTCAGACCCGACAGCGCGGCAGACAATCTTTGGCAGGCTTCGCCCGCCCGGCCCGAATCAGCCGTCGGATACAATCAAGACTATGCCTTTAGTGTATGACGACGATGAAAATACCATAAACGGTAGGACGATACTGACGCCGACGCAGTATGAGATTATGAAGAGGTGGGCGGACTCCAACTGGGTTGACCCACAGGTTCAATCCCCACCGCCCTTTGAAAATCCTGAAGACCTCACGCGCGCCGCGCTCCAGGCGTGTCTCGGCGGCGCTCTCTATCCGGGGATAGAGGTTGGACGATTTCTGCGCGACGTTTGCGACTACACAGAACCTTTCCGCATAAACCACGATTTCATTATGCCGGACGGCATTAAGATTGAAGCCGGGGATGTGACCAAGAGCATGGCTAATCCCTGGCAGGCAGACTTCTTCATGTGCAGGGCCTTGGTAAGTGAAGTGAATCCCTATAATCATACATATGCCTGGTGGCCCGCACAGCGGCCCGACGAGGTCTTTCGCGATATTGATAGCGAAAAACTCGTCCTCTGGCCGGGCGGCGACGAGGAGGACACGTATTCTATACTTAGCATCGGCAAAGGCGAAGGACGGGAGGAGATGACGCAAAAGTGGCATCAACTCGGCTTCGTCGTCAAAGTGGGTGACAAGTTTGTCGAAACAGAACGCACCAGCGTCTGCGCTGACCTTTCCCTGATTCTAGACCGCAGCCACTTCTCAAAGAACGAAGTCCCGGACACGTTTGAAAACTGTTTCTATGTGGTTCTGGAAGGATTTACGCCTGAAGAGTTACTCATCGAAGACGAGAAAATACCGGCGGCGGCGCTTAAAATGATCGCTCCAATCATTACCTTCACACGCGCCGACGATAATTCACCCACTCAGGGAATGCTCTACTCTGTGCAAGAGGTTCTTTTTGAAATCAAGCCCTTCGATGCCAAGAAGCGACAACGCCTGACCTTCGTTTACAAAATCGAGTTCACGAATACGAGCGACTTCAAGGACATCGGCTACCGGACAATCAAGCTCACGGCCACTAAGCAAGACCCGAAACTCAATTTCACCTACAGCGCTGCCGGTGAACTGTTGCTCTTTGAGCAGCCTAATCCGTACATGCAGGATGGGGCTGTCTCCTGGCTCAGCGAAGATGTTCGTGTCTTCAAAGTTTTAGAGGGCGGAGAACTTCCCGGTATACCGTTCGGAACACTTGAAGAGGACACGGAGGAGGCCGGGGCGCAAAGTGCGATTGCGTTCATCAAGAAAGTTGTAAACGAATTTAATAAAGACCAGTCCAATCTCAAGAATCATCCGTTCGAACAGCTTGAGAAAGACCAGGCAAAGAGCGCGCTCGAACTCGCCGTCAAGACGAAGACCGATGATGACGACGGAAAACGTGTCTTCAACTTTGCGGTCGCGCGTGTCCGCTATCGAGGCAATGTTCCGGCCACGGATGTCCGTGTCTTCTTTCGCCTCTTCACCACTGCGGCGACCGGACTCGATTATCAGGAAGAGACTACCTATCGCCGCCGTCAGGACAACAACCCCGTCGCCCTGCTCGGTCTGCAAGGCGGAAACATCGTTAGTATTCCATGCTACGCAGACCCGCGCGCGAACGCTGAAGCCGACCAAACCGACAGCCTCAATATCAAAACTATCCCCGCCACCGATAAAGGAGATAGATACTGCTACTTTGGCTGTTGGCTGGATTTCAACCAAACCACTCCGCGCTTAGTCAATCCTTTGAATCCGTCTGAAAAGAAATCCATACAGGATCAGATACGCGGGCTGCACCAGTGTCTCGTCGCCGAAATCTTTGTCCAGACCGACACTATCCCTGACGGCGCTACGCCCGCGTCGAGCGAAAATCTGGCCCAGCGCAATCTGCTGATTGTCGAATCGCCCAATCCCGGTACTCCGCCATCGCGTCTCGTCCAGCATACTTTCGAAATCAAGGCGACGCACAACACAACGGCGTTTACTGCTGCTGCCGCCGTGGGCGGAGCGTTCCTGTCACCCTCTTCTCAGAACGCCAGCCCTGACGAGCTTATGATTCGCTGGAATAATCTGCCGCGCTCGTCTTATGTCACACTCTATCTGCCGGGGGTGGATTCGGAAGTGATGCGTCTGGCCGAAAAGAATTATGAAGCCAGACGACTTGAGCGCCTGGACGCGCACACCATACGCTGCCTGCCCGCTGACGTGACTTACATTCCGCTGCCGACAGGACGCACGGAGAATATCCCCGCGCTGCTGACGATTGAATTGCCCGAAGGCATCAGACGCGGGGATGAATTCAACGTAGTGGTGCATCAGGTGTCGGGGCTGCCTCGCCGCATACTTGGCGCGTTTCAACTCACCATCCCAGTCAGCGATAAAAATGTTCTTCTTGAACAGGAGGAACACAGGCTCTCTGTCCTGCGCCATATCTTTCGCTCAATCCCTGTCGGCGACCGCTGGCATCCTGTGTTTGTACGTTATCTGGAGCAGATAGCCGGAAGAGTAAACGAATTCGGCGGCGATGCGGAGAGCGTCTTCGCCTCGCCTGACGGAAGCGGCAGCAGCAAGACGGCCAGGCGTTGCGCGCTCTTTGGATGGCTTACTTCGCTGGCGCTGGCGCTCGTCATCATCGTTGCGGGTCTACATCCGTCGGCGAATTACCTGCCGGAGATCATAGCTGCCGTTTTGTGGCTTGTGCTCGTCGCGCTCTGGTTAATCAAATGTAAGCCGTCCGCTTGTCGCATCATCGTCGCCTGCCTGGTCGGTTTGGCAATAGGGTCTGCCATTCTCGCCATACTTTTGCTGGCAGGTTTGGCACAGCAACACGGCCTGATAACGCTCGCCTGTGCTGCTCTCTTCTTTGGCGCGATGACACTCGCGGGCATCTTCTCCGGCTGTCTCTCTTTCGTTGATAAGCAGAAGATTTGAGAAGCAGGCATGGACGCGCCGCTACAAAATGAGGTTGAAAGAAAGCTCAAGAGCGGGGGCACGCCGCCCTTCCTCACCTGCCAGATAAAGACGTTTGAGAGATGGTCTCTCAAGCGACAATGTCTCACAGGTCGGGAAGAGGGGCTTGCCCCCGCCCTTTCTAATCTTCAGCCCGCCTACTGCAAGACCGTCAGCTTCACATGCGAACTCATCCTGCCGGAGCGGTAGACGCGCTGAGTCGCCTTTTGAAAGTCTGACGCCTTCGCCCTGTAAATGTCCACGAACCTTTGCGGGTTGCGGTCAACGAGCGGAAACCAACTGCTCTGAATCTGCACCATGATACGGTGGCCTTTGCGGAATGTGTGGCTCGTATCAGGCATGACGAATGCAACTTTGGTCGGCTGGTTGGGCGTCATCGGTTCGGGCCGCTCCCAGCTATTACGATACCTGGCACGCATCGGCTCGCCGCGCACGAACATCTGGTAGCCGCCCATACGCAGATTATTCGGGTTCGGCTCAGGGTCTGGCGTGTCGTCCGGGAAGACATCAATCAGCTTAACGATAAAGTCTGAATCAGTTCCGCTCGTCGAGACGAAGAGATTGGCGCTGACGGGGCCAGCGAGGGTCACGTCGCGCGTAAGCGGCTCGGTCTGGTAGACCAGCACATCGGGTCTGCGCGAGGCGAAGCGTTGATCCTGAATCATGTAATCGCCCGTCATGCCGATAGAGATGCGGTTGATGTGCGGCACGGGGCGCGCAGGGTCACTTATATATTCGTCGAAAGCCCTCGCCGGAAGTGTCGCGGCGGGCGCGTTGAAGGAAAGCTTGCCGTTCGCGTCCAGATAAAGCGCCGTCTCGCGCGTGTTCTTCGGCGGCCAACTATCAAACTTGCGCCAGCGATTCGAGCCGGTCTCGAAAACGTAAGCTTCGGGCAGCTTATCATCGCACTTGTCTTTCAACACGCAGTTGAAGAAAGGAAACTCTATCTTCTCGCGGTAGAAGACGCCCGTTTTTTCACCGAAGTTGATGTCGCCGAGCTTGTCGCCCTCCATGCCCGCCCAACCGCCATGAAGCCACGGCCCCATGACGAGCGTGTTATAGATGCCGGGGTTCTTCTTCTCGATAGCTTCGTAAGTATGAAGCGCGCCGTAGAGGTCTTCGGCATCAAACCAGCCGCCGACGGTCATCACTGACGGGCGGATGTTGTTGAGGTGCTGCGGAACATTGCGCGCCTTCCAGTAGTCGTCATAGTTCGGGTGCGCCATCATCTCGTTCCAGAAGGCAACCGTTCCCTTGTAGTATTTCAAATCTGCGTTCGGCAGCGGCCCCATCTCAAGGAAAAACTTGTAGCCGTCGGGCGTGCCGTGTTTGAAAGACGGCTGTGTCCACTCGGTCGTAGGCTTCGGGCGCGGGAGTCCGAACGCCGCCAGGAAGTTGAAGCCGTGCGGCAGAAAGAGCGCGCCGTTGTGATGAAAGTCGTCGCCGATGAACCAATCGGCGATGGGCGCTTGCGGCGAGGCGGCTTTCAGCGCCGGGTGTGCATCGATGATGCCCATAGAGGTGTAGAAGCCCGGATACGAGATGCCCCACATGCCGACGCGAGCGTTATGGTTGGGGATGTTCTTCATCAGCCACTCGATGGTGTCGTAAGTGTCCGTGCTCTCGTCTATGTCTGTTGGCCCACTCTTACGCGGCTTGTATGGACGAACGTTGACGTACTCGCCCTCGGACATAAACTTCCCGCGCACGTCCTGATAAACGAAGATGTAGCCCTCGCGCATGAAATGAATTGAAGGGCCGAGCAGTTCCTTGTATTTGTCTTCGCCGTAAGGACTGACGGTGTAAGGTGTGCGGCTGAGCATGATCGGATACTTGCGCGAAGCATCCTTCGGCACGTAGACGGAGGTGAACAGCTTAACGCCGTCGCGCATGGGGACGCGATACTCGTGCTTTACATAATTTGCCTTAACATCGAACTTCTCCTGCGCGGGGGCTGAAGACGCTAACGTCAGACACAGGCAGATGAAGAAGATGACGCGGGTGGAGATAAATTTGATTGATCTCATAGAGTCTCCTCGCACACAAAAGGTTAGAAGATGGCCCGGCGGCAGGCGGCGAAGCACGCGCCCGCCTTTTCAAATTCAACGATGAAAGTATCAGGAAGCAGTGTCTGCGCATTGTACCCAAATTCTTTCATTGCGCGCTAGGGAGCGACGAAAGATGTAGCGAGTCAATTCGCGGATTGAGTGTTGGGAGAGTTGGTCTTCACCACAGAAGACACAGAGCAAGCGCAGAGGCTTGAATGATTCAAACTCTCTGTGCCCCCTCCGTGTTCTCTGCGTCTGCGGTGGTGAAGCTCAAGCTACTGTAGACTCAATTTTAATCCGCCCCACTACTTTGCTCTCTTCTTCATTGTGTCGTTTGATTAAGGTGATAAGATGCCACATGAAATGGCTATGTTTGCGACAAGCCGCCCAAGAGTAAAAATCTGCTGTATCAGCAATCAACGCGAAGCTCGAATGGCTATCGCATACGGCGCTTCAGCTCTTGGCTTGGTGTCGGAGATGCCGAGCGGGCCGGGAGTTATTTCGGAAGAAATGATTGCCGAGATAGCGTCGAGCGTGCCCCCGCCGATTGCCACTTTTCTACTGACCTGCAAAGAAGATGCCGCATCAATCATCGCACAGCAGCGAAGATGCCGCGTCAACACCATACAGATATGCGACCGCATAGCGCCTCAATCTTATGCTGTCATGCGCGAGGCCATGCCGGGCGTCTCGCTGGTTCAGGTTGTACACATTACGGGGCCGGAATCTGTCGCCGAAGCGGTGGCTGTCAACGATAAAGTTGATGCGTTGTTGCTGGACTCCGGCAACCAGAATCTTGCGGTGAAAGAACTGGGAGGAACGGGGCGCACGCACAACTGGCAACTCAGCAGAATGGTTGTGGAATCCGTCCACGTGCCTGTGTTTTTAGCGGGCGGCCTTAATCCGAATAACGTAGCGCAGGCCATCGAGGAGGTTCGCCCGTTTGGATTAGATATTTGCAGCGGCGTGAGAAGCGACGGCCAATTGGACGAAGAGAAGCTCAAGCGCTTCTTTGCCAACATCGCTTGATTCAAATTGGCTGGCCTCAAAAGCCACTTCAACACTCAGGAAACTTTCTGATTCAATTCTTTGCGCCTTCGGTTTTATCTTTGCGCCTCCGGCGTGAAACGCCGCCGTTCTCGCTGGAGGCGCAAAAAGAGAAAAACTCAAGGCGCAAAGAACTGCTTGAGGTTTTGAAACGCGCTCTAAGCTTTAGGAATAATCTAGGACGCCCGTGTGCATAGTCATCTTCCACTGGTCTTTGACTCTTGAGTACACTTTACAGACACGACCTTTCCAGTAATTACGGCGACCCTCGCGGTCAATCCATAAAGTGTCAATATCGACAACGGCGAATGCGCCGTCGCCTTCCTTTGAAATCTCTATCTTTTTAATCTCGCGGCGATTGTGGACTAGAGTGTGCGTGTCGAACAGAGCTTGCCAGCCCTGCTTCCATCTTTCACGATCATACCTTCCCCATTCCATGACCCAATCCATCGGGTCATGTGATTGAGGCGTGCGCGGCCAGGGCCAAACCATGTCCGGATGAAAGATTGTCATTAAGAGAGTGGCGTCCTGAGTATCCCATGCGCGCGTCTCTCTGTTGACAATCTCTTCTATCTCTCTCAAGACATCTTCCACAATGTAATCCCTTCCGAACGCCGCTTGAGCCTCGCCTGTTCCTTAACAGGCGAGGCTCAAGAAGGCATTGTTGTTGTAAGTCCTAGAAAATCGCTTTAATGGCTAACTGAATCTGCCGTGGATCGCCGACGCCCTGCCGCAGAAAGCCGTCGAAGTTAAACAGGCCGGGCGTGACGAGCGGGTTAATGTTGTTCGCGTTGTTGAAGGTATTGAACATTTCAACGATGGGAATGATGGCGAAATTTTCGCCAAATCTAAAGGGCCGTTGCAAGCGCCAGTCGAAGGAGAAGAACTTGTTGTCCTTGCGCAGGTGATTTCGGCCACAGTCAATTCCATTGACGACGCGTGTTCGTGAATTGCTCTCGCTGCACGGCGGGCCGGAGCCGTCGCCGAGCAGGTTGAGGGTAGTGGGCTGGGCCGAGCGCGCTTGCAGGCGCAAATTGGCCTGCAAACTCCAGGGCAGTTCCATGTTGGTGTAGAAGTTGAAGCGATGGCGTATGTCTCTGTCTGAGAGAGAGTAGTCTCTGGAAAAGTCGAAGCGATTGAAAGAGCGGTCGGTGAAAGGGTCGCGCTCGTTTGAGTCGTCGTCCAAATCCTTCGCAAAGACGTAGTTACCTTCCAGTTGATAGTTGCGGCTGAAACGCTTGCGCACGCCGATTGTCAGAGCGCGGTACAAAGACTTGGCGGAACTGGACGCGACGAAGACATCGCCCAACTGCGGGCCGAAGGGCGGCGCAGGAGTATAGACAACGGTGTTGCCGTTGGTCGGGATAGCGACTGGGAAGTTGCCGTTATTGATATTGACAAAGCGCGTCAGATGCACGCCCTTCGCGTGTGTGAAATCAAAGTAGAGCGCCCAATCGGGAGCTACTTCCTGCTCGAAGGCGACGTTGGTGGTGTAGATGCGCGGATTGGCGTAGTCGCGGCTAAAGACGCGGACGCCAGTGAAATCGTTGAACGTGCCCGCCGGGAGCACAGGCGGTGTGACCAACCCCGGCCACGTCGGGACGACCGCAGACGCGGGTAGCCCGAAGCCCAGGAGCAGGCTGATAAGGTTGGTATCACGAAAGATTGTTTGCTGTTGCACGCCGTTGGTGGTGATTGAGCCAACCTGCGTCAGCATGTTCTGCCGCGCGTTATAAATTCCGTAGTTCGCACGCAGCACAGACCGCCCGGTGCTAAACAAATCCCAAGAGAACCCTACGCGCGGCTGGAACATCTTCGTTTGATTGTGAAGCGTGCCGTCGGAAGGGAAGCGCGGGTCGCCCAGGAAACGCCCGTAGGCCGTTTGCGCAGGGGGCGTCTCCGGGTCTGGGAAAATCTGCGCTTCCCAGCGCAGCCCGTAGCTCAAAGTGAAGTTGGGCCTGATTTGCCATTTGTCCTGCGCAAAGGCCGCGATGTCTTCGTTCTTAATATCCGATGCGCCGGGAGGGATGTCGGAATTTCCCGTGGGCGCATCCTGCAAGTAAAGCAGGAGCGGCCCGCCGGTCTTGGTCGCGCCCGCAGGGCACGCCGACAGGACATCAACGTAAGTGCCGTCAGAGCAGGCAGCAGCGCGTGGCCCGAAGCCTGGCCCAAGCGCAGCGGGCGAGGCGTAGCGCAAAAAGCCAGCAACGCTGTCGAAGATATAACGACCCGTAAAGAAGCCACGGAAGACCTGCGAATTGCGGCTGTGAATCCACTCGCCGCCAAACTTGATGGTGTGCCTGCCCGAAACAATGGAGAAATTGTCGCGCACCTGCGTGCGCTTGAATGTTTCGTCTACGTTCGGTTGCAGGAAGAAGGGACTGCCGAAGCGGAAGGTCGTGGCGAATCCCATCGCCGTGTCAGCCGGGACATTTGAATCGACGGCTGAGCGCGGCCTCTCTTCATTGCCGTAAGTGAAGTGCGCTTCGTTGACCTTGGTCGTCGAAACGGTGGTGAAAAGGTTTGCGTTGAAGGTATTGATTTTCGAAGGGCCTTCGATGCCGTTGGCAGAGTTGCCGTAGGTCGCCACGTCAAACGTCTGATTCTCATTTCGAGACAAATTAAAATTATAGGAGAGAGCGAGTTTGTTGCTGGGATTTAAGTCCCAGTCAAACTTGCCGAGAATGCCTGAGTTGCGCACGGGGCGCTTGATGGGGAGACCCTCCTCCTGATTGCGTGTGTTGCGAAAGAAGCTCAGGAGCGCCAGTCGCTGGCAATCCGCGTTGCCGTTGATGAGCGTTTCGTTTGCTTGAATCGTCGGGGAGGCAATAGGGCAGGGCGTGTCTCCCAGGGGGTCGCTCAGGTTAGCGCGCGTCAGGCTCTCTAAAATCTGCTCGAACGAGACGAAGAAGAAAGCGCGGTCTTTCCTGATTGGCCCACCGATTGTGCCGCCAAACTGCTCGCGGTGAAAATCTGTGAGCGGCTTGCCGTCAGAGGTGTTGGCGGTCAGGGCTTCGAGGCGCTGGAAGTGAAAGAGGCTGCCGTGAAATTCGTTTGTGCCTGACTTGGTGATGACGTTGACGACGCCGCCCGCCGTGCGTCCAAACTCTGCTGTTGCTCCTGTCGCCACGACCTGAAATTCCTGTATCGCGTCGAGCGGAATGTCTATGGCGGCTCGCTGCCCGCCGGATTGCTCGCCAAAGAAGCCGTTGTTATAGTCGCCGCCGTCGAGGCTGATGTTGTTGAAGATGCCGCGCTGGCCCGAAAAATTAATCTCGTCGCCGTCCGGCCCCTGTGTGATGCTGACGCCGGGCGTCAGCGTCAGCAAGTCTTCAAACTTTCGGCCCAGCACGGGCAGATTGCCGACAGCCTTTTCATTGAGCGTCGTGCTCGATTCCGTCTTCAGTGTATCGACGACGGGAATCTCAGAGATGGTCACGCGCTCTTCAACCTGCGAGACTTTCATGCTCGGAGTCAGCGTGATGGTTTGCCCGACCGTGAGCGGAAACTCTTCCTGCACGAGCGTAGCAAACCCTTGTCTGGAAATCGTCAGGGTATAGCGACTCGGCGGCAATTGCAGAAAGACGAAGCGGCCATCCTCGTCTGTGCTCAAAGTTTTAACTTGAGACGTTTCCAGATTCTTCACTTCGACCGAAGCGCCGGGGACGACCGCGCCCGCTTCATCCGTGACCGTGCCTTGAATCACGCCGGTCGTAATCTGCGACTGTGCCCAGACAGCATGAGCGCTCAGCACGACGAAGAGCGCGCAAAAGATGAAGCCTCCGATTACCCTGACAAAAGAATCGCTGCGCATAGTTTTCTCCTGATTGAAGAGTCTGCTTCAAAACTCCCAGTGTCACCCTGTGGATATTTTGGGCGAAGAACGAATGGACTGAAACGAGTGCTCGTGCTGATGCTTCCGCACGCCGATGAAAAACCGAAAGCCCTGCGAGGTGACTCATCCTAAAGACACACGGCTCACTCTGTCAATAGGAATCCAAACGTGCTGAATCGAATCTGAAGGGCTGTTCTTTCGGCGCGGCAATTGGTCACGGCGACGCTCGACCCGTTCGTCTTATCCGCTGTGGCTGGCCGCGAGCAATCAAATTAAACTTTTGACTTGAGTTCTGCGTAATCTTCGATGGAGTCAACATCTTAACTCTCGGCGGTTGTCCGAAATCCAGAGCAATTCCTGAAAATTGCGGGAAATGAAAGCGGTTTCGGTCGTTTCGCTGTGAGTTGTCCGGCGTCTCCATGTCGGCTCATTGGCTTTCAGCAAGTTTGCTGTTTCTTGAAGTCCACCCTACGTCAAATTCTAAGGAGAACGGAATGAAATACCCCATGTTATCGCGCTCATTAAGCGTTCTGGCGCTTGTCCTGCTGCTTGTCGGTATGCAAGCCAACGCCGCAGCAGCCAAGAAAATCACCTTTACCACCAAGTCGAAAGAAGCACGAGAGGCCGCAGAGCAGATTGTGCGTATGATTGAGACGTTCCAGTTTGGGCCGCCCACGCTCGCCCTCGCACAGAAGGCTGTCGCCGCCGACCCAGACTTCGCTTTCGGCCATTACCTGCTGGCGACCTTCACACCGCCGCCGCCGCAGGGTAATCCGAAGCCACACATGGAGAAGGCGCTTGAGCTTGCCAAGAAAGCATCGGACGGCGAGCGTCGTTACATAGAGGCCGTGGCGCTCGTGCGCTCGCAGAAGGCTGCCGAGGCGCTGCCCCTCTTCAAGAAGTTGAGCGAGGATTACCCTGACGAGCGCATGGTTCAGATGATGCTGGGCCAGGTCTATCTTAATACGGGCGACCCGGAGGCTGCGCGTGCCGCTTGGGAGCGTGCCATAAAGTTAGACGGCACGACGCCGCGCGCCTACAGTTTTTTGGGGAACTACCACCTGCTCAAAGGCGACTATGCGAAGGCGCGTGAGATGTATCAAGCCTCCTGGGCCAAGCGTCATAAAGGCACAGCGCCGTTTGGCCCCGGCTACGGCCTGGCCTACGCATACATCTACGAGGGCAACATCCCCGAAGCGCTCAAGGCGCTGCAAACCTTCGAGCGCGAATACTCACAGTCGAGCGCAGCCGTAGAATTTCCAGCGGTCTTCGTCTGGAACTCTATCGCACGGCTCTTATTGGAGAACGGACAACCCGAAGAAGCCATCAAGGCTTACGAAAAGGGATACGCCACAGTCCCCGGCAGTAAGATGCCCGAAGACCAAAAGATAATCTGGCTCGGACGACTGCATCACGGCAAGGGCCGCGCCCTCGCCAAAATGGGCAAGCACGAAGAGGCCTGGAAAGAGGCCGAGCAGATTAAGAAAATGATTGACGAGGGCGGCGAACGCGGCAAAGAGTTTATGCCTTCGTATCATTACATCGCTGGCTACCTCAAGCTTGAAGGCGGCGACAACGCCGCCGCGCTCGAACATCTCAAGCAGGCAGACCAGAACGACCTCTTTCATAAACTGCTGCTCGCACGCGCCTACGAGCGCACGGGCGACGCGGCAGCCGCGCAGAAACTCTACAAGGAAATCGTAGACTCAAGACAGATTAACCTTGAACGTGCGCTCGCTTACGCGGAAGCCAGGAAGAAGCTGAAAGGCTAAGCCTTCAAGTGCGCTCTGCACTGTGCCACAGTCGCTTCCTGAGTTTTAAACTTAAACACAACGAGCACAAACAGCCAGCCGCGAGGCTGGCTGTTTGTGCTCGTTGCTAACTTTTATAGACTAAAGCGTGAACTCTAAACATCTCTGTGGTAGTCTTCACGCTCTATGATTTCACGTTATCGTCTTCAATCCGGCATGCCCGCTGATTTTAATACTTCACGGGGAGCGCTCACATCTCTGCACATAGCCCTGTTAGTGAGCTTGGCCCTTGCCGTCATTGGCGTGAGACACGCAGCCGCGCAAAGCAGAGAGCGAGTTAAAGCTAAACAGAGCGCGCAGGAAAAAGGAGCGGCCAGAGACCGCGAGGTCGCAGCGCGCTATGCGCCAATCTTTCATCAGGGACTCGGAGACAAGGCGCGTAGTGATTACATCACCAACTTTGATTTCGATGGCGACTGGCGCGGCGATAACAACTGGAACAACTCGCAGAATCAGCAAATCCCACTAAGGGCGCACGTTTACTACGCGGTCAGCGAGACGCAGACTCACTTCTTCATCCATTACGCAATCTTTCACCCGCAAGATTATAAGGGCGGACAAGAAAGCGGCTCACTCCTGAGCACAATCATTCGAGAAGGAAGCAAGCACGGCAAGCGCTACGACCCGACGGGGTTGATCGAAGAAGTAGTGCTGGCGCACGAAAACGATATGGAAGGCTGCCTCGTCGTGGTTGCCAAAGCTGCCGGGGAAGAGACTGATCTTGGGCGCGCTCAGGTCGTCTACGTTGAAACACTGGCCCACAATCGCTTTCTCAAATATGTTGCTGAATCCGCTCGCGAATCCGCCGCCGCTCGCTCATTCGACATTGTGAGAGTGGACGGCACACATCCTCTAATCTACATTGAGCCAAAAGGTCACGGGATTGCCGCCTATGTCGGAGGCGAAAAGCAGTCGCCGCGCAATGGGCTTTTGATTTACAGCTATAACAATCAGGCTGATAATCCCGAAGACAAGCGGCAAGGCCCGGTCAGTTATAATTTACAATCACTGGCGACGACCATCTGGCCGCGCGCACGCACAGGTCTCAACGAGACCTTCGGCGCTGCTCACAAATACGGGACGATAACCGTCAGCGTCCTTCAACCTTCAGGGCAGGTGCATAAGCGCCAGGCCACTCTTGGTACGCTTGGCTCAGCCTTCCTTGGAAAAATTGGTGCGCCTAATGTGGCGCGACCGCCCTGGGGCTGGTTCGATAGAAACGAGCAGGGACAAACGCTGGGCGGATGGTTCTTTGACCCGGCGGCGACAGTTAAAAGACATTTTGGCTTAGGAAAAGATTTCTCTGAGGTGTATGTCCATGCGCCTTTCCTCGGTGTCTATAGAAAATAGTCTCGTGTTGCGAACAGAGCGGCTAGTGGGAATTGTTATAATTAACCAGCCGTTGAAGAAGCGCATTCGACCTCGCAGCAAGATACGCTCGTCTTTCAGCAAGATACACGCACGCTGAGCGCTTAACATCCGTCTCCGAATTTGCTACTCTATGCCCCTATTCGACAATGGCCGAAAGCTATTGGCAATATCTCACCTGCCCCAGAAGATAGTTAGTCCGTATAAGGTCAAGCGACCGAAGGCTTCGCTTTGCTTCGGTCAGGGTACGAGTCAGTGCATTGTGTCGTCGCACGCTCCCGGCATTGTGACCACAAACAAACCATAGTAGCGCGACGCACCCGTGCGTCGCTAAACGATAACGATAAGGCGCTCCTCTATCGGCCAAAGTCTCAAGGTGTCCTTTGATTGGTGAAACGAAACTCGCCTTGGGAAACTACCGTTCGACCTGCTGCCTTACCTCAACCAACGGAGGAGAGTAATGCAAAAGAGACTGCTCGTGGGATTATTAGGCGTTGTCTTGGCAATCGCTTCGATGTTTCCCTTAGTAAAGACGGATGCGGCGAACGCGCCTCAGCCGAAAAGTGTTGTTCCTACCAGCCAAGTTCGCGTCAAACCTGCGAAGCTTCCTAACTATGATCTTCGTCTCGTCGGGGATGGCGAGTTTACGGAGTCTGATCTCAACACAGCCCATGGTCGGCAAAGCATCGCGCAGAGTAAGGATGCTGCGCGCGCGGCACGCGCCACGGCTGTCGATAATTTCCGCGCTAACCTCAACCCCGAAGCCGCGCGAAACCTCCGCGCGGTTGTCAACCAAACCGGCGCGATGAAGAATTTCTTCATCGAGGGAGCGCCGCTTTCCGAAGCACAGTCGGACTCTGCCGACAACATCGCACGCGGATTCCTGAAGCGGCAGGCCGCGCTTTTCGCGCTCACGAATGCGGGCGTCGATGCCCTCAAACTCAATAAAGAAGACAACGACCGGGGAACTACCTTCCTCGATTACTCTCAGACAATCGGCGGCTACAAAGTGTTTGAAGGAGAAGTGAAGGTCGTCGTCAATCAAAACGGCGAAGTCATCAACGTCCGCCAGGGCTTCCTCGTCAACGGCCAAACGGTCAAGCTCAAACCCACTCTCAGCGAAGCACAGGGTATTGCCAAAGCTTTCGAGCACGCGGGAAGACCCGTCAATCCCTCGTTCGTCGAGACGCGCACGCGCGCTTCGAAGACGGAGTTCTCCTGGTTCGCCAATCCCTTGAACGTACGTAACGAAGACGTGCTTTCGGAATTGAACGTCGTGCGCGTCGGCAACGCCGCGCGCCTCGCATGGCACGTCTACGCTGAAATCGATTCTGATGAATGGTACGAACTGCTCCTCGACGCGCATAGCGGAGAATTGCTTCTGCGTTCTAACCTCTACGTGCATCAGGCTCAGGGCACGGTCTACACCGAAAGCCCGATTCACGGCTCGCGCGTGCTCGTCTCCTTCGTCGGCGACACGACCATCAACACCAGCGCAGGCTGGATGGGCACATCTACGGTGACGACGGGCAACAACGTCGAAGCATATCTCGACCGCGACGCCAACGACTCGCCGGACACGACCAGCGGCAACGGCCTTTCGAACGGCCACGCCTCCGCCGCCAACCAGAACTTCACCTTCCCCTTCGACACGACCATCTCGCCGACCACTGCTACGAATCAGGCAGCCGTGGTGACGAACCTCTTCTACTACAACAACGTCATGCACGACTTCTCCTACCGGCTAGGATTTACGGAGACGGCGCGCAACTTCCAGACCAACAACTACGGACGCGGCGGCCTCGGGGCAGACTCCGTGAGGGCCGAAGCGCAGGATGGTTCAGGCACGAACAACGCAAACTTTGCCACACCGCCCGACGGCCAAAGGCCGCGCATGCAGCAGTACATCTTCACCTCGCCCAATCCAGACCGCGACAGCTCTATGGACGGCGACGTGGTGTTCCACGAATATGGTCACGGCATCTCAAACCGTCTCATCGGCAACGGCAGCACCGCCCTACAGGGCACGCAATCGGGCGCGATGGGCGAGGGCTGGTCTGACTACTGGGCCATCACTATCAACGGCGATGGCGCAGTCGGCGAGTACTCCACCGGCAACCCGAACGGCATCCGCCGCGCAGCTTATACCATTCCGGCCAACACGATACACGACTCTTATGCTGATGTCGGCAACCAGGGTTTCGCAGTTCACAATGATGGAGAAATCTGGGCCGCTACGCTCTGGGATTTGCGCGCACAACTCGGCGCGTCCATCACGGATAACATCGTGCTCAACGGCATGAAATTCACGCCGACCCGCCCGTCGTTCCTGAACGCACGCGACGGCATCCTGCAAGCCGACCAGAACTTGAATGGCGGAGCTAACCGTTGCGCCATCTGGACGGTCTTCGCGCGTCACGGCATGGGCGTCTCGGCTGTCGGTAACGACGGCACGACGCACACCGCAGCGACCGACTTACCGTCAGATTGCGGCGGCACTTGCACCTACTCGATCAGCCCGACCAGCGCCACGCAACCTGCGGGCGGTGGCACGGGCAGCGTCAGCGTGACTGCTGGCGCAGGTTGCAGTTGGACGGCGGTGAGCAACGCCACGTTTATCACCATCACCGGCGGCAGCAGCGGTTCGGGCAATGGAACGGTGACGTATTCAGTCGCCGCCAACGGCAGCACAAGCCAGCGCACCGGCACGTTGACCATCGCAGGCCGCACCTTCACTGTGACGCAGGCGGGCACGGGCGGCGGCGGAACAGAGTTGATTGTCAATCCCGGATTCGAGAGCGGCACGACCCCGTGGGTAATCTCCAGTCAGGTAACACGCAGCACAGGGGCATACCCGCACAGCGGCGTAGCATACATGATTATCAACGGTGTGGACAGCACTAGCGGCACTCTCTACCAGACGGTCACGATTCCGAGCGGCGGCGCAAACCTCAACTTCTGGTTGAATATCACAACCAGCGAGGCGGCTGGCGACCCCGTTTACGACAGGCTCTTCATCGAAGTGCGGAACACGGCGGGGACGCTTCTGGGGACGCTGGCGACGTTCAGCAACCAGAACAGCGGCACTGCCGGCGTCTACGTGCTCAGAGGGCCATACAACCTCAGCAGTTGGGCCGGACAGACAGTACGCATTCAGTTCCGTGGCACCAACGACGTAACGCTGCCGACATCATTCCGCGTGGATGATGTCTCGGTTCAGTAAACTAGAACACCTAACCAAAAACCCGGCCTCCTAATATCAGGGGGCCGGGTTCTTCTACTGGCTTCGGTTGGTAAACGCCTGAGAGGGTTGATAAGCGTTGATGAAAGTCTTGCTGTTAAGGCATCACTTTCATCAACGCTTATCAACCCTCTACTTTCTTCCTTTAAGAGCGTAAGCGGTCAGACAAATTCCATTCTCAGGCTTCAGCTTTAAGATCGGAGAAATACTTTTCTATTGTGCTGCTGCTCGGTTTAGCGGTCAGCCGCGAAACCAAGACCATCAGGAGCGCAGAGATAATCACCATCGGCACGACGGGCATGAAGCCGAAGACGGCTGTGCCGCCGGGCGTGCGGGAAAGTATGTCCGTTCCGCCGAGCGACCAGATAACGGTTGGCGGGCCGGGAGCGGGAGCAGGGACTATGGCCTGAAAGACTGCGACCGCCACGACCGCCGCAGCCGTCCAGACGGTGCAGGCGAGCGCGCCCCACTTCGTACTGCCGCGCCAGAAAAGCGCCGCGACCAGCAGCGGCGAAAGCGCTGCGAATCCAGAGAAAGCGTATTGTATCGCCAGATCAAAAATCGCTTCCGGCGCACGCATGGCTATCGCGTAGGCGATGACCGTTAACACAATCACAAAGATGCGCCCCGTTTGCACCTGCACCGATTCGCCAAAGCGCCGCTTGCCTCCGTAGAAGGCGAACACGTCCTCCGTGAACATCGTCGAGAGCGCAAGTATCTGCGAATCCGAAGCCATCACCGCCGCCATGATTCCCGCTCCCAACAGCCCCGCCAGCCAGAACGGCGCGTAGCGTTCGAGCAAGCGCAGGATAACGTCGTCTCCCGCAGACTCTTCGCGCAACTGATCGCGCGCCTCCGGCGTCATCGTCTTTCCCTGAGTTGCCAGCACACGCCGCGCTTCCTGCTTGGCGCGAATCTGCGGCACGTCCGTGACGCGGTTTGCCATCACGCCCAGAAAGACGCACGGCAGCCAGATAGCCATAATGCAGAGCGGGTAAAAGATGACCGTCTTTTTAAACTGCACCATCCTTTTAGCCGTCAAGCAGAAGATGAGTATGTGCGGAAAGGCGATGGCGGAAAGCGGGATGAAAGTGTAGCTGAAAAAATAGAGCGGAGAGATGCGCTCGCGCGTTAACAGCGGCGCTGTGGCGGGCGAAGCTTGCAGTTGTTGGACTGCCGATTGAAAGCCGCCCATCCCTGCGCCAATCACGATAATTGCAATCGCTCCGAAGAGTAGGAAGAGAATCGTCTGGAACGTATTGACCCAGGCCGTGCCGCGCATTCCGCCGAAGAAGACGTAAGACATCACGACCATTGCCACGATTGCGCCGCCGAACCAGAAGGGCACGAGGCCGCCGCTGATGGTCGCCAAAGTAGTGCCGCCGCCCATAATACCGATGATGACGTAAGGCAAAAGCAGCACGGCCTGCACAGCGAAAATCACAGTCCCGATGTGGCTGCACTCCCAACGGTCGCGGAACATCTGCACCGGCGTCATAAAGCCGTACTTCTTTCCCAAAGCCCAGACGCGTGTGCCGATTAGAAAAATCGTCAGCGGAATAACCAGCGCCGAAGATGAAGCCATCAACCCGAAGGTGACGATGCCGTTATTAAATGCGTGGCCGGATGAGCCGAGGATGGCAAACGCCGTCATGTTCGTGCCGAACAAAGAGAGCAGAAAGACGAATGGGCCAAGGCTGCGGCTCGCCAGAAAATAGTCTTCAGCTTTTTGTCTTCCGGTCGAACGACGAAAAGCGAAGATGCCGATGTAGAGAACGACGGCCAGGTAGATGAAGACGACGATGGCTGGAATCAACGCGCTTTCTCCTCATCAGTTGATGAACGGCCCTCTATCTCCTGTTCGAGATGCGACGGCCAGGCGTATGTGACCAGCAGCCACATCAAGAGCGAAGACAGCACCGCAAAGCAAGCGTGATAAAAGAGGCCGATGGGAATGATGCCGAAGACGGGCCACGCCATCCGCCAGAACCAGAAATCCTGATGCAGCACGTAAACAATAATGACGGCAATAACGAGTAGAGTTCGTTTCATAAACATTCAGGGGGCAAATGCTTTAGACTAAAAGCTTATTGGAAAAGCCGGGTAATACCAAAAGCTAACAAGGCAAGAAAAAATACGCCGGACACTATCCCCACTATCAGGGATGCCGCCATCGCTTGGGCATCATTAATTTCCCTCTCCTCTTTATTCAGCCTAAAGAACAGCGCCCCCGGTTCTTGATATTTTCGTCGGGCAGATTCGTTGAATACCAAGTGCCATGAATAGATGCTAATGAATAGCAATATCAGGCTACCTATAATCGCACCTACCATGATTCAACTCCGAGCCATATTTTTTATCCCGTGAACTTATAACCCACTCGATGCACCGTGATGATATAGCGCGGGTCGCTCGGAGTGTCTTCGATCTTCTGCCGCAGCTTGGCGATGTGCATGTCAACGGTGCGCGTTAAGGGTAGCGAATCATAGCCCCAGACGGCATCCAGCAATTGGTCGCGGCTGACGACTTCCCCACGGTGTTCGACGAAGTACTTGATGATTTTGAATTCTCGCGGCGAAAGCTCTATGGCGCGGCCCGCTTTGCGCGCTTCAAAGTTTTTGAAGCACATCTCTATGTCGCCGAAACAGACTTGCTCAATCGTTTCAGCGGGCTTCGCCGCGCGCCGCAGGACAGCCTCGACCCGCGCCATCAATTCGAGAAAGCTAAAAGGCTTGGTGACGTAATCGTCAGCGCCGGTCTTGAGGCCCAAGACCTTGTCAATCTCCTGCCCGCGCGCCGTCAGCATAATAATCGGCGTGCCGTTGCCATCGCTGCGCAGCCGCCGACAAACGTCAAGGCCGCTCATCTGCGGCAGCATCACGTCGAGGATAACGAGGTCAACTTCTTTCTCGGAAGCGATGCGCAAGCCCGCAGAGCCGTCGCGCGCCACCTGCACTGCAAAGCCTTCGTAAGTAAAACCGTCGCGCAGGGCAACGGCCATCGCCTGGTCGTCTTCGACTATTAGAACTTTACGCATCATTAGCAATATGGGTTTCAAGTTTAAGGTTTCAAGTTAAAAACCGAGAGCCTGAAACCCTCAGCCTGAAAACTGAAACAGTCTTAGATTGGCCCAGTCAGCGGGCGGTCTGCGCCGAGCGCGGGCGTTGCCTTGGGCTTCTCGGTGCGGTCGCCCAAGGTTTCCGCCACCGGCAGGTAGAGCGTAAAGGTGCTGCCGCGCCCCGTCTCGCTCTCGACCGTCACACGACCGCTGTGCGCTTTGACGATGTGCTTGACGAGCGAGAGGCCGAGGCCGCTGCCTTTAACGTCGTGAACCAAGCCTGTGCTGACGCGGTAAAATTTATCGAAAATCTTCGCCTGCTCTTCACGCGGAATGCCTATGCCGTGATCCTTAATGGAGACAGTCACAAAGCCGTCTTTGCGTCCGAGCCTGACCACAATCTCTTTCGCCGACCCGGAATACTTGACCGCGTTGTCGAGCAGATTCATGAGCGCCTGGGCAATCGCATCCGTATCAATCAGGACGGGCGGAAGCTGCGCGGGCGGCGGCTCAACCCTGATTGTGATGTTGTGCTGCCTGAGCTGTACTTCAAAGGTTTTGAGCGTCGCCGTCATGATGTCTTCGATGTTGGCGCGCTCAAAGTTGTAAGTCTTGCGGTCGGATTCGATTTTTGAGAAGTCCAGAATGTTGTTGATGAGTTGCGTCAGGCGTCGGCTTTCGGTTTCGATATACTCGCCGTACTCGCAAATCTTTTCGTGCTCTTTGACGCGGCCCAGCTTTAAGAATTCGCCAAAGACGCGAATTGAAGAGAGCGGAGTGCGCAATTCATGAGAGACGTTGGAAACGAAATCTGTCTTCATCTGCGAGAGCTTCATCGCGCGCGATGCAGTCCTGAGCGCTAAGATAATTCCGCCCATCACGGCAATCGCCATCAGGATTGAGAGTGTCAGGTTAACGTTGAAATTCCAGCGCGCCCATTGCTCCGGCGTCATGTGTCGGCTGCGTATGCCTAGCCGCCAGTCTGAGAAATAAGGCAGGTTCGTTAAAGCTTCGTTGTCCTGCCCTCTAACGGGCTGCGTTGACATCACTAGCTGGCCGCCTCCGTCATGCACAGTCACAATGACGTTTTCCTGTGCATCCGAAGGGAAGAATTTTTGCAGCGAATTTTTAATCGCGCGCGGTAGATAAACTTCACGGAAGTAACCGGCGTCGAGAATCATCCCTGTGACGCCGACGACCTTTCGCCATTCGTTCGTCACAGGTTTGAGGATGACGCGGTTTTCGGGGTCGTGGTCGTCAATTGACAGCCCCGGCGATTGCAGGGCGCTTCCTTCCTGACTGAGAAGTTTCAGTGGAGCGACCGCCACGTTAACCGCACGCGCTTCTGCGATTGTCGGGCTGTAGTCTTTCTTCACGTCGCGCGGATTATAGAAGAGCACCTGCGATTCGTTGGCGTTACCGGCTGTGCCTTTATTGAAGACGGCGATGAAAAGAAGCTTCGCTCCTTCAGCCTCGCACTTGCCGAAGAGGTACTTGTTTTTCTGCAAGCCCTCGGTGGTGAGAGCGCTGGCCGGTGTGTTTAAAACCTGTTCGGCGTTGGTGTGGTAAAAATACTTAATCTCTTTATAAACGTCGGAGAGGTAATTCTTCATCCAGACTTTCTCAGCGACCGTCGAAGTCTTTTCCAACTTGAGGAGCGACCAGTATTGTAGAACGAGAATGCTGATGAGCGGGATGGTCGCGGCGAAGAAGCCGACCCACAGCAGATGCCGCCTGAAAAATGTACGCAATCTCTTCATCAACGCCATCCGAAGCCTCCGACCGAAACTCTTTTATACAACGAACACGCGCCCGCAGTCTGTAGCGTGGCCCACACTTTTTACAATTCGTTGACAGCTTTTACCAACTATTTACCAGCGAGCGACGGCTTTTATGCTTTGCTCGTAAGCTTCGCCCGGCAAGACAGCGAAGCGGGCGCTCTGATAGCATAACTCTCAAGCTCGCTTCTTTCGCCGCAATGTCAATGCCCCTCGCCATGCGCGTTGAAGTTGAGCGATAGGCTATAACCCCGTTTGTAAGGAGAAAAACTGAAATGGAAAATCTAAACATCGCGCGACCCGACAAAAGCGAATACGCCCCATACTACGAAAAATATATGTCGCTCGTTCCCGCAGGAGACATCATCGCGACGCTGGGCCAACAGCTTGAAAGCACACTCGCCACCCTGCGCGGCATTACGGAAGAGCAAGCGAATTCACGCTACGCCGAAGGGAAGTGGAGCGTTAAGGAATTAATCGGGCACATCATTGATAGCGAACGCATCTTCGGTTATCGCGCCCTGCGCTTTGCACGCAACGACCAGACGCCGCTCCCAGGCTACGAGCAGGACGATTACGTCAACAACGCTAAGTTCGGAGAACTGAGCTTGAGCGATTTGGCCGAAGAGTTAGAGCATTTGCGGAAGGCTAACCTCTGCTTGTTTCGCCAGTTTGACGCTGAGGCGTGGCAGCGGCAGGGCGAAGCGAATGAACAGAAGGCGAGCGTCCGCGCCATCGTTCACATCATCGCCGGACATGAGACGCATCACATGAACATTCTGCGCACGCGGTATCTGTCATCCACGAGCGCGGCTTAACAGGCTTGGCCGTGCGACACATGCCAGCGGCGAGGCTTTATAATTAATTGGTTGACTAAAATTTGCGGAGAAAACGATGAGCCGTGAAGGGCGGATACAGGTATTGACGGACGGAGATTGCCCGCTGTGCAAGTGGTCGCGCGCGCGGGTCGAGCCACGCGACCGCGAGCAAC
The DNA here is from genome assembly GCA_036387475.1 of Pyrinomonadaceae bacterium. GTDB lineage: Bacteria > Acidobacteriota > Blastocatellia > Pyrinomonadales > Pyrinomonadaceae > DASVTR01. Next base: position 24,026 of record DASVTR010000006.1, on the reverse strand, counting down.
GCATTGAGTGGCTCAATTACCGCGACCCGGAAGTCATCAAGCGCATCGCGCCGCCCTATAGCTTTGAAGAGTTAAATAAAGAGATGCACGTGCGCAACGCGGAAGGGCGTTGGACGGGCGGCTATGAGGCTTGGCTTGAATTGATGCGCGTGCTGCCGCGCTGGCGCATTCTCGTTCCGCTGCTCTCCGTCTGGCCCTTCACACGCCTCGGCGCATTCTTCTATCGCTGGCTCGCCAGCCGCCGCTACGCCCTCTTCGGCGTCCCGCCATCCTGCGACGCTAACGGCGTCTGCTCACTACACAAGCAAGGATGAAAGAGAAACGCTGAACGCGGAACGATGAACGCGGAATAAAAGACAAGCTGCTCTTCATTCATCGTTCATCGTTCCGCGTTCAGCGTTTCTCTGAGGCCACCTTTGCAGGGTGAAAGGCATCAGAATGAGTGGGAAAATTAAGCGCAGAATGGGCAGAGTAAAGCGGCTTTATCGTCCAATCAGGGAAGAGCGAAATCGAGTTTGCCCGCTGCCAAAGGGTTTAACAGGGAGAAGGTAAGAATCATGGCTTTCGGTAGAAAATTTTCAGTATTTTTTGCGACGTTAATTCTCGTCGTTATCGCAGCCGTCGGCGTCTCGGCGACGCCCGTCGCGGGCAAAAACGTTGCGGCGGAGGCTAGCATCGACGCGCCTTTGAATCTGGCGGTGCTCGTGCAGGACGACCTCGTTTCGCGTGTCGGCAGCGAACTAAGTGTGACGCGCGATTTCATACGCTCTTTGCCAGCGGGTTCGCGCGTGATGGTTGGATACATCAGAAGCGGTTCGTTGCAGGTACGCCAGCAGTTTACGGACGACCTTGAGAAGGCCGCCAAAAGCTTGCGGACGCCCATCGCCAGCGAAAGCGTGTCGCCGTACAATCCTTACGTTGAAGTCATCGAAGCGCTGCGCAAGTTTGATGAGCAGGGAAAGAATCGCAACGCTATTCTGTTAATCTCGGACGGCCTGGATATTTCAAGGGGCTTCGACGTGACGGCGGCTGGCAATACGATAGACCTGGAGCGCGCCATTCGTGAAGCGCAAAAGCGTAACGTGTCCGTCTATTCCTTCTATGCGCCGACGGTCGGCCTGACGAGTTGGAATCGAACGGCCATCAGCTACGGCCAGAGTTCGCTCAATCGCCTCTCGAACGAGACCGGCGGGCGGGCCTTCTTTCAGGGCACGAGCTTCGTCACCTTCGACGCTTACTTTGACCGGCTGCGCGAGACCATCAACGAGCAGCTTGCCAGAGCTTATTAATAACTGAAAAGCTCGCTAATGATTAAGCGAAAGGGGCGCGTCCAGGTTGGACGCGCCCCTTCTTTTTTCGCCCCTGCCGTAAGCCTCCAACGGCTTCGACGCGTCAATAATTTCCGGTAACAATTTTGCCTCGCGGCGTATTTTTATCGCGCGCGGCCACACTGTAAAGCTTGAGTCTTTACTCGCTTTAAAATTCAAATCAAGGAATTGGAAGAATTGTAATGAAAACTATTGTTATCGAGTGCCTTTCATCTTTGAAAGGCAGAAACAGACGCTCTTTGAGTCAAATATCATTGTTAATGAAAGCGGTGCTCGTGCTCCTCATCGCGTGCTCCGCCTTACAAGCCAGGATCGCTCAACAATTCAGACCGCGCGGCGATTTTGACGGAGATACGGTGACCGATTTCGCCGTCTTCCGCCGCTCTGAGGGCAACTGGTATATCCGCTCAATCTTTTTTGAAACCACCACCGTTAAAAATTGGGGGAACGCCGACGACCAGCTAGTGCCGGGCGATTATGACGGCGACGCTATCACGGACATAGCTGTCTGGCGCGAAGCGGAGGGCAACTGGTACATCATCGAAAGCTCTGCGCAGACAGGGCGGCTGGTGAATCTTGGCCTTCCGGGCGACATTGCCGTGCCGAGCGATTATAACGGCGACGGGAAAACGGATATCGCCATTTTCCGACCGGGCCAGGGTTACTGGGAAGCCAGAGACACCAACGGTCAACTTCTCCAAAGCGGTAACTACGTCGGTCAGCCTGGCGATAAGCCTGTGCCTGGCGATTACGTCGGCGATGGCGCATCCGATTTCGCCGTCTGGCGACCCAGCAACGGAAACTGGTACGTGGTCAGCAGTTCCACCAAGCAACTGACCGTCCAACCCTGGGGCATCAATGGTGACAAACCCGTTCCGGAGGATTACGACGGCGACGGAAAAACCGACTTTGCCGTCTGGCGTCCATCGGAAGGCAACTGGTACGTCATCAACAGTTCCAATCATGCGGGAACAGTACGCCAGTGGGGACTGCCAACCGACATTCCCGTGCCGGGACATTATGAGGCCAATGATTTTTCGGCGGACATCGCAGTCTTCCGCCCCAGTGAAGGCAACTGGTACATCATCATCAGCTCCAATAATTTTAACTTCGTCGAAAACTGGGGCATGACGGGCGATGTGCCCATCCCGTCGGCATACCTTCCCGAATAGCCTATCCTTAAGGTTTAGAACAGCGCCGCGTTTGAAGCTGGCGCTGAGACTGGAAAAGGCCGCCCGTGAGCTATCGCGTTCACGAGCGGCCTTTTCCAGTCATCCGCAACGGCTTTGGTTTGCGCGGCTCGCGCCTTTGCCGCTCGCCGCATGGCGATGGTAAAGTTACAAATCCAAGCGCCGCTCTCGTCGCTCTCATAAATGCGGGCGGCACACATGTCGGCCAGTGTCATGAAAACAGTTAAAGGACGAGAATACTGTCTCATCGTCGAAGGGGCTTACCTGACGGAATCGGAGGCCGAGCACGCGCTCCGCGATCCTTTCATCGAAGACTGGGTAGAGCAAACCGGTCGCTTTCGCATACACAACATGGGCGAGATAGAGATTACGCCAAACGTTCCGCTCGGCAATCTGGGGGTCGTCATGCTGGAAGAGCGTCTCTTTGAGATTGCAAGCTGCGACCCGGAGCGACCGCTGACGGAACATCAGGCGAAGGGCGTCGCCGAAGCTCTGCGCCGTCAGGACATATTCGATGAAATCACGGTCGAGCCACGCGACGAGGATAAAAGTGATGAGTGATTCGTAAAGGCAGAATTCAGAATCCAGAATTCAGGAGTCAGAAGAAATGAAAGAAGAATAAAAGCGGGTTGCCGCCTCTTATTCCGGCTTCTGAATTCTGACTCCTGAATTCTGTTTTTATGTTTATGGAAGCTTTGAAGACTTTCGTGGGCGGGCGCGTTCGTGTGCTGGTGGGTGATCTGACGCGGCAGGTGGTGGATGCCATTGTTAACGCTGCTAATTCGTCGTTGCTGGGCGGCGCGGGCGTTGACGGCGCGATACACCGCGTGGGCGGCGCGCAGATTTTAGAAGAATGTCGTGAGATTCGGCGCACACTGTTTCCAAATGGTCTGCCTGCCGGAGAAGCTGTGATGACAACGGGCGGCCAATTGCCTGCGCGTTATGTAATCCATACGGTTGGGCCAATCTACGGTCGCCACGACGGGCAGGAAGCTTCGATTCTGGCGAGTTGTTATCGAAATTCGCTGGCGTTGGCCGTCGAGCAAGGGCTTCGCTCCATAGCTTTTCCGGCCATCTCGACGGGCGCGTATTCTTATCCGCGCGCAGAAGCGGCGGCGGTTGTGTCTGAGGCCGTTGAGGAGTTCCTGAAAAGCGATGACAGCTTAGCTCAAGTGCGGCTCGTTTTCTTTGCGCCGGGCGAGGCCGAAGTGTTTCTTGAGAATCACAGGTTTACCAATTCAGATTAAGCGGGACGAAAGAGCAAATGGTTCAATTATCGGAGGAAGTCGAAAGCTGGGTCGCGCAAAGAGGGCGCATTCTGCCGGGCAGCCTGCGTGCGCTTGAGCGCTTGGCCTGGAATTATTGGTGGAGTTGGGCTGCGGATGGCGCAGCGCTTTTTCGTGACCTCGATCCGGGCGTCTGGGAAGAATGCGAACACAATCCGCGACGGCTGCTGACGGAGGTTTCCGAGTTTCGCTTGATGCAGATGGCGACCGACCCGCAGTACGTCGCGCGTGTTTCACATCTAGCCGAAAGCTTTGATGCATACATGGCGGACGAGCGCGTCTGGACGCCGCCTGCGGGTGAAGCAATCACGCGCGATAATCCTGTCGCTTACTTTTGCGCCGAGTATGGCGTTCACGTTTCTCTGCCGCTCTATTCGGGCGGCCTCGGCATTCTGGCGGGCGACCATTTGAAGTCTGCGAGCGATTTGAGGCTGCCGCTGGTCGCCGTCGGGCTGCTTTATCGTTACGGCTACTTTCGCCAGCGTTTGACGCGCGACGGCTGGCAGGAAGAGCACTACGGCGTCACGCATCCGCAGGTTCTTCCGATTCGACGTGTTCTGGATGATGCGGGCGCTCCCATTCACATTGAGGTGTTGATGCGCGGGCGCAAGGTGCGGGCGCAAGCATGGCGCGTTGATGTCGGGCGCGTGCCGCTCTATCTGCTCGACACGGACATTCCCGAAAACGAAGAGACTGACCGATGGGTGACGGGCCATCTCTACGGCGGCGACCGCGAAACGCGCATCGTGCAGGAGATGTTGCTGGGCTTAGGCGGTGTGCGACTGCTGCGTCGATTGAAGATTGAGCCGAGCGTCTTTCATTTGAACGAGGGCCACTCGGCTTTCCTGACGCTGGAATTGGCGCGGGAGATAATAGAAGAGCGCAACGTCAATTTCGAGACGGCCCGCAGCGAAGTCAAAGAGCGCTGCGTCTTCACAACGCACACGCCCATTGCCGCTGGGAACGACGAGTTTGCCACACCGCTCATCGAAAAATGTTTCGGCGACGCCTACGAGCAATCGCTCGGCCTCTCGCATGAAGAGTTTCTCAAGTTGGGTCGCGTCAACCCGGACGATAAGGAGGAGTGGTTTGGCTTGACGCCGCTGGCAATCAGGATGTGCCGCTCGACCAACGGCGTGAGCGCCAAGCACGGCGAAGTCTCGCGCGCACTCTGGCAGAACATCTGGCCGGAGTCTGCTTCGATTGAAGAGATTCCAATTACCTCCGTCACCAACGGCGTTCACGCGCCGACGTGGGTTGCTCCGCTGATTCGCTCGCTCTACGAAAAATATGTCGGGCCGGACTGGGCCGAAAGCATTCACGACCGTGAGCGTTGGCGAGAGGGAATTGAAAAGATTTCCGACCGCGAATTCTGGGAAGCGCGCAGCCTCTTAAAGCAGCGCCTCGTCGCCTTCATTCGTCATCGCTCGTTTCACGCACGCGCGCACCGGGGCGAGGGCCGCGACTACACGGAAGCGGCGCGGACGATGTTTGACCCTACGGCTCTCACCATCGGCTTCGCCCGACGCGTCGCGGCTTACAAACGTTGGAATCTGCTCTTGTCCGACCCCGACCGCCTGCTTCGACTGATTAACGACGCCGAGCGCCCCGTGCAATTCGTCTTCGCCGGCAAAGCGCACCCGCAAGATCAAGGCGCGAAGGTCATCCTTCAACAACTGGCGCGCTGGAAATACGAGCCGCTCGTGATGAACCGCGCCGTCTTTCTCCAAGACTACGATCAGGAGATAGCGCGGCAGCTTGTGCAATCCGTTGACGTGTGGCTCAACGTCCCGCGTCGCCCGTTGGAAGCATCGGGTACGAGCGGCGAAAAGGTGGCGATGAACGGCGGGCTGAATCTTTCTATCCTGGACGGTTGGTGGGTTGAGGGCTACGACGGCGCGAACGGTTGGGCCATTGGCGACAGCGCGGCGGCGGTCGAAGAGACGGAAGTCAAAGAGGTAGATTTGCGCGACGCTGAATCGCTTTACCGCACTCTCGAAGAGGAAGTTGTGCCGCTCTACTACGAGCGCGATGCGGAAGGCGTGCCGCGCGGCTGGGTGGCGCGCATGAAGCACGCCATCGAGACGCTCGTTCCAGCCTTCAACAGCGACCGGATGGTCGAAGAGTATGCGCGCAGGATTTACCGCCGCGACGTTTAAGAGGAGTGGAATTAAGGGAACGTGCCGCTGACACCCAACGAGGCTCGATTTACGACCGGGCCGAAGTTTATCAAATGGGTTACCTATGGCTTCTTTGCGCTGGTCATCCTGATTGTAATTTTCGTCGCCAACAACGCCCGTAAGCGCCTCGAAGCCGAGAGGGCCAAGACTGCACCAATCGCCGCAACACCGATTCTCAAGCGCTCGATGAGCGCGCCCAACCAGAGAGTCAAGTCGCTTGCGTTCGCGCCCGGCGGAAAATTGATCTTCGTTGGCGATACTGCTGGAACAATCAAGGTTTGGGATGCCGAGAGCGGTAGCCTGCGACGCACACTCGCCGGACACGAACGTGATGTTCGCGCCGTCGCCGTCTCGCCTGATAACAAACTCGTCCTGAGTGGCGGCGCAGACAAGAGTGTCAGGCTGTGGGACGCCGCGAGCGGAGAGTTAAAGCAGACGCTCCATGAGCATCAGGGCGAAGTCTTCGCGGTCGCCTTTGCACCTGACGGTCAGACGTTTGCCACTGCCGGGGAGGATAAGGCAATTATTCTCTGGGACGCGCAGGCGGGAAAGCTTAAGCGAAAGCTGACCGGCCACGAAGATTGGGTCTACGCCCTGGCGTTTTCTCCCGTCGGCAAAACTCTCATCAGCGGTAGCAGCGATTATTCGGTGCGCGTGTGGGATACGGCGACGGGCAAGCAACTCAAAATTCTCAACCGCGATAACAGTTTCGAGGCGGTGCGCGCGCTTGCCTTCGCGCCCGACGGCCAGACATTTGTGAGCGGCGGCGATCTACTGCGCGTGTGGGACGCGCAAACGGGTGCGCTCAAACTCGTCTTGCGAGGCCACGCGGAATGGCTGCGAAGCGTTGCCTTCTCACCTGACAGCAGTCTGCTGGCAAGCTGTAGCAACGACGGAAAAATCATGCTGTGGGACATGCAGGCGGGAGAATTGAAGCAGACATTGACGGAGCATCTTGACAAGGTGACTGCTGTGGCCTTTTCGCCCGACGGCCAAACTTTAGCCAGCGGGAGCGATGACGGAAGCGTCAAGCTCTGGGACTTGACCACGCTCAAACGCTGAACGCCGGAAGCGCAAAATGAAAGACAAGCGATTGCGAGCTTGTCCTTCATCGTTTACTCTACATCGTTTCTCGTGCAGCGAATATGCTAAACTACGCGGTGCAGCCGATTGCCTTTAGATATTAAATTAAGCCTTGAAAATTAAGAGCAGCGTATTGAAGAAGGCTCTTGTCAGCGAGACGGAAAACCCCCATGAAGTATTGCCCGGTTTGTAAGGCTAAGTATGACGACGGCGTGAGCTTTTGCGCGGTGGACGGCGAAGTCCTCGAAGAGGACTCGACCACGCTTGTCGGCGCGACGCTTGACGGCCAGTATCACATCGAATCCATGCTCGGCAAAGGCGGGATGGGCGCGGTCTATCGCGCGCGTCATATTCTGCTCGGCGACCGCGTGGCAATCAAAGTCCTGCCGCCGGAGATGCGCAACAATGCCGAATGGCTGCGCCGCTTTCGCCGCGAGGGACAGGCCGCACGACGCTTTCGCCACCCAAACGCCGTCACCGTCTACGATTTGCGCACGACGAGCGAGGGCCTCATCTACATGGTGATGGAGTACGTCGAGGGCCACACGCTCGACGCGGAGATGAAAGCGCGCGGGCGCTTTACTCCTGTTGATGCGCTGCGCGTGATGGAGCCTGTGATGAGCGTGCTCAACGCAGCGCACGCGATGGGCGTCGTCCACCGAGACCTCAAGCCTGAAAATATCATGCTCGGCAAGCCCGGCGAGGACGGCCAGCCCGTAACGAAGCTGCTCGACCTCGGCATCGCCAAGATGCGCGAGGTGGCGGGCGCTGACGCTGCCGGGACGACCGCGCTGACGATAGCCGGGCAAGTTTTGGGAACGCCCTTTTATATGTCGCCTGAGCAGTGGGGCGAAGTTCCCTCGGACGGCAACGTTGAGATAGACGGGCGCGCAGATATTTACAGCCTCGGCTGTGTCTTCTACGAATTGCTGGCAGGGCGTCGCGCTTTCGGCGGCCTGACCTTGCAGGAATTAAGGCGCGAGCACGTCTCGGTCGTGGCGCGTCCGCTCAGTGAATTTCTCGACGACGTGCCGGAAGCCTTCAGCCGCGCTCTTGCACGCGCGATGTCTAAGGATCGCAACGAGAGGCAGGCGACCGCCGGAGAATTAGCCAACGAATTGCGCGCCGCGCTCGGAGAAGCGCCGCTCAGCAGTTCGCAGTTGAATTATCAAGCCACAGGCACAAACGTGCAGGGCGCATCTTCCAATACGTCAGTCGAGAGTCCTGAAGTACGCCACACCAGCGCGGAAGTTATCAGCCCGACGATTATGACCCTGGATTCGCCGCCGAGGCCGCCGCAGCCAGCGACGCATCCAGCAGATTCATCTGCGCCTCCACTAGCGGCGACATCGTGGGCGCAAGTGCCTCTTGATGCTACGTCGTTGGCCCAAGCCCCGCCCGGTGCGCCGTCTTACAACACGGGTTACGAAGCATCCGCGCCGCCCTCCGGCTATTCGCAGCCGAACCCGTACAATCAGTCTTACAACGCCCAGCCGCCGCCATCGTACTCGATGCCTGCAATGGCGGCAGCGCCCACCCGTTCAAAGAGCGTGCCGATTATCGCCGCTCTCATCGGAGTCGTGCTACTGGCGGCTGGCGTCGGCGGCTTCTTTCTGCTGCGCAGCCGCAACACGACGGATGAGCCGAGGACGGAAGCGGGCGGCGATAAGCCGAGCGATACGCCCGAAGCGAACAAGAATGGCACGACGACAAATGGTACGACTGCTGGCAGCACGAAAGAGACCTTGACGTACTGGCTCGAAGTGCAGGCGGCGGCAGCGGGCGGGCAATCTGCGCGCGTGGCGGGTGTTGTGCCGCTGGCTTCCGGCCAGAGCTTCAAGCTGCATTTCATGCCGCGCGAAAACGGGTTTCTATACATCATCGGCCCCGGCGAAAAGAACGTGCCGTTAACTTTCCTGACCGCTAAGCCCGTGCCCGTGTCTGGCGTTAAATCCAATGAAGTCAAAAGCGGCGTCGATTTTAGCTTTCCGAGCGGTGCGGTCAATTGGATTACGCTCGACAATAAGCCGGGCACGGAAAACTGGACGGTCATCTTTTCGCCCGTGCAGCTTTCCTCGCCTTCGTTTTTGAGCGCAACCGCCGGGCGTCAGTTATCTGCTGCCGAGCAGAAGGAGTTTGAAGATTTTAAGGCACAATTTAAGGCAAATGCGCCAGTTGCCAACGTCATCAGCGGCAGTGGCGTTGATCCGTTTGTCTCTATCAAGATTCCGCAGGACAAGCCGACGGGCGAGCCTGTCATCTTCGATATGCGAATCGAACATAAATAGAGTGATTCGGAAAAGCAGCATTCAGGAGTCAGAATCCGGAAGCCAGAATACAAGGCTGAGGCCAGCTTTTATTTTATTCTTTCTTTTCTTCTGACTTCTGGATTCTGAATTCTGTTTTTCCGAATCCCGCATCACTTCTTAAGGAGTAATCTCATGCGCTACAAGATTTTCGCCTCCCTGCTCGCGTGCGCGCTCGTCGTTTGCGCAGCCGCTTCGGTTGGCGCTCAGCAAGACCCTAACGAAGAAGACGTGCGTGGCGCTTTTCTCTCCACGCGCGTTACGGTCGCCGCAGGCACAGGCAGCACAGGCACAAGCTCTACCGGCAGAAGCACGCGCACAAAGCGCCGCCCGACGAGCACCAGGAGCAGCGGCAAAACTACAACGACCGCTAAGAGCACAGGAAAGGTGGGCGTCGGCACTGGCACTAAGAGCACAGCCGTCAAGAGCAACAACGGCGGAAGCACTAACAGCGGCGGCAACATTCCCATCAACGCTTACTCGTCAAAGCCCATCGGCCTCGGCTACTCGCTCTACATGAGAGACGCAAACGGCGACCCCGTTCGCATTGACCCGGCGCGCACGTTCCGCGCGGGCGACCACATACGCATCTCTTTAGAAACGAACACGGACGGTTATCTCTACGTCTTTCACACGGAGAACAACGGCCAGCCGCAGATGCTCTACCCGAACGCAAGGCTCGACGACGGCGACAACTTCGTGGAGGCTCATGTCCCTTACGAGCTTCCGTGGAGCGGCGAAGCACCCGAAAATCGCTGGTTCGTCTTCGACAATAACCCCGCGAACGAGCGGCTCTACATCGTGCTCTCACGCGAGCCGCTGCCCGCAGTGCCGACCGGAGAGCAGTTGATCGCCTATTGCCGCGACAAGGGAGACAGTTGCATGTGGCGTCCGGCCACAGACCTCTGGTCGCAGGTCAGAGTCAACGCCGAAGGCAAAGTGATCGTGGACAGTAAGGCGGCGACCTATGGGCAGAAGCAGACGGAGAGCGAGCGCGAAGCGACCACGCGTGGTCTCGGCCTTGCCCCGGCCTCGCCAGAGCCTTCCATCGTCCGTATGAACGCATCGTCAAACGCAGGTGTCCTCGTCACCGCGCTTGACCTGAGTCACCAATAAGAAAGGCAGAAGTCAGGAGACAGAATCCAGAAGCCAGAATAAGAGGCTGAAACCCACTGTTACAGATTCTCTTTTCCTTTGGCTTCTGACTCCTTTCTCCTGAATTCTGCTTCATCATAGGAGCCAATCATGAAGCCCAAACTAACCCCGCTCGTTTATGTGCTGGCAGTCGCGCTTGTTCTGGCGACGCTCCCCGCAAGTTTTATCGGTACGCGTGCTGAAGATAAAAATAATGCTGATAGTTCTCTCGCCGCCTCTGCTACCCCGCAGGATAAGGCGCAGGCCGGTCAGGCGCTCAAGCAGGGCCGCGCGCTACTAAAGCGCGGCAAGTCTGACCAGGCACTCGAACGCCTGCAATTCGCCCTGAAAATCTTCAAGCAGTCGAATAGCCCGAAGGGTGAAGCTGCCGCCAACGATGCGCTCGGCGACCTTTACATGCGACAGGGCCAATACACCGTCGCGCTCAATTATTATCAGGGCGCGCACGACGCGTTTCGCAACGCAGCCTCAAAGCAGGGCGCGATGGAAAATACGTTCGGGATGCCGGACAACGAGTACAACGCGAATCTGATGCTGGCGAAGATTGGCGAGGCCAACTATCGCGCAGGCCGTGTGGCGGAAGCCAGCGCTGCCTACGGGCAGATGAACGTCGTCAAGCCAGACCCGACCAAGCTCGCCACCGGCGGCGGCTCTACTCCGAAGAAGAGCGGCGGCGGCTTTGGAGGCTTGGGCAATCTCGCAAAGTCAATTCCGGGCGCGGGCGGCGGGAGCGGAATAGATAAGGCCATCACCATCGCCGGGGCGGTCAAGGGCGCTATCGAATTGTATCGCCAGTCAATCGTCTATTCGGCGCATGAATTGGGCTTAGGCCGCGTCGATTATTACAACAAGAACTACGAAAGCTCTAAAAAACATTTCAACGAAGCGCTCTCGACCGCAGGGATGGCGATTATCGGCAAGTTTGGGCAGTCGAAGCGCGTGCGCGCCGCCGCTCGTACGAGCCTCGGCGACGTGTCGTTGCAGATGGGCGACTATAAGGGCGCGACCAAGTTTTACGCAGACGCCGTCAAGGGCGCGCGTGAAGACAAGCGACTTGATTTGATGTGGCCCGCGCAGCGCGGACTTGGCCGCGCACAATGGTTGATGGCCTCGCAGGGTAAAGACCCGAAGAGTTCCATCAAGGCGCGCGAGGCGGCCATCGCTTCCTACCGCGAAGCTCTCGCGACGATTGAAACCATCCGCGCGGGCAGCGTCCGCTCCGATGATGCGCGCTCGACCTTTTTGGGTACGACGAAGGATGTCTACGACGAGGCTTCGAGCAATCTGGCCGAGTTGGCTTTGCTGTCTGCGCCTTCAGCCAGAGCGCCGCTTGAAGGTCAGGCGCTCGCTTATGCTGCCGAAGGCTTCAAGATTGCGGAGCAGGGACGCGCCCGCTCCCTTCTAGACCTGTTGGGCGAATCCGGCTCGGACATCACGCAAGGCGTGCCGCCCGACCTGCTCAAGCGCAAACAGGACAACCTTGACCGGCAACAGGAAATCGCACAGAGCATAACGGGCGTGGCGGTCGGCGACGACGACAGCAAGGATGCGCCCAAGCCCGACGCAGACAAGCTCGAAGCCGAACTCGAAACGCTCTCGCTCGAATTCGACCAGATAGAAAACCAGATACGGTCTGCGAGTCCGAAGTATGCTGCGCTGACCGCGCCGCAGCCGCTCTCGCTTCAGCAAGTTCAGCAGCAGGTCTTAGACGACAAGACTGCGCTGCTCGAATACAGCCTCGGCGACGAGCGCTCTTATCTATGGGCCGTGACGCCAACGAGCGTCTCGCTCTATAAGCTGCCAGCGAAGCAGGCCGTTGACCAGCAGGCGCAGGACTTACGCGCGGCATTGCTCGAAGGGCGAAAGGGCCAACGCCTCGTCGTTGATCCTGGGGAGGCGCAACGCGGCCTCGGCCTCGGCGGTAGCCCGGCAGTCCCCGGTAATCCTGTGACATTCGCTAACGCTTCAAACGCGCTCTACAAAACGGTGGTCGAGCCTGCCGCCTCCGTCATCGGCGATAGGCGACTGCTCATCGTCCCCGACGGCGCGCTCAACTACATTCCCTTTGAAGCGCTGTTAACGGCTTCGGGCGGCACTGACTATGCCACGATGCCCTATCTCATCAAGACCAACGAGGTCATCTACGCGCCGTCAGCCTCCGTCGTCGGCGTCATACGGCAACAGGGCGCGAAGGCTTCGGGCAAAGACATGCTCATCGTTGCTGACCCTGTTTTCAATACCAACGACCCGCGCGCCAAGGGTGCAGCCGCCGCCTCCGCGACCGTCTCAGCCGAGACGCGCGGCCTCGGACTCGCCAGCGCGTTAACGGACGTGGGGGGTGCTCCCGCGACCGCGCCCGCGACGGGGCTTCAACTCGCGCGCCTGAATGGCACGCGCGTCGAGGCCGATCAAATCGCCAAGCTCGCTCGCGCAGGTGGAGCGCGTGCCGATGTCTGGCTTGATCTGGAGGCGAACGAAGGCAAGGTCGGCACGACCGACATCAAGAGCTATCGCATCGTTCACATCGCAACGCACGGGCTGCTTAATGCCGAGCGCCCGCAGTTCACAGGATTGGTGCTTTCGCTCGTCGGCAACAAACAGGGCGACGGCTTCCTCAGAACGGATGAGATTTTTAATCTCGGTCTCAATTCGCGGCTCGTCATGCTCTCGGCCTGCGAGACTGGCTTAGGCAAACAGAAGAAGGGCGAAGGCGTCATCGGTCTGACGCGTGCTTTCATGTACGCGGGCACTCCGACCGTCGGCGTCAGCCTCTGGTCTGTGGCCGACAACTCGACCGCGCAGTTGATGACAGACTTTTACAAACGCTTCCTGGCAACGCCCGACGGCTCACCGACCGCCGCCATGCGCGCCGCGCAGCAAAACATGATAACGGGCAAGAAATACGCCGCGCCTTACTACTGGGCACCCTTTGTCCTCGTCGGCGAGTGGCGGTAGAAAGAAACTATGAAGGCGGAACGCAGCAGCGATGAATGACAGACAAGCTCTTAATAGTTCATCGTTCTGCGTTCTGCGTTCATCGTTTGTCCTGCTTTGTCTGCTGCTCTGGCCTTTCCCGTTCCACGCTGTCGCGCAGGTTTCGAGGGCGGATGGGTCGAGCGCGCAGCCGTGTCCGCAGAACTTTGATGTGGAGGCGGCGGAGAGGGAATTTGCGTCGGCTGCCGCTAAGCATCAGGGACAGTTTAGAAGGCTTCTCAATCAGCGCGGACACCGCGGGACTGTCGCGGACGAGGCGGACGTTTACCTGAACAATCTTCGGGCGGCTCTCTCTCGAAGTTTCCAGAAAGAGACGGCGGTGCTCTTCTATGATGAAGAGGATGCTGCTTTTCGTGCGTGGCTGATTGACAGGAAAGGCGTGCGTGCCTTTCATCGCGCCGCTATGTCTCGTGAGCAACTGGAAGCTGCTATCGCAGCGCTGCGCGAATCGTTAGACGTTGAAAATCTGGAAGCAGCGCGCCTTCCTCCGCGCTTGCGCCCGAAGAAGACGACGACGCCTCCTCCTCCTGTTAATCCGCGAGCGTTGCTGCCGCGTCGGCTCTCCGCGCTGACGAGCCTGCTTTTGCCCGATAGCATCGCTTGCGCGTTGAAGGGCGTGCGCCACTTAATCATCGTCCCCGTTCTTAATCTGGGCACTGTGCCTTTCGCCGCTTTGCGTCCGTTCGGTTCTTCAACGAATTTGATTGATCGAATGTCTGTGACGATTGCGCCGAGCCTTTTCGATATTAACAAGAGCGTCGAAGCGTGGGCCGCAGACTTTCGCCGTCCTTTGCTGGTCGGCAATCCTTATCTCGCGCCGAGTGCGGGCTGGGAACCTTTGCTCAATGCTGAGCGAGAGGCGCTGTTCATTGCGCGTATGTTCAAGGCAACGTCTCTCACCGGCAGGGAAGCAAACAGGGAGAGGATTCTGAGCAGGGCATTGGAAGCTGACCTGCTGTACTTTGCCACGCACGGCGCAGCCGATACTGCGCAACCTTTGGAAGGCGGCTTTCTCGTCTTCTCCGGGCCGCAAGGGACGGAAAGCTTATGGACGGCGAGAGAGATTCAAGAGACTCCCTTGCAGGCGCGGCTGGCCGTTTTGAGCGCCTGCCAGACCGGACTCGGAAAAACGCACGACGCGGGCATCATCGGACTGGCGCGTGCTTTTCAACTGGCCGGTGTGCCGCGCGTGGTGATGAGCCTCTGGAGTGTTTACGATGATGCGACCAGTGAATTGATGCAAGCCTTCGCGCGGCACTTAAGCACGCACGCGCCCGCCGAAGCTCTCAGGCAGGCGATGCTCGAAGTCCGCAAGCGGCGGCCAGACCCGACCGAGTGGGCTTCCTTTGTCATCTTCGGTACTCCGCAGTAAGCTTGTCGGCGCTCAGCGTCCGGCAGGCGCTATGGATTATCAAGCCCTGATGGTCGAACATGAGTTCTTCAAGAAATTTCATTCGTCAATGACGCAGAATCAATTTAAGAAGGAGAATCGAGAAATGAGTGTGAAAAGATGGAGCCTCGTCTGTGCCGTATGCCTCTTGCTGGTCAGCGCTACGGCCTGCAAGTTCAGCTTTACGACAGCCAACATCAGCAGCCTGAAGCTCAGCAAGAATAAGGACGCCAGCTCGACCGACAGCAGTTTTGGCCCAAGGGATACGATCTACGCCGTGGCCGAAGTCTCGAACGCGCCGGGCAAACTGAAGCTCAAAGGGCGGCTCTTGGTTGATAACATCGAAGGCTATCAGTCTGGCATGGTCGTTCCCGGCGCGGAGACGACGATTGATTTGCCGGGCAGCGCCACCGGCACTTTCACTTTCACGCCGAACGCCGGAGGTTGGCCCAACGGCAGCTATAAAGTCGAAGTTGACATGTTAACCGAGGACGGCGAGAAGAAAGATCAAAAGACGGCCACCTTCACCGTTTCCGGCAACACTGCGACGGCGAAGCCAAACGCGCCCGCTGGGACAACTCCTGCTCAAGCGCCCGCTAACACTGAGAGTGACAGAACGGCCAGCGGTAATTCGATGGGAGGCTTCTGGACGCTAACGGGCGAGGGCACTAGTGGGACGCCGCTGACGCTCGGCCCCTGGCAGTTAACGCTCGACGAAAAGGGCACGGAACTGGCAGGCGAACTGGACGACGGCAACGGCTCGACGGCTAATGTGAGCGGAAGCAGGCGCGGCGATAGCATGACCCTGACGTGGGGCAGCGGCCCGGCGCAATTTACCCTCACAGGGGCGCTCGATAAGAGCGGCGAGCTTCTGAGCGGCGATTTTACACAGGCTGCCGGAGCGCGCGGTAAATGGCAAGCTAAAAAATCTTCCTAAGGGCCGCGACTCTGCCAAAGCAACAATTGAGAAAGCATGACCGGCTGTTGTTTGCGGCGTCCGGCAGGCGCAGCAGGACGGCGGCTTTAAAGCCTCTGTCGCTTTCCGCCGCTTGCGCGGCGCGCTTGCCGCAGACAAGTTTGATAAGTTACTGTTAAGGACAGTCAGCATCAATGCAAACGAATAGCCAGGCCGGACGGCGGTAACCAAAGCGCCCGCGTCAGGCTCGTGTCTGCTGTTGCATTGACTCATTCGAACAGGGAGGTTTTCATGACGAAGCCAAAGAGCGCCGAAGCTGAAACTCAATTCACTTCCGTCACGGACGCAGAGGCGCTGGAAGAACTCTTCGCGCTCTCGCACAAACGACCCGTCATTCTTTTCAAGCACAGCACGACCTGTCCCATTAGCGCTGCCGCTTACCGGCAGATGTCGAAGTATGACGGAGAGGTCTCGCTCGTCGTCGTGCAGGATGCGCGAGACATCTCGCGCCAGATAGAAACGCAGACCGGCGTGCGACATGAATCGCCGCAAGCCATCATCCTGCGCAACGGGCAGGCCGTCTGGTCTGCTTCCCATTGGAGTATAACGGCGGATGCCGTTAAAAGCGCGCTTGGCGATTTCCAGTGACGGCTGGCCTTGATGATGAATAATCGAGCGAGCGCTTGTTAAATGTGGAAAGTTGATAGCCGATTGATGAGTGATTTCATGGACAGGCGCGGGCCAGCGGTAGAGCCGCGCGAGATTATGCAGGATGGCGATGCTGGCTTGAGCATCGCCTGGGCCGATGGCCGCACGTGCCGCTTCAGCGCGCCCGTTCTGCGCCGCGCGTGCCCGTGCGCCCAGTGCGTCAACGAATGGACGGGCCAGCGTGTGCTGAAACCCGAAGCCATCTCGGACGAATTGCTCATCAAAAACATCGCCATCGTCGGTCGTTACGCGCTCAACTTTCAATGGAGCGACGGCCACGAGACGGGCATCTACAGCTTTCGCTACCTGCGCGAGCTATGCGAACAAGAGCAGGGATGAAGGCGGAACGATGAACGATGAACTATAAGCAATCGTTTTCATTTCGCGTTCATCGTTAAGCGTTCATCGTTTCTTCCGATGTCTGTTGCTAAGAAAATCGTGGTGATAGAGGACGACGAGGTCGCGCGCGAGTTGATGCGAATGGCGCTCGAACGGCAGGGCTACGAGGTCAACGCGGCGGAAGACGGCGTGTGCGGCTATGAAGAAGTTTTAAGGACGCGCCCCGACCTGATTATCACTGACATCCAGATGCCTGCGGCAGACGGCGTGCATCTGGTGCGCCGTGTCCGCGATACAGACGGTGTGTCTGAGACTCCAATTCTTATCATCACCGGCTTTGGCACCGGCAATGCGACCTTCGCGCTGACGCAAGGGGCAGACGCCTACGAGCCGAAGCCGATTGACCCGGAGAGCTTTCTGGCAACCGTCGCGCGACTTTTAGAGCAAGGATGAAGATGAACGTAACGGAGATGGTCGGCTGGGCCAGTTCTGTAATTCTGGTGCTGACGATTAGCAAGCAGGTCTACAAGCAATGGCACGAGGGATCGAGCGAAGGGGTTTCCAAGTGGCTCTTCATCGGGCAGATGGCGGCCTCTCTGGGCTTTACGATTTATAGCTGGCTGGTCGGCAACATGGTCTTTGTCGTCACGAACTCTTTAATGTTGCTCAACGCGCTCGCTGGCTTCGGTATTGTGTTGCGTCACCGCAGGCGAAAACAGCGTCAAGAGGCTGCGGGTGCGCGAACTGGCGGAAAGCTCGAAGCAGGACAGGCTTGACTGCCGAGCGAGCCGAGATTGAATACTCTCGATTAAGTTGTGTGCCGAAAATCTGACATCTAACATCCGACATCTCAAAATATGAACGAAAGAGATTTCTTCAACGAACGACAGGAAACAAAACGTGCGACCTTCAGTTGCCCGCATTGCCGCGAGCGCGCGGAGTATCAGGTGCGCTGGCTGACGCGGACGAAGAAAGCTCAACTTCCGCGCGGAGCTAACGAGCAGGATCGCGCACGCTTTGCGAAATCGCGCGATTACATGGTACGCATTGACGACCAGTTGGCCTGCGTCCGCTGCCGCAAGCGTTTCGACATTCCCAATTCGCAATCCGTCGTCTTTATTTAGCGCCACTGCGCCGCGGCGAGACGATTTTCTATCCGGTTATCATCGACATCAGGAGAGGAGAAAAGAATATGGATGATCTCATCAAGCAAGTTTCCCAACGAACCGGCCTTAGCGAAGATAAAGCCAAGACCGCTGTCGATACGGTGGTCAACTTTTTGAAAGACAAGCTCCCTTCGCCCATCGCAGGGCAGATTGACAATGCCCTATCGGGCGCAGGCGGAGCGATTGGAAGCGCGGGCGGCGCGGTCATGGACAAGGCAGGCGACCTGCTCGGCGGCGTCTTCGGCAAAAAGGACTAAAGACGCCAAGGGCCGCGCAAAGGCGCAAGGCTTTAGCAAGTAGAAAGAGGATGAAAGACCGAAGGGCAGAGAGCGTTCTGCTCTCCTTCAGTCTTTCATCCTTTTGTTTTTGGTTGAATGTGGCTATCCACAGACAGGGACGATGGGGAGACCTAATCGTAGTTCAATGATGTCCCGCCCGTGCGCTGTTGATATACGCGTGGCTGCCGGGCAAGGCTTCAAAGACAATCTCCGACGGTAAGATCACTGGCGTGTGAAAAGAATCGAAGGCTTGGCCGCGCCAAGCTTGCAGGAGGAGACAATCATTATGCGTTGGACTATGGCCCGCGCCACCGTTTTCTGTTCCTCGCTTTGCTTCGGCATCGCCGTCTTTTCAGTTCTGGGACAGAGACACGCGAGCGTGCGCCCCGTTCAAGGGTTTTGGCAGGCCAGTCAAGCCATCCTTGAAGCGGAAGCGGCTGCGCCTCTTCAAGAACAAAGCAGCACTCAGCCCGTCATTAGTTTTGAGAATGTGGAAGTCATAGGCAACGGCTATACCAACACAGAGACCATCGCTCTGCGTGAAAGCCCGAAGGCTAATGCTGCGATTAGCGCCGTTTTGAAACTACCAAATAGTGAGATGGTCGAAATTCTCGGCGCGACGCGCGACTATCTACACGTCAGATTTCTCGCCGCCGATGGGCCAACTGAAGATAAGAACAGGGAGAGCAATCGAGAGGGGTGGGTCGCTTGGGGCGAAGTCATGCCTGAGACGAGCGCCATTGTGCTCGATACTGAAACGGGCGCGGTCGTCTCGCGTGTGCCTCTCAATGACGTTGATTACGGCGTCTTGCCGGCCTTCTCGCACGACAACTCGCGCGTCGTCTTTTACAGCAATGGCTATGCCTACGAGGTCGAAACCGAAGGCTACACGCTGAAGCGAATCCTCAAAGCACAATTAGATGGTGCTACGTGTCCCTCTGCATCCTTTTTCTATGGGTGGACGGACAATGGTCTTTACACCGCCATCAATCAACAGAACGCTGCAACACGCCTGACCGGGAGCATGCTCAACATAGTGCGCGTGAATGGACTGAACGATCCGACGCCAGCGCCGGAGATTTCCGAATGGGCCACAGACTTCGCCATTGCTCCAAATGGACGAACAGGCTTCATCCTGCACCCTGCAAACACAGAGAAGAAGGAGATGCTGGTTGACGTTTTAGATTTGCAAGGCATGAGGGTCAGAAACACTTTGACGCTCAGAGGAGAGAATCTGCCGACAGAAGCTTCGGAGTTCGTCACGAGCATTGATGGCCGGGAGCTTTACGGCAATCTGTGTCCGGGCCGCGAAGTCATCTCCGTGATTGACACGAGCACAGGCGAACTGTTGCGAGAGATTCCGACCAGCGCGTTTAAACACTATGCTCCGGCACTGTCACAACAAGAACTCGTGGGAGACTCGCTGCTCTTTCGCGTCTGGGAAGAGAATACGGACGTATCACACAGCATTTGGCTCGACGAAGGCAAAGCGAGCAAGGCTCAGACCGGAATTGATTACGCGGTGGAAGCGAACGGCGTGCGCCTGGCCGTCAACGATTCAGGCACACGCCTCTTCAAACTCGACTCGGACAATCTCGTTCGTGAAAAATATTGGATTGACCGCCCGGACGTACGGCTCGATCAGGGGAACGCTCAATCGTTCGGCGTTAATAAATTCTTTGCCAGCCCCGACGGCAAGCGCATCATCCTGATTCTCGGCACGATTCATAGTTGCTGAAATCGTTAATTCGGAATCAGCCGAAAAGGGCCGCCGCACGCTTTCGCACTTCCTCCTCCGACACGTCTTCCTTGTGCGTTGCGATCATCCAGATGTGTCCAAAGGGGTCTACCAACTTACCTGAGCGGTCTCCGTAAAATTCATCCTTTACGGGACTCAACATCCTCGCTCCGGCGGCGACAGCCTGATTGGCAATCGTGTCCACATCCTCGAAGTAGAGATAGATTGTCACGGGCGAGCCGCCGAGCGTTTGCGGACTGCGGAATTCCATTTCCGGGAATTCGTCAGCCAGCATAATCGGCGCATCACCAATCTTGAGTTCGGCGTGGCCGACTTTGCCGTCAGGCATGCCCATACGTAGCGTCTCTGTTGCTCCAAAAGCCTTCATGTAAAACTCTATTGCACCAGCCGCGTCGTTGACGCACAGGTACGGCGTCGCCGCTCGGTAGCCCTCCGGGATGGGTTGTGTGCTGCTTGTCATAAATCCTCTCCTTATAGTCAGAAAGTTTTTCAACCGCGAGGCTTGTTGTTATGGCCGCAGCTTATATCACAACCTGCTTTCAAGTGCAATACTTTATTTCATCGGTGAAACACATCTTTTCGACGGTGATTGAGCACGACGAGGGAATGAAATACTGACGCGTGGCATGAATTAAATTCGCTGCAACTCTTCGGTCGTCAACTCATTTCTCACGTTGCCCGTGTTCAATGTCGTCGCAGGCTCAAACAATAAGACTTCGGCTTCTTCGTCCGCCACCGGCCTGTGTTCTATGCCGCGCGGTACAATCAGAAACTCTCCCTCTTCCAGCCAGACATCCCGGTCACGAAACTCCATCCGAAATCGCCCCTTGACGACCATGAACATCTCGTCCTCATCATCATGATGATGCCACGAAAAAGGGCCGACGAATTTGACGAGCTTGATTAGTTGACCGTTCAACTCTCCAACGATTTTTGGCTTCCAGTATTCATGAAACAACGAAAACTTCTCCGCGAGATTTACTTTTTCCATTTTGTGTTACTCCCAAAATAACAGGATGAGAGAAATGCTACGAGGTGGTCAGTGCAAAGACAAGCTAGACTGCATCGTAGCGTTTTAGTTTGCGATAGAGCGTTGAGAGGTCTATGCCGAGGATGTTGGCGGCGCGGGCTTTGTCCTGGTTGACGGCAGCCAGCGTTTCTAAGATGTGACGGCGCTCTATCTCTTCGAGTGTGGGGCGCAGGCCGTCTGGGTCGCGCACGCCCGCGCTCTGCTGTAGGCCCGCGTCGCGCACGCGCGGCGGCAAACTGTCCAGGTCAATCTGCTCGCCGCTCAGGGTGAAGGCGCGTTCAATGGCGTTCTGTAGCTCGCGTATGTTGCCGGGCCAGTTGTAGTTGATGAGGGCGGACATCGCCGCCGGTTCGATGCCCTTTTCGTTGCTCGATTGTTCGCGGGCGGTGCGTGTGATGAAGTTGCGCACGAGGAGCGGAATGTCTTCGCGGCGTTCGCGCAAAGGCGGCAAGTGAATCTCTATGACGTTGAGGCGATAAAAGAGGTCTTCACGAAAACGACCTTCGGAGACTTCCTTTTCAAGGTCGCGGTTGGTAGCGCAGATAATGCGCGCGTCGAAAGCGACGGGCTGGCTTGAGCCGAGCGGTGTGACTTCGTGTTCCTGAATTGCGCGAAGCAGACGCACCTGCATGGCGGGCGTAATCTCGCCCACCTCGTCGAGCAGAACTGTGCCGCCCTCAGCCGAGCGAAAGAGGCCGAGCTTGTTTGTCACAGCGCCTGTGAACGCGCCCTTCGTGTGTCCGAAAAGCTCGGATTCGAGTAAGGTTTCCGGAATCGCGCCGCAGTTGACGGCGACGAAGGGACGGTCTGCGCGCGGGCTGTTGTGGTGAATGGCGCGGGCGATTAATTCCTTGCCTGTGCCGGACTCGCCCTGTATGAGAATGTTTGTGTTCGTGCCTGCGACCTTTTCGACGAGACGAAAGACGGCTTGCAACGCGGGCGATGTGCCGATGATTTCCGAGAAACTATAGCGGCGATCAAGCTCGCGGCGAAGCTGTCGATTTTCGCGGAAAAGCTCGCGCTGTCGAATCGCGTTCTTGACGGATTGCAGCAAGTCTTCGTTGACAAAAGGCTTGGTGATGTAATCGTATGCACCTTTGCGGAGCGCCGCGACCGCAGAGTCAACGGACGAATAAGCGGTCATGACGATAATGAGCGCTTCGGCGTCAATATCCTTGATGTGGTCAAGGAGCGCTAGGCCGTCCATTCCGGCCATGCGAATGTCCGTCAGGGTGACTGCGACATCCTCGGCGGCGAATTTTTCCAACGCTTCTTCGGCGTTGGCCGTGGCGGTAACCTGATAGCCTGCCTCTTCCAGCAGTCGCGTCAGGATAGCGCGCATCAGGTCTTCATCTTCGGCGACGAGAATGAGCGGTGCTGTTTTCATCAAAGGTTATCCGTTCAGGTTATCCGTCCTCATTTTGATTATAGCCGATTCGTGTAGAACTCTCTCAAATTTGACACGCGCGTCTCCGAGCGGCTATACACAAAGGAGATGCCGGAGGACGTGCAAATAAGACAATTCGTGCTCTCTGACAGGGAAGCGCTGCTTGAGTTTCTGCGCATCGCTTACCCTGACGACCCGCGCAAGTCTGACCCGGCTTACTGGCACTGGCATTATCTTGAAAACCCGCAAACCGACACACGCAACGTTCCGCTCTGGGTGGTCAAGCGCGGCGCGGAAATCGTGGGCCAGGTGGCGACAATTCCCGTCAAGCTGAAAGTCGGTGAGGAGGAAACGCTAGCCATCTGGATTCTGGACTTCATCGTCCACGAAGATTATCGCGGGCAGGGACTCGGCAAGCGTCTGATGGGAGAGGCCAGAAATTTTTGCCCGACGATGATTGCGCTCGGCATTAACGAAGGCTCGACAGCCGTGCTGCTCAAGACAGGTTGGAAGGCGATGGGCGGCGTACGCCGTTACCAGAGGCTTCTGTTTCCCGGCAACGATATGCAGAAGGCTTCGCGCTTCGCGCTCCTGCGCGGCTTCGTTAATCTCTGCTACTCGCCCTTTCGTCCGCGTCTGTCGGGCACGCCCGAAGGCAGCCTGACCCTGCGCGTTGTGACGGAGTTCGATGCTTCATTCGACACGTTCTGGAAGGAAGCGAGCCAGCAATGGCCGTGCGCCGTCGTGCGCGACGCGCCCAATCTCAACTGGCAATTCACACGCCAGCCCGGCAAGCGATTCGACGTGCTCGCGCTCTACGAGGAGGAGGGGCTGGTCGGCTATGCGGTGCTCTTTTTTAGAAAGGCGGGAACAGCCAAAGCGCCAGCCAAGGCTTCCATCGCCGACCTTTGCTATACGGCAAGCGATGCGACGAAAATCATCGACGAACTGCTGCGGGCGGCGCTGCGTTTAGCAATCGAGAGACGCGCGGGAAGCCTCGTGACGGATGTTCACGATGCGCGCGTCGAAGAGAGGCTCAGGCGTTTCGGTTTCTGGCACATCAAAAATTCGCCGCAGTTTATGGCCCACGCCACCGACGGGCGCGAGCAATTAATGTACGACCCGCACAACTGGTTTTTGACACGCGGCGATTCTGATGTCAGCATCTTCGAGCATCCGAATCTGTAAAGGAAAGTGATGAGCGATGAGTAATGAGTGATGAGTTAAAAGTCAATAGCTTTTCTGTTACTCATTACTCATCACTCATTACTCATCACTGATTATTATGATTGTTCCCGTTCTCCTGTATCACAAGATAGATTGGCCCGCGCCGGATTCGCGCGTGCGGGGTGGGTTTACTCCGCCCGCGCGGTTTGCGCGACAGATGGCTTACTTGAAGAAAAAGGGATTTGTCTTTTACACAGCGTCGGAATTGATAGAGCATTTTCGTGAGCACAGGGAATTTCCTCAGAACGGAATCACGCTGACGTTTGACGATGGGTGGAAGGATAACTACACGAACGCCTTTCCG
>DASVTR010000005.1:0-80070 GCA_036387475.1 Pyrinomonadaceae bacterium | reverse complement strand
TTGTTTGCCAGCCCGAGTTGTGCCATGCTTGATGATGTTCCCACGGGAACACCTCGGGCAGGTGATCTCTTTTGTTTGCACGACTCAAGAATAACCTGTCCGAGCTTTTTATTTTCAAACATCACTTCTGAGACACGACCGCGCTCTGCTATGTCACTTCGCGTATTCTCTAGTATCATCCATCGTTCGTTCTCTCATTACTTATCGCTCGGCATTCGTCGCTGCTTTTCTATGTCCGGTCGCAAACTCAAAAAAGCGGGAGCGCGCGCCATTGCTCAATCCTTGCAGGAGTATGGGCGCGGGCTGGCGGGCGGACTGATGCTCAGCCTGCCGTTGCTCTACACGATGGAAGTCTGGTGGGCCGGATTCATCGCGCATCCGTGGCGGCTGCTCGCTTACGTTGTGGCGACGTTTGTTCTGCTGCTCGGTTACAACCGCTATGGCGGCTTGCGGCGCGACGCGAGCATGGCGGAAGTCGCCATTGATTCCGTCGAAGAAATGGGCATCGGTCTCATTGTTTCAGCCGCCGCTCTGTTTCTCCTGGGACGCATCACGTTTGGAATGCCGTTCAGTGAAATCGCCGGGCAGATAGTGGTCGAGGCGATGACGGTCGCCATCGGCGTCTCCGTCGGCACGGCGCAACTGGGCGGAGACGAAGAGGACGAAGGACTGGCGGGGGCGAGCGGTCAGAGCGCGGATGAGAAGGGGATACACTTCGGCGGCCAGATGGTGCTAGCGCTCTGCGGCGCGGTGCTCTTTGCCGCCAACGTCGCGCCGACCGAAGAGATTGTGATGATCGCCATTGAGATTTCATGGGTGAGGCTGTTGGGGCTGGCGCTGCTGTCGCTCCTGCTCGTCTCTTTGATTCTTCATTACAGTGAATTTACGGGCGCACGCCAGTTCGTACGCACCGATAGTTTCGGCGTCATCCTTCTCGGCACAATTGTTACTTACGCCGTCGCGCTTTTTGCTTCGGCGCTGATCCTCTTGTTCTTCGGTCGCTTCGACCAGGTGACGCTCTATACGGCGGTGGCGCAGACAATTGTGCTGGGCGTGGCGGCAAGTCTTGGCGCGTCTGCCGGAAGGCTTCTTTTGCAATGAGCAAACTACAGAAAAACTTGCGATGAGCAAACTACAGAAAAACTTGTTTGAGTGGATGGTCTTCGCCGTCGGCCTCGTGCTGGTGACGGCTACGCTCGCTTACCTGGTCTACGAAGGCGCGACGATGGGTAGCTCTCCGCCGAGCCTTGAGGTTCGCCTCGGCACGCCCGAACCGCGCCCGCACAGCTTTATTGTCCCCGTCACGGTCATCAACCACGGAGACAAAACCGCCGGTTCTATCCGCATCGAAGTCTTAATGGAAAGCGGCGATAAGCGAGAGCGCGGAGAGGTGGACATCCCGTTTCTGCCACGCGGCGCGACGCGCGAAGGCTGGGTTACGTTTGAGCAAGACCCGCGCACAGCACAGCTTAAGGCGCGCGTGCTCGGTTATGAAGAACCCTGAAAGATGTGCGACTGCGCCTTTGATTCGGCGTTCCGACACACAAATGAAATCAATTCTCAGATGCGGTTGCTTGGCTGCAAATGCTAATGCTATCGTAGTTAAATAATGGACATGATGCAGCATTCGATCTGGCTCTGGGTGGGGTTTGGCACGTTTATTCTGTTCATGCTGAGCCTAGACCTCGGAGTCTTCAGCCGTAAGGCACACAAGCCGACTTACCGTGAAGCAGCCATTTGGAGCGCGGTCTGGGTTTCGCTGGCCGCAATCTTTTCCGTCATCGTCTTCTGGCATCTGGGCTACCAGAAGGGACTGGAATTTGTTTCCGGTTATCTCATAGAGCTATCGCTCTCGGTCGATAATCTCTTCGTCTTTCTGCTCATCTTCGCCTACTTCAAAGTCCCTTCGAAGTATCAGCACCGCGTTCTCTTCTGGGGCGTGATGGGCGCGCTCGTGATGCGCATTACGATGATCTTTCTGGGAACGGCGCTGATACAGCGATTCCACTGGCTGATCTACGTCTTCGGCGCGTTTCTGGTCTACACCGGCATCAAGATGTTTCGGCAGGAAGAGACGGACATTCACCCTGAAGATAATCCGCTGGTGAAGCTGGTGCGCCGCTTTGTGCCAATCACACACGAGTACGAGGGCGAAAAGTTTTTCACAGTCCAGAACGGGCGGCGCACGGGCACGCTGCTCCTGCTCGTGCTGGTCATCGTCGAAGTCTCCGATTTAATCTTCGCCGTCGATTCGATTCCGGCCATCTTCGGCGTGACGACAGACACTTTCATCGTCTACACCTCGAACGTCTTTGCCATCCTGGGCCTGCGCTCGCTCTACTTTCTGCTGGCCGGGGTGGTCGAAAAATTCCACTACCTGAAGTTGGGGCTGGCTATTGTTCTGACTTTTATTGGCGTCAAGATGCTGCTACCGTTGCTGGTCAAAGGTCTCGTGTGGGCGCTCAATTCTGCGGGCGCGACGGCGCTCGCCGAGTATGTCTCGCATGGCGACCATATCCCTACGGGCATCGCGCTCGGCGTCGTTGCAATCGTGCTGCTCGCTTCGGTCGCCGCCTCTGTTATCTGGCCGCAACACGCCGAAAGGGATATTGACGTTGACCTCCCATCCGGCTTCCACCCTCCCTTCGAGAACGTGGAAAAAGAACCGGAAACGAAAGCGATCAAAGCAAAAAGGTAAACGGAAAGCAAAATAAAGGTAAAAAGGTAAAAGGCAAAAGGAGGGCGCAACCACTTGTAATAAAAGTCGGCGGCCCCTGACTTCTGCCTTTTACCTTTTTACTTTTGCCTTCTCTAGTTTGCCTTTTTACTTTTATTTTGCCTTCTCACGCTTGCTTATGTTAATTTTGAATGGCGGCCTTGCACGGATGCCGCCACCGCTTGCCTGCTCTTCACATCTGTACTGGGCCGGAGGGGACTAGCCCGAACAGTTCCAGCCAACTCGCAGATTGCCCCCATTAAAGTATGTTCCGGCTTAACTCCTGAAGATGGCTACTAAACTGGGTCGCTTCAACGTCGACTGGTGGGTCGTTCAGAAGCGACAGATTTATTTCATCATCGGTC
This sequence comes from Pyrinomonadaceae bacterium, assembly GCA_036387475.1. Classification (GTDB taxonomy): domain Bacteria; phylum Acidobacteriota; class Blastocatellia; order Pyrinomonadales; family Pyrinomonadaceae; genus DASVTR01. The sequence goes on along the minus strand of DASVTR010000005.1, from coordinate 76,989 downwards.
TGCTCGTCGTCGGCGGTCTGGCGGGCGCAGGGGGCGTCTATCTCTGGAAATACGGCAATCCGTTTAAGAGTCAGGAGCAGACGGTGGACGCGCCCGCAGGTGCGCGCTTCATCTCATTTGAAGGCGACGTGCGGATAGTTCGCGCGTCGACGCGGGAGACGGTTCAGGCTGGCAATCAAATACAGCTTTACCCAGGCGACACCGTGCAGACGCAGGCGGACGGGCGTGCGCGCATCTCTATGATTGACGGCTCAACCCTGGTCGTGCGTCCCAACAGCACCGTCATCATCCGCGACAACACCAGCTTTGAAGGCGGGCAGCGCTCCAACGTGCGCGTCCGCGTCGGCAGTGGACAGGTCAACGTCCGCACAGAGCAGCAGACCGAAGGCACGCGCAACGTCGTCGAGACGCCGCAGACGCAGAATCAACTGGGCGCGCTGACCGGCGCGAGTTTCGGCGTTGACGCTGAGAATAAGACCGAAGAGATTCGCGTCACAGACGGCGCGATGGAGACCACGACAACCCGCGACGGAGAAAAGACGACCGTCCGCGAAGGCGAATATCTGGCCGTCTCGCCTTCGGGCACGCTGGCTCGCCGCGAACGATTGCTGGCCGTCCCCACTCCTGTCGCGCCGCGCGATTTGGAAAAGGTCTTCGCCAAACAGAGCGGCGCGGCCAGTGTCGCTTTGCGCTGGCAGCGCCCGCAGTCTGGCACGCCCGCACACTATCGCGTCGAAGTGGCGACCTCGCCTTTCTTCGTCGCCGCCGGGAAAGTAATCGAGCGCGACCAATTAGCCTCCAATGAATTCAACGCCTCTGACCTGCGCCCCGGCGCTTACTTCTGGCGCGTGCGCGCCACCGCCACTTCGGGGCAGACCAGCGATTGGAGCGACCCGCAGAAGTTCGTCGTCGTCACGGGCGGCACGGGCCAGAGCGTCGCGCTCACCGATTTGAAGACGGAATACGTCGGCGGCAATATCTACCTGATTCGCGGTCGCGCAACATACGGCACGACTGTTCGCATCAGTGGGCGCGAAGCGTTGGTCGGAAACGACGAGGCGTTTCAACTACAGGTTACAGCGCCCGCCGGTGCGAGCGAGATGACAGTGGAAGCCCAAGACCCGCAGGGCAACACCAGCCAGTATAAAGTTCCGCTCGCGCCCGGCGCGGCGCGGCAGCGAAGGTAAGGCCGGAGCAATTCTCGAATCATGATAAGGCACGTCATTTTACTGACCGATGCGCACGAACCGCCCGCCCCGACGCTGCTTGAGGCGTTGCACGAGACCGGACTGCGCGTGCTCGTAGAGGGTCTGCGCGAACGGCTGAACGCCGACGCTGCCACTCTCGCTCAGGAGAGCGAAAACGGCGACGAAGGAGGCGCGCCGCCGCTGGCAGTGCTCTACGAAGTCAACCCCGCAGCCGACGCGCTGGAAATTCATGCGGCCATCGAGCACGCGCGAGCGACATGGAAGAATGCGCCGCTCGTCGCCTGCCGCCCGCGCACGAACAACAGGCCGGAGCATTTTCTACAGCGCCCGCTCGACAGTTCAGCCCTCAAGCGTATGGGCTTTCGTTCAATCGCAGACGATGCAGCACAACTGCCCGCGCTTTTGCGCGAACTGGAAGAGCGCGGGACGACAGCAGAGCTACCCTCGCCGCCGACAGAGATCGAGAGCGAGTTGCTGCCGACTGCTCTGCTGCTGCCAGACAATCTCAAAGTGAATAGCCTGCGCGCGGCCTTCGAGTTGGTCGCCTCGCTTCATTTTACGCACGACCAAAAGAGTGCCGCGCACACGGCTCTGGCTGGTCTTTCGTCGCTCGTCGAGGCAGACCGTTGGGCCATCTATCTGACCAGCGAAGCGAGCGCCGGAGATGCTGTTAACCTTGAACCGCTGGCCGTGCGCGGGATGACCTTAAGCGAGCGTGAAGCGGGCGAGGGCGAATTGCGGCGTGCGCTGCTCGGCGACGAAGTAGCGCTCTCCGGCGCGGAATCAAAGGCAGCGCGTGAAGCGATTGCGAGTCTGGAAATTGTCAGAAAAACAGAGCGCGGGCGGCGCTTCATCGCCCTGCCGCTCACGAGCGGCGAAAAATTAACGGGCATTCTCGAAGGAGTCCGCGAAGGCAAACGTGCTCGCGCTTTCACACGGCGCGACACGGCGCTGCTCAGTGCGTTGTCGCTGCCCCTGGCCTTCGCTCTTGGCAACAGCTTGCGCATCGCCGAAGCAGAGCGGCTGTCTTTGACCGACGATTTGACGAAGCTGCACAACGCGCGTTATCTGCGCCAGTATCTCTTAAGCGAAATCAAGCGCGCCCGTCGTTACGGGACAAGCTGCGCGGCTCTCTTCTTCGATTTAGACAATTTCAAGCTGGTCAACGACCTGCACGGCCACCTCGTCGGCTCGCACGTCCTGATGGAGATGGCTACGAACATTCTCTCGTCTGTGCGCGATACGGACGTGGTGGCGCGATATGGCGGCGACGAGTTCGTCGTCGTGCTGCCGGAAAGCAACATAGAGCAGGCGGCGTTTGTCGCCGGGCGCGTGCGAGAGAAGATTGAGCGCCACATTTTCACTGGCGGGCGCGGATTGCGGCTTCAGTTGACGGCCAGCTTTGGCGTCGCAGGTTTTCCGCAGCACGCGCAATCGCCGCAGCAACTCATCGCCTGCGCCGACGCGGCGATGTACGAGGCGAAGGCCGCCGGAAAGAACTGCGTACGCTTCGCCTCCTCCCCCCCGGACGTTCTCCAGAACGAAAAAGTCGTTTCTTGAATAGCGCGCGCGCCGCACTTCGGTGTATCTTAAAGGGTTCGCTCGTGTGCGGCGAGTCTGACCCTGCATCAGTAGTGATTCTCTTCCCCGGCAAAACCGAGGCAAGCGTGCGTCACACCGCTCACATCACAGCGGGCGCAAATCTACTGTCTAGAAAATATGGGACATAGCTTACATGGCCTTTAAATCAATCTTCAGTCTGTTTTCCAGCGACCTTGCCATTGACCTCGGCACAGCCAACACGCTCGTCTATGCGAAGGGCCGCGGCATCGTCGTGAGCGAGCCTTCCATCGTCGCCATCAACAAAATCACTAACGCCGTCGAAGCCGTCGGTCGTGATGCGAAAGAGATGCTGGGCCGCACGCCCGGCAACATCGTCGCCATCCGCCCGATGAAAGACGGCGTCATTGCCAACTTTGAAGTGACGGAGAAGATGCTCCAACACTTCATACGCAAAGCGCACAACGGCAAGACGTGGGTTTCTCCGCGCGTCGTCATCGGCATCCCCAGCGAGATTACGCAGGTCGAGCGCCGCGCCGTCGAAGACTCCGCCTATCGCGCTAAAGCTTCGGAAGTTTATCTGGTCGAAGAAGCGATGGCGGCGGCCATCGGCGCAGGGCTTCCCATCACAGAGCCGCACGGCAACATGGTCGTTGACATCGGCGGCGGCACGACTGACATCGCTGTCATCTCGCTTTCCGGCATCGTCTATTCGCGTGCGGTGCGCGTCGCTGGCAACGAGATGGATGAGGCGATTACGCAGTTTATCAAGCGCAAGTACAATTTGCTGATTGGCGAACGCACTGCCGAACAAATTAAAATCTCGCTCGGTTCAGGCTTTCCGCTTGATGAGATGCTCTCGATGGAAGTGCGCGGGCGCAACCTCATCGAAGGCATCCCGAAAACCATCTCCATCACAGACGAAGAGATACGCGAAGCGCTTGAGCCTTCGGTTTCGACGATTGTCAACGCCGTGCGCGTCGCGCTCGAACGCACACCGCCGGAACTTTCAGCAGACATCGTTGAGCGCGGTATCGTGCTCACGGGCGGCGGCGCGCTCTTGAAAAACCTTGACCGGCGTCTCTCGATAGAAACGGGCCTGCCAGTCTCTCTGGCCGAAGACCCGCTTTCATCCGTCGTGCTCGGCACGGGCAAGATGCTCTCCGACTTCAATTTGCTCAAGCGTGTGAAGTGGGACAACACGCTGACGAGCGGAATGTAAAACGCAGAGGTCAGAGGTTAGAGGTTAGAGGTCAGTTGTTGACTTTTACTAATCTCTGACCTCTGACCTCCAACCTCTGTCTTTTATGGCAGTCAATCGCACGCAAAAAGAGATTCGACAGCGCGCGCCGTGGTGGCTGTTTGGACTGCTCATTGTGAATCTGGCGTTGATGTCGTATGACGCGCGCGATGATGTGACGAAGCAGCGGTTGATTCGCGTCTGGGCGCAGGCCATCGCCTCTCCTTTTCAGCGCGTGACGAGCGGCGCGGGCGGAGCAGGCATAGGCTTTTTCCAGAAGATTGCGAGTTGGCGCAACGCTGCGGCTGAGAACGAGCAACTCAGGCAGCGCGTTGCTGAATTGGAAACCGAAGTTCATCAGGCCCGCGCCGAACACGACGAAAACCAGCGCTTGAAAGATTTGCTGGGTCTTAAGGAGCAGAGCCAGTATGGTGTGATTCCGGCATCCGTTATCGCGCGCGACCCGTCGCTGTGGTTCAATACGGTGACGATCAATCGTGGTAGCTCGTCGGGCGTTGGGTTGAACATGCCGGTTGCGACGCCGGGCGGAATCGTCGGGCGCGTTATTGCCACCAGCCCCTGGACGGCGCAGGTGATGTTAATAACGGATGAGAAATCTGCTGCCGGAGCGGTCGTCGGACAGCTCGGCACATCCAACGCGCTCGGCTCAATTCGCGGCCTCGGCGATAGCGGTCTGCTGGAGATGCGCTACGTTTCGGGTCTGGAAGTAGTCAAGGTCGGCGACTACGTGGTCACCACAGGGCAGGACGGTATCTATCCACAGGGTCTGAACGTGGGCGCAGTCGTGGAAGTCAAGAGCGGTTCTGCTACAACTCCGCACACGATTCATATTAAGCCGGGAGCGCGGATTGATTCGCTGGAAGAAGTCGCAGTGCTGCAATACCAGCCGCCGCAACGCACCGCGCCAGACCAGACGCTGCCGAACGTAGACAAGGGGAAAAAGCAGTGATTGGGAAAAGCAGAAGTCAGGAGTTAGAAGAAATGAAAATCGGAATAAAAGCGGTTGCAGCCTGATATTCTGGCTTCTGGATTCTGACTCCTGTATTCTGCTTTTCCCAATCACTTTTTTACTGTTTTAAGAATGCGTCAACTGAAAATCGCGTTAGTTCTGGCGCTGGCCGTCATTCTGCAAACAACGCTGGGCCAGCATTGGCATCCCTTTGTCTATATTGACCTGCCGCTGATTGTGGTCGTCTACTTCGCGCTGCAACGCGACGCGATGCAGGCTTTGATAGTCGGGGCTACCGCCGGGCTGGCAATGGACGCCCTTGGCGCGGGCGGATTGTTGGGAGCGGGCGGCTTCTCCAAGACCCTGACGGCATACCTCATCGTCAGCCTCGCGCAGCGCATCAATATCGACAACCCGCTGGCGAGAATTCCCGTCTTGGCAGGTGCGGCGCTCTTTGACGATACGGTCTATGTGCTGCTGCATCGGATGCTCAGCCAGCCGACGAGCTACAGGTTTATAGACGGCGCACCGCTCAAGCTGATTGCGACGACCATCACGGGCACGCTGATTCTCTACGCGCTCGATCTACTATTTAGTGAACGTGCGCGACAGCGACGCCAACTTGCCTTCCGGCGGCGGGTCGCGCGGCGCAGCCCCTTGAAGCTGGGGCGAAAGAAGTAACTCGGTTTTCGGTCTCCAGTTTTAAGTTTTCAGATAAAGCTGGAAGATTTGTTGTATATTCCTAGTTGGCGCTGATGGCGTTCACGTCCGTACTGAAAGCTGAAAACTCAAAACTGATAACTGTTCGATGAAATTCGAAGACGATTCACAGAATTTAAGGGCGCGTTTGCGCGTGATACAGGGGCTGGTGCTGCTGCTGTTAGCGGTGCTGGCTATCAGGCTCTACGTCTTACAGGTGGTCAACGGGCGGCGCTATGCCGAGCGCGCCGAGAATCAACGCATCCGGCTGCTGCCAATTCCTGCGCCGCGCGGCGTCATTTTCGACCGCAACGGGAATGTGCTGGTTAACTCGCGCCCTATCTACAACGTCATCGTGTCGCGCGAAGACATCAAGGGCAAAGATTTCGGCGCGATGGTCAAGCCGCTCTCCGAAGGACTAATGATTGACCCCGATGCGCTGCGCGAACGCTTTGAGCAGGTCAAATCCCAGCCCGCCTTTGAATCCATTCTCATCAAGGAAAACGTCACGCAGGCAGACATCTCCTGGGTCGAAGCGCATACGCTGGAACAGCCGGAATTGCGCGTCGAGCAGCAACCGCAGCGCCTTTATCCTGCCAACGGCATGCTGGCGCACGTTCTCGGCTACGTCGGCGAAATCAGCCCAGAGCAGTTGGAACTGCCGCGCTACAAAGAGAAAGGCTACAAGCCCGGCGACATCATCGGCCAGGAAGGTTTGGAAGCGGTTTATGACGATTACCTGCGAGGCCGTGACGGCTATCGGAGGGTTGTGGTTGACAGTCGCGGCCATGTGCAGAGCGTGCTGGAAGTCGTCCAGCCGCAGCCCGGTCAGGACATGGTGACGACAATTGATCTCACTTTGCAGGAGACAGCCGAAGAGCAACTGCGCAACTCGACATCGAAGCGCGGCGTCATCGTCGCAATGGACCCGAACAACGGTGAAATTCTGGCGATGGCTTCTGCCCCGACCTACGACCCTAACCTGTTCTCACAGCGCATTACGACCAAAGAAGGGCGGCGCGAATATGCGGCGCTGCTCAACGACCCGAAGACGCCGCTCTATAATCGCGCGGTTCAGGGGCGCTACCCGCCCGGCTCGACATGGAAGATTCCGATGTCGGTCGCCGGTCTGCAACAAGGCGCGATTACGGTCGAACATTCCAACCTCGTCTGCGGCGGCGGCATTACCATCGGCAACAAGTTCACGCGCTGCATGAACAGCCACGGCTCGCCGCCGCTCGATTACGCCATCACGCACTCCTGCGATGCCTATTATTACCGGCTCGGCTTGAAAATGGGCGTTGACGGCATGATGAAGATGGTTGACGATTTTGAGTTGAACAAACGCACGGGCGTTGACCTCCCGCACGAACTTATCAGTTGGACACCAAATTACTGGAAGCCCAAGCTGGAAGAGCGCGGCGAGCAGTGGAAAGACATCAGGACGGTTTACGCCTCCATCGGTCAGGACACGGTCGCCATCACGCCGCTGTCATCATTAAGGGCTGTCGCGGCCATCGGCGTCGGCGGAAAAATGTACGTGCCGCATCTGGCTAAGGAGTTCAGGGAAGTATCGGCCATCGGCGAGCCGGATTCGCCGGATTATCGCCCGCTGCGCCCGTCACGCGGCTTTGACAGGCCAGAGCCGAAGATTATTCCTATTTCAAAAGAGAATCACGACCTGGTCGTCAAAGGCATGTGGGGCGTGGTTAACGGCAGCGGGACGGCTGCGAGAATCCGCATGGCGGGCTTTGAAATCGCTGGCAAGACGGGCACGGCGCAGGTCGTCGGCCTCGGCAAAGACACTGGCGAAAACAAAGACCACGCCTGGTTCGTCTCTTACGCGCCCGCCTACAAACCTGAGATAGCCGCCATCGCGCTCATCGAAAACGTAGGCTTCGGCGGCACACATGCCGCGCCCGCCGTCCGCGCCCTCTACGATGTCTACTATCGCAAGACGCGCCACGAAGAACCGCCCGGCTCGCAGCAAATCGCACTCAATAAACGATGAAGGAGGAACGCCGCAACGATGAACTAAAAAGAGATGGTCTTTCATTCATCGTTGCGGCGTTCCTCGTTCCTACTTTCATTATAATGGTTGCAATACTAGAACGACGCACCTTCCGCGATTTCGATTGGATACTGGCGCTGCTGGCCGTCATGATCGTGGTCTTCGGCACGTGGCAGATTCATAACGCGCAGCCGACGGAGACTTACTGGCAAAAGCAACTGATCGGCCTCGGCATCGCGCTGGTCGTGATGGTTGCCATATCGCTGGCGGATTACCGCAAGCTCGTACACATCGCTCCGGCCTTTTACCTCTTCGGGCTGGCGCTGCTCATCATCGTGCTCATTCCCGGAATAGGAATGAAGATTAACGGGCAGCGCGCCTGGATAAAAATGCCAATCGTCGGGCAGTTTCAGCCCTCCGAGTTTGTCAAGATTCCGACCGTTTTGATGTTGGCCCGCTTCTTCGGCAGGCATCGCAACGGGATACTGACTCTCAAAGAGACACTTATCGGCGTTGGTATTCTGGCCCTGCCTGTCGGGCTAATTCTCCTTGAACCGGATGTCGGGCAAACGCTGACTTACCTTCCTTTGCTTGCGGTCGTGCTCTTTCTCTCGGCGGTGCGAATGCGTTGGGTCGTTGTCGTCCTCGTCCTGAGCATCGCCGCCGCGCCCGCCGCGTATTACGTGGGAGTCAAGACGGGAAAAATCAAGGGCTATCAGCAGGAACGCATCAAGGTCATTCTAGACCCTGACAGCGCAGACCCGCGCGGCTACGCCTATCACACGATTCAGTCAATAGTGACGGTCGGCAAGGGCGGACTGACCGGCTCGCAGGCGTCGTCCGAATACTCACAGAGCCGCCTGAAATTTCTGCCCGAACCGCACTCAGACTTTATCTTTGCCGTGACGGCGGAATCCACGGGCTTTCTCGGCTGCATGCTGCTATTGGCGGCATACGCGCTCCTTCTCTCGCGCCTGATGTCCGGCGCACGCCGCGCGCCCGACCGCACGGGCATGTTGGTCATCATGGCGATTGTCGGCGGCATCGCCTTTCAACTCTTCATTAATATCGGCATGGCCTTGGGGATGCTGCCGGTCATCGGCGTGCCGCTGCCACTGATGAGCGCCGGTCTTTCAAGCGTGCTGGCGACCTTCATCGCCATCGGCTTCGCCATCAGCGTTCAACTGCGGCGCTTCGTTAACTAAAAACGGTTTCACGCTGGAGACGCAAAGGCGCTAAGACAAGAGCGCAGAGAAATAGCACTACCCTTCTCTTTGCTTATTCTTTCGCGCCTTTGCGTCTGCAGCGTGAGATATTTGTCTTAGCTAATTCAGGATAACAACCTGCGTCACGCGGCGAGCCATTCGGCTTGCAGCTTTTCAATCGCCAACTCTTTCTGCTTCGCTTCAACTTCAATCCACGGCGCATTGCGAAAAGCTGCGGGCATCACTGTGATGAAATCGCTGTGCTGGCGATCACCAAAGGATTCGCGACCGTTGGAGATATGCACGAGTTGCCATTCGGGCACGGGCCACGTCTCGCGCGCCGCTTGCAGCATCCGGGCGAAACTCTCATGGTCGTAGCTGTCTAGTTTTTCGTGAACGAGATGATGATGCGCGTCGAAGACCATCGGCACGCGAGCAGCGCGGCAGACTTCGAGAATTTCCGACGCGCTGTAAATGTACTCGTCATTCTCGAACGCAATCCGTGAGCGCACACTTTCGGGCAATCCGCGCACGACTTCCACCAACCGCTCGCTTCGTCCTCCCTTCCCGCCGTGTATTTCTATCAGCGCCCAGGACGAGCGCGGCAAGTCTAACAAGTCCATCACGCGCGCGTGCGTTTCGAGAATCTTAATGCTGTTGGCGATAACCTGCGGCGAATCCGAGTTGAGCACGACGAACTGGTCTGGATGAAGAACGAGCCGCACGCCCAAACTCTTCGCCCGTCTGCCCGTCTCACTTAATTCGCGGCGAAACTCTTCCAAAAGCTTGCCGCCCGGCTCGTCGTCTGCGAAGGGAAAGAGGCCGGAAGTCATACGGTAAAGGCGTATGTTGCGCTCCACGCAAAAGTCGAGCGCGGCATTCAAGCGCGCTAGATTGTCTGCGTAGAGTTCGCGCAGAAGACGCTCTTGCTCGTCCGGTACAAATTGCAGGAGGCGCTTGCGCGTCAGCGCACGATAGCGCACCGCATCGGATGTCGTGATACAGACCAACCCCAGGTGAGGCGGCTTTCCATCTTCTTTGCTCTTGACTGCTAGATTAACGGCTGCCATTTTCGTATTTGTTCAAATGTTCTTTCTTCAACTTATTGTACACACGCGCCTGAAGTTCTGCTTGCCGTGATACGGAGGCCTGCTTGCTTGCCCATCACCGGACAAAAGAAAAAGGGCGGTGCTTGTCTCCGCCCTTGCAGGATTCTTTCTCACGGAGGACGTTACTGCGACTGCGACGACGCATGGCCGCTCGCTCCGTTCGATTGCCACGGACGCCACAGCGCGGCGAAGGCTAATCCGGCCACTCCCAGCACCAATGCCGTTGTCGTCAACGGATGCAGCGAGGCTTTCGTATAGAGACTGCTTTCGGCAGTGTGTCCTTTATATGGCCCGCGTTCCCTCAGTTCGCCCGACGCGTCATAGAGGCCGTTGTCGCCGCGATGATGTAATGGGCGGTCGCTCTTTTGCAGGTCTATCGCTGCCCATTCCATAGCCTTGTCCGTGAGCCTCGGCGCGTACTTCTCAGACACGGAGAGAGCCTTGCCTCCGCCACCGGCAAAGACATCGCGCTCCGGGTATTCGGCACAATGCAGGATTGCCTCGGCCACCACTTCCGGCGCATACACGGGCGGCGGAAGCGACGGCTCTACTTCCAGATAATTCTTGGCGTGCTCTATGTAGGGCGTGTTGATTGCGCCGGGCTTGACGAGCGTGACGGAGACGGGCGCGTCTTCGGCTTCAAGCTCCATTCTGAGCGCATCGGTAAAGCCTTTCACGGCGTGCTTGGAGGCGCTGTACATTCCCTGAATCGGAATGGCACGGTCAGAGAGCGTGCTGCCGATGTTGATGAGCGCACCGCCGCGTTGCTTCAAATGCTCGACGGCGATGCGTGAGCCATAGACTACGCCCCAGAAGTTAGTATCAAAGAGTTGCCGGTGATCTTCGTCGGAGATTTCCAGAATCTTACCGTAGATGGAAACGCCCGCATTATTGACCCATGTATCGAAGCCGCCGAAACGCTCGATGGCCGTCTCCGCGATGCGTCGCACGTCTTCTTCCTTCCCGACATCGGCGACGACATAGGCGGCCCGTCCGCCTTCGCTATTTATCTCAGCCGACAAACGCCTGACGGCCTCTTCGCTGCGTGCCGCGACGACCACTCGCGCCCCGCGTCTGGCAGCCATCCTTGCCGTCACCAATCCGATTCCGCTCGAAGCCCCCGTGATGACAATTGTCTGCTTATCCAGTTTCTTTAGTTTTATATTCATTGCTCGCTCCCTTACCTTGATTGTTTTTCAGCTTCCAGATTAAGCGCCCTATCTGGACTGCCGTGCATAGCGATGTTCGACCATCAGGCAGCGATCCTGCACGACTTTGATTCCTGCTTTGGCAAGCGTCTCCGCTACGTCGTCATTGCGTATGCCAGACTGGAACCAGACGGCTTTCGGCATCTTGCCTAAAATGTCTTCGACGTGTGCGTTAATATCCTGAGAGCGACGAAAGACATCCACGAGGTCTATCTCTCCGGGTATCTCCGTCAATTTTCGAAAAACCTTGCGCCCCAGAATCTCCGTCACGTCCGGGTAATAGACTGGCACTGGAATGACTTCCAAACCCGCCGAGGCCAGGTATTCAGCGACGTAGAAAGCCGGTTGATAGGATTGCTCTTCGGTCTTGATGCCGAGCACGGCGACGCGCTTCATCTCACCAAGCAGCCTCCTGATTCCCTCGTTGCTTTCAATCAGATTATTTTGCCAGCTCATTTTTCTTTGAAGCTCAGACGTGCGCCGCAGCCTTGGCTTTAATTCACCTTAATGTCCACTAAGCGAACAGGCGCGCCGCACAATAGTACGCAGGCAAACCTCTCCTGCACGTCTGCGTAGTTTCTCTGTCAGTCGTTTAGCGTTTCGAGCTTTCCGTGCCTGGCTAAGAAGCAAGACTGATGCCAGATAGCGATTAATGACGCTCAAATCGGCGCTTCGGCGCTGAGCACCGCCGCGATCTCATCCGGCAAAGGCGCGTTAAACTCCATCCATTCGCCGCCCGACGGATGATGAAAGCAGAGCCGCGCGGCATGTAGGCACAATCGCCCCGACAAGCTTTCAGCGCCGTACCACTCGTCGCCGACAACAGCGTGGCCGATGTGAGCGCAGTGTATGCGAAGCTGGTTTGTGCGACCCGTGACAGGCTCAAGCTCGACGAGCGTGAGCTTGCCTCTTCTCTCAAGCACACGCAAACGCGTCTCGGCATCTCTGCCGCTCTCCATAACTCTCCAGTGCGGTTGCTCGCACTCGTCGCGTCCGATGGGCGCGGTAATGATGCGTTCGTCTTCGACAACGCATCCCTGCAACAGCGCGAGGTATCTTTTTTCGACGAGCCTGTGATGAAAGTGTCGCGTGAGGATGCTCAAAGCGCGTTGGTGCTTGGCAATGACCATCAGCCCCGAAGTGGCGCGGTCAAGTCGGTGAACGATTCCGGGGCGCACCATCACCCGAAAGCCTCCGCCATTCGTTTTCAAATTCGGGTCTTTCGATTGTAAATCTGGAAAGTCTGGTTCGCGGCGCTGTGATTCGCTCTGGGCGGCGTTGCCCTCTTCAATCACTTCCCTGTTCAAGTGGTAAGCGAGCGCATTACTGAGCGTGCCGCTCTTGACGCCGCGCGTCGGGTGAACAAGCATTCCTGCGGGCTTAACTACGACAAGCAGGTGCTCATCTTCATAGATGATTTCAAGCGGCAGCGGCTCAGGCGTCATCGCTCCCGTCGCGCGCTCATTGAGCAGGACTTCCACCACGTCGCCTGGCCTGACCTGCTGGCCCGCTCGCGCAGCACGCTCGTTCACCATGCACGCGCCCTGATTGAGAAGGCTGGCAATACGCAGTCGGCTCAATTGGCCCAGCCGCTCGGCGAGAAATTCGTCAAGCCGCTGTCCGGCGGCTCGCTGCTCAATTTGAAATCGAAGAGACTCTTTCATCAGTAGCGATTGATTCATTAAATCATTTGCTCATTGATTCAATTTTATTTGCGCATTGAATCAATGAATCAATGAATCAATAATTAAATCCCCTCCTCCGGCCATGCGTGGCGCGGATAACGGCGGCTGAGTTCGCGGCGCACCTGCGGATAATGGCGCGTCCAGAAGCCCGCCAAATCCTGCGTCACTTGAACTGGCCGTCCGTTTGGCGCGAGCAGATGCAGCACGATTGCGACTCGTCCGCCCGCCACTTTCGGCCCCTCACGTAGACCGAAGAAATCCTGCAAGCGCGAGGCGAGCCAAGGCATCTTTCCGCTCTCGTAATTGACTCGCGCCTGTTGTCCGCCAGCGAGGGTCACGCGCTCAGGAGCCATTGTTGCAAGCCGACGCGACTGCTCCGCGTTGAGCTTTCGGCGCAACTCATCAAGCAAGCCGCCCGCGCGTGCCGCTTCACGCAGTTCAGCAAAGCTGCGCCTGCCTTCGCATAAGCGTAAGAGGCCAGCACGCACATCGTCTTCGCCGAGGGCCGGAAAATCATTCTCAGGAAAGGTACGCGCCATAAACTCTACGCGTGCCAGAAAACGATCAATCACCTCACGCTCAACGAAAGCCTGCACACCTGCCGCCAGTGCTGCTTCCGCCAGCACGCGGGACACGTTGTTGCTTGCCGCTTCGAAGGTGCGGCTCTCGTCCAACACCAACTCATCGTAAACCAGACGCCGCACAACTTCTACGCGCTCGGCTGAAGCGTTCCACTCCACACTGGTCGTCTCATTGATAGAGTCTGCAAAGAGGTCAAGCAGCCATTCAGGCTCGATTGCGCTCGCCAGCCGTATGATTGTCTCGGCTCTACCGCGCCCCTGTCTTTCTCTCCCCGGCCCGCGACGTTCTTCGGCATCGACGGCGACTATAAACAAAGACTGCCGCACCACGCTCAAAGGCGCGAGCACGCCAGCGCCGCCGCCCGCGAGTAAGACTTCAACGCTTTGCTCATTGGCTTCGATTGGAAAGATGCGTCGGCGCGCAACGCGGTCTGGATACCCTGCGAGAATCGAAATCAGCAACGCTGTTTCCCCAGATGATGAAAGAGCGCCGGATGACAATGAAGCAGCGGATGTCAATGAAGCGACAGATGACGAGAGCGCTTTGCCGCCCTTTTCATCCTTCGCCTTTCCACTTTGACAAAGACGCTGAAGCTGCCTGCGAACTCTGTCAACCGCGCGTACAGCATTGCTGTCAAGATTCAACTCGCGTAAGCGCGCGGGCGCAAACCCGGCTCGTTTAGCCTCTCTGAAAAGGTCTAGCAGTTCGAGCAAATCGGAAGGCCCGTGAACCTTTGCGCTTGCCCTGCTTCGCTCGCGCGAATCAAGCAGAAGTTGGCTGGCGCGTATGTCGCGCTCGTTAATCAGCGCGGCGATGACACACGCCGCAGAAGCGACGCCGCGCGCCTCCGCTTCGACTACTAAACGCGCGAGCCTCGGATGAAGCGGAAAGCGCAACATGCGCTCTCCGATGCTTGTCGTCTTCCCGCTCGCATCGAGCGCGCCGAGCCTGCGGAGCAAAGCTTCGGCGGCATTGAGGGCGGGCGCTGCCGGGGCTTCAAACCATTCGAAGCTATGTAAATCGCTGATGCCAGCCGCGTGAAGCTCAAGCGCAGGCTGGGCCAAATCCAGACGACGAATTTCCGGCGCTTCGTGCGGGGGACGCGCGGCGAAGTCTTGCGCTGTATAGAGACGCAGGCAGCGGCCCGGTCGCGTTCGCCCGGCGCGGCCCGCGCGCTGTGTTGCGGCAGCCTGGCTGATGCGCGTCACTTCGAGCGTCCTGACGCCTGACCAGGGCGAGTGGCCCGCTATGCGCGCCAGCCCTGTATCAACGACCGCGACCACGCCGTCAATGGTGACGGATGTTTCCGCGACGTTGGTTGAAAGTATGATTTTACGTTTCTCTGCGGGGCGCACGGCGCGGTCTTGCTCTGTCGCAGGCAATTCCCCATGCAGCGGCAGCACCAGCAAACCGGACTGCGCTGCGAGCGCTGCGCAAGCCTCCTGCGCGCGTCGAATCTCAGCCGCGCCGGGAAGAAAGACCAGCACGTCGCCCGTCGCTTCCTCTGCAACAAGCCTGCGCGCAGCCGCTTCGACCTGCAACGCGAGCGGGCGCTCGTCCGCGCGTGAGAGATGTTCGATTGAGACACGAAAGCGGCGTCCCTCGGAACGCAAGACGGAGCAGCCACCTAAGTACAATGCGATGGGCGCGGCTTCGAGCGTCGCCGACATGACGACGATTCGCAAGTGGGGTCGTGCCTCAAGCTGTAAGCGTCTGATGAGCGCAAGCGCGAGGTCGGCAGTCAGGTGTCGCTCGTGGAATTCGTCCAGCACGACAACGCCGACGCCCGTCAATTTCGGGTCGGAGAGCAGCCGCCGTGTGAGCACGCCTTCGGTGAGAAAACGCAGGCGCGTTCGGGGACTGGCGACTTCCTCAAAGCGCACTTGATAACCGATTGTCTCGCCGAGCGGCTCTTGTCTCTCTTCGGCCACACGGCGCGCGGCCATGCGCGTCGCCAACCGGCGCGGCTCTAAAACCCAGACTTCGCACTCCCCCGCAAGGCCAGCGTCGAGCAGCGCGGGCGGCACGCGCGTCGTCTTTCCTGCTCCGGGCGGTGCTTCGATGACAAGATTGGGCGAGCGACGCAAGCCTTCGATAATCTCCGGCAGGAGCGCATCAACGGGCAAGGGCTGCATGGACATAATGAAAAACGATGAACGCTGAACGACAGGCAGCTTGCTTTTCATTCATCGTTCAGCGTTCATCGTTAATGTTAGTCTCCTTCTGCTGCCACAGGCTCGTGTTCAGAGTCGAGCGGGGTTATCTCCGCAACCATCATGCGTTCGCCTGTTTCGGCGGTACAAGCTTCCTGCGGCGGCGGCTCATAAGAACCATCGCGGCTTCGCGGCAGCCAGAAACAGACGAGCAGCGCCAGGGCCGCAACCGCCGTCCCCGTCCAGAAGACATTGTGCAGAGCGGAGGCAAGCGCGCCCTGTAGCATGTCCAGAACAACCGCAGGCAAAGCGGCGCGAGCCGATGGTTCAATGAGCGCGTTTGGATTGGCGGCCAGTTGCGCAGCGCTCTCCAATGTTAGTTGGCTGCCCGGCGCGAGCGCGGCTTCTCTTAAGTGCGAGGCGAGTCCGGCTGACAAAACCGTGCCCATCACGGCGACGCCCACCGCGCCGCCGATGGAACGCGAAAACTGCGTGAGCGAAGTGGCGATGCCGAGTTGCCCGCGCGGCACAGATTGCTGCACGGCGATGAGCAGCGTCAGCATCGTCAAGCCCAAGCCTGCGCCAATCATCACCAGATCGACGTAGAGCCACACACGCGGGCTGTTGCGCTGGAACATGGAGAGCAGGGCCATGCCGAGCGTGAGCAGGATAAAGCCTGCGATGCTCGTCGGGCGGTAGCCTATCTTCAGGAGCAAGCGACCGCCGACGATTGCCAACAAGACCCAACTCAACATCAAAGGCGTTAGCAACGAACCGGCTTCGGTGGCGGTCGCGCCCAATGCGCCCTGCGCAAAGAGCGGCACGAACGTGATTGCGCCGAACATCGCGACGCCTGCCAGAAAGCCAGTCGTCACTGTGACGAGGACAACACGATTGCCGAATAACTTGAACGGCACAACCGGGTCTGCGGCGCGTCGCTCAATCCAGACGAAGAGAATCGTCAGCGCAGCCGCGCCTGCAAAGAGCGCCAGATTGCGCGGGGCTGTCAGGGTCTCAATGCTCGTGCCGCCCTCGACCAACGCCAGCATCAAGAGCGTAATGGCGAGCATCAGCGTCGCAGCGCCCGCGTAATCAATCGTTGGGCGCTCGTGTCGTCGCGGCTCTTTCAGCGCGAGGCCGAGAATCACTGACGCAACAAGGCCGAAAGGCACGTTGAGATAAAAGACCCAGCGCCAGGAGAGTTGATCTGTGATGAAGCCGCCGACGACCGGGCCGACGACGCTCGCTAGTCCCCACACGCCGCTAAAGAGCGCCTGTATGCGCGCCCGCTCGGCGAGCGTGTAGATGTCGCCGATGATGGTCAGGCCGAGCGGCACGAGCGCGCCCGCTCCCAATCCCTGCAAGGCGCGAAACGCGATAAGCTGCGCCATCGAAGTTGACAAACCCGACAGCACAGAGCCGAGCAGAAAGACTGCGATGCCTGCCTGGTAAAGCGGCCTGCGCCCGTAGAGGTCTGAGAGCTTGCCCCAGACGGGGACTGTGACGGTCGCCGTAATCAAGTAGGCAGAGAAGACCCAACTGTAGTGGCTGAGTCCGCCGAGCGAAGCGATGACGGTCGGCATCGCAGTGCTGACCACGGTTGCTTCGAGCGCGGCGAGAAACGTTCCCGTCAAAACGCCCGCCGTGACGACCCAGCGCCTTCTGGCAGACATAGAGAGCGTTGGCGTTATCTGGTTTGCTGTGCTGATAACTAAAATTGCCCCCGTTGTTCTTTTCCTCTCAGTATCCAACGCGGGATGCGCGAATGGCAAATGATGAAGTAATCCTTGGATAGCGCGTCGCGGCTTTAGTGCCGCATGGTCGCTTGCTTTTACCCTCTGCGCTCGGATAAATTATCGTCTCACCCGGAGCGTCCCGCCCAAATCTTTTTCGGACTGTTCACAGAAACGGGAATCGCTATTCTTCCAAGTATATCTGCCTGAAAGGAAACTCTTATCAACGCCATGAAAGCTTTCGCAACCGAATCAATTCGCAACCTTGCAGTCATAGGCCACGGCGACGCCGGTAAAACGCAGCTTCTCAGTTCCCTGCTGTATCTGTCGGGGGCGACGCCGCGCTGGGGCAAAGTGGATGAAGGCACGACCATCACCGATTACGACGAAGACTCCATCGAACGGAAGATTACTTTAAATACAGCGCTCGCCCATCTCGAACACAAAGAAACGAAGATTAACTTCATAGACACGCCCGGCTACGCGGCCTTCATAGCGCACGCGCGCCCCGCTCTGCGCGTCGCAGACTGCGCGCTCGTGGTTGTTGACGGCGTCAACGGCGTGCAGGTGCAGACGGAGAAGACCTGGGCCTACGCCAACGAATTTATGCTGCCGCGTTTTATGGCCGTCACAAAGCTCGATAAAGAGCGCGCGGATTTCGGCGCTGCCCTCGATAGCGCACGCAATACTTTCAGCCGCGCCATCATTCCCTTCACGCTGCCCATCGGCAAGGAGAAGGATTTCAAGGGCGTCGTCGATGTCGTACACATGAAAGCCTACGAGTTTGACGAGCAGGGCAAGCCACGTGAAGTCGAATTGCCGACCGTCGGGCGCGAACTTGTTGACGCTACGCGCGAAAAGCTGGTCGAACTGGTTGCCGAATCCGATGATGCTTTGATGGAGAAGTATTTCGAGCAGGGCACGCTCGACGACGAAGACCTGCTGCCAAACATCAAGAAGGCCATCGCCAGCAGCAAGCTCTGCCCTGTCTACGCTGTTTCCAGCACAACGCTCGTCGGACTCTCCAACCTGCTCGACGGCATCGTAGAGTATGCGCCCAACCCCGCGACACACGAAGCAGAGCACGGGCGCTCAAACGCTGACGGCGACGGCGAGATGCTGACCCGCAAATACTCTGACGACGAACCCTTCTCAGCCTACGTCTTTCGCACCGTCGCAGACCCGTTCGCGGGCCGCATCAACATCATGCGCATTATCAGCGGCAAGGTTCAGCATGACGCCAACGTCTTCAACTCGCGGCGTGGCGTGCAGGAACGCCTCGGTGCGCTCCATTCGATGCAGGGCAAACAACTGGACAAGATTGACGAAGCGCGTGCCGGGGATATTATCGCCTGCGTGAAGCTGAAGGAGACGCAGACGGGCGACACCTTATGCGACAAGTCTGCTGTGATTGTCTACGACGGCGTGGAATACCCGGAGGCGGCAATCGCCTTCGCCATAGAGCCTAAGTCGCGGCAGGATGAAGAGAAGATTTCTGTCGCCCTTCATAAGATTCTGGAAGAAGACCCGGCGCTGCATTTTGACCGCGACGCACAGACCAAAGAATTCTTGCTGGCGGGTTCGGGCCAGCTACACGTCGAGACGGTGATTGACAAACTGAAGAAGCGCTACGGCGTAGAGGTCGCGCTGCATCCGCCGAAAGTTCCTTACAAGGAGACGATCACGCAACGCGCGGAAGTGCAGGGCCGCCACAAGAAACAGACTGGCGGGCGCGGCCAGTTCGGCGACTGCAAGGTCATCTTCGAGCCTTTGCCGCGCGGCGAGGGTTTCGTCTTCGAGGATAAGATTTTCGGCGGCTCTGTCCCGCAGAATTTCCGCCCGGCCATCGAGAAAGGGATTGTGGACGCGGCTTCGACGGGCGCGGTCGCGGGCTATCCGCTCGTTGATTTCAAGGCCGTGCTCATTGACGGCTCGTTTCACCCGGTTGATTCGGACGAGCACAGCTTCCGTGCCGCTGGCCGCAAGGCTTTCCGCGCCGCCATCGAAAAGGTCAAGCCGACGCTGCTTGAGCCTGTGATGGATGTCGAAGTGATAGCGCCGCAGGAATACAGCGGCGACATCATGGGCGACCTCAACTCGCGCCGTGGCCGAGTGCAGGGCATGGAGACGCGCGGCAACCAGCAGGTCGTCAAGGCGCAAGTCCCGATGGCCGAGATGCTCAACTACCAATCCACGCTTAACTCCATCACCGCCGCTCGCGGCTCATACCACATGCAATTCTCCCACTACGACCAAGTGCCCGGCCAAATCGCACAGAAGATAGTCGAACAGGCCAGAGCCGAAGGCAGAATCAGGGCGGAAGAAGAAGACTAAAGAGGCAAGAAGCCATGTCAAGACAACTGGCAAAGTATTGGATTTCGGTTGACGAATACGAGCGCATGGGCGAGGCGGGCATCCTTCGCCCTGATGCTCGTCTGGAATTACTAGAGGGAGAGATATACGAGATGTCTCCAATCGGAAGCCGTCATGCGGCGTGTGTCAAGTTCCTCAGCAATCTCCTCAGCCGACAACTCGGCGACAAGCTAATAGTCAGTACGCAAGACCCGATTCGGCTCGACGCTTTCTCAGAGCCGCAGCCGGACGTAGCTTTGCTGCGCTGGCGCGACGACTTTTACCGCCACGCGCACCCGCAGCCCGCAGACGTGCTGCTCGTCATCGAAGTCGCCGACACGACCCTTGAGAGCGACCGCCGCTACAAGCTGCCGCTCTACGCGAAGGCGGGCATCGTTGAGGCATGGCTCGTCAATCTGCCCGAAGAAAGCATAGAGCTATACGCCGAACCCGCAGACGGCGCATATCAATTCACCAAAGAATTCAAGCACGGCGAAGAAGCGCAGGCGCACACCATCGCAGGCTTACGCGTGGGCGTCGCCGCCGTCATCGGGTGAAACAGGCCAGAGCCGAAGGCAGAATCAAGGCCGAAGAGGAAGATTGATAGTGCTTTGAGTCCATGCTGCACGCATACCGAAAGGGGCGCAGGAATGTTGATTCCTGCGCCTCTTTATAGCAATTCTCAAATGCGTGCGAGCGTTTAGAGGCAGGCTGGCCCGCCCTCGCAACTTGAATCGGCGGACACAGCCCGCCGCTAAACTTGAGAATTACTCTAGGGCATTGACCCATTTCACGTTCAATGAGTAATCTCCCTCAGGTTCGGCTGACAGGTACAGTTGTGGGGAGGCGAGCGGCCAATGCCGTGGGGGTCTACACGTCAGGACTGCACCGTCCTGCACACGGACAAAGCGATTGCCTCTTATTTCCCAGGCGACCGCGTTGATCCAGTAGGACATATAGAGCATATTCCAGATGGTTTCGTAGGACAGCCAGTTGCCGGCTTGATCCTGGAAGTAGGTTAGTCCGTTATAGACAATCGGCGTTAATATTCTTGTCGAACCTTGATTTCCAGCTATGCAATAGCTCTGATACGCTACCGCACCATTGATATTTTGGCCCAAAAATGCCAGGTCTGTTCCCGCAAGGCTCGTTAGCTTGAGCTTGAAGGGGCTGGGCGACTCACCTTCAAGGAGTTTAGGCTCCTCCTTGAGGGTCACGATAGACTCGATCTTAACTGGCGGCCACTCTGGGGTCTGTGCTGTTCTGGTCTCGCTCATGATTTGTTTCTCCTATCGAGGAATTCGTGCTTAGTTTGAAAATGAAGGCCAATCCTTTTAGGGCGAAGATTTTCAACACTAGGACACTACTGGTAGCGGGTCATTTCAAGATTGACCCAACGAAAGATAAGCAATCTTATCTCTTTGAGTATAGGCGGGAATCGCTGATTCTTGCTGTCTGTCTGACTCTGAAAGTCTAATGGTGAGTTAATCACACGAAAGGGGCGCTGTCTGTGCGCTAACACACATAGCCGAATCTCAATCCTCGATCAACAATGAAAATGAGCCACTACCGAGCAATATTGGAATCAACTCCCCTCAGACAATCCGACCTTTTTTACAGCGCCCTCATATGATTGCCACTCATTTCGTGGCGTTCATCGCGCGTTCCGAGGCCGTCGTTATTGCTGCTGCGTTCGTCGTCACACTTGCTGTGGCGGTCGTCAAGCCTTCCAAGCCCGTCGGCGCTGCTTCCAAGTCGGTCGTCGCTCACACTTTTCCCATCAGTGGATGCACCGAGGCCGTCGGCGCGTTAACTTTTTCCATCATCGGAGACACCAACGCCGTCGTCGCTGACACTTTGCCCATCATCAACGCAATTTTTCCCATTATTGCCTACGCCGAAGCCATATTCGTTGCAACTTTTCCCATAATGGCTGCGACTTTTCCCATATTGGAGTCAACTTTTTCCATAATCGTACACGCCAGGGCGGTCGTCAGGGTTTTTAGGCCCGTCGTCACGCTGAATTTGTCGCAAAATCGTACAAACGGGGCGGTGGATGGCGTTTGGAGGATGATTTTTTGCTTTTGAAGGGGGCGAAAGGAGTATAATCGGCGCTCCAACTTCGACGGGCGTCGGGCGGCGTTCCTTTCAGCCTGCGACGCGCGGCCCGCGCTTTAACCTCTAACGCTCCGGGAAGGCACGAATGGCCTTGCCCCTTCACCCGATAAGGAGACATCCCCATGAACGATAAGCAGAGAAGACGCGTCGAAAGATTAATGCGTAGCCGTGACCTCGCTACGGCTCAGGGCGGCTTCACACGCGCCAGCGTCGGCGGGACGGCGCTGGCCGCCATCACGGCCAGAATTGAAGAGATTAATAATCTTGCAGCTGAACGCTCTACTACCCTGCGCGCTGCACAGCAGAGCACGGGCAACAGGGGCGATGCGCGTAACGCTTTGCGTGCAAGGCTGTTTGCTATCATAGACACGGCTGAGACCGCTGCGCTGGACTTCCCCGAATTCAAAGACAAGTTTCGCAGACCCAGCACCAACCTCAACGACCAGAATCTGCTCGGCACAGCGCGCTCTATTCTCGCCGAAGCGACGCCGCACGCGGCGCGTTTCATCGAATACGACATGCCCGAAGACTTTCTCAACGTGTTTGGCGCGACCATCGCAGACTTCGAGCAAGCCATCAACCAGCAGAACGCCAGCAAGAGCGGGAGCAGCGCTGCCAATCTTGCCATTGATGCGGCGCTCGACGCTGCCGAACTGGACTTGGAGCGGCTCGATACAGCCTTACGCAACAAGCACGCCGCCAACGCCGGAATCCTCGCCGCATGGAAGAGCGCCAGCCGCCTCCACAGCGCCCCGCGAAAATTGAAATCACCCGCACCGCCGCCGACGGAGCAAACGTCAGCAGCAGCGTCCGGCAGGCCAGAGCCGAAGGCAGAAGCCGAATCAGAAGCGGGAGATTGAGATTGCTTTGAGCTAGTGCTGCAAGCAAACGGAAAGAGGCTAAGGAATCAGCGTTCCTGCGCCTCTTTAATTCACAACAGAGTCAGCACAATGAATGCCATGTTATCGAGCGTTCACGTTGAATGAGTTCGCGGGTCTGCGTCTGCTATTGGATTGAGGAGACATAGCTCTGCGGCAAGCCGATGCGGGAGGCTACTTCTCTGAGCTTTGAGGCGTACTGCGGATTTCGTTCGGCGGGCGCAGGCGGCACTGGAAGATTGAAACACAGGGCCGGGATGACGCTCCCGTCCTCCAGTTGTGCTGTCACGGCTTCCGGTCTGTAAACACTCACGGAGGCTTCCGCGTATAGTCTGTCCACTTCCGCGTGTGTCAGCGAGAAGACGATGCCATGCACTGTTTGCCCCGTGGAGGGGACGAGCGTTGCGCGCTCGCCTATGACCAGACGGAAGTTCTCAACCGAAGCCATCCGGCGATTTTTCGGATGCACCCCTTTTTCCAGCAAGAGAGCATCGTCCATGAACAATCCGTAGAAAAAGAGGTCTATTCTTCTCAGTTCCGCTTCCGTCATGGCGAATCAACTCAGGTCAGCGTCCCGGCGGATAATACTCAATCGTCCGTCAGAGGAGGTTCTGCTGAACCATAGATTGAAACTCTATCGGTTCGGCCACACGCCAGGTAGTGCCTGAGACGCGCTCCTTGACAAGACCAACATTCGCGTAAACGTCAAGGATCAGCACCTCTCCATCCCGAATATAGTTGATTGTCACATCCGGTGCTATCCTCAAATTTGGAAATTCAGCGCGTTCGCCGTCCATAATGTGCTCAAGAAAGGCTGAGAGACCCCGCCCATCACGCACATTACCTTGAACCGTGAAACTTCTCGGTTGAACCATTGTTGTTTCCCCAAATACTAAAGGTTGAAAGGAAGTCCAAACACGACCGGTCGCATCTACTCCCACGGTAATACTTCGTAACTTTACATCGTGCGTAGGAGCGATCATTCCATTGGGAGTAATCACCGATAAAAGCTTTGACGATAGTCTCCGGGTCTTGCATAACTGATGCTTCCCCTTGACGCCTGATGCACATTAGACCGCCATGAGCGGCATAAGTCGAACGCCCTGATTAACACGCGGCGAGCGAACGGCACACAAGATACATCGAAGGAAGCAACTTGAGAAGCTTGTTATCGAGGCGTCCGCGTTCAATGAGTTGTTGGACGGCGGCGTGCGGTATCAGCAGCGCACCTTACCTGGGAGGAACTTCAAATTAAAAACGTGCTGTTTACTGGCCGCTCCAACATTTACGGAGACGGTTCAACTCGAAAATCTTTCGGGTCATTTTTATTAACCCATCGATAACCCCTGGCCGGGAGCAAACAGCCCTCCTCTGTTCTAATCAGTCCCGGCATTAGTTTGACTCGGTAATCATACGGGTCATTTTTATTAACCCATACATAGCCGCTGGCTGGCTTGAGTTTCCCGTTTGCACCGTGGATTACATTACGATAACGCGAGGCTGATCCGCTGCGTACCCTGGGATCGGGCGAGTCTGTGAAGCCAGTGGACGATGAGCTGCGGCTTCCCCCAGGCTTGGCAATAAGAACTACCCAGTAATGTCCATAACGGCTATCCGGGACAAAAGCATGGCCGACGCCATACTCTGTCTGTTCAGCATAAAACGTATCCAGACCCAAGAGATGTGTACGGTGGCCTGTCGAATTCATCCATCTCTCCCAGGCACGTTCGGCTGTTTCACTGCCAGCCGCAATACTTTCGATGTTATTAGACGACCTATTATTCCCGTAAAAACCAGGCAACACGTAGCCAGCCTGAGTTGCGAGGTAGTTTGGCCCGATGCCGTCAGGGTTCACATGGTCAAAATAGTTACGTTGTCCCATATCATAA
Organism: Pyrinomonadaceae bacterium; assembly: GCA_036387475.1. GTDB lineage: Bacteria > Acidobacteriota > Blastocatellia > Pyrinomonadales > Pyrinomonadaceae > DASVTR01. Next base: position 52,389 of record DASVTR010000005.1, on the reverse strand, counting down.
GCTCTTTGGCGTGCGACACGGGCGAGGATAGGATTATAAGTGAGTGAAGCACGCTGCTGGCCGGCAGCGTTCTTCATAATGTCGGCGACCCTGCGTTCTAACGCGGCATCCGTACTTCCAGATTGTCCTGCTGCTGTGTGGCCGGAAACGCCTGAAAAGAAAATCAAGAGAACCGCAGCGAGCAGATGCGTTGCGTACAATTTACCATTTTCGTTGATAGCCATGGTAATTGACCTCAGAGGTGATTGCTAAATTTTTCAAACTGCCAACCTAACCCTGGATCGTTCTTAAAAAGGCGAGTTCGCAAAAGCTGTACCATTGATTAAAGTAGATTGAAAACATCCGGAGGCTATAAATCCAACGGGAAGCTTATATCCGTTTTCGTATACGTCATAAACCTTATCGAGTATTAATTCCTATGTCTTCAGAATAAAAAGGTCGGTAGGTGTGGCGACAAATGTGTGAGCGACATTCTTCGATTAATTACTTGATTAAGAGAAGCGGCCCAACGCCCTAATTAAAGGGGCGCGGGCGACCGGCACACAAGATTATGAAATAATTCAGCGATGAAAGAAATACTGTCCCGCGCTCCGGTTGAATGAATTGTTAGGCGGCGGGTATCGCGGCGGCGATGTATATGGCAAACAGCACAGCTACCTCCTGGGACGATGCCGTGACGCGAACGATGACCCGACCCTTCCTGAATACCAGACCTCTCCTGCCACTGCCTTCATACTCGATTAAGTGGCTCTCGTCGCCGATGCCCGTGAGACTCTCTTCCAGAACGCGTACATCTGATTTCTCTGATGCCCAACCGCCGGGGCGGCTCTTAAACAACTCGGTTGCCTCCTCCGGCGAAGGTAGGAGTTCGAGCACTGAGCGCACCTTCTCCTCGCCTGAGTCCCAATCGTAGCCGGCGACCTTATCATCGACGCTATTGTCATTATTCATCAACCGCCACATTTTGAGTTTCCATCCTGGCATCCTCTCGGTGACAGACTTCCCGATGCCTGAGAGCGGCGAAGACTGTGCGTGGGCAGATACGTTGGGCACGCCGCCTAACAGTAGAGCCACTAAGATGACGGGAATTTTGATAATGTTCATTGCTATCCTCAACATAATAAGGCAAAGCCGCCTAACGCCCGGCATCACCCGCCGCGCACTCAACCTCGAAACCATCCAAGTCTCGCGCATGAAAGCCGCGCTATTCGCGGTCGGGTGCATGCCGTTGTTAGGCCTCGTCGGGGGACAGCCTACTTGGAATAAAGAGCATTATTTTGGTCAAGTGTGATTTTATTCTCCCCAATACCTACGGAGATTTTCTCATTCCAAAAGGCGAAAGCTGCCCGTGTTTCTGTCATGCCCATTAGCCAATATGTTCCAGGCTTGAGGTTCTCGAAAACCGCATGCCCTTTGAAATCTGTTTGAGCAGATTGAACAAGATGTGCTTCCCAGAAGGGCTTTGAAAGTTCAAGTGTGCCTAGCAATGTCTTCCCTGACTTTTCAGCCATATCCCTTTTCTCAATAGAATTTTTCAAAAGGGCAAGCATGACTCCAGACAATTGGATATTCATTTTCTCATCTTCATTTTTAGCGGCATCAACCTTAGCCTTGAACTTTGGATCATCTGCCGTCAGTGACAAGGGGTCTGTATCAAGCAAATAAAAAGATTGCCGCGCAACCGGCTGCGGGCCACCCATGTTGTAGATAATCTGCGCCTCTATAACTAGAGAGGCGCGGTATAGCCACCATCCAACTCCAAAAACGATTAGAAGAACAAGAAAAGCAATTAGTGGAAGTGCAACTCGTTTCTGCATGATAGTTTCTGTCCTTTCATAATGCGCCATCTTAGACGCGGCCTAACGCAGATTAGACCGCCATGAGCGGCAAAAGTCGAAAATAGCGGCACAGCACCGCTCGTCGCTGATTAATTGGAGATGATACCGCAGCCGGGCCGCTCGCACAGCAAATAATGTGACAACTGCTCCCCTTCTGCCCCGCTGTTAACCGTAACGCCTTCATCGAAAAGCGTTTTTATACGCTAGACGCTCCTTTTGCAGCCTGCGCCAAGCATTCCGCGCCGCTCGTCAAGCATTTCACCTCCACCGTCACGTGTTATAGCCGCTCGTCAGGCCATTTCGATAGCTCGTCACAGCATTTTGGTCGTCCGACAGAGCGTTTCGGCCCTTCGACACTGCGTTTCGGTGCTCCGACACTGCGTTTTGACCCTTCGACAGAGCGTTTCGGTGCTCCGACTCGACATTTCACTGCTCCGACTTGACATTTCACTGCTCCGACTCAGCGTTTCACTGCTCCGACTCAGCGTTTTACTGCTCCGACAGAGCGTTTCAGTGCTTCGACTCGACATTTCGGTGCTCCGACTCGCCGTTGTGGTGCTCCGACACGAGCGCCAAGTGCTTCGACACACCATTTCAGTCGTTCGACAGAGCGTTTTGATGGTTCGTCAGAGGATTTTATTGGTTCGTCAAGGTGTTTTGCTTCGTCGTCATGATTGATTTGTTGCAAAATCATACAGTCGGGGCGGTGAAAACCCTTGTGCGGGCGGGAATTTTTTGTTGCGGCGGGTGGGAAAAGCGATATAATCCGCTCTCCTTGATTTTCAACTGGCGCTCTGGTCGCCGCCTATCCTCGCGTCGCCTCGCGCCTTCCTTCAAACTCATCGGGAAGACGCCTCGCTCTTTCCCTTCACCCAAAAGGAGCACAATCCAATGAACGACAGGCAGAGACGACGTTTTGAGAGACTCTTACGTAGTCGCGATATTGCTTCGAACATGTCGCGGGTCAACACTTTCCCGGCCAACAGCGTCGGCGGCAGGGCGCTGGCAAGTATCTCAAACAAGATTACGGAGATTGAGAATCTGGACGCAGCGCGTTCCACAGACCAGCGGAATTACCAGCACGGAACGAGCACTAAGCGCGATAAGCGGGCGGCGCTGCGTAGGCTGTTGGCGACCATCAGCAAGACTGCGGCGACCGCCGCTCTGGACTTCCCGGAATACAAGGACAGGTTTTTACTCCCACACGCCAACGTCAACGACCAGAACCTGCTCACCACTGCGCGCTCTATCCTTGCGGAAGCGACGGCGCACACGGCGCGTTTTGTAGAGTACGGAATGCCCGACAACTTTACAGAGACGCTCAACGATTTGATAGAGGACTTCGAGCAGGCCGTTAACCAGCAGCACCTCGGCCTCGGCGGAAGCCGCGCCAACAACGCCGCCATAAACGCCGCGCTCGATGCTGCCGAGCAGGATTTGGAACGGCTCGATACGGCCTACCGCAACAAGTTCGCTGGCGACCCCGCGTCGCTCGCCGCCTGGGAGAGTGCGCGCCGCATAGAGAAAGCGCCGCGCAAACAAAAGACACCGACGACGCCAGCACCGCCAGCGCCGACGCAGTAGTAGTTTGAACAGCAATCTTCGACGCAGGGGCTTGTGAGGTTATTGATAAAAGCGCGGCTGTTCAAACCAAAGGCAGCCGCGCTTGCATTCTCTTTAGCTGTTAAGACGCTTCCGCGCGTCGCAGGCCATCAACGCCTGTCCGCCTGATCGACCGTCAACACCAGCACCAGCACGCCGTCAGACAAACCGCTCGTCGTCGTTCCAACAATTGTCGGGACGCCTTCGCGCAAGTTTAACTCCGTCGAAATGCCCATCGAGACAGTGGTGAAGATGGGCCTCGTCGTGTTGTTTTCGGCTGGCGCGTGTTCCGTAAAGATGCGCTTGCGCGCTTCAAATCTGAACCGAGAGATGTGTACGGAGTCGCCGCCCGTGTTCAGTTTGATGCCCGCGATGCTGACCGTAAAGAAGGTCGGGACAAGCCCGCCGCCATTCTCGAACGCCGCGTAGGTCACGTCGTTGACTTCCAGATTACTACCGTCCGCGACGTTGTAAAGATAGGTGGCAACCACACGATGCGCCTTGTAGGGCAAGGATGTCTTCAACTGTCTGACAATTGTTTCCAGAGAGTTCGGGTAATCCGTCTTGGTGTGAACGGGGGTTGAAGCGACGAGCAGTTGCAACTGTACGTTATGCTCTGCGTCGCTGCGCCGTGCAGTAGCAGACTGCGGCTCTGCTGTTTGTGCCTGCGCTAGAAACGCTTGTGCCAGGCCCAGGCAGAAAACAAAAAGCAGCATTGACAGTGACCGGGAAAGCATGTGTCTCATAATTTTTTGTACCTCACGAAAGTTTTGAACGAGGCATCCTCAAGACGCTTCGCTGTAATCGGGAGAGAGCGCCGCCAATCATCGACGGCGCAGCAAACTGACAGGCACACCCGCAGGTCAGACTTCGCCGTTGCGTTTGGCAGCCATTCGTCTCAGCCTCTCTTCGCGGCTGAGTATGGGTTCGTTGTATCCGCGATCACCGAACGGTTGGAGCTTTGCCAGCCAGAGTTTTTCGAGGAGAGCCAACTCTTCTCGATAATCAAAATGTGGAACGTCCGACGGATTGAGTTGTTCCAGTATTTCAAAGGCGAAGCTCTCGTCGCCAAACTCTTTCCAGTCTGCTTGCAGGCGAGCGTTCCTGTGATTCCCCATCTTCAGTTGAAACCGGTGACGATTGATGATGCCCGGTAGGTCGCGGCTCACACCGACGAACACCTTATCGTTAATCATGTTGCGAATCACGAACACACCCATCGGCGGAGGGTTCAGCTTGTACTCTCGCTTGAGACGTTTTTTGTTATCTTCCATTTCTTCATTCTCCACAAAAAGGCGCTCGCGTGGAAGCACAAAAAGCGCGGCCACTCTACATGAGTAGCCGCGCTTTTCTGTTTGCTGTTTACTGTTTCCTACCGTTCGCCTGAGCCTTTAGAAGCCTTTGCGACGGTTTTTGAAGGTCTGCTTAAACTCTCTCCGCTCGGTCTTCTGGTGAACCCTGAGCGCTCTGCGTTCGGATTTCCGGCGCGCTCGCCAATCCCGCGTGTTATCGTAGTCGTCGCGGTCTCTGCGCCAGCGGTCTCTCAGGGTGCTGCGCTCATAGCGCTGGTGACGCTGTAGGTTGCGCCGCCGGTCGCGCCAGTAGCGATTCTGCGCGCGACGCTGTTGGCCGTAAGCGTTATCCGGGTAGCCGTTCACCGCTCCACGCGAGCGGCGCTGCGCCTGCGCGCTCGTCCACGTTCCAAGAAGAAGCACGCAGGCTGCTATAACCGCACACGTTGCGCGCTTCAGTGTATTGATGTCGAACTTCATCGCAATCTCTCCTCTACTCTCTCGAATCTAATAATGTTGCCGAACTTCAACCGTTAAAGGGACTTGGCGGGAGAGTGCCTGCGTCCGCTCGCACGGCAAGTCTGCAATCATTATGCCGGGAGAAGAAATGATGAAGGATGAAGTAGGAACGATGAACGATGAACTGTTAAGAGCTTGTCTTTTATTCATCGTTCATCGTTCAGTGTTCATCCTTCATCGTTTCCCTTGTGGTTACAAAACGCTCGCGGAAATCTTTTGAGCGGCGGCGCAGGTCTAGCCAGTCCTGAAAGATTTCGGGCGTTTGCAGCCAGACGGTGAACCACTCCGCTATCTCAGCCTTTTCGGCGCGCTTGCGCTCGTCCACCTTCGGATTGCGCGCGATCATCTGCGCGCGTTGCTTGCCCTTGAGCGCAACCTCGCGCACGCGCCTCAGCCCCGTCGAATCCTTCTTCCGCGCCAATTCGCGGCGTAGGTTATCCAGATTCTTAATTGAAGCGGCGGCCTGCGCGAAGTCTGAAAACTTCAGTACGTTGCGAAACATCGCTTCGTAGGGGTCTGCGGCGCGATGGCGCGCGTCCAGTTCGAGGACTTCCGCGTGGCGCAACTCCGCCCCCTCGTCTGCCAGAAGGCGCGCTACCGCCGCCGGACTCTCGATTGCGCCCTCTCCGAATCGCTCGCGCACGATGCGCTCTATCTCTTCTAGTTCAGCCGCGCCCACCGATTCGCAGTCCAGATGCTCCCAGACCTCTATCATCAAATCGAGCTTCGTCCGCGACTTCCATTTCGCTTCTTTCATCTTCAACACAGTCTAAAGTCTAAAGTCCGAAGTCGAAAGTCTAAAACCCTGAACCCCGTCATATGCTAGATGCCGTAGACTGTCTACAGCAAGCCGCACTTGAGAGTTTGCCGCCGAGAAACTAGACTTTATCTTTGCATGTTGAATCTCGGACTTGAGATTCCTGATTTCCGACTTCAGACTTATGAACATGGCAGAGGCGCTCACAGCGCTTCACAAATACTTCGGCTTCGAGGATTTTCGAGAAGGACAACGCGAAGTCATCGCGGCGATTTTAGAGGGCCGCGATACGGTCGTCGTCATGCCGACGGGCGGCGGAAAATCCCTCTGCTATCAACTGCCCGCGCTGATGAAAGAAGGCGCCACCGTCGTCGTCTCCCCTCTCATCGCGCTGATGAAGGATCAGGTTGACGCGCTCTCCGCTCGCAATCTTCCGGCGACGTTCATCAATAGCTCGCTTAGCTTTGAAGAGCAGAAGGCGCGCATCGCAGGCGTTCGTCGCGGAGATTACAAGCTCGTCTACGTCGCGCCCGAACGCTTTCGCAGCACACACTTTGTCGAAACCCTGCGCTCCATTGACATCTCTCTCTTCGCCATTGACGAAGCCCACTGCATCTCGCAATGGGGACACGATTTTCGCCCAGACTACCTGCGCCTCAGGCAGGCCATAGAAGAGGTCGGACGCCCGCAGATAGCCGCGCTGACCGCCACCGCCACGCCCTACGTGCGCGCAGACATCATAGAGCAACTCGCGTTGCGCGACCCGCCCGCCTTCGTCAGCGGCTTCGATAGGCCCAACCTCGCCATCAACGTCGTACACACGCAGAAAGAACGCGAGAAGATAGCGCACATCAAGCAACTGGCGGCCTCTTACAGCGGAGGCTCAGGCATCATCTACGCTTCGACGCGCAAAGCCGTAGAGCAGGTGACCGCACGCCTGCGCCTTGCAGACTTGAGCATCGTCGCTTATCACGCAGGCATGGACGAAGCGGAGCGCACGCGCGCGCAGGAAGACTTTATGACCGGGCGCGTACAGATGATCGTCGCCACCAACGCCTTCGGCATGGGCATAGACAAGCCTGACATACGCTTCGTCGCGCATTACCAGATGCCCGGCTCGATTGAAGCCTATTATCAGGAGATTGGCCGCGCAGGCCGCGATGGCCTGCCCTCGACCTGCACGCTCTTCTTCAATTACGCGGACAAACGCACGCAGGATTATTTCATAGAAGGCTCTTACCCACCGCCCGAAACAATCGCGCGCGTTTATGAAGCGCTCGTTGCCACCAATCAAAAGCGCATTGAACTGTCCGTCAGCGAGATTGCGACGCGCGCCGGTATCCGCAACGAGATGGCAGTCCAATCCGCGCTCATCATTCTGGAAAAAGCGGGCCACATAGAGCGCGGCGCGTCCGGCGAAAATCGCGCGCTGGTGCGCTTGAAAGTAAAGCCGCACGAAGCGCGTGAGAGCACGGGCGCACGCGATACGCGTGCGCGGCAGGTGCTCTTCGGCCTGCTCGGCGGCTACGATTTGAGCGAGCGCGCCGAAACGGAGGTGGATGTTTCGGAGTTTGCAGAGACGATGGGCCTTGACGTGGGCGCGGTCAAACGCACGCTCTCCACCCTCAACGCTTCAAATATCATTAGCTACACTCCTGCGCGGCGCACGCGTGGGCTGCTGCTCTTAGACGAACGCCCCGTCACACAACTGCGTATCCGCCCGCACGAGATAGCGCGCCGCGCCGCCCTCGAACAACGCAAGCTGCGCGAGATTATCAGCTTTTGCTACACAGACCGTTGCTATCGCGCTTTTATTCTGGACTACTTCGGCGACCGCAAACACCCGGCCAACTGCGGCGCGTGCGGCAACTGCACAGCGCAGGCCAGAGGCGGCGGCGGGACGGGAGAGCAGGCCGTCCCGCTTGCGGCCTCAACCGCGCTCGATGGCTTCGTTAAAGATAATGCTCCCTTTGCGCTCGACCTCGAACGCGAATTAAACGAGCAGTCGCGGCTACGGCAGGCCAGAGAGAAAGCCGAAGCCGCTGGCGCAAGGCGGACAACCGAAGAACTGAATGACGCTGCCTGGCATGTTGACGCGGACGACCTCGAATTTTCAAACGTCAAACAGGCGCAAGTTATCAGCATCACGCAGGCACGCCCGCTGACCGAAGAAGAGCGCCTGCTGGTGCGAAAAATTCTGGCGTGCGCGGCACGCATGAACGGGCGCTTTGGCAAGAACATGCTGGCCGCAACGTTGCGCGGCTCGCGCGCACGCAACGTCACGCAGGCCGGACTAGATGGGCTTTCCACCTACGGCATCTTAAGCGATATGACGCAGGACGAGTTGTTGCTCTACATAGATGCGCTCGTCGCGGCCGGATGCCTCGCCGTGACGGGCGGCGCGTATCCGATGGTTTCGCTGACGGCCTTCGGCGGCGACGTAATGCGCGAGACCAAAACTGTCGAACTGGCTCTGCCGTCGACGGCTGTCAGCGATCCGCTCGCCTCTCTCAAAAGCGCTGGGCCAACTGTGCCTAAGGCCAAACAAATCAGCACCGTGGATGAGACTTATGCTCTCTACTGCGAAGGATTGACCGTTGAAGAGATTAGCCAGCAGCGCGGCCTGACAGAAATCACCGTCGAGAAACATCTAGCCGATTGTATTCTGCAAGGCCGCCCCTTTGATCTTTCGCGGCACGTCTCGGAGCGCGACCGCGCGCTAATCGAAAGCGCCATCGACCAACTCGGCACACAACTGCTCAAACCCTTGCGCGATGCTCTGCCCTCTCACATCAACTATCGCATGATTCGCTTCGTCGTCGCAGAGCGCCAGCGCGCCGAACAGCAGAGCGGCGCGTCTGGAAATACTTGAGAGCCGCCGTCCTGTGTTAAAGTTAAAGGCGCTGGCATTTGCTTCTTTAAGACGAGATTTCCCCGGCTCGTCTGTCATCAATTTCGTGCACATGAAACATTCGCGCTTCATCGAAGGATTGCACCGCATGGATTACTCGTCGAAAAAGCTTGTCCTCTCTCTGATGCTCTTTCTGTCCGCAATCTTTCCGGTCACTGTTTTGGGGCAGAAGCCGTTGACGATTCTCGATTATTACCTGCTGATGCCGCAGAGATACTTGCGATATGCGGGCGGCGATTCACCGGAAGCCCGCCAGTCCGCGATTTATATTAAGGAGAGCAATTACCTGCAAGCACGGCAACCAAACGGCGAGTTTTATACGGCGCTGGCTCTTTTCAAAAACGAAGATGGAAGCGACTTGATTGCGGTCGAGAATCGCGAGTGTGCCAGAGGCTGCACCGAAGAGTTTTTTCTTCTACGTTATCAAAACGAGCAATGGACGGATGTGACGAGCCAGAAGCTTCCAGCGATTGACGACGCGGATGTGCGCGCGATGCTGGCGCGACAAATCGCGTCCAATTTCGAGCCGCGCCTGCTGCGGCAGCTTTCGCCGGGCGGAAAATCTATAGAGGTCTTTGAGTATTGGAGCGGCATTGCGCTCGGCCACTTTGAATGGATTAACGGAGCATTTGTCTTCAAGCCCCTCGCGGCTCAATCAACAGCCCACGGCCAGAACGTGCTGGCGTCCGTCAGCAACGCTGCGGGCGACCGCCTGCAAATCATCGCAGTCACTCCCGCAGCACCCGCTCGCCTGCCTCTGCGTGGACATCTGGAGATTAAGATAGCGTATGACATCAAATCCGTTCCGCGCGCTCGTGTCTTCGCAGAGCCTGTGATTGACGAGCAATTTTTACGCGATAGCTTCAACGGCGGCTCGTCCGTATACGAGCGCGGCTCAGGTGTGCGGACTGCTTACCTTGGTTTCTTTAATCAGGCGCGATTGAATCAGATAGAAGTCACGATGGTTGACGAGAAAAAAAACGCGTTGCTGACGCTCGTCTACAATGTTGATGCGACGTGGGAAGGAACGCTTGAGTGCCCCGTGTTTCGTATTTCATGTTTTCCGAATCCTTCCAATCCGGGCGCTCCCATCAGTTGCCAGCTTATTCCGATGGGCCTCAGTCCCGATGCGCGACTGACTTACAATTGGAGTCTGACGAACGGAGTCATTGCCAACGGACAGGGCACGCGCCGGATTAACTTGAACATGACTGGAGTCTCCCTGAAGGACACGTTAGTGACAGTAGAAATCGTCGGGCTTCCGTCGAAATGTCCGGCAAGAGTGACGACACGCGTGCCCGCAGGGATTGCCGGGACGGGTAGCAAAGTGGTCAGATACTAGCTGGTATCGTTAGAGGTTGATTCAAGAGGGAGAATAGATGAGCCGTAATACCAACACAGACCCGCCGCAACCGGGCGAGCCTTTGCCGCAGCCCGGCGACCCCGTTCCGCCGCCCGTCGGGCCGCAAGACCCCATCGTGCCAGACCCGTCGCAGCCTGAGCCGCTGCCGCTGCCGCCCGATACCAACCCGACGCCAGCCGCACCCGTACATGAACCAGACCCGTCTCCGCCGCCCGCAGGAGACCCTATTCCAGACGAGCCGACCCGCTTGATGTAAGTGGAACGTGCGGGCGAAGCTGTCCCTTGCGTTTTGGCTTTGCTGCCTTGCGTCTGCGCTTTTCTCTTGTGCTCTGCTTTCTTCTCCGCTTCGCTCGCGCCTGTGCGACGGGTGTTCGCCTTTCTCTTTGGCAAAGCAGAGAGCGCTTCACCGTCCTCTTATCGTTGAAAGACGGCTGCCTTCCTTGTGAGCCGTCCCCGCGCCGGGCAAGGCCGAACTTCCCCGGTCGCGTTTCTCACACGCAGTTTCTGCGCGGGCGTCGCCCCCAATTACGCCCGCGCCGCCTGCGATTTATCCCTAACAATTCTCGCTCATTTTAAATCGTCGCAACCAGCCGCCGAAATCTTCACCTAAAGACCTCTCTTTGTGTACAATAACAACGCTCCGGCGGCACGCGTTCATAGGAATCAACAGACGGACGGCTGCCGGACAGATGACCTCTCCCGTAAGGCAGAACAATCCGCAGGGAGACGCGCACGGCACTTCACTTCGTCACAGCATCGCCAGGGCAAAGAGCTTCAGACAACCGCGCGCGGTACGAAAAACATCGGTCAGAGCAAAACCCGTCGACGGTTTGCGTCGTAAATATCCATCAGGTTCACTACCGACCCGAAGAATGCAGTGAAGAAGATGAGCACCGAGCACGCCAACGCAACCACACAGGCTAAGCCGCAGAGTTTCGCCGTCGTACCACGGCGCGCTTCGCTCGAATCAATCGCGCGTGCGCTCTCAGAGAGACCATTCAAGCCGCACCCGCTCTTCGCCAACGGCCACGCGCAAACGCTCATGGCCTACGTCTGGCCGCGCCGCCATCAATATCGCTCGCATCGCACGGACGTGGAGCGCTTTTTCGAAGTCGAAGAGGGCGTGCGGCTGCTCGCACATTGCCGCTGGCAGAAAGAGCCGCGCTCGTCTCCGACCATCGTGCTCGTACACGGGCTGGAAGGCGCTAACACTTCCATTTACATTCTGGGCACGGCGGAAAAAGCCTTCCGCGCTGGCTTCAACGTCGTGCGACTGAATCTGCGCAACTGCGGCGCGACCGAACACCTGACGCCGACGCTCTACAACAGCGGGATGAGCGGCGACTTTAATGCTGTCATCAAAGACCTCATTGAGCGCGACCGTTTAAAGCGCATCTTCCTCGTCGGGTTTTCAATGGCAGGCAACATGGCTCTCAAGCTCGCGGGCGAAGCCCCCGATGCTCTGCCAGCGGAACTTTCGGGCGTCTGCGCCGTCTCGCCTTCGATTGATCTGGCGACCAGCGCCGTCGCGCTCGAAGCTCGCGCCAACTGGCTCTACCAGCAGAGCTTCATTCGCAGCCTGCGCCGCCGCATGCGCCACAAGCAGAAACTCTTCCCAGACATTTATGACATAAGTGACCTGCACCTGATTCGAACTGTCCGGCAATTCGACCGGCGTTACACTTCCCTTCATGGCGGCTACGCGAGCGCGGAGGAATACTACGAGCGCGCCAGCGCCCTGCCTCTCATACGCCACATACGCACCCCGACCCTCATCATACACGCGCAGGATGACCCCTTTATTCCGTTCCACTCATTTCGTGATTCGTCGCTCACGACGAATTCGTCAATCGTCTTCATCGCGCCGGAACACGGCGGGCACGTCGGCTTTGTCGCCGCAGATACTCACGGCGAAGACCGCTTCTGGGCCGAAAATCGCGTCGTCCAATTTTGTAAGCTCGTTGACGACGGCGCGACGGCGTAAGGCGCGTGCGGCGCTTCCGGCTACCGCTCACAATCACGCTCAAGCCCGTTACTCTTAATGGTCGTCTCTTTTAGTTCAGTACCGCTATAATACCGCTCGTTTTCTTTCGTCTTGACGGCAACCAGATTGTTTTGGGCGGGACGGCCAAAATAATTGCGCGCCGCCGCCAACCAATTCTCCCCGCGTGTGTCTATAGAATTGATCTTCAGACCTCGTGCGAGGATAACCATTTTTGAGTCGCAGCGAAGAAGATTTAATCAACCGAGCGCAGGCGGGCGACCACGAAGCTTTCTGTCTTCTGGCAGAGAGCTATCAACGCCGCGTCTATGTGCTGGCGCTGCATTACTGCCGCGATTCGTCGGACGCCGAAGATTTATCGCAGGAGGTCTGGTTGAAAGCCTTTCGCGCGCTGGGCCAATTCAGAGGCGAGTCGAGTTTTTATACGTGGCTGCGCCACATCATCATCAATTCATTTCTCAACCACCGTCGCGCGGCTGCGCGTCGCCGGACGGACGCATCTGCTGCCGCCGTCTCGTTTGAAGCGCTGGACGAGACGAATGAATTGGCCCAGCGCACAACCGGGCGCGTGCGGGATGCCGAGGGCGACATTCACGCGAAGATTCTATTGGAGAGAGTCCTGCAAGCGCTCGGAGAATTGACGCCGCAGCAAAGACTGATTTTCCTGCTCAAGCACCGCGAGGGCATGACCTACGAGGAAATCGCACAGGCTTTCGGCTGCTCGACGGGAACAATCAAGAAGGCTCTCTTCCGCGCCGTCGTCAAGTTACGACAGCGCCTCGGCGTCGAAGCGACGGCGGCAGAGTATGAACCTTGCGCCGCTGGCGAAAATCTTTAACACGGAGTTGAAACGATGCACAATTGCCGACGAATCGAAAGCCAGCTTGTTGACCTGCTCTTTAATGATCTGGATAGAGAGCACAAGCTTCGTCTCTTAACCGAGATTGAAACCTGCGCAAGCTGCATGAGCCAGTACCTTTCATTCTCTGAAACGCTCACGGTCTTCGACCGGACGGCGCAAGCCTCGCTGCCGCCTGAAAGCTACTGGCCTCACTACACGGCTTCGCTGCATCAACGCCTGCTTGCTCCCGCTCCAACGCCGGTCACAGAGAAAATCGCACGCGCTCCCTTCTGGAAGCGCCTGTTGACGGCAAGGCTGCCAGTGCCAGCGCCCGTCGCCGCCGCGCTCATCGTCGGCCTGATAATAACGTCCGCGCTGGCGCTCAAAGACGCGCCGACCGCGCGTGTTGTCGCGCCGCGCGTGCCACCGATAGAAACCGTCAAGATAGTCGAAGTTCCAATTGTCAAAGAAAGAATCGTTACGCGCACGGTCTACGTCGAGAGAAAGCACACGGCAGAGCGCGGCACGCGCCCGCCGTCGCTCGTCGCCGCCCGCGCCTCAGAGCCGAATGATTCAACTCTCGCTGACAGCAAGCACGAAGACGAGCCGGGCTTTTTCACGCGCGCCAATCTGAAAGGGTTTCAACCGGCAGACGATATGAAGCTCAGGGTTATCAAGAGGAATCATACAAATGAGAAGTAAGAATATCGTTCGCGGCTTCGGTCTTCTGTTGCTACTGTGCGCCGCCGTCGGCCTTAAAGCGCAGGAGAGTAAGAAACAACAATTAATCATTCCGATGAAGGGCGGCTATTTCGTCGCTTTCACGACGGACTCCGAAGCTTCAAACTCACGCTCGCTGTCATCCAGTTTCGCCGAAGCATACTTTCAATCGCACACCATTCGCCGCGTCTTTGTTGACAGCGGAAGCGATTTCTTCTTCGGCTATGACCTGATAGTCCAACCGCTCGCCGACGCCAAACAATTCCGCGTCTCCGTCCGTCCGCTCAGCGCCGAAGACGAAAAAGATTTGCGCGCTCGCACCTCTTTCAAAACCCGCCGCATTCATCCGGACTACAGTGCCGCCGTCTTGTCGCGCGCCTCCGTCCCGCAGGTCATAGAAGACGGTGATGCCTTCGCCCTGGACGTGCTCGTCAATCCGCAGACCGGCGGCAAGATTGTTGACGTAGTACAGGTTTCATTCGATCAATCCAAGCTGCGCGAAGCCCCTTTGAGCGAAAGCCCGCCGCGCGATTACACGCTCGCCGATGTCGAATTGAACATCAGCAACTACAAACTGCTCGTCAACGGCGAAATGGTCGCAGGGGCGCGGCGGACAGGCGGTTGCGCTGGGCCTCTCGTCTGGTTTCATCTTCCCGGCAAGGGTCGCTTTATCTTTTCGCTGACCGCGCACGCGGGCTACGACTTTCGCAAAGTCGCGGCCATCGAGCACAACAAGATTTCCTTCAACTGGGACGGCACTCGCTACGAGTGGTTTTCCAGTTCGCCCATCATCGGCAACGGCGGCAACTGGAATCTATGGGTGACGCACGATGCCGATTACATCCCTGAGCTTTACGATCCGCCGCCGCCTCAATCCCCCTTACGCAATGCCAGCAATGCGCGGCCACTGGTAAACAAGACCAAGACTGAGCCTGCCCCGCCGGGTTTGAGTTTTGATGAAGAGACTCTACGCAATGCTAAAAACCGGAAAAAAGTCGCGGTTGAGCCAGAGCCTACGACGGCTCAAAGCAGTAATCCGGCGAATCAATCACCAAGGCGTATCCGCATCGTAATCGGAGCCGCCGACCGCATCGAAAACATTCTCCCTAAAAACTAGACCGGGGCGTTCGAGGCAGGAGTAGCAAAGAGCTTTCGGCGCTTGACGCCCGAAGTGTGTCCGCTCTCAGCCTCGACATTCAGCAACAAATTCACAGCAAAGGAGACTGCCTTTATGAAAAAGCAATTGATAATTGGAGTTGCCTTGATGATGCTTTGCCTGTTTGCAAATTCCGGGGAGGCGCGTGCGCAATCAAGTAGCACGCAAGCGGAAGAAGTGCCGAAGTACGAAATCGGCGTTCATTTCTCATCACTCACGCTCGATGCAGGCAACAACGACACCACAGAGCCGGGGCTTGGCGTCAGGTTCACCTACAACTTCAACAAGAACATCGCCCTCGAAGCCGAAGGCAATCTCTTTCCGCACGATGCACGCGGGCGCTCCTTCCGCAACGGCGGGCGCGCTACCGAAGGACTCTTCGGCGTCAAAATCGGCAAGCGTTATGAGCGCTGGGGCATCTTCGCCAAGGCTCGACCGGGGCTTATTAGCTTCACACGCGGTAGGGTCGAAGTCGTTCCAAACAACAACGGCAGCGTTTTCCCCTTCGATTTTCGTACTGAACGATTGACGCATTTCGCTTTCGATGTCGGCGGTGTGCTGGAGTTTTATCCTTCGCGGCGCATCGTCACACGCTTTGACGTGGGCGATACCATCATTCGCTACGGCGCTACGAACGCGACCGCCATCAGTGGCCCGGAGGGCGGGCCATTTGTCATCACTCCAATCACAATTCCCGGCGCGACGGGCCATAATTTTCAATTCACTGCGGGCGTCGGCTTTCGCTTCTGAATCCGACGCTCGTCTTGAGGCCGCGTCGGTTTTTGTAATTCCTACTCTCCCCCTCCCGCGTTTTTCATCAGGTAAACTGCGCTTGAAGGCGCGATTCGTGTGCCTGATGACGCGATTGAACAAATGCGCCCGCCGCGTCCATCACGTTATTCTCCTTCGTCGAAACTTCGGCGAGCGCGAAGAGATGCCTGCGGTCGTCGCCGTAACCGAAATGCCACTGCGGTTCGATGAGGCTGATGCGCAAGTTCGCTTTCTCGCAGAGCGCGCGAAAATCCTCCGGGTCGTTTAAGGCGTTGATGTGCGCGGGAGTATGACTTTCCAAAGGCATCGTCAAAACCATTTGCCCGCCCTGTCGTAAGACGCGCGCGATCTCACGGATAACCTGTTCAGGCTCAGGCATGTGCTCTATGACTTCCGAAGCAATGACCAAATCAAGAGACGCGTCTGCAAAGGGCAATCGTGCGATGTCGCCGGTCTGAAACTCTGCGCGGTCGGCTATCCTTTTATGTTGGGCCAACCGCCGCGCGTAATTGACCGCAGCCTCGCTGATGTCCAACCCGTGGCCTCTCCAAAGCGGTTTCTGCGCCAGCACGTCGCAGAGAATCATTCCTGAACCGCAGCCGAGGTCAGCCACCAACGCCTCTTCGAGAGAAATGTTTTTGACGACTTCCCTGACGAACTTTAACCGCGCAACTGCCGAAGGTTGCAAGGCGAAGGTGAAGTGTGTGACCACTGGATAAAATGTTTGCTCATAAATTCCCTCCCGCGCTTCTTCAAAGGGCAAGTGGTCTTCTTTTTCAAGGCGCACCCTGATGTACTGGCGCAGCAACGCGGCAATCTCCGTCGCCGTCAAGCGAGAGACCGCGAACAGATCGGCGATAACGGCGTCTGCTCTCTTCCACAATGCGGAGGTGTCTGCGCCAAACCAGCGCGCCACCTGTGGGCCAATTCCGACATATGCTGCCAGACAACAACGCTCCCACAATGGAGCGAAATCAGCATACGCTTCCGCCAACTCAAGGCAATGGCGATGCACGCCGAGCCGCGTTTTTCTAAACAAATTGACTTCCCATGCCATCAGTGGTTCGCCTCCAACACATATCGAAATCGCCGAGATGTTGTGCTCACACCGAAGCGACATCCCGCGCTTGATTTGCAAGCGAGGCGACGAAGTGCAAGAGGCGTACCGTCATGGATTGAAGCGCGTAGATTGACTAGGCAGAAGCGCTAACATGATGTGAAAGGCTTGTCAAACAGGGGTTGTATGGTTGAAGCACGCAGAATCCGGTGCAGACGTTGGGCCAACGCGCATAGAGGATGCACGCAATATAGCGGCGACAAGTGGAGTGCTACCTTTATCCAAATGGAGCGTGAATTGTATATCGGGCCGAGCGTCGCTTTGGTTGCCGCGCCTTAACTCAATGCTTCGCTTTGCGAATAGACGGGCTGGCTTTTCTTCGATAACTTTCTGGCGCGCACGCGGCTTCGCCACATCAATAGTCCGGTGCAGAACAGGATTGCCGGAACGAAACCGACGAACACTTGCAGCAGGCGCGTCAAGATTCCACCCAGGCGACCAACGTGCAATGGAAACAGGTTACCGAAAGTGCGCGCGACCGGCGGAGCTTCGAGCGCGTTCTCTGCTAGCAGCACTTGCCCGCTGTATTGATCCAGATAGACGAGGCTTCTGCCATGCGGATGCAGTTCTCCTTCTACTCTTTTCCGCACGACGACCGTCGCCGCCCGCGTTGCAGGCAGATTAATCATCGTCAACTCGCCCTGCGGGAGCGCAGCGTCGGCATTGCGTATAATCTCATCCAGGGGTGCGCGCTGGCCTTCGACGACAGTGGATGTCGGCTTGGGTTTAGGCGGTGGAGCGGAAGCGAGACGGTTAAGCGCGCGTTCAAGCGATGGGCGAAAGACCATCGCCGCGCCCGTCACAGCCGAGAAGCTCAAAAAGAGCATCGCGCAAATACCGACGATTCTGTGCAGGTCGTAATTGACACGATAGCGGCTGTTCTTCCATCTGATTGTCCAGCCGCGCGCTAGATTCCTGCGTCCCGGCCACCACAGCAGAGCGCCGGAGAGACTCAGCAGCAGGAGCAGGATTCCGCCGACGCCGATGATGGTCTCGCCCGTCGCGCCGCTCAGCAGACGCCTGTGCAGCGAAACCAGGCGACCCTTGAAGGAACGCGCAGGAACACGAGAGCCAAGCACGGCGGCGCTATATGGGTCGACATACACGCAACGCGCATCCGTCTTCGCTTCAAAGCAAAGCTCGTATGTGCCTTCCCGTTCGTGAGGAAAGCGTATGCGCGCCACTTTCTCGGACGGATAAGCTTGCCTTACGCTCTTGAGAACATCTTCAATCGAAACTCGTTCGCCGCGCGGCTCGACGCTGAGCAGCGAGGGATTAAGAAACACGTCAAGCTCGTCACCGAAAACCAGCATGCTCCCCGTCAGGCCCATCAACGCCAACAACAGCCCGACGCAGAGGCCAACGTACATATGCGCTTTGAAGATGAGCTTACGCATTTTTATTCGGGAGCGAGCCGAAGGCTCGAATCTTCGCAGTAGTATGTTTCGCAGCGTTCACCTGACTGAAAGATTCGAGCGCTCTTGAATATTTAGAAGATGAGGCGCGTGCCAAATTGAAACTGTCGGCCCGGATCGGAATTTTGAATGCCTGAGAGCGGCGCGAGAAACGTCGGCAACGGCGCGGCTCCATTGCCGTAGATGTTATTCAACTTGATGTAGTTCGTGTGGTTCGTCAGGTTGAAGGCTTCGGCGCGCAGTTCGAGGCGCACGTTTTCACGAAGCTGGAATCTCTTGGCGAGCGACAAATCGAAGCTGGCCTGCATCGGCGTGCGGAAAGAGTTGCGTGCGAATCCGACGGGGCGGTCGGCCAGATAACCGTCGCCGTCATTATCGACGCCGGTGACGGGATTAATCGGCAACCCTGAAGCCAGAGTTGTGACAAAAGAAAGCTGCGATTGAAACGGCATTTCGATGAGGCCGTTGGCGACGAAGCGATGCCGCTGGTGAAAATCGCTTGGGCCGCGATCAAGCCGCTCGTCTAGCCTAAAGACGTTTGGAACACCCGTGTCCGCTTCGCCGAAGAACATCGCGTAGGTCAAAGCCGAAGAGTAAACATAGTGTGCTTCCAACTGGAAACGGTTGGCAAAGCGCCGCAGCAATCCTAAGTCGAGCGCATCGTAGTTGCTCGAAGCGGTGTTTTCGATGACGGGAACTTTTCTAGTCCTGACGCCCGCGTAGGTTGTGCCGAAGGGTCGCGTCGCGTCGGCGGCAGAGGCTGAGCGTGTCTGCCCCGGCGCAGTGCGAATGAAGGGGGCTGGCGCGTTGATGTCGTTCACGCGCATCTGCTTTAACGTGCGCGAGTGAATCAAGTCGGCTGTCAGCGTCCATTTCTCAAAGAGCGTGTGCTGAACGCCGAGCGAAAATTGCGTACTGTAGGGATTGAGCAATTCACTTGCCGGCAGGTAAACGTAATCGCGTATTGCCTCGTGTGCTCCGGCTGGAGGCGCGGCGAGCGGGTTTGGGAAAACAGGCGCGCCCGGCGTAGGCGTCGCGCCGTAGTTGAACCTGTAGGTTCTAATCTGCGCGTCAACGCCTTCGAGCAGGAAACGACGCGTGATGTACATGTAATACTGATCGTAAAAGATGCCAGCGCCGCCGCGCAGGACGGTCTTGCCATCGCCCGTCAGGTCAAGGGCGAAGCCCAGGCGCGGAGCGAAGTTGTTGCTGTCGCCGGTGATTGATTGATAGTCGTAGCGCAAGCCCAGATTGGCGGTCAAACGCGACGCGATGCGCCAGTTGTCCTGCACGAAGAGGGACGCGAGCGTTTGCCCGTAGCGCACAAACCCTATACCGAAGCGTTGCGTGTAATCAATCGGATTCTGGTTGGGCACGGGCGCGCCGGGGCTGAAGCGATATTCTCCGAACGGTGTAAAGCTAAAATCGCGGACTCGCTGGCGCGTGTAATCGCCGCCCACTTTCAGGTCGTGATTGCGAAATTGAAAAGCCAACTGGTCGGCCATCTGCCACGTCTCTGTGCGCACCCATGAATAACTCGAACCGCCTTCGGTGCTGTAGTTCGGACGCACAATCGAGACCTGGGGAAAGAGCGCGCTCGTTGCCGACGGAATCGAATTGACGTAGCTCATGCGTAGCTCGTTAACTGCTCTGCCCCAGACGGTGCGATCCGTGAATTGAGCGCCGACGGCCTGCGTTCGGCTTAGTTGCGCGGCGCTCGGCTGTATGAAGTTGCTGACGCGGTCGTTCGGATTATCGTTGGTGCTGCGGTTGCCGTTCAGACGAAGGCTCAGCGAGTGCGTGTCGTTGAGGGTGTAATCAAAACGCGTGAGGCCGATGTGGTCTCGCAGGTGTCCGGTGTAGGCGAGAGGCTGCGGCCTTTGAATGAAAGCGCCGCGCGAGGCGCGCGTCTGTTCGTAGCTCGCAAAGAAGGTCGCGCGCTCGCTCCACAACGGGCCGCCGAGCACGCCGCCAAACTGGAACAACTCATTCGGCACGCGCAGTGTAGAAACGGGCGGAGCGGCCTGTAGCCCGCTCGGACGCAGGAAAAAGAAGCCTTCGCCGTGAAAGCTCTGCGTACCTGCACGTGTGACGGCGCTGATGATGCCAGCGCTCGACCCGCCATACTCCGCAGAGTATTGATTGGTCAAAACTTTGAATTCCTGCACTGCCGAGAGCGAGACCTGCTGCTGCGGCGCATTGGCAAAGACGAAATCGTAGTTGCTGTTGCCGTCGAGCTTGAAGAAGGTCTGGCGAAAAGAGTTGGCGTTGATTGAAAGGCGCGCAGCCGTCGAGCCGTCGGCGCCAAGGCCGCCCGTATTGCGAACGTGTGGGTCGAGCAGCGCGAAACGATTCAAGCTGCGGCCATTCGAAGGAAGCTCCGTCATCTGCCGCGCATCGACAACCTGACTGACTTCCGGTGCGTTATTGACGACAGGCGAGACGACATCCGTGATCGTTACCGTCTCGTTGATTCCCTTTAACTCAAGGCCGACATCAATAGTCGCCGTGTCGCCGGAGACAAGCACGACTTGAGCCTGAGACGATTCACGAAAATTTTCGGCGCTGAAAGCAATTTCATAATCTGCGGCAGGCGGCAAGCCCGTGATGAAGTAATGCCCTTCTCCATTGGTCGTTGTTTCGCGCCGGAGTCGCAAGGTTTCGCTTTTGACCGTCACGCGTGCGCCGCTGATCGCTTCGTTGGATTTAGCTGTTGCGACCGTGCCGCGTATGCCGACCGTTAGCTCCGTTTGTCCAAAAACCGGAGACTGAGAAAAAAGGCATGCTGCTAAAACCAGAGCCATGCCAAGAAGAATTCTTTTTTGTTCTGATGATTGACGGCCAGCCACTGAGAACACCTCTCTTGCAAGTCAATGGCTGACGAATCTAGAATGAAGGCGTTCGTCAGCCTTATCAGGGTTGTCGTTCGGAGGGTTCGCGCGGTTGCTTCGCCAAAAATCAGACCGCGCGAACCCTTTCAAGCCTCTTTCAGGCAATGAGTCTTCAGGTAGTTATTGAAGAGACTCTGACAAGATCATTTGTAAGATTGCCTTGAAAATGAAATCCACTTTCAAGTTCACGGACGATACACTAAAACCGCCGGGCCTGTCAACTCTAATAACTGCTGCGGTGCAGGCTCTTATCCATGAGCGTGAGATTGTTCTACGGTTACAAGGTCTACTAGTTAAAACGCGCGAAGGTGCGTTCTTTAGAACATAACGCAGATGCAGACTTTACGAACGCTTGAGCTTTCCATGCACTTGCGCGAATTACGCTCCTCGCGTCGTACTGAGTTATAATCCGTGAGCTTGTTTGAAGACATTCGACGGACGCAAATGAAAAGCTTTACTTCTCATTTGCGTTCAAAATAAGAACCGGAAGGGTTGAGAGCAAATAATGGATGAGAAGAGATTGGAACACTACCGACGCGTACTGCTGGATCAATTGCGGCAACACACAGAGCACGTGCGCGACGAGCAGGCTGCGGCGCTGGAATTCGCCGGAGCGGACGACGGCGTTAAGGATAGCGTTGACATGTCGCTCCGGGATGTCAACCAGGAGATTGCGCTCAGGCTCGGCGAACACGAGTCGCGCATGGTCGCCGATATAGATCAGGCGTTGTTGAGAATTGAAGAGGGCACATACGGAGAGTGCCAACGCTGCGGCGAACCCATTGATGAGCGCCGCCTTGATGCCATGCCCACCGCCCGCTACGACGCCCCCTGCCAGACAGCCATCGAAGCCAACCAGGGTCTGGACGACATGCCAACGCTCTGAAAGGCAGAATTCAGAATCCAGAAGTCAGGAGTCAAAGAACAGAATTCAGAAGCCAGAAGCCAGAAGCCAGAATAATCGGCGGCAACCCGCTTCTTTCAGATTTTCTTTTCTTCTGACTCCTGACTTCTGCTTTTACGCCTTAGGGTGTGTCTTGTCGTAGACCTCTATTAATTTTTCCATTGAGACGTGAGTGTAAATCTGCGTGGTGGAGAGGCGCGCGTGGCCTAGTAACTCCTGTATGTCGCGTAGGTCTGCGCCGCTGTCGAGCAGGTGCGTGGCGAAGGAGTGGCGCAAGCTGTGCGGGCTGATGTCGTGCATGCCCGCGCAGATTGTGATGTACTTGTCTACCATCCTGCCGACGGAACGCGTGGTAATGCGCGTGCCTTGATAGTTGAGAAAGACGGCCTGAGTGTCACGCTCTTCGGGCGGCGCATTATGTAGAAAAGCGTTGCGCACAGAGAGATAGTTGAGAATGGCGTGGAGCGCCGGGTCGCCGAAGGGAACGATGCGCTGCTTGCGGCGCTTGCCGGTCACGCGAATCAGCTTGCCCTTGAAATCAATATCGCTGAGATCGAGTTTGACGAGTTCGGAGACGCGCACGCCTGTGCCATAGAGCAGTTCGAGAATGGCGCGGTCGCGGCGACCCAGGTCTGTTTCGGTGTCGGGCGTTTCGATGAAACGAATCGCGTCTTCGACTGAGAGATGAACGGGCAGTTTCTTCTCTAGGCGCGGAGTCGAAACAAGCTTTGCAGGGTTCAACTCAACGACGCCCTCGCGGACTAGAAACTGAAAGAAGGTGCGAAGCGCCGCCAGCTTTCTCGCCACAGAGGTTTTTTTCTTCTGCGCCGTGTGGAGGCTCGACAGCCATTCGCGAATCGTGATGTGGTCTATCTGGCGGACATCGAGTTCGCGGCGCGCGCCCGATTGCGAATCGGCGGGGGCCAGATAATCGTAAAACTGGCTGAGGTCGCTCGCGTAATTGCGCAGGGTGTGCTCGCTGACGTTGCGTTCATAACGCAGATGCTCGAAGAATTGTGTGAGTAGCTGTTCGATCATAGACGCCCTTCGGAATGCAGAGTTCGGATGACGCAGTGCGGATTAAAAGAAGAGCAGGCTTATTCTCGAATCCGAAATCCGCGCTCCGTAATCTTAAGACGGATTCGCCAATTACGAAACAGTTTTTATTCGTAACTCTAAACTTGAGGTCAGGGTCGTGTGAAAGTATAGGTGATTGTGCCGACGACCTGCACGGGCTGGCCCGAAAGCGTGGTGGGCGAAAACTTTGCCTGCCGCGCGGCCTGCACCGCTGCGGCTTGCAACGCTGGCGGGCCTGAGACGGCGCGTGCCGAAATGACTTTACCGCTCTCGTCTATCAAGACTTCGACGACAATTGTGCCCGAAGCACCGTTTCTCTTCGCCGCCGGTGGATAAACGGGTTTCGGCAAGACCAGCGCTTTGCCGTTGAGCACTCCGCCTGTGAGCGGTTTTTTTGGCGCGGGCTGCGAAGTGTTTGTCGGTGGCCTGGTTGGAGTCGGGTTTGCGGCTGACGTTGGTGTTGATGACGGCGTTGGCGTCGGTGTTGGTGTCGGCGTCGCTGACGGTGTTGATGACGACTCGGCTGTGTCGGGTGATGGCGAGGGAGTTTCGGAGAAGCCTGTGCTCCTGGTGGTTTCTACTCGCGGGGCACGTTCCGGTTCATCATCAGGGCCGGGTGGGCCAACCGTGCTGCCGCCGCCTTTTCTTCTCCCGACGGTCGAAGTGCTGTTCATGGCCGGAGTTAATTCTCTGCGCTCGACGCTGGGAGAAGGAACGTTTTGTAACGCGCTGGATGTTTGTTCGGGGCGTGCGCTCTGCGGCTGATTAACAGTGGCATTCATGCTTTCGACGGGCACGAACGCATGCTTTTGTCCTGTGCGGTCGTAGTAGCCTTTGCGTGCGCGGACGCGCGTGTTCGGGCGTGTCTTGACGCGCAGGCTGATGGTGCGAAAGCGTCCATCGTTGCGACCGTCCTGCGGGTAATAGCTCAACACATACTGCTGCGAAAGGTCTGCGGAAATCTGCGCGAAGGCGGCATCGAGGTCGGTCGCTACCCTCGGCACGTAGACAGCCCCGCCGGTCTGAGAGGTGTACTCCTGCAAGCGATGATGAGCGGCGAGGTTGTAGAGATTTGTGCTCTCAAGCTGTCCGGTCTGGACGGCGTAAACCTGAATGTCAGCCGTCATCACTTTTTTAAGCGAGGTCAGGAAATCCATGTTGCTGAGCGTGTCCGCTCCGTCCGAAACGATGACGATGACTTTGCGATCCTGATGCGGGCGCAGATACTCTGCGGCTTGCGCAACCGTATCGAAGAGGGCGGTCGCGCCGTCTTCAGGGTGGCGGAAATTCTCTATGGTGCGAACAAGGGTACGCACATCACTGGTGAAGGGCTGCACGAAAACCGGGATTGTCCAGATGGAATAGATGGCCGCCTGGTCAATCGGGCGCATGACGGAGCGGAAGAATTTGACGGCAGCCTTTTTTTCAAACTCGCGCGCCGCCGAAAGACTCATACTGTTGTCAAACAGCATTACTATCCGCACGGGCGTTTCCGCGCGGCCCAGTTCGCTAATCTCCTTCGGCTGCCCATCGACGCGCAGTTCAAAGTCTTCCAGCTTCAAGTCAATCACTGCGCGGCCTTTGTCGTCCACCACCGAGGCGGGCACTGTCACCAGATTTGAATTGATGCGCACGACATCCGCTTCGTCAACCTCCTCACCTTCCTGTGTGGCGGCGGTTGAAGCGGGCGCGCTGGTTGGGGTCGCAACAGGAGTCGGCGTTGGCCAAGGCGGCGGAGCGTCGTTTAGCGGAAGATTGACGGGTGGCGCTGCCACCGTCTGCTTATTCGACGCGGGCGCTGTTTGGGATGAAGTTGGCGCAGTGCGGCGCTGCCGCTGCTGTGCGGGCTGGCGCGGCGTCGCGGCGGGCTGCGCTCGCTTATTGCGCCCGGATTGCGCGCCAACTTTAACGGCAGGCAGCAACAACGCGACGGCGAACAACAAGACGCACGCGATGACCCAGAGTTTAGGCCACAGGAGGGTGCGATTGATTAGCTGGCCGCGACGCTCGTGGCGGCCTCCGCATGCCGGATTGTGTGAATCCAAGTGTCCCACTCTTTTAATGCCAGTTCGACCTGTAGTTGACGGCGTTCATGTTTACGCCGTAGACGACGACGATGCTCTTCGTCGAGAGGTTCGAGCAGAGCGAAGGTGATGTTGACGGGTTGATAGTTTTTCGTGTCCGCACTGGAGACGTAACGCGCCAGCGCAGCGGTCGCGCTTTTCGACGGCGCTCCCAAAAGGGGCTGCCCCGCAGCCAGACGCGCCGCGTTTAAGCCAGCCAGCCAGCCCGTCGCCACAGACTCAACATAACCTTCGACGCCTGTAATTTGACCCGCGAAAAAGAGCGAAGGTTGCTTGCGCATTTGCAAAGCGGGCGTGAGCACGCGCGGCCCGCAGATGTAAGTATTACGATGAATCTGCCCATACTGCAAGAACTCTGCTTCTTCGAGGCCCGGAATCAGGCGCAGGACGCGCGCCTGATCGCCGAAGCGCAGGTGATTCTGAAAACCTACGAGGCTGTACGCATCGGCCATCAAATTCTCCTGCCGCAACTGCACGACGGCGTAGGGCTGGCGACCACTGCGCGGGTCTCTCAGGCCCACAGGCTTCATTGGCCCATAACGCAAAGTATCAACGCCACGCCGCGCCAACTCCTCCAAAGGCAGGCAGGCTTCAAACCAGCGCGTCTCTTCAAACTTGTGTAGCTTAACGCTCGTCGCTTCCACAAGCGCCTGATAAAAGCGCTCGTACTCGTCTTCGTCAAACGGGCAGTTCAAATAATCGTCGCCGCCCTTGTCGTAACGCGCGGCTCGAAAAGCGATGTTTTCGTTAACCGAATCGGCGGCGACAATCGGCGCAATGGCATCGTAAAAATACAACTGGTCGTCGCCGGTCAACTCCATAATCGCGTTGGTCAGCGCGTCGGAAGAGAGCGGCCCGGTGGCGATAATCGTAATCTCGTCCGAAGGAATTTCGGTTACTTCCTCACGCACGAGCGTAATCAATGGATGCGCCTCTATGCGCTCCGTGATGTAGTCTGCGAACTTGTGGCGGTCAACGGCCAAGGCCGCTCCCGCCGGAACGCGCGTCGCGGCGGCGGCCTCCATCACTAGAGACGCCCCGCGCCGCAACTCCTCCTTGAGCAAATAGGATGCTGTGCCCGGCTCGTCGGATTTGAGCGAGTTGGAGCAAACTATCTCGGCCAACTTATCCGTCCGGTGTGCAGGGGTCGAACGCACAGGCCGCATCTCGTAGAGGCGCACACGCGCGCCTGCACGCGCAGCCTGCCACGCCGCTTCCACTCCGGCAAATCCGCCGCCGATGACGTTGATTTCATTCATCTTCAAAAGTTAGAACGCAGATATAGCAGAGGCTGTTGAACCCGATGCGCCGTTATTATCAGCCGATTGCCGCACGGCCTCTCCGATCATAAATGTTCGAGCATGACCAGCCTGCGGCGGAAGTCAAACGTGACGACGAAGTTTTGCAAAAGGAGCGCTCCGGCCACCGCCCCGACCTCTTGGATGTCGCGGTCAAAATCGGAGCCTTTAGCGTAGAGCGTGACGGGCACGTCCTTTACCTCCTGGCTGCCAAAGCGTAGGGAGCTAACTTTATCTGCTCGCGGCGGGCTTTTTTCTGGCAGTGACGAGAGGCCCAAGCGTTTTATCGCGGACGACTTAAGGGAAACCACTGTCACCATTCCGGTGTCGAGCAGGGTCTTGATCTCTTTACCGTCGAAGATGGCCTTGTCGATGATAGGCAGCGTCAAGCCGTCTTTGTAAGAACCCATCGGCAGCACGACGCGCCCGCCCGCATCGTCCCCAGGCTTCGCGTCCTTCGCCATGCCTGCGGGTGGTTGAGGGAGAAACCGTACAACTTTTTTCCCGAAGTCGAATTGCACTACTCGACCTTTAAAAAAGTCTGCTCCGAAGATGCCAAAGATTTGCCTGCCCAGCCTCTTACTAACGTGCTCCAGAGAGCCGAAGTGCATATTAAGATTCGTCATCTTAACGTCGCCGACGCGTATATTCGGGACAGAGGCAAAGGTAATAGTACGGTCGGTGGGACCGCCCGTGATGATCCCCTCCCCCGTGTAATATAAGCGCAGCTTGTATTTCTCCAACATCCCGCCGTCAACAACCGAATGTTCCGAGCCGGTCGCCAGCACTACTTCCACAGGTTCTTCGCCATTCACCCTAGCCAGCACGATGACGTGCCCCTGCTCGAAGGTCAAAGGCACTTCGCTCGCAGTATCGTCAACAGCGGCGTGAGCGGCGCAAGGAAGACACAGGAAAGCTAATAGCGCGCCTGTCATCAGGACAAATCTCTTCACGTTGACCTCCTCGGTTAAAGACGAACGGCGTGTGAACGCGCCGTGTCAAGGTTTCGACGGCACGGGCGCACTGTTTGCGGGCGCGTCCAGCTTATAGTCTCCAGCTTCGGTCTTGAAATGGCGATAGTCGCTAAACTCGCGCGTCTCGTTGGCGTCGATGCCTTTGAAGAGAAAGAGCTTGACGGAGAAGTTGACCTGTGCAAAGCGCGGCAGCCACACGCCGTCGCCGATTCGCGTCTGCTCGAAGACGAAAGACGCGCCGGGCTTGATTGAAGCGACCAGCCCGCCGCCTATCTTGTAGCCGTCGGCAAGTTTCGCTTCGAGCCGTATTACCTGCTTGTCAATTGGGTCAATCCAGACTATACCAATGAGCTTTGCGATCATCTCTTCGGCGTTCGTTCTTGGGCGAAAGCCCGGACGCGGGCGAAAGTCAAAGACGATGGCATCGCGTTCACGCAGGCGCTCGCGGCGTGGGCTAACAAACTCGCAGGCGTTCAAAAACTGCGCCACCGAGACATCGTCGTCCTCTTTTTCTTTCTTCACCTCACCCTTATTCTTTTCGGCTTCGAGCTTTTTCTTCTGTTCCCTCTTCTCTCGCTCGCGCTCATACCTGGCGATTGACTCGGCTATATTTTTATCCTGCTTCGCGGCGCGCTCCGCCGACAGCGGCACGCCATTCTCGCTGATGACTTTGTAAAAAACGCCGCCGCCCGGCAGCGGATAAATCTCGTAGACCGTAACCTTCTCTTCCTTAATCTCTCCCTTATCGTTGATCTTGCGCTCTGTGCGTTTCTCCGTAAAAGCATACTCGGCCACGCGTTCGTCCAGCTTCTCCTGATTCTTCTCTACTTCTTTGAGCAGCGATGGAATGTCAAGCGATTCCGTGCTCGGCGGGTCAAACAGCGCGTCGCTCAAGTTCGTGTTAAAGCGGACGCGCTCAAGAATCATCGTCGTCTGCGCTTGTGCATCCATTGTTGCGGGCTGGCTCGTCTTCTCTATCTGCATTCGATGCGGAAGCAGTAGGCCGCTGGCGGCGCGGTAGTCGCCGAAGTGTGTACGCGTCGAATTAACTTCGTCTTCAATTTTCAACAGCAGCTTGCTGTTGACGCCGAAAGAGTAGCGCAGGCGTGCGCCCGCGCGTGTCGAAAATTCGACGACGTAAGCCGCTTCACTGCCGCTGCGGTCGAGCGCGACGGTGCGCGCCAGCACGTTGAGTTTCTTGTAATCAATCAAGCGGCTGGCCGACAGCGCAGCCTGCAACTTGGCTGTGCCTGCTTCCGCGTCCGTCAGTGTGCGCAAAGTGCCGTCCGTGCCAAGCATCCAGGCAGAGCGCGGGCTGGCCGCGCTCTTTGTCTCGCCGCCGTCGAGAGTCAGGTCTGTGCGTCTTGAAGCAGGCGCTTTCTCCTGCACGCGTGCGCGGCCCATTGTCTGTCTTTGAATCGTCCATTCGTAATCGGCTTCCCTGACAGCAGCCAGACGTTTTTTACCGCCGCTGGCCTTCCAGTATTCGCCGATCACCTTATCCGGGGCGGGCAGTTTTTGCCGCGACTGCTGCCCATAGGACATCAAGCCGCACGAGATGAGCAGCAAGATGGCGCTCAACGCAGCAGCCAGCCGTCGCCGCTGTTTGAAAATACGGACGGACGCGTGGCCGTCCGAAGTTGAAGGATGATTTGTCTGCATGATAAATCCGAGAGGCGCGTGGGGAGCAACTCAAACTGGACTGGCATATCCTAACCGATTTTCGCCCGGAGCGGAACTTACGAGACGCGGGAACGCAGCGATAAAAAGGGATGCTTAAACCGAGGCAACACAGAAACGCGGCGAAGAAGAAACTCCGCAACCGGGCGGGTTTTTCTTTTTCACCGCGTCACAGTGTCTACAGCGTCTACGCGTCTCTTCTTATCCGCGCCCTCGCGTCACGCCTTACGACGGCTGGCCTTCGGTTGTCTGGTCAGCGCCGGGCGGTTGCGGCACGTCCGCATCCATCGCCGCCGCAGATTCCTGTTCGGCCTCTAATTCGTTCTCCTGATTATCTCTCGTTCGGCCTTTAACGCCTTCGCCGCTGGCCTGCTCGTTCGCGCCCTCTGTTTGTTCTGCCATGCTGTTTAGCTCCTTTTACTCATTTGATATTCAACGCCCGCGCGCTGCTTTTTTCGCTGTGCCTTTCGCGCCCCTGCGGGCGGCGCTCTTTTTCGCGCCGCTCTTTCCGGCGCTGGCCTTTCCGGCGGCGCTGCTCTTCTTACCGGCAGCTTTTTTCGCCGCAGCCTTACCGCCGGACGCAGCTTTCGCCGCAGCCTTCTTTGCAGTTCCCTTTTTCGCAGCCCCCTTCTTCGCCGCGCCCGGCTTCTTCTGCGATGATGCAGAACCTTTTTTCGCCGCACCTGAACTCGCCCGCTTATCTTGCTGAAATTGTCTGGCCTTCTTGCGCGCAACCTTTTCGCGTGCCGCTTCCATCATCTGCGCAATCCGCTCTGCCTCCGTCTGCGGTCTGGCCGCTTCCGGCGATTCACTTTCTCGCAGTTGAGCGTCGGCCTGGGCCTGCTCAAAGCGCGCACGTTCCTCCTCGGTTATCGCTCCCTGATTATGCTGAAACTCAAACTGATTAATGTCGCCGCCGCCGATGTCGTAATAGGAGCGGTTGCGTTTTGGGTCTTTCGGCATCTCGTTTGTTCTCCCCTTTCATCAACTGCCGCCTGCTTGACAGCAACAGCGGCGCATTCGTATATTGCTTTGGTCAAAACCCACAGAAGCCACCTTAGCTCAGTTGGTAGAGCACCTGATTCGTAATTAGGGGGTCGTCAGTTCAACTCTGACAGGTGGCTCCAAATTTTTCCAATCAAGTTACCATAATATACAGGCTCGAAACGGGCAATGATATTGTTTTCGTACCGAGCGCAAGCTTTCAAACTCACTTCCGTCCTGCCGCCTCTTCGATGTACACGGCGCGAAGGGCTTGAGAACTTTGCCAAGGCCTTAAAGATTAATAAAGAGGCTTGGCAACCATTTGGTTGGTAACGCAGAAAGGAGACATCTAATGTTAAGAAAGCTGGTCTTGCTGGTTCTTCTGGGAGCGGCAGTCATAATCGCCACTCCTTCCGCCAGTTCCGCACCCACGCCGATTTCCGTCTACGGGGCATGGCATTGTGGTAACGACGCCTGCACGTGGGCCACTGTGCGAGACATGACTGATTTCAATATTAAGAATCGCTGGCTGATAGACCGTGGCGACGGCACAGGACTCCCTTCGGTGAATCTGGTCGTGCTCAGTTTCGTACAGCCTTTGAAGCTGCTCAACAAGACAACCGACGCTCAAACCCTCAACGGTATACCGAGAGGCATGGATCACAACGTCGTCAACTACTTTAAGAGCCGTGGCGTTCGCGTCATGCTCTCCATCGGCGGCATCACTTATACGGACGCCTGGAATCAGGCGTTGGCAACCAACCCGACGCAACTCGGATTGAACGCGGCTGAAGCGGCCATCGCTCTGGGCGTCGGCATAGAGATAGACTACGAGGAGAATACCACTCCGAATCTGACAGGGCTGCAAGCGTTTATTAACGCCTATCGCTCGCAGTTGCCGTATGACGCGACGGGTAATAATCACGCGGCGCGTTTGACTATTGATTTGGCCGCCGGAGACCGCTGGCTGATTGCTTTGACTCGCAAGGCGACGGCTGACTGGCTCAATACCACGACGCCCGTCCTGGACTATGCCAACGCGATGGTTCCCAGCCGCCAGCCCAACAGCGCCTCCACGGCTCAGGCCGACTGGCAGGAGCACATAGACGGTAAGGCACAGTATGACCCGCCGATTCCGCCGTTGGCCGCTGCTAAGTTCACAGGTAGCCTCTATATCGTGACAGGCCAAAGCCCTGCGCCCGAATGCACGAATTTCAATAACTCGCTACAGAAGAGCACTGGAACCTATGTGCAGAATGTGGTGACTAAGACGGGGGTGACAAACGGTATGCTCGGCTACATGTTCTGGGCTGCGGAGTGTCCGTCTACGCGGCGCATCTGCACAGTGCCTCCCAACACCTGCGAAGGAGGTGTCGGAGTGGGAGCCAAGACCTATAACATTCCAATCCCGATGCCCGCCCTTCGTCAGAATTGATGGAATGAGACAAGAGAAGGGCTGACACTCAACAAACTATGAGAGGCAGCGTTGCGGCTACACGCAACGCTGCCTCTACTTTTACCTTTTTACTTTTGTTACGCGCCCGCGACTGCTGCGCCGGTTGTCGGCTCGGCGGGTTCTGTCTTCTGCGCGCCCGCCTTTGAATGATAAAGGTCTGCGATGCGCTGTTCCTGTTTAGCGAGCAAGACTTCCATGTCGTCGAAGATTTGCACGGTCACTGGGTCTGTCAGCGAGTTGCACAGGTTAAAGGCATCGACGACGCCTGTCTGCAAATCGCCGAGCGCGCGTTGCAGGACGGCCACGTCATCGCTCGATTGCAACCAACCCTTGAGGGTGGCCCATGCGCCGCTGCCCGCCGCCTGAAAGTCTTCCTTTTCATTAAGCTGGTCGAGCCGCGCTTCAAGCCGCTCTATGTGCTGCTGCTTGGTTGCGGCAATCTCTTTGAAGATTGATTTCAGTTCGGCGTCCGTTGCCTTCTCCGCGTAATGCTCGAAAGCAGAGAGGCCGTAGCGCTCGCCGCGAATAGCAGTGTTGATGGCGTCCACGATTTCGCTCTTTGCAGAGCCGCCCCACTCTTCGGCAAGCTTCCACCAGTCTGCGTTTGTGTCACCCTCGTCTGGCAGGTTCGTGTCTTTGATACTTAAGCCGAGGCGGCGCAGGATAGCTGCGGTGAAAATAGGAACATCGCCGGGGCGACGCGAGGTCAGCAGGTTTCCGTCTGCTACGATTGGTTCATCAGTATAGTCAGCGCCGGCGTTCTGCATGTCTTTACGAATAGCGCGAAAGCCTGTGGCGCGTTTGCCCTGCAACAAATCGCCTTCGATTAAGACTTGCGGGCCGTGGCAGACGGCGGCGACGAGTTTGCCTTGCCCCGCAGCATCCTGCACAAAGCCGACTGTCTTCATGTTGGTGCGCATAGTGTCTGGGGCCATTCCGCCGGGAATGACAACGGCGTCGAAATCGGCGGCGCGGGCTTCGGTCGTCGTCCCATCTGGCTTGATGGAAGCCTTGCCCTGCTTGCCCGTGTATTCTTCGTTCATACGCGAGCCGAGCACTGTCACTTCCGCGCCCGCCGACTGCAAGGCTGTGTATGGAATCTGAAACTCTGAGTCCTCGAAGTTCTTTTCGACGAGGATGGCGACTCTTTTGGTTTTCTTCTCTGCGGTCATGCTGTTAACTCTCCTTTATTGCTGTAACGGCTGTTCGGTGTCTGCACGGATGTTGACACAGAACGGTTGATGATTCTGCTGCGTTAAAGTTTCAATTTAGTAAAGATTGGCAAGCACTATGCCAGCGGCAGGCTGTAGAGAAGATGCGCGAAAACAATAGAAGAGGGGGCTTTATGCGGGACAGAACTCATACATAAACGGCCCACACACGTCCGTTTATGCTACTCAAACAAGGATGAGCGCAGGGCTAAAAACAAATGATGAGCTAAGGACAATCGCCTTAGCTCATCACTTATTACTCATTACTCATCACTTGCTTTTAAATCGTTGGGCGGAGCAGACCGCGAAAGATTCCCTGCACGCGGACGCGCGTCGCGGGTAGTCTGAGCGGGGCGAGTTGCGAATTGGCGGGGCGCAATTCGACTTCGTGGCCGAAGCGGAAGAGACGTTTGAGTGTGGCGCGTGCGCCGTCGATGAGGGCGACGACGATTTCGCCGTCGCGCGCTTCGGTGCGATTCTCTATCAGCGCGATGTCGCCGTCGCAGATGTGTTCGTCAATCATCGAATCGCCGGATACTTTCAGCGCGTAGACTCTTTCGGGACGCACGCGCCCAAGGAGAAAGCGCGGAATACTGATTGGCTCTGTGTCTTCGATGGCATCAAGGGGAGTGCCAGCAGCGATGCGTCCCAACAGTGGCACTTCGCAGATAGCATCGGTCGGTGCTTCTTCGACTTTGACGGCTAAGTTAAAAGCGCCGTCTGTGCCGCGCCTTGAGAGCAGTCCGCGACGCTCCAATGCGGCGATGTGTTTAGCGATGGTCGCCTTGGAAGAGACGCCGAAGTGTCTGGCGATCTGCGCGTAGGAAGGCTCATAGCCGTGCCGCTCTATAAAGCGCGTGATGTAGTCGAGGATTTCCTTCTGTCTTTGCGTGCGTGGCAGCATCTCAATGCTTCTCCGGTTCTGACAGTACGGGCGGGAAAGAATCTAACACAGTCAAGAGCGTGCGACCCGCAGATTCTAAAGGCCCACAGGATGAAAAGCAAGGATGAACGATGAACGATGAAGGATGAAGTATCAAGAACCTGTCTTTCATTCTGCGTTCAGCGTTCATCGTTCATCCTTGCCTTTGTTATCGTCTGACTGAGTAGCGAACGAGTGTGCGCGGGAAGATGCGTACGACTGCGGGCATCTCTTTGAGAGAATGTTCGCGGTCTAGCACTTCGCTGGCTTTCTTGCCTTCGTAGATGGCTTCGTTAAGGTCGTTGTCGGGATTGATGACTGCTCCCTTGAGGGCGACGCCTGCGAATAATCCCTTGCTGCGTGAGTAGGAGAGGATGCCTGCGTCGAGTGTAGTGTTGGTGGAGGCCGCTGCTTCGCGTCCGACCGGCCCCGCGGCGACAGATGCTTCCCCGCCCATCTCAAACTTGTCTTCCATCAATCCCTTCACGCCGTCTTCGTTCATAATCAGGAGCACGTAGTCTGTCTTCTGCGCTCCGATTTGCAGACCGAAGCTGCCGCCGCCAAGGTTGAAGAAGGCTGGAGCGCTCCAACCGCCTTTGATGCGACGGCTGATGACGCCCTGCCCGCCGCGACCGCCGATGATGAAGGCTGCCTTGACGACGCCCGGAAAGACTGCGATGGCTTCGGCCTTGTCAATCAACTCGCGCGGGATGGCCTTGTCGCGCGTGTTCATAATCTCCGTAAAGACACGCGCCGCAGAACTAGCGTGGCGTGCGGCGTCGTTCAGACGCTTGTTTTTCTTCTGCGCCGACGCGCTAAAGGTCAGGCCCAGGGCCAGTAATAAGACAAGCGCCGGGAGAGCGCGTCTGTGAAACGAATGCTTCATAAAATCTCCTCCTCAGAGAACTCTTTTGAAATCAGTTGCGTCCACAAAGGACAGGGAGAGGGCAAGTCTTTAGTGACGGACTGTGCCGTTGGAAGCAATGATTATGCCGTGTCCTTCGAGTGAGGCAATAGTACAACGTTTCGGACAGGAAAGATAAGCGTTTTTCGGAAGCACAAGGCGCTGCCCGCGCCCCTTTCGCCAACTCAAGCCAGGCAGAGCACACGCAACACCGCTATCTGATTCGTTGACGCTGCCGACGAATCCTCTCTCCCAAGCCCTCAAAGCTTTTGGCATCGGCCTTGCTTTTCCCGTCGTCGGTTTTTCGGCAGCGTATTCAAATAGTTCATCCGAACTTTAAGTGGAGGTGAAGCATGTACTACTTTCTTAACAAGCCGCGCACGCTTTGTCACATACTTGAAGACGATGCAACCGGAGAAGCGCCAGACCCGTGCGGCGCAAGGGCCAGCAAGTTTGATTTACTGAATCATCAGAAAGGACAGCCAAGCGGTTTTCTGCCACAGAAGCCGGAAAGCATTCCCCTGTGTAAACATTGTGAAAAGGCTATAGCGTGGATGCGCGCGGTCTAAGGGCAATCCTCACACGCCCACACTGACACTCTGAGATTGAAAGTATGAACGATGAACGCTGCAACGATGAATGGAAAACAAGCTCATATCTGGCTCTTGTTTATCCGTCCACATAAACTTAAAGACTGGCGGAAGCTCATAGCCTCGCCAGTCTTTTATGCTGCTTTGCCTTTGGAAAATACTTACCGCAAGCGGACGCTTAACAGCGCGTCTGCAATCAGGAATTTGCTCCTGCGCAACGGTAACCGCCCGTTGGTGAGCGAAGCGCTGTGGTTCACACCGCTGCTCCATGCGTTGGCGAGTTTCGCCAGTAGCGGCATTGGGGCTGCCGGTTGGTTGAGACGCTTCGGCGCGCCTTGCTGGTGCTTGAAATGTAGCTGGTCGAGCGAAGCATAGATGCGTAAATACATCTGCGTTTCGGTCGGGATGAGCGTGCGCCAGTCTGCGCCGCCGCGACGGATGTATGAAGGCAGTCGCGCAGGGTTTGAATTGTATCCGGCGGCGACCAGTTCGGGCTGCGTTGCCAGTCCGCTGCTCAGCGCATCGCGCACGTCGGCGCTTTTTAGCAGGTCGTCCCAGGTATCCTGCATGTAGAGCAGCATCGCTTCGAGCGCGTTCGAGTGGTCTGTCATCCCGCTGACGAAATCTTCCTTGAGATTGCTGTCAGGATGCAGGCGTCTGACCATTGCGTAGGTGGAGGGAATCATCTGCACCATTCCACCCGCGCCCGCGCTGCTCACAGAATAGCGATACGTGTCAGGCTCGTTCAAAGCGTAGAGCGAAAGTATCTCCTGAAAGAGCGCGGCGCGGTCTTCACGCATGAAACGCCCGTGATCCGTGTGCTCAACGATGCACAGGTGCTCCGCTATATCGACTATCTCCGGCTCAATCTTTTCGCCCTGCGCGCGTAGACGCGAGGCGGCGCTCTCCAGCATCGTGCGGACGTATGAGCCGCCCTCGCGGACGATCTCAGGCGAGAGCAGCGCCGGGTGCACGGAAGTGTAATAAGCCATCTCGCGCAATTGGCCGTCGCGCGAGATCGGATACTGTACGACGAGCGGCATCAAAGAGCGCCCACTCGCCGTGTCCAGGATTTGAACAGCCGTGTTGACGCCGTTGGCGCGCACCACCGTCACGCGTACTTGCGCGCCGTGCGATGTGTTAATGAGCATCTCCGCGCCGCGCTTGAGAAAGAATTCCTTCGCCAGCGGCAGCAGGTGCAAACGCGAGTCTGCCCTATCCAGAGCCGCCAGCGTCACGAAATCAGACGGCGTGTTGGCTACGGATTTCAGTAAACGCTTTGCTTCGTCAACGTGGTTGCCGATGGTCTTCATGGAGAGCACAGCCGTCACAGGCGGCAAGACAGAGGCGGGCGTCTGCACAGAGGTAACGGCGTGCGCGAGCGGTTGCTGTTCTTCGTTTGAAGAAGGGTTTTGGGTTTGCGCGAACGTCTGGACGACGGCGCACACGACTAATACTAGAGGGAACAGGAGGCGTATTTTCATAATCGGATCAGACTGCGATAGATTGTTGAAAGTACGGGGGTGAACGCTTAATAAGATGCACCTCAGAAGATACCGGTTGTCAGATTCTCGCACGTGGGCGGCACAATTTTTCAACCGGTTCGACAGATATAAAGCACTTACAGACACCAGCTTGAATGTGTAGTCAAAATGATGATTTGCTGTCTTAATTGAGTTCATCTAATAAACAGACCGGCGAGGCGTCTGAGCACCTCTGCCGGTCTGTGGTGTGTGTTGCTCTCTGTAATTTTGCGCGGCTCTCTTTAGAGTTGCTGCTATTTGCCTGTGTTGAAGGGCAGGCGGCGAATCTGTTCGAGACAGGAGATGTCTAGTCCCTGCGTTGTGCCGCGATCAATGAATTCCGCTACCAGATTCTCTGCACAGTCGTAGGAATAATGGCTGCCGTTGCGGATGCGAACCTGCCTGCCGTTTGGCAGATTTCGCGCGGCGGCCTCCGCAATCCACGGCGGCGTCACGGGGTCAACCTCGCCGGAAACGAGCAGCACTGGCGCGTCCGATTTGAGCGGCGTGGCAAAGTCCGGCGGCACTGCGCCCTTCGGCCACGCGGCGCAGGCTTTCTGGTAGGCGCGCACGCGCGTCTCACCGTAAAACGTGCCCGCCGTCTCGCGCCTTATCTCCTCATCTGTGATGAAGGGCAGGTCTTCGGCACAGATAACGGAGAGTTGCATCCCACGCGCAATCTGCCCCTCAAGCTGTTGGTAGACCTGAAAGGCGATGGTGACCATAGGGCCGAAGTTGCCTTGCGACGCCTGATGAATAAGGCGCGGCAGCACACTGATGGTCGGCGGAAAGTAGAGCATCAGTCGTACAATATCAACGAAAGCCCCACGCGAGAGCGTGATTTCCTGCGGCTGCTTCGTCACAACGTTCATCGCCGTGACCTTGATTGGACCCTTGTCTAATTTCGCCAGCGATGCTTCAAACTCCGCTCGGAAATCGGGGAAAGCCGTGCGGCATTCGGCGTCCGCCGCGCAGTCTTCCATGAGCCGGTTCATGGCGTGTTGGACGCCTTTGGCGAACGGGAGCGGGATTTTGTATTCGGGCGGCGCGACGCCGAAGAGCGCCACCGTGCGCACCTGCTTCGGGTGCTGTCGCAGGTAAGCTAAAGCGGCACGCGTTCC
Organism: Pyrinomonadaceae bacterium; assembly: GCA_036387475.1. Taxonomy (GTDB): domain Bacteria; phylum Acidobacteriota; class Blastocatellia; order Pyrinomonadales; family Pyrinomonadaceae; genus DASVTR01. The sequence goes on along the minus strand of DASVTR010000005.1, from coordinate 14,466 downwards.
GTAAGAGCCGCCGTAGAGATTGATGCGCTCGTAACCGAGGGCTGCGCGCACCTCGTCCAGATCATCCATCGCAATCTCTGTCGTGTAGAGCGTCAGGTTCGCCACCTTCTCAAGCTCTGCGCGGCAGGCGCGAATCGCTTCGTCCGAATAATAGTCCGTGAAAAAGCCGCGCATGTCGTTGCGCTCGCCGTGGATGCTGCATTGCAGAGGATTGGAATTGCCCGTGCCGCGCTGGTCAACGAGCACCACGTCGCGCTCGCGCCGGAAACGCGTCATAAATCCGGCAGTCGCATAGGAAGTCGCAGCCGCTCCCGGCCCTCCCGCCAGATAAAAGAGCGGGTCTGCGGCAGCCTTCTCATTGAGGGCTGGCAGCAGCAATATGCTGAGAGCGATTTTGCGCCCCTTCGCGGCCCTGCGATCTTCAAACACTTCATAGCTTCCGCACAAAGCCTCGTTCGGCAATCCGTCACGCCCGCAAGGCTTAAGTTGCACTCGCCCGCGCTGCACGGAGGCTACGGCTGCTGCTGCGACGGCGCTCGACTGCGGTCTCTTATCGGGCCGACGGAAGATTAAGCCTAAAGATTGGCCGCCCTGTTTCCATGTTCCGAGGATTTGTAAACCGTCGCGGCTGAGCGTGCCTTCATACTCGGCGCTCAACTTCTTCATCTCAAAACGGAGCATATTGTCCTTGAAGACAACCGTATCAATTGGCAAATCGGTCGCGCCCTGATCGGGGCTGTCCAGAGTGGCCTTGAAAGTGCCGTTCGAAGCTTTGATTAATTTCAGGATGACACGCAGCCTTGTGCTGCCAGCCTCAATCATCCCCTGCCAGCTTCCCTGTATGTCCTGGCCCTGCATGTTGGCTGTGGCCGTCGGCTGCGCCGTCGCAGTTGTTTCTTTAGCGGGCGTCTGCGCATTGATGCTATTGGCCCAAGCCTGTGTCAGGAAGAGAAAAGAGAGAAAGATAAAGAGCGAGCGTTTCATTTGCATTCTCCAATTGCGCGGCGAGTTAGAGTCCAGCGAAAAGCTAAAGCTTCAAAGGCAAACAGATGTCACAAGAGTGGCCGGTTGTTTTTACGTAAAAGGCTGGCGCGAGGTTTTCAGCAAGTGAAAGACCGGCGCTGGCTTTCGTCAAGCCTTCGCGCCGGTCTTTGAATGTAATGCGGGCCAAAGCCAGACTATCGCCAGCCGCCAGCCGCACCTTTATTTAGGACGAGCAGCGGGATTACTCGTCTTCGTCGCCAGCCTCGTCTTCCACTTCCCCGTCGCCGCCAGCAGCGACTGCCGCACGCGTTGAAGAGGGAGCGGGTACGTCCACGCCGCCGACGATTTCAGGAAACTCGTCCAGGTCGCGTTCACGTCTGCCTTCGTCCACCGTCTCGTCGCGGTCAACGGTGACGTTGCGGTAGAACTCCATGCCCGTGCCCGCCGGAATCAGTCGGCCCATGATGACGTTCTCTTTGAGGCCGCGCAGGTAGTCTATACGACCCGAAATCGCCGCCTCCGTCAACACGCGCGTCGTTTCCTGGAACGAAGCAGCAGAGATGAACGAGTCGGTCGACAAGCTCGCCTTCGTGATGCCGAGCAAGAGCGGCTCGGCCTGCGCGACTTCGCCGTTGAGAGCCAGCACACGCTCGTTCTCATCCTGAAAGCGGAAGCGGTCAACCTGCTCGTCGAGCAGGAATTCCGTGTCGCCCACTTCGCGGATTTTCACCCAGCGCAACATCTGTCGGACAATCACTTCGATGTGCTTGTCGTTGATGTTGACGCCCTGCAAGCGATAGACCTCCTGAATCTCGTTGACGATGTATTCCTGCAGGCGATTCATTCCCAGAACGCGCAGGATGTCGTGCGGATTAAGAGGGCCATCCATCAAGGCTTCACCCGCGCGAACGCGGTCGCCTTCCTGCACGTTGATGTGCGTGCCGCGCGGAATGTCGTACTCGCGTTCCTCGCCGTCGTTGCCCGTGATAATAAGCTTGCGCTTGCCCTTGGCGATTGGCCCAAGCTTCACAGTGCCGTCGATCTCAGACATGACGGCGGTTTCCGCAGGCTTGCGAGCTTCGAAGAGTTCGACGACGCGCGGCAGACCGCCCGTGATGTCCTTTGTCTTCGTCGTCTCGCGCGGAATCTTCGCAATGATGTCGCCCGGCTCGACCACATCGCCGTCCGTCACCATCAAATTAGCGCGGACAGGCATCTGGTAAGTCTTCAAGACCTTGTTCGAGCCTGAGCGGATTTCCAGACGCGGCTGTTTCTTTTCGTCCGGCGAATCCTTGACGACCATGCGGGACTGGCCCGTCACTTCGTCCACCTCTTCGTCAACCGTCACGCCTTCCTTCAAGTCCTGGAACTTAACGTGACCGGCGACCTCCGTGAGAATTGCGAAGGTGAACGGGTCCCACGTCGCAAGGAGTTGATCCTGCGCGACGCGCTGCCCGTCTTCGACGTGTATGTGCGCGCCGTAGACAATCTGGAAGCGTGCCACTTCGCGATTGCGCTCGTCGTGAATCGTCAAAGCGCCGTTGCGATTCATGGCGATAATCTCGCCCTTGCGATTCTTGACCGTTTGCAGCTCGACGTAGTGAATCGTGCCGTCCGTGCGCGCTTCGTGCTTGGATGATTCTTCCAGACGCGCCGTGCCGCCGATGTGGAATGTGCGCATCGTGAGCTGCGTGCCCGGCTCGCCGATACTCTGCGCCGCGATAACGCCGACCGCTTCGCCAATATCAACGGGACGGCCCGTTGCGAGATTACGCCCGTAGCATTTAATACAGCAGCCGCGACGAGACTCGCACGTTAAGACCGAACGAATACGCACGCGCTGCACGCCGGAGCGTTGAATCTCCGCCGCGATGTCTTCGTTAATCTCCTCGCCGATTTCCACAATCACGCGGCCTTCGACCGGATCAATCACATCATCGAGGCTGGTACGACCAACGATGCGGTCACGCAGAGATTCAATCTCTTCGCCGCCCTCGACAATCGCCGTAGCAGAGATGCCGCGCAGCGTTCCGCAATCAGGCTCACTGATAATCACGTCCTGCGCCACGTCCACGAGGCGGCGCGTCAGATAGCCGGAGTCGGCGGTCTTCAAGGCAGTATCGGCCAGACCTTTACGTGCGCCATGCGTGGAGATGAAGTATTGAAGAACGTTTAAGCCTTCGCGGAAGTTGGCGCGGATTGGCGTCTCTATGATTTCGCCCGAAGGCTTCGCCATCAGACCGCGCATACCGGCAAGCTGCCGAATCTGCTGAGCAGAGCCGCGAGCGCCCGAATCCGACATGACGAGAATCGGGTTCAACTCGTCGAGCGCCTTCTCGCGCTCGTCCATCGCCTTGAACATTTCCTTCGCCACCTTGTCTGTCACTTCAGACCAGATGGCGACGACCTTGTTGTAGCGCTCGCCGTTTGTGATAACGCCGTCCAGGTATTGCTGTTCGACATCAATCACGTCTCTATCGGCTTTCGCCACGAGCACCTTCTTCTCGTCTGGCGTTACCAGATCGTCAATGCCGATGCTGATTCCGGCCTTGGTCGCGTAGAGGAAGCCAAGTGTCTTGAGGTCGTCCAACATCTTGACCGTCATCTCGTGACCCAAACGGATGTGGCAATAGCTGACGATGGCCTGCAAGCCCTTCTTCTTGAGCGTACCGTTGATGAAGGGCAAGCCCTTCGGAATCTGGTCATTGAAGATGACGCGCCCGACAGTCGTATTGATGACGCGCTTGACGTTCTCCTGCAAGGTCGCGCGCATCACGTCCTGCGTGTCGTGCTCCTGCGTCAAATCAATCAGGTCGCCCTGAATGCGCAGCTTGATGGGCGTCTGCGTCGTTACGTCTTTAGCGTCCAGGGCGAGCAGCACTTCGTCTAAGGAGGCGAAGACACGCCCTTCGCCCTTCGCGCCCTTCTTGTCGCGCGTCAGGTAGTAGCAGCCGAGAACGATGTCCTGCGAAGGCACGGCGATGGGCTGGCCGTTGGCCGGACTCAGGATGTTGTTGCTTGCCAGCATCAGGACAGCCGCTTCGATCTGCGCTTCGGGCGAGAGCGGAATATGCACGGCCATCTGGTCGCCGTCAAAGTCCGCGTTAAAGGCCGTGCAGACGAGCGGGTGAATCTTGATAGCCTTGCCTTCGACCAGCACAGGCTCGAAAGCCTGTATGCCGAGGCGGTGAAGAGTCGGCGCACGGTTTAGGAGAACCGGGTGCTCGCGAATCACTTCTTCAAGAATATCCCAGACGACAGGCTCTTGGCGCTCGACCATCTCGCGCGCCTGCTTGATGGTGGCGGCGTGTTGCTGCTTCTCAAGCTGGTTGTAGATGAAGGGCTTGAAGAGTTCCAAAGCCATCTTCTTCGGCAGGCCGCACTGATGAAGTTTCAGTTCAGGCCCGACGACGATGACGGAGCGTCCAGAATAGTCAACGCGCTTGCCGAGCAGGTTTTGACGAAAGCGTCCCTGCTTGCCTTTGAGTGTGCCGGAGAGAGACTTGAGCGGGCGATTGTTAACGCCGCGCAGCACGCGTCCCCTGCGACCGTTATCAAAGAGCGCGTCAACCGCTTCCTGAAGCATGCGCTTTTCGTTGCGCACGATGACTTCGGGCGCGCGCAACTCCATCAGCTTCTTCAAGCGATTATTACGATTGATGACGCGACGATAAAGGTCATTTAAATCCGACGTGGCGAAGCGTCCGCCGTCCAATGGCACGAGCGGGCGTAGCTCAGGCGGGATGACCGGAATCACATCGAGAATCATCCACGCAGGATGATTGCCGCTCTTTAAGAAAGAGGTCGCGACTTTGAGCCGCTTGGAATACTTGAGCTTCTTCTGCTGCGAAGTCTCTTCCTTCATCTTGATGCGCAGCTCTGTCGCCAGCTCTTCGACGTTGACCATCGTCAAGAGTTCCTTGATGGCTTCCGCGCCCATCTTGGCGACGAACTGGCCCGGAAAATCGCGCACCAGTTCACGATAGCGCTCGTCCGTCAAGAGTTCCTTCTCTTTAATCGGAGCATCGCCGGGGTCGAGCACGATGTAAGACTCGAAGTAGAGCACCTTTTCCAACTCGCGCAAGGGGATGTCTAGCAAGTGACCGATGCGAGAGGGCAAGCCTTTGAAGAACCAGACGTGCGAGCAAGGGGAGGCCAAGTCAATGTGGCCCAACCTTTCGCGGCGCACCTTGGCCTGCGTCACTTCCACGCCGCACTTGTCGCAGATGACGCCACGGTGCTTCATCCGCTTGTACTTTCCGCAGAGGCACTCCCAGTCGGCCACTGGGCCGAAGATACGCGCGCAGAACAGCCCATCGCGTTCCGGCTTGAACGTCCTGTAATTAATCGTCTCCGGCTTCGTCACTTCGCCGTGCGACCACTGGCGAATCTTTTCAGGCGACGCCAGAGAAATGCGAATCGCCTCGAAGTCGGGTGCAAGCTGCGTCTTTTGTTCTTGGAATCTAAACATCTTTATCTCCGAAAAAGAGTGGCCGGTGGTCAGTGGTCAGTGGTCAGTTAAAATCTGACCTTCGCTGACCACCGACCACTGACTACTGACCACTAATTTACTCTGCGCTTCCGCTCACCAGAATCGCTTCGCCTGTGCCATCGCCCGCTGCGCCATCGCCGTTGTCTTTGTTGATTAACTCAACGTCGAGACAGAGCGATTGCAGTTCGCGCACGAGTACGTTAAAGGATTCGGGCAGGCCCGGATCGAAATCCGCCTCGCCTTTGACGATGGCCTCGTAAATCTTCGAGCGCCCGGCCACGTCGTCTGACTTGGCCGTCAAAAGTTCCTGCAAGATGTGCGCCGCGCCGTAGGCTTCGAGCGCCCAGACCTCCATCTCTCCGAAACGCTGTCCGCCAAACTGCGCCTTGCCGCCCAAAGGCTGCTGCGTAATCAGACTGTATGGCCCAATGGAGCGCGCGTGAATCTTATCGTCAACCAGATGCGAGAGCTTCAGCATGTAGATGTAGCCGACCGTCACCTTCTGCTCGAAAGCGTCGCCCGTCAGTCCATCGTAGAGGACAGTCTTGCCTGACTCGTTGACGATTTCGGGAAGCCCCAACTCACGCAGGTGTCCTGCTGCGTCGCGCAAGCGCACCTTGATTTCCCGCTCCGATGCTCCGTCGAAGACGGGCGTCGCAAAGTGCATCCCCAGAACGCGCGCGGCCCAGCCGAGGTGCGTCTCCAAAATCTGCCCGACGTTCATGCGCGAGGGAACGCCCAATGGATTGAGCACTATCTCGACGGGCGTACCGTCCGGCAGATAAGGCATATCCTCTTCGGGCAGGATGCGCGCGATGACGCCCTTATTACCGTGGCGTCCGGCCATCTTATCGCCCACCGAAAGCTTGCGCTTCATGGCGATGAAGACCTTGACCATCTTAATGACGCCGGGCGCGAGTTCGTCGCCCTGCCGGAGCTTGGCAATCTTCTCGTCGTAGATGTCCGCGAGAATCTTAATCTGTCGCTCGGTGCGGTCTTCGTACTCCTTAATCTCCGCCCCGATGTCCACTGTGCGCGAAGTCAATTCGGCTTTCCGCAGAGCTTTCGGCTCAAGGCCAGCCAGCATCTCTCGCGTGATGGTCTCGCCGCGAGGAATTGCGACCTCCTTATTAACAACGAGGTCTTTCGCCAGCTTACGGCCATCGAAGAGTTCGTAGATGCGTGCGTCGCGCTGCTCACGCAGGATGCGGATTTCGTCTTCGAGGTCGCGCCTCAGACGGTCTTCCTCTTCCTGCTCGATGCTTTGCGAGCGCTGGTCTTTCTCCTGCCCCTTGCGCGTGAAGACCTGCACGTCAACGACCGTGCCGTCAATGCCCGGCGGGCTGACAAGCGATGCGTCTTTCACATCTCCGGCCTTCTCGCCGAAGATAGCGCGCAAGAGTTTCTCTTCCGCCGTCAACTGCGTCTCGCCTTTGGGCGTTACCTTGCCGACGAGGATTGAGCCGGGCTTGACCTGCGCGCCGATGCGGATGATGCCGCTGTCGTCCAAATCGCGGAGCATGTTTTCGCCGACGTTTGGAATATCGCGCGTAATCTCTTCAGGGCCGAGCTTCGTATCGCGGGCTTCGATTTCCAGTTCTTCAATGTGAATCGAAGTATAGTAATCGTCCTTAACAAGACGCTCGGAAACTAAAATCGCGTCCTCGAAGTTGTAGCCGCGCCAGGGCATGAAGGCGACCAGCACGTTGCGGCCAAGGGCGAGTTCGCCCCTATCCGTACACGGCCCGTCGGCGATGACCTGACCTTTCGCTACGCGTTCGCCGACGTGAACAATCGGGCGCTGGTTGATGCAGGTATTTTGGTTTGACCGCTTAAACTTAATCAGCGTGTAGATGTCAGCCGTCACCTCGCGCGAAATCGTGCCATCAACGTTGTGATCGGCCTTGATGATGATGCGCTCACTATCAACGTAGTCAACCACGCCGTCGCGGCGTGCGACGACGACCGCGCCACTGTCCTGCGCCGTCACCTTCTCCATACCCGTGCCGATGTAGGGCGCTTCGGCGCGCAGCAGCGGAACACTCTGGCGCTGCATGTTTGAACCCATCAGCGCGCGGTTCGCGTCGTCGTTCTCAAGGAACGGGATTAAGGATGCCGCGACCGAGACGAGTTGCTTGGGCGAAACGTCAACGTATTCGATGTCTTTACGCAAGCTCAGAATAAACTCTCCGGCTTTGCGCGCGGCGTTGCGGTCGTTGATGATGTAGCCCTGCTCGTCCAATTCGATGTTGGCCTGCCCGACGACGTGCTTGTCCTCTTCCCAAGCCGTCAGATAAAAGGGCCACGGCTCAAACTTGGCCTTGCGTCCATCAGCAGGAACACGCTTATTGGCCTTTTCGACTTCCTCCTGCGGAACGTGGTCGTTGGGCTTAAACTTGGTATCGCCGCCGTTGATAACGCGCACGTATTCAACGACGCGGCCATCCGTTACCTTGCGGTAAGGCGATTCGATAAAGCCGAACTCGTTGATACGCGCAAAGCAGGAGAGACTGGAGATGAGTCCGATGTTCGGGCCTTCAGGCGTCTCAATCGGGCAGATGCGACCGTAGTGCGTCGGGTGCACGTCGCGCACCTCAAACCCTGCGCGCTCACGCGAGAGTCCGCCCGGCCCAAGCGCCGAGAGCCTGCGTTTGTGCGTAATCTCCGATAAAGGATTCGTCTGATCCATAAACTGCGAGAGCTGGCTTGAGCCGAAGAACTCGCGCACCGCAGCCGTGACGGGCTTCGCGTTAATCAAATCGCGCGGCATCGTCGTCTGCATCTCCTGATGGATAGACATTTTCTCTTTGATGGCCCGCTCCATGCGTTCCAGACCAATGCGAAACTGGTTTTCCAGAAGCTCGCCGACCGCACGGACACGACGATTGCCGAGATGGTCAATGTCGTCCGCCTGATACTCCGCAGGGTTCTTGCGCATCTTCAGGACGTAAGAGACAACCTCGAAGAAGTCCTGCGCCGAGAGCAGAGGATCATCAATGCGATCCATTTCAGGCTTGCCCATCTTGATGTTGAACTTGAGGCGTCCGACGCGCGAGAAATCAAACTTGCGCGGGTCGAAGAACATGCCTTCGAGCAATCGAAAGGCCGTCTGCACCGTCGGCGGATCGCCGGGGCGCATCTTGCGGTAGATTTCCAGCAGCGCATCGACGGGCTTCTGTATCACGTCCTTCTTCAAGGTCTGCGACATAATCGCGCCGAGGTCATCGCGCTCTGGGAAGAAGACGCTGAAGCTCTCGATGCCCGCTTCGACAATCTCAGAAAGCTTGGCGGGCGTAATCTCGTTGTTGGCTTCGAGCACAACCTCACCGGTCTCAGTATTGATGACATCGGAGAGAGCATACGCGCCCTCGAACTGTGCTGTATCAATCTCGACTTCGCGGACATGACTTTTGCGCATCGCGTCGAGCGCAGAGTTGGTCACCTTCTTGCCCGCACGGACAATCGGCTCGCCGCGTCCCTTGATGTCCGAGTCAACCTTCATCCCGACCAGATTGCTCGTGCCCGTTTCAGGAACTTGGATGAAGAGTCGTCCCTCCTGAACGCGCACCTGGTCTGCAGGGTGAAAGGCGCGCAGGATGTCTTCGTCGCCGAAGGCTGCATTCTTGACTGTCTCTTCCAGTTGCCCGTCGGTGCCAAAGCCTTTCGGGTCAAAATCCGGGTTGAGCCAGATGCCCAGGGCGCGCAGGAAGATGGAGGCCAGAAACTTGCGCTTTCCGACGCGCACGTAAAGCAGGTTCTTCTGGTCGTATTCAAACTCGACCCAGGAGCCGCGATAAGGAATCACCTTGGCGACGTAGAGCGCGCCGCGCTTAAAGAAGACGCCGGGCGAGCGATGAAGCTGCGAGACGATGACGCGCTCCGTGCCGTTGATGATGAAAGTGCCGTTATCGGTCATCAAAGGGATTTCGCCGAAGAAGACTTCCTCCTCTTTGATGTCGCGGATGTTGAGCGCTCCCGTTTCGGGGTCTTTGTCGTAGACGGTCAGGCGAATCTTGACCTTGAGCGGCACACTGTAAGACATGCCGCGCTCCTGACACTCCTGCTGGTCGTGCTTGTGCTTGAGGCCGACGGGTTCGCCGCAGTTATCGCACAGTTGCGGGCGCACGTTGTTAAACGTGCCGCATTTGTGGCAGAGCGTTTCGCCGGGCGTCAAGGGGTCTACCTTGACTGTCGAGCCGCAGGATTTGCAGTTGGCGCGCAGGTAGTTTAAGCCTTCGAGCCGACCGCACTTGCACTGCCAGTTGCCGATTTGAAACTCTACGAAATCCAGTGTGGCTGTGCCGCGAAAATCCGAGATCGGAAAGACGGAGCGGAAGACCGCTTGAAGGCCCGTGTTTTCGCGCTCTTCCGGCAGCAAGTCCATCTGTAGAAAACGATTGTACGAATCCCTCTGAATCTCTATCAGATTCGGGATGCGCACGGCGGTCGCAATCTTGGAAAAATCATGACGGTCGGGCGCTTGGCTCGTGCGTCGTCCCGTCCCACTGGCAATTGATTGAAGCGGATTTGCAGACATTCGGAGATTCCTTAATTAGTTTTCGGTTTTCAGTTTTTAGTTTTCAGTAAAACGATTACCCGGAAATCGCACGCTGGAAGTGTTAGCTGGCGATTAGCTGAAAACTGAAAACCGAAAACTCAAAACTGTCTTTTAGAGACGCCAAAGCGCGGCCAGAGCGCACATTGCCCTGACCGCTTGTTCATGAAAGCGGTAACTATTCTTCGTCAAATTTTCCGGGAGTAACGCCAGCGCCTCACTACTCCCCTACCTTAATGTTGAACGAGGTAAACTGTCAAGCGACGGACGGTCTGGAGTCACAAGTCTGGAGTCTAGAGTCAAAGAAGCTTTTTACTCCAGACTCCAGACTCCAAACTCCAGACTTACTATTTGACTTCGACGGTCGCGCCCGCGTCAGCGAGTTTTTGGCGAATCGTCTCGGCCTCTTCCTTCGAGACGCCTTCCTTGACGGCCTTCGGAGCGGCCTCGACCAGGTCTTTAGCTTCCTTCAGACCCAGAGCCGTGACTTCGCGTACGACCTTAATGACGTTGATCTTGTTGCCGCCAGCGGCTTGCAGGACAACGTCAAACTCGGTCTTCTCTTCCGCCGGAGCAGCGGCTTCACCGCCACCGCCGCCAGCCGCCGGAGCAGCCGCGACCGTGGCGGCCGCCGCCGAGACGCCAAACGTCTCTTCCAGCGTTTTAACAAGCTCCGAGGCTTCCAAAAGGGTCATGCCCTTCAAATACTCAATAACATCTTCACGTGTTGCTGCCATGATTGCTTTCTATCCTCCTCAAAAGGGTTCCTGGTTGCTGTTTTATGGTTAATGGTTCGCAAGCCGTGAGAACCCACGGAACGCTTTCCTTTTGGCTCGCTGCATCGCGAGTTTTGGGAAAGTGCGTCCGAGCCGTAACAGACGACCTGACATATCGCCTCGCTCGTTTATCCCTGGTCCGGCTGACTGTTCAAATTTAAGCGGCTTCGCTGCCGCCCTTCTGCTCGCCGATCTGTTTGATGACGATTGCCAGATTGCGCGGCACGGCTGAAATCACCGTGACGAGCCGTTGCGCCTGACAGTTAATCAAAAACATAATCTTCGAGATTAACTCTTCCTTCGGCGGCAGGCTGGCGATGGCTTCAACATCACGAAGCTCCACCACCTTGCCTTCGACGATCCCGACCTTGAAACTAAAAACGTCCGGGTTAGCCTTCGTAAACTTGGAAATCGCTTTCGACAAGTTAACGGGGTCGCCCTCGCTCAAGGCAATCGCCGTCACACCTTTGAAGTGCTCGGCTGCCTGTTCAAACGGAGTGCCTGCGGCGGCCTTGCGGGCCAGCGTATTTTTAACGACCTCATAGGAGACTCCGGCCTCGCGCAACTGGTTACGCAATTCCTGATCTTTCGCCACCGTCAGCTTGTTAAAGCCGACGAGCATCGCAGCCGTCGCTTTTTGAAACTGCTCCGTGAGGGCGTTCAAATCCTGTTGTTTCTGTTCTCTTGTTTTCATACGGTTCGCACCTCACCTCTATTTGGCGTAAGCCGCTTCATCGAGCAGCACGCCCGGCCCCATCGTCGCCGCCAGATTCACCTTCTTGACGTACTTGCCTTTGGCCGTCGAGGGCTTGGCCTTGACGACCGCATCGAGCAGGACGCGCGCGTTGCCCTGAATCTTTTCGGCGTCAAAGGAAACCTTGCCGACGGGGACGTGTATCACGCCGGTCTTGTCTACGCGATACTCGACCTTACCGGCCTTCGTCTCCTGCACCGCCGTCTTCACGTCGAAAGTGACCGTGCCCGTCTTAGGGTTCGGCATCAGCCCGCGAGGGCCGAGCACCTTACCCAATTGACCGACCGCCCGCATCATATCCGGCGTGGCGATAACGGCGTCGAATTCCAGCCAGCCGCCTTTAATCTTATCCACCATGTCGTCGCCGCCGACGAAATCCGCGCCCGCCTCTTCGGCCTCACGCTGCTTATCGCCCTGCGCGATGACTAGCACCGTTTTCGATTTCCCAAGGCCGTGCGGCAGCACAACCGTCCCGCGCACCAACTGGTCTGCTTTACGCGGGTCAACGCCGAGCCACATCGTCAATTCGACGGTCTCGTCAAACTTGGCGAAAGCCATCTCCTTCACCTTCGCCACACCTTCATCCAGCGTGTACTTGCGGCCCTCTTCTATCTTCTCCAGAGCCGCACGATATTTCTTCCCGTGCTTTCTCATTATTTATTCTCCAAGGTGCAAACGAGGCGACCGGGTTAACGCTCAACCTCTCCCTCTTTAATTAACGATGAAGTCGGAACGATGAATGATGAATGACAGACAAGCTCTTATCAGTTCATCGTTCCGCGTTCATCCTTCGATTGTCAGGCCCATGTTGCGCGCCGTGCCTTCGATGGTCTTGATGGCGGAGGCCAGGCTCGTCGTGTTCAAATCCGGCATCTTGGTCTTGGCAATCTCTTCGATCTTGTCGCGCGAGATTGAGCCGACCTTCTCTTTGTTTGGCTTGCCAGACCCCTTCGGAATGCCGGAAGCCTTCTTCAAAAGGTCAGCCGCCGGAGGCGTCTTCGTCTCGAATGTGAAGGAACGGTCGGCATAGACCGTAATCACGACCGGGATTTTCAAATCCGGGTCCATCTGCGCGGTCTTCGCGTTGAAAGCCTTGCAGAACTCCATGATATTGACGCCATGTTGGCCCAGAGCCGGGCCAATCGGCGGAGCCGGATTGGCCTTGCCCGCCGGAACTTGCAACTTGATATAACCTGTTATCTTCTTTGCCATAATTCAGTTTTCAGTTTTGAGTTTTCAGTTTTCAGAATTAGGGTTTCAGCCTCTCGCTGAAAACTCAAAACTGAAAACTGAAAACTGTTTACTCTTCCTCTGCAAACGTCACTTTCTCGACATCCAGAAAGTTCAACTCGACGGGCGTCGAACGACCAAAGATGGTGACGGTCACCTTCAGGGTTGCCTTGTCCTCGTTGACCTCTTCGACCTTGCCGGTGAAGCTGGCGAACGGGCCGCTCTTGATACGAACGGTCTCGCCCGCTGCGTAAGAAAACTTCGGCTTCGGCTTTTCAGCCGCTTCCGTCACGTTATGAACAATCTGGTTAACTTCGTCCGGCGTTAGAGGCGTCGGATTCTGCCCGCCGACAAAGCCCGTCACCTTCGGCGTTGACTTGATTGTATGAAACACGTTGTCCGGGATGTGCCCGCGCTCGTCGCACTCTATCTCGACCAGCACATAGCCCGGATAAAACATCCGCGATGATTCGACGCGCTTATTGCCACGCATCTCGACGACCGTTTCCGTAGGGACGAGCACTTCCGTTATCTCTTCCTGCAAGTCCGTATCACGAATGCGCGCCTTCAGGCTGTCGCGCACCTTCTTCTCGTGCCCGGAGTAAGTGTGAAGGATGTACCACTGCTTCATTTCGGAAAAAACCTCTTTCACTCTCAGGCAGCCAGCCCGACCAAGGACAACAGCCATGCGGCGAAACGTCCGATCTGGACGATAAGTAAATCCACTCCAAACAAATAGACGGCGAAGAAGATGACGGCGATGATTGTAATAATCGTCGTGTTCTGGACTTCCTTAGCCGACGGCCAGGAGACGCGCTTCATTTCCTCACGAACGTCGTGCAGAAAATTCCCCGTGCGCTGGATAGGCCCGGTGCGCGGCCCCGCCACTGCACGCTCGCGCCGTGCTCCTTGTCCTTCTACGCCCTCGCCAAAACGCGCCGCACGCGGGCCGGGTGTGCCCGGCGGCACGTCCGCCGAACTAACGCGCCCCGGCGGCGGCTCCGGCTCTAACGGCAACTCATCCGAGTCATCTTTGTCGCTCATGATGTTGTCGGCTTTCTTCGACACCTGAAATCTTTACCTTCTTTCAAAGCCCAAAAGCAGGGGTACCAGGATTCGAACCCGGACTTTCGGTTTTGGAGACCGACGTGCTAACCGTTGACACTATACCCCTTCGAGAAACGATGAAGTCGGAACGATGAACAATGAATGAAAAGCATTTGGTCTTTCATTCCGCGTTCCGCGTTCATCCTTCCTACTTCGTCTCCTTGTGCCCCGTATGTTTGCGGCAGCGTCGGCAAAACTTTCGAAACTCAAGGCGCTCCGGTGTCGTCTTCTTATTCTTCGTCGTTACATAATTACGGCTTTTGCAATCCGTACACTGAAGCGTAATATTATCGCGCGGCATAACTTATTCCTCAAAACTCAAGACTATTCTTTGTCAATGACTCGTCGTCTATCGTTAACTTCGGGCTATCACTTTCGAGATGTAACCAGATGACTTAACAACTGACCACTGACAACGGATAAAACTTATTCAATGACTTCGGAGACCGTGCCAGCACCGACCGTTCTCCCACCCTCTCTGATAGCAAACCGCAACCCCTTCTCCATCGCTATCGGCGCAATCAACTCTATCTCCATCGCCACATTATCGCCAGGCATCACCATCTCC
>DASVTR010000004.1:0-264130 GCA_036387475.1 Pyrinomonadaceae bacterium | reverse complement strand
CTGCGAGAATCCGCAGCAAGGAACTCTTGCCAGAACCGTTAAGGCCGATGACGCCAATCTTTGCGCCGTAGAAATATGAAAGGTAAATATCTTTGAGGACGGCCCGTTTGTCGTAATACTTGCCGACCCCGACCATCGAATAAATAACTTTATTAGCGGGTGTGCTCATCTGTTTCGTCAAAATCCTCCGCGCGCATCCTATCAGATTGCAAGCAGATTGATGAAAGGGGAGCGGATTCACTCCTGAAATCTTCTTGTTTCACCGATGAAATTTTGTTTTACACCCGCTGAAAAGTGTGCTAAGTTCTCCAGTGTTTAGCGTGCTCGACTCCCGAACCGGGTTCAAATCCTGTTGAGTCGTGCTTGGTTTCGACTTCCCCCTTTTGATTGACTTGGTGAACAGCTAAAAAGAGGACTTTAGAGATGACTAATACAAAAAGACCGAGAGTTAATCCGCTCAGCCGCTTGCCGCGACAGCAGCGCCTTGTGATGGCTGTACGCGGCGGCGCGGGCGTTGGCAAGAGCCATTTCATACGCAGCATGGCGGAAGCTGGATTGGGCCGCCTCTGCATCTTCGACGTAGAGCGCAAGTCGCGCCTCCTGAAAGGCAACGGCACGCTCTTCGACGGACTTGAGATAGAGCACCCGGACGAATTGCCGGAGTTTATTGACTGGGCTTTGAACGGCGAAGGCCGCGAGCAGAACTACGGCTGCTTCGCCTTGGATTCGTGGGCCGGTTACTTCAGCGCCAAGCACAGCGAAATGGTGGCGGCTGTGCGCGAGCGCACGGGCGACCCCCTCGCACAGCCTTCAGCCGAAGAGTTGGCCGCAGACCAGATGGTCTTGCAAGGGGTGCTTCGCAAGCTCTGCATAGAGAGCGGCAAGTCTGTCGTCATCGTCGACCAGATTGCGGCCAAAGGTAAGGAAGCTAAAGAGGATAACGAAGTCGGGCGCGTTCTGCCGATGACCGCCAGCGGCCTTGAATACTTCGTCGACATTATGGTCGAAGTCTCCTTGCAGGAGCGCGCGGGCGAAATCACACGCGTCTTTCAGGTCGTCAAGAGCAACAGCCAGGTTTTTGAAGTCGGCTTCGAGTTGACGGGCGACGTGACGTTCAGGGATTTTCTGGATCACATGAAGCGCGATGCCGCCAACGACCTGCCGATGGAAGCGCCGAAGCCCGCGACTGTCCCCGAAACTCTGGAAGAGAAGCCCTCGCCGCTCTCGCTCGTGCCGCCCGCCATGACGATTCAGGAATTAATCGCCAAAGCAGAAAAGCACGGCTTCAAGCAGGCAGACATCGTGACGGGCGCGAAGCTCTATCACAACCAGCCGAACATTTTCCGTCTGACGCCCGAACAAATCACAGACCTCGACCGCCGCATCACCGCGCGCATAGAGAAGATGCAATCGGCTCAAACCGAAACGCCGGGCGCTTCAGCGAAGCAAGCAGCAGCAGGAAGTGAAACTGCTTCGAGAACTCAAGCGACGCGGAATTTGAAACGAGCATAAGCTAAACGATGAACACAGAACGATGAATGAAAGACTTGCTCTTAATAGTTCATCGTTCTGCGCTCATCGTTCCTACTTCATCGTTTGGCTTACCAGCCGCGTTGAATTTCCCAGCGGTCGACAACGCTATCGCCGCGCAGCACATTGTAATGAGAGTGCTGCGCGGCGGTCAGGCATGAGTGGTTCGCGAGCACGCGCAGACGCGTTCCGATTTTAAGCTTGTTGAGTATCCCATCATCTTCGGCGATAATCTCGCCGTGCTCCTGCGAGAGTCCCGCTACACGCAGGTTCAAATCGTTTCCTTCCAAATCCAATACCCGCCCGTAGCCGCAAGACGGGTCAAACTCGATTGCGCCCCTGTCTTTCGAAAGCGCGATTGAGCCTGCGTCGATGACGATTTTGCGGCGGGTGCGTTCCAGGTGGACGATGGCCGTCAGCACCGTCAACGCGCAGTCTGCAAACGTGCAACTGCCGAGCGTGGCTTGAAAGGCGTCGTAGAAGATATAGTTGCCGGGCCGCGCCTCCGTAATGCCCGCCAGGTGGTCTACGTGTGTGATGGTCGGCGTTGAGCCGATGCTGACGATGGGGACGGTAACGCCAGTCGCGCGCAATCTTTCGGCATACTCCGTCATAGAGTCTCGCTCGTGCCGTGCGATTGACAGCAATTCCTCTTTCGAGCGCGCGTGATAGGAATGGCCCGCGTGAGTCAGAATACCCGCGAAGCGCAAGTTTGACGCCTCACAGATAAAGCGCGGAATCTCAAACGCCGCCGCGCTCTGCGGTTCAACTCCGCAACGATGATAGCCGCAGTCCACTTTTAAAAAGAGATTAATCGTCACGCCCGCGCGCTGCGCGCTCTCATTAAGTAGAGCGGCGGTTTCAAGATCATCTGTCAGCAGCGAAAATCGCTCGCAGGTTTCAGAGAGCTTTATGGCTTCGCTGAATTTGCCCGGCTCGATGGGAACGGCGTAGGTGATGTCTTTGAAGCCATGCGTGGCGAAGCTGCGCGCTTCGGCGAGCGTCGAGACGGTCAGACCGCCGTTGTGCCCTATGGTCTGAAGGCGCGCGACCTCTATGCACTTGTGCGTCTTGACGTGCGGGCGCAAGCTTGCGCCCAGATGCCGTATGCGATGGCTCATTTGTTCGGCGTTTCGCTTGAGCCGTTCATAATCGAGCACGAGCGAAGGAGTCTTAAGTGTCAAAAGATTCATCTGTCATTCTCTTCGGCGCTGCGCGGTGTTGATGATTGAAAGCGTACGGAATTCATTGACGGCTCTTCGCTGATGGTATAAAAGCCCCGTTGCAAAGCTCTGACATTCATTGTCGCGGACGAGCCACACTTTACTCGTTCGAGAAGGAGAAGCCAAAGTGTTCAAAGAATTCCGAGAGTTTATCAAGCGAGGCAACGTCTTAGACCTCGCCGTCGCAGTTATTCTCGCCCTCGCCTTCGGCAAGATCGTGACGACACTCGTCGAGGGCGTCATCATGCCGCCCATCGGTCAACTGCTCGGCAAAGTTGATTTTGCCAACCTCTTTATTGATCTTTCGGGCAAGAAGCCGCCGACCCTTGCGGCAGCGAAAGCCGAAGCGCTGCCCGTTATCGCCTACGGCCAACTCATCAACGACCTGATTAGTTTCCTGATTGTAGCCTTCGTCGTCTTCCTTATCATCCGCTCGTTCAATCGCCTGAAGAGCAAGCAAGCGACCGATGACGGCCCCACGACGAAAGATTGCCCCTACTGTCTCTCGACCATTCCGCTCAAGGCCACACGCTGCGCAGAGTGCTGCGTGGATTTGCAGACAATCTAAAGCAGAAGCTCACAAAGGAGAAAAAAGATGCGCTTGAGAAAAACCGCTCTGTTCCTCATTCTCGGATGCCTGTTAGGCGCTCTTTCGGCTTGCAGCAGAGAAGCCAAGGTTAACAGCCTAAAGATTGGCAAGGACGAAAAGGTCACTAAGACGGAGGATACTTTTCAACCGGGCGAGACGCTTTATGCAGTGGCTGACATCACGAATGCGCCCAGCCAGGGCAAGGCCAGATTCCGCATCGTCTATGAAGATGTGGCCGGACAAAAAAACGGCTCGATGGTTCCCGGTGCGGAAAAGACTCTGGACGTAGAAGGCGATAATACCGCCAGTTTCTATGCGAAGCTGCCGAGTGATTTTCCGGGTGGCCGCTACGGCTTGCAGGTCAGGCTGGCCGATAAGGAAGACAATCCCGTTGGTGGACAGTCCACGTCGTTTACGGTTACGGGCGGCAGTGCGAGCAAAACTCCGCAGAGTGAAAGCAATGCTCCCGCTGCCGGAAACAGCAACACGGAATCCGCTGGCGGAGTCAGCATCTTCAGGATGAAGATGACGAAGCACAGGGGAATGCCCGTCGAGTCGCCGGGCGAAACCACCTTCTCGCCAGCCGATCTCATCTACGTGATTTTCACAATTGATAACACCATTGGCGGCGACGCGGCGTTTGGCAAGCTCTACGCGGAACAGGTCGAAGGAATCGAGCCGGGAAAGATGCTTGGGACTATGACCGAAACGTTTCCATCCGCCGCTCCGCGACTGACTACCGGTTTCCAGCTTAACCCGCAGGAACTAAGCGACGGCGCGTGGGCCAAAGGCGCGTATAGATTCGAGGTGTTGTATGCCTCCGATGCCAACGCCAGACCGGTGGTCTTGAAGTCTATGAACTTTACAGTCGAATAATTCGAAACAAGTTACTCACACGGCCTGCATCTTTACGTTTGAGCGCGGCTGGCACTTTATTTGCCGGTCAAGAGATGAAACACCGCTTGCGCGTACTGTTAGCGTGCAAGATTGTCACCACAGCACTTAAACATTTGGAGGATTTCAGGTCATGAACGCTTTTGAATTACTGAAGAAGGATCACGAAAAGGTTTCCGGCATCTTTGAAAAATTGGACAAGACGACCGAGCGCGGCGTCAAGACGCGCGAAGAGTTGTTTACGCAATTAAAAACCGAGTTGGACATTCACTCGCAGATCGAAGAACAGATGCTTTATCCCATTCTCAAGGAAGCGAAAGAGACGCACGATATTACGCTCGAAGCTATCGAAGAGCACAACGTCGTCAAGCAACTGCTGGCAGAATTGGAAGCGCTGCCCAAAGATGACGAGACGTGGGGCGCGAAGCTGACGGTCTTGAAGGAGAACGTCGAACACCACGTCGAGGAAGAAGAAGACGAGATGTTCAAGGACGCGCGCGAGGTCTTAAACTCCGAACAGCTTGAAGAACTCGGCACACGTATGCAGGAAGCCAAAGAGCAGAAGAAGGCGCGGGCCGCCGGTTAGCTTCCCCTTCATCCGTCCTTATCCTTAGAGGCGTTCGCCTGGAGGCGTGCTTAATTGACGCGCGCCCGCGCGACGCCTTATTCTTGCCCTTGTTGAAGCGACCGGCGGGCATTACTCACCTTACGTCTTGCGCAAAAGCCTCTTCAGCGTTGCGTTCTAACACAATCTGGACGGCCACGCGCGGCGACGCGAAAGCGAATACCTGCACGTCGCTCGATATGCGTGGAGAACATTTAAGATAGGACAGAGTTCCGAGTTAATAAGTTTTATGCGCGAATGTCCCCGGTGCGAAAAGTGTTATGAAGACGAGGTGCTCGTCTGCGCTGAAGACAGCACGAATACGAAGCATACGCTGCCCGGCGGGCCGCTCTTGAATAAACGTTACCTGCTGGAAAAGCGTTTGGGGCGCGGCGCGATGGGCCAAGTTTATCTAGCGCGCGACCAAAACCTGATGACGCGCCGCGTCGCCGTCAAGACCGTCCGGCCAGACTTTCTCAACAACGAAGAGATGCAGGAAGGCGAAGCCATCGCGCGTTTTGAGCGCGAGGCCAGAACCGCCGCTTCGATTCGTCATCCGAACGTCGTGGAC
Organism: Pyrinomonadaceae bacterium; assembly: GCA_036387475.1. Taxonomy (GTDB): domain Bacteria; phylum Acidobacteriota; class Blastocatellia; order Pyrinomonadales; family Pyrinomonadaceae; genus DASVTR01. The sequence continues at coordinate 258,719 of DASVTR010000004.1, read as the reverse complement.
GTGACGGACTTCGGCAAAAGCCCTGAGGGCGTCTTCTATCTGGTGATGGAATACGTGCAGGGCGAAACCCTGCATCATCTGCTGCGGCGCGAAGGCACGCTCTCTGTTGCGCGCACGCTTACCCTTCTCCGCCAGATAGCCGCAGGCGTCGAGGCCGCGCACGACGAGGGCATTCTCCACCGTGACTTGAAGCCCGCCAATATCTTCATCATGCAGCAGCGCAAGAAGTCTGGAACGATTGTCGGCGACGGCTTCGTCAAGGTCGGCGACTTCGGTTTGGCGAAGATCGTCAGTCAGGCCGTGGCCGAGTCTGACGCGCACAGCGGCAGCGGCCCGCAGTCGCGCGGCATCATCGGCACTCCCGAATACATGGCTCCCGAACAGATGCAGTCGGGCGCATCTCTAGATGCGCGCGCAGACGTTTACGCGCTCGGCACGATTGCCTATCACATGCTGGGCGGGCGTCCGCCCTTCTCCGGCGACTTGGCCCAGCTCATCATGCAGAAGATGATGAACGCACCGCCCGCGCTCAGCACTCTTCGCTCGGATATTCAACCCGAAGTCGAGCGCGTCGTGATGCACGCGCTGGAAAAAGACCCTGCGGCGCGCTCGCAATCTGTCGCCGAGTGGCTCGACGAGCTAGAGCAAGCGGCGGGCCAGGAAGCGCTGGAAGAAGAGGACGAAGGCGATTCACGCGTCGTCGTCATGGCTCCGGTCGGCGCGGAAGTTTACGTTGATGATGAAAGATACGGAACAGTCGGGCGTTCAGGGAGGCTGGTGCTGACGACGATTGCTCCGGGCAGACACGTCCTGCGCGTCGCGCGCACGGGCGACATGGACGACGAACGCGTCATAGAGATTCGCCCCGATTCGAGCGAGCAGATTATACAGGCGCAGTTGCGTTCCGCCTCTTCGGGCAGCCAACTCTCGCCATCGCGCGGCGGCGGCGCGAGCGGCATCGGCAGCGGGCCGCCGAGCAGTATTCCGGGCGTCGTCATGTGTGCTCAATGCGGTTCGCGCTTCGCTTCCGGCGTCAAATTTTGCGGGCGTTGCGGCGGCACAACTTTTCAACCCGTCGCCGACGCCGCATCGCAAGGGCAGCAGCAGCACCAACCACCCTTTCAGCCGCAGCCGCCACCGGCGAGCGGAAACCCTTATGGCGGTCAATCCGTTTACGGACACGGCGCGCCGCCAAACCGCTGCCAGCGCTGCGGAACAAATTACCCATTAGGAACGAAATTCTGCGGTCGTTGCGGCATTCCGATTCAGGCGGCGATGCAGACAATTGTTCCGCCGCGCCCCGTACAGGTCGTCTGCCAGACCTGCCGCACGAGCTATGCGCCCGGCACAAGATTCTGCGGACGCTGCGGAAGCGTAATTAGGGCTTGAAGAGGTCGCCGCTTCTCGTATAATAACGCAGCATCCTCTTTCGCACTTGTGTTATCACCTCAAGACGTATTGAATGTAGCTGAATTCCCGAATACGCTTTCCGAAGACTAATACGACCGTAGGCTAACAAGAGATAAAGTAAGCGAGACACTTATGAAACGATGCCCGACCTGCAACCGAACTTATACGGATGACGCATTGAGCTTTTGTCTGGACGATGGTGCATTGCTCGCTAACGCACCGCCGCCGCCGAATTATGATCCGAACGCCACGCTCGCCTATCCGGCGGCGCGTGACACGAGCGGCGCGCCGACGCAGGTCTTTCCGTCGCAACAGCCGCCGCAGCAGGTTGTGCCGACGCCGCAGCCGACTCCCTCCTGGGGGCCAGCGCCGTATGCCCCACCGCCTGTCAAAAAGTCTAAACCTCTGCCGTGGATTCTGGGCATCGTCGGCGTGCTGCTGGTGCTCGGCATTGGCGCGATTGTGATGCTCTCGATTGCGGGCGGCAGCAATTCCAACAATGCTAACGCCAATAACAACAACCGCGCCGCGAATAACTCGAACAACTCTAATCGCACCGCGAATGCCAACAACGCAAACAACAAAAACGCGAACAATTCCAACAACAGTAATTCCGCCACGACCACAGGCAACACTCTGATTGACGATTTCTCCACGGAGAAATGGGCGACGGGCGCTAGCGCCTTCGGTAGCTTCTACGACGACGGCGAATATCACATGCGTTATACCGTCGCCGGTAACTACGTCGTCATCTACGCCCCTGACGAAGACGGCTATTACACACAGGATGCGACCGTCAAGGTGACAGCGCGCAGCGTTGACGGGAAATCTCCGGACAACGGATACGGCCTCGTCGTCCACGGTGAATTAAAAGACGGAAAGCTGGAGGACTACGCTTTTCTGATTGTTAATGAAGAGGTCGGCGGCTACAGCGTCGTGCAGCATCAGGGCAGCAAGGAGGTCGTCCTCGTCCAGCCCTCGCGCAGTTCTGCCATCCGCACCGGCACTACGCCAAACGAGTTGGAAGTGCGCGTCAAGGGCACTCAGCTTTCCTTTTATGTTAACGGCCAGTACATCACCAGCGTCACAGACACAACCGGGTACAAGACGGGCCGCGTCGGTTTCTACACCAGCAACGGCGGCGAAGTTGCTTTTGACGATTTGAAAATAGAAAAGTCAGCCGACGGCGGATTCACGCCGCAGAAGAAAGGTTAAGGAGCAACACGACGCCGACGAAAGAGCGCGTCCGTGAGTCGAAACCGAATCATCATGCAAGTTACTTTAAGAGTCTTGTCCGGCCCGCACGCCGGGCGCTCCTTCACCTTCGACCAACACAATACTTTTCTCATTGGTCGCAGTGACGCCGCGCAACTCTGTCTGCCTGATGATCGCTTTTTCTCGCGCAACCACTGTCTGCTCGAAATCGCTCCGCCCCGTTGTTTCCTGCGCGATTTGGGTTCGACCAACGGCACTTACGTCAACGGCCAGAAGGTGCAGGAAGCATTCTTAAGCAACGGCGACCGCATACAAGGGGGGCAGACCGTGCTTGCCGTCGAAGTCAGCGCCGAAGCGCCCACACAGCTTTACGCGCAGCCGGGTAATACCGGCCCAGCCGCTCTGCATCCGACGCAACCCTCTATCGTGATGGTCGAATGCCTCAACTGCGGGCGACGCGATCAGGCCGAAGCCTCCACGCCCGACGAGCATTTAACTTACCTCTGCGAAGACTGCCGTGAAGAATTAAAGCGACAGCCGCAGCCCGTCCCCGGCTATGAAACCATCAAGGTGCTTGGACGAGGCGGGATGGGCTGCGTCATGCTCGCGCGCAATCAGGAGACGGGTGAGGCGGTTGCCATCAAGACCTTGCTGCCCGAAGTGGCGGTCAGCGACCAGGCCCTGCGCCGCTTTATGCGCGAGATAGATGTCGCCGCTGCTTTACAACATCCGAATATCGTTCGCTTCATAGACCGTGGGACAAACAACGGAGTGGTCTATCTGATTACGGAGTTTGTCGAAGGAGCGGACGCGGCCAAGCTGGCGGACGCGCGCGGCGGAAGCCTTCCCTATCAGGAAGCCGTGCCCATCGTCGCGCAAGCACTCGACGCCCTCGCCTTCGCCCACACCAAAGGCTACATTCACCGCGACATCAAAGATCAAAACATTCTCGTCAGCGGCGCTTGGCCCAATCACAATGCGAAGCTGACGGATTTCGGCCTTGCCAAGAGTTTTACGCAGACGGGCATGAGCGGCGTCACGATGGCCGGAGATGTGGCGGGCACTTTCGCCTACATGCCGCCCGAACAAATCCGCGACTTTCGCAACGTCCGCCCCTCTTCGGACATCTACGCGATGGGGATGACGGCCTACAGCCTCGTCACAGGCAACATCGCGCTTGACATCAGCCCGCGCTCGAACGTCGCCGAAACCGTCAAAGCTATTTTCGAGAAGCCGATCATCCCCGTGCTCAGGCGCAATCCGAACGTGCCACCCGCGCTTGCCTCCGCCATTGAGCGCGCCCTTGCGAAAGACGTGGCCCAACGCTGGCCTTCGGCGGAAGCCATGCGCCAGGCGCTGTTGCAATCAATCTAACTTTGTATTTACTGCCACCTTAATGGGGGCACTGTATTCCAATGAAACAATGTCCCTCTTGCAAACAAACTAAGCATCCCGATAAATTTGGTAAAAACAATGCTCGGCGAGACGGATTACAATCAACCTGCCGCGAATGCAAGAAGTCAACTCAGGCTCAGTGGTATCAGAATAATAAAGCACGCCATATAGCAAACGTTGCCAAGCGGAGGAGGAGTGCGGAGTTTGAAATTATCAAATCAATCGTAGCATATTTGAAACGGCATCCCTGCGTAGACTGCGGTGAAAGTGATCCGGTAGTTTTAGAGTTTGACCATGTAAGAGGCCATAAACAACAATCAATTTGTAACATGATTAGAGCGGGCTATGGGCCTTCGAGCATCTTCGCAGAGATAGGGAAATGTGAGGTTCGTTGCTGCCTTTGCCATCGGCGGAAAACGGCGAAGGAGTTCGGGTATCGCAAAATGCTTTTAACCTCTGGCGCTTGATTAAGAGCTATCATCTTCGACACTTGACAGTAATAAGACAAGCAGTTAATTTTCTTGCGATGGGCCGATAGCTCAGTTGGTAGAGCAGCTGGCTCTTAACCAGCGGGTCGCAGGTTCGAGCCCTGCTCGGCTCATTTTTCAGATTCAATAATAAAGGGCAGCCACTCATGGCTGCCCTTTATTATTATGTGCCCGTAGCGTGTCGGCTCATTGATTCAATGAACAAATGAATCAATGAATCAATTCTTCTGACTTGCTTTAGAAGCCGTTGGTCGCTCCCTTGAAGCCGTGCATGGCCTGCTTCAAGGCCCAGGTAACGACGCGTTGCGTGTTGTAGCAGTAGCCCAGAATGTAGTTGCAGGTCGAAAGGCAATGCTTCGAGCATTCCTTCTTCATCTCGTTGAGTTGGTTAACCTCGAATTTATGATTTTCGATAGTGCCCCAATCGTGCGTCGCCGAGTACATCGGGAAGCAGGGAGCGAGCGTGCCGTCTGTGCGGATGATTAAGGAGTTCTGACCGGCGCGGCAAGCCCAGGGCGGCACTTCGCCGCGCATCAACTGCTTCATATCCTGCATGTGCTGTTCCGGGTTCGCCATCTTATAGCCGTGGTTCTTCCGCTTGTCGCTGAGATAGTCGAGCAGGTCGTCAACCTTTTCCCAGTCATCCGGCGTCAGGTAGGTACGATTCTCGTCCAGGTGCTTGAAGTGCGGCTGCTCGGTCATCGGCGTTTCGTTGATGTGATAATCGGTGGCGATGCCGTTGTCGTGTGCAATCTCGGTCAACTCCTTCACGTCGTCCATGTTGATGTGCGTGATGTTGATATTGAACATCACGGAGTAGCCGTAGTAGTGCTGCCGCTTGACCAGGTAGTCAAAGTAAGGGCGAATCGTGTCGAGCGCCTTCGGCAATTCTTTTCTCGTTTTGACGGAATCGACGGCCAGATTGACGGTAGCGATTCCGGCGTCGCCGAGGCGGTCAATCACGTCCGGCTTCATCAAACGGCCATTGGTCGGCAGGTAAACGAAGATGTCTTTCTTGGCGCTGTAGTAGACGATTTTGTGTATGAACTTGGGCCTCAGGAGCGGTTCGCCGCCCATCAGGGCGAGCACGCGCGAGCCGATAGAGTGAAGCCAATCAATCGAGCGCTTGGCGACATCTTCGGTCATCCCCTTAACTTTGTTGTCATAAGACCAGCAGTAATGGCAATCGTAATTACACTTCCAGTCGGTAAACAGGTAGGGTATTATCGGGCGCAGTTCTTTGCTGTGCCAGCGCGATTTGAAGTAGGGCGCGCCCCATGTCTTCCAGGTGCGAATCGCGTTCATCTTTTGATATTCAGACCGAGTCATCTCCTTCGGGTCTGGATGTATCGGGTACGGAGGCTCAGGCAGAACTTCCGGCTCAGGCAGGGGTTCGAGCGTCGGCCTCGCTTCCGGCTTGTAAAGTATCTGATGAAGTTTCGTGTCCAGGCGATAGGGCGGTGGTGCTGGCTTGTTGGCGTTTAGCTGTTCCTGAGTTTCTGCCATAAAATCTCCTTATCAACGATAGGCGGGTGTGGTACGTCTAAGAGGATTGATCTAACGTGCAGTCTCAACCCCGGACTCTTCTCGCTTACAAAAGGTAAGGCATAGCTTCGACCCTTTAGTCTCAAGAGATTGCTACGCGTGTGACAAGTGAAAAGCTCTCTTTGCAGCCCGTCGAGGCGGTAAACACAAGAGCGGTCAAGGTCGAATCGCCGCCTAGATTGAACCATCTTTAATAGAATTGCAAGCATTATATTAGAGCGCCACCGTCGCGCCACGTTCGCGGCTCGCCTCGGACGGACTCGAAACCAGAGGCGTCTTCCCCGCCCGCCGGAGTCGCCCTTAAAGCGAAGGAGTCTTGCGAATCTTGTCCGCACCGGCAAAAGCAATCGTCACGGCAGGATTGAGGCCGGAATTATTTGACGAAGACGGCGTGCGTTTCTACAGCCGCAGGCTACTGGCCTTCACGCTGGCGGCTCTCGTCATCATCGGGTTCGGCTTTCGCGTCGCGGGGTCGAGCGCCGAGGGCTTAAGCGATGACGAATTGAATAAGCTGAGCGCCGTAGCCGACTATCGCACGCACGGTCTGACTTCTATCAACAGCGAGCACCCGCTGTTGATGAAAGCCTTGCTCACCATCAGCCTCATCAGCGCCGAAAAATGGAACGCGACCGCGCTTGTCGCCGCACATCCGGAGACCTTGCGCGTGCCAGTCGAGTCGGCCCTGCGCTTGCCTAACATACTACTCGGCGCGTTCACGGCGCTCTTGATTTATCTTCTTGTCGCAGAACTGTTCGGCGTCGAAGCGGCGCTCATCGCGGCTGCGCTGTGGGCGTTTGACCCAAGCGCGATAGGCTTTAACCGCATCGTGAAGGAAGACACGCCGCTGCTCTTCTTTTTCCTGCTCGCCAACATTTTCTGGCTGCGCGGGCAGCGCGCAGCCGAGAGTGGAAGCCCTCGGCCTGAGCGTTACTACTGGGCAACGGCGGCTGCGTTCGGAGCGATGCTGGCGTCTAAGTATGTGCCCGTTCTGCTCGCCGTCAGTTTCAGCTACTACTATATCTTTCAGGACATCAAGTCTGTGCGCTGGCGGCTCGGCAAACGTAGGATATTGATTTTCTTGCTGGTGATGGGCGCGGCGTTTCTGATCTGCAATCCCACTATCCTGCTGCCGGGAACTTGGCGGCAGATGCTCGCCTTTGCCAAAGGGCAACGCGTCGGGCATGACAGCTACGAATTCATGGGCACGCTCTACCCGCACAAGATGCTGGACTGGCTCAATGGCGTGCCCTGGTATTTTTACTACGTCTTTATCGCCATCAAGCTGCCGCTGTTGACGCTGCTGGCCTTTCTGGTGGGGCTGCCGCTACTCTTACGTCGCAAACTCGGCGAGGGGCGTTTCTTTCTCTTCTTCTGGATACTGTTTGCCTATTTCCCGTTCACGCTGGTCGGCAGCAAGTTTACGCGCTACTTCACTGTCTCGCTGCCGATCGTGTTGATTACGGCAGCGCTGGGCTTGCAGTTTGCGAGCGGTTATATCGCGCGTTGGAGCGCGGCACTCCTGACGAACGAGCGCGTTAAGCCTTACGCGCGGGCGGGGCTAATCTTGCTGGTAATCTTCTCTTCCGCCTGGGCCTCTGCCCGCAGCGCTCCGCACTATCGGCTCTACTCAAACCTGCTCGGCGGCGAGCGTGCGCGCGTGGGCGATTATTTTCCGCACGACGAGTTTTATGATTCGAGCGTGCGCGATGCCATGTTTGAGATCGCGCGACGCGCACGGCCCGCAGCGCGCGTCGCGAGCGAGACACCAAACCTCGCTGCTTATTACGCACAGCAAGCGAATCGTCCTGACCTGATGTGCGTGTCGCTCTCCGATGCGGCGGCGCTTAAGGAAATGTCGGCGGGCGATTTCGTGATTGCGGCGCGCGGTCGCCGCTATTTCAGCAATGAAGCGTTGATTAACAAACTGCGTCAATTGAGTGCGCCCGCTTTTAGCGTCAAGCTTGGCGAAGTGCCTTCAATTGATGTCTACGTGCTGGACGAAGCCGCCATGTCTCTTCCGGAGTTTCTGCGACCTATGAAGTGATGCTCGCGGAATCGTTTGTGCCGCGACCCTGGAGGTTGTGCTGATGACGGATGAAAGACGCGCTGATAGAAAAGAGACCATTCTGCTCTGGTTATTCCCTGCGACCTACCTAATACACATCGCGGAGGAATACTGGGGCGGCGAAGGCTTCTCCGCATACATCGCGAGAGTGCGAAAGGTTAATCTCCCACCGTCGCGGTTTCTGCTGATGAACGGCATCGGATTGGCGTTGATGATTCTGGGAGTAGTGCTGGCGCGACGTTACAAATTCTCGCACTGGCTGCTGGCGTGCTTTGGAATGATAACGATGGGCAACGGATTGTCGCATACGATTAATAGCGTCGTGAGTCGCGAATATAATCCGGGGCTGATCTCCGGGCTGTTAATCTGGATACCGCTTGGGCTGGCGGCGCTCGCTTACGTGAAAGGGCACATGGCGCGGCGCAGGTTTTGGACGGCGCTGTCTCTCGGAATCGTGATTCTGCTCATCGTCGCGCTGATGGCTCTAAGCGGTGGAAACCCGCTCTCCCTTTTTTCTCAAAGATGAAGTTGTAACGCGGAAGGATGAACTATTAAGAGCTTGTCTTTCATTCCTCGTTCAGCGTTCCGCCTTCATCGTTTCCATTGTTAGTATTGACTAGTGTTTAGATTCAAGCTACAAGTTTCCTGTTCGAGCCTGCTTGAGACAACCGCCTTTTGTCAGCCATGAAATCGGGAGAGCATAAATGAAACGTTGCCCTACTTGTCAGCGCACTTATACGGACGACGCGCAGGTCTTCTGTGCCAATGACGGCGCTCGTCTCGAAGAGGAGAATGCGGCTGCGGAGGATTTACAGAAAACGATGCTGGGGCCGCCGCCGCCGAGCTACACGCCGCCCGAACAGAAATCATCCTGGCCGCCGCCGGGCGGGCAAGCTCCCCCGCAGGGTGCTGGCGGACAGCAGCAAGGCTGGGGTCAAGCGCCTCCGCCGCCTCCGCAGAGTCCATACGGACAGCAGCAGCACGGCCAGCAACAAGACGGGCAGCAACAATACGGCCAGCAGCAACAACAGTATGGACAACAACCTTACGGGCAGCAGCCGGGCCAGCAATGGGGCGGCGGCTATTACCAGCAACCGGGTGGGCACGCGGCTTACGGAGCGGCGGCTGCGGGCCAGCGCAAGGGGTTGAGCATTGCGGCGCTTGTCCTCGGCGCTTTGAGCGCGCTGGGCGCGATTTTGTTTGTCACCGGCATCGTCCCACGCTATTACAACATTTCTGAGTTCAAGTTTCGCTCGGATGAGTTCATGCTCGGAAGCATACTGGCGAGTGTGCTGGGCTTGCTGGCGGTGGTACTCGGCGGGCTAGCGCTCTTCTTTGCGATTACGAAGGCGGCGCGCTGGGCCGGAAAAGGCCCGGCGATAGCGGCCATCGTTTTAGGCTTGGCGGGCGGCATCACTTCAGCCATGATGAACGCCACGAGCGAGTCCATGTCTTACGGCTCGTCAAATTCCAATCGTAGCTCGAACAGTAACAACTCCAACTCCAGCACGACCGCCAGCAATCGTAACAGCAGCACGACCTACGGCAGCAACGCAAACGACAACACTTCTAACCGCAACGAGAGCGCCAGCACTTCCGGGTCGTCCATGACCGAAGATGAAAAGTACAGAATCTTCTATGCTGCCAGCAAGACCGGCGACTCTGCGCTGCAAAACGAGATCGCCCGACTAATCGGCATCGTTGACTCCGACGGTCAGCCCACCTCTTATTATAGATCCTTCATCTTAGGCTCTTCCGCCTGGGCCTTGCGCGACAGGAACTTTCCTCCAACGGTTGATACCGAAGAAAAGGCCAGGGCCTATGTGATGGCGCACAAGTAGCGGCCAGTGAAGTAGTGACTAACTTGACAGGTTGAAAAACGGCCAATATCATTGCCCTTAAGTTGTGGGGCAGTAGCTCAGTTTGGCAGAGCGCCGCGTTCGCAATGCGGAGGTCAGGGGTTCGACCCCCCTCTGCTCCACCAAATTATTTCAAGAGTTAACGGCGGGACTGCTCCCGCCGTTTTCGTTGCCAATACGATGCCAGGCCGCGACGAGAGCGTGTCCAGACCGAGCGCGAATAGCGTTGCTTTCCTGCGCGAAGCTACGTTGTGATTGCGGTTCGTCGCGACCGGTTAATGCGGGCGTTTGATAGCTTCGCCTTTACGGAACAATTTACAGAACCGTGCGTTTTCTAATCAGGAACGCTCCCATTGAAACTCTTCGAGCAATCTCCCTTTGCGACGCGGCTTTTCTCGTCGCGCTCGCCAGCGTGTCTAAGGTTCGCCTGTGGCGGGAACGTTTACGTTTACGTTCATCGCCGGGTGCACTTTGCGGACGCTGCTCTGATGGGGTAGCGCCTGTCTTATTTGTGGTAAATTAATCGCTCAATGCTTGCTCAATCAACGCCGATGCAGTCATTTATTTTCAGTGCCAGCCTTAAGCTGCGGTCAGTCATCAGTGTTGCAGCGCCGCGAAGCGGGCTGATGGCCGCCGCTGCTCTCGCGTGTTTCTTATCGCTGCCGGTCTGCGCACAGCAGGCTGAGTCTTCAGCGCCGCCGGTTGTGGTGCAGCCCGGCGCTCCGGGCCAGCCGACCCGAACACTGCCGCCAGAGACGAGGGCGACCCTGCCGCCACGTTCACCGAAGGATGTGGAGTTCATGCAGGGGATGATTATGCACCACGCGCAGGCGGTTGAGATGACGGCGCTCATCGAGTCGCATACGGAGAACAAGAATCTACGCCTGCTCGGAGCGCGCATCAGCCAATCACAGTCAGACGAAATGAAGTTTATGAAACGGTGGCTCGAAGCCAGGGGAGAGCCGGTACAGCCTCCGATGCCGGAAATGCCAGGCATGGATATGCCGGGCCACGACATGTCTAGCCACCAGATGCTGATGCCCGGAATGCTGACCCCAAAACAGATGGATGCTTTAAGAAAAGCAAAGGGCGCGGAGTTCGATCATCTGTTTTTGACCGGAATGATTCAGCACCACAATGGCGCGTTGATTATGGTAAAAGATTTGTTCGATACGGCTGGCGCGGGGCAGGATGCCGAACTGTTCAATTTCGCAACGGACGTAGACAGCGGCCAGCGCGCTGAGATTAAGATTATGCAAACCCTTCTGGGTGAAAAACCTGTAGAGGAGAAACGATGAGTCGAGGACACACTATCACTTTCCGTTTACTAACAGCCGCCCTTGTTTTGTGCTCGTGTTTTGCTGCCAGCACGCTGGCACAAACGACCTCGCCGTCGCCGACACCCTCTCCCACGGACGCCGGCAAACCCGCCAACCAGGACGGTGGGAATCCGTTTGCTCCTGAATCGGCGCCGCCGCTGCCTGCGGGGATGACTGGTTCGGATGCCAACGACCCACGCGCCAAACTGTCGCCGGGAATGTACGATGCGGGTGAAGCAGCGTTGGGCATGAGGCACATCATGCTGCTCAAAAAGCCGGATGCGTTTCAACTCGGCTCCGACGACCCTGATAATCCGAAGGTGCAGAAGACGCTGGGTCAAATCGGCATCGGCGACACCTCGAAGATGCCAAAGCCTCAACAACTGGTTTTGGCTCAACTCGCTTTTTCCAACTCTGACCTTGCGTTCCAGGGCAACCACCTGTTTATGGGAAACTTTTATGGCGTCAATATTTTTGACATCTCCAATCCGGCGCAGACCAAGTTGTTGACTTCGATGGTGTGTCCGGGCGGGCAGGGCGACGTGTCCGTTTACAAGAACCTGCTCTTTATGTCGGTGGAGATGCCGAACGGTCGACTGGATTGCAGTCCGCAGGGTTTTCCACCCGAGCCTCCGCCCGCTGCTGGACAGGAGAACAAGCAGACTCCGCTGGCAGCGCAAAAAGATCGCTTCCGCGGAGTAAGGATTTTCGATGTCACCGACATCAGGAATCCGAAGCAGGTGGGAGCGGTGCAAACCTGTCGCGGCTCGCACACGCATACACTGGTAGTCGATCCGAATGATAAGAACAACGTCTATATCTACGTTTCGGGAACCTCTTTTGTCCGTCCAAGCGAAGAGTTGGCTGGATGTTCGGCTGAACCCCCTGACAAGGACCCGAATACTGCGCTCTTTCGCATTGAAGTGATTAAGGTGCCGTTGGCCGCGCCGCAAAATGCTCAAATAGTGTCGAGTCCCAGAGTGTTTATGGACTCCAGGACGGGTGTTATTAACAGTCTGAATAACGGCGGATCACACGACGGGAACGGAAAGCCGATTGACACCAACCAGTGCCACGATATTACCGTGTACTCAGCAATCGGACTCGCGGCAGGCGCCTGTTCGGGAAATGGAATACTGCTGGACATCAAAGACCCGGTCAATCCCAAGCGCATAGACGCTGTGAACGATCCGAACTATTCGTATTGGCACTCAGCCTCGTTTTCGAATGATGGGAAAAAAGTCGTGTTTACCGATGAGTGGGGCGGCGGACTGGGTGCGCGCTGCCGCGCGAACGATCCGAACAAATGGGGCGCCAATGCGATTTTCCGTTTGACGGGGAGCAAGCTGAGCTTCGCGAGCTACTACAAGTTGCCGGCTGCGCAGGGTGACAGCGAGAACTGTGTCGCGCACAACGGCTCGCTCATTCCTGTTCCCGGAAGAGACATCAAGGTACAAGCCTGGTACCAGGGCGGCATCTCCGTCATGGACTTCACTGACCCCGACCATCCGGTTGAGATTGCCTATTTCGACCGGGGGCCGATTGACCCAAAGATGCTCCTGCTCGGCGGCGATTGGTCCGCTTACTGGTACAACGGTCACATCTACGCGTCAGAGATCGCGCGCGGTCTGGACATCTTTGAACTGACGCCGACACAGCACCTGACGCAGAACGAGATTGACGCCGCGAAAGCCGTTCGGGTGTCTGAATTGAATGTGCAGAACCAGCAGAAAATTGAGTGGCCCCGACAGTTGGTCGTGGCGAAGGCGTACGTCGATCAATTGGAGCGCTCGCAGGCTCTGCCTTCTGGCCGAATTGCAGCCCTGCGGCAGGCGATTCAAAAAGCAGAGAGTCGAAAAGAACTCGGAAAACTCAAAAGCCTTGCGCCGTCTTTGGAGAAGAGCGCTGGCCTGACGAAGAGTGCAGCAGACTCGGCCCGATTGCGAGCTTTGGCTGAAATCCTGAGGCAGCCCTCGCTCTGATCCTTTCGAGCGCGAACTCAGGCGCTGTTTGAGAGTGCGCGCGTTCGCTCAGCGTCGGTCAATTAGAGCGTTACGCCCCAATGCTAACGGCCCTGGTAATCTGTTCGCGCCAACTCATGCCGCGTCATCGCAACCACTGCGATTGGCTTGCTGATTCCGAGTCGACCACGACGAACACATTCCGTCCGTCGGAGATATGATGATGCCTCACTTTATAATTGATTGCTCCGAGTCCGTCTTGAGTCTGGCGGACCCTGATGAACTGATGCGGTCGGTCTACGCAGCGGCAGAATCGACGGGGCTGTTCGCACAGAGCGGCGTTGGTGGCATCAAAGTTCGGCTTCATCCCTACAGGCACTTCACCAACGTGGACGCCCAGGAGCATTTCGTACACGTCTTCGCCAATCTCATGGAAGGCCGCACGACGGAGCAGAAAAGGGCACTCTCGAAGAAAGTCGTCCGCACGCTCAAGGAGTTGCTCCCGGCGGTCGAGATTATCTCTATGAACGTTCGAGACTTTGAGAAGGCAACCTATTGCAACGCCACGATGATTGAGATTGGCGATGAATCTGGCTGAGACTGATTCGGCTGGCGTTGTTCCGATAGCAAGGACTTGACGGATGGGGATATTACTTCCGATAAGGCAAATTACAATCAAGCGAGGCCATATTTAATACACTACAAATTTGAGCTAGTCTTAGATAAAAGTCAATAAATTCCCTTAAATGCCAGCGCTCAGCTTTTTGCCTGCTTGAAAATATCTCAACGTATTCCCACCAGCCCTTGCACGGATTGAATCAACTTCTCTGAATCATATCCAACGCCATCTTTGAACACGATCTCCACCTTCTCAATATCGCTGATGTTCACCGCCGGGTTTCCCTTCACGACCACGAGATCGGCCTGCTTGCCGACAGCGATTGAACCGATGCGCGCGTCTTCACCAAGAAACTTTGCGCCATTGAAGCTGGCAATCTTTATTGCTTCAAGGGGCGTGAAGCCCGCTTCGACCAACAGCTCGACTTCGCGCAGATCACCAAAGCCAGCCACAATGCCGCCATTGCCTGTTGGGTCGAGTCCGGCAATGAGCAATCCTCCTGCCTGGACAAAGGCTCGCTCAAAATCCATCGCCTTACGCAACAGTGCGATGAAATCCGGACCCGAAGGGACACGAGCACGGGCTTGCAGATAGCGCACGCGCGCGTCCACAGACATCACGCTGAGCACACGCGGATTCAAGAGCGCACTCGCAGCACCGATACCGTTTGGGGCAAGGGGCGCACCGGCGGCTTCAAACACCGGCAGGGTCGAAGTGATTGCTACATTTTTCGCCACCAGTGTGCGAATCGTTTCCCGTGCGGCAGGACTGTTCAAGTCCAGTTGCAACAAGCTCGCGCTGACGGCACTGCCCGGCGGACACTGGTCTGCTTTTTTGTCGGCGACGAATTCTGAATCAGCGAAAAGCCCGTGCTCAAGATTGTCTATACCAATCTCAGCGGCTTCACGATAACCAATTGAGCAGAGATGACCCGTTACTTTCAATCCGCGCCTGTGCGCCTCCATAACAGCCGCGCGCAATTCGTCGCGCGTGATGTTCATGTATGCCTTGAATGAAGTCGCACCTGCGTCGGCCCAATAATTCACCATGCGGCGCGCGTCATCCGCCCCTGTGAGTTGGTGCATGACGGGCGTGAACGCGCCCTGGCCTTCAAGGTACGGTGCAGTGACGTGCATCTTTGGGCCAATCATTCGACCTGAGTCTATGAGTCGCTTAATTTCCAGGTCGGTGTATGGAGCGACACTGCCTGTCGTGCGTATGGTGGTAACGCCAAGTGCCAGATAAAGACGCGGAAAGCTGCTGCCCATGTTCGAATACATCGGTGGCGATCCGCCCATGGGAAAGAACATGTGGTTGTGCATCCCGACGAGTCCGGGCAGAACGGTGTAGCCGCTGAGGTCGAGCGCCCGCGCATTCGCAGGGGCTTTCGCTGTGGCGCTCGCCTCAATCGACTGAATCTTGCCGCCACTGATGACAATTGTCTGATCCTCACGCGGCGCGGCACCCGTTCCATCAATTACACGCACATGCGTCAGCACCACCACCGGCGCTTCAACACGAATGAACTGCTGGCGGTCAGGCGTTTGCGCGAAGGAAGTGATGACGAAGCAGAAGAGAAGAAGAATAGTGAGTTTGATGTTCATGACATTGCTGTCCTTTACCGACTCATTCGACGGTCTCTTATGATTATCTTCTCTCTTGGATGAGCGTCAAGAGTCTTTCCGAGAATCGACTTCGTATGCTTCGCGCAGTTCACTAGCAAGCTTGGCTTGAGCATATTTAGCCAAGCCAAGAGGGAGGCATTCTTAATCTCAACCCGTTTTTTCAATAACCCTCTGGATTACTATTCCAGGTCAGCCGCAGCGCGCCCGGCGTTCGCCGTGAAGCGACAGAGTAGCTTGCAAGGCGCGCCAGGCGCGAAACGACTGACAAATGTAAATCCAGACTTCTCTCTTCTACTGCGGGTTCGGAAGCAGCCCCGTAGAGCCGCACTGGCCTGCGGCGGAACCTGCCGGAAGCGCGAGCGGCCCCTGCTGAATGCCGCACAGGAAGGAATACTCCTTCTTAGCGTTTGCCAGCCCCGTATAACCGCTGCCGAACAGCCCGTAGCCGTCTTCGCTATTCGCCGCCCAGTAAGTCCAGTGCAGAGAATTGACTGCCACACCGGAATCGTTGGCCGGGGTGAGACTGTAGCTGCTCTTGATAAAGTTTATAATGTCTGTGAACCACTGGCCCTGTGATCCAGCGCCTGCGGAGAAAAGATCGCCGTCGGTCTTGCCCGTCCCGAATTCTCCCAGGAAAACAGGAGCCTGGGTGTAGCCAGTGTGACCCGTGTTGCCCCAAGGATAGGAGGCATGCCCCGGCCAAACGGGGTTAACCCCGCCCGCCAGATTGGGGAACACCCAGAATTTCTTCCACACGTCGGCGAGGCTGGAGGGTGAGCACCCACTGCGATAGCAAGTGCTGGCATTAAACCAAGACTGCTTGTATTCCACCGGCCCATAATCATGCCCGGAATAAACCACCTGGTTATTCACCGCCGGCCCCAGACCGGACGCGTTGCCTCCCGCATTCAGAACAATCGGCGCGCCCGCGTTACCAGCGTTACCGTTAATGCCCAACAGATTGCCGCCCCACCAATACCAGTCATACGGCCCCGCAGCCATCGTGCCAGCCGCAGTCGGGTACGTGCTGACTCCTTCTACGAATATCAGAGGATAGTCCCACCCATTATTGAGCGCGTCACCGAGCAGCGTATCACCGGCGCGCTCTGCTGCCAGCCGCCAATCATGGCAGGTCGAATTAGCTACGCAGGTGGGTGCAAACGGATTCGGATTGGGATTGATCTTCGGGTCTATCCCGTCGCCGCTGCCCCATGCTGCGCCGCTCAGGTAGGCGGTGCGCGAAGGCGTGTGTGGCTCGTTGCGCAGGTCATAGCCGAGGATGACGGGTAGGCCATCGGAGGCGTAATAGTTAACAGTGATGGTGTCGGCGGCCCCCATCGTCTGCTGGATGCCATGTGCCCAACGCTGGACGCTCACCCAGTCGTTAATCCATTTCTGCTCCGTGTAATTGTTGCTGCCCGAAACGTAGTACCACAGCCCGTTGCCTTCAGCCGAATTACCTGCCTCGGAGCGATGGTTGTCGAGGATTACATGTATCCCCCTCGCACCCGCGTAGTTGACGATCAGCGCCAGGATGTCGCGTGCGCGCTTGCCCTTGCAGCTTGCGCACGCGCTGATCGTGTTAGCATTGGGAGCTGGATTAAGCTCCCACATGGCGTTAGAGAAGGGGATGCGGATGGTACTGTACCCGTATTGCTTAATCGCATCGATGATGTAGGTATAGTCGTGCGCGAAGAGACCTTTGGCAACGTAGCCCGTGGTTTCGAACCCGTACCAGTTGATGCCCGTGATTCTGAACTCCGCGCCGCCGGGAGCGATAATCTTGCTCCCGCTGGTAGTCCAGCCAGCCATTGCCGTGCCAGCCGCAGAGCATACCAGCAGACAGGCGACTATCAGATTCCGCAGGCCCTGGGGCCTGATATTTGAATACATTTTACCCTCCTCTATGGTAAGAATTGAGTGAGAACCGAAAAACTTAGGGGAGAACATCTTATTCCCATTCAGTGATAAGTCAAGCATTGCAAGCTGCGGGTAGTGATGTAATTTTGTGTGGGTCTTGGAAAGGGGAAAAGCGCAGTGCTCTAAAAAGGCTTCGGGGCTGGAAGAGAAAACGAAACTTCCAGCCCCTACATCAGGTTCACCAGTTGGCCCTATTTTCAGGTTATCTTATCAATACCTTGAATCGCCTCTCTTCCTTAGAGCGGAAGCATAACGCGATGCGCATGCTCTCCGAAGCGGCAGTTGGATAAGCTTAAGCGTCTGCGTAAATCTTCGGCCCGTCATTCTTCAACGTGTTACATACGACTCCACCTTTGATAGCGGCGCGGCGACGACGCGTGTGTTGTAATTTTCAATATAGGCACGGCGCGCTGCGGTCATGGGATAACGGATGGGTCTATCATATGGATAATTCTTCATGCCGTGGAAGGGCAGCGGCGCGACCTGATCGGGGCTTGCCGAGTTGATGTCCATTTCCTTGCTGTAGCCATCTGCGTAGAGCAGAAAGGTGCGCGTCCAACCCTTTGAGAGCGGCGGCAAACCAGTCGCATCGAAAGAGAGACTAACCTCGTCGCCGGGGCGGGAGATGACGAACATGTCGTCTACTGTCTGCAACAGTTCGCCGACGTTCCCCTCGCGCGTGTAGCGGCCCGGCATGACCTTCCAGGGTGAAGAAAGAGAGATGCGCGCGTAGTCATAAGAGAAAGGCTCGCGCCCGTCTGGAGTTATCTCTGCGGAAAAGCCGCGCCAGCGAAGCTCCGCAGAGACGGTCTGAAGGTTGGTCAGCTTAAACGGGACATCGCTGCTTGAAGTATCAACGAGAATTTGATCCCAGTAGATGCGCATATTTGTCACGATGCGCACTTCTCGGCTAGGGGAGAGAAACTTACCCGTCAGGTCAACAACGACAGTCTGCGGGCGACCGACAGGGATGCCGATGTCCGCGATGACGGTCTGCCACTGGCCGCGCTTATCCTTAACCTGAAGCGCGGGCGGTTTGAGAGACATACCCGATTGAGACGCAGCAACGTTGTCGCTTGAAAAAGCATAGTCAGTCCAACCCGTCATTAAGAGCAACATACGCTCTGAAGAAGAGTGTTGCCGCCTGACTTGACCTCGCGACTGCGCGACGCTTTGGCGAGAGCTACCGCCTGGATTGAGCACGAGCGAGTGTTCCTCGGCATAGCCGCGTATGCGATGCAGTTTGAAGTCGTCAGGATATTGCCTATCCATCGTGGCGATTTTTGCGAGCACGTCATGACCGTGTTCGTCCGAGGCGGCAGCGGGCGGGCGAGCACCGCGCGTCGTGTAGAGCTTGAAAGTGTTGGAGGTTGGATTTCCAAGCCCTTCGTTCGGAAAGACCTCAACGTCGGAAGGATGTGTAATGGCGATGAGCCGCGCGGCATCCAGAAACAGCGCTTCTTCTAGTTCATTTGTCACACGCAGCAGATAGCGCCCGTCTTGTTCACGAAGCTGGTCGCCGCGAATGCGCACGTACTCGTCCGAGTCAGGCGCGGCGCGCACGCCCGGCGCGGCCCAGTAGCCTAACTCCCCGCCCCCCATAAAATCAGTGACAAACTCAAAGCGCTCGCCGTTCCAAGCGTAGAGATAAGGGCATGACGACGGCTTGCGGTCAAGTTCCGTCACCGTTGTATTCAGAACTGTAGACGAGGCGACGCCTTTCGTGTCGCCAACAGGTGCTTTGATTTCCGTCTCAGTCTGCACGATTCCGGCAGGCCAGAGCACGCGCACGGCATCCACGCCCGCGCGTTGGCCCAGGCCCAACACAACGTCGGCGGGCGCAGGCGCAGGCATCGCGGCGTAAGTTTCAAGCCTCTGCCGAAGGCTGCCCGCACGCGCCTCTATCTTCGCGCCGACGCCGCTGCGGTTGCTCACTTTTCCTGCAAGCCGCACGCGCACGGAGCGGTTTTTGTTGCCGCCATCATTGCGCGCAAACGTCAAGGCTTCAACTGCCGAATTGTTCGGCGAAGGAGCGAGAATCAAATCAACGTCGCCATCATTGTCCACGTCGCCGGAAGCAATGAAGGCCGTTTTTGACTTCGCATCAGCGGAGGTAGCCGAGAGGCTGCGCGTGGCCTTGTCGCTCACGTCCGCCCATCCGTCGCCCACGTTTCGCCAGATGCGCAGGCCGCTCTCGCCTGTCTCGGAAGTTGTCACGGCCAGCAAATCGAGCAAGCCATCGTTGTCATAATCAAGCAGTTGTGCCGCGACATCAGAGGCCGACTTCGCGCCTGTTCCGCCGATGGAGGGAGCAGTCGCCGCGATTATTTTGAAACGCCCTTTACCGTCGCTTAAAGCGAAATCGCCGGGAGCATTGACGTGGCCGAAATAGAAATCCGTAAAGCCGTCTTTGTTCAAGTCGCCCGCCGCGACCGTCGTCACTCCCCTGCCCTTGAGGTCCAGGCCCACTTCCGCCGCGACGTTTCGAAAAGTGCCGTCGCGTAGATTCTTCCAGAGCGCAGGGGGCGCGTCAGCGTAGGCGATGAGTAAATCAACATCACGACGGTTATCGTAGTCAGTCGGCACGACCGATACGGCTATGCCGCGTGAAGCGTTCAACCTGGCAGCCGCCGTCACGTCCGTGAATGTGCTGTTGCCGTTGTTTCGCAGCAGAAGGTTAGGCGTGCCCGCCTGCTTTGAGTCGCTTGCGCCCGCTGCGACGAAGATGTCCAGGTCGCCGTCGTGGTCTGCGTCAACGAAGGCTGCGGTCGAAGGGGTGTAAGGATACTTGGGGATTTGCGCGGCAGTTGTCACATCCGCAAAGCGACCGCCGCCTTCGTTACGATAGAGCGCGAGCGAGCCGTTGCGCAGGACGAAGAGGTCTGGTTTTTCGTCGTTGTCGAAATCGCCCGCAACTGCGCCCACACCATTTTCCTTGGCTGCTTCGCCGAGCGCGCCCGATTGTTTAGTAACATCCGTGAGTTTGCCGCCGTCGTTGCGATAAAGTTGTTGCTTCCCCAAACCGACTCCGAAGATGTCCAGGTCGCCGTCGCCGTCAAAATCGAAGAGCACTGCGCCGCCCGCTGGTTGTGCATTCGCCGGAGAGTCGCCGGATGTGCCAGCGCCTGTGCCGCTGCCTGCGGGCATGATGCTCTGTGTGGCGTTTGTGAAAACGACCTCAGGCGTGCTCCTGTCAACCACTTCAGGCTCTGCGCCTGTCGAACTGATGGCTTCCGCATAGCGTCCCTGTTCAAGATAGCCTTGGCCGATGGTCGTTCCAGCCCCGCTCTGTCGCAGCGCCTGGAATTGCTGCATCAGTCGTTGCCCTTCCTCGCGCTGCCCGCCGCGCAAGAGAGCCGTCCCCAGATTGTAGAGCGCAGTGCCGTTGTATGGCTCTTCTTCGAGAGCGACGCGAAAGGCCGCTATCGCTTCCGGGTATTTACGCTGCTGCGCGTAGAGTTGGCCCAGTTGCACGTTTGCGCCAACGTCGCGCGGGTCAAGCTTCAAGACGCGTTGAAATGAAGCGACTGCTTCGTCCGGCTTATTCTCTGTCTTGGCGATGAGACCAAGAACATAATGAGGCTGCGGGGCGTCGGGCGCTGCCGCGATGGCTGCCTGCGCTTCCTTTCGCGCCGCTATGGCGTCCGGCACGTAGAGGAGTGCGATTGCCAGATTGATGCGCGCCATCGTGAATTGCGGGTCGAGTTGTAGAGCACGACGGAACTGCGCAGCACCCTCCCTGTGCTTAAACTGTTCGAGCAGCGCAACGCCGAGGTTGTTTGCGCGATATGCTTCCTCGCGCGTCTTCTGTGCAGAGCTTGCGCCCTGCGCATGGCTTCTCGTTTCCGCGCGCATCAGAAAAAGAGAGAGAATGAAGAGAGCGCAGGAAACAAGAATAACTATAACTGTAAAACGTCTACGGCTTTTCATGTCATGACCCATGTTCAAATTAAGCTATCGAGACAGGCGTGAAGCCCTTGACCGGATAGCTTGTGTAAAGATAAAGAGCAGAGCACGCCTCTACCGGATTACTGCTGCGGCGTCGGCGTTGGCGTAGGTGTTACCACAGCACGCGCGAAAACAATAGGCTCAAACTTAACGACGCCCTGCGCTTCGTGAATCACCAGCGCATGATTCGCTTTCACCTGCTGGACGTTCATCCTTCCACCATTCGGCCAGCGGATTTCTAGTGTGACGACTTTTTCCGCCGCCTCTGGCTTTCCGAGGCCGAACGTGAGCGGCAATTCACTTTGCGACGCATAGCTCGAAGCAGTCCGCACCATGCCCCAGGGCTTCGCGTTGCTTGCGCCCTTCACCACGACGCTCGCGCCGATGGCATCACGATTTGATTGATTCCCGATGAGCTTCACACGCAGCACGTCGTTCTGGTTCGCATTGTCGTTTCGATAGAGACGCGCCGCGCCGTTGTTGGAAGTGATAACGAGGTCAAGGTCGCCGTCGTTGTCTATGTCGCCGTATGCTGCCCCTCGCCCGACCGCCGCGCGTCCCAGCATGCGCCCGACTTTGCCCGTCACCTCTTCAAACTTGCGCCGACCCAGATTGCGAAACAGGTGCGGCGGCTGCGCATAACGCACGCGCGGCTGTACCTTCTGAATGTCGTCGGAGACGTGGCCGTTGACGGCGAAAATATCCGGCAGCCCGTCAAGGTCGTAGTCGAAGAAGAAAGTCGCGAAGGTCAGAGATTGCTCCGACATCTTTCCGATGCCCGAAGCTTGCGCCTCGTCCGTGAACAGGCCGTTGCCTTCGTTGCGATAGAGCGCCATCCGCTCGCTCGTAAAATTTCCGATGATGAGACTCTGCCGACCTGAGCCGTCGTAGTCGCCCGCGTCAACGCCCATCCCGGCGCGAGGCGCGCCCGTCTCGCCGAAGGCCACGCCCGCCGTCAGCGCTTCGTCCGTAAAAGTACCGTTGCCGTTATTCTTGTAGAGCTTATTCGGCTCTGTGTCGTTGGCGACAAACAAATCCATCAAGCCGTCGTCGTTATAGTCTATGAGCGCGATGCCGAGCGCTTTGCTCGTCGGGTCGGCCACACCGGCGCGTTCGGTGACGTTCTCGAAAGTACCGTTGCCGCGATTGTGATAGAGCGTGGGGCTTTGCCCTTTATACTTCTGCGGCGTGCAGTAAGACTTGCTTGTTCCATCGAGCGTGCAGAACACGTCCGCCTCCGGCGACCACTCGACGTAGTTGGCGACGAAGAGGTCCAGCTTGCCGTCCCTGTCGTAATCGAACCACGCGGCGCTAGTTCCAAAGCCGGGGTCGCCCACACCTGCGCGCTGCGTCACGTCCTGAAATTTACCGTTGCCCGCATTGCGGAAAAGCTTGTCCGGGCCAACCGCCGTGATGTAGATGTCTACGAATCCATCGTTATCATAATCGGCCACTGCGCAACCGATGCCGTACATTTCAACCGCAAGCCCGGCCTCCCGCGTCACGTCCTTAAATGTTCCGTCCTGATTATTACGATAGAGCGCGGAAAAGGTCTTGCCACCTTTCTTCTCAGGCCAGTTGGTCGAGTTGACGAAGAATATATCCTGCCAGCCATCCGCATCGTAATCGAGGAAGGCAACGCCGCCGCCCATCGTTTCCGGCAGATACTTTTTACCGGTCGCACCGTTGTTGTGGCGGAAGTTGATGCCTGCCTCGCTCGTGATGTCCTTGAATTCAATCGGGCCGGAGGGTCGCGGCGCAGAAAGCGGTGTCGCACCCGGCGACGCGCCCGGCATGGCTACTTGCTCCGGGGCGTTGGCTGTCGTCGTGTTGGTTGCAGGGTCTTGTTTACAACCTGAGAGTAAAATTGCAAAAAGTAATAAAGTAAAAACGGTCTGGGCACTACGCATTATCGATTGTCTCACCTTGTACGTACTGAAATTCCTCAAGTGTGGAATCTGTCGGGCTATAACTAAAGAGTCAGAGAGGCGTGCTTCGAGCGCATGAATAATGTTCCTGTTCAAGAATCCGATAGCCCGTTTGCCTTTCCATGTTGATGCGCAATTGCAGGTGAAGGATTTGCGATGCTGCGGCGCGAAGTCAGCGAAATCTCAATCAGGTTGGCGACAGGCCCGACAATAAAGAGCGCGTAGTATGGCGCGTGAACCTGCTCGAACAGGCGCAGAATCATCTCGACCAGCGCAACACAAAAGGCTACCGCCATCTGCGCCAAACGCGAAGACCTGACGGTCGTCTTCGGGTCTGTAATCATGAAGAAGATAAAAAGTTGATACATCGGGCCGGTAATGGGCGCGACCTCCGCCCGCCACGGGTGTCCCGTGAGGTAGCTTCTCAACAGCGAGAAAGCGACGAATGAGACGACATAGGTAATTGTGATGTGGAAACGCCGGAGACGGTAAATGATAATCGAGCCGAGCGTCCAGATGACAAGCATCGGCCAGATGTTATTGCCCCATTGAATACTCAGAGAAGCGACGCTAAACGGCGCGAGGAAAAGCATCGCACAGATACCGAAGTTTGAAGGATTCCAGATATGCCGGTCGCGCACGCGCAAAACATACTTCGACGTAATCGAGATAGCGCTACACAACGCATAGGGCCAGATGGCAGGCGAGCGCACGAGTATGCCGACGCTGATGCCGGAGATATAAGCGCTCGCCAGATGCGGCCACTTCCCGCCGAAGATGCGCCCAAGAACAAGCTCTATCAGAATTGCAGTAACGATGGCGAGCGCCGTCTTCGGATAACTTTCGAGCACGCCGAACGATAGCTGTCCGACGAGCAGAATGAGAGTAATCAGGAGGGGAGCGACAAAGCGATGGTCAATGCCGAACAGTTTGGGCTGTTTGGCATCGCCTGGTGGATTAGTAACAGTATTTGTCGGAATAGCTGTGGCGCTCATACGCTAACTTGCCGCCGCTCTTGAGTACGATTTCCCGGTTCAGATTTCTTTTACTCTATGAACTCTGCCTGCTTCGGGCGCTTCGATAATCTGTGATTTGCCGGAAGGCCAGCGGACGACTGCACGCTCGACGCGCGCGTTCTTTCCAAGGCCGAAGTGCAACGGCCTCTGATTCTGCGCGCAAAATCCATTGCCGCCGGAAACCTCCTGCACCTGCTCTTGCCCCTTCCAGAAGACGCGCACCTGCGCACCGATGGCGCTGCGATTACTCTGCGCACCTTCAAGGTCGAATCCTATCCAGTTGTTCTCCGGCGCGACCGTATTTTTGTAAATGAGCAGTGGCCCGCGCTGGTTGGCGACGACAACGTCGAGCACGCCCCTGTTCCATAAATCAACGAGCACTACGGAGCGTCCATCGTAGGTATCACGCGCGCCGACGGCCTGCGCTACGTCCGTAAACTTCCCTGCCCCGTCATTCACCCAGAGCCGCTTCTGCTGATAGCCGGAGAGACTGCGGCTGTTCATCGGCGGCCAGTTAGCCGCATCCGAGATGATAGTGGAATTTCCGCCCGCGATCTTCGCAAAGTCGTACCAGTAGTTTGTGCCCCTCTCAAGCGAAACGTAGCCGTTCGTCAGATAAAGGTCGAGCGTTCCGTCGTTGTTGAGGTCTCCGAACTGCGCGCCAAAGCTCCACCCGCCAAGCTCAACGCCCATGTCTCGCGCCAAGTTATCGTACTTGAGCGTGTCATTGCTCGTGCCCTCGCGCGGAACCCAGAGGTTGTTGCCCTGTATCAACACTCCCTCTTCGGAGATGTTCGTAACGTAGATGGCAAACTTGCCTTGATTGAGAATGTCGCCGAAAGCAACGTTCATCCCGCTCTTTGGAGCGAAGCCGACGCCCGACTGCCCGCCCACGTCGCGGAATGATTTGCCCTCGTCGTTGATGAAAAGCTCAGAGACGCCGTAGTCGTTAGCGATGAAGAGGTCTGGATAGCCAGTGCCGCGCAAATCGGCGGCGGAAGCGGCGAGCGCCCAACGTCGTGTGTTGATGCCCGCCTGCTCGGTCACGTCTTCAAAGCGGCCATCGCCAGCGTTGCGCAGCAGATATTTACGCCCGCCGTTCTGCGCATACTCGAAGCTATCGGGCATCATCTTTGTCGTCGTCAGATGCCAGAGGTCAATCGCTTCTGGATAGTAGCCGCCGAGGAAGATGTCCAGCCGCCCGTCGCGGTTATAGTCAAACCAGATGGCCGTGTTGGCGTTGACCCAGCGCGGCAAATTCGCCTTGTCGGTCGCGCGTGTAAAGGCGCGTCCGGCATCATTATGAAAGAGTTCCGGGCGACCCCACTTGTAAAGAAAGAGGTCTTCGTAGCCGTCATTATCATAGTCGCCCCAGACCGCGCCCATAGAGACGCCGCTCCCCGGCTGGTTTACGTCCGCCAGTCCCAATTCGGCGGCCACGTCCCTGAACGTCCCGTCGGCGTTGTTGCGGTAGAGCGCATTACGGCTTCCCTCGCCGCTATTGGTCACGTAGAGGTCTTGCCAGCCGTCGCGGTCGAAATCAACTACGGAAACAGCCGCGCCCATAGAGGCGACTTGCGGCATGATGTGATCTAGTTTTTTGTCAAGGGTCGGGGCCGTGTGTGTGAAGTTGACGCCCTTCGATTTATCCAACTCTTCCAGATAAAAGCCGTAGCGTTTGAGAGCCGTCTCCTTTGCCGCCGTCGAATCGGCTTCAGCCTTGCCCGCAGAATTCGACGCGTGCCAACGCTTGATGACGAGCGGTGTGGCAAGTAGCGCAACGAAGAAAATAATCAGAATTATTTTAGGGATGAAACGCTTCTGCATGATTACGGCGAACATTCCGACCTGCCACAGCAGCTACTTCAACCTTAACGCTTCAAACAAACTCTGCGGCGTCACATAGCGAGTGTGGTAGTCCTGCCAGTCTCTTTGGTGGCGACGATAAACCGGGTCATCCTCCAGCCGTGGCGATTGCTTACTGTAATCTGCATTCCCATGAGTTGGCAAAGGCAGCACGGTCTTCGAGAAAGTTGTATTGTAGTCGCCGTCCTTCTCCCACCCGTCCGACACCAGCACGAAATCGCGTACCCATCCGGCGGGCGGCGGCGGTTGTGCCGGAAACCTGAACAGCATCTCGTCGCCCGCGTTCATAATAACGTATCGGTCATCGACCTCTCGTAGCAACTCGCGCACGTCGCCGAAGCGCGTATGATAACCAACCAAGTCTCGCCAACGTGGAAGCGTCCCGGCAAGCCGACTGTAATCCGGCAATTCCGGCGAAGACGCGTCAGCCTGCGACACCAGCGAAAACCCGCGAAAGCGTAGCTCGGCTGCGCCGGGCATAATTCGCTCGGTCTTCAACTCAGTCTGCGGCAAGCCGACAGCCCATGCGAGTTTATCCCAGTAGATTTCCAGATTCGTCCGCAGCCGCAAGCGTCGCGGAGCATTGTTGCGAAAAACATTCGTCAGTTCCAACAGCACCGTCTTGTTCTTACCGGCAGGAAAGCCGAGCGCGGGCAGAGCGGTCGTCCAGCCGCCGCGCCCGTCCGCCACTTCAAGGCTCAACCCCTGCGGCTTCGGTTGCCCGCCCTGGCTGACGGCAACATTAATGGAACTGTCGGTCGGGTGAATCCATCCGGCAGCAACGAGCCAGAGCATTGAGTCGCGCGGCGCATCCTCCGGGAGTTCGAGTTCGACAAAGTGCTCGCGCGTTATTCCCTGATAGCGCCCACGCCCGAAATTATCCAGATAACGCCCGTCCGTTTCGCTGACGATGGCTGACACATCAGCGCCGTCGTCATCCAGCGCCACAGCGAATGCGCGAGGCTGAGAAGTCGGATGTACTTTCAAGGCGGGCGGCGGGACGGCGAAGCGTTCGTCAACGCTGACTTCCGTTCCCGCCGGATGGTCCAGGATCATCAGGGAAACGTGGTCGAAGAAGTGCGTCTCCCAGAGTTCGGCGGTGATGCGCACGTCGTAAAAGCCTTCGCGTGGTGCAAGCTGGTCGCCGCGAATCTTGATCCACTCTTCTGTCATCATCACGCCCGCCGTGTCCTGCGCGTTGATTTTCAAGCCGAGCGGCGAGCGCCAGAGCGTGTCTGTAATAAAACGCACCTGCTTGCCGTCGTAAGCAAAGACCCACGGGCAAGAGCCTTTCAAACGCTGCTCGGCGAGCGCAGCCTGATCTCCCTTCAATTCAAACTCTGCCTGTAGCACACCGTTCGGCCAGATGATACGCGCGACATCAACTTGCGTCTGCTCGCCCAATCCGAAATGCTGTAAGGGACTCATGATCGGTTGCTTCTGCACGAGCAGGCCCGCGCGAATTTCAATCTCGCCGCCGATGCCAAACGAGTTGATTCGCTGGTCGCCCG
Source organism: Pyrinomonadaceae bacterium (assembly GCA_036387475.1). Taxonomy (GTDB): domain Bacteria; phylum Acidobacteriota; class Blastocatellia; order Pyrinomonadales; family Pyrinomonadaceae; genus DASVTR01. The sequence goes on along the minus strand of DASVTR010000004.1, from coordinate 231,029 downwards.
TGGCATTCTGTGCGCGCGTGCGCAATACCTGCCAGTGATAAGCTTTCGTGCCACGGTTAAGAAAGCGCGCGGGGCGTCCGCTGCTGCGGCCAACAAAATCGAGCCGCCCATCATTATTTAAATCTACGACTGAATCAAGACCGGCGTCCAAAGGCGCAGCCAGCGGCTTGAAGCCACTATCGATGTCGCTCAGCCAGACGCGCGTCGCGCCGTGTATCTCAGACGATGCTACCAGATCAAGCCCGCCATTATTATCAAGGTCGCTGGCGAAAAGGCGTGCGCTTCCGGCCTCCAACCGTCCGGGCACATTGGCCCAGCGCGCGAGTTCAGAGCCATCCCATCCACTGCCTTCGAGTTTGTCTGAAAGGCGTTCAATTGCGCCATCCGATTTGACAAGCAGGAGGTCTAGCGTTCCGTCTCTATTAACGTCTGCGGCGCTAACGGCGGCGACACCAACGGCGCTCTGCGGCGGAAGGTCTCGCGCACGAAACTGGCCCCCGCGCTCGTTACTGAAAAATCGGACTCGCCCCTGCTCGTCCAGTAGCGCAGCATCCGTATCTCCGTCCCCATCAAAGTCGGCCCAGGCCAAATCGCGCAGCGGTGCAGCACCGTCGAAAGGCCGCGCTTCCTTAAATGTTCCGTCGCCATTATTCTGCAACACGAGCGGGCCGCTTCCCGAAACTCCGAGCACTAGATCAAGGTCGCCGTCGGCCTCTATGTCCGCGGCCCAAGCTCCGTTGTAGGCTGCATTCAATATCTGCGCAGGCAGTCCCATGCGTGCTGTTACATCTGCAAAGACGCCGTCCGCTTCCTGCTTGTAGAGACGCAAGCCTCCGCCGCTCACCAAAACGATGTCGCTCTTGAAATCGTAATCGAAATCTAACGCGCTCATCCTCGGAGTTGTTGGCCCAGCGGCCTTACTCTCCGCGAATTTGAGCGCAGGCCCGTTTCCGATTTTAAGCGCCGCGCTGCTTTGAAGGACGAGCGTGGGCGTGCCTTCGCCGGTGAGCGCAATAGCGCTCGCAGAAGTCCACAGGCTCTCGTTGGCTTCCGGCAAAGGCTCAGGGGTAAAGCTTAAGTTTTCGTCCGGCGTGGCAGGTTGCGATGGTGGCGTTTCGAGCCGAATGGGTCGTACCAATGGTTCGCCAACAACTTCGGCGGGAAGTTTGACGGAGGCCAGGCTCTGGCGATATTCAGGAACACGCACGAGCACATTGCGAAGAAACTGTACACGCGGAGCGGCTGCGCGTACGTTCTCCGAGGAGGCTGCCTGCTGTAAAGCTTTGAATTGCTCCTGCACCTCAGTGGGCCATGATGGTGCTTTTTCGGCGAGGCGCTCAATCATTCGCCTGAGTGTTGCGGCGTCGCCGCGTTTGGCGGAGAGCCGCGCGAGGTCTAGCTGGACGGCCAGATTATCTGGCGCTGTCTCAAGGATTTTTTCCAGCAGACGCGTGGTCTCGGCTTCGCCAGACTCTCCACCTTCACGTTCAACCTCAGAGGCTAGCGCGTAGAGCGCTTTCAAGTCTTTCGGATTCAATTCGACAGCGCGACGCAGCGCAGCGACAGCTTCAGCGTATCTTCCACGATTACTTTCAAGCAGTCCGAGCAGGACGTAAATCTGATTATTGTCGGGCGCGAGTTGTTTGGCCTTTTCGAGATTCTCGGCAGCGCGTTCAAACTCTCTTTGTCGAAGGTATAGCAGTCCCAGATTGGCCCACGCCGCAGGCTCGTCCGGCGCAAGCCCAGTCATCTCTTTCAGCTTGGCCTCGGCGCGCACGTCGTCGCCGACTTGCAGCGCTGAGAGGCCAACATAGAAAGCCCTCAAAGCTTCTGTATATTCTGCCGAACCCTTATCAGGAAGAGCCTCACGGCGGCAGCCGAGACAATTTGAAACAATCAACAGGAGTACAATCAAGAGCCACTTATCACGGCTGGCACTTCGGAATTTCAGGAGATGCGTCGTGGAAACGCACTCTTGTTCCTCATATATTTCGAGCATTCTTAATCTCTCACTTATGACTCTGTTGCAAACCGCGCGCATCCATTATCTTTTCAAGATAGCGATAGCTCAATTGAGGGCGACAGTATCAACGAGCGCAAAGAGCAATACTTCGGCCTCATAGTGCGGCCACTTAAAGGCAAATGATTATGCTTCACGAACAAACTCGACGAGACTGATGTAAGAGCATGAGATGACGATTATAGAGGCGAGACCAGGATTTGCAACTGACACCAAAAGTGGGAAGTGGAAATAATAAACTTTTTCGCTAAAGTGTGAAACGGAGAGAGCGGAAGCGGCGGCAACGACTGCTGCTAATCTGGAATGAGAATTCGATTCCATCATAAATGGACAACTTCGGCCATCAAAATGTCTCAAAGCGTATCCCAGTGTATAGGCTTTAAGAAGATTGTGTTTTGCTGCATATAACAGTAAAAGTTCGTCTGGAGGAGCGCTTAGACCGCTGGAAGCAGTCTAATGAACGTTAGGCGCTCTTCACTGGTATGGTGATTATGAGAAATATAAATCTAACCCTAATGGAAGCGGGTCTAAGCGCAGAATACATGCCAGCATCTACTTTCTTTCTCGCAGATTCGCAAGGCTCATTCAGTCTTCTAAGTTTGATTCCGCCAGTGTCGTTAGTAAACGCTCCGGCTCAATTGTTTATACTTCAGCAAGCTGGGTCGCGGCGGGTTGGACTTAATAGATGATCTCGCACTGTTACTAACCAACATTGCTAGCCTGCGGAGTGACGCCATCCGCGTCGGCAACCAAAGCATCGGGGAGAATAAACCTTCTATGTCGGCCCACAGAGCTACCCACACCACGAGCTTCCAGCCTGCGAATCGCATCCTGGAGGCTCTGCCCAGGGAGGAATACGCGCGCCTGCTGCCACTTCTCTCGCCCGTGCGCCTCAGGAAGGGCAGGGTGCTGTGGGAAGCGGGGGGCGAGATTCGCCACGCCTACTTCCTGACGGGCGGCATGGTCGCCATGCTCTCCGTCACACACGATGCGGAGACCGTCGAAATTGGCATGATCGGCAGCGAGGGGATAGCAGGGGTCGCCGCTGTCCTCCGCTGCGAGGCGGCACCCTATCGGGTGGTGGCGCAGTTGCCGGCAACCGCACTGAGAATAGGCGTCCGGGCGCTGCGGGCAGAGTTCTCCAGGGGCGGGCGGCTACAGGACTTGCTGCTGCGCTACACGCACGCCCTGCTTACGCAGGTCGCGCAGTCGACCTCCTGCCACCGCTTCCACACGTCCGAGCAGAGGCTCTGCCGCTGGCTCCTCACGAGCGCAGACCGCGCCGGGAGCGACACTCTCGCGCTCACACAGGAGTTTCTCGCCCAGATGATCGGCGTTCCGCGCACGAGCGTCACGTCAGCCGCCGTCAAGCTCCAGGGGCGGGGGCTTATCAGCTACAGGCGCGGCAGAATAACCCTGCTCGACCGGCGCGGGCTGGAGTCGGCCTCGTGCGAGTGCTATCGCGCTGTCACTTCCATCCTCGAATGCCATTTGACCACTTAACCTGCCACCGAAAAAATTTTACGTAATGTCGAATTCTGACAGACGGGAGACGTGGGCGTCGTGTATTCTGATTAGATTTATTCCCCCCGTGCGGCACGGCTGTGCGGTTGGCAAGGCGACGGGCGGCAAGTACCTCCCCCGCTTCCGCCGCCACAACCCCGGGCCGCATGTAACGGGCTGGCAGTCTGAGCCTGCGAAACCTCGCACATCTCTTCTGCCATTGCCTTTGAGTAAAACCCTCGCGCAGGTGCCTCCCCGCGGCGCTGTGCTTTAACCCAGCAGGAGCACCATCGCAATGAAACGTATATTAGCAGCGGCCCTCTTTTCGGCCATCGTCTTTCTCTCCATTAGCAGCCCGGCAGCGGCGCAGACCACGCGCACGTTCCAGCTCAGCCAAGGCTCCACCGTTAGCCCAGCCTCGCCCGGCGTCGACCCAAGCGGCGCGACCACATACTACGGCGGCCTCGTCGCCGGCCAGGTGGGAGGCACCACGCCCGGCACGTTCACCCTCTCGCTCACCTTCCGAAGCACGGGCGTAGTTGACCCAGTCAACGGCGTCTACAGCGGGGCGATCCTCTCCCCGTATAGCAGTTTCGTGGTGACCCAAGGCTCTGGGCGCAAGAGCGTCACGACCTCAGGGACGATTGACTCCGGCGTCTTAACCTACCGCCTCACGTCGTACGGCATGGCCGAGATCATCAGCGTCACCTCAGGCAACCTGACCGTCTGGGAGGGTAAGAATAAGCGCCGCACGGCCATCGGCAACGGCACGCTCAACTACGGCACGTCAGCCCAGGGAGCAGGCACCATAACGCTCTTCTCCTTCTAACGCGGGCCGCACGCGGACTGGGAACAATCCTTAACGACGACTGAGCGGGTCAATTAATCTATGACATGAAGAGCGGCAGTTCCTTCCTTAGGACTGCCGCTCTTGGACTTGAAAGACAAATGATGCGGCGCACAAGAGCGTCGCTTCGGTCGGCTATCGCACATTAACCATGAGCGTCGAGTCGAGGCTACCGTCCAACCCCACTGTGATGGCCTTCTCGACGAGTGTACCGAGCACCGTGTTCGTCCTGCCAGCAGGCGTTATTTGCCAAAACTATAAAGCGCGCTGCGAGTCCTGATGTAAACCCGCCCGTCTGCAATCGCTGGTGTTGCGAAGACCTCGTCGTCCAACTCGTTGACCGCGAGTACCTCCCAATCGCCTGCGGCCTTCAACACGGACACCTGACCGCCCTGGCCGACAAGAAACACCTTGCCGTCAGCCGCCACCGGCGACGCGAAGTATTTATCAATCGCGCCATGCAGGCGGCCTTGCTTGATGACATTTCCTGTGGCCGGATCAAACGAGAGCAGAATCCCGCTGTCATTAATCATATACAGGACGCCTTTGTAGAGAAGCGTTGAAGGAACCTGTGGCACGGGTCTCTGATAGCGCCAACGAATCGCAGTCGCCGTTTGATCGCCCTGTCCTCCCAGTTTGATTGCGAGCAGGCCGTTCTCCGAAGCCATCATGCCGCGGAACACTTCCCAGTCTTTCGCGTTCAACTTCTCATCGCGATCCATGTCGAACGCCTCGAAGGCGGCTTTCAACATCTTGTCCATCTTCTCCGCGCCCGTCACCTCCGACTTCGCGATTAACTTATCGTTGTCCTTATCGTATCTCTTCAATGCCTCTTCAAGTGGAATCGTGCTGATTTGCTCTCCGGGTTGATTCTGCGGGAAGCCCCAGCCGTTGATGTACGCGTATTCCCCGTCGCTGCTGGCAATCGATTTCATCTCGCACGCCAGGCCGCGCACCCACCAGACTCTTTTGCCGTCCGCAACCGAGTAAGCCGAAAGCTGGAACGACTCTGGAACAACAATCTGCTTCGGACCCTGCTTCGGTTGATAAACAATCGGCGTCGAGTAACCCGAAATGACTGCGGGCCGTTCGACCTTCCAACGCACGCGCCCGCTCGTTTTATCAACCGCGATCAGATATGAACTGGGACTGTCCTGGTCAACGGGCAGGATCACTTTGTCGTCAACGAGAATGGGAGACGCCCCGAATCCGTAGAACATGTTGAACGGCCCGAGCGGGAGTCGCCAACGCTCCTTGCCCGCACCGTCGTAAGAAACCAACCCGAACTCCTGGAAAAAGGCGTAGACATTCGTGCCATCCGTGACGGGGCTTGGCGAGGCTGGATTATTGACGTTCTGTAATCTTCCCTCGCGCGCTCGTGGCACTTCTCGCTGCCACAGCAGCTTTCCCGTCTGCCGATCAAGACAGATCACCAAGAGCTTATGATTCTTCTCGCCGGCGCTTCCTTTAACGCCCGCTGCTGATTGCTGACTGCTGCTTGCCTTTTCCTTTTCGTAAGCAGTGACGAACACGCGGTCTCGCGTCAGCACCGGCGAAGAATGGCCGGGCGGCAGCGGCGTCTTCCAAACCACATTCTTTTCAGGGCCGAACACTTCCGGCAGCCCGGTCGAGGCTGAAACGCCGCTCCCGTTCGGCCCGCGAAACTGCGGCCAGTCTTCGGCGACCGCACCTGTCGAAGCTGTCACCGCGATGCTCGCGACCAGCAGTGCGATTAATAGAACACCGATTGTGTTCCTTAACTTCAACACCTTCCTGCGCGAGTTTGTCCTCAGAGAGCGAAGAGTTTTGTTTAGCATGCGAACCATCCTGATGAGAGCTTGCAAGGCAAGCGCGATTCTAATTCAAGCGTAGCGAAAAAGAAACGACGCAGCCGAAGAGGACGCGCCCGTGGCGGGAGATGGGAAATCTTGAATCCCGGACTGCGCGTGTGAGATTGACATTGGCTGGTAAATCCCGTAGAGTGCCCGTGCTTTTTCAGAAAGTGCTTGCTGAAGTCGCACAAAAACTTCTTAAGCTAGCCCCTAAATTCTATCTGTCAGGCTCACGTGCGGTTGAGTTCTGGCTTCACTGAAACAATTCGAGCTACAGGATTTATGTCCTTATTTTATCTCAACCTCGCGTGCGTCTGTGCGCCTGAGCTTTGAGGCAGACATAAGAACTGCGAGCAAATACCTTAAAGATTGTACTTAGTAGCGTTCTTATCTTTCAAGGTGGGTTTTTCACTTGTTAGCCCCCCGGAGCGAGCCGTAGTCAGGCTCAAACGTCGTCTCTTGTAGCGGCTGGCTGGTCTCCAGAAGTCTGCGGTTCCCCGTATCCCTTCCGACCTGGCCTTCCAGTAATAGAAGTCCCCGCGTTGTGACAAAAGCTCGCAACGTTTCACCCCAATGGAGAATTATTGAATGCGTAGGTTAATTCAAGTTTCAAGCTGCTTAACTCTCTTATTCTCTCTCGTTGCTTTCCAGTTTGCGCCGCTCGTGACGGTGACGCAGGCCGAGAAGGCTGAGAAACAAGAGAAGTCTGACTCAGCCAAACTCAGGCGTCCCGGCGGTAAGCACAAAACTTTAGACCCGGCTGGCATCAGCCGTCTCAAAGAGAACACAGGCGGAAGGGCCAAGATCACCCTCAGCGACGCCACCGGTGGAGCACGCTTCGTGCGGCTCGCTCCCGGCGAGCGCTCCAGCCTGAGCCGTGAAGATAAATCCGTCTCGCCTCAGGGCAAGTCCGCTTCCTTCCTGAAGGAATACGGCAGCGTCTTCGGCTTAAGAAACGCGGATGCCGAACTGCAAGTCGAGCGGGAAGATGCTGACCGCCAGGGCGGAAAGCACCTCACCTATAAACAGGTCTACAACGGTGTGCCGGTCTTCGCCGGAACGCTCAAGACACACTTCGATGCCGATGCGAATTTAAATTCCGTCAACGGCACGATCATCCCTGAAATTAATGTTAACCCGAATCCGTCGCGTACCTCGCAAGAGGCTGCGGCAGCGGCTCTCGCCGTGGTGTCGCAGGACACAGGTGCTGAGGGACTGAACGCGACGAACGCTAAGCTTTACATCTATCGCACAGGTCTCGCACAGGGAGTTGACGGCGAGAATTACCTGGCGTGGGAAGTTGAAGTCAAAGACGGCGGCGGCATCCGCGAGTTCGTCTATGTTGACGCACATTCGGGCAAGGTTGTTGACCAGCAGACGGGCATCATTGATGGCCTCAATCGTCGCGCTTACAACGGCAACAATCTTCCGCAGGCGTCAATCCCGACCTTTTATCCCAACAATCCTTACTGGGTCGAAGGCAACACGTTTCCGACGGCTTCGACCGAAGCCAACAACATGATTATCGCCTCGAAGGAGACCTACGACTTCTTCAACAAAGCCTTTGGCCGCGATTCGTTCGACGGCCTGGGCGCGACGATGGATGCGATTTTCAATCGCGGCTATTCCTGCCCGAACGCATCCTGGAACGGTACGTTCATTTCGTTCTGCCCCGGCATGACCTCCGACGACGTGACGGCCCACGAGTGGGGACATGCTTATACGCAGTATACGCACGGACTGATTTATCAATGGCAGCCCGGCGCTTTGAATGAATCCTACTCGGACATCTGGGGCGAGACGGTTGACTTAATCAACAATCGCGGCACGGATGCACCGGGCGGCCTGCGCGATGCGAGCGGTGACAACTGCTCCAACTTCACGCCGTTTCCGCCGTCTGTCAAAATCAACTCGCCCGCGGCCATCGCAGGCATCTACGGAGCAGGTCGCGCTCTCTTTGGCCCGGCTCTGACCAACACCGGCCTGACCGGCAATGTCGAGCTTGCCAACGATGGTTCGACAGCAATCATTCTTGGCCCAGCAGCCGCCGCCACCGTCAACGACGGCTGCCAGCCCATCGGCAACGTCAGCGGTAAGATTGCGCTGATTGATCGCGGCAACTGCGGCTTCAAACTCAAAGTTAAAAACGCGCAGGATGGCGGCGCAACCGGCGTTATCATTGCGAACATCGCCAGCAGCGCCAACTCGCTCAGCAACATGGCGGACGACCCGACAATCACGACGCCGATCACGATTCCTGCGGTCAACGTCCTGTTCAGCACAGGCAACACGATCAAGAGTCAGTTGGCTAACACCGTCAACGCTTCGCTGCGTCTCAATGCTCCGGTCGGTGCGTATGACAATTCCTATCGCTGGCTCGTCGGCGAGGATGACACGGCTACGGGCCTGACGGGTGCGCTGCGCGACATGTGGCGTCCGGTCTGCCAGGGTAACCCTGGCAAGGTTTCCGACACCGATTACGGCTGCTCGACCGCAGATCAGGGCGGCGTGCATGACAACTCCGGTGTGCCCAATCACGCTTATGCGTTGATTGTTGACGGCGGAACTTACAACGGCCAGACCGTCACAGGCATCGGCCTGACGAAGGCTGCGCACATCTATTATCGTGCGATGACCGTCTACCAGCATTCGGCCAGCGACTTTGCAGACCACGCTGATGCCATCGAGCAATCTGCCGCCGATCTTCTCGGCCAGAACCTGCCCGACCTCTCGACGGGAGCGCCTTCCGGCCAGACCATCATCGCCAGCGACATCACGCAGATACAGAAAGCGATGCTGGCAGTGGAGATGCGCACTCCGCCGACGCAGTGCAACTTCCAGCCGCTTCTCGGCCAGAATCCGCCTGCGGACCCGGCCTGCGGTACGGGCACAGCTAAGCACACTTTGTTCGCCGACAACTTTGAAGGCGACACTTCGGCTTGGACGGTCAGCTACGACGCGCTCAACGTCGCAACGTTCATCCCGCGCAATTGGTCTGTCAGCAACTCGCTGCCTGACAATCGCGCTGGCAGTGCGTTCTTCGCGCCGAATTTGAACAACTCCACCTGTGCGAATAATCAGGCTGGCGTGCTTCATCTGACCAGCCCGTCTATCGCTCTTCCGGCGAACGGGTCTGCGCAGACCCTGATCTTTGACCAGTGGGTGGCAACCGAGGGCGGCTTCGACGGCGGGCAATTGATGATTAGCGTCAATGGCGGGCCGTACACGCTCGTTCCGGCTGCGAACTTCATCTACAACGCCTACAACACAACGTTGCTTCCGGCCTCAGGCAATGACAACCCGCGTGCGGGTCAGCAAGCCTGGTCTGGCACGGACGGCGGTGCGGTTGACGGCTCATGGGGCAAGTCGATTGTGAATCTCAGCGGTTTGGCTGCGGCTGGCAGCATCATTCAGCTTCGTTGGGACTTGAGCAGCGACTGCGCTTCGGGCAGCTTCGGCTGGTACGTAGATAACGTCAATTTGTATGACTGCGAGCCGGACGGCGATGGAGACGGTGTTGCCGATGCTTACGACAACTGCCCGACCACCGCTAATTCGTCGCAGGCTGATTTTGACAACGACGGTATCGGAGATGCCTGCGATGCGCCATCCACCAAAGACCAGTGCAAGAATGGTGTCTGGCAGCAGTTTATCTTCCCGCGCTCGTTCAATAATCAGGGCGACTGTATCCAGTGGTTCAACACTGGGAAATAACCCGTGATGCTCTTGCATTACGGCTGAAAGGAAAAGGGGCTGGCGTATCAAAAGCCAGCCCCTTTCTCTTTTGTGTGTGAGTTGTTCTGGGCAGAGCGAATATCGCTGACGTGCGTTTCGCTCAGCTTGCCCACCCCGGCGATAAAAAATGTTGAAGCGATTACTAAGAAGAACGGGCGCGGCTCTCTTCATTTTAAGTCAAGCAAAAGGCATGTAAGCGGGCTTAATAATTCGCGCGTTCCTCTTTTCTGTGCGTCCCTTCGGCCTCTATTGTTGGTGCGAAAGAGAGCTTGAGCGGCATCGGAGTTGCGCATTAGCTATTGACTCCCCGCGCCGCTGGTATTTTAATAGCACTGCTTTACCATCCAACTCAGGCCAGAGGGAGAACTCAAATATGTCTTCCGGGTTTACGAAAACCTTTAGACTTATCGCGCTGGTGCTGCTGATTGCCGTCATGCAGGTTTACGTCCTGGCGCATCCGCGTGCGACGAGCACCACTTACGCAACGAAAAATTCAGAGTCGGTCAACAAGCCGGTGGTGACAGACCATCAGCTTAACTTCATCAAACAGAATCAGGTCACGTCTCAGGGCCAGCTTACATCCGAACGTTCCGTTACGTTCGCGCCGAAGAGTCCGCTATCGCTGGCCTTTACGAAGATGAGCGTCGAGAAGGTTGCCTCGAAGACGACGTTCTTGAAAGTCAAAAAAGGCACGTACGATCTGATGATGTCGCCGAAAGGACAGACGACTTCCGACGACAACGATGATGGCGACGATGACGACGGTGATCGTAAGGCTCTCTACATCGCTTCTGCTATTGTAATCGGTGCGGCGGTGGCAGCCTTTATCGGCTTCCGTCATGACCGTGACGACGACAATATCCGAGGCCAGTAAGCTCTCGACTTACGAGCTGCCGTCCTAATCTGTTCTAATTCTTAAACACGGATAGCAGGCCGTGCGCGGCCTGCTGTCTGCGTGTTTACGATTGCCTCCTACCCGCTCTCTCCCTCATGTTAATCGGGAAACTGTGCGATACTCGCCGAGCCGCCCGTCCCGAAAGCAACAGCTTTGTCCCTTCGGAGCATCTATTGGCCGGAAGCCTTTGGTCTCTCTCCCGCTTGAAAAGCTTGCGCGTCTCTGCTAAACCCACAAAAGCACGCGCTTCGTTTGTCCGTTCCCAATTTTTGAGAAAGCTTTAGTGTTCGAGGAGGAGAGAATAATGAAGAAAGTTACTGCCCCGTTGCTGGCCGTCTTGCTCACGGCTGCCTTGAGTTTGCCTATCCTGGCCGACACGATTCGGCTCAAAGACGGTAGCGTGCTGCAAGGGCAGGTCGTAGGCTTTAAAGACCAGCAGTTCACAGTGCTCATCGGCACAGGCTCGCGCGGTCGCCGCAGCCGCATCCAACTCTACATGGAAGATGTCGAATCAATAGAATTCGACGGACAGACGGCCAGTAATAACGACGACAATTCGGGCGGCAATCAACAAGCGCCCGTCTCGCAGCCGACGCGCCCCACTCCGACGGGGCGCAGCAATCCATCGCTGCCCTTGCCACGCCGCAATGACAACGATGACGCGCAGCAACCCTCCCAGAGGCCGACCAATTCACAAAACTCGCCAGCCTTCATTACGATTCCGTTGCGCGTGCGCGGCGATAATACGACCAACGGCTGGACGAACAGCGGTCTTGTCGTCCGTCGCGGCCAGCGCCTGCGCATCTCCGCCACGGGCCGCGTTACGCTCGGCGCGGGCCGCGCTTCGACGCCCGCCGGATTGCCGACGCTCGCCGACAACAACAAGCTGATGCGCAACGAGCCGACGGGAGCGCTCATCGCCGTCATCGGCGACGATAACGACGAGTTCATCATGATTGGCCGCAGCCACGAGTTCGTCGCACAGCGCGATGGCGTCCTCTTCCTCGGCGTCAACGAAGGCAATCTCAACGACAACACGGGCACTTACGAAGTCACCATCGAAGCCGAAGCCAGATAAAAGTAAAAGATAAAAGTGTGAGGCAACTGCTGTTAATTAAAAATGGTTTCCTCACACTTTTATCTTTTGCCTTCCTTTTGCCTTCTTTAGCGAACGTGCGTTTCGCCTCGCGCATCAGACAAACTGAACGTGATTTGAGAGCTAATGTGGCTTGACCACTCGTCGGCCTGCGCCCTATATTTTAAGCCAGTAAAGTTTAAAAGCACCCCCGCCTTCTTGCTGTAAAGGATTTTCTATATGAAACGCGCATCTTTTCGCCGTCGACATTGCCTCGTCGCCTTCGTTCTCATGTTCGGGCTGATTCTCGGAACAGCGTCGGAGCTATCGACGCTGGCCCAGTCGAGACGACAGCAACCGACTCCCAGCAATCAGAAGAAGAACAAGCGCCCGGAGCAGAGCGGCGACAAGCAGGAAGAACTGCCGCAGGACATCGTTGGCAAGCCGCAGGAGGCCGAGACAATTACAGTCTCAACTGCTGTCGTCAACGTCGATGCGGTCGTCTATCACAAGAAAAGCGGCCAGATCATCATGGGGCTGAAGAAAGAAAACTTTGCCATCTTTGAAGACGGCGTGCAGAAGGACATCACAAACTTCTCTACGCCAGAAGCGCCAATCACGGTGGCGATGCTGGTCGAATACAGCAAGCTCGGCGAGGCGCTCGGCTACGCTGGCAGCGGCGGGATGGATAGAGGCACGGATGAAGTAGTCCGCCCGACGGCTATTTTCCTCTCGCAGTTTGTCAAACCGCCCGACGATTATGTCTCCGTCATCGCTTATGATATTCGCCCGACACCGCTCACGGACTTCACTAACGACCCGCGCCGCATTCAGCAAGTCATCCAACTGCTGTTAGCCAATCATCCAGCGTTTCGGGAAACGAACCTTTACGACGCGCTCAAGTTTACGCTCGTCGGCGGGCGCGGCGATTCGGTGGTGCTCGAAAACAGCAAGTCCAGAACAGCCGAATACGTGGGACTGGCGAGTTTGCAGGGTCGCCGCCGCGCAGTCATTCTCGTCTGCTCCGGCATAGACACCTTCAGCAAAATCAACTACGGACAGGCGCGCAAGATAGCGCAGAACGCGGGCGTGCCCCTCTACATCATCGGCACAGGGAATATGTTCTTTAAGAGATTCGGCGACCGCCTCGGCGCGACAGACGACCTGCTCGGCAATCCCGGTCGTTTGACCTTCCTGCAAGCTCAAAACGCCCTTAACACTTTCGCCAAGGAGACCGGCGGCGCTTATTATCCGGTAACGTTTCCGGGCGAAGTCCCAACCGCGCTGCAATCCATCAACGCGCTGTTGCGCAACCAGTACAGCCTCGGCTACAACCCCGGCGAAAAGCGCGACGGCAAACAACACAAGATCGTCGTCAAGGTTGACGTTGACGGCGACGGCCAGTACGACGATAAGGAATACACAGTCCAGAGCCGCCAGTTCTACAACGCACCAAAGGGATAAAGCAGAATTCAGAATTCAGAAGCCAGAATAAGAAGCTGCAACCAGCTTTTATTCTGGTTTTCTTTTCTTCTGACTCCTGACTTCTGGATTCTGAATTCTGTTCTCTGACTCCTGAATTCTGCTTTTCCGTCTAGCTTCCGTAGAGTCGCAGGCGGAATTCGTCGTTGAAGGCGTGTATCTCTGCGCGGCGACCCGAAAAGAGGCGTGATTGGCGCAGCAGTTCCGGTAGACCGCCGCGCGCGAGGTCAAGCCCGTAGGCGGGGCTGGAGAAGATGGCTGCGAGTTGTGGGTTGAGCCTTTGCGGCACGCCGTAGCGAATGGCGCGTTGCGCTGTCGGCGCGAATCCGTTTGTGCGGCGCGGGTTGATAATCTCAATTGAGCGGTCGAAGATGTGTATGCGCGTCGTCAAATGCGGGAGCGCCAAATCTCTATGGACGAGCGCGTTGCTGACGGCTTCGCTGATTGCCGTACGATGATAGTTGGCGCGGGCCATCACAGGGTCTTCCGGCTGCTCTACGGCGACGGCGGCGGCGCGTCGCGGGCGCTCCGTCAGCAGGTCGCAGTAGCGCCGTATGAAGCGCAGGGCCGATTCGTAGAGCGTGTGTAGATTGCCTGCGAGCGTGAGGCTTTCGATTTTGGGAGACTGCGTTGTCTCTCCTGCAAAGCGCGTGGCTGTGATTGAAGAGCGCGGCAGCAACTCCGCGACGCGTTCGTCGCGCCCGAACAGCAGGATGCCTGCGACCGTCGGCACTGTCTCATTCATGTTTCCAGCCGCCAGCAATAACTCGCGTTTCAGCACATCGTCGGTCGGATAACCGGCCACCGCCTCCGCTGCAAAAGCATCGCCTTCAAACTCGCGGACAAAGCTCCAGAGATGCGCTTCGTCAATGTCGTCCATCGTCGCGCCGGGCACGGGCACGTTTTCGTAAGCAAAGGGGCGCGCCTCGTCCATCAGCGCGGAGAGTTCTTCGCGCGTCGTCTCGCGCTTTTCCGAGCCGATGCGTATGTAAAAGCGTCCATCGCGCGTACGATAGGGCCTGCGCTTGCCTTCGATTTCGAGCGCAACGATACGGCGGCCATTATCAAACGCGATGCGGTCAATTAAGGGCACGAGCGGCGGCTGCACTTCTTCACGACACAGACGGACAAGCTCGTCCTGCACGCTTTCGGCGTCTTCCAATCCTTCGACGCGCATCTGGTCATTGACGCCGAAGACCATCACGCCGCCGCCGGTGTTGGCGAGCGCGACAATCTCCTGCGCAATCTTCTCCGTATTCGAGAGTTTGACTTTGAGTTCGAGGAAGGTGTCTTCGCCGCCGCGCACGAGCCGCATTAACTCCGTGCGTGAAGTCTCCGGCGCAGGCGTCGAGAGTATGTACTCCTGGAAAGAGCGTTCCGTGGAGGGTTCGTGGCGCTGGTTGCTGCGAAATCTTCTGCGAGCCATTTTTGTCTGGACGGGGCTTGCTCTACCCGCCCGGATGCAACTTCGGCGGCCTCTTTGTGTGAGGCAACCGGTCGCATCACTGGAATCAAAATTAAGTATGAAGGCGGAACGCCGCAGCAATGAATGAAAGACTAGCCTTTACTTCAGCGTTCCGAGTTCCGACTTCATCGTTTCAATTGTCCGGCTGACGGCTGACGGCTTCAAGAATGTCTATCTCGCTGCGCGCGAGCAGACGGCCTTGCCTGTTAATCAGGATGTAGTAGAGCGCGACGGCGATGCCAGCGAACCCAGCCAGTGTAGCATACTTCACAGCCAAACTACGCGCGAAGTAACCGGCCACAACGGCGAGCAGCGGCGGAATCATCAGCGAGAGCATCAACGGAATGACCAGAAAACCGGCGACGCCCGACGCGTTCATACGTTTGCCGAATTCCAGCCGCTTCGGAAAGCGTATCGAGAGCCAGTTGCCCGCAAGCGCTACGCCCGCGCTGAACAACATGAAACAGAGCGCCGCAAACAGCAGAGCTTCGGTTGATAAATCACGAAACACGATTTGATTAACGACGATGAGGAGCGTCGAAAAGATAAAGGCGAGCATCGTGATGGTAATGTTTTTGCCGAGCAGGATTGTCCGTCGGTTGAGCGGAGAGAGGATGTAGGCGCGCATACCGCCCGCTTCGTAAGCGAAGAGGTTGCAGGCCAGCGAAGAGAGAATCAAAAAGAGGTAGAGGATGCCGAACGCCGCCATCAGGCCATCCGCATACTGTGTGAAACTCCCGCTGAGCCTGTTCACCTCTTCGGCTGACAGGCTGCGCCCGCCCGTCATGCTCCTGCCGCCGAACTGGCTCTGCTGCGCCAGCCTGAGGCCAATCAGAATCAGCGGCATCAACACCAACATGCGTAGCTGTGCGTTTCGCATCGCGTAGCGCAGTTCTTTCTCAATCACGGCTGAGAGTTCGCCTGAGAGGAAAGGCAATTGCCAGCCCTGCGCTCGCGCGATTGGCGCTGTCGTGGGTTTATGGGTCTTCGCGCGTTTCGCGCCGCCCATGCCGAGCGCCGCGCGTCGTGCCGTCCAGTAAGTAACACTGATGAGTAGCGACGCATAAGCGAGGAGCGTCAGGATTGCGAGTGTGTAATCGCGCACGCCGCCAGCGATGAGGCCGCTGCTCAGCGCGACCGCCGCTGCTCCGGGCGGCGTCCAGCGCATTCCACGAAAGACCGCTCCACGCTCAGCGATGGCGGGCGCGATTTGGCCCATCAGCGCACCGCACAAGCCTACGACTGCGCCGAGCAAAGCCAACAGCGTCTCTCCGCGCGTACGCCGCTTCTGCATCAACGCCCCCAGCGAAGTCGAGAGCCACTTCGCCAGCGCCAGCCCGAACAGCGCGGCGCAGAGACCGGCCAGCAACGCCAGTGCGACATTGCCGCTGCCGAGTCCCGCGCCCAGCGACACCGCAAAGATAATCGGCAGAGCGAAGATTGAACTGAGGCTTGTCAATTCGCTGAGCCAGTCAAGCGCAAAGAGTTTCGGCAAACTGACCGGATAAAGCAGCAGCCGTCCGGCGTCAAACTGGTTGCCGCCGCTGAGGCTCAAAGGAACAAACGCCCACATCATGTAGACGAAGGCCAGCACCATAAAGACAAAGAACATTTCGCTCTGCGCGGTCTGGGCCATCATCTGAGCGCCGCTGGGGCTGCGTTCAGCCTCAAAGGCCGTCAAACCGTAGGCTGCGAATCCGAGCG
Organism: Pyrinomonadaceae bacterium; assembly: GCA_036387475.1. Lineage (GTDB taxonomy): Bacteria > Acidobacteriota > Blastocatellia > Pyrinomonadales > Pyrinomonadaceae > DASVTR01. The sequence continues at coordinate 214,471 of DASVTR010000004.1, read as the reverse complement.
CGACGGCAATCAGCAACGCCAACAATAGCGCCACCAGCGTGCCCAGCACTGAAGCCACCTTGTTGACGACGGCCTTGCGCGAGCGCATCGTGTTGCGAAACAGAGTCCACTTCAACCAGATGAGAGCGCGGAATTGATTCATAAAGCAGAAGTCAGAAGCCAGGAGTCAGAAGTCAGAATAACGCAGCGCGCTTCCTGCGTCATGTTCTAAACGCGACTCTGGCACGCGTTGCTGTTATTTATGTCTCATTGCTATTGTACAATTCGAGTTGCACAGCTTTTCTTCTGACTCCTGGCTTCTGGCTTCTGACTCCTGCTTTTATGAATGCTTACGTTGGCCTCGGCTCGAATCTGGGTGACCGCGCCGGTTATCTACTGCTGGCCGTGCGCGGGATAATGAATGCGGGGCTGAATGTGACGCGCCTTTCAAGCGTTTACGAGACCGAGCCGGTAGACGTGCGCGAGCAGCCCATGTTCCTCAACATGGTGGCCGAACTCTCCGGCCCTCTGCCCCGCCCCGAACAATTGCTGGCGCGACTGCTGCGCATCGAATACGCGCTTGGGCGGCGTAGGGACGTAGCGCGCGGTGCGCGCACCATTGACCTAGACCTCCTGCTCTACGGCGAACAGCAGACCTCCTCCGAGTTTCTAAACCTCCCGCACCCGCGACTGCACCAGCGCCGCTTTGTCCTCGTGCCGCTCGCAGAGCTATCGCCAGACCTCTTTCATCCAGTCCTCCGGCGCACCATCGGCGATTTGCTGGCGACCGTCGAAGACACAGCGTTAGTCAAACGCTGGCGGGGACAGCTAAGTGATGAAGGATGAACAAGCGCCTCAACTGACGAAAAGCGTCTCAATTTAAGACACCGCCAGACATTCCGGCGGCCTACGCCCTCGCAAAACTCGCCCGCGCAGCCGCGCAAACGTTCCGCGCACAGTTAAAATCGCCTCGCGCAGTTGTTTAGTTGACCCGCGCAGCCGTCAGATTGGTTCGCGCACCTGTTGGATTGACCTCCGCACTCGTTGGATTGACCCCCGCAGTTGTTGGATTGACCTCCGCACCTGTTGGGTTCGTTCGCGCACCTGTTGGATTGGTTCGCGCAGTTGTCAGGTTCGTTCGCGCAGTCGTTGGGTGCGTTCGCGCAGTTGTTGGGTTCGTTCGCGCAGTGGTTGGATTGATCTGCGGAGTTGTCAGGTTGAGTCGCGGAGTTGTCAGGTTGAGTCGCGCAGTCGTTGGATTGAGTCGCGCAGATGTTAGATTCGTTCGCGCAGAAGTTTGATTGACCCGCGTACACCTTTTGGTGCAACGCGCAGCCATCGAGAGCCACAGGCCGTACTCAAAACATACACCGCGAAGGTTTTATCTCAGGAGAGAGCTTAAGGCTCGAATTGTTGGACAGAATGAATAATTGACAGGCAAAATAGCGAGAGGGCTGACATGGCAAATATGTAGCTGTCCAGAGACGCGCGCATTACATCACCGATTTTCCACACGGAAAGCCCTGGACGCTCTTGAGCCGCTTTTAGTAGATTGCTTCGTGCTCTGAAAACAGAAGAAAGAGTAAACCCTAGCCGTCCGCCAATGCTCAAGCTATGAGTTCACAGGCGAACCAGAAAGGCAGCCACAGATGACAGACGAAGAGAGACAACGCACGATAGATTTTATCCTACAACAGCAAGCGCAGTTTGCCGTCAACATAGACGCACTACGCGAATCACAAGCGCGCACTGATGCGGCTGTCGAAACACTGACTAATACTGTCGAAGCGCTAACCACACAGGTGCAAAACATTGCCCGCCAGCAAGCGCACATCAATGAAGTCGTCGCAGTCATCGCCGACGCACAGCAGCACACCGACGAACGATTGAACGCACTGATTGACGTGGTTCAGCAGGACAGAAACGGCAAGGCATAAGTCTTGAGGCAGAGCACCCAAGCTTAAAGATGAGAGTTCACAGGCGAACCAGAAAGGCAGCCACAGATGACAGACGAAGAGAGACAACGCACGATAGATTTTATCTTACAACAGCAAGCGCAGTTTGCCGTCAACATAGACGCACTACGCGAATCACAGGTGCAGTTTGCCGTCAACATAGAGACGTTACGTGAATCACAGGCGCGCACGGATGCGGCGGTCGAAGCGCTAACCACACAGGTACAGAACATCGCACGCCAGCAAGCGCACATCAACGAAGTCGTCGCAGTCATCGCCGACGCACAGCAGCACACCGACGAACGATTGAACGCCTTGATTGACGTGGTTCAGCAAGGCAGAAACGGCAAGACGTAATTCTCAGGCAGACCGCCAAATGCTCAAGCTATGAGTTCAAACTCAATTAAGAAAGGCAGCCAGAGATGACCAACGAAGAGATGGAGCGAGCTATTGAGTCTGTATTGAAGATTCAAGTCAATGTAGAAACTCTGATCGAGTCTGTACTGAAGAATCAAGCCTCGCTTGAAGCTCAAGTTGAGCGCACCAGCCGCCAAGTTGAAAAGACAAACAAGCGGTTAGAGGAAACGAATAAGCTGCTGGAATCCTACGCTGAGCCTCAGACAGGGTTTATTCAAATAATCACGCGACAGATTGAAGCGCAGGGAGAGATTAACGCTTCGTTGCGCGCTTCGCTGGCGCGAACCGATGGACGACTCGACGACTTAATTGATATTGTCAGAGAAGGGCGTAATAGAAAGCCTTAGTGACAGCCCCCAGCCTCAAGATGAGAAGGCTTCTAAAGCGAGTAAGAAGGATAGGAAGAGATGAGTGAAACAGAGGCCATAAGTCGAGGAGCAAAAATGACTGGAACTGAAGCAACTTTATTAAAAGTGGGTATCGCTGTCATACAGCGAACTGTACCTACCGGAATTGCCTTTATAAAGTCTTGGCTAAAGGGAAAGAAAGTTATGGTTGTTGGGCAATCACGCTCTGGAAAGACAACATTCATTGATTATTTTCAATATGGCCTGTTTGAGGATGAAAAAGAAACATTCAAAACCGCAGATGTAATTAAAGGTGCTAGATTTAATGTTAAAGTAGGGCGGGATTCAGCACTTGAGGTTAGTGTTCAGTCTGCTATAGATGTCCCAGGCCAAGTTGGAGCAACAGCACATGCTAATGAGGTTATTAAAAACAATCCCCATGCCGTCATTATTTTAACGGACTTAACCACTCCGTTAAACGGTGCATCTGACCGAGCCTCTGCGGCATGGCTAAAGGAGTTTTGCAGGCGGCTTGAATCAGAATGGCGTGCCCAAAAGGGTAAAAAGAACCGTATCAAAACTATAATCGTATTAATGAATAAACGGGACAAGGTCAATAACAGTATATTAGGTAAGCGGAAGCAAGCGTTGCGAAAGATACTTAATGCTGAACTTCATGATGCTCGCGGTCAGATGAGGGAGGATATTCCAATCATGCCCACTGTTCTGGTTACGAATCCTGATAGCACTAAATCCGTAGATACTGTTATTGCTCATCTAGCTAAGACATTAACGAGGTAAAATGCCCACTAAGGAACGTTTTCATGAACGTGAAGTGACCGCCGAGGCATTTCTGCTTCAGCAACACCGTACTCTGCTTTCGAGGCTTACAATAACTCGGATTTCATACCGTATCATCAATTTAGCTATCTTGGGGTTTCTGCTTGCAAATCATTTATCGAAATTAGGGTTTATCATATCAACATTTATAATATATGTAGTAAGTGTGATTTGGTTCTTTGAAGACAGATCAATAGTTAGACAGCTTTCTACAATAGAAAAGATATTAGCTCGGGAAATCGGTGGAAACTGGGAAGATATTTATATACAGACACGATATGAGGCAGGTACTACGACGCCTTCTTTTATAAAGATAATGCTTAAATCGGAACCGTTCTTGTGGTTCTTAGCCACTGCAACTTTAATCTCTTTCCAGTTCACAGCTACCCTTTAACTTTAAACCCTCTCTATACTTCCAAGCTCCCACCATCAACCAAGCCGAAGCGCCCGCCTTGGACGAATCCTTCGACAAGCTACTTTCATGTTGGACAACAATCTTCCGCTTGGCAAAATCTAGCGCGGATAAATTTTCCTTTGCGGCGGCGCTAACAGGAGTATAATCACGGCCTCGGACAGGGCCTCGTTTATTCTTCACTCTGCTTTACCCTGTCTCAACCCGTAAGGGAACGCACTGCGGCTTCCCTTCTCGCATCAGTTGGAGGACATCACCATGCAGGATTCGGATATTCGTTACCTCAACATGGGTCGTCGTGTCGATGATTTCAACGTCACCCACAACGCAGCCTTTCCGCTCGGCTCTCGCGGCAACCAGTTAATCGTTGTCATCCGTGCGGCGGTCACGGCAATGGAGACGGCGGGCGGGCGACAGGACGCGGCAGAACGTGATTGGCAGGAAGCCACAGCGCAGAAGGAGGCAGCCCGCCTCGTACTGCTTCAACTCTTGAGAATTATCAGCCGGACGGCGCGCGGGATGAGGAAGCTGATGCCCGGTATCGCCGAGCAGTTCAGGATGCCGCGCACCTACAGCGACCAACTCATCATCAATGCTGCGCGTGCTTTTCTGGCAGCAGCCACGCCGATACCCGCAGAGTTTATCAAAAGAGGCTTGGCCGCAGACTTTCTGACGACGCTTGAGAGCGCCATCACTGAATTTGAGAGCGCCATTGACCGGCAGAACACGGCGCGGGGCGAACAGACCACAGCGACCGCCGCCATCAATGACGCACGACAGCAATTGATTGACGCGATAACAGAGTATTCGCCTATCGTGCTCAACACGTTCGCGACGGACGCCACCGTGCGCGTCGCATGGAAGAAAGCCAGCCGCGTCGAACGCGCCCCGAAGCGTGCGAAGAAGACACCGCCGCCAACGCCAACGCCTGCGCCGACTTCGTAAGCCAAGAGCGGCTCAGTTAGAAAAGAGCGGCGGGCAAGCTGGGATTAACCAGCGCAGACACAGAGGCACAGAGAAAACGATGAAGTAGGAACGCTGAACGCGGAATAAAAACAAGCTCTTGACAGTTCATCGTTCCGCGCTCATCCTTCATCCTTTCTTCTTTGTGTCTGCGTTGGTTAATCTCTTTGCACTGAAGACTCAATTTTAGATTGACCCGCCGCCTACATCATTCATCCCTTGCTTTTCCCCGTGGCTGGCCTATAATTGCAGCCTTGCGTACCTCGTATTTTCATAACTTCAAGCGGCGGCGGCTGACTGTTGAAAGTGTGAGCGATGAAAGCTGAACTGTTTTCTTCATCCTTCATAGCTCATCCTTTTATTTTGTTCTGCGGTCGCCGCGTTGCAGTCTGCTGAAAGAGATTACAATGGCTTATCTCAAACCTGAACGCCCCGAAAAGGTGACAGCGCCCAGTTTGCTTGCGAGCAAAGTACGCGGCGAGCGTCTCGTCTGCCTGACCGCCTACGATTACCCGACCGCGCGCATTGTCGATGAAGCAGGGATTGACGTGATTCTCGTCGGCGACAGCATCGGCAACGTCGTCTTCGGCTACGGCAACACCGTCCCCGTCACGCTCGAAGAAATACTGACGCACACGCGCGCTGTCCGCCGCGCCGTCAAACGCGCCCTGCTGGTGGCAGACATGCCCTATGGCTCTTACCACACGGGCGCAGATGATGCCGTGCGCGCCGCGCTCCGGCTTATCAAGGAAGGCGGCGCGGAGGCCGTCAAGCTCGAAGGCGGGCGCAAGCGCGCTCCGCTCGTCAAGCGACTCGTCGACGAAGAGATTCCTGTGATGGGCCACATAGGGTTGACTCCGCAGTCCGTTAATAAGCTCGGCGGCTATCGCGTGCAGGGAAAGACAGCGGAGACGGCGCGCGAACTGCTTGATGACGCGCGTGCGCTTGAAGAAGCGGGCGCGTTCAGTATCGTGCTCGAAGTCGTGCCGCGCGAGATTGCCAGGCTCATCACGGAGAGCGTCAGTATTCCAACCATCGGCATCGGCGCGGGCGTGCATTGCGATATTCAGGTGCTCGTCCTGCACGACATGCTCGGCTTAACCTTCGGCAAGCTGGCGCGCTTCGTACGTCCCTACGCGAATTTGCGCGAGAGGATGACGGACGCCATCAGCCACTTCGCAGAAGACGTGCGCACCGGAGCTTATCCGTCCGACGCCGAATCATACGGGCTGCCCGCCGAAGCCGCCGCCGAGCTAAACCTCGCTCCGGCGGACAACAAGACGGAGATAGAACAATAGAAAGTGGTCAGTGGTCGGTGGTCGGCGGTCAGTTAAAAATTAACTGGCTGTTACTGACCACTGACCACTGACCACTGACCACTTCATATGGAAATCATCAATCGTCGCCAGCGCATGAGTTCCGTTGCGCGCAAGGTGCGCCGCGATCAGGATCAAACCATCGGGCTTGTGCCGACGATGGGCGCGCTGCATGAGGGGCATCTGAGCCTTGTGCGCGAGGCTCGCCGGATGTGCGATGTCGTCGTCATCTCTGTCTTCGTTAACCCGACGCAGTTCGGCCCCGGTGAGGATTACGAACGCTACCCGCGAGATTTGACGCAGGATGCGGCGCGCCTGACGGACTACAACGTTGACTACATCTTCGCGCCGACGCCCGAAGAAATTTACCCGAAAAACTTTTCCACCTACGTGACGGTCGGCGTTCTTTCCGACGAGTTGGAGGGCCGTTCTCGTCCAGGCCATTTTCGCGGCGTCGCCACGGTCGTCACCATCCTGCTCAACATCGTCCGCCCGGACTTCGCTTTCTTCGGGCAGAAGGACGCGCAGCAAACCCTCGTCATCAAGCGGCTGGTGCGCGACCTCGCCCTAGAATCCGAGATCGTCGTTCTCCCGACCGTGCGTGAAGAATCCGGCCTCGCGCTCTCGTCGCGTAACGCTTACCTGAAAGAGGAAGAGCGCCGCGCCGCCCCCGTGCTCTACCGCGCTCTCACGCGCGCCAAGGAAGCCTACAAGAGCGGCGAACGCACAGCCGGACGACTCATAGAGATTATCCGCACGACGATTGAAGCAGAGCCGCTCGCGCATCTGGACTACATAGGCATCACCGACGCCGAGACGATGGAGAGGCTCGACCGGCTCGATGACCGCACGGTGCTCATCGCGCTGGCCGTCTATATCGGCAAGACGCGTTTGATTGACAATATCGTGCTCAACCGGAAAAAAGAGGCATAGAGGTGCTGCTCGTCGAAGGAGCGCTGGCTCATCCTCTCCGCGCAGTAAAATACCAGGCCGTCTCAAAAGCCCTTTCACCATCAAGGCGGTAATATCTTCCGCCATACATTCTGTTTTTTTGACCCTGCCGGCTGTTTTTTCTTGCGGGTCTAGGGCGATGATGTATAATGCGCGCACCTCAAATTGAGCAGAGGCGCGAAGAACTGTTTTACCGGCAAGCGTTACCGCTACTTACCTCGTGAACTGAACGATAATTCTCTGAGACTGGCAGGCGTAGTTTACCCGTTCAGGTTAGTTATCATGAAATCAGGGCTGGTTTCTCAGTCACTGAGAAAATCTTCGGCTATGAATCCGATGTCCTCGACACACTTCAGCGCGGGAAGTTTTAATTCGCTCGCCCGGTAAGCTTCAAGCTCACTGGCTCGGACCCGATTCACTACTGCGGCTCGTGCATTGCCCGAAGATTAATGCTGTTCGGAATCACCCGCACATTCAGCGTGAAGTTCACGCGTTCATCAGGAGAGGCTTATCATGGAGCGCATCATACTCAAGCACCTCAGCGGTTCAAAGGCCAATCAGGTTGAGGAGTTCCCTCTCAATCATGTCAAAGAGTTGGTCTTCGGACGCGATCCTTCCGCCACCGTAAAATACGACCCCGAACGCGACGACCTGGTCGGACGCCAGCACGCTAAAATCGAGCAGGACGCGGCAGACCCCTCGCAGTTCACCATCACCGACCTACAGAGCCGAAACGGAACGTATATCAACAAGCAAAGAATCGTCGGCACAGTAAAAATCGCGCCCGGCGATCTCATTCAACTCGGCCCCGGCGGGCCTGAAGCCCAGTTTGATATTGAGCCGCGCCCAGCCGCCAGTGCCGTCCGCCCGACCCGCGAGGCGGCGACCAATGATCCTCAAGCCTCCACCTTGACGCTCAATCCCTTTGGTTCAGTCCCGACGACGCGCACCGTTGACACCACCGGCGGGGCATCAACCCCTGATGGCGCACCGCGTACCACTGTCGGAAAAGCGACCGTCGAGCGGATGATTACGGAGACAGTCACACAAACGAAAAAGACGGAAGGGCGAAGGTACATGATGATTGGCGGCGCGGCGCTCGCCGCCGTCTTGCTCGTCTTCGGCGTCATCGCCGCCGTGCTGGTCTACCGCAGCCGCTCCTCGGAAGCCGAACTCAGCAATGTGCAGAAGCAGATGGCTAGCGCACCGATGACTGACACGGAAGTTGTGGCTGCCAATAAAGGCGCGGTGGTGAAAGTTGAAGGCGCGTGGCGGCTGATCTCGCCGACAGGCGGCCCCGTTTATCATCTTTTCCAGAACAACGTGCGCGATGCTAAGAAAGGCACTCTTTATGTGTCAGGCCAGCCCAAAACCATGAACTTTCCCTGCTACGTTAAGTTAAATGATGAGACGTATGAACCGTATCTGACCTATGCCAACGATGGCTATAGCCTCCCCATCGGCGGCTCTTTCGCGGGCAGCGGCTTTGTCGTCACGACCGACGGCTTCATTCTGACTACCCGGAACATTGCTGCTGGTTGGGAGAACTCATATCCGCTACAGGAAGATTTTGAAGTGGCCTTCATTTTTGACAAAGACAAGAAGGGCATTATCGAGACGATTTCGAAGGAAGAGTTAATGAAGAAATTGAAAAGCTGGGTGCCAGCGCAAACCAAGCAGAAGATGGATGAGTTGGGCGGTCGCTACGAAGGCAAGAACGATAGCCTCTACGTCTCTTTTCCCGGCTTGACGCGGCGCATCGCAGCGCAGGTCACCACTACTTCCGATGAGCACGATGCGGCGCTCATCCGCGTCAATCTGCCAAACGCCCTGCAGAAAGTTGAAACCTACGATAACTACGGCTCAATCAGACAAGGCGATAAGATTATCATGATCGGTTATTCGACCAGTTCGGAACCGGTTTACCTGCTCACCAAAGCCAAAGAGGATACAGGCCGGGGGACTGAAATGCGAGAACTACCTGATCCGACGATGGCCGGGGGAAGCATCGGACGGCTGCCTCGCGGTCAAGATAAATCCGGCAAGAAAGAAAACATTGTCAATGTAGCAGGTGATTTTTACCAGTTAACTATCAATTCCAGCGCGCTGGGAAACAGTGGGAGTCCGATCTTCGATTCATACGGACGGGTAATTGCTATCTTCTCAACGGGCAGGCAAACCAGCACCTCTTTCACTTATGCCGTGCCGATTCGTTACGGGATGGAGCTACTCAACACCAAAGCAGAATAATGAGATGCGCGTGGAACGATTCGCCATCAGTGTGCTTCACGGCAGTTGGTTAAGAATATCTTGAGCAGGCGTCCACTTCTCAATGCATCCATCGGTGAGTACCGCGTCGAAGATTTCCTGGGCGCGGGCGGGATGGGTGAAGTCTATCGCGCCATTCACTCCAAAATCGGGCGGGTGGCCGCCGTCAAAGTGCTCACGCCAGCGGCGCTTGACGGCGGCGGCTTCACCGAACGCTTCCTGAACGAAGCGCGCATTCAGGCGGGCCTTCAACACCCGAACATCGCTACCCTTTATGATTTTCTGGAAATCAACGGCCAGCCCTGCATCATCATGGAGTATGTTGACGGCCTGACTTTGAGCGAGCAAATCCGTACGCGCGGCCCGCTCCCACCAGGGGAAATGCTGCGCGTCTTTCAATCGATAATCGAAGCCATCCGACACGTTCACAGCTTCGGCATCATTCATCGAGACATCAAAGCCAATAACGTCAAGCTCAGCACTTCGGGGCAGGTTAAGCTGCTCGATTTCGGCATCGCCAAGGCGCAAACAGGAATGAGCCTGACCGAAACAGGAGCCGTCATCGGCACGATTGAATACCTCTCTCCGGAGCAACTGAGCGGCGGCATGGCAGACGCGCGCTCCGACATCTGGGCGCTGGGAGTGTTGCTCTACCAGATGGCGACAGGATGCGCGCCGTTCGCGGGTAAGTCGGTCGGAGAAGTATGTCTCAAAATCGTCAAAGCCGATTATCCGCCGCCCACGCGTTTCAATCCCTCCGTGCCACCCGACGTTGGAAAAATTATCTCTCGCTGTCTGAAGCAAAACCCAACTCAGCGCTATCAAACGGCGCAGGAACTCCTTGAAGATGTCTCGCGCCTCGCCGCCAAAACCAAGACCCCCTTGCCATCCGGAAAAGCTGATGTCTCGCCGGGGCAAACCCCTGCGGCTTTTAATCCGGCGCAGCAGTTCACGAAGGGCAATCTGTGGGTAAGAAGAAATAAATTATTTCTTTCGGTCGCCGCGTCAACCGCAGCCCTGTTGTTGGCCTTCATCGCCTTCGGCCTCTACTGGATGTTGAGCGGGGCTGCGACCGAGCAACATAGCGTCGGCGGCGAACAGAGAATCGTGAGAATTGATGTGGTCGGCGGTCGGGCCGAAATTCACCGCGACGGTCGGCAAATCGGCAAGACACCTTTCAGTCTCGAAACCCACATGGGCGAGCACGTTAAATTGACTTTGAAACGAGATGGCTATGCGGACGAGCCGCTGGACTTCACCGTGACGGCGCAGACGAAGAATTTTTCTCCGACGATGAAAAAAATCGAAAGCGATACCACACGCTAGCATGCTTTTCAAACGCACCAAACGTCATCCTGCAACAGGCAATGGTCGGCAGCCCTTTGAAGTTGTCGCCAGTGTGCAGAGTGACCGGGGTTGTGTCCGCGAAGCTAATGAAGACACGGGGAGGTTTTTCAGGCCGAGTGATCCGGCGCTGCTGGCGCGCAGAGGAATTCTGACAATCGTGGCCGACGGGATGGGCGGCCACCTTGGAGGAGAAGTTGCCAGCAAGCTGGCTGTGGAGACAATCGGGCGCGTTTATTATCAGGCAAGGGACAGCGCTGCGGCGGCCTTGAAGGAGGCTTTCGAGGAGGCGAGCCAGCGGATTTACGAAGCTTCGCTTCAGGACGAGAACTTACAGGGAATGGGAACGACCTGCACGGCGCTGGCTCTGCTCGATAATCTGGCGCTCGCCGCACACGTTGGCGATAGCCGCCTCTATCTGAGGCGCGAGAGTGAAGTCTACTTAATGACGGAAGATCATTCGGCGGTGATGGAGATGGTCAGGCAGGGTGTCATCAGCCAACAGGAAGCTCGCCATCATGCAGATAAGAACGTTATCCTGCGTGCGCTCGGAACAGGCCCGCAGGTGGAAGTGTCAATCTGGGAGAAGCCCCTGACGGTGCGCGCCGGAGATCAATTTATCCTCTGCTCTGACGGACTTTACGATATGGTCGAAGATGCCGAAATTAATCAGGTGCTGTCCGCCGCCGATGACCCTCACGCAGCCTGCGAACAACTCATCGCGCTGGCTAAAGAGCGCGGCGGGCACGACAACATCACAGTCGGCGTCATTAGTATTAATCATGCGGGCCGGGAGAATTCTCGTCGTCCCCGCACGACACGCGAGTTGGAGGCGGCGGAATGATCGGCCAAATCGTCGGGAGTTACAAAATCATTGAAAAGATCGGCGAAGGCGGCATGGGCGCAGTCTTCAAAGGTGTGGATATGATGCTCGAACGCGAGGTCGCCGTTAAGGTCTTGCGGCCAGAGCTTGCCAGTCAGCCGCAGGTCGTCGAAAGATTTCGCTCCGAAGCCGTGACGCTTGCCAAGCTCAATCATCCGAACGTCGCCATCCTCTACAGCTTTTTCCGCCAGAGCAGCTATTTTTTCATGGTTCTGGAATACGTCAAAGGTCAGACGCTCGACAAGATTATTGAAGCGCGGGGAGCGATGTCCTGCGAACAAGCCATCCCGCTCTTTTGCCAGATGCTCGAAGGCATCGAACACGCGCATCGCTTCGGCATTATTCACCGAGACATTAAGCCCGCCAACATGATGCTCACGGAGGGCGGCTTGCTGAAGGTGTTGGATTTCGGGATCGCGCGTGTGCTCGGCAGCGCCCGCTTGACTAGGGCCGGACATCTAATCGGAACAATCGAATACATGTCGCCCGAACAGGTGCGCGGTCTGGAGACAGATGCCCGCTCTGATATCTATTCGCTGGGAATGGTGCTCTACGAAATGCTGACCGGGCGCGTCCCTTTTGCCAGCAATAGCGAATTTGAATTGATGAAGGCGCAGGTGGAACAAACGCCTCCGCCGCCGCGCGAATTCGCGCCTCATATTCCTGAAGATATAGAGTGGGCTATCCTGTGTGCGACCGCCAAAGACCCGGAGAAGCGCTTCCAGACCGCGAGCGCATTTCGCGCGGCCATCGTCGATAGTTTAATCACAGATAGTCCGGCGACGGCCAGACTGCTGCCGCCGAGCTATGGCTGGGACACAGGTCGGCTCAATGCGTCTCCGATTGCCGTCGCGCCCTCTTCTCAAGAGCGTTCGGCCAAACTGCCTCAGCCGACGCGGATGGCAGGCAGCGGCGATACTTTACCCACACCCTCTGCTACGCCGACCAATTCGCTTCAAACAGTCCGAAAACACAAGCTCTTCTGGCCGCTACTTGGCGGCGTCGTGCTGCTGTTGGGCATTTCAACAATCGTGCTGTTGCTCGCGCTGGCAGAGGGAGCTAGGGGCAGCAGCGGGACAGCAACGGAGAGTCAAAACATCATCGAGGCTCAGTTAACTCACGTCAAAGCCAAAACCTTAGCCGATGCGGAAGCAGCAATTAACACGACGCCTCCGCCCGGCATGGCCTATGTGCCGGGCGGCGAGTTTATGATGGGACGCGATATGAGCAACGGCGGCGACGAATACGAAAGCCCTGCACATCGCGTGAGTGTCAATCCTTTCTTCATGGACATCTATGAAGTGACCTGCGAAGACTACGATAAATTCATCAAGGCCACGGGCCACGCAGCCCCGCCCGGCTGGACTGGCGGTAAATACGCAGAGGGAGCAAGCCGCAAGCCTGTGACGGGAGTGACGTGGGTTGATGCTAACGCTTATGCGAAGTGGGCAGGCAAGCGTTTGCCGACCGAAGAGGAATGGGAATTCGCTGCGCGCGGCACGGACGGGCGGCTTTATCCGTGGGGCAACGAATGGCAGGACGACCTAGCCAACGCCGGCTCGAAAAACAAAGGGATGGTGGATGTCGGCGAGTACAAAGGAGCATCGCCCTTTGGAGTATTTGACATGGTCGGCAACGCCTGGGAATGGACAACGAACGACTTTGAAGGCTATCCGGGCGGGCAGGTGACTGAGAAGAAAAGCGGTCTGAAAGTAATTCGCGGCGGCTATTGGGGAAGCGCTATTAAAACAGCGGCGACCACGACCTATCGCGCCGGTCTGGCCGTGAGCGGCGAAAAGGACTACGGAAACACAGGTTTTCGTTGCGTCAAAGATATACGGGCACATTCCGCCTCTCAGTAGTACGCACTTGTAACCTTGTGCGAGGTGTAGCAGCAGCCGTTGCTCGAAGATGGAGGGTAATCCATGAAGACGTACTCCAGATATTTCATCTTAGCGTTGCTGACGCTGTTGATTGTACCTCACACGGGCCTGGCGATTCAGACCGACAGAGCAGGACGAGTGAGTAAACCGCCGCCCACCGTTACGCCTTCCAAAAAGCGCGGGAACACTACGCCGCCGACCACGGGGACTAAGGGAAGCGCTGCTTCAAGGAAATCCGTTGGGCGGGTTAAGCTGGCTGAATTGACGATTAATGCTACTCAGCCGGGCTGTCAGGTTTCGCTTGACGGAGGCCCGGCGAAGATGACCGACCCGAACGGAATGCTCAAGTTCCCGTCGCTCGCACCGGGCAAACATATCTTGATTGTGCGCAAAGCGAATTATCGTGAAGAGCAGCGTACTATCTTTCTCGATCCCGGCCAGAGCAAGACGGAAACCATCGTCATGACTTTGATAGCCGGCACGCTCAACGTCACTTCCAATCAGGGCGGGATTGAGATTGAAGTAAGTAATATCGGAAAGTATTCCGAACGCGTCGAGGCATTGGCCCTGCCCCCCGGACGTTATCTCGTCACAGCCTCTAAGCTGGGCTATCGAAACGCCGTCCACGGCGTTGAAATCAAGCCGTCACAAGTCTCCAACCTAACGGTCATGCTTGAGTCGCTGCCCGTCGAAGAATTAGTCACGCAGTCCAAAGAACAATATGAAAAGAAGAACTATGACAGAACTATCGTACTGGCCCGCGCTGCTTTAGAAAAAGAGATTAACCAGCCGAAAGCGCACGCTCTCATCGGCTCGGCCCTCTACTCGAAAGGCGCTTACGAAGAAAGCATCGCTTACCTCGCCAGAGCGGTCGCCCTCGGCGAGAGCATCACCATTGGCGTAAAACACCGGCATGGAGGCTCCTGGGACGGGAAGTCGCTGTGCACGGGTCTCCTGACGTTGCGCCCGGACGCTTTCGAGTTCTACTCCAACCAGTTTCCCGACGAAGGGTTTAAGCTCCCCTATAACAAAATTTATGAGATGAGCATTAAGGACGAGATGCGTCTTTTCACCAAACTCGGTCTCACAAAACCGGACGGCAAGGAAGGCAGAAAAGAATATAATTTTTATTCTTTGGATGCCGACGCGACAGGAAGAATCGTGCTCTGCCCCAGTTGCTTGTCACAGATGCAGGTAGTGCTGAACATCATCAGGCAGTTCCGGTCTCGCTCTTAAACGACCCTGCCCTCCGCTATCTGCCGCGCAATTGTGGCTCGACCATCCATGAAAGGCTTGCCGCTGGAGAAGAGCGTTGCTGTTTTCCGGCGTTAAAGTTCTCACCTGCGACAACAACTTTTCGGCTATTTGCTCTCTCTCCGCTTTAACGACTAGAATAGCCTGTCCAAAATTAATGCCCTACTGCAAAATGGCGAAGACTTATGAAGTTAATCGAAGCCTGCTGTTCGATGCCTCCAGTGCAGTGGATAACTATTAGTCACTTATGCAGAAATCCAAACAGAAGGCTCACATCGAATTCACTTTAAACGGCGAGGCGGCGGAAGTGGCATTCGCTCCTCATAAAACCGTGCTCGAAGTGCTCCGCGAAGACCTCAATTTGATGGGCACAAAGCACGGCTGCGAACTCGGCGAGTGTGGGACGTGTACGATTCTGCTCGATGGTCGCGCGGTTCTCTCCTGCCTCGTTCTCGGCCTCGACATGGAAGGGCGCGAGATAGTGACCATCGAAGGGATGGCCGAAGGCGGACAGCTTCATCCGCTGCAAGAGACCTTTGCGGACACGGGCGCGGCGCAGTGCGGCTATTGCACGCCCGGATTCCTGCTGGTGGCGAAAGAATTGCTGGAAGCAAACCCGCAGCCGTCGCGCGAAGAGATAAAAGAAGCTCTGTCTGGGAATCTCTGTCGCTGTACGGGCTATATCAAGATTTACGAGGCGGTCGAACTGGCGGCGGCGCGCATGCGCGGCGAAGAGATGGAGATGCCGAGAGAAAGCGTTTATGGCTACGAATAAGAACAAAGGCGAGAACGGTAAAGGGAGCGACGGAAAGCCGCTGAAGGTTATTGGTAAACCTTTCCGTAAAGTTGACGCGCGGGCCAAGTGTACGGGGCAGACCAGGTTTGCCGACGACATAGTGCTGCCGCGCATGCTCTTCGCCAAAATCCTGCGCTCTTCCGAGCCGCACGCGCTCATCAAAAGCATTGATACATCGAAAGCGCTTCAGCTGCCCGGCGTCTACGCCGTCATCACAGGTCAGGATTTGCCGCTGCCCTACGGCATCCTTCCCGTCAGTCAGGACGAGCACACGCTCTGCATTGACCGCGTGCGTTTCATCGGCGACCCCGTGGCGGCGGTCGCAGCCATTGACGAAGACACGGCCTTCGACGCGATGAACCTGATAGAGGTCGAGTATGAAAAGCTAAACAGCATCACCAGCATCGAAGAGGGCTTGATGATAGACGAGCCGCGCATACACGATTACGGCGACAGCGGCAACATTCACAAGAAAGTTAATCTCGAATTTGGCGATTTAGAAGAAGGCTTTGCCGAAGCAGACCTCGTCCGCGAAGACGTTTTCTTTTATGAAGGCAACACGCACCTGCCAATGGAGCAGCACGCATCTGTTGCCTATTTCGACACGGATAACAAGCTGACGCTCTGGAGTTCGACGCAGACGCCGCATTATGTTCATCGCGCGCTCAGTAAAGTTCTGGAAATGCCCGCTGCCCACGTGCGCGTCATAGCGACGCCGAACGGCGGCGGCTTCGGCGGCAAATCTGATCCCTTCAATCATGAAATCGCCGTCTGTGAACTCTCCAGGCGGACGAATCGCCCCGTCAAAATCACGCTGACGCGCGAGGAAGTCTTCTACTGCCATCGCGGACGCCATCCCGTTCTGATGAAGATTAAAACCGGCGTGCGCAAAGACGGCGCGATTACCGCGATGGACTTTCAGACATTTCTCGACGGCGGCGCTTACGGCTCTTACGGCGTGGCCTCAACCTTCTACACGGGCGCGCTGCAAACCGTCACCTACGAAGTACCGCGCTATCAATTTCGCGGCGTTCGTGTCTTTACCAACAAGCCGCCGTGCGGCCCAAAGCGCGGACACGGAACTCCTCAGCCGCGCTTCGGCATGGAAATCCAACTGGATAAGATTGCCGACGAGCTTAACCTTGACCCGGCGGAGATGCGATTGAAGCATCTCGTCAAACCTTTTTCCGTCACCGCCAATTACCTGCGCATCGGCAGTATGGGCTTAGGTAAATGTATAGAGAAAATCGTCGAAGGCTCAGACTGGAAGAACAAATATAAGAAGCTGCCATACGGTAAGGGCGTCGGCCTCGCTTGTAGCTCTTACATCTGCGGCGCTGGCCTGCCGATTTATTGGAACAACATGCCGCACAGTGGCGTGCAGCTTAGACTTGATCGTCAGGGCGGCGTCTGCGTCCAGTGTGGCTCGACGGACATCGGGCAGGGTTCGGATTCCATTCTCGCCTACATCGTTGCAGAAGTGCTCGGCATAGACCCGTTCGACATTCGCGTCGTTACAGCCGACACGGATTTGACGCCCGTTGACCTCGGCAGCTATTCGAGCCGCGTCACGTTGATGACCGGCAACGCCGCGCTTCAGGCCGCCGAACGCGCACGCGAGCTATTGACGATAGCCGTCGCCGAAAAACTCTCCGTGCCGATTGAGAATCTCTCGTTTGCCGAGCGCCGCGTTTTCGATGTCGAGAACCCGGAAGTAGGCGTCATGTTTGCCGAGGCCGTCGTGCTCGCCGAATCCAAGTTTGGGACAATCGGGACGGTCGGCTCTTACACACCGCCGCGCTCGCCCGGCAAGTTTAAAGGCGCGGGCGTTGGCCCATCACCTGCTTATAGTTATTCGGCGGCCATCGCCGAAGTTGACGTTGACGCTGAGACGGGCTTCGTCACAGTCGAGCGCATCTGGATTGGTCATGACATCGGACAGAGCATCAATCCCATGCTCGTCATGGGCCAAGTCGAAGGCAGCGTCTACATGGGCCTCGGCGAGGCTCTGATGGAAGAGATGGTCTATCGTGCTAATCGCAACGTCGTACACAAATTCCCTTCACTGCTCGAATACAAAAGCCCGACGACGCTTGAGATGTGCGACGTGAAAACTTATCTCATCGAAGACGCAGACCCCAACGGCCCGTTCGGCGCGAAGGAAGTCGGGCAGGGGCCGCTGCTGCCCATCATGCCTGCCGTCGCCAATGCCGTCTACGATGCCGTCGGCGTCCGCATAGACGAAGTGCCGATTACGCCGGAGAAAGTGCTGACCGCGCTCCGCGACAAGGCCAAAGGCAAGGAAGGCCGCTTCGGGCCAAAGTCTGTACCCGAAACCGTCTGGCCTCAGCCGCTCAAAGTGCAAACGCCAGCCGAAGGCGGCGACGGGCGCGAGATGCCGCGCGTGGCGATACATTCGTAAGATTAAACAGCCCGTAGTATTTTTTGGAGAGTGGAGAAATTTATCAATGCTAGTAATGATTCAGCCTTTCGTCTGGCCGCTGATCCGGGGTCTTATCATCGCAACCGCAATGCTGGCTGGCTTTCATCACGCTCAAGCGCAAACACCCGAAGCTTCACGGCCCGCCACCGCCGCTGAAACAGAGGCCGGAAAGACTTCGCAAGGCGGCGCAGTCTTCAAAATTCCAGACGGCTACATGCCCGCCGAGTTCGCTACTTTCAAGGGCGTCCTGATTATTAACCCCAAGAAGCCGACGGGCATGTTTGTTACGTACCCAAACGAGGGCGAGACGACTCAGGCTCTCACTCAGCGTGTGCGGGCGGCGCTTGTCAAGATGTTTATTCACGACACGGACATGCCGGAAACAGCATGGCAAACCAAACCGCTGCCACCGCACACGGGCGATAATGCCGCTGCCGTCGCTACTTATGCCAAGGACGACATAGAGGTGCAGGTTGGAACGTACGAACGCACGGAGAACTCATATCTGCTTGTCTATGGTTATTTCGCAATGCGTCATCGATCGGGCAAAGGCGACAACGGTCGCTTCCTGGACGAGCAGGGCAAGGGCGTTAAAGAGTTCGATAAACTCTGGCAATCTTTCGGTGGGAAGAAGAAGAAATGACTTCGACCTCATTAAGTGGTGTTGGGTTGACAAGGGGTTTTGTACGGCTATGATGCGACTTCCGAAATTTACTTACTACGTTCCCCGCGAAATATCCGACGCGGTAAAGATGATGGGCGACGCTGGCCCGGAGGGGCAGTTTGTGGCTGGCGGCACAGACCTGTATCCGAATATGAAGCGGCGGCAGCAAACGCCGAAGACTGTCATTTCCGTCACGCGGCTCAAAGAGTTGAATCAAATCACGGGCGATGGCCGGAGCGGATTAACTATCGGCGCTTCCGTTTCCTTGACGGACATCTGCGAGCATCCGATTGTCAATCGTGATTACGGAATGGTCGCAAGGGCGGCCAAACTTATTTCGACGCCGCCGCTGCGCAACATGGGAACGATTGGCGGTAATCTACTGCTCGATACGCGCTGCAACTATTACGATCAGAATTACGAATGGCGACGCGGCATCAACTTCTGTATGAAGAAGGACGGCGAAATCTGTTGGGTCGCGCCCGGTAGCTCAAAATGCTGGGCCGTGCAATCGTCAGACCTAGTGCCTTTGATGGTAGCGATGGGGGCGAAGGTGAAACTCGTTTCGACGCTCGGCGAGCGGATGGTGGATGCGGCAGGACTCTATAACAACGACGGCATAGATTACCTGCATAAGAGGCCGGATGAATTGCTGGCGGAGATTCACCTACCGCCGCTAAACGGTTGGCGTGCCACCTACAAGAAACTGCGGCGGCGCGGCTCTTTCGATTTTCCAGTGCTGGGAGTTGCCGCGCGCCTAGACTTTGAAGCGGACGGAACGACGGTGCGCGACGCAAAGTTGATTCTCGGCGGCATCGCTCCCGCGCCGATTGAAGTCAAGGAAGCTGCCGCCGCTCTCATCGGCCACCCGCTCGCGCCAGAGCAGATGCAGGCGGCAGCCGAAGCCTGTTACCTCAAAGCACGCCCGCTCGACAATACAGACTTCGTGATGAACTGGCGCAAGCAGATGGCCCGCCCCTATGTCCTGCGCGCGCTCGAAGAATTGCAGAAGCAGTAATCAGTTTTCAGTTTTCGGTTTTCAGTTAAAAGAAAAACAGAAGCGTCGCTTAGGTTTCTTAACTGAAAACCGAAAACTGAAAACTGAAAACTATGAACAAAGTTGCTGCCATCCTCTTAGCTGCTGGAAAATCAAGACGGATGGGTGCGTTCAAGCCTTTGCTTCCGTTTGGCAACGAGGTGGTCGTCGAAGCCTGCATCAATCATCTTTTCGACGGCGGAGTTGAGACAATCGTTGTCGTTCTCGGCCATCGTGCAGAAGAGATGCGGGAGCGGCTGGCTCACCTGCCAGTCAGCTTTGCCGTCAACGATGATGTGGACAGCGAGATGAGCGTTTCTATCGCGCGTGGTGTCGAGCGCGTTCCGGCTGAGGCCGGGGCAATTCTCATCGCGCTCTGCGACCAACCAGCGATTCCGCCATCAGTCATACGCTTTTTGATAGACGAGTGGCGACGAACAGCCGCGACCCTTCTTGTGCCTGAGTTTGCAGGACGCGGAGGCCACCCGGTCTTGATTGACCACAGTTTTCGTCAAGAACTGCTCAAGCTTGAAAGCACACGCGGCCTGCGCTCGCTCTTCGACGCTCACAGGCAAGCGGTGCGGCGCGTGCCTGTTGATTCACCGTTTGTTGCGCGCGACATGGATACGTGGCAAGATTACGTCCGATTGCACCGGGAAGTCTTTGGCAACGCTCCGCCGGAGGTGTGAAACCGCCGATTGGCATGCGGCGCACTCGGACGAACGCCTATCCAACCGAATCTGCGGGAACTACATCTAATTAATCGTCCGAATTGTTCCCTGACACTTCGCCGACCGGATTTTACAGGGTTGAACTTGAAGCAGCACGGGGAACGCACAAAGGAGCTTAAGATGAACTTCAAGAGTCGCAGGTCTATTTTAGCCGCGACCATTTCGTTCCTGTTTTTATTGCCGCTTTACGTTCCGGCGAGGCACAAAGGGCAGACCGGGCCGGTGCAGTTTTCGCTGCGCTCGATTGACGGGCAGACGGTGACAAGCGAGAGCCTCCGAGGCGAGGTTGTCGTGCTGGCCTTCGGCGCTTCCTGGCTGCCGCTTTCGCGTAAGCAGATGCAGGGCGTGCGTAAGCTGGCAGACGATTATGCAGGACGCGGCGTCGCAGTTTTCTGGGTGAGCACGGATTCGGAATCGTCCAAGTCGAAGAATTTCGCGTCCGACGAACAGCTTCGCGCCTTCTCGAATAAATACGGTTTGAAGGTGACGGTGTTGCGCGACCCGGACGGCGAAGTCTCGAAAGAATTTGCCATTGACCAGCTTCCGGCCATCGTCATTCTCAACAAGCAGGGCATCGCCGAAGGCTCGCCCATCGGCGGACTAGACCCGGACGGCAATCTGGCAGACCAACTCGCGCCGACGCTCAATCGCATTCTGCAAGAGAATGAATGAAAGATTAGCTTTTTGAGCTTCGCGGTTTTTGTTGCCCGCGACCCTGACCCGAAAAAGAGAGGCTGGCTTCCACGTGGAAGTCAGCCTCTCTCGTTATAAGTTTAAAACAACGCCTGCGCTGCCAGATATGATTTGCCGCGTCAGCTTCGCTGCCAGCTTGAGCTACTAACGCTTACCCGTCAGCGTCTTGATGAAATCCACTTCTTTCCGGCTGTACGCAGTTCCGTCCGGGCGGAAGATGTCGTGAAACCACACGGGCGGCTCGTTCACACCGGGCAGCGGCGTGTCCCAGGCGAAAATCGTATTCGTTTTACCCTTGACCAATCCCCAGTTGATTGCGCCGACATGATACTGCTTAAAGACGGGCAGGCACGTCTCGAAGAGACTTCCGCGCGTGCGCGCCATGTACTCTGTGCAGATCAGGGGACGCTTTATCTTTTGCAATTCTTTGATTTGAACTTCCAGCTTGTCGGCTGGGCCATAGTTATGAAAGGTCACGATGTCGGAATTATCGAAGATGAATTCATTGCTCAAAGGGTGGTCGTGCCACCAACCGGCTGTAATCGGCTGCGACGGATTGGCCTCCTTCGCCCACTCGAAAACCTTCCGCAAGAGCGGCATCACAGAGTCCATATAACCGGAGTTCGACGGCTCGTTAAATAAATCCCAAGCCAACACTCTCTCATCCTTGCCGAAGGTTTTAAGAACGTCTTTGGTATAGCCTTCGAGGCCGCCCCAGGTGCGCGAATCAAATAGGCGCTCCGTGCCGGGCGCTCGCACCCAGCCGGAATTGTGAACGCCGGGCTTCGGCGCTGGCTGAGGGCCGAGCTTTGGGTTGTCGTTCCAGCAGGAATCGAAGAGCACGAACATCGTCTTGATGCGATGCTTGTCGGCAATAGCCAGATACTCTTCGATGCGCTTCTTGAACCCGGCGGCGTCCTGTTCCCAGGTGAGGTTGTGCAAATAAACCCGCATCGTATTCATGCCGAGGTTTTCTGCATAACCCAACTCGCGGTCAATCGTTCGTGGATCGAAGGTTTCGGCCTGCCACATTTCCAGTTGATTGATGGCCGTGCTGGGAATGAAGTTACTGCCGACGAGCCACGGCTGTCGGCTATACCACTGATTAGCCTGCTTGATTGACCAGCGCGGCTCCGCCTGGGCCACAAGCGAGAACAACAGCAACACGAAAAGGAGCGCAAATCTTTTCCTCACTTTGAAACAGTCTCCGTTCTGTTTTGGATGTCTTTCGATGCTACCGACGCCGTGATGTTAGCAGAAAGCGCAGCCGCTTCATCCAGCCGAATTTAACTTCAGCTCTCGCGCCAGCCTGTAAACCAACTGCACGGGCAAGCCGACGATGTTCCAGTAGTCGCCCTCTATCTCTCTGATGAAGAGCGCGGCGTGGCCCTGTATGGCGTAAGCCCCGGCCTTGTCCATCAGCTTGCCGTTTTCCACGTGCCACTCTATCTCTTCGTCAGTCATCGCGCTGAAACGCACGCGCGTCCGTTCATGGGCGACGGCTGACTGAGCTTTATCGCCTTCACGCAGCAGAGCGACACCGGTCAAGACTTCGTGCCACCTATCGCTCAACTGTCGCAGCATACGCCGTGCTTCGCCAGCATCGCGCGGCTTCCCCAACACGTTTTCGTCAACCAGGACGACTGTGTCAGCGCCGAGCACGAGTCTGCCGGGAAAGCGGGCGGCGGCTGCTGCTGCCTTCTCGCGCGCCAGACGCTCGACGTAAGCCACGGGGCTTTCCGACGCACGCCGAGATTCATCAATGTCCACCGTCGAGACCTCGAAGGGCCACCCGACCGCCCTTAAAATCTCTGCTCGGCGCGGGCTGCTCGAAGACAGTATGAGCCGCTCCGGAAATATTTCTGTATCCTGCAATTGACCATTAACGGCTTGGGCTTCGCGCTGGTTTTCCATTAAACTTCCCAATCGTCTTACAGTGAATTTTCGGAAAAAGCTGACAGACGCTTTACGGTATGCGCTTTCGTCTGAACAAAGCTTATCTCATCATCGCCTTGACCGCCATCTTTGTGCTGGCGGCGATGCTGAGCGGCCCGCTGATTCGCAAGCGGGCGCGGGAGAAAGCCGGACTGGCTGCACCCGCGACAGCGCCGCAAGGAAAATGATTTTGGATTTTAGATTTTGGATTAAGCGAACGATAAAGGTCAAGCTTTTCAAAATCCGGCTTCAAGACTAACAAGCACGCCAATCTAAAATCCAAAATCTAAAATTAAACGATGGACGACCTGCTTCGAGTTTTACCGAAATTCTTACGCGCGGCGGGAGAGACGGAAGAGGTGCTCGAAGCCGCCGCGATGATTGCGTGGAAGCGCGTCGCAGGCGAAGGATTACGCGGGCAGGCTGTGCCCTTCCGGCTCTATCGCAAGACGCTGATTGTCGCCGTAGCGGACGCGACGTGGCAAAAGCAGTTGGAGAAGGTCTGTGGGCAGCTTCTCTTCCGGCTTAATTCGCTGCTCGGTCAGGCGGTCGTCACATACATAGAATTTCGCATCGACCCGGCGACAGTAAACGCCCAGCGCGCAACGCTCGCCGCGCAAGCGATAGATCAGGAGACACAGGAGCGGCGCGCCCTCGAAAGCGCCTCCGGCCAGGTGCGCGCCGCCGCCGAGGCCATCACAGATGAGCAACTGCGTCGACGCTTTCTGCTCGCCGCAGGCAGTTGTATTGATCGCAGGGAGAACGACAAGTAATTTTGGATTTTAGATTTTGGATTAAGCGAACGAACGACAGTTGAGCTTCTTCAAAATCCTTTTTCAAGACGAAAGCAGCACACCAATCTAAAATCCAAAATCGAATCATGCCTATCAACGAAACAGACATCGAGAAAATCGCGTTGCTCGCGCACCTGGACATCGCGCCCGAAGAACGGCGCGCCTTCACGCCGCAGATTGCGGACATCGTTGCTTACGTGGAGCAATTGAATGAATTGGACACGAGCGAGGTCGAGCCATCCACCGGCGGCCTGACGCCCGAAGGCGAACGCACCGAAAGCTCACGCCCGGACGTGAATCATCAAAGCCTGGGCCAACAACTCACGCTCGAAGAAGCGCCCGATCCGGCCTCCGGTCATTTCCGAGTTCCGAAAGTGCTTTGAAAGGCAGGAGTCAGAAGCCAGAAGAACAGAAAGAATAAAAGAAAAGCGGTCGCAGCCTTATATTCTGGATTCTGACTCCTGAATTCTGTAGTTCTCTTATGTCTAACTTTTTCGATAACGATATTGAGACGTTGCGCGAGCGCGTCATGCGGGGTGAGTTGACTGCGCGGGCGATTGTCGAACCGGCGCTCGACGCTGCCGAAAAGCTCAATGAAGCGCTCAACGCTTTTCTGCAAATTGACCGCGCGGGCGCTTTGTGGCGCGCGGGCGAATTGGATGCTGCTGCGTCTTCAGCAGATTCACCACCGTCGCTGGCCGGGATTCCCGTTGCGATTAAAGACAACATCTGCGTGCGCGGGCTGCAAACGTCCTGCGGCTCGCGCATCCTCGGCGATTATCATGCGCCCTACGATGCGACCGTGATAGAGCGTCTCAATCGTGCCGGGGCTGTGATTATCGGCAAGACTAACTGCGACGAGTTTGCGATGGGTTCTTCAAACGAGAACTCTGCTTTCGGGCCGGTCAGGAATCCATGGGACACGGCGCGCGTGCCGGGCGGCTCAAGCGGCGGCTCTGCGGCTGCCGTTGCGGCTGGCATTGTGCCTGCTGCGCTCGGCTCGGACACGGGCGGCTCGATTCGTCAGCCTGCTGGCTTGTGCGGCATCGTCGGACTCAAGCCGACTTACGGTCGCGTCTCGCGTTATGGCCTCGTCGCCTTCGCTTCATCGCTAGACCAGATAGGCGTCTTCGGCCAGCGTGCGCGCGATGTGGGACGCGTGTTGAGCGTCATAGCGGGGCGCGACGAGCACGATGCGACGAGCGCAAATGTAGATGTCCCAGACTACGCTGCGGAACTATCTTCGAGCGATGTGAAAGGTGCGCGCATAGGCGTCTCGCGCGTGTTGCTTGGCGAAGGATTGGATGAGGATGTGCGCTTGAGCGTGGAGCGTGCGATTGAGGCTTATCGTGAGTTGGGTGCAGAGATAGTTGATGTCGAATTGCCGCACGCGAAGTATGCGATTGCCGTTTATTACATCATCGCTACCGCAGAGGCTTCTTCAAACCTCGCGCGCTTTGACGGCGTGCGCTACGGCTTTCGCGCCGAAGAAGCGGCCAATTTGCGCGAGATGTATCGCAAGACGAGGGAAGAAGGTTTCGGGGCGGAAGTCAAACGCCGCATCATGCTCGGCACTTACGTGCTTTCGTCCGGCTACTATGAAGCCTACTACCGCAAGGCGCAGCAGGTGCGCGCTCTCATCAAGCAGGACTTCGAGAAAGCTTTTGAGAAATGCGACGTGATTGCGACGCCGACTTCGCCGACGCCAGCCTTCCTCATCGGCGAGAAGGTTGACGACCCGCTTGCGATGTATCTGAACGATATTTACACGGTGATGGCGAATCTGGCGGGCATTCCCGGCATCTCAATTCCGTGTGGCCTGTCCAAGGAAAATCTGCCGATTGGGCTGCAACTGCTCGGCCCGCATTGGAGCGAAGCCACGCTCCTGCGCCTCTCTCACGCTTACGAACAGGCCCAACCCTTTACCGCGCGTCCTCGTGTTCGAGCTATAGAGTGAACGATGAATGAAAGACAAGCTTTTATCAGTTCATCCTTCATCGTTCCTGGTTCATCGTTTGGTTATCCGTCGTGGCGGCTCGCGGTCTGGAATCAAATCGCCTGTGAACAGTTCGACGAGGCTCTTGGCCGTTCCGACGATGGGCGTGATATCTAGGCCGACGTGGACTGCTCCGCGCAGCAAGCCCTTCTTCTTGATTTCGTAGCCCGCCAAACTGACGGCCACAATTGAGCCGACGACCGGAATCGGCTTGATGATTCGTTTGGCGATGCGCCAGCCTCCTGCGCGCAGCATTCGTCTTTTGAGAGTTGCCATCCTTCGCCCTCTTCAGCTTAAGCCTAGTTCCGTGCGCAGCCTGCGCTCGTCGTAGGGAGACAAATTGAAAGTGCGACCATCAACTTCAAAGGTCGGGACTTTACGTTTGCCATCGTTAAGCTGCATCACGTATTCGGCTGCTCCCGCGACCTCTTCGATGTTCACCTCTTCGTAGGTTACGCCTTGCTCTTTCAAAAAACGCTTTGCGTGGCGGCAGTCGCCACACGTCCTCGTCGTGTACATTTTGATGTTCGCCATAATTCACCTAAAATTTTACAGCAGAATCTTTTGTCTTTATTTTACTTGTCTAAGGTCTTCAACGCCAGCGCAAGTGTGAGCGCAACGGGCGTTGAAGCGGCCAATGCCTGACGGCGGCTGGTTTGTGTTAGCATGAGTTCGTTTAATCACCATCGAATTATTCGCCAAGACGTGAGCCGACAAATGCCCTTCAATTTTCGACGCTTCCAACTCGCGCTGCTGATTTTCTCGCTCGTTATCATTCCGCTGGCCTGTAAATCTTCTAATTCAACGGGAACGACGAGCCGCACGCTCATCATCTACACTCCGCACGGGCAGGACTTACTGAAAGATTTCGTCGCGCGCTACAAGCAGGCGCACCCGGAAGTCGAAGTTCAGTTTCTTGACATGGGTTCGCGCGAGGTCTTGGAACGAGTGCGCGTCGAACGCAACCGCCCGCAGGCAGACCTCTGGTGGGGAGCTGCGCACACCACCTTTCAAACGGCG
Organism: Pyrinomonadaceae bacterium; assembly: GCA_036387475.1. Classification (GTDB taxonomy): domain Bacteria; phylum Acidobacteriota; class Blastocatellia; order Pyrinomonadales; family Pyrinomonadaceae; genus DASVTR01. The sequence continues at coordinate 187,551 of DASVTR010000004.1, read as the reverse complement.
GCTGACGAAAACCTGCTCGCACCTTATCGCCCGACGTGGGCTGATAAGATTCCAGAGCAATCGCGCGATTCTCAAGACCGCTGGTACGGCACTTACGAAACGCCCGAAGTCATCATTTACAACAGCGAGGCCGTCAGCCCCGCCGATGCGCCGAAGGATTGGGACGACGTGCTCGATGCGAAGTGGCGCGACAAGGTGCTGATTCGCAATCCCAATCCGTCGGATTCGATGCGCGCGATTTTCGGCGCGATGATCTGGCGCTTCTACAAAGAGACCAACTCGCCCGCCGGCGGCTACGACTGGCTGCGTCGCTTGGACGCGAACGTTCACGAATACACTGCGGACGGCACGCTCCTGATGCGCAAGCTGATGAACAAGGAAGGACTCATTAGTCTCTGGAATATGCCGGACGCGCGGCTTTATCAAGAGCAAAAAGGCTTTCCACAACTCAAGTACGTGCTGCCAGCGAGCGGCACGCCCGTCATCACAGACGGCATCGCCATTGTGCGCGGCGCGCCGCACGAAGAAGAAGCACGCCGCTTTTACGAGTTTGTCACAACGCCCGAAAGCCTCGCGCACGCCGCGCGCACCTACTACCGCATCCCAGTCCGCACAGACCTCGACCGTCAGCAGTTGCCCGCCTGGATGAACGAACCCTTCGCCCGCATGCAACTCGACTGGAATCTACTACGCAAAGACGGCGGCGAATGGCTGCGCTACTGGGACACGGAGATTCGCGGAAGGCACAAGCAGTGATGTATAAACGCGGAACGATGAACGATGAACGATAAACCATCAAGAAGCTGGTCTTTCATTCCGCGTTCAGCGTTCCGCGTTCATCGTTGAGTTATGTCTTTTCTCTCTCTACAAAACATTACGAAGCGCTACGAGACGACCGCAGCCGTCGCAGACCTTTCGCTCGAAATCGAGCGCGGCGAATTTTTTGGTTTGCTTGGCCCATCGGGGTGCGGCAAGACGACGACGCTACGCATGATCGCCGGATTAGAGACGCCGGACGCCGGAAGGATTCTCTTTGACGGGCGCGACATGACAAGGCTCTCACCCGAACGACGCGGCTTCGGAATGGTCTTTCAGAACTATGCGCTTTTTCCGCACCTCAACGTCTTTGAAAACGTCGCCTTCGGCCTACGCGCGCGGCGCAAGCCGAAGGATGAAGTTTCAGGGAAGGTAGCGGAAGCGCTCGCCCTGGTGCGGCTTCCCGGCTACGAGCGTCGTCGCGTTGATGCGCTCTCCGGCGGGCAACAACAACGCGTCGCCATCGCCCGCGCCATCGCCATCGAACCCGCGCTCCTACTATTTGACGAGCCGCTCTCTAATTTAGACGTGGCGCTGCGCGAAGCGACGCGCGGCGAATTGCGTGAGCTTGTCGCACGTCTCGGATTGACCTCCGTCTTCGTCACGCATGACCAGGATGAAGCCTTCGCGCTCTGCGACCGCATCAGCGTGATGAGCGAGGGACGCATTCTGCAAACAGGCACGCCGCGCGAATTATACGAGCGCCCCGCGCAACTTCAGGTCGCACGCTTTCTAGGCCGCAACAACCTGATTCGCGTCATGCGCCTCAGCAGCAGCCATGAACAGGAAGGCACGTTCAAGACTCTGGACGGCGGCCACACTCTGCGCCTCGCAGTTGCGCCCGACGACCTGACACCCATCAACAAGCCCGTCCTTCTCGCCATTCGCCCCGAACACTTACGCTTAACGAGCGAATCCGTCAACGGTGATAATTCTCTGCGCGCCGTCGTTCGAGAAATCAACTATGCCGGTGCGACCACTACAGTCAAGCTAGACGCTAACGGGCTGCTCCTCGAAGCTCTGGTCTTTCGTCCCGAAAACATCCGTGCGGGCGAAGCCTGCACAATCTCTCTGCCCGCCGAGCACATCAACATTTTAGGCACAAGCGATGAAGAGCAAGGATGAACGCGGAACGATGAAAGCGGAATTGAAATCGGAAAGTCAGTCTTTCATTCCGCGTTCCGCGTTCCGCGTTCCGCGCTTTTCTTTCGTTCTCTGGCTCGTCGTCGCCGTCGTCCTTCTCTACGGCGTTGTCTATCCGAACTTTTATGTACTGGCAGCGGCGCTCGAACGCAGCGGGCGTTGGTCGCTGGGCAATTTTCGCGAAGCTTTATCGCAGCGTGCGGTGATTGAAGCGGCATGGTCTAGCATCTGGCTCTCGCTGTTGACGGTCGCCTTCAGCGCGCTCATCGGAGTGCCGTTGGCGTTTCTCTTCGAGCGCTACGAATTCCCCGCGCGCCGCGCGTTTGCGGCGCTGGCGGCGATGCCTTTAGTCTTGCCGCCGCTGGTCGGCACAGTCGCTTTCATCTTCCTCTGCGGTGAATCCGGCATTCTCGCGCGGGCCGTGCAGCACGTTTTTAATTTACGTAGCGCTCCCTGGTCGCTGCGCGGCTGGACGGCGCTGCTGCTTTTTCACACTTATACGATGTACCCGTTTTTTTATGTGCTGGCGGGAGCGGGCTTGCGGCGCGTTGATGCTGGACTGGCGGAGGCGGCGCGCAGTTTGGGAGCGGGACGGCTGCGCGTGCTCTTTCGCGTCGTTTTGCCGCAACTCACGCCGTCGCTCATCGCCGCTGCCTTGCTTACTTTCATGACCTCGATGGCATCCTTTAGCGCGCCGCTCTTTTTCGGCGGCGATGTGCGCGTGCTGACGCTGGAAATCTACGGTGCGCGGCAACGCGGCGATGCCACCATAGCCCTGACCGAGACGGTTATCTTAGCCGTCATCTCTCTCGCCGCTCTCGTCGCTTTTCAACGCTATGAAGGAACGAGCAGGTTTGCCTCCGCGGCGATGAAGGGCGCAACAAAGCGCCGAGCGATTATCAAGAGCGGCAGGGCGCGCGTCGTCGCAACCCTTTGTGCCGTCCTGTTCACCATCGTCCTCGCGCTGCCCATCCTGACGCTCGTGCTCGTCAGCTTTGCGCGCGAAGGGCAATGGACAACGCAGGCTCTCCCGCCCGCTTACACGCTCGATAACTTTCGGCAGATTTTAACGCAGGATGATTCCGTTGAAGTCTTACAGAATAGCCTGCTGATGGCGGGCCTTGCGGCTTTGGCCTCGCTTCTTTGGAGTTTCTGCGTGACGGCTCTGTTCGCGGCGCGACGAAAGATTCCGGGTCGACGTTTAATCTCGCTGCTGGTACTCATCCCCTGGGCGCTGCCGGGAACGGTCGTGGCCGTAGCGATTGCCGAAGCCTACGGGAGAGAGAATCCCCTGACGGGTTCTTTCATTCTCATCGGCACGTTCTGGATTCTGCCGGTCATCTATTTTCTGCGCTTCATGCCGTTGGTGGTGCGCGCAGTGCAGGCGAGTATAGAACAGATGGACGCTGCGCTGGAGGAAGCCGCAGGGAGTCTGGGCGCAAACTGGTGGATGCGTTTCTGGCGTGTGCGGCTGCCGCTTGTCTGGCCGGGCGCGCTGGCCGGAACGCTGCTGGCATTCGTTATAGCGCTCGGCGAGTATGTCGCCAGCGTCCTCGTCTACGTGCCGACAAATCGTCCTATCTCAATCAAGATTGCGGCGGAGCTACGCGACCTGAATCTGGGCCGGGGCGCGGCCTACGGCGTAATCCTAATCCTTATCATTGCCATCAGCATGGGCGTCGCTTCACGCCTTGAGCGTACTCCGCAGGCAGGGTAGCCGTAAATCGCAAATGTAGAAAGACAGGCTTTCTTTCATCCATGTACGATTTATGATTAACGATTAACGTGCTTTTCAGTTCACGCAAGCGGAGTTATATTTTTCCTGTTGGATTATCAGCGCGAAACAAAGTGCCTTTATCTATGCGTCGAATTCAAATGAGATTCACATTAGCATCAGCCCGCGCTCTGTCGCGTGGGTTTCTTTTTCTACTGCTGTGCGCGGTGGTGTCCTTGTTCGCCGGCTCTGCGGCGTTGGCCCAACAGTCAATTGCAATTTCCGCCGACGCTCAAAGCGAGCGGGTAGCTTTGCACCAATCTCTGCTGGACTTGTCGAACCCCTGGATGGTGATGTGTGTCGCGGCGCACCCGGACGATGAGGACGGCGCGACCTTGACCGTCCTCAGAAGAAAATACGGCGTCCATACCGTGACTGTTTTTTCCACTTACGGCGAGGGCGGGCAGAACGCTATCGGGCCGGAGCTTTATGAAGAGTTGGGCGCGATTCGCGCACGCGAGACGCTCGCGGCGGCAGAGATTCAAGGCTCTGAAGCATGGTTTCTGGCGCTGCGCGATTTCGGCTTCTCGAAATCCGCTGAGGAAGCCTTTCGCATCTGGGGACACAATGAAGCCTTGCGCCGCCTCGTCTTAAAAATCCGCACGCTCCAACCCGATGTCATCATCACCAACCACGACGAAAAGAGCGGCCACGGTCATCATCAAGCGACAGGCCGACTCGTCTTGGAAGCCTTAGACGCCGCTGCTGATGCGCGCCGCTTTCCCGAACAACTGCGCGAGCCGGGCGTTCGCCTATGGCAGCCGCAGAGGCTTTTCGTGCGCGTTAACTACGACGGGACGGGCAGCCGTTCGCTTGAAGAAGCGGCGGAGCGCGAGGGCAAGCTCATCATTATCAACCCGAACGAGCGCGACGCTGTACGCGGCAAGACCTACGCCGAGCAGGCTTTACAGGCGCTTCAACGCCATGCTTCGCAAGGGCCTTGGCCGCAAAGCATCCCTCAAAAGGGAGCGCCGCTCATTCGTTATCGTCTCGCGCGCGAGGCCGCCGGATCAATTCCGCTTCCCTCCAAGGCTCAGACATTCCTTGACGAGTTGCGTCTGCCTGCACAGGCTGCCGCAATGTTTGCGCTGCCGACGATTGAGAATCGCCCGCTCGTTGACTTTACGGCCCAACCGGAGCGCGTCTTCGACGCCATCATAACGGCTCGCAAAGAGCGACGCTTATCGTCTCAGGACACGACAAACAAAATCGAGCCGCACCTACGCTTGACGCGGGAACGGCTGCAACGCGCACTGGCCGCGTCGAGCCGCATCACTGCGACGCTCACGCCGCAGGACACGGTTTTTGTCCCGAAGACACAGGCAGCTTTTTCTCTCACCTTAAGCAATCAAGGGCGCAGGGCTGCGACAATCAGAGGCGTGCAGCTTTCCAGTTGGCAGGGAGTGAGCAACATCAACTTTCCTTCCCGGCTTCTGCCCGGAGCAACTATCAAGCGAACCTTGACCATACGCGTTCCAAGCAATGCTGAAATCAATCTGCCTCGCGCTGCTCATCTCTATGACGAGCGCCTTTTTGGTCAACAAGTAAGAGCCTTAATCAACGTCGTCGTTAAAGATGAAAGCTTTGCTCTTCACGCTTCCACGCAGGTTGACGTTGCGCCAGCGGTCGAGGTCGCTAGCATCTCGCCGTCACCCTTTGTCCTGACGCCCGGCAACATCAACCAACCCAAAAACTTTAGCTTTCGTCTCATCAATCACCAGCGAGCGCCGTTTGCGGGGCGCGTCGGCTCAGGGAATCCGGCAGACCGCTTCAGCTTTTCTAACGTTGCATTTAATCTTCCACCCAGCGAGGCGCGCAACATCACCGTGAGAATGCCCGATGCCGTAGTCGGCGTTTTAGCTTTCGACGCATGGCAATCTTCATTTGCGAAGCCAAAGAGTATTCAATTTATGATCTACCCGGCTCGCTCGTCCAAGCCAATCGCGCAAGGCACTATCCCAATTGTTTACAGTGACGCGCGCGTCGCCCCGAATCTGCGCGTCGGCTACATACGCAGTTTCGACGACACACTGCGCGACGCTCTCAATGCTCTCGGCGTCCAGGCGAAGGAACTAACGATGGAAGACGTGAAGGCGGGCGACCTTCGTCTCTACGACACGATCATCGTTGACAATCGTGGCTATCAGGCGCACCCGGAACTCGTCGCATCAAATTCGCGGCTGCTCGAATACGTTCACGCGGGCGGCACGCTGATCGTTTTCTATCACAAGACCAACGAGTGGAATCCGGATGCGGAGAAGAAACGCACGCAGCTTGCGCCCTATCCCATTACTCTCGGCACTGCGCGCGTGACGGATGAAGCTGCGCCCGTCTCTTTTACGGAAGGCGCGAGCGTGTTGCTTAACTTTCCGAACAAGATTGAGCGGGAGGATTTCGACAATTGGATTCAGGAGCGCGGCCTTTATTATCCGAAAGAGTGGGACGCGCGTTACGGCGCGCCGCTCTCGACTGCCGATGCGGGCGAAGCGCCATTGCGCGGCGGGCTGCTGGCGGCTGATTACGGGCGCGGGCGCTACATCTACACCAGCATGGTCTGGTACAGGCAACTACGCGCGGGCATCCCCGGCGCTTATCGCGTCTTTGCCAACATGATTAGCTATGGACGCGCGGGCGCGAAGTGAAGTCGGGCGAAAGAAAAAACATTTCACGCAAAGACGCAAAGGCGCTAAGGAATAAGAGACAAAAGCTCGCAAATGGTTGACCAACTTCTTTGCGGGCTTTGGTTTTTCTCTTCTTTGCGTCTTTGCGTGAAACCGTCTTACAGTGTCACTTGCTTTCCAGTTTAGCGCGGGCGCGTTGCAGGAAAGTTTTGACCATTTCTGTGACGCGCTTTTGCATCTCCGCGCTGATACGGCCTTCGCCAGCAAGACCGGCGAGCAGATGCAACTCTCTCGCGTGCTGCCGACGCATCTCGACGCGCTGCACGATGCGAACGAGCGTAGCGGATGCGCCGCGCTCTTCAAAATCGGCGGCGTAGCGTAAGTAGTTTTGATTTTCGGTTGGGGCGGGCGACCACTCTATGCGCTCCGGCCTGTCGTCCGTCTGCTCGACGGCAAAGGCCGCGCGCATCGCGCCCAACAGCGGCACGTCCGCGCGTACAGTCCAGCGGATAATCCCGCTCGCCTCTTTCCTGATGCTCTCGACGCCCGGCATCAACTCCGCGAAGTTACGCAACTCGCCGAAAAATTTACGCGCCCGCTCAACGCTCGTTTTAAGCTCAACCTGCTCGCTATACTCAGCCTTAATCCGAAACACCACTCACCTCGAAAAGCTTCGGGTTAAAAGGGGAAAGGGGAAGAGGGAAAGCAGCAGCCTGATTTCCTTTGACCTTTTAACCATTTCCCCTTTTGTCCCTGTGTTTATTGCGTTGTTTGAAAGAGAAACGAATTGAAAAAGAGCCTTGTCATGTTGCGCCAGATGCCGCGATAGTTTGGGTCTTCGGCGTAGAGCACGACATGGCCGCGCCCCGTCGGCTCTTCAAACACGTAGGCCGTCCCGCGCAGCAGTCTCTCAGTGTTGCCGGGCCAGACGAAGCCAGCGATGCGCAACGGCTCCCTGGCATCCGCACTGAAAACAACGGCGTTCGTGCCCTCCTTCGAGGGACGGAAGAAATAGGCAGAGTCGATCAAAACGGGAAGCTGCGCTTCTTCGTAGCCGTAGGTCAGAGGCGTTGTGCGATCAACGGTGGCGCGCAGGATTGCGCCGGGGACGGCTTCGGGCACACGACCGGGACGCGCCGAAGGTGAAGCAATCGGAGGAAGCACGGGCGCAGCGCCCTCAAGCTTCTCTGTTTGGTTAACCTCTTCGCGCCGCTGCTCGGTTGCCGTCTGCCCTAGCTCAAGCTTGTCTCGCGCTGTAGCCGTCTGCTCTTTGGCGTTTGCGGCAGCCGCCGTTGTTTCCGGCGATGGCGACGGCGTTGGTGTTGGTTCTTCCTCCGGCTGACCAGATTGATCGTCGTCATCGCTGCCGACAAGGCGCGACGAAGTGAGGTTGACTTCCTTGAGCGCGCCGAAGACAGCCGCGCCTTTGATGAGGACGAGCGTGCCGCCGCGCTCGCACCATGCGCGCAAGGTGTCAACCCCGCCCTTGCCGAAGGCCGCGAAATACGCGCCGGGTGAACCGTCGGGCATAATGATGACGTTGTAGCGGTCAAGCTCTGCGCGTTTGAGATTGGCAATCGTCATCGGCGTAAAGTCAACGCCGTGGCGGTCAAACATCCACCAGAGAGCGCCGTAGCTCGTCTGGCTGACGCCCTCGTCTGCGACGACGATGATGCGTGGCTGTTTTAACGAAACGACCGATTCAGAGCCGACGTTGGTTTCTCCCGTTTCCGTGAAAGCGCTATTGATGGCCGTGACATCAACTCCAGTCTCTCCCGCCAATCTAGCTATCGCCTCATGCAGCGAGTCAGGGTTGCGCGAGACGCGTGCGACCATTGTCCCGCGCGGCCATTCGCGCCCGCCCGCGCTGAGCGTGCGCGTCGCCACGGCGAGGCGAAAGCCCTCGCGCTGAAGTCTATATGCCAGAGAAGCTGCATTGTCGCGTTCATACGGGATGATGTAAGCGACGCTGGCGCGCCCGCTGACGCTGCCCGGCAGTGTCAAAGGCGGGATGCCACTGCGACTTCGCGCCGCTTGATTATGGTCTGGCTTAAATGCTGGCGACAAGAGTTGGCCCGTAACGTCGCTGGCATCTTCTGTCCAGTAAGCTTCGACGCCGAAGGCGAGCGGCAAAGACCAGGCCGTGATGTCGTAAAAGCCGTAGTCTTCCTTCGACGCGCTTCGCCCGCGCCGTTCATTACGAGCGAAGCGCGCAAGCTGCTCGCGTAGAAAGCTTGCGTCCTGCTCCGTGTTAGGCTCAAGCAGCGCTTTTGCCAGACGCTTTTGCGGCTGGGCCAAATCTATAACGTACGAACCGGCAGGAAAGTCTCGACTGCTGCTATTACCATTTGCAGCGAGATAACCGTGCGCGCTACGCGAGCGGAAAGGCTTGGTGGCAGCCCTTACTTCGATGCCAGCCCTTAACAGAATCCCGACTAGTTCCTCCGTCTTATTAGAATCGCGGCCCGACAATAACACGATACGCTTCATCCTCTCGCGGCGTCCTTCCTCTATGCCGCTCTGCCGAAATTCATAAAAGTCTCGCAGGCGTTCCGCGCGATTGCGCGCCGCCGTTTCAAGCGTAGTCAAAGATGCGACGAAGTGTTTGGCGATGCCGGAGCGCAGGGTGACAATCGTGTCGTCGTCGCGTTTCCAGTTTAGTCCCTTGAAGCCGCCGCTGTCGGTTTCATACGTCATTCCGGTCGCACCGTTTAAACTGGGCCAGGAATCCCAGTAGCCCGGATAAAAAAGGTCGAAGATGTCGCGGACATAAAAGTCCCAGTTGCGCGCGTCGAACTGCGCGGCGTTGGCGCGACCGAAGGCCGTCAGCCAGCGCGCGGTCGGCTCAGGCGGCAGGTTAGGGTTAATGGGCTGCGCTGCCGGTGGGAAAAAGAATTGCGAAGGCTGACCGTGATGGTCTACGAAGACCTGCGGATTCCATTCGAGATAGGCGCGCTGCACATTGCGCGTCTCGATTTGCGTGGCCGTAATGTTGTCGCGGTTGAGATCGAAGCGATAATGATTGACGCGCCCGTAAACAGACCAAGGCTCACGGTGCTCCACGGCGAGCGGCTCAGGGTTGCCAATTCCGACGGAGTTGTACCACGCCACAAAACGCTCGTGCCCGTCAGGGTTGGCGCAGACGTTGACCAGCGCAATTGTATTTTTCAGGATGTCCAGTGTCGCCTGTTCATTCGAGGCCGCTAGTTGATAGACGACCTGCATCATCGTCTCGAACGATGCCGACTCGTTACCGTGAATCGTATAGTTGAGCCAGACGATGACGGGCGTGCTGGCAATCAATCTTTGTGCTTCGACGGATGAAAGTCCGCGCGGGTCTGCAAGGCGCGCGACGTTTTGTTTAATCTCTTCGAGCCGGTTGATATTTTCCGGGGCGGAGATGGCGACGACGTGCATCATTCGATGCTCGTTCGTCTCGCCGATGTCTGTGATACGAACGCGGTCGGGCGCAGCCTGCGCGATTCTTTCAATCACGCGTTCCATCTGCGCATAGTTGGTGTGAAATTGGCCCACGTCGAAGCGCAGCAGGCTCTGCGGGCGCGGGATGTTTTCACGAAAGGGGCCGCGTGCGTAGAAATCAAACTGCGAATCGTCGCGCTGTGCGCGTGCCGACGAAAGGCACACGAAGAGCAAGAGCGCCAGTGCGGCGAACCTACGTCCTGTCGAGATCATCTTGGCGTCAAGCTTTCTATTTTCCGGGGAGTATGCTAAAGACAGTTATGATATTACCTTGCTTTCAATTCCGTTAACAAACCCTGGCGTTCAGATTAACCCTTGCCCCATGACGGCCTCAGGCGAGCGATAACTCGATTGGCCCTTTCGCTACCGGAGAAAGAGAGCGGGCGCGCGAGGCCATTGACAGCCCTTTCAGAGGTGTGATGAAGAATGGCTCAAATGGAAGACAAATGCCCGCGTTGCGGGGAGGGTCGCCTGCGTAAGTGGTACGAGTTGAGCACTGATGAGCACGAAGTCGTGCGCCGCCTGCCGGGTTCCGCCGATCATCCCTTCCGCGAGCGCGTGACGATGCACAGGTGGTGTAGCAATTGCTGGTACGAAGAAACGACGCGCGAGCCGCGCAACGCCTGAGAAAATTGATTCATTGATTGATTGACTCATTGAATCAATGAACTAATGATTAAATGATTCAATTCTTCGTAATTCGGTCGTAGGACGCGCGAATGTTTGTCATGTGTGCGATGAGGTCTGCGATGAGGGCATCGGATGAAGCGTAGTTCAGGCTGATGGCAATATCGCGCAACGCCGGGTGATCCGCCGCTTGAAGCCGGACGGAGCGCCCGACAATCAAGCGCAGGTAGTGATCGAGGGAACGTAAAATAGCATAGCCGTCATTCATCGCCGCGTAGTCTGCGTCGCTTAATGAACCAGCCGCGCGCAGGCGTTTAAGCGTGGCGGGCGTCGAGCGATCATTGCCTTCGTCCTCCACGTTGTCGCGTAGTTGCAGATAGCGCGTGGCGAAATACACGTCGAGCATCCCGCCCGCCCCGTACTTAATCTCCAACCCGCCGCGTCTTTTCGGTCGCGTTCTTTCATGCTCAAGGCGCTCGCGGACGCGGCGCGTCTCAAGTCTTAACAGCTCCGCGTCTGCGTTTCTCGCCGCACGATGAATAATAGAGCGCGCTTCGCCTTCAACCTTCGAGCCGAGCGAGAGGTTGCCAGCCGCCGCGCGCAGCTTAACGTAGGCCAGCCATTCCCAAGGTGCGGCGCGCTCCTGCAAGTAGCGCGTAAACGCGCGTGCGCCAGAGCAGGTCGGGCCGTTTCGCCCGTCCGGGCGCAAACGCAAATCTACGCGATAGAGAAAGCCGTCGCGCGTTAAGCTTGAGAGCGCGGCGACCAGCAGTTCGCTGAATCGAGCGTAGGCTTCCGCGTGGTCTAGTTGTGAAATGGGAGAAGGCTGAGACTCATCGTAAACAAGGATGACATCCAGATCAGAGCCGTAATCCATCCCGCCGCCGCCGAGACGGCCCAAACCCAGCACGCCCACTTGCGGCTCAGCATCAAGCCTTTCGTAGCGACGCGCCAACTCGCGGCGCGCGACGAGGCATCCGGCGTCGAGGCTGGCAGCAGCTAACTCCGTCTGACGACGGTTGGCTTCACGCATGGAGATTCGGCCCGCAGCGTCGAGCGCGCCGATCTCTATGAGCAATCCTGCCCAGACGCGGCGAAGCGCCGCCAGTTCAGCCCTGTAGCTTTCTTCACCTTCGACCGCAAGCCGCAACACCAATTGATAATCTCTGTCGGCTGCGCCCGCTTCCCTGCTCGATAGACTCTTAATCAGCGTTGGATTACCCGCCAGCATCTCGCCGAAAAACTCGGACGCGCCGCACAGGTGAACGAGCGCTTCCAGATGCTCATTAGTTAATTCTTCTCGAATCGTCGATTTGTCCAGCGACGAAGCGATGCGTGCTGTCAGTTGTAAAGCGCGGCGCGGATTGAGAGACGTGCGCGCTGCCGCTAACAGCTTTTGCTCAAGAGCGTCAATTGCCAGCGTCTCTTCCGAAGCCATGATTGCGCCGTGTGCGGCAAAGATGTTGGCTATAGCCTGCGTGCTCGCCTGTTCTCCTGCAACCGTGGAATCTCTTATCATGCCAGACTCATCCGGCATCGCCAGCTTTTCATCCACGCTCGATAGAGCACTCGCTTTATCATCAACATCTTGGATGCCGAAGATACGGTCGTAGGCAGCGCGGACGTGTGCGGTCTGCGTTTGCAATGCGAGGTCAAACTCTGCCAACGCATCTGCTCCGGCAAAATTCATGCGCCGGGCAACAAGGGTGCGGGCCGCCGCGTCGTCCGTCACGGAATGCGTTTGCAGGCCGTGCTCCATTTGCAGCCGATGCTCCAACGTGCGCAGGAACATGTAGGCATCGGAAAGCTGTGTGCGCTCGCGTTCTGTGATGAAGCGACGGTCTGCGAGGCGTCCGAGGCTAATCAAAGTATGTGCGGCGCGCAACCATTGATCGCGCCCGCCGCGCGCCAGTTGCAAAGCCTGCGCGATAAACTCTATCTCGCGTATCCCGCCGCGACCGAGCTTGACGTTGAAACCATTGCTATCGCTCGCGTGCTGGCGGTCAATCTTCTGCTTGGCGAGTTGCACCTGCGAGAGCGCGTGGGCCAACGTCTCTTCCGTGCGATAGATGCGATGGCGCACGAGTGAGTGAAACTGAGCGTAGAGAGCAGCAGAACCGGCAGCAGAGCGCGAACGAATCAGGGCTTGCAGTTCCCAGTCCTGCGCTGATTCGCAATAGTAACGCACAGCCTCCTGGAGCGACGGAGCGAGCACGCCGTCGCGCCCGTAGGGGCGCAGGCGCAAATCAACGCGATAGGCTGCGCCTTCACCTGTAGGCTGTCCGACGATGCGCGCCACTCTTTCCGCCAGCTTAATAAAATACTGCCGGTTGGTCGTCTCGCCGCTCGTGCCGCGTCCTGTCGTCACCCCGTCGTCAGAATAGACAAAAAGCAGATCAATGTCGGAGGCATAGTTGAGTTCATACGAGCCGAGCTTGCCGAGCGCGACGATTGAGAAGCTGGCGGTACGCGTGCGCCCGCGCTCGTCCGTACATTGCGGCGCGCCAAACCTGTTATCCAAATCCTGTCGCGCGAGGCTCAAGGCATATTCGAGCACCGCGTCGGCCAGGTTTGATAGTTGCTCTGTCGTCTCGATGAGAGTGCTGATGCGGCGTATGTCGTGAAGGTAAATGCGCAGTAGCTCGCGGCGGCGAAAGCGCGCCAGCATAACCTGTGGGTCGAGTTGCGAATTGGTCAGGCTAAAGCGCGCCAACGCCTCGCCGAACTCTTCGCGTGTCTTGACGCGCGTGTGCCCTTTCTCACGCGCGAGCCACGTCAAATACTCCGGGTGCTGCGAAAGAGTCGTCGCCAGCAGCGGACTCCAGGCGGCGAGCGCCAGCGCATCCGACAGCAGCCCTACGTCGCGCAAGAGCATACGGGCGGCGCGCGGTTGCTCCGCCGTCAGCCGCTCAAAAAAGAGCCGCGCGCCCTCTGCATCCGGTAGGTCGCGCAGGAGCGCTTCGATTTTTTCGTCAAGCTCCGTCAAGACAGAAATATCTTACCCGCCCCTGACCGATGCAGGCCAGTTGCTTTTAATGAACAACTGAAAAGAGACCTCACGCCAAGACGCAAAGGCGCAGAGAAGAACCAAGGGATGCAATGCAACCTCTACTCAATTCTTCTTAGCGCCTTTGCGTCTTGGCGTGAAACTGCTTTCAGTTTAAATATCGAAGTACATCCCGAATTCAAGCGGGTGCGGGCGCATCCTGAGCGGTTGAATTTCCTTCTCGCGCTTGTAGGTAATCCAGCGTTCGATTAGTTGCGGTGTAAAGACATCGCCCTTGAGCAGGAACGCCTGATCGACTTCGAGCGCCTTCAACGACTCATCGAGTGATCCCGGCAGGCTAGGCACTTCCTTCAAGGCTTCCGGCGAGAGATCGTAAATATCCTTGTCGAGCGGTTGGCCCGGATCAATGCGGTTCTGTATGCCGTCAAGCCCGGCGAGCAGCATCGCCGAGAACGCTAAGTAAGCGTTGCATGACGGGTCTGGCGGACGAAACTCAAGCCGCTTCTGCTTCGGGTTCGTCGAGAACATCGGAATACGAATAGCGGCGGAACGATTGCGCGCAGAGTAAGCCAGATTGACGGGCGCTTCAAAGCCTGGGACGAGCCGCTTGTAGCTGTTCGTCGTCGGCGCTGCGAAGGCGACGACCGCCGCCGCGTGCTTCAACAATCCGCCGATGTAAAAGCGCGCCATCTCGGAGAGTCCGGCGTAGCCGTCTCCGGCGAAGAGCGGCTTTTCGTCTTTCCAGAGCGATTGATGACAGTGCATCCCTGAGCCGTTGTCGCCGTAGAGCGGCTTCGGCATGAAGGTCGCGGCCTTGCCGTAGGAATAGGCCGTGTTGCGGACGACGTACTTGAAGAGTTGCAGGTTATCGGCAGTGCCGAGCAGCGTCGAGAAACGAAAATCAATTTCGCATTGCCCGGCTGTTGCGACCTCGTGGTGATGACACTCGACGTTAATCCCAACGTCTGCGAGCGTCAGGGAGATTTCCGAGCGCAGGTCGCTCAAAGAGTCTGCGGGCGGGACGGGCACGTAACCCTCTTTGGCGCGGATGCGATAGCCCAGGTTCGTGCCGCCGAATTCGTCAGCCGCGCGCCCGCTGTTCCAGTGCCCTTCATCGGAATCCACAGTGTATCCGGCGGAGTTCTGTTCGTTGTGAAACTTGACCGAATCGAAGACGAAGAACTCCGCTTCAGGGCCGAAGAAGGCTGTGTCTGCGAGTCCCGTAAATTTCAGATAGCTTTCGGCGCGCGTGGCGACCGAGCGCGGGTCGAAGGGATAGCCTTCTTTGGTAATCGGGTCAACGGCATTGGCGATGAAACAGACGGTCGGCTCATCCGCAAACGGGTCCATCCAATAGCGCGAAGGGTCTGGAACGAGCAGCATGTCGGATTCGTTAATCGCCGCCCAGCCGCGCAGAGATGAAGCGTCGAAACCGAATCCGTCTTCAAAAGAATCTTCGGACAATTGGTTAATCGGGAAGGTCAGGTGATGCCAGGCACCGGGTAAATCTGTAAAGCGCACGGAGACAAACTTGGCCTCCTGATCGCTGACATACTTCATGGCCGTTTTTGCGTTCATATAATCTCCTGAGTTGTGTAGGGAGTGTTAGGGGTGCGAGCCGCGCTGTGATGCTTAACAGAGCGGTTTGAATTGAGAATCAAAGCTGGGGTGCGGAGCGCAGCGTGCGTCATTACCATGCGGCAGCGCGTAAAAAGCTTTGCATTATAGTCCGCCGCGCCGTTCTGTCAAGGTTTTCGCTGCAAACAAATCATGAAAGTGTGCGCAACGAAAGACCGTTTCGCCACTTAAACCTCTCTGCCGCGCACACTTAACCGTTTTCATCGCCATCCTGTAAAAAAAAATAGTTATTGTCCGACCCCGCATTTTCTGTTACATTGCGCGCCTAGTGTTCCAACCATGACACTCCGCTTCGACGAGAACGTAGGGCTGAGGCTTGCCTCACTAACAAGGAGCTTGCACGCGAAGGATTGGCGGGCAAGGCAGGAGACCGCGCATTGACCACGGCTATTGAACAGACGCTTGAAACCTATGGCATAGAAAACTGGGGTGCCGGTTACTTTGACATCAACCGCAAAGGCAACTTGATTGTGCATCCCTCGGAAAACGACGCGCGTGCGGCGGATGTCAAAGAGATCATAGACGATCTGGCGCGACGGGGAATCAATACTCCGATCCTGCTCAGGTTTCCTCAACTCGTCGCCAGCCAGGTGCGCAAGCTGCAAAGGGCTTTTCGTAATTCGATTCGCGAATTCGAGTATCAGGGCACGCACATGTGCGTCTACCCGATGAAGGTCAACCAGCAGCGTGCGGTCGTAGAAGAATACCTGCGCGAAGGCTCGCGCTACGATTTCGGCCTTGAGGCAGGCTCAAAGGCAGAGCTTTACGCGGCGCTGGCGCTCGACCAAGCGCCCGACAGCCTGCTCGTCCTCAACGGTTTCAAAGACGAAGAGTTTATCCAACTCGCCTTCGTCGGCGCGCAGTCCGGCAAGCGCGTCGTCATCGTCATCGAAAAGTTAAGCGAGCTTGACCACATCCTGCGTCTTGCCGACAGCAACGAAGGCAATCTGCCGATAATCGGGATGCGCGTCAAGCTCTATTCCAAAGGCAGCGGGCGCTGGGAAAAGTCTGGCGGCGAGGCGGCCAAGTTTGGATTGACAACGACTGAAATCTTGGAAGTCATCGGGCGGATGCAGGAAGCCGGACGCATAGACATGCTGCAACTGCTGCACTTTCACATCGGCTCGCAATTGACAGACATCAAGCGCATCAAGAATGCGATGAAAGAGGCGGCGCGCGTCTATGCGAAAGTCCGGCAGATGAAAGTCCCGATTGATTTGCTCGATGTTGGCGGCGGGATGGCTGTTGACTACGACGGCTCAAAGACAGCCTTCGATTCTTCCGCCAACTATACGGCACAGGAGTTTGCCAACGACGTTATCTACACCATCAAGCAGGTCTGCGACGACGAGAACGTCTCACACCCGACGATTATTCAGGAATCGGGCCGCTATCTGGCCGCCTATCACGCGCTGCTCGTGACCAACGTGCAGGACGAGATTGAAACAATTGTCGAAGACATCTCGCCGATGGAGATTGGCGAAGACGACCCGCAGGCGGTCGTCGAACTTGGCGACTTGCGCGAGACAATCTCGGTTAAGAATTATCGCGAGTATTACCACGACGCGCTCGAACATCGCGAAGAGTTGTTCACGATGTTCAACCTCGGTCTCATCTCTCTGGAAGATCGCGCTAAAGGCGAGGTCTTGTTCTGGGACGTGTGCGAGCGCGCGGACAAGTACGCGCAGCAGGCCAAGTACGTGGCTGAAGAATTCGACGACCTGCGGCGGCTGTTGTGCGCCAAGTACCTGACGAACTTTTCGGTCTTTCGCTCTGTGCCGGATCACTGGGCGCTAGACCAGTTGTTTCCCATCGTGCCGATTCACAAGCTCAACAAGCAGCCGACAGAGTATGCGACGCTCTGCGACATTACATGTGATTCCGACGGCATCGTGGATAAATTCGTTGACCTGCACGACGTCAAGCAGGTGCTCGAATTGCACCCGCTTGTTGATGGCGAGCCATATTATATTTCGTTCATGCTCGTCGGCGCGTATCAGGAAGTGATGGGCAACAATCACAATCTGTTTGGCACGCCCCACGAAGCTCATATACACATTGACGAGGACGGCTACCTGATTAAGAAAGTGATTAAGGGAACGTCCATCGGCGAAGCGGCGGAGCGCGCACGCTATGAACGCAGCATGCTTCACGAAGGGTTTCGCCGCCTGATCGCACAGCGCGTTAAGCACGAAGAATTGACCGAAGCCGAGGGCGCTGAGATGGTCGAGTATTACGAATCTCGCTTTGACTCATATACGTACTTATCAATCAACGGCAAAGACTCGCGCAGGAAACATTAAAAGCAGTGATGAGTGATGAGTAATGAGTGATGAGTTAAAACAGCTTATCACTCATCGCTCATCGCTCATCGCTCATCACTTTGATTATTCGTTTTGGAGAAAACTTTTATGGTGACGCAACGAAAACCTAGACCCTCAAAATATCTCACCGTCCCGACGCGGCCCGTGCAGGTGGATCGCGACCGTTCGGTCGCCGGGCTGCTGGAGAAGATGGAGGGCACAGGCTTTGGCGGACGCCAACTTGCTGAGGCGCATCGCATCTGGCTCGACATGCTCGGCGATAATACAACCATCTTTGTCGCCGGTGCGGGCGCGCTGATTCCCGCAGGGATGCGTAGATTATTAGCCTACGTCATTAAGAATCGCTTCGTTGATGTGCTCGTGCTGTCCGGCTCGATTATTTTCCACGATTTGCACGAGACGCTGGGCCGCCACCATTATCAGGCTCATCCATCAATGACGGACGCCGAATTGGAAGCCTCTCAGATTAATCGCATGTGGGATTTGCTGGCGAGCGATGAAGAATATAGAGAGGCGGACGAATGGGTCGGCGGCTTTGCCAATCAACTGGACCAATCACGCCCCTACTCGACACGTGAATTTCTGCATCTCATCGGACGCGAGTTGGCCGAGATTGCCACGGAAGACGGCGTGCTCACTTCCGCCTACAAATCGCGCGTGCCGATTTTCTGTCCGGCCATCGCCGATAGCTCGCTCTCCATCGGCATCGCCGAAGCTCGCTTTGAGAAGAAGAACAATTTTCAGTTCGATATTATTCAAGACGTGCTTGATATGACGCAGATTGCCGCCCGCGCACGCGTCTCAGGCGTTATCAATCTCGGCGGCGGGACGAGCAAGAGTTTTATACAGCAGATGGAAATTTCTACCAACATCGTGAAGACCCCTGCGCGCGGTCACAAATACGCGATTACGGTCGCAACCGACGCGCCACATCCGGGCGGGCGCTCGAACGCCACCGTCAACGACGAAGCGCTGATCTATGGCAAGCTTGCGCGCGGCGCGCACACGGCCTACGTCAACTGCGACGCGACCATCGCCCTGCCCATCCTCGTCACCGCGCTTTCGCAGACCGCTGCCAAATACATGAAGGGGCGCAAACGACCCAACTTCGTCTTTACCGGGCGCGACCTGACAATTGAAGTACCGTAAAAATCATTACTCGTAAAATAGAGGCCAGCAATTCGGCAGAAAATTAAAGCTGGCGGCTGGCTTTTATTTTATGAACATCATCTCGTACGCTGTGGAATCCCAGAACTCGCTGCGTAAAGGGGGTCACTATCAGGTGTATCCTTGCTACCGGGCGGTTTTAGTTTGTGGGTTATGGAATGAGCAGCTATGTCTAAGAAGTTGCCCGCGCTAAAACCGATAAAGGTCATCAAAGCACTTGAGCGAAGCGGCTTTCAAATCAGGCGCATAACGGGTAGTCACTACATCCTTCGGAGAGGGAAACAAATTACGGTAGTTCCCTATCATAATAAGGATTTGAAGCCAGGCACGCTAATGCCTATTCTTAATCAAGCCGGTTTTACTGTAGAGGAATTTTTAGATTTGCTTTAAGAAAAGCATGGGTGAGATGAGTCAAATCAAGCAATTTCGACAGCTATTTCTTCGGTAATTGCATTGTCACCAGGAATTGGCTCTCCATCTTCAATAAGAACTTCAAGATAGCCGCGAATAGCATCGGCAGCCATCGCACGCGCCTCTTCCAGTGTATCGCCCTCAGTTACCAAACCCGGTAACGCAGGACAGGTCACGACGTAACCGCCCGTTTCATCCGGCGTCATGATAACCGTGTAGTTCAAGATTTTCATAAGTTGAATTATAGCACCGGGCTTTTAATGCTGGCTACTGGCTTCTCATTTCTGAATTCTGTAAACTTCATTCATGTCTGAATCAGCAAATTTACCAATGAACTTCGGCGGGATTGCCGAAGAAGAGTTTTCGAGCTTCGACGGGGCGCGCATTCTTGTCTGGCCTGTGTCTTATGAAGGGACTGTCTCCTACGGCGGCGGCACGGGGCGCGGCGCTGAGGCGATTATTGACGCCTCGCGCAATATGGAGTTGTATGACGAAGAGACGGACGCGGAAGTTTATCGTCTAGGCATACACACGCTCGATGAGTCGCCTTCGATTGATCCGCCTGAAGCGATGATGCAGTCGCTTTACGAGCGCGGGCGAGAGTTGGTCACTAGCGGAAAATTCGTCACCATGATCGGCGGCGAACATTCCGTCAGCGCTCCCGTCATCCGCGCTCACGCTGAAAGTTATGACAATCTCTCTATCCTGCAAATAGACGCCCACGCGGACTTGCGAGATACCTACGATGGCACGCCGCACTCGCACGCTTCGATTATGGCCCGCGTTGTTCGCGACATGCGTTTGCCGTCCGTGCAATGCGGGATTCGTTCCATCTCGGCGGAAGAAGCGCGCAGCCTGGACCAATTGCCGACGCGTATCTTCTGGGCCAAAGATATTGTCGGGCGCTCGGATTGGTGGGATGCGGCGGTTGACGGCCTGACCGAGAATGTTTATCTGACGATTGACATAGACGGCCTGGACCCTTCGCTCGTCGCGCAGACGGGCACGCCTGAGCCGGGCGGCCTCGGCTGGTATGAGACCATCGGACTGATTCGTACGCTTGCCCACAAACGTCGCATCGTCGGGATGGACTTGACCGAATACTCTTACGTCGAAGGCCAGGATGCTTCGGCCTTCCTCTGCGCCAAGCTGATCTACAAATCCCTCGCCTTCATCTTTGAAGGACAGACAGCACGCGTGCGCGCCGCATCCAATAACTAATTCGAGAATTTTCCTAAGAGAGCCACTGAAGCACGTCGTCGCTTGTCCGGCGCACGCCGCCGATGACGTGTATGAAATAGTCTTCGAGCGACATCGGACTGCTCGCCGCGCGTCCATCATCTTCAACACGAATGCCGCGCCGCAACTCATCCAGTGAACCGGAAGCGACGAGCTTGCCTTGCGAGATGATGGCAATGTCTGTGCACAGACGTTCGACAATTTCCAGCACGTGCGAGGTGAGGAAAACGGTTAACCCGCGCTCCGTTAGCTTTGACAGCAGATTCTTAAGCGTACGCGAGGCGATGGCGTCAATGCCCTCGAACGGTTCATCGAGAAAAAGAATTTCAGGGCGGTGAATCAAAGCGCAGGCCAGCGAGAGCTTCTTCTTCATCCCGTGTGAGTATTCGACGACGAGCTTTTTCGGCGCGGCGTCAAGCTCCATCAGCGCCAGCAATTCTGCTGCGCGCGAGGCCGTCTCAGCCCTCTCCAGCCCATACATGCGCCCCGTGAAGGTCAGCATCTCAGCGCCCGTCAGCCGCTCGAATAAATTCAAATCTTCGGGAACAACGCCGATGCGCCGCTTCACTTCGAGGGCTTCACTTTCAAGGTCGCGGCCCAGCACGCGTATGCTCCCGCTCGTCGGAGCGAGCAGGCCCGTCAGCATTTTGATGGTCGTGGATTTGCCGGCACCGTTCGGGCCGAGAAAGCCGAAGAAGCGCCCGCGCTCGACACTGAGGTTGATGTGGTCTACCGCCGTGAAGTCGCCGAAGCGGCGCACCAGATTGAAAGTCTCGATGGTGGGAAGCGTTGATGAATGTGGCGAGGCAGCGTCAATCATGCCTCTGCTTTGTACGCGGTGCGAGCGCAAGCCGTCAAGCAAGCAGCTTCGCTATTTCTGCGCGGGGCTGCGTTGAAGATTACATTGAAGCCCAACCAGATATGAGCGATTCTTTATTTTAACGTTCGTCTTTACTCTGACCACATCCGTAAACTGGTTGTAAGTTACTTCGGTGACGGCGTTGTTCGAGACTGAGAGCGCATCCTCCTGAGCTTTGTCTGCGACGACAATTCCGAGCAGCATCGAGTCCGCCGTATTCGTTGAAGCCATCATCTCATCCGTGTAGAAGACGCTGGCCGTGATGACGTGGTTGCTGCCGGGAAAAGGATAGGTCTTCGTCGTCATCTCTTCTTCGGCGACTTTAGTGGAAAACTCTCCGAGAATCCTTACCCCGCCAGAGAGCGCCTTTGCGCGCTGCGCGTCGTTTGTCGCCCTGTCGTAAGCATCAGAAGCCTTTTGAGCCTCCTCGGCATCTATCAGGTACACATGGCAGGCGTCCGAAAGAGATTGAGCGGCGGCAGCCTGCGCCGCGAAGAGCAGCATGAGGATTGAAAGATTCACTTTGAGCATAATAAATATCTTCGTCCTACCCTTTCAGGAGCGGCTTTGCTTCGTCTGCGCGCACGTGCGCGGGAAATGAGCGGTGCGTGCTCATCAGGAAGGCGTTGGTGCTGGCGCGTAGAGCGTTGCCGTGTGTCGCTGCGATGCGGGCTAGTCGGCTAAAGAGAGAATCGCCGTAGTAATAACCGTCGCGCAAACTGACCAGCACGTCCGCCGTGTGTCCAACACGCGGCGCGTTGAGCGAAGCATAAAGATTGGCGAGCGCGTCGGGGTAGATGTGTGCTGCCGTGTGGGCGTACCAGTCAAGGTCGGAGGCGAAACCGTCCTGGCCCAGCTTTCCCTCAGCCATCAACTCGCGCATGATGGGCGCAAGTTGCAGCGGATCGGATTCTCCCACCTGTTCATAGCGAAAGCGAACGGCATCATCTGTTTGTTGACGATGAATCCGTGCAGCGCCCTTGTTGCTCTTAACGGCAATCGCGCCGGGGCTGTCGCGGTGAAGCGCAAAGTCAACGCCTTCCAAGTCAATTAGCGCATCGCTGACTCCGGCTATGTCATCATCGTCGCAGTAGAGCGCCGCGTAGCCGCAGAGGCCGAAGGCGGGCACGGAAACGCTGCGACGCTCCTTCCGGTGCAGATTTTCAGTAAAGTGAAATCCCTGCCGCCGCAGGTGCGTTTGCATGTGTATGCGGCGGTTCTCCTGCAAGTTCATCCCGTGGTCGGAGAAGAGAACGATTTCGGTCTCATTGCCGCAGTAAGCCTGTATGTCGCGCAGTATCTTGTCGAGGGATTCGAGCGCGACTGCTAGACGCTTTGGCCCACGTATGTGCAGCAAGCCATCCGTGCCTTTAAGGAAGGCGAAGAAGTCGCGCGTTTGCGGCGCAGCGCGAAAGCGCTCGTGAAAGCGGCGCATGTCTGCGCGCCAGACCGCTTCGGGCGCGACGTAGACGAGAAATTCAAACGGCAGCGGCTCTTGATAATCAAGCTCGTCCATGTAAGACGAAGGAGACTTGTCTGGCGTGCGCCAGCCGATGTACTTGCGAACGCCGCCGCGCAATTCCTTCGCCTGTTTATCAAAATAGAGACTCTCATAGCCGAGCGGCGCGGTCGCACCCAACATCGTCGAGAGCGCGACGTTTGTCATCGTCGGAAAGGGCGAGAGCAGGCACGAAGGCCCGCCGAAGGAAGCGAACAGCCCGCGCGCCTTCGCCGCTTCAATCACCTTATGAGGCACGCCGTCGAGACAGAGCAGTAAGCGTCGCGGGCGTGTGCGGCCCGCCGCACCCTCCTGAGTTCGTTGACCATTGCTTTTCATTCCGTTGTGTTCTTTCCAGTGTTCTTCGGTTTGTAAGGCTCACGCAAACCCTGCTTGGCTTCGTCGTGCGCGTCGTAAATGTTGGGCCTCTCAAGCACCACTTTATATTGCGTCAGCGCTTCGTTGCGCTTGCCCGCCAGATCATAAGCTTGCGCTGCGCGCAGGCGGGCCATCGTCGCCAGCCCCGCGTCAGCGCCCGCCACAGCCGCCGCCGCCAGATACTCTTTAGCCGCTGCTTCGGGTTGCCCTGCGACAAGGAGCGCTTCGCCGTATTGAAAGTGTATGAGGTCGAGCAAGCGCGCCGCCGATTCACGCGTCGAGCGATCAAGCAGAAGCGAGTCGAAGGCATTGAAGGCTTCGCGCTCAAGCTTCTGCGCTTCACTAATCCGGTTAGCCTTGCGCTCCACACTCGCCTGCGACGCCAGCGCGTCTGCCATCTCTAACTTGAAAAGGTAGTTGCGCGGGTATTTCCCACCGAGTTCGCGCGCCACATTGACGGCATCCGCGAATCGCCCCTCGCGTTTGTAGAGCGCGATGAGGACGATGCGCGCATCATCGCGCGCCCATTTCCCTTCACGCGTCACGCGCTCTAAGGTTTCCAGTCCACGCTTCTTCGAGCCGCGAGCGCCCGTCAGTCCGACCATGATTTTGAGCGGCAACGTGAGACCGCCGACCGTGTAGTCGTAAATCCCTATGGTCACTTCGGCATCGTGAAAGCTGGGGTCTAGCTTGACGACATCGCGGTGACGATCTGCGCTGCGCGAGCCGTCGAGCGCCGCCGCGACAAAGCGCCGCTCGACCGCGTAAGCAAACGCAGCCTTGAGACCCTCGATTGCGCCGAGATAATAAAGAGCCTCAGTATCGCGCGCGTTACGCTTCAAGCGCGCTTCTGCTAACTGCTTTGCCTGACGAATAAGCTCACGAAACTGCTGTATGATCTGCGGGTCAACCTTGTCCTCGTTCTTCGCATAGAAGCTTTCGGTGTTGTAGACAGAGGCTTGCAGCCGACGCGATTGATAGAGCGTCTGCGTCCAGAGCGTGGCGGCGAGAAACTGCGGCCCCGCCGGGTGCTCTGGGAAAAGGCGGGATAGCTCTTTGAATTTTCGACGCGCGCCTTCGTAATCCAGATTGTAGAGCGCCTCAAATCCTTGCGCGCGTAGCTCGTCAAAACGCGCGCGGTCAGCTTCGCTGGTTTGTCCTTTCGTCTCCGCTCTCTTTTCTGCTGGCTGCGCCCAGCCCGCGACAGACAGGCACAGCGTCAACAAAAGCAGCAGGACAACTTTTCCGTAACTCATGCTTTCTTTTCTCCGTCTGCCTTTTCTTCTTAGAAGTGTTCCCACGTTTCAACGTTGCCGCCCGCGCCCGAACTATCACGCATCAAGAAGCATCTCAACCGCCGTAACTTTCCAGATATTTTACGCCCGCCCCCGTATTGAAAAGTATAATTGATTCGTTCACTCCGACCTCGCCCGCAGCCATCAACTTTCTGAGCGCTGGTAAACACGCCGCTCCTTCGGGCGCGACAAACAATCCCTCGCTCGCGCCGATCTCCCGCGTCGCTTCGATCAACTCTTCATCCGTGACGGCGACGGCTGTGCCCTTTGATGCACGCAACGCGTCTAGAATCAAAAAGTCGCCGATGGCGCGCGGCACGCGTAACCCCGAAGCAATCGTCGCCGCGTTTGGAAACTCTGACGCCGTACGCTTCCCCTCCCTGAAAGCCTCCACGATGGGAGCGCAACCCGCAGCCTGCACAGAGACCATGCGCGGGCGCTTGCTGCCAATCAAGTTCATCGCTTCCATTTCGTCAAAAGCCTTCCACATGCCGATGAGGCCCGTGCCGCCGCCCGTCGGGTAAATGATGACATCTGGCAAAGTCCAATCAAGCTGCTCTGCCAGTTCATAACCGAGCGTCTTTTTGCCTTCGACGCGATACGGCTCTTTCAAAGTCGAGACATCAAACCAATCTTCCGTCTCTTTGCGCCGTCCGACCTCCGCGCCGCAGTCTGTAATCAGGCCGTCCATCAACGTGACGTGCGCGCCCGTCTGTTCGCACTCGACGATGTTGGCGCGCGGCGTATCGCGCGGCATAAAGATGTGGGCTTCGAGTCCGGCACGCGCCGCATAAGCCGCTAGCGCGCCCGCTGCATTGCCCGCCGAAGGAACGGCTAACTTCCGCGCGCCCAACTCCAACGCCATCGAGACGGCAGTTGCCATTCCACGAGCCTTAAAACTCTGCGTCGGATTCTGCGACTCGTCTTTGATGTAAAGCCTTTCGAGGCCGAGCCGCGCGCCCAAACGCCGTGCGCTGAGCAGCGGCGTCCACCCTTCGCCCAGCGAAACGATATTCTCTTCGCGCTCGACGGGCAGCACTTCGCGATAGCGCCAGAGATCGGCTCGCCTCGTCCGTAAGGATTCCTTTGTCAAACTGCGTGCCGCGCGCTTCAGGTCATAGCGAACCAGAAGCGGCTTGCCGCACTCCTCGCATAGATTCTGCAAGCGTCGTGCCTCGTGAAGACGACCGCACGCGCCGCATTCCAGATGCGTCACATTCATCAGTAACGTGTCCCTCTCAGGATGTATTGAAAATCAAATTATCGCGGTATTTCGGTTTAAACCAGCCATTTTGCGCCGAATAACAAGAGCTACGAAATAGCTCAGCCACATCCTTTTCCCAGATCGTTCGCCAGCCTTTTCGACCCTTACATGATACAGCCCTCAAAAGCTTTCCGTCAGGTGGAGCATTCATCTTGCACCGGATACAAAATAAAAAGGCAAAAGTGCGTCGAAAGCCAGTTTATTATTAAACTGGCTTCCCCAGACCTTTGCCTTTTTACTTTTCCCTTTTGCCTTTTATCCCCGCCTGCTTTACCTTTTGTCTCAATGGCTATTCGTTTAATCGCGCTCGATCTGGACGGGACACTGCTGACCTCGCGCGGCGAAGTGAGCGAGGGCAATCGGCAGGCAATCGCGTCGGCGCGCGAGCGCGGCGTGCGTGTTGCGCTCGTGACGGGCCGCCGCTTTCGCGACGCGCGACCGCTGGCGCTCCAACTTGGTCTCAACGTCCCGCTCATCTCTCACAACGGGGCGCTGACCAAGCACGCGCACACGCTGGAAACCGTAGCCGTCTCATTACTGCCAATCGAAGCCGCGCAGGAAGCGCTCAGCATCGGGCGCACAAACGGGATGGACGCGATGGTCAGCGACGACCCACTCGGCAAGGGCGTGCTCGTCTACGATCACTTGAGCGACGGCAATCAAGCGCTGGCGAGATACATCGCCTGGTCGCGTCGCGTTCACGGCGACGAAGCAGCAGAGGAATCCGTGCGCCGCGTCGCCTCGCTTGAGGATTATTTAGACCACCCGCCGATTCACGTTACCTATTCGGGAACTGTCGGGCAGATTCAGTCGCTCGGCGAGAGCATCAAGTGTGAGTTGCAGGAACGCGTCAAGGTTTTCAGCACCGTCTATCCGAAGCAGGACTTCGCACTGCTAGACATCCTGCACCCGGAAGCTTCAAAGGGCGTGGGCGTGGCGGCGGCAGCCGCCGAGTATGGCATCACACGCGAAGAGGTGATGGCTGTCGGCGACAATTACAACGATCTGGAAATGCTGCATTACGCGGGCACGCCTGTCATCATGGGCAACGCCGACCCCGCGCTGCAAGACACGGCAGGCTTTCACTTGACCGCCACCAACGACGAAGACGGCGTGGCCCTCGCAATCGAGCGTTTTGTTTTACAAACAACTAATTCTTAGGAGACAGAAGATGGCAAATCGCACAGCAGTCATTCAAACCAATATGGGAACAATCCGCTTCGAGCTTTTGGAAGAGGACGCACCGAAGACGACCGAAAACTTTCGCCTGCTCGCAGAGCGTGGCTACTACGACGGCGTTGGCTTTCATCGCGTCATCAAAGGCTTCATGATTCAGGGCGGCGACCCGGACGGAACAGGGCGCGGCGGCGCAAGCGCCTGGGGAGGCCGCTTCAACGATGAGATCGATCGTTCATCGCCGCTCTATCAAGGCAAGTACAAGGCGGGCACGGTCGCAATGGCGAACGCCGGGCCGAACACCAACGGCTCGCAGTTCTTCATCATGCACGTTGACTATCCGCTGCCGCCCAGCTATACGAAATTCGGTCGCGTTATCGAAGGGCAGGACGTAGTCGATGCCATCGCCACCACGCCGACAGGCCACGGCGACAAGCCGCTGACACCCGTGACGATGGAGAAAGTAACCATCGAGTAAACACCTGGCTCTATGGTGGGGATTGAGGCGATGCGCGTAAGTCGCCTCATCCCCGTTACAGCTTCATGAGGTCTGACATCGGAGGAGGAGACAATGTTTAAAAGATCGACCGCTCTCATCGCTTTAACTTTTATTCTCTCAGCTTCCGTCTCGGCCCAAAAGATTGAGCCGCCCAAGCTCACGCCCGTTCCTTCAACAGAGCAGCAAGACAAGCTCATCAAAGAAGGCATCGCCTTACACGACCAACGCGACTACGACGGAGCTATCAAGAAGTATGAAGAAGTGCTGAAGGAGAACCCGCACAATGTGTCGGCGCTTTATGAAATGGCTTACTCTTACACGATGAAGCGAGACCATCGCAAGAGTTTGGAGCTAGCTTACAAGGGAGCGCAATACAAGTCTGACAGTTTGGCTCTCCTTTATCAGTTGATTGGAAATAATCTTGATGTCCTCGGAGAACCGGAGAAAGCTATCGAGGCTTATAAAGCAGGCATTAAAATCAGGCCCGATTTCGCACTCTTGTATTTCAATTTAGCTATCACTTATCTAAATCAGAAGAAGCCTGACGAAGCCAAAAAGAATCTGAAAAGATCAGTCCAGCTCAATCCCAATCACGCGAGCAGCCACCTCAGGCTTGGCGAACTCTTTTACATTACCAATTACAAAACGCCAGCGCTCTTTGCGGTCTCCAGATTTCTTATCCTCGAACCGCGCACAGAGCGCTCCGTTGAAGCCTACAAAATTTTTCGGGAAATCCTGCAAGGCGGCGTCAGCAAGGGAAAGAATCCCAACGAGATAAATATCTTCGCCGATTTTTCAGGAAAAAAAGACGAGGGCGATTTTGGCTCTATTGACCTGATGTTAGGACTCAGCAAGGCTGTCGGGATGACGGAAAAGAATGAAGGAAAGAGCGAGATGCAATTATTGGTCGAGCAACTGGAATCTCTCTTCGCAGTCATCTCCGAGACCGATCCCAAAGGCGATAGATCGAAGTTCGTGTGGAAGTACTACATCCCTTATTTCATTGAATTGAGGAAGAGGAACTTCGTCGAACCGTTCGGTTATTATGTCAGCCAGCGGAGTAATGTAAGTGGCGTGCAGGAATGGCTGACGACGAACAGCAAACGCGTCAACGAATTCCTCACCTGGTCAAAACAATATCAGTGGCCGAAAGATTAACAGGCACAGCCACGAGTTTCATCGCGGCTGTAGAGCTTACGTCATAACGGAGGATTGGCCGGATAATCAGGCTGCGCTTTGAAATGTTCTTCGAGCGCGAGCATGATGGAAAGCGCCACATCCTCGCGCCAGTGTCGGGCGGCAACCTGTACGCCGACGGGCAATCCGGCGCTGCCCGTTTCCACTTTCCGCGCCATGCGCTCAACGATGTCAAGCCCCGGTTCGCGGTCGCTCTCTTCATCGGCGCGCACGCGCGTTGCAGCGACAACTCCGGCGGGCATTCCCAGTAAATTGAAGAGCATCGTGTAGCTCAGCGCGTTGGTGAGAAAAAAACTGCTGCCGTGGCGCAGGGCTGGCAAGCCGTCTGGCGGGCAGATGATAGCGTCATAGCGTCCTGCGTCGAGCGCTTGTATGAAGGCAGCGCGATAGCGCGTGCGCTCGTCAACCAATTGCCAGTAAGCCTTTGTCGAAGTGCTGCCAATGCCCCGTATGTCTCTCGAAATCCGTTTCTGGCCCAGCAAGGCCCACTGCCAGGCGCTCAGCTTATATAAGATTTTAGGCAGCGCGCCGCTCCAGGCGATGCCGCGCATGCGCCAGTCAAGCTTGCTGCCCTTAAGCTCACGCCTGACCGCTGACATGCCATCACCGAAAGCCAGCCCTAGATAGAGACGCCAAGCTTCACTAACATCAGGTGGTTGCCATTCGTCAACCGTCACGCCGCGAGCGCGCAAAGCATCGGCGGCTTCCCGCACGGCGCGGCGAAGCGCTGGCGCGGCCTGAAAGAAACCGTTATCTGTAAACATCGCGACGCGTAAGCCCACAGGTAATTCGCGTGGAGTTTCGCGCAACGCGACGGGAGCGATGCTTGGGTCAAAGGCTTCCTGGCCGGGCGCGGCGAGCAAATTGAGAGCCAAACTCAAATCGGCGACGCTGCGCGCCAGCGGGCCGGGCTGCGCGAGAATGGCTTCCATTCCGGCGAAGATCGCGGCGTGTCCGAGCATCGTTAATCGTCCCGAAGTCGGTTTGAAGGAATGAATACCGCAGGCGTTCGCGGGCAGGCGTACGCTTCCGCCGATGTCGCTGCCGAGGCTGAGCGGTGAGCCATGTGCAGCGATTATTGCAGCGCAGCCTCCGCTTGAGCCGCCCGGCGCGCGCTCCTTATTCCAGGGATTAACGGTGCGACCGTAGACGGGATTGTCCGCCTCGTTATACAGCACCATCTGCGGCACGTTTGTTTTGCCCAAAATAATCGCGCCCGCCGCACGCAGTCGCGCAATCATTAGCCCATCGCTTTCAGCCAATTGGTTGACGCGAGCGGAAAGCCCCATCGTCGTTGGTGTTCCCATCACGTCGAAGGATTCTTTGATAGTGATGGGCACTCCATGAAGAGGGCCTAACGATTCTCCGCGAGCGCGCGCTGTGTCTGCCGCCTCCGCTTCTTTTCGCGCTTGTTCAAAAAGCGGGACGACGACCGCGTTAATCAGCGGATTGACCTCCTCTATGCGACGCAGGTGTGCTTCGACGACTTCACTTGAAGAGAGCGCACCAATGGCTATCTGCTCGGCCATCTCTGTCGCGCTCAGGGCCGTGATGTCCGCGATTGCTTCATCGGTTGTTGTCGTCATCATCGAAGAGCATCCCTGTCATCCTCATCATGTTGGAAGTTACGCCCGTCGAAGCGCACGGCGACGGTGTGATTGAGAGGGCCGTGACCGTGGCCGAGTTTGGGCGCTTGTCGAATCGCATCCGTGACAAAACTCTTTGCCGCGCTGATAGATTCCACCAGAGTCATTCGACGCCCCAGGCAGGCGGCAATGGCGGCGGCAAGCGTACAACCCGTGCCGTGTGTGGAAGTAGTAGCGATGCGCTCCTCGCGAAACAGCGTGACGCGCCCTTCGTCATCCAGCAAATCAAGCGCGGTCAGATTGTTCTCATATCTTTCAACGTTCGTTGTCTTCCCTGCCAAGCCTGCTGCTGATTGCTGACTGCTAGCGGCTTTCCGCTCGATGCTCTCTGTCTCCCGCGCGTTGAGATGACCTCCTTTGATGAGCACGGCGCGAGCACCCATGTTGCGAATGGCGCGTGCGGCGCGGCGCATTCCTTCTTCATCGCCTATTCGCAAGCCCGTGATGCGTTCCGCCTCCGGGATGTTCGGCGTGACGAGGCGCGCCAGCGGCAACAACTCCCGGACGAGCGATGCGAGCGCCGCGTCGTCTATCAAGTCATAGCCGGAGGTCGAACGCACGACCGGGTCAACCACCGGCGGCGGCAATGCGGTTTCACGAAACAGTCGCGCAACTTCTTCTATCACCTCGCGCGTCGGCAGCATCCCCGTCTTGACACACGACACCTCGAAATCTTCGACCACCGGCATGACCTGCGCGCGGACGGCTTCAGCCGATTGATGCGCTGCGCCGTAGACGCCGAGAGTATTTTGATAAGTCAGAGAGGTGACGGCAGCAGTCGCAAAGCAGCCGAAGGCCGCAAACGTACGGATGTCTGCGATGATGCCTGCGCCGCCGGAAGGGTCGAATCCGGCGATGGTCAGCGCGACGGGCGGAGCCGCTTTTTCGTTGCTCATCATGATGCCGAAACGATTGGCTAAATAAAGGGCCATCGCCTACTATTGATTGGCCCACTCGACGACCGGATCGACCCACTCTTTCAGCGGTCGATACAGCAGACCGTGGCCCACGCCCAGCTTTGTTACTATCTCGCGATGGCGACCCAATCCAGTCTTTGATTTATCGAAGAATGGCTGGCACGAACTCACCGTGTCTTTATAATCGTAGATAGAAAGCACGTTGCCCCAGAGGTCTGTGCGAAATGTTTTATAGATGTCGAAGTCGCCGCAGGCTGCCATGATGACAAAATTGACATCCCTGTTTCGCAGTTGACTGGAAACGGCGATAGCGATTCCGCCGCCGCGCGATGCGCCGACGACCGTTATGTGCTGTGGTGCAACGCCCGCTTTCAACAGCTTGTTGATTTGCCCGACGACTTTGGCGGCATATTCCGTCACGATTGTTCCCCTCGGACGGGCTTCACTGATAACAATGAAGCCCTTGCCCGCGAGGGTTTCAAGTATCTGCTCGTATTCGTAAACTCCGAAGCGCGGACTGGTCGGGCGAATGCCCTCGTTCTCGACAATTATTCCGTGCATGTAGAAAAGATACCGGGCTGTAGGGTCAACTTTATCTGGAATCTCTTTCCAGATAACGCCGCGCACGTTGGCGGCGGGCGCTGCTTGAGCGTTAGACTTCGGCTGATCGACAGCTTTCGGCTGGGCTGTTTGCTGGCAGGCGGCGGTCGGCGTCAGCATCAAGAGTAGCGCGCTGAAGAACGCTGTGTGTTGAATGAATCGCGTGAGATTTTCAGTCATGTTCGATTGCTCCCATTTGAAAAACTTTAATCAACAGCAGACGGACAGCAATAATAACAGAGAGTCTGTTCACGGGTAACTCGAAGCATAGCCGAGGAAACACCAGATGGGATATAGATCAATAGCTTCGGACGACTATGAGCCTGTGCGTCAATTTCTCTCCGCAGCGGGTTGGCAGCAACGCGTCGCCGATCCCGAAAAGTTTGAGCGGATGATGAAGAATACCAGCCGAGCTATCGTCGCTGTCGATAATTCCCGCGTCGTCGGATTTGCCAGAGCGCTGTGTGATGAAGTCTCCAACGGATATATCTCGATGGTCGCGGTCGCCGCAGACAGGCGCGGGCAGGGTATCGGTCGTGAACTTGTGCGCCGACTCATCAAAGACGATTCGGGAATCACCTGGGTCTTACGCGCTGGCCGGGGAAGCAACGGCTTCTGGGAGAAGATGGGATTCTGTGCCTCCGAAGTGGCGATGGAAAGAGTCAGGTCGTAAAGAGGAAACGAGTTTTCGCCAGTTTAATTTAATCTTTGTCTGCTACATCTTCACTTAGAGAGATGTTGGTCGCGCAGCGCGTTCATCGTCAACTCGATGGCCTGCTCGTCGCAGAAGAGGCGTATTCCAGCGACGCCGCTGACTCCTGCGCGAAGAACTGTTGAAGCATTCTCGTGAGTAATGCCGCCGAGCGCGATGAGCGGGAAGGGCTTCAATGTGTTCACCGCCTCGATAAGTTTTTCGAGGCCGACGGGTGGGCCGTAAGATTGTTTGGAGGGCGTCTCGAAGATTGGGCCAAAGACGGCGAAGTCCGCGCCGCCGTCACGCGCCGCACGCGCTTCGCCGAGCGTGTGCGTCGAAACGCCGATCAGTAGTTCGTCGCCAAAAGCGCGGCGGACGACATCAACCGGAAGCGAGCGCGTTGTGAGATGAACGCCATCGGCGCGGGCTGCGCGGGCGATGTCCGGGCGGTCGTTGACGAGCAGGCGCGTCGCACTACCACGAGTGATAGCGACGGCATGCGTTGCCAGTTGAAAGAGTGTGCGGGCGGAAAGATTTTTTTCGCGGAGTTGGACAAGCGAGACGCGCGCGGCCACGGCGGCTGTGATTAGGGCGAGGATTTTCTGGAAATCTTCACTGGCCGGGGTGCTGTTCGCCGTCGTCTCGCCGCTCGTGATGAGATAGCTCGTCGGCGCTTTGGGCAGGTTGAGCGGCATCTTTTTTCGCGGCGTGCCGGGCGCTCTCGCCCTGCAAATAACGCACTGTCTGATCGAAGTGGGCCATCTCCCAGAAGGCCATGAACAGGTTCAGGACGCCGAGACCGGAGACAGCGCCACGCACCCACCCCGACGCAACCGCGTGTTGGAGGCCCATCAATCCCGTCTTGCGCGCCGCATAGAGCAACAGGTAATTATCGCCCCAATCATTCATGTGGAAGAGCGGATACCACGGCACAATTGTGAGAAAAAGGCCGACTTCGAGACACAGAACGATAAAAAAGATGACGCTTAACTTGGCAGCCATAATAATTCAAGTGACAAGTCACAGTTGACAGGTAACAGGATAAAGAAAAATTTCGCTCTTGTCACCTCATCACTTATTACCTGTGACAGCTTTTTGCGCTTGCAACTCGCGCAGCTTGCCTGCGACGCCGCGGTAAGAGACGTTGACGCCGTAAACTTCCGTGAAGACCTCAATCGCACGATCAAGCTCGCCCATCTGCTCGTAGGCCAGCCCAAGATCGTAGCGCAAGGCTTGATATTCGTCCTCCGTATGGCCGCGCGTCTCCAATCCCTTCTTGAACCACATCACGGCGAGGCTCGGCATCCCCTTCTGCATAAAGCAGTGGCCGAGCATGTTGCAGCATTGCAGGTAGCGCGGGGTGCTGTCCTGCGGCGCGGCCAATGCGGCGGCAGCCTGAAACTCTTCGACCGCCTCGTCCACCAAATCCATCTCTTTATAAGCGATGCCGAGATTATAGTGCGTCTCATAGTCGCCGTCGTCCGAGGCCGGAGAATCGTCTTCGACCGCCGTGCGAAACTCGTCGAAGATGGCGGCGAGTCCCGGATCAATCCCGGCGGGCTTGGCCTGAGATGAATCAGGCGGAGGCTGTTCCTCTGTCTTAACGGGCGCAGTCGGCGCGGTCAACTCTGCGAAAGCGCTGTCGAGTTCTTCTACGTCGTCAGCCGCAATTGTTTCTTCGGCCACTTCGTAGAGCCTGGCATCCGTGAACTCGGCAGAGTATTCCTGCACCGGCGGCGCAGAATCAATAACAATCGGCGCGTCCTGTGTTAATTTCTCGCGGCGCGCAGTGATGCCTGCCTGTGGGCCAAACTGTCTTTCAAGCATTCCCAATGTATCGAGCGCGATGTCCGTGTAGCCCTGCGCGATGTAGAAATCAACGCTGTCCAACTCCTGCTTTAAGTGTGCCTCGCGCTGCGGGTCGAGCGCGCCCTCGGCTTGCTCTTCCTGAGCCTCGGTCTGCGTGCCGAGCGTTTCGGTGTTGAACTCTATTTCCTGAAAGCCTGTGATATAGGAAGAATTTTGATTCGACTCGCTTGCGGGCGTCGTGTCGGTTGGCCCGGCTGAAACCCAGCTAATCTCTTCGTTGAGGTCGGCAAAGGATGATGACGGATCAGCTTTGAAAGCGGTGGGCGGCTTGGCTGTCGGCTCGGAAGCCGTTGGCGTAACCGCGTTCCACTCAAATTCCGTGCTCTCTTCAGTCGCGGGAAGGCCCATCGCGTCGGCGCTTCGGAAATCTTCGTTGACCAGCGCGAAGCTCTCGAAAGTCGGGACTCCTTCGTCCTGCGGTGGCGCGGGTTGCTCCTTCTCTTCCTCAGCGGCAGCAGCGCCCAGACTGTGCAGGCGGTCAAGATAATCCTGCTCCGGCGAGAGATGAATCAACTGCACCAGCGCGCGGCGCTCTTCATCAACCAGGCCAGCGGCCTCCGCCGCTTCGGCGAGTCGTTCGAGCGCGGCGCGCAGCTTATCGTCGTCGCGCTGCCATGTGTGAATCCTGATTAAGAGATGAAGCGCCGGAATCTGTTCGGGGTCGCGCGTCAACACTTCGTTGAGCAATTCCATCAAACGCGCTTCCTCGCGCTTGGCGAGCATCTGCTCGGAGATATTACCGAGCACGCGAACGGCTGCGCTCAGGTCGTTCTGGTTGATGTAGATGCGGGCCACGTCAACGAAACGCTCGTACATTGCTGCGTCCTGCTTGACGAGCAAAGCGGTCGCGTGCTCTGCGGCGGGCGCATCTTCCGCCTCAACGTGAGCGGTGACGAGCATGGACAACAACTCTACATCATCGGGCTGCTCTGCGACGGCGCGCGAAATGATTTCAGCGGCTTCGTCAGCCGTCCCCAGTTTGATGTGCGCTTCCAGCATTCCGCTCAAGACGACAGGGTCGCGCGGGCTAATATCAAGCGCAAGGTCAAAGGCGCTGAGAGCGCGGTCGTGAATGCCGCGTGTGAGAAATTGCCTGCCCGCTTCGGCAAAGGTCTTGGCGGCTTCAGCAGTCATATTCTCGCGCATGTAGCCCTGCGCGAGTTGGAGGCGGATTTCCGTATTCTGCGAATCGAGGTCTGCGATGCGACGCAGGACTTCGAGCGCCTTCCGCTGCTGTCCGTCTCGCCCGTAAGCGTCGGCGACGACCATGTACTGCGCACGCGCGTCAACCAATAGCCCCTGCGCTTCATAGAGCAGGGCCAGATTGCCCGCTATCTCCGGGTCTTGCGGCTGGAGGCGGTCAATCTTCTTGTACATCGCGATGGCTTTGAGCGTAAAACCCTGCTGGCGATAGTGTTCGGCGACGTGACGGAAGCAACCGATGGCTTCGTCCTTCTGCTTGGTGCGGATATAGAGATCGCCGAGCGTATTGAGCGCCGCGTAATCATTCTCGTCGTGTGCGACGATGTTGCGATACTCTATGATGGCAGCCGCGATCTTGCCCTGAGCAAGGTATTTTTCAGCCGCACGCACAACCTTTGCTTTATCAAAGCCCATCAGCAGTCTTCAGTCACTATGAAAAGGAGTCGCGGCATCAGCCGCAGCGGGGTGGCCTCGACGCGAATCACGCCCAAAAGGATTGCACCATTATTGTTTAGCAGGCGCTTTCTCCGGCAGAAGCGCGCTGTTATGTACGCTAACACGCGAAAACGGAGAGTGTCAACGCCCTTGCTCTGGCGGGGTTTGCGCCCTCTTTCGTCAAGCCCTTTTCGGCCCGGCCAGAGTCGATTGCACACCCTCTGGAAACATGCCGCACGCTTCTTCCCGCCCCGCCGATTGAGTTCGGCACGATAATCCCCGACAATGACCGCGACCTTGAGAGAGAACGAGAGAGATTTCCCGTCCGTCGCGCAAACGCCTTAAGCAAGCGAGGCAAATTCTCATCCCGGAATTATTTAGCAAACCATTTTGAGCTTAAACAATTCAATCAGGACACGGGGAAAAGCGTCCGCAGGCTTTCCAACAGACGGCGCACGACACTCTGCCACCAATCTTGCAGAGCGTCTCGCGTTGCTTGGCTTCGCGTTATACGCCATCTTCGCCCCGCACTCGATTGCCGGAGCGGAGATTGGCCTGCTGCTGGTCGCAGTCGGGTGGCTGGCGCGCACGTTCCAGCAGCGGCGCATTGGAATCCGCCGCACAGTCATGGACGTGCCCATCATCCTCTTCACCCTCTGGACTGTCCTCTCCGCCTTTTTCTCGGCAGAGCCGCGCGTCAGCCTGCCGAAGCTGCAATCGGTCTGCGTCCTCTTCGTTTTTTATCTCGTGCAGGCAATCATCACGCGGCGCACGGCGCTGTTGCTGGTCGCGCTGATGATTGCGTCAGGCGCGGCAGGCGCGCTCTGGAGCATGATAGAGATTGCGCGCGGTCGCGGTGTTGTCATTGCAGAGATGTCTGCGGACAGCCCCTTTCGCACGCTTCCGCTGGGCGCGGGCGATACGGTCTGGCGCGTCGGCGGACGACGCATCTCGTCCGTCGCGGAGATTGACGAAGTAATCAGAAAGAGTTCGGCGGGAACAAGGCTTTTCGTCAGTGTGATTAAGGACGGCGAGCACGCCGAATGGCCGGGCTTTGTCGTGACAGATGAAATCAAGGCGCGGCCTGAGCCTTCCGGCCTCAGGAGCGCAGGCCCTGCGCATCGCTTTCGCGCTTCCGGCTGGACGCGCCATTACGAGACATTCTCCGAGACGCTGCAAATCTTAGCGCAGCTTGCCCTCGGCCTTGCTCTCGTCAACTGGCAGCACAAACGAGCGCGCTGGCGCACGGCGCTCTTGCTTGCGGCAACGTGTGTGCTGGCCGTCGGAATTATCTTGACGGCGATGCGTACGGTAACGATTGCGCTCAGTGTCGGCGCTCTTGTTATCAGTTGGCGAGCCACGCGTGGCCGCGCGCGCCTGCTTGTCACTGCGGCCATCGTGCTTGTACTGGCGGGCGGAGCATTGGCAGTCTGGCGTACGCGTGCCACAAACGCGCTCTGGCTACAGGATCAAAGCGCAAGCCTTCGTCTGCGCGTTGCACGCGTCGGGTTATCGCGCATTCCCACTCATCCTTTCTTCGGTCACGGAATGGACGCCGTTAAGAATCACTGGACGGAGTGGGGCTTTCCCGGCACTGAGATCATTCACCTGCATTCGACGCCCCTGCAAATAGCTTTCGAGCGCGGCCTGCCAGCGCTCTTTTTCTGGCTCTGGATTATCGCCGCCTTCTGGCGACTGACGAGCAACGCTGAAAAGCAAGCGCGCGATTCAGATGACACGAATCGACACGGACTGCTTCTCGGCGCGACCGGAGCTATCGTTGGCTTCTTCGTTAGCTCACTAGTTAACTACAACTTCGGTGACGCGGAAGTCGCACTCGTCTTCTGGTGGCTAATGGGAACAGTAGTTGTCGTAAGCAGTAAGCAGTCAAACTAAGATAGCAAAGACTAATTCCATATTTTTACTGCTCACCGCTCACTGCTTACTGCCTACTGTCCCTGCTTGCAATATCGAAATCTTTCCCCGATTATTTGTCGAGCATGAATGATTTGAAGAACGCTGAGCCATTGCAATTCTCTGACATCAACTTAGGCATAGTCTGTCCGATGGCGAGCGAGGAACAGACCGCTGTTCCCTTCGTCAACGCTGTTTTGGAGCAATGCCGTTCGAGAGACTTCAAGTCAATCACTTTCTTCGCTATCCTCGACCGTGCATGTAAAGACAGGACGCTCGAACTGCTCAAAGAGCATGCGCGCCATGAGCCGCGCCTGCGCGTTATCTGGTCGCCGGAGAATAAGGGCGTCGTTGACGCTTACGTGCGCGGCTACCTTGAAGCGCTCTCTGCCAATTGCGATTGGATACTGGAAATTGACGCTGGTTTCAGTCACCAGCCGGAAGATATTCCGCAGTTTTTCGACAAGATGCGCGAAGGCTACGATTGCATCTTCGGCAGCCGCTTTTGCCCTGGCGGGAATATTTCCGATAGCTCATTCAAGCGGCGCGTCATCAGTCGCGGTGGAACAATGCTGGCTAATCTTTTGCTCGGCACGAAGCTGAAAGACATGACCAGCGGCTTTGAGATGTTCTCGCGCCGCGCCCTCACAGCAGTCCTCGACCGGGGCATCAAATCGCGTGGGCCATTCTTTCAAACCGAGATTAAAACTTACTGCCGCAATCTGCGGATAACGGAAGTGCCCATACAATATCGCGCGGCCAGCCACGACGTTAACAACAAAGCTTTGAAAGACTCCTTCGACAATCTCTTGCGCTTGTATCGCCTGCGTCGGCAAGGACAACTGTGAAAGTAACCAGAAAGTAGGAACGATGAAGGATGAAGTGGAATTCATGCTTCATCAGCGGGGCTAAATTTGATGCCGGAAAAGCTCGCATTGATTGTTACTTCGATTTCCGCGCCGAATGCTGTGTTGCAAGCGTTGGCGCGCGGCTGCCGTGAACATGGTTTTCAGTTTATCGTCATCGGTGATGAACGCAGCCCTGCGGACTTCAAGCTCGATGATTGCCGGTTCTATAGTCTTTCGGAGCAACGAGAGCTTGAGTTTGAATTTGCCCGCAAGTGTCCGACGCGCCACTATGCGCGGAAGAACATCGGCTATCTCGTTGCGCTCAGAGATGGTGCGTCGGTGATTATTGAAACCGACGACGACAATTTTCCCGAAGAAGAGTTCTGGGGTGAGCGTCGCCGTCATCAATCGGCGAATGTGTCTGCGAACGCGGGCTGGGTGAATGTCTACCGCTATTTCACGGAAGCCAACATCTGGCCGCGCGGGCTGCCGTTAGAACACATCCAATCCGCAATCCAGCCTTTTGAAACTCTCGCTCAACGGGGCGTTGACTGCCCCGTTCAGCAGGGTCTCGCCAACGAGAATCCGGACGTGGATGCAATCTATCGTCTGGCGCTGCCGCTGCCGCAGAATTTCAGAAAAGATAGGCGCGTCGCGCTCGCAAACGGCTCATGGTGTCCGTTCAACAGCCAGAATACAACATGGTGGCGCGACGCAAGCCCACTGCTCTATTTGCCCGCATACTGTTCCTTTCGCATGACAGACATCTGGCGCAGCTTCGTCGCGCAGCGTATCTGTTGGGCCAACAATTGGGCCATTCTCTTCCACGAACCGACCGTCTGGCAGGAGCGCAACGAGCATAACTTGTTGCGCGATTTCAAGGATGAAGTGCCGGGCTATTTGAACAACAGCGCCATCTGCGAAGCGCTCTCGCAGCTTCAACTGCAAACGGGTGTCGAGCACCTCGGCGATAACTTGCGTCTCTGCTATGAAAAGCTGGTGAGCATGAAACTGGTTGGCGAGCAGGAATTGGATTTGGTTGACGCTTGGCTGGGCGACCTCAAACGAATTTCCGGTCAACAATAAAATCAACGGCTATGCAGAATCTTTCGGCTTGAAAATAAAACCGAATCGCTTCGTCATGTACTCGCGCTGCGGCAACTGACTCAAACGCCATGCCCCCGCGTCAATGACGAAGTGCGCCATCGTCGCGCCCAGCACCGCCCCGAAGAGGAAATCAAAACTCCTGACCAATAGCTGGTTATTTTTCACAACATCAAAGCTTCTCAACGTCTCGGCGTGAAAGAAAAGCAGCCCGACGAGGATGAGCAAACCCATCAACTTCAGCGCGCTGCGGTAGCGCAAGGCTCTGGCGCGCTCACCCTGCTCCCCGCTGAGCGAGACGATCCCCATAAAGATGATGTATTGCAGGCCGTGCGCGATGGCGTAGCTGAGGAACGTCACGTTGATGTCGTTGGAAAGATAGATCGGGAGAAAAAATAGAATTAGCGTCCAGAAGAAAACGGATTTGAGTAAGGTCGTCCGCTGAAAATTCCTCGCGTAGACGTAGAGGCTGAAAAGGATAGCAGCGACATAACCGAACTTTCCGAACTGGTACAGGTAATTCATCGCGCCGCGCAAATACTCAGGCGCAACATCCATCCCCATAATCCTGAACGTCCCCAGTATCCCGCACAGGGTCGTCAAATCAATAGCTACTTTCTCAAGTTTTAATGGCGCGCTGCTCGCTTGCGCGATGGAAGCGAAAGCGTAGATGCCTAGATTCTGCCGCCCGTAGTGAAACGCCTGCCAGGCCCAGTAGAAGAGAAGCAGGTAAGCCTGCGTCGTGAAGCTTGAGAAGGCAAACAAGATTCCTGTGCCGACGGTCAGCGCGAGCGGGAAATAGATATAACGCGCTTTGTGCCGGCCTATGATGTGAGAGAAATTCCTGTCCGTGTAAAAGAAGAAAGTGGCCGGAACGTGCGCTGTTCCGAGGAAAAGAAAGATAGACTTCATCCCACGAATACTGAAGTAAGTGGTTTCCAGATGAGCGATGGAGATGAAAAACAGCATCGGAATCCAGGTGCTCAACAGCAACGCGAGCAAAAATCGCTGGCCCGCCACGTCGCGCCGTACACCGGGCGCGGCCTCCGTGCGTTTCGTTTCCAGATGATAAGTTGAGGAAAGGTCTTTCATCTCTCTTCTACTCTGAATTAATAGCCTGCGCGGCAGCAGCGGCGGCGATAGTATCGCACGGATAAGTTGACCGCGCAGCCCTGACGGCTCGTTCGGCCTTCAATGGCCTGACAGCTTTTTACTTCTCAATCCGTCGTCCGTCGGCTTTCTCCAACTGAGACTGGCCGAGGCACAGGCTGCGACAACATGCCCGCCAAAAATTGCGGCTGCCGCCAGTCCCAGAGTTTTTCCGGGTGCTCGTCAACGCCGACGGGCCTTGAGTTCCAGAGCCACGTCGCGTGCGACATCGCTCCGCGCGCGTTGATGAACATGCTGATGAGGAGCAGCGCTCCGCCCATGATGAGTTGGCCTCGCAAACGCGCAGGCCGGAT
Source organism: Pyrinomonadaceae bacterium (assembly GCA_036387475.1). Lineage (GTDB taxonomy): Bacteria > Acidobacteriota > Blastocatellia > Pyrinomonadales > Pyrinomonadaceae > DASVTR01. The sequence continues at coordinate 146,445 of DASVTR010000004.1, read as the reverse complement.
TGTTCCCGGATGCTCCTCCTGCCGCCAGCGCACCATCGCTTCGACGCCGAGGATTGCTGCCAGCACCAGCCACGGCAAAAGTCCTGTCGTAAAGCGCGGGCCGAAACAGTGGCCGCCCCACCAGTGCGGGAAACCGGAAATGGCTATGAAGTGCCCGACGCTAATCGCCAGCGAAAGCACGACGAGCCGTCGCAGCTTGACGTAGTTCCAGTAGTGCACCAGTAGATAAACGACGAACATAAGCACCGGCACGTAGACGAGCAAGCCGCGCGAGGGGCTGATGAGATTGCCCGCCAACGCCGTCCAGAAGAGAGTGAAATTCAAGCGGCTCGAATGATAATAAGTCGGCAGCAGTTGACCATAGTTGTGCCACGAATAAGCTATGAATCCGGCGAACCAGAGCGCGCCGGTCAGGGCATAGGGGATGAAAAGCCTGCGATGATAGACGGCGATGTAGACAGTGACGGCGAGGATATGCACGGCGTTGGTCGGGCGCACGAAGTAAGTCCAGGCCAGCAATGAAGCCAGTACGATTGGATTAAGAGCGCGCTTGCCCGTCTCGTGGGCCAACAACATCAGGACAACTATGCCCATCAGTAAGATGCCCCACGTATCAGTCCAGAGAGCGCGTGAAGCTGTGCTCCAAGCCTGCGTTCCAAACGTTGCGCCGAGCGCAAGGACGACGCTCCAAGCAGGCGAGAGCATGTGCAGCGCCGTGTAAAAGAAGATGACGGCGAGCGCCGAGATAAGCAGCCCCGCGAGGCTGACTTCGATTATCGTTTCACCGCGCCCGTTATACGTTCCGTCCGCATTCGTCGCCTTGATGCCAAACAGATTCATCAGCGCCACGTAAGGCACGGAGAGGACGGATGTGCCCGGCGGCAGGTGATAGTAGATGTGATTGTTCGCCAGTTCCAGTTGATAAATCGTACCGTTGCTCGTGTAGTAGCCGCGATTCATCGGCTCCATGCGCGGAATCGCGTAATTATCCAGTTTGAAGCTGCCGTGCTCAATCAGACTTTGGCTGAGCAGCATAGAGTAGTGAGAATCTGTGACCTGACGAACCTGCGAGAGTGCGAAGACAAGGAGCGTAAAGCAGAAGATGGCGACGGCGATGCGGGTCTTGGAAGACGGGCGCGCTGGTCTCTGTTTCTCGTTCATGCTGGCGGCAAATAAGAGACAAGGGAACGCAGGAAAATCGTTGCGTGACAGCAGAGCATAATTAAAATATGAATCTCGCGCAAAGGCTTTGGAGCGTAAGGACACGCTTTAGGCATGAATCAGGAGATGCTGGAAGTCCGGCTTGTTACTGCGCCCACTCTAAGAGTATATCAGGCAGCAGTAGCAGGAAATCAGTTTCCAGCGCTACGGGCTGTGCCCCGGTGTTGAAGAAATCGGGGTGATGCTGACTGACAAATAGCCGCGCGTCGTCAACCGTGTTTGGCTGGGCCAAAGCTTGCGGAGAGTCAATGGTCAGAGCGCCTGAGAGATGCGCTATCTCATCGCCAGTCGCCACGAATTCAATGCTGTAGTCACCAGCCGGAGCGCTCTCATCAATGGTCACGTCGAAGGTGATGACCGGAACGCCGATTCCGAAATCCTGTTGCGTGAAGGTGTCACGCTTGATAGTAAAGTGCGGCGAAGAAATCGTTACGCCCGCAGCCTGCACCCTGTCCAAGCCCTCGCCGCCGATGTACAGCTTGTAAGTATTGCCGGGCGCGAGCGGCACAGGGATGGTTGAAAGCTGGCTGTTGATTCCGAACAGGCGCGGATTGATGGTCGGCGCATCACTGCTTGCTACGACGGCGTTGAACTGTGTCGTCGTATTAGCGGCAACGCTTAGACTGCTTGCCAGCTCAATACTGCGGAAGCGTGGCTGCGTGGCCGCCAGCCCGGCGTAAACGCCGCGAGTCGATGCGCTTTCCGAAGGGCTAACTGTGCCGTCGAGCGGCTCTGCCACGACGCGGTAATCGCCCGGCTGCAAGCCTTCAATTCGAAACGTCCCGTTTGCGAATTTAACGTTGCCCTCTGTGATTTGTCCCGTGGCGACGTTTTCAGCCCAGACGTGCGCGCCATAGCTGAGCGTCTCAAGGCTAATCGTTCCGGCAATCGCACCCAAGCCGTCGTGCGGACCGTAGAGAGCGCGGATACCTGCGCGGTCGTCGTCCGAGAGCGTGCGCGGCGTCAAAGCGGGCTGGCCGTAAAGGCCATTCTGTCCCTGTCGCGGCTGCATCGTCGCCCCCGTGACGGTAGAGTGTTCGAGTCCGAGCAGGTGTCCGAGTTCGTGCGTCAGCGTCGCTTCGAGGTCGTAAGTGCCGGGCGTGCTATCTGTAGAAAATTGCAGGTTGGGATTGATAATCACGTCCGCTTCTGTAATCGCGCCGCTGTCAGGATTAAAGAAGACGCGCGTGCGCCCGGTTCGCACCTGATCTGTGCCGAAGACAGCACGGTTTTCCGGCGTGTCTGCGACGGAAATCAGGCTCACCGAATCGCCGCTTCCGCTGGGGCTAATACTCTGTGCGCGCGAAGTCGTCTCGATGAAGCGTATATTGGAGTTCTGCGACCAATGTGCGAGCGCCCGACGGACTGCTCCGAGCACGTCGCTTCCCGCTTTGATATTCGACGGAGGCTGACTGAGCGAGGTCGAGAATGCGACGGTAACAATTGTGCTCGGCCACTTAATCTGAAGGGAGGCGGGCGAATCCGTATACTGATGAGTATAAGCACGAGCGGGGACAGACCAGCCGACCAGCGAGATTCCTAAAATTAGTGCTGTGATTAAACGGCGCATGTAATAATCTATCCGGCTTGGCCTCTTCTTAAAATTGGTTCGACTATATTGAAGCAACCATCGGGCCAGTCGGCCAGCACGCTTTTATTATCTCGGTGAAATCGCCCTTTCGCCTCCCAAGCCGCTGATTCTCAAGAGCTTGCCTTTTTGCACGACAATGCTCAAAGCATTGTTGAGGCGGGCGCGTGTGTAGTTGACGCCATCACACGTCCGCATCAAACAGATACACAATCGCGCGGGAAAGCCGCGTCGCTATCATCAGACGAAAGAGAAGCCCGCATGAACTCTCCTTTTGAGAGAGTTTATGCGGGCTTGATGTGCTGGCCGCGAAAGCAGCGGCAGAATTAGTTGATTGTAATGTTGGGCGCGGTGGCCGCCGGGCGGCTCGTGTAGGTGACGTTGTTGATAGTCACGCTGACGACGACCGGCACGTCGCCCGCACCCGCCAGCGAGGCTGGCAGTCGGACATTGATTTGATCTACGCCGGGCGTGTCAGTCGCAAAGCATGGGAGCGTAGTTGCGGTCGCAGGCTCGTTGTTGCAAAGGATATTTGCGCCGGAGATGACCGTCGTCCCGATAGTCACAGTGGTCTGTCCCTTCTGCGCGTTACGAACGCCCGTCAGGAAAATGGAAATCACTGTCGAACCGTTTGCCGCGACCGTAAAGGGTTCGCCGACCATTGTGTTCTGTAAGAACACAACGGCGCGACCGTCAGGGCCGTTGGTGCTGGTGAAAAGATCGGGCTGCACCGGATTGAGCGTGATGGTAGAGCGAATCACAGAGCCGTTTCCATTATGGATGACGACTGGATAAGTAGCAGTGCCGGTCGTTGCAGCCAGACCCGGCGGGACGACGAAGTTGATCTGTCCCGGACTGACGAAGTAAAGGCCAGCAGCCGCGTTATTAACAGAGACCGTCACTCCGTTGAGTTCGACGGGGAGCGGTGGTCTGCGCTTTGATTCAGATGCCGCTGTAGCGCTGACGGTAATTCCGCCCGGCGGATTCGCTGGCGCTAAGGCCGCAGATGAACGCACGATGGCGAGCATGCCGGGCGCAAGGCCGGTGACGGCTGGCGCAACGGCGTTTGCCCCGGTGACCGGGCGCTGGCTCGCGCCCGTCAGGAATGTAACCGTCGGCGCTGCGACGTTCGTGCCCGTGCGCGTCAGCAGATAGAAGGCTTCGGCCAGAAGATCCGGGTTGCCGCCGCCCAGTTCTGTGCCTTCCATGCTGAAAGCGATGCGATCGCGCGTGTTGCTCGGAAAAGGTTGCAGCCTTGGGGAAAGAGCGGTGGCTGTGTTTGTCAGCCGTGAAAAACTGCTCGTCGCAGGAGGCACGGGCGTGGAAAAGACCTGCACGACATTTTGCGGATTCAATCCGTCGGCAGGAGTTGTGGGCAGCGCGCCGCTGGCCGTGAAATTCAGAGCCGAAGCGAAGACGAGCGTTGTATTGTCGTAAGTGAAAGTCGGAAAGCGCTGCACGTCTGGCGACCCTGGGGCGCGCGGGCCAACCTGTCTGAAAACATCGCCCGCAACGTCGTAAACGAAGATGGCCGGATTAGACTGCGGCGTGCCGTTGGTTTTCGGATCGGTCGAATACGACTCGAAAGCGACCATGTTGCCGTCGCGACTCATTCTCCGCCCGTAGTTGTAGATGTTGATGGTAAAACCGACGAAGGGCGTGGTCGTGCGCGACGCCTGCCTTGTGACGGTCGCGGTCGTGCCGTCGAAACTCCCCAGATAAATCTCGGCGTTATTATCAGCGTTGTTGCTTGCGCCGCCGACTGCAATGTTCGCGTTGGAGTAGAAGCTGAGCACGACTGTCCCCGGCAGCGTTTGCCCGGAGAGCGACGGATTGCTGTTGAAGATCGGATTGGTCAGCGAGGGCGACTGCGTATTCGTCAATTGAACAATAGCGCCGCTCGTTCTGTTGTAGAGAAAAACTTCCGGGTTGAAGTCCGCGTTGCCGCCGGTCAGATCACGCGTCGAGACGAAAGCGATAACGGAAGCATTATCGTTGACCGAAACCTCGCGGTTATCGAAGGCGACAAAGGAGGGTGCGGTAGCCGTACCGGGCGTCGGTGTGCGGCTGGCTGGCGTGTTCGTAATGCGCGTGAACGTGCCCGCCGCCAAATCCGTGAACGGCTGCTCATCGCCCAGTGTGAGATCGGCGGTCGGGTTTGCGACCTGCGGAATAAAGTAGTTGAAGATTTCCTGATTGCCGTCCGCCGCAAGCGCTGCGCTGTTGGCGTCGCCGTTGAAGTTGCCGGGCGTCGAGGCGTTGGAACTGAAAGTAATCCAGCGACCGTTGGCGCTAATGACCGGCTGATTATTGCTGACCTCGACGCGGATGTTGCTATTGTTGGTGGGCGCGTCCGCCGGAAAGAAGGGATTGGCCGGATTGACGCGCGCGCTGGTCGTATTAGTAATCTGGAAGATGCGGCGTTGCGCGTAATCAAACAGGAAAATCTCGCGATTGCCGTCCGCATTATTGCGTGCGGCGGTCTTCTCGGTCGAGATGTCGCCCCTCGACTCTACGACGACGAAGCGACCGTTTAAGCTGATGCCGCCCGCAAACGTGTCGCGGTTCGACGAGCTAATCTGAGTAATGACAGGGTCAGGATTCTGAGCCTGAGCCGCAACGAACGCGCCCGTAAACAACACGCACATCAAGGCGACGCACGACAAACGAAAAGCTTGCTTCACAGAAAAAGCCTCCGAATTAAGACAAGGACATAAAAGAAAAATGCTCTAGGGAGCGACAGAGCAGCAGAAAGCCGCGCGCAGGTGAAGAACACATGCTCACCGTGCGGCTTAAGAATCGTCATTTTAAGCGGAAGCCGTCAGCTAGCGCAAGCCAGCAAAAGCAATAAACAGTGCGCAGTAAGCAGAAAATGAGGTGGCAAAGCTTGCAAGCCGTTTTTACTGCTCACTGTTTATTGCTCACTTCCCTCAAATAACATCGGCGAAACTTTTGCGTGTGCGCGCAAACCACCAGTAGCCGAAGAGAAAGAGTAGGAGCGCGAAAACAGTAAAGTAAGCGAGGCCGCTCCAATCCGGCATAGCGCCTTCGAGCAGGATGCGGCGATAACTGCGTACGAGCGGTGTGAACGGATTGAGATTGATAAAGGGGCGATATTGTTCCGGCACGAGCGATTCGGGATAGATAATCGGCGTCAAATATAACCACGCCATCAGCACAAGAGAGATGCCCTGCACCACATCGCGCAAAAAGACGCCCAGAGAGGCAACGAGCCAGGCCGCGCCGAGCGTCGCCGCAAGTTGTGGCGCGATGAGCAGCGGCAGCCAGAGCACGCTGGCGTGAAGCTCACGCCGTATGATGAGCGCGGCCAAAACGAGCGCGAGCGTGCCGAACATCTGGTTGGCGAGCGAAGAGAGCGTCTGCGCGACAGGCAGAGTTTCAAGCGGAAAGACGACGCGCTTAACAAGATTCGTGTGCGCGACAATAGTGCTCGACGATTGTTGGACGGCCTCTTGAAACGCCGTCCACGGCAACAGCCCGCAGAAAAGATAGAGCGCGAAATCCCAGCCGGAATTGCTCTCGCCGAAACGCGCGTTGAAGATTTTGGCGAAGATAAACGTGAAAATCGCAATCGTTACCAGCGGCGTCAGGATGGCCCAGAGGATGCCGAGCGCAGAGCCTTTATAACGTGTCGCCAACTCGCGCCGCGTCAGCGTTAAGATTAAATCGAAGCGCGCGGGTAATTCCAGCAGTGGTCGCCAGACAGCACGTCGCGTCGTTGAGAGCGAAATCATGTTCGACATTCTCGCATGACTTTCGCTATTTTATGAACATGACAGTAGCACTGCGCGTTGAAGGCTTATCCAAGCAGTATCGCATTTATGAGCATCCGAGCGACCGCCTGAAGGAGACGCTCTCGCGCGGACGCTGGAAGTCGCACAGAGAATTCTGGGCGCTGCGTGATGTTAGTTTCGAGGTTGAAAAGGGTACGACCTTTGGCATCATCGGCCCGAACGGGAGCGGCAAATCAACGCTGCTTCAAATTATCGCGGGCACGCTCGATACGACGCACGGCACGGTCTGGCACGAGGGCCGCATCGCCGCGCTGCTCGAACTCGGCTCAGGTTTCAACCCTGAATTTACAGGCATCGAAAATGTTTTGATGAGCGCATCGCTGATGGGATTCTCTCGTTCGGAAGCCGAAGCGATGCTGCCGGAGATTGAACGCTTTGCCGAAATCGGCGACTTTATACGTCAACCCGTCAAGACCTATTCGAGCGGCATGTACGTTCGCCTCGCTTTCGCCACGGCCATTAGCGCGATGCCACAGATTTTGATTATTGACGAAGCCCTCGCCGTCGGCGATGCAGTCTTTCAACACCGCTGTATGCGCCGCATCAGAGAGATGCAGGAAAGCGGCATGACCATCCTGTTTGTCTCGCATGATCCGAGCGCCATCCGCGCCTTGTGCTCGCGCTCTCTGCTGCTTCACGCTGGACGCATGGAAGCATTAGGCAAGCCGACGGATGTTCTCAACCGCTATCAGAAATTAATCATGGCGCGCGAGGATGCTTATGAAGCAGGACAACCCGCGAACCCTGAAGCCGGAAGCGCCGCCGCAGACGATGAAAGCGCCGCACACGTTTCCTACACTTACCGCCACGGCGACGGCAGCGCTGAAATCCTTCGCGTCGAACTTCTGGACGCCACGCATCATCCTGTCGAACTCGTCGAGACGGGCGAAGCGGTGCAGGTGCGCCTGCGCGTACGCTTCAACGCGGAAGCGGAAGCGCCCGTCTGCGGTTTCCTCCTACGCAATCGTCACGGCATACATCTCTACGGCACTAACACGGAGTTGCAGCAAGCGAATCTAGGCCCCGTTCGGCGCGACGAAATCGTCGAAGTAGTATTCGCCTTCAATTGCTGGTTAGCGCCGGATACATACTCGGCGACCGTTGCCGTGCATGACCCAAGCGGCATCAGTTTTGACTGGCTTGACGGCGCTCTATTCTTTCGTGTGATGAGCGCAACAATGATGGAAGGCGTCGCCAACCTCAGCGCCAGCGTGATGACGCGGCGACTCGGCTTTCGCGCCACTCAACCCGAAGCGGAAACGATAAAAGCATGACAGGCAGTTTCTAAAGCTGCTTTGAAGGCGTCCAAAGTGCTCCGGCGTTTCATACCACTTAACTTCGCCGCTTCTCATTTTTAAGGACTTCACGATAAACATTCAGAGTCGCGGCGGCTGTCCTTTCCCATGAAAATCCTGCGGCGCGCTCAAGCCCGGCGGATGAAAGATGATCTCGCTCGCCCGTATCTTCAAGTACGCGGATAATGCTTTGCGCGAGTTCGCGGAAATCTGTCGGCGCGACGAGGCGGGCGGCGTCTCCGACCGTCTCCATTATGCTTGGGATGCGGCTCGTGATAACAGGCGCGCCACACGCCATTGCTTCCAGCGGGGGCAGGCCGAAGCCTTCATAGAGAGATGGATAGACAAACACCCTGCACGACGAGTAAAGGGCGCGCAAGTCGTCATCGGAAACATAGCCTGTGAAGCGCACGCGTTCCCGCGTCTCCGTGCTCTTTAAGTAAGAGAACAACTCGCCCGTGAGCCATCCTTCCTTTCCGGCAATCACCAGTTGCGGACGTAAAAGCGTGGTTCGGTGGATTTCGTCGAAGGCGCGGGCGAGCGTCAGTAGATTCTTTCGCGGCTCTATCGTTCCGACAAAAAGTATAAACTCATCCTCGATCTTCAGTCGTCTGCGCACCTCAACTGTTTCCGCGAGCGGCACTGGCCGAAACAAACGGCGCGCAGCTTCCGGTATCGCGATTATCTTGTCGGGCTTGATGCTTAAGTGTTCGCAGACTTCGCGTCTCACGCTTTCCGAAGGCGTGATGATGGTCGTGGCCGTGCGCGCCATCAGCGGCAGGCGCAGGCGAGCGCGCCGTACCAAATGCTCTTCATGCGTTTCAGGGTAAAGAAATAAGGAGAGGTCGTGGATGGTCAGAATTGTCCGGCAGCTATTCCAGAGTGGCACGTTATAATTAGTGCCGTGAAAGAGTGCGAACGAAGCGCGCTTAACGTAGAGGGGTAATCCAATAGACCACCAACGTCTGCGGCGAAGCCTGTCTACTTTCGCCTGCACCAATCGCAGGTTTAAGGGCAGCGCCTGTTCGGAATCATCGTCAAGCGCGGCGACGTAAGGAAACGGTGAGATTATCTCAAACTCATCTGCGGGAGCTAGAAGAGCGAGCGAGCGCGCCAACTCGAAAGTGTAATGCCCGATGCCCGTCTTTATCTCGCCCAGCGGGATGCCGTCAAGTCCGATACGCATTCATCAAGAAGCTACGAAAGTTTATGACATTAAAAAACATTGAGGCTGACCATTCATGGATGGTCAGCCTCGTATGTTATCCCGTTTGTCTTTCCAACCTAGAACCTGTTCTTATACTCTGGCGATTCGATAAAGCCACGAACCATCGTATTCTCCAGGAAAGCCTGATCGGCTGTCAGTTTGAAGCGATTGTTGTGGAACACGTAGCCCGACAGGTCTGGGTTGCGGCGCAGGTAACCGAAGTATTGCATCGTGACAAACGCTTGCTTGTAGAACTTCGCATTTACTTCCGGGCTTTCGGCAATCGCGCGTAAGACCTGCGCGCGCGTCTTGGTCCCGGCATTCAAATCGGCAACCAGTGCGCTTTGATTCGTTATCGTTACACCCGCCGTATCCAGAAGCTTCTGCACAAATGCCGCGTTCGACAAACTGCCGTACTTTGCTTGAATCTCTGCGCGCTGCATCCAGGCATTAGTGAGAGTTACTTTTTTGGCTTCCGTGCCTTGATCGTTGGGGTCAGAGATGCTCTGCAAATCCGCCATGAACTCTGTATAGGTCGGGCGCTGGAAAGTGTTTTTGGTCGGGTCAGCCAACTCGGCGTCCGTCGAGGGCCTTTGGCCCAAAGAAACCATGTACAGGTACATCACGTACGAGCCTTTGCGCTGAAACTCCGGCGAGCGGAAGAAATTGGCAGACAGCGCGCCGCGCGTGTATTTAATGCACTCGACATCACTCGGATGACAGCCGTTCAGGATGTTGAGGTAGAACTGGAGACCATCCGGCTCAGGAAAACGCCGCAGGAAATCTATGTATTGCTGTTGAATAAAGAAATCATAGTCGGCAATTGTGATCGGAACATTAGTTCCGGGACGCAGACGCACCGGCTTGACCTTGGTATTGCCGTAGAAAAGCTCCGAAGGCAGATTAGGGGATTCGGTGACAATCCTCAGCGTTGGGGGGGCAGTCTGGCCGAAGGCGTTAATGGCGATGAGGGCCGTGATAAAAAGACTGGCTATAAGCTTCTTCATTTATTTAACTCCGAAATATTGTTCGGGGGAGTAGTTTGGCAACCTAAGGCTTGGGCGCAACGCACAGTGTGGGTTGCGCTCAACGTGAAATTATACGTTTCAAACGCCGATGTTGTCAACGTTATTTGCAGCCTCAGATGTGCCAATAACGGCTTTTTTCAAGCCGAGTTACGAGGCCAAAATCCGGGACAAAGATGTGTCAATCTTTAATAAATTCCTCATTCTCAGAGAATTTGCATCCAGCGAGCGATAATTCTCTCCGGCCCTAAGACGCTGCGCGCATAGCGGGCGGAATTGCTGGAAATTGCCGCCCTCAAATGTCTATCGCGGAGCAGCGCGCTCAGGTATGCGTAGAGCATTTCGGCCTCGTTTTCATCGTGCGTTAATTTCCAGCATACTTTATCTGGAAACTCTCGATACTGATTGATGTTGCTGACAATCGTCGGCTTTGCGGCGGCCAGCGCGTGCATTAGTGTGAGCGAGGCTTCGCCCATCGAAGGATTTCTCAGGTTAATAATAATGTCTGAGGCAAAAATAGCGCGGAAATAATCTGCTTCGTCCTGATAACCGGTAAAGGTGATGTGCCGGGCGTATTTGCCAGCTCGCACCTCTCGCTCAAGGCTCTTGATGTCGGGGGCCGGTTCGCCTGCAAACATCATTTGCACAGGGTAGCCGTCGTCTATCAAACGCTCAACGACCTCCACCTGTAACTGCGGCAATTTGTTGCTATTGACAAAGCCGAGGCAAGTGACTAGAAAGCGGCTGTCGCTGATGGAAAACTTGTTTTTGAAAAGCTTGGTGTCTTCCGCCGACAGCTGGAAATCGAGCTTTGCATAGAGCGGAACGACTTTGACGTGTTCGTTATCGGCAAACTGATTTTTGACCCAACGGTGATGAACGATGGCCTTCCTGCTTCTGGCGACGACCGCGTGTGACATCGGGAATTTAGCGATATCGGGAGCGCGCCCGTGGGCCAACGCTTGAAATTCCTTGCGTCCCTCGTCGCCGTATCCTTCCATTAGAGCCTGTTTATACAATTGCTCATCATTCTGACAGTAGAAGGCATCGTGCATGAAAGCGCTGATATTGTAATCGTGGAGGACTACTGTGCCGGGGAAATTCCATGCGAGTTTGTAAATTTCCTTGTGAAAATCGCTGTGGTTTCCGAGGTGGTAGATGACCTCGTCGTAGCGTTGATAACGCCCTGCGAAATGGGAGAGCGGGTAAACGTCAAAGTCGTTTTTAATCGCGGCGGTCGGCGCTTGCGTGTCGTAATAGAGGTCAATGTCGAGGTGGGTCTGAAGCGCTTTGATGAGCCAGTAGCTATAATGGGCGATGCCGCTTCTTTGTGGAGGCAGAGGGGAAAGCCATGCCACTTTCTTTGTCCGCATTCTGTCTTTTGCTACCTTATGCTTAACTTCCCCGAAGCGCACTCCAAAGCGAGAGGGATCATTAAGCTTCCGCAACTTCAACCCGCAGCCTCATTGTCGGCGAGCCGTTGTGCTCAAACCAGCAGACCGCTTCGCTGACCAGATCACATTGCAGTATGTATGTTCCTGCCTGCGGCATTGGGACTTCGGCGGCGAATTCGATTGTTTCGCCGGGCAGAATCTCGCGGCCTTCGCCCGGCGTCAGGTTATGACGGAAATAATCAAGGTCGAGCAGTCGGCCTTTATCATCGAAGAGATGTATGCCGAAGTGTACGGCCCCGACGCGCGCCGTAGTAGGAAGCCAGACGGTGCTGCCTGTATTTTTAACGACAGCTTTGAGACGAAGCGGCTCTCCCGAAGCGATGCGCTCTGAAGCCAACTCGACGTGTAACTGGGCCAACAGCCCTTCGCGTTGTCGGCTATCGGCGGGAGCGAGGGATTTACCCTTGAAGAGAAAGAAGACGCGGCGATGTTGTACCTGATGGCGCGTCTCTGAAACGTAGCGCTCGCCCGTGTCCTGGCCGCTCAGGAAAGCTTCGAATTCATCCAAGGGAAGCAGGAAAGGATTCGGGTTAAAGAGTGCCAGCTTGATGTCTGTAAATCCGGCATCTTGCGCCTCGCGCCAGATTTCGTGGACGTTAATATCGTTTTCAATCACCCGGTTGGTCTTCATCTCGTATTGCGACTGCGGGGCTTTCGAGTGATCTGGGCCGGGTTCTGAAAAGCCTGCGATGCCGCCTTGCTTAAGGACTCGTCCCATCTCTTTTATCACCTGCGCCTGATTAGGCACGTGATGAAAGGCATCCCAGCAGCTTATGCGGTCAACGCTCCTGTCGGGCAGATCAAACTTGTAACCGTTGAATGGCAGAAACCTCGGTGCAGGTTGGTTGCCGATAACGGGATGCCGCCGGTATAGCTCCTCTCCGATTTTGAGCGCGGAGGGCGAGACATCGCTGGCAATCACTTGCAGCCCCAACTGGCTGAGAAAACGTGAAGTCCAACATGAGCCAGCGCCGAAGTCTAAGATTGTCATGTCTGGCAAGAGATTTAAGCCCTGCACAACCTGCGCGAAACAGACGAGCAATTCCGGCGTCTCACCTATGGCGGCAAAAGGTTTCGCATGAAGGTAATCCCAATTGGGAAGACGAGCGAAGAATTCTTCGGCCGTTTGACACAACTCTTCAACGCTCAATTCCGCAATGAGCTTACGCACATCAATAAAGCTTGAATCAATCGCTTCGCTACTCATAATCGTCAGGCGCGCTCGCTTTTAATCTTTAATGGTTCAATTCCCTTTCGCGAAATCAGCGAAAGCTTCGAGCGTTAAGAGGGCTGTCTTTTGCCACGAAAACTTTTTGGAATACTCGTATCTTTCGAGCCTCGATTGATAGTCCATCGGCGCTTGTAAAGTTTGATAAAGACGCTCGGCCATTTCGTCCAAATTGTAAGGATCAAAATAAGTCGCAACGTCACCGCCGACTTCCGGCAGCGATGAAGTGTTCGAAGATGCCACCGGAAGGCCGCAAGCCAAGCCTTCCAAAAGGGGCAGCCCGAATCCCTCGTAGAGAGACGGAAAGAAAAGACAGCGGGCTTTTTGATACAACGCAACCAGGGCCGCATCGTCTACGAAGCCCGTGAACTTAAGTTTCCCGCTTAACCCTAAACCTTCAGCGTAATTCAGCATACCACTGGCCGCCGCGTTATCCGAACTGCATACAATCCACAACTGCGTGGCGCTTATCCTCTCATCTACGCCGTATCTCGCCTGTAAACGAGCAAAAGCCTCGACCGCTCGATTCATGTTCTTACGCGGGTCGAAGCCGCCTGGATAAAGCACATAATCGCTTGCATTGTGGGTAACGCTCGGAAACGGATACGGGCGAAATGCGCTGCCAGCCGCCAGCGGTGTGACGACGTGCTTTTTGTCTTTAACAGACAGCGCATCCGTGAAATCGGATTGGGTATGTCGCGAGATATGCAGGAAAAGATCGTAGTCTCTTTCCAAACGCCGCAGCTTGTCTTTGTAACGGCTCATGGCCGCAGGCGGCAGATGCTTAGCGTACGTCTTTTCCATGACTGAAATTATCAAGTCGTAAATCGTCACGGCGAAGCAGCAGGCGCTCTGTTGTCGGGACGCGAGGAAGACGTTATCCATCAAAGCGTTTGGCGACCAGTAGAGATTTATCCCTCTCTTCTCAATATCGTTGTTCAGCGCATCCGAATACGCTTTGGCGACAGATTGCAGAGGGCGTTCGTGAGAAGCACGAATATCATAAGCCCAATTGTCAACAACGCAGAGCTTCTCACGTGCCCAGGGAGACAGGCTCTTGAGGTGAGCGCCGTGCGGCGTGTTGATGTAGAAGTCGTTCGTAAAATCGTTTTCAAGTAGATGCTCGACGGTGTTTTTAAAATATGTGCCGATGCCCCGATTGATGTCGGGGGTAAGAAGCGTTTGACCGTCTATTAATATTTTCATTCCGGGTGATATTAGCAGCGGGACGCTTCGGCGCGTGCTCAGCGCCGGTGAGCATTAGCAGCGCAGCTTAACATTAGCGGGCGACAGAGCAAACGGGTTCGGATTGCTGTTGATGAAGCTCGCGCAAGTATCTCGAAAGCACGGCATCGAAAGAGAATTCGCGTAATACATACTGCTGCCCGTTTGCAGCAAGTGTGTCGCGGGCCTCCGCGTCGTCTTCCAGATACTTTAGAGCCAGTGCAAATTCGTCGCTGCTTGCGACGTACAAGCCGCCGTTGCATCTTCTCACGTGATTCTTCGTCACGGCGCACCCTGCTGATACCACCGCCGGAACTCCAAGCAGCCAGCCCTCCATAATGACAATTGAAAAGCTTTCGTTCTCAGAGAGATTGATGACACCCTTTGAATGCCTGACGAGGTGCTGCTTCATCGCTTCCGAGACAAAACCAAAGTCTATGAAATCGTCGCTCGCGGGCACGAGCGACGTGTCGCCTCCTCCGATGAAGATTAGTTTTGTGCTGGTGTGAAATTTTTCCGCATATTTAGCGAACCACTGGCACAGAAGAGGAACGTTTTTCCCCACTTCCTTGCGTCCGGCGTAAACAAAATAGCTGTCGGGTAAAGGCTCGGAGATAGTCTCACCAGCGCACACAGGTAATTCAACGCCGACTCCCGTGACGACGCTTTCAACGATTCGCCGCCCCACTCCCTGGCCGTACTGCTTAATCGTCATCTGCTTTTCCTCGTGTGAGTTAAAGAAGATGTGCTTCGCGTTGCGGAGCAGCGTCGCTGTCGTTCCCCAGTAAAACTGCGGCTCGTTATGAAAACATGGGATGAGGGAGATTTTACCCGGATAGCTGTTTATGGCTGAATGCGTGAGGCCATGAAAATACGGCAGCGCGATGATTTCATAATCGCCGCCGACGTATTCAGCCAACGCATCAATCAAAGCACCGCTGTTGATGCCGTAAGCGAAAAAGTCCAACTCATCCTGCGGCGTTAGATTAGCTCCGCTTTGCAACTTGCCGATGACCGCCTCATAGTGCGTTCGAGCTTTCTCGGTGGCAAACCTTCGCGTCTCTATTCCCGCGACATCGTAAACACCCGGCTCGTAATAATCTTCCCACCAACTATCGTAAGGCGAGCGTGAGCAGGTCGTAAAAACCATCACAGCGACGCCGCGTTTATCGAACTCACGGGCCATTCCTCTCGCCAGCAATTCAGCGCCTCCGGCGAAGCGTTCAAACCAGGGAGTGACGATGATGATTTTTTTATCGAACATTTATGAAGCGCTAGAGAGGCACTGGGCCATCTCCCCGAATCAAACTTTCCAGCCGACGATTCCGTAATCGGGAGCGCTGCAAAAGTATTCGTTGAAGCGTTTGATTATCTCCGTCTCGCCCTCGATGCGGGCCGAGTCAAACGGGCGCAGGTTCATGACTTTGATGTCACACAGGCCGCGCGACTCAAGCAGAAATTGCAGCGTCGGGCTGGGAATAGGATTGCGATGCGTCGGGTCTGCGTAGAAGCTATAACTGCCGACGATGAAGTTTTCCGGGTTAGGCGTTTCAAGAATTAGCAGGCCGCCTGATTTGAGCGTGCGAATGATCTCATCCAACAGCTTGACCAACGTCTCAAAGGGCAGATGTTCGACGAGATGAAAGCTCGTGACGGCGCTCAGACTGTTATCAGGCAAACTCCGTAGATAAACGAGGGCATCTTCTTCCGTCACATCCACACCGATTTGTTTGCACTGCTCGACGAAAACGCGGTTATGATCGACGCCACGGCTACGCACTCCCTCCTCGCCCAACAACTCCAACCACTCGCCGCGTCCGCAACCGATGTCCAAAACGTCTTCAGTTATTTTCGCATCCTCAAGAATCGGCAGGTAGACGCGCAGGCGATTCTTGATCTCTTCGCGGCTGCCGCGAAATTGCTCTTCAAATGCAGCATAGAGCGCGTCTAGAAGATGGTCTTCCTCGCTCTCAAAAGCTTTCGAGCGCTGCTGACTGACAACACGGGATGGCTGCTCGCGCGCTTCTTCAAGCAACAATGCGAGGCGTCTCTCCTGCATTATTAATTCGGTGCGCGTTTGTTGTTGTCGGCGAAGAAACTGCTGTGTTTGCTCTTCCAACTGCCGGGCAAGCGCCGCCATCTGTTGGTCTACGTGCTCGCTTGCGGCAGTCAAACGCGCCTCAAACGCATTGCCAGACTCGACGTGGCGTTCGGCCATCTTCTGCTGTTCATGCAAGAGCAACTCGATTTGCTGGCGGGCGACAGATAAATGAGTCTCAATCTCATCTTTAAACGCGACGTGTCGTTGGGCCATCTCCTGTTGCTCATGCAACAGCGATGCGATTATTTGCTGCTGGCCCGCTATCTTTTCCGCGATGGTTTCGGCCAGTTGGTTGTGAACTTGATTAACGTGGTCAACGATCTGTTGCTGTTGGGCCAAGTGATAGAATTCATACTGTCTTTGATTGCGAAGCAGGAGCGGAAGCCGCCCGACCGCGATCAGTATTTGAAGCAGGTAGCCGACGAGCGGTACGCGGCCCATACGTCTTATCGCGGCGGGCCACGCCAATCCTTCAATCTTCACCTGCGCCCGCTCGCCTTCCGGCGAAGAGCGCAGGCTCGCCAGAATATCAATTTTATTAAAGCGGCCACCCGCCAGACTTTCAAGATGTTGGGCCAGGCCCGCCGCGTCCGGCTCTCGCCTGAGGATGGCGCGATATGCGTTCCGCACAAAATCTCTGCCGTGATACTTCAACAAATCATCGACGTGATATTGATTGTCAGGCCGTGTTTGAAACTCCGGTTGCAGACTGAGCGGAGAAGAATCAACTTGCGCTGGCAAGCGAGATGTATTAATCAGCGGAAAACGGCCCGGAGAGGGAGGAGCATTTTCACCTCCGACCTGCTGCCGTTGCCTTGCCACTGTCTCTCGAATGGCGTGCATTATCCGGTCAACGTCGATTTCAGATTCGCCGGTTTCTAACATATTGGGTGCACTGATGGACGAGCCATGCCACCGAAGCGTTTCAATTACAGCGGCTTCATTAAACATTTCGCGGCCCGTGAATTTTAGCTTAAAACCAGCGCTAAGCTTAAGCGTCCGCGTGTCGAAGACTCTTGATGAATGACGCGCTAACTTAAAACCAGAAAATGCTAAAGCGCGACTATGGATAGAAATTCATCTCTATTCATAGTCGCGCTCAATGTAGTTTTCAGTTTAATTCAAACCGAAGTCGCTACTGCCGAATACCGAGCGTGACAGTGTTGCTCGTCGCGCCGCGCAGCTTGACGGTCAGCGGCAAATCGCCCGCCGGTAATTGAGTGCTCAGCCGCACGACAATATATGAAGCGTCCATTCCCGGCACCTTTCCGACGCTTTCGACGACTAATGGAATGCCTTGCGCTTGCACTGAAACAATCGAGAGGTCGTCGCCCGGCCCCATCACAAAATTAGACGCAAACAACATGACACGCGTATACCGGTCAGCGCTGAAGTTGGAAAGCGTCGTGATAGGAAATGGGCCGCGCACCTGCGTCACCGAATCGAGCGCGGCGGCGCGGGTTGTCGAGCCTTCTTCAATCAGCAAAGCAGGAATCAGCGGCACGGCGGTGAAATTGGACACCAGATTGGCGTTCGTGACGCTCAAAGTCTGGCTCGCAGGGCTGAAGGTATAGCCCGGCCTGGAGGGCGTGATGGTATACGTGCCCGCCGCAACGTTCGTAAATGAATAGTTGCCGCTCGTGTTCGTCTGCACGCTTGCCCCGGCAGCGCCCGTCATCGTCAGGGTCACGCCAGCGATGCTCGCGTTGCTGCTGTTCGCCACGCGGCCTGAAATAGTATACGCGGTAGGCGGCGCGATTGCGTTGAGGACGGCGGCGATATTGAGTTTGCCAAAGCCGAAGCGCGAATTCCAGCCCGGCGGGTCAAAGCCGTCGTGGTGCGCATAAGTCTTTAGATGAGTCTTAATCTGGTCGTTCGTCAAAGCAGGGTTTGCTTGCAGCACCAAAGCCACAGCCCCGGTCACGACCGGCGTCGCCATGCTTGTGCCCGCCAGACCCGTGTAGTGTGTGCTGTCGGTGGGCGCGTTCGAGCCAGTGCCGATAGTGCCAAACTCGCCTACAACGTCCACCGACCTGGACGAGTAGAGATAGTAGCCGGGCGCGCTAATCTCAGGCTTCTGCCGACCGTCGGCGGTTGGGCCGGGGCTGGTAAAGGGAGCGTAGTTGCCGACAGACAAATTGACATTGCCCGTGCGCGTGATGTAAGCGCCGACGGTCAAAGCGCCGCGCGCCGTGCCGGGAGAACCTATCAGATGCGAATTGTTATCGACGAAAGTGGTAAACGAGCCATTGCCGAGCCAAGCGTCAAAGCGGCCACCGCTGGGGACTGAATTGCCCTGCACCGTGATCGTCCAGTTTGTGCCGAGGTCGTTGGCCTCCGGCGAGAAGGTGATGAAGATGTCCGACTGGTCGTTAGATGCGAGGGTATCGCCCTTTGTGTCAGTCGCGTTGTAAATCTCAATGTACGGATCATTAGCGCCGTCGACAAAGCCGCCGGGATTGTAGGCGACAGGGCCGACTTTAACTCCGTCGGGCCGCGTCACGGTGACGGTGAACCTGTCGCTGTTCGCGTAATAGAGGTCTAGAAAATCCGGCGACTCCGTGGCGTTGAACGTCAGATTGATGCTGCCTCCGGCGGGCACTGTTCCGGCAGCGTGTATCTTGGCGTCGTTTGAATTAAAGGAGGTGACGCCCTCGTTTCCAGCAGCGACGCAGATGACGCGCCCCGCACCGGAACTGACAATCTGGTCTATTGCGCGCTCGTCCGGGTTAGTTCCATCATGCGGGCCGCTGTGCCCGCCGAGGCTCATGTTGACGACGAAAGGCTGGCCGCGCTGGGCCGCAATCTGCTGTATAAATTTGAGCGCGTTGATCGAGTCATCGGTACGAAAAGAACCCGAATCGTCGTTCTGGCGGGTGGCTTTGACGATGACGAGGTCTGCTTCCGGGGCCATGCCTGTGTAAGTGCCCGGCGTAGGGCTAGCCAAACCGTTACCGGCGGCAGTTCCGGCGACGTGCGTGCCGTGCCCGTTCTTGTCTTTTTGTAGAATTGTGCCCGTGCCTTGCAGCGCCGCGTTGATGTCGGCCTCTGTATAGAGGCGTCCGATTTTGGCTGTTTGTCCCGGCAGAGAATAGTTCCAATCGGTCGAGGTCGAACTGTAGACGGTCATGTCCAGCAGCGCTTTAATACGCGTCTTCGTGCCGTTTGAGCCGGGAACGGTGAAATCCCTGTGGCGAAAATCAATGCCGGTATCAATCACGCCGACAATAACGCCGCGCCCCGTTTGTGAGATTAGGCGCTGGCCCGCAGAGTTAGTGATGCCGATTGATTGCCGCGCGCGGTCGTTGCTCGGATAAGCCTGTGTGACCGCCCGGATTTTGCTGACGGAGGCGAGCGCGGCCAATTCCGGCAGTCTCTCAACATCCGTTTCGAGGGTGGCGATGTCGCCGACAAGCGCCCCGACAGCAAAGCCCGCAGCCTCCAACTCTGCGGCGTCGCTATTTTCCGTCAAGCTGACGGTCACGCCGACGCTGACCTTCCCGTTCGCGCCGCGATTAATGCCAGCCACGCGCGACAGCTTCTCGACTCTTGAAAGAGTTCCACTGGGACGCCCCGCACGCTGCTCAATCAGGCCATCCTCTGCGGCGGCACGGCGCAACTGTTTCAGCAGCTTATCCGCCTTCTCCGCAAAAGCCGCCTCGGCATCCTGCGTGCCGAATTGCGCCAGCGCTCCGGTACTGAAAACAGCCAGGGCGAGAAGGACGATAAGGCCCACCGCCAGCACTAATCTCAAGCGACGAAGGTCAACGGATTTTAAGCTCTTACGGCGAGACGGGGGAGCGACAGAACGGGAAACTCTCGGCATTAACGATCTCCTGAAAACGTGGGCCGGGACTCTAGCGCCTCTTAAAAGATAGCATACGGAGGCGCGCTAATACTCAACAAATTAATGATAAAGAACGATGATGTGCGGGTTGCGAAAGTCAATCGTGTGGGGGTTATTTCAGGACAGCCATTGAGATGCAGAAAAATGGGCGTGGGGATGCTTCGCGTTTAACACTTTTTAGAGCAATTGCCGGTCGAAAAGGCTGAAAAGAGAGGGCCTCCCCGGCAAGTTAGGCGTGCTCGCCCAACATAGATTTAGGTTGAAGAATTCAGCGGAAATTCTGCCCTATCTGTTCCGTTCCAAAAGTGCCGATGCCGTTGAGGCGGAAGCTGAAGACAAAGCGGTTTTCACTGCGCAGGCCGACGTTGAACGTGTAATTTTGAACCGTGACGGAGCAGCAATCCCAGGTATAGCCAGCCGTCACTATGGAACTCACGAGCGCGGAATTTCTGAGCACTGGCCGGTCGGGCGGCAGGGCCGCGCGGTCTTGAAAATCGAAGAAGAAGGAGACGCCGCCAAACAGCCCGCGATTCGGGTCGCCGAGAAACAGCGTCGGACTCCACTGCGAGCCGCGCAGCGTTCCCGCCTCAAAGCCGCGCGCGTCCGCAAAGCGCCTGAGCGAAGGGGCGAGTTCGATAGCGCGCGTGTAGTAGAAGGTCGTAAACGCTTTGACCAGCCGACGGCTGAGACCGAAGCTGACAGCGAGGTTGCGAAGCCCACCGCCCTGCACATCCAAATCCGTTCGCACGTCTGCAAACAACGCCTGACTCGGACGATAACGCGCTTCGACGTTGATGGGCGAAAAGCGCCTTGGCACGCCGCCGTAAGAGAAGCCGGAGAAAGTATTGATCGGGTAAAACTGGTTGCGACGGCCCGGAATGAGCGCGCCGCCGAAATACGGGTCGAAGAAATACTTGCCGCGCACGGTGATGGTCAGGGCTTCGTAAGGCTGACTCGATAGCGGTACGCGTTCGCGCGTCGCATCGGCGCGGCGCGCCGCAGGGCTGACGTTCTCCGTCGAGCGGCGCGTGAAAAAGCGATTCACGAGGCCGTACTCGATCTCGTTCGTGTCGGCAATGGCGTCAACGTAGTTGAAGCGAATGATACGCTCGAAATTAGAGATGCCTTCGATCTTACGATAAATGACGTAAGGCTCTATGACGTGACGAAAGAAGAAAGTCTTGTCGCGGTGACGAAAGTTGCGAGCAAAGGCTGGCGGGCGCACGTCCAATTCAAACTCGCCGTAGCCGCGCACGACATCACGGCTTAAGACGAGCCGCGTCGTCGGGTCAATCGAGTTTGAATAGTAAGTCCCGCGCAGGCCCGCCATCGCCGTCACAGACCAGCCGCCGAAATAGACCGGGACGGAAAAGCGCGGGTGAACATCGAGACGCTGCACGATGGATGGGCTATTAATCGGCAGGCCGCCGACCTCCTGCGCGAATAACTCAGGGTCTTCGACGGTCTCTTTGCGGCTGACGCCTTCCAAGCCTCCAGTAATCGAAAAATAGACGGGAAGGCGTTCGAAATAACGCAGGGCCGAGGGGCGCTTGTCTAAAGTGATGCTCGGCAGTTCGCGTATGCGTATGCGCGAGTTGGGCAGGGATGTGACCTGCGTCCGCGCCAGAAAATCGAAGCTATAGTCGCCGAAGTTTTTGTTAATGAAAATCTGCGAGCGCTCTTCGGGTGAGATGGCCTGTTGAATCGTGTCTGAGAAGACCTGCCGAAATGCCAGATTGGAAGTGATGTTGACATCGGCGGCGGCGAGAAAGCCGTTCGGGAAATAATGCACGCCCTTAGCATAAAAACTAGACCCGCCCTGATCGGGCACGCCCGGCCCGGCCTTTTTGCCAAAGATGCGATCCTTGACGGCGAAGAAACCGAAATCCAGAAACGAGCGCGAGTTGGCGCGCGTGCGAATGTCAGCGCCGAAGCCAAGGCCGCGCGCAGCATAAATGTCGTTGCGAAAGGTAACGTCAGCCGAGCGGCCAAGCGTTTGATAATAAGCGTTGGAGATGCGAAAGCCCTTCGCGCCGGAGCCGCTAAACGTCGGCGTCAGAAAGCCGCTGGCCCTATCGCGCCGCTTGATAGAGATTGAAGCATAGGGGAGAGCGAGAACGGGGACGCCCTTGACGCGAAAGTTTGGCGTCGAGACGCGCACGCGGTCGCCTATCTTGATGGTAACGCGCTTGCTCCTGAAGCTCCACTTCGGCACGTCTTCATCGCAAGCCGTAATCTCTGCGTTGATGGCGACGATGGTATCGAAGCTTACTTTCTCAACAGTGTCGGCGGTGAAGTTGATGACAGTGCCGTCTTCGGTCTGGTTGGTAAAGCCTGTCGAGTTCATGAAGAAGCCGAGCTTGGTCGAGTAGTTCCACTCGGCGCGCGTGCCCGTGATGCGCTGCGTGCCACGGTCTGTGCTCTGGTCGAAAACGACATTGCCCTCGGCGATGACCTTGTTGGTCGCCTCATAGATTGTGACCTTATCGGCCTGCAAGCGATACACGCCGATGCGCGCGTCAACGTTGCCTTCGTAAACGATGACGCGCGCTTCCTTCGGGCCGGAGGCGTTGGCCGTATCGGCGCGCACGTCCAACTCCTGTGTCGTCTGCGCGGCCTCGCCCTGTTGGACGGGCACGCGCGGGCGCACGGGCTGCTCCTGCGAGAGCGGGTTGACGCTCGGCGTGTCTGTGATTGGATTTGTGACCTGACGGTCAACAGGATTGGTCTGCTGCGCACGCAGAGGCTGCGCCGCAGCAAGCCACGCCAGCACGGCGAGGACGAGCAAGAAGCGCACGCACATTTTATTGATTAGGAGAAATACACTCCGCAAAGAAGAACCTGTTGACCTCCGCAGGCCGACACGAGGCGTGCATCTCACGGGACGCTCAAGGGCCGTGAGCGAGGGCGCATCATGTCGCTTTCAGAACGCGCTGATGCTAACACGCGCCCCGCGAAAGACAAAAGAGGCAGCTACAATAGATTTAAAAATATGGCACGGAAGGGGTCAGCTTATCTCCAACCAACTACGCAACGAACCTGCTAACCTCTTTGAGTCAACATCATCAAGGCTGCCGATACGTTTGACGATGAGATTTTGCTGGATGGTATAGAGGCCACGCTTTACTGCTGTTTCAACATTGAGTCCGGCCTGCTTCCATTCGCTGAGCACGAACTCACCCGCAAGCAAAGACGTAAGCCTGCTTGTCAGCGGAACTATAAACAGGTCTTGCGAAATATGCGGAGCGCTGACAATAACAGCAGGTCGAATCTTTGAGCCTGACAAATCTGAGAACGGGTAACGCACGAGAACAACCTCATTTTTCAAGTAGCTCGGCATATACGTCATCCTCTGTGTTATCCCACACAGCATCTAAGGAAGGCTGACTCGCTGCCAGCCAAAAATCCTCGTCGTCGGGCAATACGGTCACTAAAACCGTTGTCCCTTCGGGTATTTCAATGTCTTCCAGCGGCACGATTCTACCTTTTCGCACAACAGCCCAAATCGTATTCATCAGCCTTCTTCACCTCGCTCAATAAAGTAGCATACAGCTAGCGCACTTATGTAACAAAACCTCTCTAACTACATGCCTTTCTACACGAGTGCTGTGCCCATCGTTTAAGAATTATCACTACGCGCATTCTTTCATCATTACTCTTTCTTTCCCCTTTTCCCTTTACTTCTTTATTATCTTCTGCGATGACCGAACAGATACGTTTGATGATCGTGGCGGGCGAGCCTTCGGGCGACGCGCACGCGGCGGCCCTCGTTCGCGCTCTGCGCAGGGATGCGCCGCAAACTAAGTTTGAGTTTTTCGGTGCGACGGGCGCGGCGATGCGCGAGGTAGGGGTGGAATCCGTCGTTCGTTCCGATGATCTGGCGATTATGGGAATCGTCGAGGTGGCGCGAGTGCTGCCGAAATTCTGGCGCGCTTATCAGGTTTTACAGCGAGCGGCCAATGAACGCCAACCGGATGCAGTCATACTGGTTGACTGGCCGGAGTTTAATTTGCGACTGGCGCGAGCGCTGCACAAAAGCGGCTTGCGCATCGTTTACTACATCAGCCCGCAGCTCTGGGCCTGGCGCTCTTACCGCGTGCGTAATATCCGTCGCGACGTTGATTTACTGCTCACCATCCTGCCCTTCGAGCCTGCTTGGTATAAAGAACGTGGTGTCGAGCACGTACGCTTCGTGGGCCATCCGCTCGCAGGAGAAGTCTTCGCGCGCAGCACACGCGCTGAATTTTGCGAGCGTCATCGTTTGGACGCGACGCGTCCGCTCATAACACTTCTGCCCGGCAGCCGCCACAAAGAACTCGAACGCATCCTGCCGCCGATGCTCGATGCCGTTTCGCTGCTATCAAAGTCGCGTCCAGACATACAGTTTGTCGTCGCGCTCGCACCCAACAGAGAAGCGTCGGAAGCGCAGGCTCACATTGATGCTGCCAAGCATAGGAATGTTTCCCTGCCGTCGACGCTGAGAATCATTCAACACGAAACGCATGAGGCGCTCTCGGCGGCGGATGCGGCAGCAGTCGCCAGCGGCACTGCGACGCTCGAAGCAGCGATGCTTTCAACACCGCTTGTCATCGTCTACAGGGAATCACCGATTAACTGGCACACGCTTGGCCGCCTCATCACAGCCGAGCATTTCGGTCTCGTTAACTTAATCGCAGGTGAACGGATAGTAACGGAGTTAATGCAAAGTGAATTGAACGGCGCGCGATTGGCGGAAGAATTAAACTCGCTGTTGGATAAGGAGCGCAATCAAGCTCTGCGCGAGCGACTGCGCGAAACGACTGCGCTGCTCGGCGCAGGTCAGGCTTCACAACGCGCTGCCGCAGCGATTCTGCAAGCGGTTCGTCAATGGAAGAAATAGCAGAGCGAGTTTCAAGCGAGCGGGTGAAGACCTAAGTCCTACTCCCTGCTTTTAATCTTTTCCTGTAATTCCCTCACCTGCCTGCGCAACTCTTTAATCTCGTCGCGCATTTGCGGCAGGCGATTCATGTGTGCGTTGAGGCGTTTGTAGTCTTCGAGCGGCTGCACGGGGATGCCCCACCAGACGCCCGGACGAACAATCTTGCCCGGCAGAACACCGGCCTTCGAGCCGATGATAGCGCCGCTCTGCACGCGCGCATGATCGCCGAACCCGACCTGACCGCCGATAATGGCACCGTCTTCAATCACGGTGCTGCCGCTGATGCCCGTCTGCGAGGCGATGACGACGCGTGCGCCGATCTGTACGTTGTGCCCGACCTGCACCAGATTGTCTATCTTCGTTCCGCGACCGATGCGCGTCTCTCCGAGCGCGCCGCGATCAACGCACGTGACGGCTCCAATCTCAACATCGTCTTCGATAACGACCGTGCCCATCTGCGGAAACTTGTGATAGCCCGTCTCGCTCCTGACATAACCGAAGCCATCAGCGCCGATGATAACTCCTGCATGAAGAATCACGCGGTCGCCTAACTTTACTCCGTCATAAAGCACTACGTTCGGATGCAGCACGCAATCGCGCCCGACGCTCACATTGTCGCCGATAAACGCACCGGCTAGAATTTGTGTGCCCGCGCCGACCCGTGCTCGTTCGCCAATGCAGACGTGCGCTCCGATAAATGCACTTTCGTCAACAGACGCGCTGGCTGCTATGTTCGATGAAGGATGAAGAACAGGCTCTCTTCGTAGCGGCGGATACAAAATCTCTGCGATGAGCGCGAAGGCCAGCTTCGGATGCGCAGCTTCAATCAAGCACGCTTGAGCATCAATTCTCGCGCCTTCCGGCACAATCAGGCATGAAGCCTCGCTCGCAGCGGCGCTTTCCAGCAGCTTTTTATCTTCAACAAAAGCAATATCGCCTTCCTTTGCGCTCTCAAGGCTGGCAACATTCTTAACGCGTATGTTTCCATCGCCAACCACACGCCCGCCAACATGCGCGGCCAACTCTGCGACGCTCTTTTCGTTTATCTCTCTGCCTTTGCTCATAAGCTCAGATTAAGATTGTCTCTTCCGTCATCTCGCGCCCGTCCTTTGACGCGCGCGTGAATCCGCGCGGAGAGTTGCGGATAAAATCTATTAGATGATTGACGTGTGTATCGCCCAACTGGGCCATTTCATCGAGCGCATCCGCCAGAGGCAGGCCGGAGCGAAAGAGAATTTGATAAGCGCTTTTCAGAGCGCGGCGAGCTTCGCTTGAAAAACCTGCGCGCCGCAGTCCGACGGAATTGAGGCCGCGAACGCGCGCCGGATTGCCGTCCGTCGTAAAAAATGGCAGCACGTCCTGCACGATCTTCGATTTTCCGCCGACCATCGCGTAGCGCCCCAATCGCACAAATTGATGACAGCCGACGTTGTTGGAAAGAAAGACGTGATCCTCGATTGTGATGTGTCCGGCGAGCGCCGCGCCGTTGGCAAGTATATTGTCGTCGCCGACTATGCAATTATGCGCGATGTGGACGCCAATCATCAGAAAGTTGCGCGAGCCGATGCGCGTCGTTTCCCCTTCGCCGCTGGCGCGATGAATCGTTACAAACTCGCGTATTAAATTTTTGGCGCCGATGATGAGGCGTGTCTCCTCGTTCTTAAACTTAACGTCTTGCGGCTCGCCGCCCAAGACGGCGTGCTCGTAAACTCGATTGCCACGCCCCAATGTAGTGAATCTTTTAATGACGGCGTGAGCAGCAATTTCGCATTCTTCACCGATGACAACATTATCTTCAATAACGACGTATGGCCCGATGCGCGCGTCAGTTGCGATTTGGGCGCGGGGACTCACGATGGCTGTCTGATGAATGCTCATAACAAGCTTTGCGGCGCGGGTTGGATAGTACAATAAAGCCGTAACAGTGACGAGCGGCAAGACTGTACGGATAAAGAATCGGGAGCGCGCCAGCCAAACTCTGCCTGGACGCGCTCCCGGCATTCATCGCAACATGACTATCGAATATCAGCCGCAGGCAACAGCACTTCACCGCTTCCGCCGAGGAATCCTAAACTGACCGTGTTTGTCGCGCTGTTAATGATGTACCAGGTATTTTCGCTTGGTCGCCAGACGGCGATGTCGGCTTTTCCGTCCCCATCATAATCGGCTGGCACAGGGAGGTCTGTGCTCGTGCCCCATCCTTGAACAGTCCCGCTGCTCATGCTCTTGATGATGTACCAGTTACCTTCAGAGCCGCGCCACACCGCGATGTCGGCTTTGCGGTCTCCATCATAATCGCGGGCAACTGGCTTGTCCGTGCCCAAGCCCCAACCCTGATTCGTGCCGCCGCCTGTGCTCTGGATGATGTACCACACACCGTCCGACGGGCGAAAGACGGCTATGTCCGTCTTATTGTCGCCGTCATAGTCTGCGGGAAAGGGCTTGTCCGCGCTCAGTCCCCAATTTTGAACGGTCGCCGCCCCCGTGCTGCTATTAACGATGTACCAGTTGCCTTCCGAAGAACGCCAGACCGCGATGTCCGTCTTGCCATCGCCGTCGTAATCGCCCGGCACAGGCATATCGCCGCTCTGTCCCCATCCGCGTACAGAACCAGAAGAAGTGAAGCTGTTGATGATGTACCAGTTGCCCTCTGAGGCACGCCAAACGGCGAAGTCAGTTCTACCATCGCCGTCATAATCGCCCGGCACTGGCGTGTCAGTTCCTATGCCCCAAGACTTAATCGTACCTGAGCCATCAAAGCTGCTGATGTAAACCCAATCGCCGCTCGCCTGACGCCAGACGGAGAGGTCTGTTCTGCCGTCGCCGTCAAAGTCTGAGATTCGATTGAGCCGCAGGCGTAGCAACTGACGGAATCTGGGAGGCGTCGGCGCTTGTGCAACGACGCCTAAAGGAAGACTGCTGATGAGAGTCGCGCCGCTGCCATCCGGATTCATAGAATAGAGGTTAGCCGGAGCGGGGTATCCGTTGTATACGAGGAACAAGAGCTTTGCGCCGTCGGGCGACCAGGAGGGAGACCTTTCGGTTGACGCGCTATTGGTCAGATTCGTTTGATTCGTGCCGTCCGCATTCATCACGAAAATATCGTTCTGCGTTCCTCCTCGATAAACAATCTTCGAGCCGTCCGGCGACCAGTCCGCTTCCGATTCGGATTCCGAAGCAGTGGTGAGTCTGGCCTGATTGCTACCGTCCGCGTTCATGACCCACAGGTCAGAGGTTGAAGACCCGTCACGAAAGCTTTCAAAAACTATCTTCGAGCCATCGGGCGACCAGTTCGGATTGAAATCAAGGTCAGCCCCCGAAGTTAGTTGCGCTGTCGTCAGCCCGTCAGCCGTGACGGTGAAAATATCGTTGCTTTGTGAAAACACTATCTTTGTTCCATCGGGCGACCAATCAATAAACGAGAAGATATTTCCACTCCTGATGCGTGTCTTAGCGCTGCCATCACCGTTCATCACGTAAATGCCGGGCAGAGTATCCAGGCGGACATAAGCCATCTTAGAACCATCAGGCGACCAGGCGGGTGAAAACTCACGACCGGCTGAATCTGTAGTTAATCCCGTAATGCCGCTGCCGTCCGGGTTCATTACGTAAATATCCGCGCTGTTATCGTCCTGCGATTGAACGAAAGCAATCTTTCCTTTTCTCACAGCCTGAATCTGTCCGCGAATCTCGCCATTGGGAAACGCCGTGCTATGGACATTGAAGTAGAGCAGTCCCGCCCGCAGAAATCCGATTTGCTGCGGCGTGACGGCAAAGCTCAAATTGACAAACGTGCCTGAGGTCGTGCCGCTTAAGCCGAGGTCGAAAAGCGGAGGCGCGGTTGCTCCGACGCTCGCTGGGCCGTGAATGTGTGCAGCCGTCTGATTGCTTCAAAGACCGGAAAATTTCAATGAGACGGTAATCATATTCTCAGTTGAATTAAGCACGACAAGGCCGTTGCCGATGGCCGTAGACGAATTTGGCGGGGTTTCCTCGCTGCCTTTGAGAATCGCTACGAAAGATGTTGGAGCAGCATGGACTGTTGTCGTGACGACAATCAGAGCCATTGTCGCCAGCATAAGCCGCAAGAATCCTTCTGTCATGTTTGGATACTCCGTTGGCAGGGCAAGCCGCGCTTGTAAAGCGAATTTTTCAGGAAAGACAAACGGAAGAGATACCGAGAAACGTGTTTCCGGGCTAATTTCCTCGAAACCTCTGTTAGACGGCAGATAAGATAGGAACAATCCAGCCACGTGTCAATATGAACCTGATAGCTATTGGAAAGGGCAAATCGAAAACTTTATAAGGGCCTTCTGCTGCAAAGCGCTGTTGATCTGTTTCTTCGCTCTAAAGCTGCTGACCGCTGTGTGCCTATCAATCGCTTGTCTCTTTCCTGTCTTTACTCCTTGCCTTTGCTCTGTGATGCCGTTATCATGTCGCGTTGCAAAGCTTTAAGCGGATACGTGTGCGCTTTGCAGTTATAGGGTCAGGTCAGTAATTTTAACTTTTTTATTAACAAGAACGCGGCAACGCGTCTTGCTGTAGGAGAAAATCCTTGTTCAGTGACCAATTTCGCAGAGGCGAATCGGAGAAAGGCAAGTTCAGCGGAGTTAAAAGCTCCACGATGCTCTCGAACCTTTCGGATGTCGCATGGAAGGTCTTCCAATCGGTGAATCGTCGTCTGCCCGAAGGCGAGGCGATTCGACCCAAGTGGGCACCGGGGCCGCTGCTGAAATCCTATGAGAGAACCGCGCCGCCGCTAGGTTTCCCGCGCGAGACAGATTCTTTGTGTCCGCGCTGCGTCAAGGAAGTGCGCGATGCCGTTATCACCGGCGAGACGACGCTTGAGACGCTGATGCACCAGCATCCGGGCGAGATTAAGGCGCAGATTTTAGAAGAGAACAATCAGGTCATCATGCGTAAGACTTGCCCTAAGCACGGTGAGTTTACGGACGTGATGGCAACCGACCCGAAGTTTTTGGAACGCATCGAATCGCTCTTCTTCGGTCGCGACTTTCGCGCCGCCGAAGACAAGGACATACACAAGCACGGCACATCGAATATCAAGTTTGGGCGCGGCGCAGTGTTGACGGTAGATTTGACGAACCGCTGCAACATGATGTGTAACCCGTGCTTCATGGACGCCAATCAGGTCGGCTACGTACACGAGCCGACCTACGAAGACACGAAAGCTATTTTAGACCGCGCCGTCTCCTTCAAGCCGCGACGACAGATTATTATTCTCTTCTCCGGCGGCGAGCCGACGCTCTCGCCTTATTATCTGGAAGCCGTCGCCTACGCCAAGAAGGTCGGCTTCTACAGAATCCTTGCCGCGACCAACGGCATACGCTTCGCCGAAGACATAGAATTCTGCAAGGCTGCGAAGGCCGCAGGCCAGCACGGCGTCTATCTGCAATTCGACGGCGTTTCCGAAGAGAAGAACAAGCATAGGGGCGTCGGCAATCTCTTCGACGTTAAGCTGCGCGCGATTGAGAATCTAGCCAGCGTCGGCATCAAGGTGACGCTCGTTACCACCATCGTTAATACAATCAACAACGACGGCATCGGCCAGATAGTAGAGTTTGCGGCCAGGAACATAGACAAGGTGCAGACCATCGCATTCCAGCCCGTCTCTTTTACGGGCCGCGATGAAGACGTGCCGGACGAGGTTCGTATTAAGCAGCGCTACACGCTGGCCGGAATGACGCACGATCTCAAAGACCAACTCGGCGGCACGCTTCAGCCCTTGCGCGATTGGTTTCCGCTCTCTTCCTATTCGGCTTTCACGAGCGTGATGGATATGCTTCAGGGTGCTGATGCGCCTTGGGGCTGGTCTAGCTGTAATTGCCATCCGAACTGCGGCATCTTCACGTTAATTGTCGTTAATCGTCATACGGGCGAGATGACCTCGCTCTTTGAGTTCTTCAACTACGAGCAGTTTATGAAGGACGTGGCGGTGATAACGGACACGGCGCGCGGGCGTAAACTCTCTTACGCCCAATTGGGGATGGCGATTATGCGTAACTTCGACGCCAGCCGTGCGCCCGAAGGCTTCCCTATCTCGCAGATCATCAATCTGTTTAAGCCGTCTTCGACGAGTTCCAACTCCGACCGCAACGACCGGATGAAGACGCAAGCAGATGACCCGAATGACATGTGGCGCGTGCTCTGCGTCGAGGGCATGTGGTTTCAGGACTTGTTCAACTACGATTTCCGCCGCACAGAGATGTGCGTGATTCCGTATGGCACGCAGGAAGGCGAAATCTCCTTCTGCGCTTATAATACTGGCGTCGGCTGGCGGCAGATTATCGAGAACATGCACAAGACGGCCAATCTGGCCGAATGGTATACGGAGCACGGTCGCCATGCTGTCTACGCAAAGGGCAAGAACGTGCCGCTTAAAACGACGAAGCACTCGCTGAGCCTTCCCATTGTCAACGCTATCTTAGCCGAGGACAACGGGCAACCGACGCCGACAGTATCACCTTACCTCGTCGAAGAAAAAGAGGAAGCAACAGTTTAAGCTGAAGCAAGAATAGCAGTCTTTTCTTTAACAGCCCGACCGAGCAGTAGCAAGTGGCTGACGCCAGCCATACCCGACCCAACCGCCTTGGTTTGATTCACTATTGAACCGAGGTTTTCAACCCTGCATGTCAGGGTTTCCTCCGCATACTCTAACTATGCCCCATAAGGAGAAAATCTCATGTTTATCAGTTCTTTGATTTCCACCCGTCGAATTGTGCAAACAATCGCGTGTGGCCTTCTCATCGTGTTTTTTGTTCAACTTGTTGCCCCCTCTTTTGTTCTGGCTTCAGCCGTTGCAGCAGTGGCTTCACCACAAACGGAGGAAGTTGCCATCCCGGATGGCACTGAAATTACGGTAGTAACTACAGAAGAGATTTCGAGTAAAACCGCCGTCGAAGGTGACCCCTTAACTTTTAAAGTTGACGAAGATGTAAAGATAAATGGTCGCACTGTGATTGCTAAAGGGACGCTGGTTAAAGGCGTCGTGTCTAATGCCAAAAAAAGCGGAAGGCTAGGCAAAGCGGGCGCTCTCAGCATTAGAATCGAGTCGACCATGACGGTTGATGACCAGAAAATCAGACTTCGCGCCTCTAAGGGGAATGAGGGAGATGACAAGACCGGTACGACTGTCGCCCTCGTAGTCTTGTTTGGCCCACTAGGTTTCCTGAAAAAAGGCAAAAACGCCAAGATAAAAGAGGGAACTAGAATTAAGGCATACACTGACGAAGAAAAGAAGATACAAGTAAAGAGTTAAGATAGCTCTTATCCTATCAAGCGGTTTGTTCTGCCAGCCTTACAAGGTAATAAAGCAGAGCACCCAGAGTCGCTGTGCTCGTTTAAAGCTCGGCGCTCAGCAACCGCAGGAAAATGCGTGGCGTAAGTTGCCACGCATTTTTGTTGCCTTTAATTTCCAGCGCCTTAAGGGGTGACAGTTGCAGAAGTGTCACAAGGCTCGTTGCGCTCGCTGGCACGCGGGCATAAAGCTTCTCCCGCACAAGGCTCGACTAGAAAGTGCCTGGCATCCGTCTTGCAGAAATAATCCGGCAGTAAATTCCTTGTGCCGGGAGTTCAATACATGAAAAAGCTAATAACCGTACTATTAATGCCGTTGCTGCTTGCGCAGGCAACGCCCCTCCTAGCCGCTGTCGCATATCAGGAAGCAGCGAAAAATATCCAACAGACGCAAGATGCCGTCACTGTGCTAAGCAACAGGGACGTGTTGGAGTTGGTCAAATCGAACCTCGCAACGGATGTTATCGTCGCTAAAATCAAAGCTTCCGATTGTGACTTCGATACGACGCCCGCCGCCTTGCAGCAGATGAAAACGGACGGCGTGCCTGATGCGGTGCTGCTGGCAATGGTCATGGCTCCCAAACGCGGGACAACAAAGAGCCTGGCTGCCGAAGCCATCGGCGTAGCGAAGAAAGTCAAAGTGAAGATTCCCTTTGGCACGGTGGTCGAGGTCGAGTCGGCTTTTACAGTCTCTTCTCAAGAGGTGAAAGAAGGCGACCTGATTAGCTTTCGTGTGGTTTACCCTGTGATGACGGACGGAGTGACGGTCATCGCAGAGGGCACGACCGTGACGGCGCGCGTAGTGAAGGCGAGCCGGGGCGGGCACTTCGGACGCGCCGGACGCCTCGCCTGGACTATGGAGTATGTGACGGCTGTTGACGGAACGCGTATTCCGCTGCAAGCTCCGGGCAGATTAGTCGGCGACAGCAAAGCCGCTAAAGTCGCGGCCCAAACCATCCTCACCGGAGCAGCCCTTTGGTTCATAGCCCCTGTGGCGCTGTTGCACGGATTCAAACGAGGCGAAAATGCGATTCTTCCGGCAGGCAAACGTTTTGCAGTTATCGTTCAGGAAGGGGCAGAGGTAAACGTCCCTGTATCAACCAAACAATAATCCTCCCCCTCGTCCTCACTCATATCTTTCTTAATGCTTCAGAGCGTCTGCGGGGGCGCATTGTAACTTTGCGCCGCAGTTTTCCAATTAGTCCACGCGCGGTTGATTCTCGCGCAGCAATCATCAATAATGCGTCCGGCCTTTCAGGATTGACTCATATGAATTCAAGAAAAAAACTTCGCCGTCTCGCAGAAGCCACGCGCCTCTTTATCTTCGGGCTGCCGAAATATGCCATCGGCTCGATTGATGTGACCAATCGCTGCAACCTGCGCTGTGAGCATTGCTACTTCTTCGCCGAGAGCCATAAGGGCGAGAAGGAGTTGTCCATCGAAGAGTGGGTTGAGAGGTTAGAGGCGATGAAGGCTGCGGGCCACCCTATGCTGCTCTGCACCTGGGTCGGCGGCGAGCCGATGGTGCGAAGGAAACTGATCGAAGTCGGGCGCAAATATTTCAAGCACAATACCATCGTGACTAATGGAACGATGGAGTTGCCGGATTGGGACGACTGCAACTACATCATCTCGATTGACGGTACGGAGGAAGCGTTTGCGCGTATGCGCGCGCCGGGCATCTACCAGAAAATCAAACAGAACGTCATCAATCACCCTGAGTTGAAAATTCAAATCTCCTGCGTCATCACCAGCATTACGAAAGACTGCATTGAAGATTTGTTGAAGGAGTGGGGGCCAATTGCGCGTGGCGGGATTATCTTCGATTTCTTCACGCCCGTCACCAATCTTGACGAAGCGCTGTGGCTCGACTGGGAGACGCGAGACCAAATGATTGACCGGATTCTGGAACTAAAGAAGAAGTATCCCGGCATCATCAACATGATGGACTCCACACTCGAACTGATGCGCTCTCGAAATGCAAAGCGCGTGACTGACGATTGCGTGTTTCGCCAGAAAGCTTTTACGCTCGGCCCGACCGGCGAGCACAAAGGAAAATGTATGATGGGCGACAAGGCCGACTGTGACCGCTGCGGCTGCGTCGTCCCCTTTCACATGGCGACCTTGAGCAGCCGCCGCCTGATGCTCAAAGAAGCGCTCAAAGCTCCCTTTGCACCAAAGAGGCAAAGCTTCAACGCCCCGCAGCAGCCCGTGCAGATCGCTCCGCGCGCCGGATGGGAAAGCTCTGCGCGTCCAGATGATGCGTTCTGAGCATCCGGCTTCAAACGGCCAGACCTTCGCATCATCTTTGAGAGCTTGCACGCCGCTGAAGATTCAATGACGCGGAGGCTCTCTCGTGCCGCCTTCATTATTGCCGTTGAAGGTTTGCTGCGGGCGCTGGACTTCGCGCAGTTGTGCGACCGTATCCCTGATCCGCCCGGCTAACTGTTCGATGGTCTCGACGCGCCGACGCGCGCTCTCGCTCAACTCCTCGCGCAAGAGCAACTGCGCCTGACCAAGCACGCCCGTCAACGGATTATTGATCTCGTGCCGCACGTGCGCGACCAGCTCTGCTATCTCCGTCAATCTGGCTTCCTGCTCGGCGAGCAAAGAGCGCAACTGCTGCTCAGTCTTTCCAGCCTGCGGCTCATCTACGCTCATTTCCAACTCCCCATGCTTTCTTCTAAAAATACGCAGCCGACCGTCCCGCAACCACTTGCTACAGCCCACAATTGTTTGCTGATGGCTGTGCCCTCTGTTGCCAATAGCTGCCCTCTCGCCATTGTGCTCGGAGGGCTTCGGATTGAGCAAGCACAATTTACTCAGACTCTTTAACAACTGCTTGAGAAACGCGACGCGCACGCGCCGCCAGTGCGGTTGACAACCAACACTTTCATCCGTAAATTCTTTTCTGCATTGGGAGGTCGTCCAATGGTAGGACTCCAGACTCTGGATCTGGCTATCGGGGTTCGAGTCCCTGCCTCCCAGTTTAATAGACGCAACAATTGGCGGGTGGCTCTAAATCAGAGCCGCCCGTTTTGTGTGCCTATAGTGTGCCAATCTCTGAAGAGTCCAGACTCGGACACACCTGTTTGTCTTACAGCCAGCGTGGAGTTGTTCACACTGATTGATGATACGCATGTCATTATCTTTCCCTTCAAGAAGGAGTCGAACGCCCGGCATCACCCGCGCCCTGTAGGGATTGATGATAACAGTCCGGCTAATTGCGCGTCGGGCGCACGCCGTTGTTATGCCGCCCCCGTTTGCAGGAACTTCTCAAGCCTTTGCCACCGTGCGCAGAAGGCTTCCCTTATTGTGGCAATTCCGCGAGGGCTTGGTTAATGGCGTCAAGGAGGCCTTGGGTGTTTGCCTCGTCGGTGGCGGCGCGACCCTGGTATTGCTGGAAGTCGCGCAAGGCGGCCTCGGCATAAGCCTGCGCGCGGAGTAGACTGTAGCGCTGCTGGGACGGCTGCTCTTCCCGTTCTGATGCTTGGGCATACATGAGGGCCATGTTGAAGCGCGTTAGCCCAGCACCGAAATGGTTGCCGGCCTTCTCCTTATACTGCGCGCTTTGCTCGTAATGCTCGCGGGCGCTATCTAGTTGGCCGGTTTCTTGATAGAGATTGCCGAGTTTGTTGTGCAGCGGCGCAAGGTCAGTCAAGGCGTTCTTCGGGCATAGTCGCAGCCCTTCAAGGTAACGCGTTTCCGCCGCTTGGGCGTGGCGCAGCAGCGTCTCCGCCGGCTCTTCGCGTTGGATGGCCTCCCTGAGGCGCTCGTAATGCACCATGCCGATTTGCTGGATGCACTTGGAGCGGCCCAAGGCGTCTTTCGGATTGTGCAAATCCAAGCTGCGCTGATAGGCCGCCTCCGCGGCATCGATATCGCGGATGGCGGGGATGTCCTTGTAAGCAGTGCCGAGGTTGTATTCAACAACGGCCTCGGCTTGCTTGTCATCGATTCGTCGGCTATGGCTGATGGTTTCCAGATAGTGCTGCACACATTCTGCGTCACCCTGTTCCCTGAGGACTTGACCCAACGCGAACACACTCACAGCGAGCATCCGTAGCCGATGGCGCTGCTTGTCGTCGAGCGGGGCGTCCGCAGGCAGGGCTAGGAGCGAGGCTGCTTGCTGGCGACTGATTTCTACGACTCTCCCTTGAAGTGCGGCGGCTTTGACGAGGTCGCGCTCGTGCTGCCGCGCCAGACGGACACGGTAACCCATGACCAGAACATAGTGGTCTTCGCGACCTGAAATGGGCTGGTCGTCATCGGTACAGTAGTCGGGGCGGATTTCCTCAACAAGTCTGGCCCATTCCGCCGCGCGGCCTTGGTACTGGTAAAGGCTGCTCAAGCCCTGCATGCAGTAAATGATCTGCGACCACCATTGGTTCCGGCGGGCGACGCGGCGGGCATGGAGGAGATTGGCTTCCTCCAGTTCCAGCAAGTCAATCACGCTCCGATTCCCTTCTTCAAACTGCTGGAGGTAATAGTCGCCCAATTCGCCAATCGCCTCGACCCAGGCGCGGAGGGCGGCGTGGGAAGTGGAGCGTCCAGCCTGACCATCGTAGTGGCGGGCGAAGAGCTGGCGCAGGAACCACGGCAGCGCGGGATGGATGGAAAACCAGGTCGCGCCGAGATGGGTGAGCAGGCCGGTGTCCCTGGCGCGTTCGAGCAGGCCAATGAGATGCTCCTTGCTCCTGCCCTTCAGCTCCGGCAGGGCGTGCTTGACGGCTGCGCCCATCCAGAGCAGGGCATTGACATCCACCGTCGCCTGGAAGAGGTGAAGGAGGGCGATGATTGGGAGTTCGTTGTCCTTGAACGCATGGCGGAAGCCGTAGTCGAGCGAGGCGCCGAGGGACTTGTCTCGGCCCTGCCGTTCGTCGGCGTCCTCAATCTGTTGCTCGCCGCTGCGGATGGCTTCCACGAAGTCCGCGATTCGCTGCCGTCCGCGCAAGCCCGCTTTGACCGCCTGGCCCACGAGCACACGCAGCGTGAGCGGGTTGCCGGCGCAGTAGTCGAGCAGCGGCTGCCAGTCGGCGATCTCCGAGCGCTTGAGATTTCTCTCTTCGCCCAGTTTGAGGGCGAGGCGGGCGGCGTCGGAATTCCTCATGCGGGGCATGTGAATGCGATGCGGGAGACGGCCGAGCCAGGAGTGTTCATCCCTACGCGAAGTAAGCAGGATTTTGGCCTTGCTGGCGTTGTCGAGCTTGATCTGCTGAAGGAAGTCCCGTAGCTCGCGCTGCTCTTCGGGCGTCCACTGCGATTCCGTGCCCTCCGGGAAGCCCGCGACCGGCTCGACGTTGTCCCAAATCCAGAGGATAGGGAACGTGCGAAGAATCCGCTTAACGATCTTCAGACGTTCGGCAGGGTCATTCTGAGCAGTCCAATCAACAGCCGGATTTTTCAGTAACTCGGCGAGCGGCTGGCCTATCTGGTTCAGCAGGTCGTCGAGGTCGGTGTGGCTCTCGAAGGAGGCGAGAAGGACGAGCGGTTGCGCGCCAAGCCCGCCGGTGACGCAGTACCAGCGGGCGAACTCGACGGCTGTGGAGCTTTTCCCCTGTCCCGCGTAGGCGTGTAGGAGGACGACGCGATGTTCGTCGAAGGCGCGGTCGAGCGCGAGGAGCGTCTCGTCGCGTCCGATGAAGCCTTCCTCTGGGACGTGTCGCAGCAAGAGGTGATTGAGATGGACGGGATCGAGTTCCGGCTGCTCGCCCGGCGCAGCCGCAGGCCCGGCGGGGCAAAGTTCGATGGGCGCGGCTTCGTAGGCGACGGGAACGAACCAGTCCTGCAACGGTCGGGGCTGGAGGCCGACCCAGCGCTCAGGATTGAGCCGGAGATGCTTGCGCCCATCAGTGGCGGCCTGGCCGAAGCTGCGCCCGCCGGCCAGCGCGGCGTAGAGTTGCCCGATGTATTGCGCGGCGGTGACGACGTAGACGCTGTAGCGCATCCCCAGGACGGCGGGGATGCCCTGGTCAACGACCGCCTGTGCGAGCGAGCCGATGGCGCGTACTTCGTCATGGACATCGCTGGCCGCCTTGGGCGCGGCGGCGGCCTCATGCATGGCGGACTGGCAGGCGTTGAGCGCGAGGACTGGCACGCCGTTGTCGTGTAGAAGCTGGCCGAGGGTCTGGCCGTCCACGGGGCGCATCCCGTCTTCGCCGGGGTGCTCAAAGATGAGATAGCCGTGCTTGCCTGTTTTCTTGCTGCCGAGGGTGATGCTGGAGAGCGCGGCGAGCCAGTCGGCGAGCTTCGACTCGCTCAAGTCTGCATAGATGCCGTGACCGTCGAAGTGGACGATGTGAAAGGGGCGACCTGCCGCTTTAGCGTCGGCGAGTTCTTTCTGCAAGCGCTCGAACGTGGGCGGGCGCAGCGCCTTAATGTCGAAGCGGGCGCGGTCCGAGCCGAGGTCTTGCAGGAGGCGATTGGCAACCGCTCGTAGTTCGACATCCCGCGAGCCGCTCGGACGGCACGCGACGTAGAGGAGCCGGATGCGGCCATCATCCGCAGGAGGGACGGGAACAAAGGCGATGTTGGGTTTCGACTGGACGCGTACGAAGGCTTTAACCCGGAGGGAAACGGGGGAGTCCATTTTTGGGTCGCGCATCAGTTCCCAGGGAATGGAAGCAGCCTCGGCCACGCCGGTTGTGATTTCGACGCGCAGATCGGCGAGGTCGTTGCGGATGGAGAACCAGATGGACTGCGTGTCGCCGTTGGCGGCGAGGACTTTCGTGTAAAGCTCTTCGCCGCGTGCCTTCATCCGCTCCTCGACCTGCTCGACGGTGACGACTTCGGCGATGTCGGCACGCTGGAGGTAGTCTTCCAAGTACCAGCGAATATCTTCCTGCTCCTGCTCGGTGAGGGCGAACTCGATGTTCGCCTCGGCTTCCAAGGGCGGCTCACCTTGCCGTTGCAAAGTGAGGCGGACGGGGTAGTGATTATCTATCGGAGCGTCCTGGCGAATGTGAAGTGTGGTCATGCTGAGGATTTTCCTTTTAATCACGTGGTATGTAGATGTGGAACCGTGCAGAGACCTTATTGAAATCGATGCGGGTCACGCACATTTCACACGATCTCCTGAGGCGGCATAACGCACGTTCAACTACACTATTCAATATAATACTCCTGTGGAGCGTGTTACATTTGATTCGTGCAGCATAATAACGCTTTCTAACGCGCTTGTGCAGCCGATTAGCGGAGCATTGAGATAATGCCGCAGCGATATAAAAAGGTTGGGGGTTTGGCGCGAATTAGCAGTATCTTAATGTTAGTAGACAAACTATTATTGGCTTGAAGGCGGAATGATATGTCCTCACCAATGCTGAGTGAGCGGGAGCGGGTCGAAGCCGAGCGGAGCGCGGCAGAGGCTTCTGACATTGATCTGGCCGACCTTATCGTTGAGGAAAATCAAATTCAGCGTTATCTTAATCCTCCCGCCGATACCTGCTACCCGCTTGAATACTCTTATCATCTTCTCGGCGACGTGCGCGGTAAAACCGTGCTCGACTACGGATGTGGGGATGGCATGAATGCTCTTCTCTTAGCACGACGTGGCGCACGCGTAGAGGCGTTTGATCTTTCTCTTGACTTAATCAGGATTGCAAGCCGCAGACTCATTGCCAATCGGGTTGCGTCCGATGTGAAATTCATAGTCGGTTCAGCCCACGATTTACCCTTTGCAGATAATTCCGTTGATGTGGTCTTCGGCATGGCGATTCTGCATCATCTGGACTTGGGGCTGTCGTCACGCGAAGTGAAACGCGTACTGCGTAAAGGCGGACGCGCTATCTTTCGCGAACCGGTGAGGAATTCAAAACTGCTCAATTTTTTCCGTGGGCTGATTCCATATCGAGCGCCGCATGTCTCAGCGTTTGAGCGCCCTTTAACCGATAACGAATTATCTCGCTACGCTGATGGGTTCGCTTCCTACCGCTCCAAGGCATTTAAATTACCGACAACGAATTTAGTAAGCGTGCTGCCGCCATTGGAGCGGCGTTTATTGCACGCCTGCCATAAGGTTGATGCCACCATCCTGAAAAAGATTCCCGCGCTATCTTATTACGCTACAATGCGAGTCGTGGAAATGGTTAAATGACGTGTCCGTCGGAGGTGCTTATGCAATGGCTCTATCTGATCGCAGCTATCCTGGGCACGATTCTTCCGCTCACGCAGCTCATCCCATTTCTGGCAACGCACGGCTTCGATATGCCTTTGTTCTTTCGGCAGCTTTTCCAGAATCAGGTTTCCGCCTTCTTCGGAATAGATGTCATCGTGTCGTCGTTTGTGCTGTGGCTTTTCGTCTTCTCCGAAGGGCCACGACGTAAGATGAAAAATCTTTGGCTCTATGTTGTGTGCAATCTGGCAATCGGCGTGTGTTTAGCGTTGCCGCTGTTTCTGTTCTTCCGAGAGCGTAGGCGACAGGCCGAAGGTCATGCTTAAAGTTCAACGCACCATAGCTATCATCTTCAGCCTGGCGCTGCTCTTGAGCGCCGGTTGTTCCAAAGAGACGATTAAACACAATCCTGATTTAGCCGCCCTCAGAAACGAACTCGTCAAAGAATATAAAGAGAAAGAGATTGACGTAACGCTGGAAGGTTCTGATGTTCTGGGCATCTCCTTTATCAACTCTTCATTGAACAATCTTGGAGAATTGGAGAGAGGAAATAAAGCGCAGGAGATTGCGTCGTTTGCCACTCAGCATTATTCGTCAATCAACCATATTAACAAGATTTGGGTTGCCTTTGTCGTCTACAAAAACTACATCGTTTTTTATTACAGCTATAGCGTCGGCGCTTACGTTTTTGACAAGAACGGTGACCCGCCTGCTGCTTCCAATTATGACGGGCCGCAAGGCGTGGTCAGTATTTCTTATAATCCGACTACCAACGAGACGCACTTTTATGTGAGTCAAAACCTGCGGGTCTTGAACGAAGCTAAAGGTGGAATCATGCTCTTTCCTCATTTCAATCTCCCCGGTGATAAGGTGTCAGCGCCGAGAGTCGCAACGCCGAAGACTGTTATTCTTGATTTCTCGACCTATTCAGAAAAGAGAATGTTCCCCAACAATCCAAAGCTGGTCATTGACGTGGACGGTCAGAAGGTGTTCTCAGGAAATGCTAAAACGACCAATGTCATGGGAGACGAACAGGAAAAATCTGTCAACGAGTTTCTCTCTCAAGAGATTTCATATAGCCAGTTCTTACAAATAACCGATGGGGAAAAGGTGAGGTTCGCTTTAGGAGCAAAAACGTTTGAATTAACCGCAGAGCATCTGGCAGTATTGCGCGCGATGAGAAAGTGCGTCGAGGAATTAAGGTGCACGTGATGGACGAGCGATGCCTTCGCCCTTCAAATGATTAGAAGGAAGATTCTTTTAAGCAAAGCTATCTCCGCTCAAACCCTCAATCCATAACCGAAGAGCCGCGCTGCGGTGGCAATCGACTAATCAGTCATTGCCTTGCCAATGCACAGATAAATCTGTCCGCTCGCTTCGGGCTGAAACGCAATGATTTCTGAGTTAAAACGCGCTATCACCATTGCGACGCCCGCGTGGTTGTAGTCTTAGACGCTCACGCTGGATTCATACCTCAATCCGATATGAGCGTAGAGGGCGCAATGTATCTTGCTCCGAATCAGTGAAACGGTACGTGATGATTCCTCGCCCTCACAGGGGATTCCTCTGCGCATCGTCTGGAACGAATTTGTAACATTTTAAGAGCAGAATAACGTAACCGCTGGCAGACATCGTACGTCTTAATGAATGAATCTATGGATTCATGCTCTCTCCTGAAGCATCCCCCTGATTAACACAGAACGACTTTTGACGAAAATAATCGTGGAGAAGATATGAGAAAATCTTTGCTCATTTTAACCTTAACGGCCCTGACCGCGTTTGTGAGCGTTGTTTCCAACGGGCAGACCTCGCCCGCAGCAGGCGGCTCAATTCGCGCCGCACAGCAACACCTGATAGGCGAGGTCACGGCCATTGATTCCGCCACACGGCAACTCACAGTCAAGACCGACGCAGGTTCAAGCGTCACCGTCACGGTTGATGAGCGGACAATCTATCGCCGCGTCCCGCCGGGGCAAACCACCCTTGAGAATGCCGAGCGCATTACGAGCGCCGATGTGAAAATCGGAGACCGCGTGCTTGTGCCAAGCGGCGCGGCGGCAGGCACGACAAGTGTGCGGCAGGTCATCCTGATGGCGCGCGAGGCGGTGGCATCAAAGCGCGAGCAGGAGCGAGAGGATTGGCGTGCGCGCGGGCTAAGCGGTCGCGTCGTCTCCATTGACCCGGCGAAGAAGGAAATTACAGTTGAAGCGAGAGCGCGTGGGGCAGCGGAGACGGTGACCATCGTTGCTTCATCGAGCAACGTGCGTTTCCGTCGCTATGCACCGGGTTCTCTGCGTCCGGCGGACGCGATTCCGGGTACGTTCGCAGACATACGCACAGGCGATCAGGTACGCGTGCTGGGCCAACGTGACGGCGCGCGCTTCACGGCGGAAGAAATCATCTCAGGCACAGTTGCAAGATTGAGCGGCACGGTCGAAAGCGTTGATGCTGCGCGCGGTGAAGTGACAATCAAAGAGAATCAGACGGGACAAACAATCACCGTCGCTCTTTTGACAAACACGATGCTCAGGCGCGTCCCTGCCGAATACGTAGAGAGGCTCAGGCAAAGAAGAGAGCAGCGACGCGAGGGCGCGCAAGGTGCGGTTGAAGGACAGGCGGGCGAGCGGCGCGGGCGCAGGCGCGAGCAGGATGGTCAGGGTGGTCAGGGCGACCAGAGTGGCGAGCGGCAGCGCCCTGGCGGCGGCGGGAGAGGCCCGCAGGGAATGTTGGAGAATTTACCCGCCATTACCGTCGCCGATTTGAAGAAGAGCGATGCCGTCATCATCACTGGCACTGCCGGCGCGGACGCCTCGCGCGTGACGGCGGCAACGCTCATCACGGGCGACGCCGAAGTTTTACAGCAAATGCAACGCTTCCAGCGCGGCGGCGGGCGCGGGCGTCAGGACAACCTGAGTCCCGGTCTGCCCGGCACTGTAATTGGCGGCGGCACTGGCGAACGCGAACAGCCCTAAGCAACAGGCAAAAACTTTTTGAGAGCGAGGCTTAAGGTTTCTCGCATGGCGCGGCGCTTTTCCTTCTCCTCGAAGCGGTCGCTATTTCCTGGCAGATAAAGTAAGAGGACAAAACGGGATGTTAAAGGGAAGAAAAGGATTGAAGCTTGTCTTCATGATGATAGCTCTGCTGTGTAGCGTTAATTTCGCTTTCGGTCAGAGTTCGGCGGGGACGCTGCGCGGGCAGGTGCAGGACGTGCTCGGCGGCCTTGTTATCGGCGCAACGGTGACGGCGACGGACGCCGCAGGTGTCGCGCGCACGGCGACGACAAACGATGAGGGGCAATACGCATTCGCCGCGCTCCCGCCGGGGCGCTACACCGTGCAGGTGACTGCGCCGAGTTTCGAGACTTACGAAAACACGGAAGTGGAAGTCACAGCCGGAGCGACAGAACCGCTTAACGTCGTTCTGAATGTTGCCATACAGGATGAGGAAGTGACCGTCACGGTTGATTCGCCCATTAGCACCGAGCCGGAATCCGAAGCGGGCGCGGTCGTCATACGCGGCGCTGAACTGGACGCCTTGCCAGATGACCCGGAAGATTTGGCCGATGCGCTGCAAGCGTTGGCCGGGCCTTCCGCCGGGCCGGAAGGCGAAGGGGAGATTTACATAGACGGCTTCAGCGGCGGGCGTCTTCCTCCCAAAGAATCCATACGCGAGATTCGCATTAACAAGAATCCTTTCTCCGCAGAGTATGAACGTCT
The DNA here is from genome assembly GCA_036387475.1 of Pyrinomonadaceae bacterium. Classification (GTDB taxonomy): domain Bacteria; phylum Acidobacteriota; class Blastocatellia; order Pyrinomonadales; family Pyrinomonadaceae; genus DASVTR01. The sequence goes on along the minus strand of DASVTR010000004.1, from coordinate 102,379 downwards.
CGGCTACGGGCGGATAGAGATTTTCACCAAGCCCGGCACGGACAAGTTTCGCGGGCAGGCGTTTTTCAACTTTAGCGACGAAAGCCTCAATGCACGCAACCCGTTTGCCTCCACCCGCGCGCCCTATCAATCGCGCCGCTACGGCGGAAACTTAAGCGGCCCTATTATTCCGGGCAAGGCTTCGTTCTTCTTCGACTTTCAGCGCAGCGAGACGGATGAAAATGAAGTTATCAACGCCATCATTTTAGACCCGGCGCTCAATCCTATCGCTTTCAGCCAGACGCTTTTGACGCCTGTGCGGCGCACCACCTTTAGCCCACGGCTCGACTGGCAATTGAACCCGACAAACACGCTCGTCGCACGCTATACTTACCAGACCACTGAGCGCGCGAATCAGGGCGTTGGCGACTTCAATTTGCCGGAGCGTGCCTTTGATAGCTCAGGCACACAGCACACATTTCAGTTGACGGAAACTGCCGTCATCAATCAACGCATCATCAACGAAACGCGTTTCCAGTTTGAACGCGACCGCTCGCGGCGCGAGGGCGGACTCTTTGCGCCGACCCTTCGCGTGCAGGAAGCCTTCACGAGCGGCGGCGCGCAGGTCGGACTTTCGACGAGCGACGAAGACCGCTTCGAGTTGCAGAACTTTACTTCATGGGCGTGGGGCGCTCACTCTTTGAAGGCCGGAGCGCGGCTGCGTCATCTGCGCCTAAGCGATGTTTCTCAATCGAACTTTGCAGGGACGTTCACTTTTACTTCGCTCGAACAATACAGGCAAACGCTGCTCGGCGTCGCAGGAGCGCGGCCCGCGCAGTTTTCCATCTCCGCCGGTAATCCAGAGGCCAGCGTCTCGCGCACGGACTTTAGCCCGTTCATACAGGACGACTGGCGCGTGCGGCCTGACCTGACCATCTCTGCGGGCCTTCGTTACGACTGGCAGACAGGCATCGGCTCGGCTCTTAACTTTGCTCCGCGTCTGGCCTTCGCCTGGTCGCCCGGCGGCGGGCAGGGCCAACAGCAACGCACAGTGATTCGCGGTGGCTTCGGCATCTTTTACAACACACTGAACGAGAGCCTACTCCTACAGGCAGAGCGTTTCAACGGAGTCAATCAGCAACAGTTTCTCGTGACGAGCACGACGCCGGGCGGCGAAGCCATACTCGACCTCTTCCCCACTATTCCGTCCATCGAGACGCTCGAAGCATTTGCCATCCCGCAGATTGTCAGACAACTAGCGCCTGACCTACAGACGCCTTACACCTTGCAGACCGCGTTCAGCGTCGAGCGACAACTGTTCCGGCGCACAACGCTCTCTGTCAACTTTATCAACGCGCGCACGCTGCACGTCCTGCGCTCGCGCAACATCAACGCGCCATTGCCCGGCACAGGCGTCCGCCCGTTGCCCGGTCAGGGCAACATCTTTCAGTATGAATCGAGTGGTCGCTTTAACCAGCAACAACTCGTCGTCAACGTCAACAACCGTCTCAGCCAGCGGTTCACGCTCTCCGCCAACTACGTCTTCAATCGCGCGCGAAGCGACACGGACGGAGCGAATACTTTCCCTGCGAATCAGTATGACCTCACGGGCGAGTATGGTCGCTCTGCGCAGGACATACGCCATCGCTTCTCTTTGTTTGGGACGATTAGCGGCCTGCCTTGGGACATCCGGCTTAGCCCGATTCTCATTGCCAACTCTGGCCGCCCCTTCAACATCACCACCGGGCGTGATTTGAACGGCGACACTCTATTTACAGACCGACCGGCCTTTGCCACAGATTTGTCTGACCCCGGTGTGAGAGTCACGCCGTTCGGCACGTTTGACGTGACGCCTTCTCCGGGCCAGGAAATAATCCCGCGCAACTTTGGAACGGGGCCGTCATTCTTCGTCGTCAATCTGCGCGCCAGCAAGACGTTCGGCTTCGGCGAAGTGACGCAGGCCGCAGGTGGTACGGGCGCAGGCGGCGGTGGCGGAGGTGGTCGCAGAGGTGGTGGTGGCGGTGGTGGCCGTCGTGGTGGCGGCGGCGGTGGAGGTGGTCGCGGTGGCGGCGGCGGAGGCGGTGACGGCGCTGAGCGGTATCGCTATAACCTGAACTTCTCTGTCAGCGTTCAGAACCTCTTCAACAACACCAACGAGGGTGTGCCGGTCGGCAACCTCAGCTCGCCGCTCTTTGGTCAATCAATCGGCACTGCCGGAGGGTTTGGCAGGGGCGGCGGTGGCGGCGGCGGTCAGGCAGCCGGGAATCGCCGCGTCGAACTACAATTGCGCTTCAGCTTCTAAAAAGCCTGGCGTCCTTCTTAATCAAATAGCGAGGCAGTCAACTTAAAGACTGCCTCGCTATTTTTTTCGCAGCGGGGGAGATTAGTTAACGCCGCAAAGAGTCCAGGCTTGAGCAACCGCATTGTAGTTGGTGCTGCCTGAGCCGTAGAGGGCGGCGGCGGCGTTGAGTGTCGCCGTGCGTGCGCCCCTGAAGTTGGTGCTCGATGTCATGTAAGAGGTCAAAGCCCTGTACCAGATTCTCCCGGCAGCATCGGCCCCGATGCCCGTCATCGAACCGCCTCTATGATGCGTGCCGCCGACGGCCAGCAGGTAAAACACCTTGTTGGCAATGCCGGAATTGATGTGAACGCCGCCGTCGTCGCCCGTTCCAGTGTAGCGTTCGCTATAGTGATCCGGGTCGTCGTCGGCTGTGTATCCGGCGTTTGAAGCGGCGTGCGGATTGTCCATGTAGCGGAGCGCATCTCCCGAAGTGCCGGGCGTGTAAGACTGCTCGCCAATCCTCCAGGTATTGGTGCTCTGCCCTCTGACGTAGCGTTCGAGCAGGGCGCCAAACACGTCCGACCAGGATTCGTTCAACGCGCCCGACTCGCCCGAATAAGTCAGGCCCGCCGTGCGCTCTGTGACGCCGTGCTGCATTTCATGGCCGCAGATGTCGAGCGTCACGAGCGGCGAGAACCGTGAGCCGTCGCCGTCGCCGTAGGTCATATAGCTGCCGTTCCAAAAGGCGTTGTTGTAGTTGACGCCGTAATGGACTTTAGAGCTAATCAGCGGAGTCACGCCGTCTATGGAGACGTAGTAGCCCGGCCCGCCGTTGCCGTCTATGCCGCGACGGTTGTGTGTGTTCAGGTAATAATCGTAAAACTTCTCAGCGCCGTAGTGCGCGTCAACACCGGCTCTCTGGCTCGACGAATCCCAGACGTTATTAGTATCTGCGAAGCGATAGGTTGAGGAGGTGGTGTTGCGATTGTCGAACGTGCCGATTTTGCGCGGGATGTCTTCCATGTAGTAGGTCGCGGTGCTTGACCTGAAGTAAGTGTTAATCGTCACCGTGCCGCTGTAGAGCGAAACGCCGCTCGCCGTCTGCAAGTTGTCATACTTCCAGGCGACGTTGCCCGTGTGCGCGTCAACGAAATAGACGGGTATGGCCGTCTCCATGCTTCCGTCCTCACGTCGCAATTGCACACGATAGGCGAGTTGGTCGCGGCCCTTGCGGCGCAGAATCCAGAGGTCTGCAATTGGCGCTGCCGTCAGGCAGGAGCCGCAGCCATACTGTTCAACGGCGCTCTCGATGGCTGCTTCCTTTGTGATAGAGGGCCGTGTGAACACGTTGACGAATTTGGCTAGATTATCTGTCGTCTCAAAGACCGAGCCGTCTTCGTTCAGATGCACGATTGCTTCTGCGCCGAAGACCGGTACTCCCTCGTGCGTCTGCTGAAAGTGCGTGTGGGTCTTGAGGGTCTCGTCTTCAAAGACGCGTTTGGTCTTTAACTCATTGACATCACTGATGCCGTATTCGCTGAGCCGCCAGGAGAGATGCGCGCGGCTTAGAGATTCGGCGCGGGCGAGTTTATCAATCAGTCTTTGCTGATCCGCCTGCTGAATTTCCAGCTTGCGGCCTTGAGCCTCAACTCCGTTTTGAGTCGTGTAAATGGCGAAGGCGAGCGCAAAGAAAAGCGCTGCGAAGTAGACAAGTCTTTTCATGTTTCTCCTTCTGATTTGAGGTGGACTGAGGGAAGCTAAGCGCACACGGGTCAGCCGACCCATGTGGTGGCTTAACAGTTTATTCCGTTGCCGACAAAACCGATTATTTTGAGAATCCGATGCACCACAAGAGAATCGCTTGCCAAATCAAAGTCGGGCCACCGAAGCACAATCGCTCAAGTGACAGAGTTATTCTCGTTCTGGGCAAGTTCTGGGCAAGTTGTGCTTCCTGGTAAAAGAGGCCCGAGGAGCACAATGAAATTTGGTGGCGAGGAGAATAGGTTAGAACCGCGATGGCTGTCAAGTTTTATCTTTGCGGGCCAACGCTTGCGCGCGGAAAGTCTTGCTACAGGATTAAAGCGGTTTGCCCTGCCGCCGGAATGTATTAAGATTTGCCACACAGAGAGGGAGCGTGCCCGCTTTTTTCGCGCAGCAGGCGTAGAGAGAGAGAACAGACGGGGAGTTTAGTGTTGAAGAAGTATTTTTCAAACGCATCAACAGCACCGCAAACCGAGACGCGTGCAATTGCCGGAAAAACATTTCCGGCAACGCGTGCCCTCCTTGAATCCCGCCGGTCGTTGGTCTCGCAGTTGTGATGAGTAGTTCCAGCATTGATTTCATAGGGACTGAGCGTTTTGAAATCCGCCGCAGGCTGGGGGCCGGCGGGATGGGCGTCGTCTACGAGGCTTACGACCGCGAGCGCGGCAAGACGGTTGCCCTGAAAACGCTCGTTCACGCAGAGGCGGCGGACATCTATCGCTTCAAAAGAGAGTTTCGCGCGCTGGCCGACGTGGCCCACCGTAATCTGGTTTCTCTCTACGAACTAATGTCCGACGGCAACTACTGGTTCTTCACGATGGAATTGGTCGAGGGAGTAAATTTCCTCGAATACGTCCGCGAAGGAATGCCAGTTGAGCCGTTGGAAGAGGTGGTCTCATCGGAATCCCCAACGCTGCGGGCCACTATCACTGATGACGAGTTTCAACAATTCACTTATGGCCCGGAGACTCCGACCCTACGCGCACCCGAAGCGGAGGGGCACGTTATTTCCGCGCATCGAGCACAGCCAATCTCCGCTTCGAACTTGGAACGCCTGCGCTCTGCGCTCAGGCAGTTGGCCGAAGGAATCTACGCGCTGCACCAGACGAACAAGATGCACCGCGACATTAAGCCGCCAAACGTGCTGGTGACGAAGGAAGGGCGCGTCGTGCTGCTCGATTTCGGTCTCGTCACAGAATTGACGACCGAAGAATTGCACCAGAGCTTAATCATGGCGGGCACGCCCGCCTACATGTCGCCTGAACAGTTGGCCCAGCATTTCATCACCGAAGCCAGCGATTGGTACAACGTCGGCGTGATGCTCTACGAAGCTCTGACGGGGCGCTTGCCTTTCGCCGGCAACATGCTCGAAGTGATGATGAAAAAGCAGAACTTCGAGCCTGCGCCGCCGAGCGAAATCGCGCCCGGCATTCCCGCAGACCTTGACGAGTTATGTCGCGACCTGCTGCGCATCAAGCCACATTTGCGGCCTACGGGGCGAGAAGTGCTGGCGCGTCTTGAAGCCTTTCAGGGCGATGCGCTGAACTCCCTGCCGCACGCGTCGCCGAGCGTAGCGCGCGAGGGCGCGTTCATCAGCCGAGAGCGGCAGTTAAACGCGCTCGATGATGCCTTTCTCACGACGCTCAAAGAGCACACCGTGACCGTCTACATTCACGGCATTTCCGGCATGGGCAAAAGCACTGTAGTACGTCACTTCCTGGAACAGATTCAGCGGCGCGAGGAAAAGGCTGTCGTCCTCGAAGGCCGCTGCTACGAACGCGAGTCTGTTCCCTACAAGGCGCTCGATGGTGTGATTGACAGCCTGAGCAAGTATCTGATGTCGCTGCCTGCGGCGAAAGCCGAAGCGCTCTTGCCGCGCGACGTACCGGCGCTGGCGCGCGTCTTTCCAGTCATGCTGCAAGTCCCGGCTGTCTCGCACAGGCCGCAGCGCGAGCAGGAGATACCAGACCCCTTAGCGCTCAGGCGGCGAGCCTTTGCCGCGCTGCGTGTATTGCTGAGACGGATTGCTGACGAGCAGCCGCTCGTCATCTACATTGACGATTTGCAATGGGCCGACGCCGACTCGACTGCGCTCCTCGAAGATTTGCTGCGTCCGCCCGATGCGCCGCCGCTTCTGCTCATTGCCAGCTTTCGCAGCGAGGAGATCGAGTCCAAGCCGTTTCTCAAGTCGCTCTTGCAGCAGACTGGAAGCCTGACGTGCCGCGAGCTTTCCATTGATCCTTTAACTGACGACGAAGCACGCGAGTTGGCCCGTTCCCTTCTGCCGTCCCAGTTACCAGCAATCAACACCTTTATCGAAGCCATCGTGCGAGAAGCGTCCGGCAGCCCGTTTTTCGTCGAGCAACTGGCGCGCTACGCGATGGACAGCGAGGGCGTGGCGACGACCGGCATCAGCCTCGGCGAGATGCTTGAGGCCCGACTGCTCCATCAACCTTCGGGCGCGCGACAGTTGTTGGAAATACTGGCCGTGGCCGGACGCCCCGTCGCTCCCGAAATCGCTTACCACGCAACAGGGATGGAGGGCGACGAAGAACCTTTGATCGCCTCCTTGCGCGCCGCTCATTTCCTGCGCGGCAGCGGTAAGACCACTCGCGGTATAGAGCTTTATCATGATCGCATACGCGAAACGCTCGCCTCTATGCTCGAACCCTTGACCGTCAAGCTCATCCATCGACGGATGGCACAGGCGCTTGTAGAGCGTGGCTTTGACGACCCCGAAGCGCTCTTCGAGCATTACATGGGCGCGGGAGAGATTGAACGGGCCGCCGGTCAGGCCGCGCTGGCTGCACGCAAGGCTGCCTCCGCTCTGGCCTTTGACCGTGCCGCGATGTATTACCGCAAAGCTTTGGAACTCGCTCCCGACGGCGCAGACCGAATTGAGCTTCAGGCCGGACTTGGCGAGGCGCTGGCAAACGCTGGTCGTCCGGCTGAATCTGCCGAAAGCTATCTGGCGGCAGCGAGTGGCGTCAGCACAAAGCGCGCTCTTGAGTTTCAGCGCCGCGCCGCCGAGCAACTCCTGATGGGCGGCTACATAGACAAAGGACTGGACGTTATCAGAACTGTGCTCGCAGCGTTTGGCATGAAACTGGCTGCCGGGCCAAAGCGAGCGCTGGCCTCGCTGATGTTGCGGCGTGCTCAACTCTGGCTGCGCGGACTCAATTACAAGGAGCGCTCAGAACAGGAAGTTTCAGCGGAAGACCTCCTGCGAATAGACCTCTGCTGGTCTGTCGCGGCGGGTCTGGCGCTGGTGGATAATATTCGCGGCGTTGACTTTCAAACGCGTCATCTGCTGCTGGCGTTGCGCGCGGGCGAGCGTTACAGGCTGGCGCGTGCGCTGGCTATCGAGGCGGGACTATCGGCGACTGCCGGAGAGCCTAACCGCAAACGCACCGAGCGATTTTTGAAAGAAGCGAAAGCTTTATCCGATAAGGTGCGCACTCCCCACGTCGAAGGATTCGTCATCGTCAACGAGGGTGCGGCTGCCTATCTCGTCGGTGAATGGAGAAAAGCCTACACGCTCTGCGAGCGCGCCGCCGAGATATTTCGTGACCAATGCACGGGCGTCAATTGGGAACTCACGACAGCGCATCGCTTCCTGCTCAACTCCCTGATGTTTCTAGGAGAGTTGAAAGAGGTTTCGCAGCGGTTGCCCGTTCTGCTTTCCGCCGCCAAAGAGCAGGGCAACCACTTTGCCGCCACAGACCTGCGCACGCGTCTTAATCTCGTCTGGCTGGCGGCAGACGACCCCGTTCGCGCGCGGCAGGAAGTCATAGAGGCTTTGCAGGAATGGCCGCACAGGGGTTTTCATCTGCAACACTACAGTTCGTTTTCGGCGATGGCTCAAATCATGCTCTATACGGGCGACGGGCCGGTCGCCTGGATGCACTTTAATCAGCAATGGTCGCAGATGAAGAGTTCCGTTCTCCTGCGCATTCAAATACTGCGCGTCGAGGCAAAGTATGTGCTGGCACGCTGCGCGCTGGCGGCTGGCGAACAAGGGATGGAGAGAGAGCGATTGCTCAATGTGGCCGAACGCATAGCCGGACAAATCGCCGGAGAGAAAGTTAGATGGGCCGACCCGTTCGTCTCTCTGATACGTGCGGGTGTCGCTAACGTTCGCGGCGACGCGCAGAGCGCCGTAAATTTTCTCAAGGTCGCTGCCGCGGGCTTTGACGCGGTAGACATGGGCCTCTATGCCACCGCCTCGCGCAGGCATCTGGGCCAACTCGTCGGCGGCGATGAAGGGCAAACGCTCGTCTCCGAAGCCGACGAATGGATGACTGAGCAATTAGTTAAAAAGCCCGAACTACTGGCTCGCACTCTCGCCGCTGGCTTTAGCCATTAACGGCGCTAAGTTGCATCACAATCGAGAATGCTCATGGATCAACCAAGCACGCTGACCTACGAGACAACGGGGCGCATCGCACGCATCATGCTCAATCGCCCCGAACGCGGCAACGGAATCACGGCGGCGATGCTGACTGAATTAGCCGCCTGCGTTGAGCGGGCCAATCTCGACGGCAGCATTCATGTCATAGCGCTTTCCGGCAACGGCAAAGGCTTCTGCGGCGGCTATGATCTCGTAGTTGCCGCCGAGCAGGGCATAGCGGGCGAGAATACGGCGAGCGCGGCGGGCACAATCTTAGACCCCGAAGTGCAGTTAGCTAATCACGACCCTTTGCAGACGTGGGACGCGATGCTCGATTACGCGATGATGAGCCGCAACGTGCGCGGCTTCATGAGTCTCTTTTTCAGCGACAAGCCGGTCGTCTGCAAAGTACACGGCTTTTGCGTCGCGGGCGGCACGGACATGGCGCTCTGCTCAGACCTCCTGGTGATTGAAGATGTGGCTAAAATCGGTTATCCCCCGGCGCGCGTCTGGGGCGTGCCGACGACGGCGCTCTGGGCCTCTCGCATCGGTCTGGAAAAGGCCAAGCGACTATTGTTCACTGGCGATTCGCTGTCTGGAACGGAGGCGGTCGCGTGGGGACTGGCGACCGAAGCCGCGCCGCGAGATGAACTAGACAAGCGTTTCGAGAATTTGCTGGCACGCATCGCGCGCCTGCCAATTAACCAACTGGTGATGATGAAACTCTTGCTCAACCAGAGCGTGATGGCGCAGGGGCTGTACGCGACGCAGATTCTCGGCACTGTCTTCGACGGCATCGCGCGCCATACGAAAGAGGGCTATGCTTTTCAACAACGCGCTGCCGAGGTAGGGTTCAAGCAGGCTGTGCGTGAGCGCGACGAGCCTTTCGGAGACTACGGCGCATCAACCAATAAGAAATAATTTTCTACACGCCGGGCCATTCCTCGCAAAGATGGACGGCGATGTCATCCTCTAAAACTCATGATCTTCCGCAGTCCTTACACGGACATACAGATTCCCGAAACTTCGCTCACCTCGCTCGTCTTGCAGCATTCCGTAAGACTGGCAGACAAGCCCGCGCTGATTGACGGCTCAACGGGGCGCATCGTCACCTACGCTCAGTTGGCCCAATCTGTGCGCTCGGTCGCCTCAAGCCTTGCCCAACGCGGGCTAGAGAAAGGCGATGTCTTCGCTATCTTCAGCCCTAATTTGCCGGAGTATGCCGTCGCCATGCACGCCGTCGGCATACTCGGCGGCATTACCGTACCCATCTATCCGCTTCTCACCGCGCGAGAGTTAGCGGGACAACTCAACGAAGCGAACGCCAAATACTTGTTGACCGTTCCGCAGTTGATGACGACCGCGCTGGCCGCAATTGGAGAGACGAACGTTCGAGAGATTTTCGTCTTCGGCGCGGCGGAAAAAGCGACGCCGTTCGCTTCCCTGTTAGAGAGCGACGGGCAGTTTCCATCAATCGAGATTGCGCCGCGCACGGATTTATTCGCGCTTCCCTTTTCCAGCGGGACGACTGGATTGCCGAAGTGCGTGATGCTGACGCACTACAACATGGTCGCCAATCTTTGCCAGATGGATAAGGTCAGCGCCATTAGCGAAAGCGATAAGGTAATCTGCGTTGTGCCCTGCGCTCATCTCTTCGGGATGCACGTCATTATGAATCTCAGTCTCTCCAAAGGCGCGACGGTCGTCACGCTGCCGCGCTTTGAGCTTGAGCAGTTTCTACAGACCTTGCAGGATTACCATATAACGCGCGCCCCGCTCGTCCCGGCCATCGTCTACGCGCTCGCCTTTCATCCGTCGATTGATAACTATGACCTCTCGAAACTGAAGCGGGTTCACAGCGGAGGTGCGCCGCTGGCGGCGAGTGTCGCGCGCGCCTGCGCCGAACGGCTCGATTGTCATATGCGATATGGTTACGGGCAGACAGAAGTCAGCCCGCTATCGCATATGAGCGCAGAGGAAGACACGGAAGCGGGAGCGGGGTCGGTCGGCTATTGCCTGCCGAATACGGAATGTAAAGTGATGGACACAGAGACCGGGGCGGAGCTTGGCCCAAATGAGACGGGCGAATTATGGACGCGCGGGCCGCAAGTGATGAAAGGCTATTTGAATCAGCCGGAGGCCACTGCCGCAACGATTGATGCAGATGGTTGGCTGCATACGGGCGACATCGGCTATGCAGACGAGGACGGACACTTCTACATCGTTGACCGGCTCAAGGAGTTGATTAAGTATAAGGGCTTGCAGGTTGCCCCGGCGGAGTTGGAAGCCGTCTTGCTCTCGCACCCGGCGATTGCAGACGCGGCAGTGATTCCCTTTCCTGATGATGAAGCGGGAGAGATTCCAAAAGCCTTCGTTGTCTTAAAGGCCGAAGCTTCCGCTGAAGAGATAATGAGTTTCGTGGCAGAGCGCGTCGCCCCGCACAAGAAAATCCGCCGTGTCGAAAAAATCGAGCAGATTCCTCGTTCACCGGCAGGAAAAATCCTGCGCCGCCTGCTCGTCGAGCGCGAAAAAAGTTAAGAGCTATTCTGCATCGGAACGTTTGCAGACAAGTTTCAGACCGCGTGCTTGAGCGTCAATCGCTGTCCGTCCAGTTTTGCTTAATCCAATCAAGGGTTGGCTCTAAATCAAATTTCTGTGCGATTTCAACGAGGGCCGGGACTAATTTCCAATTATCCAGCGCCATCGGTTGCGGCAGGCGCGGATTGAGCCGCAGGTAAGAACCACCCAACATCTGTTTGCACATCACGGTATCAGCTTCGCTAACCCCGTCGAAGAGGATTTTCAGAATTGCTTGCTGTGGCGGGCGAGAGTTGAACATCCACTGGAAAATGCCCCAGTTGGCGGTGTTTTCCTTAATCAATGTCGGCGACAATCCCGTGCCGAGCGAGAGCAGGCGGATGTCGCGCAGCCTCAAGCTATCAGCGTGCTGGCCGAGCGCGACGGAGAGGGCGGCAGTGCCCGGATTGTTAGCCATCACGCCGCCGTCAATGTAGCCTTGATGCGAAGGGAAAATCGTCGGGGCGGCTGAGCTACGCAGGGCAATGCTAATCACTAGTTCACTCCAGCCCGTCTTGACCTTTGTCTTGCCTCGCGGCGGATAGTTGTGAAAAAAGACGGGACTCCAATCCTGCTCTTCCTTGTCGTCCAACTCGAAAGTAGAAATCATCACACGCTTCTTAAGCTCGCCCATCGTCAGCCCTTCGCGGAAATATTTTTGGAGCAACGCGATTAAATTCGCGTTGCCATACTTCGGCCTGAAGATGCCTAAGCCCGCCGGAGAAAAGATGAATTTCATATTCTCCTGCGAATAGACTTCGACCATCTCGGCTGCCGTCTTGCCGTCGGCCAACCCAAGCGCCATCATCGCTCCCGTCGAAGTACCGGCCAAGAGATCAACCTTGTCCAGAAAATCAGGGATTTTCTCGACGATGCGTTGCACCAGCGCAGCCATCAATGCGCCGCGTACGCCGCCGCCGTCGAAAGAGATGATGCGGAAATTAGCCATGAATATATCTCCCGATGAATTGAGGTCAGATTTGTCTGAACTATTTTTCGTTCACCTTCTGCTAGTTTCAAGCGTGGGCCAACAAGACGCTCTGCCGGTCAACTGATTGTGAAAAGCCAGGCATCCCTGAGTTGACGAGGTCTTCGGAGAGGTCTCCGCCTTTGTCCGTCACCATGACGGGGCGGAAATATTTTTCAAAACGCGATTCAACGCGAAAGGCCGGTGTGTAAACGGCGTCGAGAGGTTCTGTTGTGCTGATGTAGGTGCGCTCGCGCCGCTGTTTACTGAGCCAGCCCGCACGCTTGTATCCGTTAGAGAAGTTTGGCGCGCAGAGCAGTCCGGCATTGCCGAGCGCGAGCATCATCTGGACAGAATCGAGAGTCGAGCGATAGCGTCTGGCAAAGTTGATTGAATGTCGCAGCACTCTCCCGCGATAGCCGCGCAGGCTCTGTATGTCGCGTAAGAATTTGATGACTTCGTGAAGGGGATCGAGCGGCTTCATCATCACTGTCAGGCCATCCATATCGCGCAGCTTCGTTTCGGGGAAGATAGCTTTTTTGGCGATACACTCGTGAAAGTAAGGTGTGCCGAGCAGCGGAATTGACATGGTGATGAAACTGGGCAAAGTGATTTCCGGTGTGCCGGTGATGAATTCCAGTTCGCGGCGCAGGTCGCTGAGAGAGCGCGAGGTGGCATCAACAATCAGGCCGTAGATAAAGACGACGCCCGCGCTCAGGCAGCGGCTAATCATCTCGCTTTGCGGCGCGGTCGTATTCTGTAGCTTGTTAAAGCTGCGCAGCCAATCGGCGTCGAAAGATTCTACGCCGCTGAAGAGAATCTTGCAGCCGGTCTCGCGCACACGCGAGAGATTTTCGTCGCGGTGAAAAAAATCGTTGGTGACGAGCGCGCCCCAGCCCTTGAAATGGCGCGCGCGCCGCAATTCGTCAATCAGAGCAACGCGCTGGTAAAAGTGCTGCCGGTCGCTGCCGTAAAAATTATTGTCGATAAAGAGTACGTACCTGCGTTTGACCGCGAGCAGTTGCTGCCGCACGTAATCCAGTTCGTAAGTTCGATAACTGCGTCCCTCACCCGTCAGCGCGCAGAACGAGCAGCGAAAGTTGCAATAGCGCGTTGACTCAACGTGGGCCAGCCAGCCTATCCAGTAAGCAAGGTCAAAGCGCGGCAGCATCTCTTCGGCGACATACTCCGGCCCGAAGGCATCCATGATGATGTCCGTCAATTGCTCTATATCGCCCGTGCAGCAATAATCGAAGAATTGCCCGGCGAGGCGCGGCAAAGCGCGAACCGTTGGCCCACCGGCGACGACGATCACGCGCGGATTCTTCGTTCGCGCGTAAGCCGTCAGGTGCAGCATCCGGTCAAATGAATTGGTGAGGCCGGTTAAGACCAGCATGTCCGGCCACGAGAATAGTTCTTCATCTTCGAGCGGCCCGCTGTAGAGTTCCGTGTAGACGCGCACCTCGCAGCGCGCGGGCGAGAAAGCCCCGGCCAGATAGATTGGCCCCATCGCCTGCGGAATCTTGGTTGTGCGACGCAAGGGCTGGCGGGAATCGTCAAAGTAGCAATTGACGATGAGCACACGCTTTGGTCGCGCGCTCGTGCTTGCCGAAACTGATTTGACGCTGGGCATTCCGCTTGTTTCCTACGGGCTTCAACCTTAAAGCCCTGATTCATCAAACACTCACGTCGAACTACCTGCTGCGGCGACCACGTTAACACTGCTTGTACGTTTCAGGAAAAATATTAAAGGCTGATGATGACGAGGAGCAGTGTTAAATGGACAAGCCCGGTGGCCGTTACAGATGGACAGGACAATGGCTGGCCGTCGCGTGAAAACTGAGCAGAGCGTAGGCCGATTATCGAATCATGTCAACAGAAATTAAGCGCGCGGGCGAAAGTATTTAAGCGCGCTTTGAGAACAGTTCTTTTGTGCGCGGCGAGTTGTGTCATAATCCTCGCCGCTCTTCTTAGTCCGGGCCGAAAGCTTGCTCGCCGTTCATGCAAACCCCGCTGCGCTGGAAGTCAGGCATCTACGCGTCGCTGTTCATGTTGCTGCTGGCCGCCTACCCGCAGGCGCGCGTGTGGCTTGAGCGCGGGATTGACCACACAGGCTCTTACGCTTTCTTCAACGAAGACGAGGCGGCCTACTGCGCTTACGTTAACGCGCTAATAGATAAACGCCCACGCCGTAGCGACCCTTACACTGGACTCGACGACCAATTGGGCCAACCGCAACACGAATCGCTCTTCTCCATACAGTTTGTTCCGCCCTACGCGCTCAGCTTCGCGGCGCGAGCGCTTGGGTTGAGCGCTCCTTGCATCTTCTTCGTGTTGACCTGCATGGCAGCCTTCTTTTCATCGCTGGCCCTGTTTTGGCTCTTACGGTTGATGACGAATGATGAGCGGCTGGCGGCGGCAGCATCTCTGTTCATTCTCTGTCTTGGAACTTTCGCCCTCGTCTACGGGCCTGTGCGTCTGCTCTTCGGAATGGACATATCTTTTAGCTTCAGCCATCTTCCGTTTCTGCGGCGCTACCAGCCCGCAGCGCCTTTTGCCCTGCTGTTTGTCTTGTGCGCTCTCGTGTGGCGAGCGTTGACAATTGAGAATGACCGTTCTGCGCTCGGTTCGGCAGTGCTCGCGGGAATCGTCTTTGCAGTTCTGGTCTTCTCCTACTTTTATCTTTGGACGGCTGCTGCCGCATGGCTGGCCTGCGTCGCTGTGTTGTGGCTGCTCTTTCGCCCGGAGAATTTCCGGCGAGGCATAAAATCGCTGGCTGTTATCGGCGTGTTGGCGCTCGCGGCGCTCGTGCCGTATTTCTACATGGTCTCGCAACGCGCGCCGACGATGGATGCGATGCAGTTGCTTGTGCTCTCGCACGCGCCCGATTTCTCTCGTTCATCCGAACGCCTCGGCATTATTCTCATACTGCTGCTCGCTTACGCACTAAGACGCGGACGCCTTGCGCCGAGGAATCATCTGTCGCTCTTCGCGCTCGCATTCGCGCTCGCGCCCCTCCTGATCTTTAACCAGCAAATCGTCACAGGGCGCTCGCTCCAGCCGCTCCATTATGAAATGTACGTCACGAAATACCTGTCGCTCATCTCGCTGGTGTTGATAATCGCGCTGCTTTGGCGCGGGCGCGAAAGCGTTGATGCGAAGAAAGAATCGCGTGTTCTGGCAATGGTCGCTCTCATCGCTTTCGGTTGGGGAATTATCGAAACCGTCGTCGCTACAAACAGACATTTACAGGCGACGCTGGGGCGTGATGAAGCAAGATTTGTGGCAGCACGCTTTGCAGAGATTTCCCGTGAGGCGCCTGCCACGCATCCGGATACTCGCTCGCTCATTTTTTACACAAACATCGCTTATGCCGACAGTTCTCCGACGCTTGCGCCGCAGCCCGTGCTCTGGTCTCCGCATACCCCAGCCTTCTCCGGCGTCACGCGCGAGGAGAACAAAGAGCGGATTTACCGTTTGCTCTACTTCACCGGATTCGACGAGACGACTGTTGACGCGCGGAGTTTTGAAAAACTTGATTACCGGAAACAATATCTACTGCGCTCGCTGGCAGGATGGGGACACGCCGGTGCTGCCTGGTCTGTCAACTGGAAGCCCCTGACGACAGAAGAGATTCAAGCCGAGCTACAACGTTACTCGGATTATCGCGCCCGCTTCGATCAAGAGCGCGCCGCTCAATTGCCGCTCAGCTACGTCGTCACGACTACGGACGAAGGAATTGATTTCGCCAACCTGGACTGCTGGTACGAACGAGACGCTGGCGAACGCCTCGGCAAATTTATCATTTACCGTGTCAGGCTCAAGCAATAAGTCTTTAACCGGCCTCAAGCGACAACTGTGGAATGAATCGCACGCACTCGCTCAATTAAATGCGGCAACTCCGAGCGAGTGTAAATGGGAAGAGCATGAACCAGCGCTCGCTCGCCGGAATCTTCGAGCCATGAGGTAAACTTCGCGCGTGCCGTCCACTCGTCTTCGCCTTCGTCAAAGAGATAGAGCGCCGATGCCTTCTTCATCATGCGTCGCGCGGAAGGCTTAACCTTAGCACCGCCCGCGCGCACGCACATCAACATAAAATCAACGTCGAGATAGTTAACGAAGCTCGTGCCTTCGACGACCACTGCGCTTGAGCGAACACGCGCGAGCGCCTCGCTGATGCCCTGCTCGACCTGCCCGTCGGTGACGATGGCCCAGTGAACATTCGACGCACCGGCATCCCAGTAGCGCCCCGTGTCCTTTCCCGGCGCGTAGGTCTCCGCACGACCGGAACGAATCACAGGCACGTCCCGTAGCAAATGGCTGACACAGCAGGCGTGCGGGCCTTTGCCGCACGAACGATAATGCCCGCGCGTCATCTTGATGGCTTCCCAGCCGGGAAAGGCGCGCAGCAATTCGCACGCGAGCGTCGTCTTCCCCGTGTTGGAGGAAAATCCGCTGATCGCAACTATCGTTGGCTTCATCTTCTGTTCTGTTATTTTCAACATTCGTCGATTATCCTACTCCCGTCAGTCCAGGAAATAAAATCATCTCAAGCGAGACGGAAATATGTCGGAGCAAACGGAAACGATGCGCTTAATCTGCGAAGTGCTCGGCGGGCACGGCGTAGATGCGCTCGATGGCGCGAGCCTGGAAGAGGCCGCGCGGCGCTGGATTGATTCGGGATTTGACGACGCGGAGGAAGTTGACGGCTGGCTGCGCGCACGCTGCTTCAAGGCCGAACGCGCGCAGGCTCTCGAAGCGGCGGGCTTTACTCCCGAACAGGCCGCGCTGCGCACGAAGGCCGGGATAGCTGATTACGAAGACACCATCGCCTATAAGCTCAACAATAATGATTTAAGCATCAACGAAGCCCGGCGCATCATCACCAGCGCCTTCTGGGATTCTTAACCTTGCCCTGATATGAGCAGACCAACACTACGACCAATGCAGACCGCTTAAGATGAAATACGCATCTTCTTAAAATCTTCTTACGGTGAGAGCCGTATTTGATTATGGAATGCCGAGCAGTTTGTGTGTCTGTAGGCTGAGCCTCCACTGCGGATGTTGCAGGCAGTATTGCACGGCCAGTTGAGTATTAGCCTCGCGCGCCGGGCCGTCCATCGGTTGCAGGAAAAAATTTTGGAAATCAAGTTGTTCGTAAAGCTCCGGCTCAGCGCCCGTTTGTGGAAAGATTAACTTCAATTCGTGCCCACTGCTTAAAACGAGTTCTGTTCCGGCCTTCGGGCTGACGCAAATCCAGTCAACGCCCGGCGGGCAAGCGCGCGTGCCGTTGGTTTCAATGGCGACTTCAAAGCCCGCTTCGTGAAACGCCGACACGAGTTCGTCATCGAGTTGAAGAAGCGGCTCGCCGCCAGTGCAGACGACCAAAGGATGAATGAGCGGCGAGGGCTGCACAGCAGGCCATGCCGCGCGAACAGCCCGCGCCACTTCGGCAGCAGTTGCGAATCGTCCACCGCCCGTGCCGTCTGTGCCGACAAAATCAGTATCGCAGAATTGGCAGACGGCGCTCGCGCGGTCTTCTTCGTGTCCGCTCCACAGGTTGCAACCAGTAAAGCGACAAAAGACGGCTGGCCGACCCGTGTTTGCGCCTTCGCCTTGCAAGGTATAAAAAATTTCCTTAACGCTATAGCTCATGCCGTTCCATGTGAAGCTCTCTGATAGCTGACCGGATCAGAGAGGCCGTTCTCTGCGAAGCCCTTCAATCTCAACTGGCACGCGTCGCAGTCGCCGCACGCCAGGCCTTTCATAGATGGGTCGTAGCAGGTAACGGTCAGAGAATAGTCAACGCCCAACTCGATTCCCTTCCTGATAATCTCGGCCTTTGTCATGCTGATGAGCGGCGTGTGAATCTTCAATCGCTGCCTCTCTTCGACGCCCGCTTTGGTCGCCAGTTGTGCCATCCGCTCGTAGGCCGCTATATACTCCGGCCTGCAATCAGGATAGCCGCTATAATCGAGCGCGTTGACGCCGATAAAAATATCTTCGGCTCCGAGCACTTCCGCCCACGCGAGCGCAAACGAGAGAAAGATAGTATTGCGCGCCGGAACGTAGGTGACGGGAATCTCAGTTGAGATTTCATCCAGCGTGCGCTGCTTCGGCACGGGCGTCTCGCTCGTCAAAGCAGAGCCGCCAAACTCTCTCAAATCAATCTGCGCGACGACGTGGCGGCCCACATTAAAACGTGCGCTGATACGCCGCGCCGCTTCTATCTCAAGCTCGTGCCGCTGGCCGTAGCGAAACGTCAGCGCGTAAGTCTCGTAACCTTCGCTTTGCGCGATGGCGAGCGTCGTCGTCGAGTCGAGTCCACCGCTCAAGAGCACGACCGCTCTTTTTTTGTCGAATAAGCTTTCCGTCATAGCTCGTGGCCGACGGCAGAGAAATGCCAGTCAGTTAAGAGAAGTTTCGAGCAGTTATGATAGTGGGTTAACGATGAGGAATCAAAGGAAGGCCGCAGCAAAGAGGCTTGTTAAGACTTCTTTGCTGCGGCCATCTGCGGGCATGAGAGTTTAGGACTTCTGGCTACGACGACGCGTGAACATGTCGTACATCAAACGCTTACGAGTTGACTTAACCAGTTCCGGCCTCATTACATCTCCCTCATATCGTTCGAGCAACTCCATCTCCTCCATGACATCGGCATGCGCCTCCATCGGTGCGAAAGCAGCCCTGCTTGAAGCGCGGGCATACTCTATGACTCGCCGCGACCCCGCGTAATCGCCCGCGTCCATACGTCGCATCGCCTCCAGACGCGCACGCGCATTCATTAACATCTGCACGGCTTTGGCAACCTCGTGATTGACGGGCAGGCGTTCGACAGCCTCTTCCCTGTCGAATTCGATTTCCAGCGTGTGCTTAACGACTTCCGCAGACTTCATCTCCTGTGGAGTGTAGCCGAGCCGCAAATCCAGCAAGCGCACGCGCTCGCCCGCCGCACGCGCAGGGACGCGCAACTGCAAGACGACCTCTAAGGGAGCGCCTGACTGTAAGTTTGGCAGCTTGTAACGTCCCGTTTCGTTCATCTCGAAATCGTTGAGCACGTCGCTCAAGCGTACGGCGTCTGCCGGGACGAGGCCGAGCGTGACCGTGTGCGCCACCTGCGCGATTAATTCTTCGAGTTCGACGGCGAAGATGCGCTGCATGTCGTCTGCGGTCTTAACGTGCCAGCTATTGCCGCCGCCCGCTTGAGCCATCGGAATCAGTAAATCTTCGTTGAAGTCGTCGCCGATGCCGATGGTCGAGGTGCTCACGCCACGCTCAGACAAACCCTTGGTTTGCGAGACGATGTGGTCTGTGTTGGTTAAGCCTTCATTGGCGAGGCCATCGGTGATAAGGACGACGCGGTTGATTGCGCCTTCGGTCAAGTGCTCGCTGACCTGTATGCCGCCTCGCACCCATGCTTCGTGCAGCGCCGTCGAGTTGCGCGCGTAAACTTCCGAAAGACGGCTTTTCAGTTGCGCTTTGTTCTCGGCAAGCTGGCTCGGAATCAACACTTCGATGACGTTATCGAAAATGACTACGCTCAATCGGTCAACGGGCAAGAACTGGTCTATCGCATAAAGGGTTGCCTCGCGCGCCCGCATCATTTTCTCGCCCTCCATAGAGCCGGAGCGATCCAGCACCAGACTCAAATTGAGCTTCGGGCGGCGACCAACGCCCGCATCAATCTCCGGCGGAGTGATGCGAACCAACACGTCAACGGTCTGGTCTCGCCCGGCGACCAGCTTTGAACGTTCGGTCAAAAATTCTACTTTCGGTGTTAACTGCGACATTCTCTTTAATTCTCACTTTCCCGGCTTCAGGCCGCTTGACTCGATCAGACGCATGATGACCTGTGTCAACCTGCGTAACCCCCTCGTATCGGTCGGAGGCTGATAGCTGCTCTGGACGTGCAGTTCCAACCCCGGCTCGATTTCAATTCTTTCCCATGCGCCAGCGCTGCCGCTACTCTGCGAAAACTGCGGCGACGGCATGCTCGGCGCAATGCTCGGCGACACGCTTGAGGAAAAATTGAGCGGCCTTGCATAGCTTGCATGATTGGCTGGCGCAGGCTTCGTCAGCAATTTTTCCAGATAACTCAAAGCCTCGTTCTTGCTCGTCGTCCCGCCGTCCAGACCAAGCAGGCGTTCCAGGTCACGCACCTCGCGGCTCTCAACCAATTCTCGAATCTTACGAATCGGCAAATGCTCAGCCTGTAGCTTTTTCACAACCAGCAATTGCAGCAAATGCCTGTAGCCAAAGACGGAGGCCGTGCCCTGCTTATCCTCTGCGGGTGAAACCAAACCTTCGGTCAGGTAATAGCGAATCGTGCGCTCGTCAGGCACATCCGAGACCGTCCCGCGTTCCTGTGCGAGACCGCTCTCCGCCAATATTTTTGCTGCCTCACTAGCCAACTCCGCCACGCCGACGAATTTCCTCTGGCGGATTGATTCCAGTTGCTTCTTCATCGCATCGTCACTTTATAACAAACGACATTTCGTGTCAACAGTAATTACTGTCAATAACGGTCTACAGTCAAGCATCTGGAGTCTGGAGTCGAAAGCGATGTCTTCCGACTTTTGACTCCAGACTCCAGGCTCTTGACTCCAGACTGTATTTAACGCGGAAGGGGCTGCGGCAGATTTGCCAGCGCGTAGGCCATCGCGGCCATCGCGGCGGCGTTTTCCGCCAACTCGTCGGGGTTCACTTTGTCCAGCGTGTCTGCCGCGGTGTGATGATAGTTAAAGTAAGTGCGCGTGTCTTGCCAGAGGCCGAAGCAAGGGACTCCGGAGGCTGCGAGCGGCGAGATGTCCGCTTCCGTATCTTCGGTTAATTTGAGCAGGCCAGCGCCGGAACTCTGCAAGACACGCGAGACGGGAGACAGGAGCGGCAGGACTTCCGGCTTAGCCATGACTTCAAATCCGAGCGGATGGCCCGCGCCCCTGTCCGACTCCATAGCGGCGACATGATTGGCAATCTCCGCCGCGTAGTCCTTCGCATACGTATTGCCTCCGACCAGCCCGTTCTCTTCGTTCATCCATGCGATAACGCGAATCGTTCGCCTGGGGCGCAAATTCAACTGCTTGAGAAGCTGCGCCGTCTGCATCGCGACGGCGACTCCCGCCGCGTCGTCAATCGCGCCCGTCCCCAAATCCCAAGAATCGAGGTGGCCGGAAACGATGACGACCTGTTCTGGATGCTCTGTGCCCTTGAGGTCTGCGATGACGTTGTAGCTCGGAGCATCCGGCAAACGCTGCGGCGTGAGCGTCAAACGCAGACGCACTTTCCCTTGCTTCACGAGATGGGCCATCAACTCCGCATCCTCGCTGGTAACAGCGGCGGCTGGAATTTCGGGCGCATCCTTCGCATAGCGCGTCGCGCCCGTGTGCGGCAAACGATACCCGCCTCCGCCCACAGAGCGAACCAGCACGGCCACAGCCCCCAGACGCGAGGCTGCGCTCGGCCCTCTCCCGCGATAAGCGACCGCCTGCCCGTAAGCCTCGCCGCCAAAGCCCTGCTCGGCCATGCGCTGGTCGAAGACGACGTTAAAGAGAACGATTTTGCCCGCTACTTTGTCGCGCCCCAGCGCCTGTAATTCGTCGAAGCTATTGACGACGACAACTTCCGCCGTCAATCCCTGCGGCGGCGTAGCTATGCTGCCGCCGAGCGCCGTCAAGACAATCTTCTGCGTCGTGTTCGGAGCCTGTCCGGGAAACTCTATGAGGTCGCCCGTCTCCAGCCCTCGTACCCAGTGCGGAACCATCAGCTTCTCAAGATGAACTTCAAGCCCCAGCCGTCGCATCTCTTCGGCCACATACTCGACAGCACGCTGCGCCTGCAATGAGCCGCTCAGACGCGGCCCGATGTTATTGCTCAGGTATGCCACCTGCCTGTAAGCATAATCGCTCTTGAGCGCTGCCTGTTGAATCTGCTTGAGTTCCGAAAGTAGCTGCGGGGAATAAGGATTCGGAGTCTCCTGCTGTCCCTGCTGTGAAGCAGTCGGCAAGCCGTTCGTTAAAAGCAGGACGAGGGCGAGAACACAGATATAAGCTGCGCTCCGGCAAGTCTTAAAAGTGAAAGCTTGTTTAATCATAGTGCCTGCCGCATCGGTTTTTCCGCACGCGAATCAAAATTGCGGACGAACATTTCCTCATCGTTAAAGATTCTCAATCGGCACCTTCTCGACCTTGTCGGCCAACTCGAAGCCGAAGATGCGCGAGTAAAAGTAAATCTCGCCGTCAAGAGCACGCTTGATGTTTTCGGCGCGACGAAAGCCATGCTGCTCGCCTTCGAACGGCACGTAGGCCACCGCCACTCCCTTCTTCCTCAAAGCTTCGACCATCATCTCTGCCTGATTCGGCGGCACAACTTTGTCTTCCAACCCTTGAAAGAAGATGACGGAAGCATTGAGCTGGTCTGTGAAATAGATTGGCGAGCGCTCGCGGTAGAGGTCTGCGCGTTCAGGATATGGGCCAATCAAGCCGTCCAGATAACGCGACTCAAACTTGTGAGTCTCCTTCGCCAGCGCCTCTGCGTCGCTCACTCCGTAGTGGCTCGCCCCGGCTTTGAAGAGGTTGCGGAAGGTGAGCGCGCAGAGCGTCGTGTAGCCGCCCGCGCTGCCGCCCGTAATCGCGCAGCGCCCGCCGTCAACCAATCCGCGCTCGATTAAGTAACGCGCGCCGTTAACACAGTCGTCCACGTCAACGATGCCCCAGCGATCTTTGAGCCGACGCCTGTATGCGCGGCCATAGCCTGTGCTCCCGCCGTAATTGACATCCAGAACAGCGACGCCCCGGCTCGTCCAATACTGAATGCCGAGGGCCAGAGTTGTTGAAGTCGCGGAGGTTGGCCCACCGTGGCTCTTGACGAGCAGCGGCGGCAACTCTGACGAAGCGGCAGCGAAATCGCGATTCTTCGGTGCGTAGAAGAAGGCGTGGGCGGTCTGCCCGTCTTCCGTCGGAAACTCTATGGCCTGCGGGACTGATAGATAACCCGTGTCAATCTGCAAATCATTCGAGCGTTGTAAGACTTCGTGTCCTCCGGTCGCCAGATCAAGCTGCACGATGGCGGCAGGCTCTGTCGGCGAGCCGCCGCGAAAGAAGACGTAGCCTGTGCGTGCACGCAGGTATGTGATGTCTGTGTAGGGCGTGTCAATCTTTTCCAGCTTGCCTGTCGTCGTTGTCAGGCTCGCGAGACGCGAGTGGCCGCGTTCGACGTAAGCACAGATGATGCGCTCGTTTGACTCGAAGGCGTAAGTTGACATCCCGAAGGCCCACTGCGGCTGTCCGAATTCAGCATCCATCTCACACACGGGAGTAACGCTATTGTCCTGTTCCAATCTGTAGAGATTCCACCAACCGCTACAATCGGAGACGAAATAGAGTTGGCCGTCGGGCGACCATTCCGGTTGAAAGATAGACTCTTCCACGCCGCCCGCAACGCGCCGTGTGTTTATTAATGAACCATCGGCAGCAAACTCGCCGAGCCACAGTTCTGTCCCGTCCCAGGGCATGTTCGGATGATTCCAACAGAGCCATGCCAGGCGTTCACCATCCGGGCTGACACGTGGCGATGAATAAAAGTCGTAGCCTGATGCCAGCACCTGTCCGCTACTTTCCGTTTCAGGATTCAAGCTGGCGATGGTGTTAACGGCCTCTTGCCCACTGTGTGTGTGGTCTTCGCGCACGGCAATGATGCGACGGCGCTCGCGGTCAAACGTGGCATCGGCATAACGCATCTCGACGGCTGGCGTTACCGGCTGCGGGCCGCCGTTGGGAGATGTGCGATAGAAGCGTTGGTCTGTGAAGTTTGAGAAATAGACTGTCCCATCGTGGACTGTGTAATCGCCGCCGCCGTATTCGTGTACGCGCGTGCGCGCGTTGAAGGGCAGCGGCGTGACATCCATTGTTTGTCCGTTAGCGCTGCGACGGACAATAGCGTTGCGCCCGCCTTCCGAGGGACGCATCTCAATCCAGTACACGTCCGCGCCGTCGAGCATGACCTGCCCGACTCCGATTGAGCCTTGCACGATCAGGTCTGAAGTGATTGGCGATTTCCAAGAGCCGTACGGCGCGGCCTGTGCGTCAGCCATTCTCTTTCTCCTCTTCCTTCATTCTCGAATTAAGCGTCAATAAAAATGTAGAGGTAGGGCGAGACCGCAGCCCGCACATCTACGGCAACAGACAGGCAAGGACAAACCGCTTCCCGGCCATACTCGCTGTGCATTTAACATCAAATTTAACACAGAAGCGCGAGGGATTTCTCTCTATTCTGTGCTGAGCGCGAGCGCGATTCCGGCGGCGACGCGCGCGTTGTTTTCCAGCAGCGCGATGTTAGCTTTCAAGGTCGAGCCGTCGCTGTGCTCAGCCATGTGTGAGAGCAGAAAGGGCGTGAGTTCGCGCCCGTTGATTCCCTTCTGCTCGGCTTGCGCGAGAGCTTCGGCGAGGACGTATTGCAAGACATCAATTGGAACTTCCATTTCAGCGGGCACGGGCACAACCACGAGCGTCGCGCCTTCGAGGCCGAGCGCGCGTCTGGCTTTGGCTATCTTCGCGGCTTCTGCAAACGTTTCGACGCGGGCATCTACACCGAGGCCGCTGTGGCGCGAATAGAAGGCAGGCATCTCGTCGCAACCAAAGCCGACGATTGTTACGCCGTGCGTTTCCAGCCATTCGCGCGTCGCTCCCAGATCGAGCACAATCTTCGCGCCTGAGCAAACGACGATGAGGGAGACGCGCGCCAGCTCTGGCAAGTCGGCAGAGACATCCGGCAGCGCGCCGCGATGTACGCCGCCAATGCCGCCCGTGGCAAAGACTTTGATTCCGGCGCGCTCGGCAATCCAACAGGTCGTCGCTACGGTCGTCGCGCCGTCCCAAAGGTTTGCGACCGCGAGCGGCAAATCACGACGGCTGAGCTTATGAACATCCGGGCTGGCGGCAATCCATTCCAATTGCTCGCGCGTGAGTCCAGCGTGCAAGCGGCCTTTGAGAACAGCGATGGTGGCCGGAACAGCGCCGCCCGCGCGCACAATCTCTTCAAGCCTCAGCGCAGTCGAAAGATTCTGCGGGCGCGGCAGGCCGTGTGCGATGACGGTTGATTCCAGCGCGACGACAGCGCGATTTTCCGCCAGCGCCGCATTAACTTCAGGGCTGATATGCAAAAGACCGGAGTTCATGAAAGCTGTGATAAGTGACAAGTCATATGTGACGGAAAGAGCGTTCGCTATCTTATCATCACTCGCTTCTCACTCGTCACTAGTGCCGCTCGTCACTTGTCGCTCTTTGGCTTGGCCTTGCTCTTGTCGCTCTTCTTTTGAGCACTACTCTTGCCCTGCTTCTCAAACTCATCCGGCTCTTTTTCGCCGCGCTCTTTGGCGTCGGGTGCTCCGGCTTCTGCGGCGGCATTTTCGATTTCGGAGTTGATTTCGCCGCCAATAAGAATCGCCAGACCCGTCAGGTAAAACCAGAGCATCATGATAATCAACGCGCCGAGCGAGCCGTAGGTGGCGCTGTATGAATTGAAGAAGGAGAGGTAAGCGCGGAAACCGAAAGAGACGAGCAGCCAGAGTAGAATTGCCACCCCTGAGCCAGGCGTTACCCATTTCCAATCCTGATCTTTCAGGTCAGGCCCGAAGTAGTAGATGAGGTTGAACGAGATAAGAATGAAGAGCAGGATGAGCGGCCACTGCGCGATTTTCCATGTCAGCGTAAAGACTGAGCTGAGGCCGTAGCTAGCCGCGATGGCTTCGGCGATGCGGTGGCCGTAGAGCGTCAGCGTCAGCGCAGTGATAATCAGGATGGCGAGCGCAATCGTCAGCCCGACGGTAATCAGCCGTATCTTCCACCACGGACGCGACTCCTTGACGTTATAGGCGATGTTGAGCGTCTCGCTAATCGCGCCCATGCCGTTAGAAGCCGCCCATAATGCCGCCAGCACGCCAAAGGAAAGCTTGCCGCCGCCCGCAGAGTCGCTGACCTCTGTGAGCGTCTTATTGACCAGTTCCGTAGCCGAGGCAGGCATCACCTGTCCCAGATAGGTCAGCAGGCTTTGACGCAGTTCCGAGCCAGCTTCGGCGAAAAGTCCGAGCAGCGTCATCAGGAAGAGCAAGAGGGGAAAGAGCGCGAGTAAAAAATAGTAGGAAAGCTGTGCCGCGCGTCCGAAGACATCATCCTCATTCATTTGCTGCCAAACGCGCTTCGCCAAATCCTTCCACGTCAGCCCGCCCAGCTTCCACATAGACTCCATCGCTCGAAGCCCTCCCTGTTCGATTGTATGACACTAAAACCTTAAACAGCGGTTAGAAGCAAACTACAGTCCACAGCTAAAGAAGGTGAAAGTAAAAAGCTAAGAGGTAAAAGTAAAGTCAGGGGAAGCCCATTTATTAAAAATGGTCTCCGCCACACTTTCTCACTTTTGCCTTTTAGCTTTTTACTTTTGCCTTTGCCTTCTTTAGCCTTCGAGCGTGAAGAATTTGCGTATGCGTCGCAGGAAATCGCCTTGCGTGTGGCTCATGCGCTGGCGCTTGGCCTCTTCGTTGAGGCCGTCGCGGACGGCTTCAAGCTCTACGCGGCGGCGGGCGAGGATGTGTGAGATATCTTCGGCCAGTTCTGGGCGGCGGCTCAGGACTTTATTAAAGGATTCTTTATCGAGACGATAACATTCGACATCTGTCTCAGCAATAACGGTCGCCGAACGCGGCTCGCCTGTCATCATCCCCATCTCGCCGAAAAAATCTCCGGCGTGCAGCGTCGCCACGTGCTGCGTCAGATTGTTGCCGTCAATTGCCACGCGAACCTCAGCATCGCCTTTGGTCATGATGTAGAGCCAGTGTGCCTGCGCTCCCTGTCTGGTCAGGGCTTCGCCGCGCACGAAGGGAGCGACGCTCAACTCCTCTGCCACTTCGCTCAACTCTTCGGCGGTCAGCGAATGGAAAAGCTCGACGCGCTTCAATGCCTCGACGCGCTCCTTAATCTCCTTCTCCTGCTTGAGGCTGCGCCGCGACTCATCATCTTCGGTGATGAACAGCGAGCGGGCCGGAATCGAGAGCGGAATTCCGGCGCGATTGAGCGCGGCGTAGATGCGCGTTCGCACAACGGAGTCGGTCGGGTCGGTCAGCGCCAGATCGGTCAGCCAGTAGCGCGCAGCGTAGGTCGCGTAGCTGTCCTTGAAATCAAATATCAAACAATGCGGCGCAGGCTCGCGCGCAATGTTTGGAATCGGCTCGGCGTTTAAGGCAGCCGTCACAGCGTCTATCACTTTCGTCGGCTCATAACGAAAATCCACGTTGAAGTAGACCCACTGCCGGTGCTGGCGGGGCGCGCCCGTGCGTCGCCCAAGCAGCACTACCTGTCCTTTCATCAAGGCGCTGTTTGGAATCACGACCGTATCCCAGTTACGCGTCTCGATTGAAGTCTGCCGCCAGCGTATCTCCTTAACCTGTCCTTCGTGTTGGTCTATGCGCACCCAATCGCCGATGCCGATGGTGCGCTCCATCTGCAAAGCCATTCCGCCCATCACGTTGCCGAGCGTATCCTGTAGCGAAAAGCCGATGGCCGCCGTGATGAGCGCCGAAGCGGTAATCAGGCCCGTCAGGTTGACGCCGCTGCGCGAGAGCAGGGTGATAGCGACGACGATGTAAGAAAGCGCTAACAGCAGATCGCGCAGGATACGCGGCGGCTTTAAACGCACGGAGTCGAGCGCCAGATCGAAGACCAGCACGCTCGCCAGATTTATAATCGCCACGCTCTTAAGAAAGAGCGCAGCCCAACGCACCCAGCGATACGCAGAGCTACGCAAGGGGTCGACCCCTTGCGTGAGCAGCGCAGCCGAGACGAATAACCCCAGGGCCGAGACGATGAAAAGGAGCGCAGCCGTGCGGATGCGTGCGCACTCAGCAGGCACGAGCGCGGAGAGGATGAAAGCAGAGACGACCACAGAGAGCGCGACCCAGTGATAGTAGCCGCCCATTCCCGCCGCAGTTTGTAAGCTTTCCCAGAAACCCATCTCTGAATTTGAAGACTTGAAGTTAGAGAGCCTGTCAGGAGCGCACGCCGCTCACCTTCGCTTGCGGGAGCGCATCTTAACATGAGCTGAACTTGGCTTAACAGGAATCTTCTAAAGCGGATTGCGAATGAATGTACGGCCTCGTAAAAAAATGTAGAGGCAGAAGGACAAGCCCTCTGCCTCTACAACTAGGCTTCTCGTCGGTTGATATAGAACGGCTCTTACTTAATCATCGTGCCGGTTCGATTCCAGCGCGTGTTCTGTAGGAAGTCGAAGAGAAAATTTCCGCTCGATTCGGCGCTTTCGTCATACGACCAGTAGACGAACATCGCGCGGCCAACAACGAGGTTGCGGGGCACGTAGCCCCAAAAGCGGCTGTCCTGACTGTTGTTGCGATTGTCGCCCATCACAAAATAGGAATCCTTCGGAACGTCGAAGACACTGTCGCCGTTATCGAGTGGCCGGTTGTTGCTGTAATAAACGGTGTAAGGCTCGTTCGGCTTGCGTGGCGCTGTTTCTACCAGGTTTCCGAGCGGCTTGTTATTTTCCAACTCGCTGGTCGAAGGATTGTCTTCGTGGTCAATCGCTGTGACGCGATACTCCGGCAGTAATTGCTCGTTGATGAAAACCTGGTTGCCCTTGATCTCTATGTGTTCGCCGGGCAGACCGATGACGCGCTTAACGTAGTTGGTCTTGAACGGAATATTATCAGGACGGTTATCGCCCTCAGGGTTGTCCTTATCGCCCGGATATTTGAAGACGATGATGTCGCCGCGCTGTATCTCACGTTGCGGCAGGAAGAAGAGCGAAGGGCCGGGCGCGAAGACAAACTTATTGACCAGCAGGTGATCGCCAATGGTAATCGTGTTCTGCATCGAGCCGGTCGGCACTTTGACCGCCTGCACGATAAACGTCATGCCGAAGAGCGCCATGATGACCGTCACCACTGCGGACTCAAAATATTCGCGCACCCAACTCTTCGGCGGCCCCACTTCCTCGTGCTCTTCAACCTCTGCGCGGCGCTCGTGTCCGTTGCGGCTGGCGGAGCGTCCCGCTTGTCCTGCCGTCGCGCTCCCGTCTAGGCCAGTTTCAACGGGCGGCTCGGCGACCCCTGTGCTCGTATAATCATCTTTCATAAAAACATCCTAAATAACGCCGATGAGGCCGGTCAAGTTCAGTGAGCAGTAAGCTGTCAGCAGTGAGCAATTGGTTTCTGCCATGACGCAATGCTGAAAAGAGAGCGAGAGGCCATGCTATCAATCACAGATAAACAACTCACTGCTCGTTGTTTCTGCCTCCTATCTCATCCAGCGCAAGGCGCGCGGCGATTGTCTCTGCGGCTTTGATGGTGCGTCCCTCGCCGCGCACAGAGCCGCCCTTCCAACTCAACTCGACGTGAAACGTGCGGCGGTGCGGCGGGCCTGTCGTTTCGACGACTGTGTACTGCGGCGCGTCGTGATACTCGGCCTGCAGCACTTCCTGTAGCATGGTCTTGTAATCGGCAGCCGCAGCCGCTTCCGGGTTAGCATTGGCTAGTTCTTCACCCAACGCGTGATGAACGAAATCCGTCGCTGCCGCCAGCCCGCCATCTAGAAAGATCGCTCCGAGCAGTGCTTCAAAGAGGTCTGCCAAGAGAGCGCGCTTGCGCCGCCCGCCGCTCTTTTCCTCGCCGTGTCCGACGCGCAGGAATTGGCCCAATGCGAGGCGCTCGCTTGCCCCGGCCAACGTCGGGGCGCTCACCAGCCTGTGCTTCATACGCGACAACTCGCCCTCGGTCACGTCCGGGTAAGATTGAAACAGATAGTCTGCGACGACGAGGCCGAGCACGGAATCGCCGACAAACTCCAGCGCTTCATTATGCAGGCGGCGCGCTTCTTCCTCGCTGCCGGGCGCGACCCTTTCGTGCGCCCAAGAGCGATGCGTGACGGCGCGCTGTAAGAGTGCGTCGTCGTTAAAATTGTAGGCCAGGATTTGCGCCAGCGCTTTTGTATCGGTAGCCTCGGTTTTTGTTTTCTTCACAGGCTGGCGATTGTAACAAACGCCGGACGCTCGCTTTGTAAGGCGTTAGCGTCCGGCGTTGCAGGCAAGTCTGACGACAGAGAACCAGGAGGATTTGTGCGCGCCCGCGTTTAGTTCCGACGACGGCTCGCGTGCGCCTTCTTCTTCGGCGATGTCTTGGGCGTCGTCGTAGCCGTCTTCGGAGCCGTAGTAGTCGTCGGCGTCGTTGTCGCCGTATTCGGCTGAGTAGTCGAAGGCGTCGCGCTCGTCGTGCCCGGCGTTGTGGCAGGAGTAGTCGAAGGCGTCGTCGAGCCTGTCGGCGCGGGCGTCGTGCCTGCGGCAGGCAGCGGCCCCGGCAACGGCTGGTTGGCTATGCCGGCGATATACTCGTTGAGGCCATCCACTTTGCCTTCGTGACGAAACTTATAGAAGTCCGTCAGCGCTTTCATCCATTCCGTTTTCGCGCTGGCAAACTTCGGATTCGTGCCGCTCAGCGCGATGGCTCGCGCGTAGGCGTCAACGACCCTGTCAACGACCATGTTGAGCCTATCAGTCATCGCTTTGCAGGTCGGCGAAGCAATCTGCTCAGCGGTCGTGCATTGCGACTTGTAGTCCTGGGCCAACTTGTCGTAATCGGCAGCCTGATAGGCAACCGCCAGCAGGTAAAAGGTCTGCGGATCACTCTTCGCGGAGTTAGGCAAGCTTGCTACCTGATAGAAAGCGCCCACCGCATCTGCCGGAGCAGCCTTAATGCTGGTGACGCCGAGCGCATAATTGAGCACGCCGAGCGTCTCTTCCTTTGACTGTCCGGGAACAGTGGCACCGGATTGAATCAACTGGATAGCCTTCTTGGCATACTGCGCGGTCGCTGCGTTGTTCGCTTCGCTGCCGGTCGTGGCGGCAAACAGCCCGCCGCGCGCCAGCGTATAGAGCGTCGCCACATCGTTAGCGTCGTCATTCAAAATCTGTCTGCCGAGCGCGAAGGCTTCATCATACTTTTTATCGTTGAAAAGCGTCGTCAGTTGAGTCTTGCGACCTTCCTTCTCGGCCTTTTCGTAATCGCCGATGTACTTCTTCTGAAACTTGGCAATCGCGTCATCGTCTGCCGGATACTTCTGAACGTATTCCCTGGCAAACTGGTAGGCGTCTTTGGCCGCCTGGTCGTAGGTCGCTCGGTTGCCCGGCTGGGCCAGGTTCGGGTCGGCCTTCTTTATCTCCTTGCCGCGATTGTAGGCGGCAGTAAACTTTTTATATAACTCGCTCTTGGCCGCCGCCTCGTCCTGCTGGGCTGGCTGCGGGCTGGCGGCTGGGTCCTGCGCGAGTGTCGGCAGCGCGAAGGCCGCGATCACCAGGCCCAGAACAATTGATTGAAGTAATCTTTTCATTGGTCGCATATCCTCCAGGCGATGTTCGTTCGTCTTGCTCTTCTGCAAAAATCTTTACGGGGGAGTGTGAGCGGGTCTCAAACCTGCGTCGCGTTCTATCAGATGCGCGTCCAAGAGTGGCGGTTGCCGCTTTTCTCAGCGACACACGTGCCATCTCGGAGGGAGAGACGCTCCATGAGCGTGCTTGCTAATTCAAACTTAAAAGCGATGCTTAATCATCCTGCAATAAACGCCTTGCTGTCAAGCGCAATGGAAGACAAAAAGTAAGAAGACAAACGTAAAAAGATAAAAGGTAAAAGGAAGGCGGAATCCATCTTTTAATAAAATGGTTTCCGCCTTCCTTTTACCTTTTTTACGTTTGCCTATTGCCTTTTTTTATGGCTGGTTCGTCAAGACGCGGCGCGGTCTCTGGTCGTTCTGATGCGCGGGCGCTTGAGAGTTGCTGCTCGGCGTCGCACTGGGACGGGTCGTTACTTCCGTCGGGCGCGGCACGGTCATAATCACGCTCTTGACGTTGTTCGTTCCGCCGCTCGTCGTCGTGCCGCCCGCCGCACCTTCTTCTGCCTCTTCTTCCTTGTCCTCATCGTTGAGGGCGGCGGCAGTCTTCGCGTCGATCTGCGGGCGCGGTGTGAGCGGCTGCGGTGTTGCGGCCAGTCGTCCACTATCCGTCCTGGCGAAGCGATAGTTGACCGAGCGATAAATCTTTCCGGCGATGGCGGCGGCGATGCGCCCGCGCTCGCCTGAACCGCGCGTCACGACGACGACCGCCAGGCGTGGGTCTGCAACCGGCGCATAGGAAGTGAAGAGGCCGAGCCAGCTTCCCTGCCCGATGCACGTTCCGGTCTTGCCAGCGACCTGCATGACTGGATCATAGGCGAGCTTGCCCGTGCCGTAGGTGGCTGCCCCAATCATGCCGGGAATCACGCGGCGCAAATCTTCCTGCGAGATGTTAACGCGGCGGCGGACTTCCGGTTTGAACTTTACGTCTTCCTGCGGCGTGCGCGGCAGGTGCGGAATCAAGAGCGTTCCGCCGTTGGCAATTGTCGAAGTGAGAGTGCCCAACTGAACGGGCGTCACTTCAAAGTCGTCGCCGTGCGAAGACATGTGATTGACGGCGTAGCCGGACTTGTAGCCGGGGACGCGTCCAGAGAATTCGTTGGGGTGGTTAATGCCTGTGCGCTCGCCGAGGCCAAGCTCACGCGCGTAGCTCATCATCCGGTCAAAGCCGACGCGGCCACCGACATTCTGAAAATAGCCGTTGTTGGAATAAGCCAGAGAGAGCGTCAAATCGAGCCTGACTTTACCGACGCCCAGATTGTCGGGCAGTTCCGGTGCAATTACTTTTTCCGAAATTCCCGCCAGCCCCGTCACCAGCTTGATTGTCGAGCAGGGCTTGAAGCCACGGCGCAGCGCCCATTCCTGATTGACGACCGTATAGACGCGGCCAGTCTTCGGATCCATCACAACAACCGTCCCGGCATGATTGCCGAGCGCGGCGACGGCTGCACGCCGCACTTCCATATCTTCGCCGGTCGTTTCATCTCTGGTGATGTTGGCGGCGGTCTCATCGCGCAGAGCCTGGTCGGCTGCGCGCTGGCGAGCGATGGCTGCAAGGCGCGCGAGTTCAGCGCGTCTTCTGGCCTCCGCAATCTCGCGTCGACGCTGCTCGGCCTGGCGGCGGGCCTCCAACAGCCGCTCGCGCTTCGATTGTGCGCGGCTGCCCTTTTTGTCACGCGCAGCCTCTTCTTTACGCGCCGCGCGCTGCTCTCTGGCCGAAAGCTTATCGCGCCGCTTATCGACGCGCGCCTCTTTGGCCGCACGCGCTTTTTCGGCGCGCGACATCCTGGCATCGCGCCCTTTCTCATTGCGCGCGGTCTTAGCCTCGCGGCCACGCTCGGCGCGCGATTTTTTGTCGTTGCGCTCGGCCTTCGCCGACTTGGCAGACTTGGCGGCGGCGGCTTTCGGCTTAGCGGCTTTCTTATCCTTGGCCCAGAGGCTTGTTGTAGTGACTGAAAGTGTGATGAACAGGGAGAAGCTGAGCGCGATGCGCAAGGGGTTTCTGAGCAGTAGAGCTTGGGTCATATGGTTCCTCGCTAGAAAAAACTTTAGGGGTAACTCGCGAGTTAGCGTCAGAACGCGAACACGTGTAAACCTGCTGCGAAAAATGTTTCGCCGTCCGCGCGCAGAATTGTACGGCGCGCCGGGCAGCGGGTTAAAAGTTAAAACTTGAAGTGTTGAAGGTCTGCAAAAACGCTCCTTTACGGTTCCGGTTTTGTTGCTTCAAACTTCGTTCTGTTTCAGTGAGGGGCGGGAGAGTTCCCTTTAGGCGGCCTCCGGGGAGTTTGCTTTGAGACCGGGGCAAATATAACATCTGACGTGGGTCGTGGCAACAAAAAATAAATTGGGCTAATCGAACTGATGAAAGGGATTGATGTCTGGCTTGGCCGGACGCTTCTCGCAGGTGGGCGTCGCCGCCCTGCACTATGACTCGGTTTTCGCTGTTAATCCGATGAAGGCTCTCAAACTTTTCTACAGCTTTCGCGCGCGAATGATGCTCGTCCTCGCAGCCCTGCTGGTGATGACGCTCGGCTTGCAGTACGTGCTGCTGGTCAGGACACAGCGCGAGCGCTCCCGGATTATTGCAGAGCAGGAGCGGGCGATTATGGCTGGCGTGGCGCTCGGCGTTC
The DNA here is from genome assembly GCA_036387475.1 of Pyrinomonadaceae bacterium. Lineage (GTDB taxonomy): Bacteria > Acidobacteriota > Blastocatellia > Pyrinomonadales > Pyrinomonadaceae > DASVTR01. Next base: position 68,355 of record DASVTR010000004.1, on the reverse strand, counting down.
GAAGCATTACGAGCGATGAATACATGGTTGACTTTCGCCAGCGCGCCAACCAATCCGCGCAAGGCGATGAATTATCGCGTTGGGTGACGAATATTCTGGTAGCCGATAGCGCGGGTAATGTGCGCGACAGCCTCAAGCAGGAATACAATCCGAAGCTCAACAAAGAGACTAACGAGTTCGACTTCGTTCCCCTAAAAAACATTCCCATGCCGCCGCTAGTTGTGACCGCCGATCTGGCCGGTGACGCTTCACAAATGCCCTACGCAACGACAACTGGCCGTCAGGTTCGAGCCAGCGACCCGCGCGCTTTCTTCTTTCCCGTGGATGTCAGGGAAAAGGACGGCAAATATGGGCGCTGGCACGTCATCGTCGTGCTCGGCGCGGCCAATGCTCAGACCGGCTCAGGATTTCGATTGGTCGCGCGTTCCCTGTTGTACACGTTCGCCGTCATGCTGGTCGCCATTCTCATCACAGGAATTCTCGTCTGGCGTTTTACACGCCCGATCAAAGACCTCTCCAGCGCCGCGCGTCGGATTGCCGCCGGGGATTTCGCCTTTCGCGTACCGGCGGCTGACCGCCGCGATGAGATGGGCCAACTCTCCGCACGCTTCAACGAAATGATTACGCGCCTAAGCCGCACGCGCGAGCTTGAGACGCAACTGCATCAGGCAGAGCAGTCGGCGGTGGTCGGGCGTCTGGCCTCAGCCATCGCACACGAGATCAGGAATCCTTTGAACTACATCAACCTGACGCTCGATCATCTGCGTACAGCCTTCGCCCCCGTAGATGAGAAGAAGCGTGAGACGTTTGAGCGCCTTGCCGTTCAACTCAAAGCCGAAGTCGCGCGTATCAATGCGCGCATCTCAGAGTTTCTCAACTACACGCGCCCGTCGAGCCTTGAACTTCGCCCGCTGGATTTGCGCGCGGCGGCTGAAGACGCGCTCCGGCTCGTCGAGGTCAAGGCTGCGGAAAGCCACATCGAAACACGTGTCGAAGCTAAGGGCCAAGTGCCAGCCGTGTTGGGTGATGCAGAGGCTCTACGCTCTGTCTTTACCAATCTCATCATCAACGGGATGCAGGCGATTGACGGCGATGGCGGCAGCCTGACCATCAAGCTCTCGGCGGAAGCATCGGGTGCTCGCGCCCGCATAGACATTACAGACACGGGTCGCGGCATCGCCCCCGAAAATATCTCTAAGGTCTTCGAGCCTTATTTTTCGACGAAGGATACTGGCACGGGTCTTGGCCTAGCTATCGTCAAGAAGGCCGTTGACGATCACGGCGGAACAATCTCCGTCACTTCTAAAACTGGCGAAGGCACGACCTTTACAATCACACTGCCGACCGCCGATGCCAAGTGACAGGTGACAGGTGACAGGATAGAATGCTGCCAAGTGAAGTTAAAGAATGTCTCCACTGTATAGATTGATAGTTGGAATTGCGAAAGTTGACAAGTCAGAAAGGCAGCGAGAAATGACAGGTGATGAAGTAGAGCGGAGCATCGAGTTTCTGTTGAAGAACCAAGCCACGCTCGAAACCCAAATAGAGCGCACCAGCCACCAGGTTGAAGAGACGAATAAGCAGCTGGAAGAGACGAATAAGCGGCTGGAAGAGACGAATAGGCGGCTGGAAGAGACGAATAGGCGGTTGGAAGAAACCAATGAGCGGCTCGAAATGTATGCCGAAACGCAGACGCAATTTATTCAAATCGTCACGCGCCACATCGAAGCACAGGGCGAAATAAATGCCTCGCTGCGCGGGGCAGTGCACGAACTGGCCGCAGCGCAGACGCGTACAGATGCGCGGCTTGACAGGTTGGTTGAAACAGTCGAGCGTTTCATCACGGAAGGCCGCAACGGGAAATCTTAAAGAGTTTACGAGGCCCGCCTGTCATCTATCTAACTTATAATTCAGGAGTCTTGAATGTCACGCAAAAGCATACTGGTCGTAGACGATGAAAAGTCGCAGCGCGAAATTCTGGAGATGATTCTCTCCGGCGAGGGCTACGACGTGACGACCGCATCCAGCGGCGAAGCGGCGCTGAAGTTCGCTAAAGAGCGTCGCTTCGATCTGGCCCTTACAGATTTGAAGATGACGGGCATGGACGGCATAGAGCTTTTGCAACACCTGCTCGCGCAGGATTCTTCCATCATCGTCATTCTGCTGACCGCACACGGCTCGATAGAATCCGCGAAGGAAGCCTTAAGGCGCGGCGCGTTTGATTACCTACAAAAGCCCTACGACCGCGACACGCTGCTCGAAACAATTCATCGCGCTCTCTCCAAGCTCGATGCCATCGACGCCGAAATAATCTCCGCTTCGCCCGAAATGGAGGCCGTCAAGAAGATGATCTTGAAGGTCGCGCGCTCAAGCTCGACCGTTTTGATTCGCGGCGAGTCGGGGACGGGCAAGGAGTTGATCGCGCGTGCGATTCACAACCAGAGTCCGCGCGTGACAGAGATGTTTCAGGCCGTCAACTGCGCCGCTATTAACGAGAACCTGCTCGAATCTGAACTCTTCGGCCACGAGAAAGGCTCTTTCACCGGCGCACATGCCGAAAAGAAGGGGCTGTTTGAAGTTGCGGATCGCGGCACGCTCTTTCTTGACGAGATCGCCGAACTCGACATTGGCATGCAGGCCAAACTCTTGCGCGCCCTACAGGAGCGCGAGATCAGGCGCGTCGGCGGCACGCGCGCCATCAAGATAGACGTGAGGGTCGTCGCCGCGACCAACCGCGATTTGCGCGCGATGGTCGCCGACAAAAGATTCCGCGATGACCTTTATTATCGTCTCAACGTGCTTTCGGTTGACGTGCCGCCTTTGCGCGAGCGGCGCGATGATATTCCCGTCCTGATGAACTATTTTTTGAAGAAGCACACGCGCAACACTTCGCGCCTCGTGCGCGGGCTGACGCCGGAGGCCAGGCGCGTCATGACGGACTACAGTTGGCCCGGCAACGTCCGCCAACTTGAATCCGCCATCGAGCGCGCCATCCTGCTCTGCGAGGGCGACCTTATTACCATCGAAGATTTGCCGCTCGAAGTGCGTCAGGAAGCGCGCCCCGCCTCGGAAGGCGCGTTTAAGCTGCCGCCCGAAGGCATCGCTTTCGAAGATGTCGAGCGCGATTTGATTACTCAGGCGATGGAGCAATCCGACTACAACATCACAAAGGCCGCCAAGCTGCTCGGCCTGACCTTCCGCACGCTCCAATACCGGCTCGAAAAGTTTGGTATTAAAAGGCCGGATGGCAAACAGCAGAATTCGGAAGTCAGGAGTCAGAATTCAGAATAAGAGGCCGCAAGCCCGCTTTTATTCTGCACTTCTTCCCTTCTGATTTTCTTTTCTTCGGCTTCTGACTTCTGAATTCTGAATTCGTAGTTCAGTTATGTCTGTCTTGCAAATACTCGGATTGGCGTTCGGCGCGGCGTGGACATCGGGCATTAATTTGTATGCGACCGTTGCGGCGCTCGGTCTGTTGCATCGCTACGGATTGGCCCAACTGCCCGGCAGCCTGCACGTTCTGGATAACTGGATTATCATTGGTGTCGCGCTCTTTCTCTACGCGGTCGAGTTTATCGCAGACAAAATTCCTTACGTCGATACCATCTGGGATGCCGTGCATACGTTCATACGCGTTCCGGCGGGCGCGGTGATTGCTTTTTCGGCGACGGCGAATTTAGACCCGACGGTTCAAGTGCTGGCGCTGCTGTTGGGCGGCGGATTGGCGCTTTCGACTCACGGCACGAAAGCGACGGTCAGGGCAGCGGCCAACACCAGTCCTGAGCCTGTGACAAATTGGGCGCTTTCAATCATAGAGGATGTCGTCGCCGTCGGCGCGACAGTGTTGATGGTCACCAATCCGGTAATAATCCTAATCGTCATCGCTGTCTTTCTTTTGATTCTGGCATGGATACTGCCGAAGGTTGTACGCCGACTGCGCCGCATGATAGCGTCGGCGCGTGCTTTCTTTGGCGGGCGACCCCTTGGCGGCGCAACGCACAAATAAACTTTTTAATTTTGATTCGAGGAATCACATGCGTGGAATTGTTTCGACTCTGCTCTGCGGCCTCTGCCTGTTTAGCTTCGCCGCCTGCTCAAAGACCGAACAGGCTAACAACAACCTTGCGACAGCAACTCCTTCATCTTCCGCTTCGCCCGCCGTCGCGACGAAGACTCCGCCCGCGAATATCGTGACCGCGAGCGCTGCGGAAGTGCAGTTGACGGCGAACGGCTCGGCTGATGCTGCGGTGCAGGTCAACATCATGAGCGGCTATCACATCAACGGCAATCCGGCCTCGAAGTATCAGATCGCCACGTCCATTGATGTCGAAGCAGCCGACGGCATCACTGTCGGGCAGCCGCAGTATCCGCCGTATGAGATGAAAAAGTTCGCGTTCAGTCCCGACCCGATTGCCGTCTACGAAGGACAGGCGACAATCAGAGTTCCGCTCAAGGCCAACGCACAGGCCACGAAGGGGTCGCACACGCTCCGCGCCAAAGTTCGCGTGCAGCCGTGCGACGATCAGGTCTGCTATCCTCCGCGCAATATAGAGACTTCCCTTCCAATTGTTGTGAAATAAAGATGGGCGACGTTGCGGCACAAACCAAGAAGGCAACAACTTTCACGGGCCGGAACAGCAAACGCAGTGCAAAGCAGGGATGAAGCCGAAAAGGCAGAGGGCTAAAAGAATGATAACCCAACCTGGACAGCCGCGCTTTCATCCTTCATCCTTTCGCCTTTACCCTTGCCTGTGATGGAACGCGTCTGGCTCATCGTTGCGACGCTGTGTTTGGTTACCGCAGCATTCTTTCTCTGGCGCGCTCTCGTTGACGAAGCTTACGTTAACGCGGCATTCGTCGCCGCGTCGCTCGGCGTCGTCGCCTGGTTTTTGCGACTACGCATACAGATAAAAAGAACTATTCCACCGTCGGCAGATTTACCCGCAGACGATGCTGACGATGATGAGGATGCTGATAAGACTGATGAGAATTAAGGAACACACAATTATCTTAGCCGCTTTCGCGCTGCTCTTGACGATGGCGCTTCCGGCCCGTGCGACGCTGAGCGCGCCTGATGAAGCGGAAGTGCGAGGCGTGGTGGAGCGCATCTTCCAACAACTGAAATCCGGCGACTATAACTCTCTCTACGAGACATTGCCGACGGCGCAACAGCGACGCATCTCGCGCGAGCGCTTTACACGAGCGCTCGCCAGAACGCGCGACCTATACGTTCTGGATCGAATGGAGATTGGCGCGGTGCGAACGAGCGGCGACCTCGCCGTTGTTGACACGGTGATGTACGGGCGCGTGCTTCGGCCCATTCAAAGCGAAGGCAAAATCGTCGCGCAGCAGTATCTCGTGCGTGAAGACGGAAGGTGGCGCGTCGCAACAGGCGACCAGGTAACTGTGCGTACATTCCTCGCCGCCAACCCGACCTTCGCACGGAAATTCCCGCTACAAAAACCGCGCATCTACGTCAAACGCGACGGGCGCTGGATGGACGTTAGCTCGCTCAAGATGCCGCGCCGCCGAACGTAATCGTATGGCACGTTATCTTATTCTGAAGAGATTAAAATGAGTATCATTTTAATCGTCATTGGTGGAATACTAACTTGTCTTAGTTGGTGGCTATTGTTCCATCTTTCTGATGAGAAGATACATCGTCTCATCTATCCGCGTGGCATTGCGCCGATGTCAAAAGAAAGCAGTGAGGCTTATCAAGAGATAAATCTTGCCCTCATCGCCATAGTAGTTATGATTATGGGCACGATGCTGCTAATCGGAGGGATAGCAAAGTTAATGGGTTGGCTATAGTAGGTCTGCGAAAGAGAGTTGCAGATTGTCTGTCTGAGATTCCGGTTGGTTGCGTTGTGTGCGTGAGCGGTGTGTGCCGTCTAGAGCGTCGCGGACGGACGGAAGATGAAAGCGTATGAGGCGCGGCGTGAGGCGAATCGAAGGGATGCGCCCCTTTTGCGCGAGGCGGCGAACGGTTGATTCGCTCACCTGTAGGACTTGGGCCAACTGGCGGGCCGTTAAAAACTCCTCGCGTCGTTCATTACTCTGGGGTGTAGCATCGCTCATCGAAAATCACCCCGCACCTGGTCTTACCTGTTGAGAGGCGGCAGGGAAACTGCCGTGCGGTAAATCGCAGCGCCGTCAACGTTGACTATCTCGCCGCGCACAGGCTCGACGTTACGAGCCTTCGCAACGATTCTATACTTCGCCGGGTCTGGCGAGACGCGAAACTTCACTTCACCTGTCTCGTCTGAAGAGATGCGCTCGTCTATCTTCTTCTCTGCGCCGTCTGCGCCGATGCGGTAAAGCTCTACGCGCACGCCGGGGGCGCTCCGGCCCGAAGCCGTAAACACGCTGCCGCGAACAAAGGCTATAGAGCTTTCGTCAACTGACAGCACCAGCCGGTCTAACTCACGCACTTTGCCTGCACGCACCTGCTCGTTTTCGAGCATGCCCGTACTCAAGCCCGCCTTACGAAAGGTCAGCCCGTATGCTCCCGGCTTGAGGCCCGTGATTAAAAACTCTCCCTTGCGATTGGTCTCGACGCGCGTCAATTCGCGCTCATCCTGCCGCACGATGACGGCGACGCCCGCAACGGTCGAGCCATTCTCTGCACGCACCTTGCCCTTAAAGCCGCCAGTCGTCTTATCCTGCGCTACGCTTGCGGTCAGGCTCAGTAAAACGAGCGCCAGCGCAGCCATACATTTTCGCAACATCATCTTTTTCGCTCTCGTCGGTATCGCTGCTCTTTACAGCTTTTCGAATCAGGGCAATTAGCAGCAGTCATTATAACACGCGGCCCGCGATTTGAGCGTGGTCGTGCCACTACAGGCTGACGCATCTGTTGATGCTGACGGCGGCTCTTGCTGTTGCCCGTCGCCCTTTGCCGTATCTCAGCCGTTCAACAAGAGCATCATCTTTGGCTGCGCTTGCCGGAGCTAGTCAAAACGCCCGACGATTCTGTAAAGTTGATGCCGAAGATTTATGTCCGACACGAGCAAACCCATCGCCTTCATTCAGTCTCGTCATTGGCGGCGACTCTGTCTCTGTTGCGCGTTTCTTTTCGCCGCCCTCTTGTCGCCTCTCTCTCTTAAGGTCGTCGGCCAGCAGCCACACGAAGCGCAGCGCCCTCGTCGCGTCGAAGCTTTGCCTCCCGTTCAGGATGACGAAGACGTTCTGCGGATTGATACAGACCTGGTGCTGGTTGATGTGACGGTGACGGACGCGGAGGGAAAGCCCGTGCGCGGCCTCGGCGTTGAAGCCTTCAAGCTCTACGAAGACAACGTTGAGCGGCCCATCTCTTTCTTTAACGTGGAGCGGCGCGGCGGCGCTCTGCGTCCCGTGGCGGTCGTCTTCGCGCTGGATGTTTCGGGCAGCATGACGATTGAAGAGCTACAGCGCTTGCGCTCTGCGCTCAGACTCTTCTCGCAAAGGCTCTCGGAATATCCTGCGCTCTTTGCAGTGATGGCCTTTGGGATGGAGGTCAAAACCATACAGGGTTTTACTAACGACCCGGAGAAACTTGATCGCGCACTGGAACGCCTCACACGCGAACCCAACGGACTCTCTACACACACCTACGATGCTGTTGACGATGCGATTCGACTGCTGGTGCGGAAAGCCCCGCGCACGCGTGAGCGGCGTTTGATGAAACGCGCCGTGGTGGTTGTGACAGACGGCTTTCCGGTCGGAGATACTGTGGCGGCGCGAACCGTCATCGAGCGTGCCAACGCGGCAGACGTGAGCGTTTACACCGTCACGCTGCCTTCTTTTACACGCGTGATGGCCTCTGCGGAAAGAGCGCCGCTGCCGACGCCGCTGGATGTGAGCGGATTGGCTGAGAAGACTGGCGGAACGAACGTCTACGCGACGGATAAAGATTTCGGGCCGCTCTTTCGCGCGCTGGCCGAAGAGGTCACCTCAGCCTACGTGCTGGCCTTTTATCCGCCCGAAGAGAACAGGCGCGACGGGCGTTTTCACACGATTCGTATTGAAGGGCCACCCGGCCTTCTCTTGCGGCAGAGTCGCCCCGGATATACAGGCGGGGAAAAGAAGTGATTCGGAAAGGCAGAATCCAGAATTCAGGAGTCAGAAGTCAGAAGAAAAGAAAATCAGAATAAATCTGGTTTCAGCCGCTTATTCCGGCTGCTGGATTCTGACTCCTGAATGCTGCTTTTAGAATTCCTCTTCTTCGTCGTCTTCGTCTAAATCGTCTTCTTCGACGATGTCTAATTCGACGGGGTCGAGGCCCACGACTTCAAGGTCAGTCCCACACTCTTCGCACGAGACCATATCGCCCTTGTCGGCATCCGTGTCCACGTGGACATCAGCATCGCATTCGGGACATGTTCCGGTCGGCACTTGCTGTTACCTCCTGCGCTTGATTTGGTTGACGGCAGAGGCGCACCCTTGCTAAAGCCCTGTCGGGAGAGACCCCACCTTGTTCTGTTTGAACCGCCGACAATCTAACCGCGCGCGCCGGATTTTGCAACCTTCTTTTTCGCATCCGATTTGCCAGCCGCCAAAGCTTTCTTTATGGTAGTAATCCGGCATTCAGATTGACGAAAAGGAGGCACTGACGAACAACTTAAACTGTATGAACGAGAAAAGCCTGCAAGAGCAATTTGCGCCACAAAACGCCTGTTTCGGCTGCGGCCCGGCCAACGAGAGGGGCTTACGCATACGCAGTTTCGCGCGCGGCGAAGAGGTCGTGGCCCACTGGCAGCCCGAACCCTACATGGAAGCCTTTCCGGGAATGCTCAACGGCGGCATCATCGGCACGCTGCTCGATTGCCATTCAAACTGGGCGGCGGCCTGGCATTTGATGAATCGACGCGCTGCCGACAGTCCACCCTGCACCGTGACGGCTGACTACGCGATTAAGCTGCTCAGGCCGACCCCCACCGATGAACCGCTACAGCTTACGGCCAGAGTCACCGAGTCAACAGACGACAGGGCAACTGTCGAAGCGCAGTTGATTGCCAAGGGCAAGGTCTGCGCGACCTGCGTGGGCACGTTCGTCGCCGTCAAGCCCAGCCATCCTGCGTATCATCGCTGGTAAGTGAAAGGGCTGTGACGAAAAGGAATTGGATGCGAGCTTGTCCGTCAACGTTTCTGTACGAGGGCAAGCGCTTCCAAACGTTTGCGCGCCGCTTCGGCTTCCGCGCTTTGCGGGTAGCGACGCACTATCTCGCGCCACGCCGCGCCGTCGTAATAAAAACGCTTCGCCGTGCGGTCGAAAACAAACGACACTCCCTGCCGGTTATATCTATCGAGTCCGCTGTAGTTCAGATAGTAGCTGTAATCGGGTGCGCCGCCAGCCTTCATTTCGTGCGCGTCCAAACGCCGCATGGCATCGCGCGAGAGACGACCAGCAGCCTCTTCCGCAGCCTCCGCGTAAAGCATCAGGACTGTGGGGCGCAAAGGCGACTTGGGAAATAAATCCAGGAAAATGTGTGCGCGGGCCAAACGGTCAAAGTCTTCCGAGCCGCGAATCAGCCGCAGCAGGCGCTCGTCGTCATCCTTACGAATCGTTGAGATGACGGCCTCGCTCTGCACCCAGCCTCCGGTTCTCTTCGTCAGCATGACTCTATAAAAGGTCAGGTCGTCGGACGCGCGGCGGCTGCCGATAATTGAGACCTTGCGCCCGCGACTCATGCGTTGCAAAAGACGCGCGGAAAGCTCCGGCGCTTCGCGCAGCGCAGCCAATCTTTCATCAACGACCACGGCTCGCTGTCCACCGATGGCCGCGCGTTGCCCGCCAGTCGCCGCCGCCGTTCGGCGCTGCTGTGCCAACGCTTGAGAATCAAGCGCCGACCATGTGTTGGCGAAGATGAAGAAAGCAAGAGCGAGTCTGGCTCTGAGAAAAGGGGCAATCATTTGTGAAGTGCCTTCCTTTGAAATGAGGTCAAAAAGGCGACGTGCTCGCGCTTTCCGCGCGAGTAAATCTAGCGGGAAGCGCGGCGACGAGTCGCAGCCGATACGGGAGATGCGCGGTTCACGCGGGGCTGAGCAGCGAGGATGCGCTCCTGGCTGCCCGCGTGATGAAAATGGCAAATGGCGATGGCGAGCGCGTCTGCCGCGTCGTGCGGTTCGGGCACAACGGCGAGCGAGAGAAGCACGCGCACCATCTCCTGTACCTGATGCTTTTCGGCGTTGCCATAGCCGACGACCGTTTGCTTGATGAGGCGCGGGCTATATTCGTGTATCTCTAGACGTGCGCGCTCGGCTGCCACGAGCGCCACGCCGCGCACCTGTCCGAGCTTCAACGCGACTTTGACGTTGGCTGCATAAAAAGCCTCTTCAATCGAAAAGGCGTCCGGCTCGTGACGCGTGATGACGGCTTCGATGCCGTCGCTGATTTTCAAGAGCCGCGCGGCGAATCTCTCGCGCGGGCTGGCCTTGATTGTGCCATACTCGATTAAACGATAGCGGTGGCCGTCGCCCTCGACGACGCCCCAGCCCGTCGTTTCGCTGCCCGGATCAATGCCTAAGACTCGCACGGATTTATACGCCTCGAAAATTTAGCGATACTAAAAGCTCCGTGCCAAACACCTCTCATCCGAGCGGCGCGGAGCATATCACGGAAAGAATTTAGCAGGTTCTCGGATTTTCAGAACCCGGAAAAAACCTTTCTTGAAAACAGAGAACTTAAAAACCTTGCAGATTCATTTGCTATCACTTCAGCGTTTCTTCACCTTAATAACTCATCGAAGCGACGAATCAATAACCATGCTTTCATCGTTGCGGCCTTTCAACTCGCGCTTGCTTATCAGGCCATGTCGGCTTCGTTGATGTCGAAGTTGGCGGAGACCTTCTGCACGTCGTCGTGGTCTTCGAGGGCTTCCATAAGTTTGAGCATCTGCTTGGCTTCGTTGCCTTCGAGCTTCTTATACTCTTTGGGAACCATTTCGACTTCGGCTACCTGCGGCTCGATTCCGGCTTTCTTCACGGCGTCGAGCACCGTGTCGAAGCTGTCGGGCGCGGTGATAATCTCGTAGTTGTCTTCATCATCCCGAAGGTCTTCCGCGCCCGCTTCGGTGACTATCTCAAACATCTCGTCTTCGGGCTTGGCCGATTTCTCGACGACGATGTAGCCCTTCTTCTCGAAAATCCAGCCGACCGCGCCGCTTGTTGCGAGGTTGCCGCCGTTCTTGGAAAAGATGTGGCGGATTTCGGCGACGGTGCGATTGCGATTGTCCGTCATCGAATCAACCATGATGGCGACGCCGCCCGGCCCGTAACCTTCGTAGGTAATCTCATCGTAGCTGACGCCTTCGAGTTCGCCAGTGCCGCGTTTGGTGGCGCGGTCAATGGTATCGTTCGGCATGTTGGCGGCCTTCGCATCGGAGATGGCTTTGCGTAGGCGAGCGTTTGCGCCGGGGTCGCCGCCGCCCGTACGCGCCGCGACCGTAATTTCTTTAATCAGCTTGGTGAAAACTTTGCCGCGCTTGGCATCGAGCGCGCCCTTCTTATGCTTGATAGTGTGCCACTTCGAGTGTCCGGACATTTTTAAGGACTTCCTTCTAAGAGATAGATTATTAAGATTGGAGCGGGTACGAAATATATCACAAGGGGGTGTGCGCCAGTCCAGCGAGCGAGGTCTGAGACCGCAGGCCGCTTATCAAGACTGACTCTCACCAGCGAGCCTTTCAAGCTGCGCGCAGTTTGCGCCGCGAACGCGCACGCGCTTGAGCTTCGACGTTTGCCCGCCCAGGATTTCGACGGCTCGCGTCGGCAGATTGAAAGCGCGTGCGAGCGTTCGTGTTAATTCCTCGTTGGCCGCTCCCTCTACGGGCGGCGCTTGGACGCGCACTCTTAAAGCGCCGCCGTGCTCTCCTGCTATACAACTCTGCGAGGCGCGCGGCACGACGCGCACCATAAACGTGATCGCGCCGTCTCGCTCCGTGCACTCAAGCAAAATCTCGCAGTCTCCTCACTTCGACAGCCGCTCATCCTTCTTGTTCACCCCTTCTAAGCGCGCAGGAGCGTTCCGGCGATGGCAGCCTTGAAGAGCCAGATGAGGATGAAGGCGACGATCGGAGAAAGGTCGAGCATACCGAAGGGCGGAATCATGCGCCTGAGCGGCAGGAGCAGCGGGTCTGTGACGTTGACCAGAAAACGCATGACGCGATTGCGCTGGCTGACCGTGCCCCAGGAAAAGATGATGCGCATGAAGATGAGAATTGAATAGATGTCGAGCAGCCCGTAAAGAATGTAGCCGACGAGCGCGATGAATCTGTTTTCCCGAACACTCTGGAAAGCTCCCTTCATCATCACCAGCAAAATGCTGTCCGTCAGTTGCACTGCGAACCAGCCGACAAGGATAACGAGCAGGATTGTAATTAACGGCGCGACCTTCGGGTCAACGCCGAAGCTTGCCAGAGAACGCCGCACGGGCATCACCAGGGGGTCTGTCAGGCGACGCACGGTCAGCACTGTTCTGGAAAACGGATTCATGTCCGTGTAATTCACGATGAAGCGCAGCAACATCAAAAGGATGATGCCCATGATGATTGCAGCCACCGCGTAAGTTATGTAGTAGCTCAGATAATCAAAAAGAGTCATAAAATACTCTCAGGGTAATCTAACGCCTCTGCAAACGCTCGCCGAAGATAGCAGTCCCGACGCGCACCATTGTCGCTCCCTCTTCAATGGCTATCTCAAAGTCGTGGCTCATCCCCATCGAAAGCTCGCCCCTGTGTGAACCGAACGCCTGCCTTGCAGAGAGCGCGTCGCGCAATTCCCGCAGCCTTTGAAAAAAGGGACGGACGCGCTCTGCCTCCTCGAAGAACGGCGGCAGCGTCATCAACCCTCTCAAGCTCAAATGCTCACACGCCGTCACCTTTGCGATTAGTTCCGGCAATTCTTCAACGCTTACGCCCGACTTGGTTTCTTCGCCCGCGAGGTCAACTTGAATCAGCACTGGCAACTCACTGCGCCCCGCTTCGCCGCACAAACGGTCTAGACGCTCTGCCAGTGCAATCGAATCAAGCGAGTGTATACAATCGAAAAGCATGACGGCGCGTCTGGCCTTATTGGCCTGCAAGTGCCCGATTAGATGCCAGCGCGCGGCTTCGCGTCCTATCTCTGTGATTTTCTCGTCGGCCTCCTGCACGCGATTTTCGCCAAAGTCGCGGAGGCCAGCTTCCAAAGCGAGCCTGAGCATCTCCACGGGTTGAGTCTTGCTGACGCCGACGAGCGTAATCTCTTCGGGCGCGCGTCCAGCCTGGCGTGCGGCCTGCTCTATGCGACGACGCACTTCGGCCAAACGTCCGCGCAAAGCTTCAAAACTAGACGCTGTTTCGGGCATTCGTTTTTCCGTTAACGAAATCTGAAGCAACTATAACAACCACGCTCGCCAGCCCGCAACCGCACGCCCCGTCGGCGGCGGCTGTGCTCTTTAGAATGTTTGCGCTGCGGCGTGCGCGCACTATATACGGCCTATTTCGCTACGATTTCGTATGACGAGTAATGCGGTTGCGGTTTCACACGCCACTAGAAACAACAACTTAGCCCCGCCAGCCGTACGGCACAGCGATTGTAACGTCTTTCCTGCCCCAATGGTTTATTCCTCAAAAATCTGGTGATAATTTACGCGGGCCGTTCCTACGACCACGCGCTTTGAAGTAACTTGGAGGGAAGCGATGAGAGATTCTAAAGCTAAACGTTCTGCCCTGTGGGCAGTGGTTTTGACGCTTATTCTGGCTATGGCCGCGCCAATCTTTGCCGCCGCGCCGCAGGGACGCGGGCGCGGAAAAGGACGCGGGCAGGATAAGAAGGCCGAGAAATTCAAGAACGGCCACGACGCGCGCGACGGGCGTTGGGACGGACGCGGCCCGCGCGATGACCGTGGCCGCGATGACGATGATTGGGATGACGACGACGATAGAGGCCGTGGGCGCAGACGCGACCGTGACCGCGACCGCGACGACGACGGCATCAACGACACGACAGAGATTCGCCGCCGCGCCCTGAGCATAGGCTACGACGAAGGCTTTCGTGCCGGACAGAACGACCGCGCCAGCGGCAGAGACAGAGACTTTGACGACCACTCCGCTTACAGGGACGCGACCAGCGGTTATAACAGCAGCTACGGCAATCGAGAACTCTATCGCCGCAGCTTCCGCGAGGGTTTTCGTCGCGGCTACGAAGACGGTTACCGTAATCGCAACACGCGCCGCAGCGGCGTCGGCGGCATTCTGGGCGACATTTTTGGCCGTCCGTAACAGGCGTCCGCTGAAATTCGACCTATTTTCTCGAACCTTCAGGCTATTTTCCTGAAGGTTCGAGCTATTTACTCGGAGGTTGAGGCTTTTTTCCTGAAAGTCCGAGCTATTTTCTCGAACGTTGAGGATATTTTCTCGAACGTTCGAGAAAATATCTCGGACTTCCGAGCAAATAGCTCGGACAATTGACAAAATTTGTCGGATGACTGACAAATTTTGTCGGAAGTCCGAGCAAAAAGCTCGAACGTTGAGGCTTTTAGCTCGGAGCTTCGAGAAAATATCCTCAACGTTGAGGCTTTTAGCTCGAACCTCCGAGCTTTTTGCTCGAACATTCGAGCTAAAAGCCTCGACCTCCGGGTTCTGAGCACGAACATTCGCCCTCGGAACTCGAAAATCCACGCTCAGAACTCGGTATAACGTGTTTCAAACTCAAAACCTCTCACTTCGAGCGCCAAATCCGTTATCGCGCACAGTCAGACAGTTGTGTTGAATAGTAGAGGGTTGGGCGCAGGCGTTTGTTGAGTTTGCTTGACACCCTCACGCCCGCCTCCTTATATTAAAACTCGTCCCGCAAGCGGATGTGGCGAAATTGGCAGACGCGCAGGTCTCAGAAGCCTGTGGTGGCGACACCGTGGTGGTTCAAGTCCACTCATCCGCATACAGCAAAGGCAAAAGTGAAGCTGACTAAGCCTTCACTTTTGCCTTTGCTCTTTTGATTGCTATTTAGTTTATCGTTTCCGAGATGCTCTCAGTCGCCTGCTCCATTTGAGCTTTATCGACGACGAGCGGCTGCTCGTCTCTGAGCGTCGAATCAATCAGCGTCTGCACCCAGTACTGGCCGGGAATGGGAAAGGTGAGGTGGAAAAAGAAGTTGATGTTTTCGGCAAAGCCGTGCGGAGAAATCTCAAACAGCGTCGGCTGCGAGACCATCAAATGTTGCTGGCGGTCGGGCGACAAGACCCTGACTTCCGAGAGATGAGAGCCATCGCCGCGCCAGCGGCTAACGACCGCAAACTTAAAGAGCGTGATGGGAAATTGCTGCGCCGTGATGATGTTTGGAATGACGCCCATCAGGGAAAGCTTTGGGCCAACCTCGACACGCACATCCTCACAAAGAATCGTGTAGACGAGTTCGAGTTTGCCCGCCTGTTCTGCCGTTGTCATAAGAGTCTCCGTTCAAAACTTAAGTTCAATATCCAAAGTCTAAAGTCTAAAGTCAAAGCCATCTGCTTGACTTTGGACATTGGACTTTAGACTTTGGACTAATTATTTGAGCATTTCCCGCAAGCCCGCTTCGTCAATTACGCGTAGGCCGAGCGCGTTCGCCTTGTCGAGTTTTGACCCGGCGTCCTCGCCCGCGACGACGTAATCCGTCTTCTTGCTGACCGTAGAGGTGACGCGCCCGCCGCGTGCTTCAATCAGGGCGCGCGCTTCATCGCGCGTCAATGTTTCCATCTTACCCGTCAGGACAAACTGCTTGCCTGCGAAAGCTTCGTCGTGCGTCTCAGTTGCGCCGCCTTCGAGTTCAGTTCGCACGCCGGCAGCGGCGAGTCGTTTGCAGAGCGCGACGTTTCCGGCGTCGTCAAACCAATCGCGCACGCTCTCGGCGACGGTCAGGCCAATCTCATGCACGGCGTCCAGTTCTTCAACGGTCGCCGCGCCCAGACGTTCGAGCGAGCGAAAGCTGCGCGCGAGGATTCCGGCGGTGCGCTCTCCGACGTGGCGTATGCCGAGGCCGTAAACCAGATTCGACAAATCGCGCGTCTTGCTAGCCTCAATCTGTGCCAGCAGATTCGATGCAGATTTTTCGGCCATACGCTCAAGCGCCGCCGTCTCTTCGAGTTTCAAGTCGTAGAGGTCGCCGACATCTCTCACCATCTTCTTTTCCACTAACTGCTCGACCAGCGCTTCGCCCAAGCCTTCAATCCGCATCGCGCGGCGCGAAGCGTAATGCAGCAGCCGCGCCTTCAACTGCGCAGCGCAATCCGCCGCCACACAGCGCGCCACCACTTCGCCTTCCGGACGCGAGATGACGCCGCCGCACACCGGACACTTCTTCGGCATCCTGAAAAGTTTTTCCGCGCCCGTGCGTCTAGATTCGACGACCTTGATAACCTTCGGAATTACCTCGCCGCTCTTTTCTATCAATACCCAATCGCCGACGAGCAGGCCCAGCCGCTTGATTTCGTCTTCATTGTGAAGCGTGGCGCGGGCCACCGTGCTTCCGGCGAGCAGGACAGGCTGTAGATTGGCGACGGGCGTGAGCGCGCCCGTGCGCCCGACCTGCACAACGATGTCCAGCACCTGCGTCGTCGCCTGCCGCGCCGGATACTTATACGCGATGGCCCAGCGCGGCGCTTTAGTCGTCGCACCGAACTCGTCCTGCAAGGCGGTTGAATTGACTTTGACGACGACACCATCAATCTCATAGCCTAACTCGTCGCGCTTCATCTCCATCTGATGACAGTAATCAATCACCTCATCAATTGAGGCGCACAAGGCGCGATTAGGATTGACGCGGAAGCCCGCGCTATCGAGCCACATGAGCGCATCCCAGTGTGACGCGAAGGGCTTACGCTCACCCGTGATGAGGTCGTAGGCGAACATATCAAGGCGGCGTGCGGCGACGATGCGCGGGTCAAGCTGTCGAATCGTTCCGGCGGCGGCGTTGCGCGGATTGGCGAAACGCGCCTCGCCCGCTTCCTCTCGCTCGGCGTTGATTTTCTCGAAGACGTTTCTGGGGAGATAAGCCTCGCCGCGCACCTCTATTTCTCTGCCGGTGCGACTATCATCCGCTTTGAGCTTGAGAGGGATGCTGCGAATCGTGCGCGCGTTCTGCGTCACGTCTTCACCGCGCCGCCCGTCGCCGCGCGTCACGCCGCGCACGAGTCTTCCGTCCTCGTAATGGAGCGAGATTGAAAGGCCGTCTATCTTCAACTCCGCGACATATTCAATAGCACGCCCGTCGGCTAATCTTTGGCAGCGCTCGTCGAAGGCGCGCAGGTCTTCAATGTTGTAGCTGTTGTCGAGCGAGAGCATAGGGCGGCGGTGCACGTATTCGTCGAAGCCTTCGGCTGGGCGGCCCCCTACGCGCTGCGTTGGGCTGTCGGGCGTGACGAGCGACGGGTGCTCTGCTTCCAGTTGTTGCAGGCGCGCGAGCAGTTGGTCGTATTCCACGTCGGAGATTTCCGGGTTGTCGAAGACGTAGTACAACTCTTCATGACGACGAATCTCTTCACGCAGGCTTTCTATCTCGCGTTCGATTGTTCTTTGGGTGGCTGGCAAGTTTCTCTGGCCTCTCCCTTATCCTCTACTCAAGGTTACCATCTGCGCGGCGCGGTTGTTCGTCTTGTGCTTGTCCGGTTGGCCCAGGTGATGTATGACGCGGCCAAAATACTTGATGGCTTGCAGATAATCTTCAATCCGTATGTTCTCATCAGGCCCGTGCGGGTTAGAGCCTGAATAGCTTGTCCCGAAGGAGACGACTGGCGTCGGCGGATCATTGACGCCGCAGATTACGCCGACAGGGCCGCTGGCCGGGTCGAGCGGATAGACGATTGGCTCGTGGCCGTAAACTTCGGGCGCGCTCTCGATGGCGGCGCGAGCGACGATTGACTGCGCGGATGATTTTATGACCGGAGCGCTGCCGAGTTCGATAATCTCCACATCCTTAAAGCCGCGCACGTCCAAGTGATCGCGCAGCAGTTCAACGACCAACTCCGGCGTCAAATCGGGCACGAGTCTGAAATCGAGCCGCGCCATGGCCGTGCTCGGCAGGACGGTTTTTGGCCCGGCTTCGGTGTGGCCGGTTTGAACACCGCAGATTGTGCAGGTTGGCCCAAAGATGTGCTCTTTGACGAGCGTGTGGCCCTTCATCGAACGCAGCCATTGATTAATGCGAAACTCGTTCTTGAGTCCCGCTTCGTCCAACTCGATTCTCTTTAGAGCTTCGCTATCTTCCGTCGAGATGGGCGCGATGTGCGACGAAAAGCCGTCAATCGTTATCACGCCCTTCGGCGATGTGAGTGTCGAAAGCGCCTGCACTAATCGCCAAGCGGGATTGGGCACAATCGCGCCCCACTTTGAATGTAAGTCTGTGCGTGCTCCATGCACGCGCAGTTCGATGAAGGTGATGCCCTTGAAGCCCAGGCTGATGACGAGGCGTTCCTGCGTGTCTTTGTAGCCCTCTTCCCAGATAAGCCCGTCGGCGCGCAGCATCTCCGGGTGCTCCTGGGTGAAACGATAGAGACTGTTGCTGCCAATGCCTGCCTCGCCTTCGACGATAAAGCGCAGGCAGACTGGCAGTTTCCCGAAAGTCTTTTGATAAGCTTCGATGGCGGCGAGACGCGCGACCAAGTCTCCCTTGCTGTTGGCCGCGCCGCGCGAATAGAGCTTGCCGTCGCGCAAAGTTGCCGAGAAAGGCCCAGAGGCCCAACTGGTCAGATAGCCCACGGGCGCGACATCGTAATGGCCGTAGACGACAAAGCAATGAGAGCCTGCTCCAAACTCTCCGTAAATAATCGGATACCCGCTGCCGATTTTGAAGACGCGCGTGCCCGCGCCGACGCGCTGCATCAATTGCTCTACGGCTTCGGCCATCGCGCGCACGCCCGTCCCGCGCGCCGCCACCGAAGGCATGCGACACAGGGTTTGCAGGCGCTCCGTAAAGGAACGCGCGTGGCGATCAACGTAGCGGTCGAAACGTGTAAACGGCATACGCTCAAGCGTCAGGCGACGGGCGACAAGTGACAAGTAAGAATATGTTTTATCCTATCACTTGTCACCCGTCACTTGTCATTGTTGTAAAGAAGGTAGCGCGGGCGCACGGGGTCGCGCCTGAATCCGGCGCAGACGAGGCCAGCGGCGAAGGCTTGTTCAAATTCGGCGCGGACGCGCAATTGCTCGCGCCGCGCCGCGCCGGGGTCGCCTTCGACCAGCGCCTGCCAGTCAGGGGGAATCGCTATTTCAGCGGCGGGTGAATCAGACAATTCAACAGTGTGCCCGTCGGCGAGTGCCGTAACGCGCGGCGAGAGCAAGTCCCACTCGGCATACAGGCGGTCGCTATCGAGGCCCTCACTGTCCTTTGCCTGTTCGTGCTTGAACGTCAGGTAATCAGTGCCGTAATGGTTGACGCTGTAGGAGCGGACGATGACGCCCAGCCGGTTGAGATTAAAGTGAGCGTTGCGCGCCTGCATCGGGTCCCAAGTCCACTTGATAAATTTTCGCTCTTCTGCCAGCGCGCGCTCTCGCTGCGCCCATTTCAAACGCGCTCCGATGCCCTTGTTCTGAGCAGACTTTGCCACAGCCATCATGTGCGAGTAACCGATAATCTCACTCTTGCCGCGCACTGCGACGAGATGCAGAACAAAGCCGACCAATTGATTTTCCGCAAATGCGCCGAGCGTCCAACCGCCAGCGCGCTTTGACACAATCATGTGACGACGCGGCGTAATCTCCAACTCCGGCAAGCTGAACGCCTCGCGCTGTAGCTGGACGCATTCGTCGTACTCCTCAATTGTCGTACACTCACGAATGACGAAACCGCTCCGGTTTATTTGCTCCTGACTTTTCATAGTTTCAGGTTTCAGGTTTGATGTTTGAAGTTCAAGAGCTAATAACCTGGAACTTGAAACCTTAAACCTGAAACTCAAATCACGATTTCCGTGTACCAGCTTTCCGGCACGTGTTCGATTTGCCGCTCAAGGGTGCGGGCCGCGATGTCTTCAACGAAATTGATTAAGAGGGCGCGGCCCGGCGGGCGATAGCGCAACGCGACGACGGCGCGCAGTTGTTCTGCCAGTTGAACGGCATTGTGCCCGATTTTGAAGAGGACGAGACGCTCGACTCCCGCGTGCTTCAAGAGCCAGTTGGTCTTGCGCAGGCTGTTTGCGCCACACTCGCCCCAGAATAGAAAGCGCCCCGCTTCGTCGCGCGCCACCAAATCGGGCTTGTAACGCAAGCCCACGCGCCGCTCAATCTCAAGGCCCGGAAATCTCCCGACAAACATAGCGTAGCCGAGCGCCTTCATCAGCACGTGCTCGTAGCTTTCGCCCAGCCTCTTATATAAACGGACACGGCGTCCCGCCAACTCGAAATCGTAAAGCAGTGCTTGCTCCAGAGACATAAGGCAAAAGGTCAAAGTAAAAAAGCAAAAGTCTGGTGAAGCCCATTTACAAAAGTGCTTTCCGCCTTCCTTTTGCCTTTGACCTTTTTACTTTTGCCTTCATCTTTCCATCGGTCTTGACGGAAGCTGAATTGAGACTTTGAGACCACGCTCGGCGGAGTTGTCAAGATGAACAGTGCCGCCCAACACGTCTATCAGGCGACGCGCGATGACGAGGCCAAGCTCATTCATGCTGGCGGCAGTCTGGCTTGGCGCTGTAATGTCAATCGGCTCGAAGATGCGCGACAAATCACGAATCTGTTCGCCCTCGTCTTCAATCGTGATGAGAAAGCGTTCCGTCGAAAGGCTCTCGGCGCGGACTGTGACTGTACTGCCAGCCGGACTACGACTGATCGCGTGCGCGAAGAAGTTGTAGAGCACCTGCCGCAGCTTGCCTTCGTCGGAGACGATGGTTGAGAGTTCTGCCGACGGCTGACAATCAATCTCTACCTGCTGTTTCTGGGCCAGACGGACAACCGCCGCGCAGGATTCCCGCAGCGTCTCGCGCAGAGAGAATTCATGCAGGAACAACTCGGATTGCCCGGCTTCGAGCCGCGAGAGATCAACCAGTTGATTCAGGCTCGTTTGCAATTGCACGCCGGAGGATTGAATTTTTTCGCAGAAGCGGCGCTGCGTATCGGTCAATTTTTCGTGATCCACCAGAATCTCTGCGAAGCCGAGCATGGAAGTGAGCGGGGTGCGCAACTCGTGGGACATGCGCGACAGAAAGAGCGAGCGATAATGGGCCACGTGGCGCAACTCGCGGTTTGCGTCTTCCAGCTCTCGACCGCGCTGCCGCAACTGTTCGACCAATTCTTCGATGCGCTGGTGCTGCTCGCGCATGGCGTGTGCGCGTCGCGCGTTGCCGACGGCGATGATAATTAGCGGAGCGATGAAGCGCAGGCCATGCAGGGCGGCGCGCAGTCTTTCAGGATGAGCCGTCAGCGCGACGAGCGCTCCGACAAGCTTTCCGCGCGCGTGTATGGGAATTCCTACGCCCGCGCGAAAGTCAGTCGGCGCGAGCGCTTGTCGCAGTTCCGCCACTTCAGCGTCCGGCTCAGCCCCCCCGTCGTCAACCCAGACTTGCAACTCGCGTTCTTCGCTTTCGATGGCGTCGATTAATTGCGCGCCGTTCGTGCGCGCGCGCTCCTGATCGAAATGCTCGTCCGCGTGCATCGCGCTCTCGCGCAGTTGCCCGCCTTCGTCGCGCAGGTAGATGATGATGCAGCAGAGATTCCAATGACAAAGCAGAATCTTGGAGAAGGCCACGCACACGTCCGCCGGAGTGCAGATGCTCTCAGGCGAGTAAGTCTGCGTGTAGAACAGTTCGGTAATGTCTGCGTTTAGTGAAATGAGGTCGCGGAGACGCTCATCCGGCGATTGTTGCTCTGCCTGGGTTTGCGAAGCTGCTTTCTCTATTACATGCTTACTCATAGACACACCAAGCGGCTCGTCGCTCGCAGCGCAACGCCGGGAAGCCGCAAATTTTCTGAACTTTAGTTGAACAGTAATATAGTGCGCTGGCGGCGGTAGTGTCAAAGGTAAACAGTTTTCAGTTTTGAGTTTTCAGTGTTCAGCACAGACAAGTTGCTTTAACTGAAAACTGAAAACTAAAAACTGAAAACTGTCTCCCACCTTCTATTTTTTCGGGCGCGTGCGTTATGATGCCGGACGGGATTAAGCGGGCGCATGACTGGTCAACTACAGGAGCATCCACTCGCCGAACTGTTACGCGAAATTTCCGCTGCCGGATTGTCCGGCGCTCTGCGCTCGGAGCACGAGCGCTTCAAGACGGTGGTCTATCTGGCAGACGGTGAGGTGATTTATGCCGCTTCAAATTTGCGGCAGCATCGTCTTTTGGAGTGTCTGCGCCGCTGGCGTGCGCTTTCCGAAGAGGAATTGTCGACGTTGCCCGCAGATGTCTCCGATCCTGATTTGGGTGCGGCGCTCATAGCGGCAAAGACACTCAACCCCGAATCGCTCGCGGTCTTACAAGCGCGACAGTTGACGGAGGTGCTGCGCCCGGCCCTGCTCTGGACTCAGGGCACTTGGGAATTCGACGCGCGCGTGCGGCTGTCTCAGAACGTGCGAGTCAGTGTTGAGATGCGGAGCTTGCTGTTGGAGGCCGCGCGGCATTTGCCGCCGGAGTTCGTCGCAGACAGATTCCGAGAGCCGCAGGAAAAGCTGTCTCCCGAAAAAAATGCTGCGGCCAATCTTGAGTTGCTCCCGACGGAAGCTTTCGTCCTTTCGCGTATTGACGCGCCGCTGACTTTGGCCGAAGTGATTGCCGTCAGCACTCTACCGGAAACGGAGACGATGCAGGCCGTTTACACTCTGGCACTCGGCGGCTTAATCGAACGTGAGCGATGGCCCAGCGTCTTCTCGCCGGAAATGCTTGAGCGGGCGCACTCGGTCAAGGCTGCGTCGAAGGGTGGGCCACGCCCTTTGACGAGCGAGCCTCAGGCAAAAGAGGCGAGCGCCGCAGCAGCGCCGCCGCCCGCCGCCGTCGAGCAGGAAGCAGAAGAAGTGTTGGCGTTGGATAGCCTCTTCTCGCGCCTGACCGTCGCAGCAGACTATTATCAGGTCTTAGGTGTGCGTCGCAGCGCTTCGGTTGGCGAAATCAAAAGCGCTTATCACAGGCTGGCAAAGCGTTTTCACCCTGACCGCTTTCACAGAGATGAGGACGCGACGCTTCACGCGCGAGTCGGAGAGGCATTCGCGCGCATCGCGCAATCCTATGAAACGCTCAAGGAGAAACAGTCGCGTGCCGCTTACGACCTTAAGCTTTCGCAGCAGAGCACAGCGACGACTCAGGCCGAGAGCGCTGCTTCAAAGACTTCCGGCGGGCGCGGCACAACGGCTGGAGAAGGCTCTGTAGATACGGCCACGCTGCTGCGAAAGGCCGAAGAGAATTTCCAACGCGGAATGTTGGCCTTGAATAGGGGCAAGCCGATGGTTGCCATCTCTTCTTTCGGAGAAGCAGCGCGCCTCGCTCCGCGAAACGCACGTTACCGCGCCTTTCATGGTCGTGCGCTGGCCGAGAACGAGGGAACAAGGCGGCAAGCCGAAGCGGAACTGAAGGCAGCCATCGCCCTCGAATCGAATAACGCGGAATATCACGTGATGCTCGGCGAATTCTATTTTAAGATCGGACTGCCGCGCCGCGCTCAGAGCGAACTGGAACGCGCGCTGGCACTGGATGCACAAAACGCGTCGGCGCGGCAACTACTTGATAATTTACAGGCCACACTGAAAGGACAGATATAAAGGATGAACGATGAACGCGGAATGATGAAGTATAAAGAGCTTGTCTTTCATTCATCGTTCATCGCTGCAGCGTTCATCGTTAATTAATCATGTCTTCCATTCACCTTGATTTTGCAGAGCATGAGCGGGCCGCCGGGGAAGCTTTTCTGCGGCTGGCTTCCGCCGCTGATGAGTTTGAGTGCTACGCGCATCCGCACGCCGTCCGGCTGGCGAAGCTGGCGGATGAAGTTGCCAAGCACTTTCATCTGGCCCAGCACGACCGCGCGGCGCTCAGGCTGGCAGCGCTGGCCCACGATCTCGGCGAGATTGCGATGGAGCGTGACTACATCAAACGCGCCGGGCCGCTGAGCATGGAAGAGAAGCTAGACCTCGCGCGCCATCCGGTCATCGGCGAACAGGAGACCGCACGCGCAGGGGCTGACCGTGGCGCGCAACTGCTCGTCCGCTGGCATCAGGAATGGTGGAACGGCGCGGGCTACCCGGACGCTTTGCGCCGCGAAGAGATACCATTGGGAGCGCGTATCCTGCGCGTCGTTGATTCCTATTGTGCGTTGACGGACGCACGTCCCTACCGCCCGGCGCTCGCGGAAGAAGAGGCCCGAAAACATTTGACGGAGTGGGCCGGTCTGGAATTCGACCCCCGCGTCGTCCGCGCCTTTCTCTCGCTCGCCCCGCTCGGCGAACTGAAATCGTATGCTACAAGGCAGGAGTCAGAATCCAGAATTCAGAATCCGGAATATGAGGCTGAAACCACATTTTCCTGATTTTCTTTTCTTCTGACTTCTGACTACTGAATTCTGGATTCTAAATATTATGTCTCTGCCCCAAAGCACTGTTCCGAACGGCTGGCTGGCTTTCGAGTTGAGCGTGCTGCGCCGCTTAAAATTTCGCTCGGCGGCGATTGCGTTTACCGGAGAGCCTGACCTCTGCGTCTACCTCAAGCATTGGGGCGTGCGCGTCGTCGCTAATGACCTGGCGCTCTGGGCCAAGACGAAAGCGAAAGCTTACGTCGAAAACAATACAGAGCAGCTTGCGGAAACGGATGTCGAACTCGCCCTCGAAGACGCATACGTGCCGCGCTACAAGCTACAGAATCCTTCCCTGCGGCGCTGGTTTAACGAGACCGATGCGTGGTGGTTTGACAACGTTCGACAGAATACGGAGAGAATCGAATCGCCGATTGCGCGCTCTCTGGCTCTCTCCATCGGCATGGCGGTCGGAGACTACGTTCTCTCATTCGACGAAGAGACGCGCGAGCTTCGCCAGCCACTCTCTCAAGTTTTTCGTCGCGTCTGGCAAGCGCAAGCACCGCCCGTTGACAACAAACAGATCAACGAGAGCTTTAATCAGGATGCGCGCCGCTTCATCGCCGAGCAGAAAACCAACCTTCTTTATTTGCGTTTGCCGCGCACGCGCCGTGAAGGCGAGCGCCGCCGCCATTCGCTCGCGGCGTGGCGCGAAGAATGGCTGCGCGGCGAAGACGGTTTCTGGGACGAATTGGAGAGCACACGCGCAGGCCGCCTCGGAGCTTACGTGGCGACGCGCCAGCAATACCTGCGCCTCGTCGAAGACCTGCTTCAGACCGCAGCGCATCTGCCCGCGTGGGCCATCGCGCACACAGACAACGGCTTTGTCTCAACAAACGAGTTGGTTGAAACCGTCAGCCGCGTCCGCAAAGTCGAAACCGTCTACTCCAAAGATTTTTCGGAACTCACGGGCAAGCGCGCCTCAATTATTACAGCACTTAGCTAGTAGTCAATATGCAGTAGGCAATGAACAGTAAGCAGCTATTAAGACTCCTTAGCTTTGTTTTCAACTGCCTACTACCTACCGCTTACTGCCTACTGCCTACTCTCACAATGACCAATGTTTGATCGTCGCTGCGCTCCTGCTCGCCTGCCCAGTCGTCTATCTCTTTGAAGATGGCATGACGCAACTCGTCTGCGGAGAGATGACGATTATTGACGGCAAACTGTTTTAGTCTGACAGCGCCATACTCTTCTCCGGTCACGCGTTGGGCCTCTGTGATTCCGTCGGAGTAGATGACCAGAACATCGTCGGGTTGAAGGTCGGTCGAGACCTCTTCGTAGGTGGCCCAGTCGAAAGCGCCGACCATGATGCCGCCCGCAGATAATTCTTCAACGCGTCCATCGGCGCGGACAAGGAGCGGCGCGTTGTGTCCTGCGTTGGTGTAGCGCAGAGTGCGCGTTTCATCTTCGTAGAGCGAGAGAAAGAGCGTGGCGAAGCGATTGGCTTCGGTGCTCTGGCAGAGTTGCCGGTTAATGTTGGCGGTCATACGAGCGAGCGCGCCGTCAACGTCGGCGTCCGCGACGAAGTGTGCCAGCAGGCTACCGCCGCTAGTGCTGCCAGCGCCGCTTGTTGAAACGGCCATGGCCCGCCGGGCGATGCTAAGACGCTCGGCGGCGATGGTCGTCTGCGCGCGCAAGGCCGCCTGCAAATTCGACATCACGAGCGAAGCTGAAACTCCTTTGCCCGCGACATCGCCCAAAGCGAGCGCGACGAGTCCCGGCGTGACCTCTATGTAATCGTAGTAATCCCCTGCGACGCCGCGCGCGGCACGACATTCGGCGGCAATCTGTACGCTCGAAAGCTCTGGCACGCTGCGCGGAAAAAGCTGCGCCTGCACTTCAGCCGCGATTTCGACTTCGCGTTCGAGCCGTTCGCGTTCGACGCGCTCGTGCAGTAAGGATTCGATGTTGGAGGACATGTCGTTGAAGGATTCGGCCAGTTCACCCAATTGGTCGTGCGAGCGTACGCGAACGCGGTGGGAAAAATCGCCGCGCTTGATAAACTCGGTCGCACGATAGAGCCTGTGCACCGTGCCCGTCACGGCGCGCGTCATCCAGACGGCGGCAAAGAGCGCCAGCAACTCCAAGACCAGAAAGATGAGGCTGACATACTTGAAGGCTTCCCACCAGAGCGTGCCGGGTTCGCCGCCGCCTAGAAACTGCTTGCCCGCTAATGCCCAAGACCAATCGTAGACGAACGCCAGATTCTGTCTGGATTCGCCGCTGAGCCAGTTGGTTGAACGCAGGACGACAACGTACACATCGCTGCCGATTGTCTCGCCAAACTGGTCTTGACGAAAGGCGCGCTGAATACGACTCTCTGTCTGTCGCTCGCGTTCCTGCTGGCTGTCAGGCCCGTCCACCGCTCGTCCTTCGTCGCCGCTCAATCCCTTCGTCGTCGCGCTCTCGTTCATCGTCAACGCGGCGTTGAGGAAGAAGGGGCGCACGTTGATGCCAGTGGTCTCACGATAATGCTGCACGAGGGAACGACTGATCGGCACGACCAGCAGGAGCGTAAAAGCGCGCTTTCCCGCAACGCCCCGCATCATCGAACGGATGGAGGGAGAACTGAAAGTCTCCTGCTCTTCGGCGGGCGGCATGTAAGCCAGCCCCGTCCACTCCGCACGCTCGCGCAGCCATTCCGGCAAGGGAGCGCCCACCGGCGTCAGGTCGTTGCCAATGCCGCGCGATTTTTCATCTTTCGTCTCGCTGATGAGGCTTGCGAAATTGCTGTGGCCGAGCGCAGCCGCGTCGTCTTCGTCCCCGAAAGCACGCCAGAGGGCGAGGCGCGCGCCCGGCAAAGAGGGTTGCAGCATAACGGTTCGCTCGTCGAGCCATGATTGGAGAGCGTTCGCATCAGCGTTCGGCGGCAGACGTGCGAAGGCGTCTGCCAGCGCGCGTGCGTTTTCGCGTACCTGGCGTTCGGTCGTATTAAACTGAGCGGCGATGATGCGCGACATTCCCTGGCTTGAGCCGCCGAAGGCCGAGAGCAGGCCCAGCAACAAAAAGAGTACTATCGGCGTCAGGCCGACGAATAGGTAAGTGATAATCAAACGCCGCCGCACGCGCCAGAGTAGATGACGCTTTAACCTGTGCAGACCTTTGAGGCAGTAGTAAGCGAGCGCCGAAGCGATGATGATGAAGGTCAGGAATTCCAGCAGAACGCCGAAGAGGTTTTCGCCGAAGAGCCACGTCTCGGCGAACAACATACGCAGGACGAAGAGGACGGCGGCCACGCCCGCCACACCCGGCATCACGCGGCGCAGCCACGCACGCACAGAGACAGTCGCCTGCATTACCCTCATCAATCCGTCACGTAGTTGCCCGCCCATAGACATTTTCTCTGGCAGTTGCCGAAGGCCGCTCAGAAGTCAGGAAGGATGAAAGAATTGATTCATTGGCTCATCGAATCATTGACCCATTGAATCCCTAAACCAATGAATCAATGAGTCAATGAATCAATCGTCATTCTTTCATCCTTCCTCTTCCTTACGCCATCCGTTGCCGCCGTGTTTCATCCGGCGGACGCGAGCAAGGTTTCGTCGCCCTGCTCGCTTTCCTGCTCCGGCTCTTTCTGGAGCGGCAGGCGCAGTTTACCCCAGGCGAAGAGCACGAGCCAGATGAGGCCCGGACTCGCAGAGATAAGGCCGGAGATGATGGTCAGCGTGCGCGGCGTAATCAAGTGCAGCGACCATCCGGCGAAAATGGTCGAGATGCTCATGATAAAGATTTCCGCCGCGCGGTCAGTCGTGATGACGCGCCCGCGTAAGCGATCCGGCAGGCTTCGCAGCAGCATCGTTTCCTGTAAAGCGAACTCCATCCCAATCACCACACGCGAAAGAAAGAAAAACACCCCGACTGACAATAAAGACGGCATCAGCCCGCCGATTGCAAACAGGATGCCGTGAATAATCAACATCCAGCCGATGAAACCGGCGGTCACTCCGCGTAGCTCTACGTGCGCGCCGACGCGACGCGCCAAAAGCATCCCGACGAATGCCCCCGCACCGACCGTCGCATACAGAGTGGCGACGCCCGCATCTGGCTGCAAGCCGCTGCTTCCGGCAAAGACGACGCCGCCCAAACGGTCGTAGACCAGATTGCAAGCTCCGCCCCCTAAGCCCCACAGCACGTTGATGCCGATGATGGATGCGACCAACGGATGCCGCGCGATAAACGCCCATCCTTCGCGCAGGTCTTGCCAGAACGACTGCTTTTCCCTGAAACCAACACCGCTTGCCTTCTCAACCGCCGCTCCTTCATCCGTATTCTCATGCGGCTTCATCTCTTCTTCAGGGATGAGCCAGATAGAGTAGGCCGAAACAATGAAGGAGAGCGCGTTGATGATGAAGGCTGCATGGTAGCCGAAGCGCGCAGAGGCCCAGCCGCCGAGCGCAGCGCCCAGCGACATCAAGAGAAAACGCGAAGAGAACATCAAAGCGTTTCCGGCCAGAAGCCCGCTGTCACCCGCGATGTTCGGCATCGCCGCGTTTTTCGCCGCTTCAAAGAAAGCGGCCAACAGCGTCGCGATAATCGTGCAGGCGTAGGCAATCCATAAATCCTCCGGCCCGCTGACCAGCAGGAAGCCGAGCGCAACGACGGCCCGCGCAGCGTCCGTCACAATCATCACTTTGCGCCGCGACCAGCGGTCAACAAACGTTCCCGCCAGCGGCGCAAACAACGCAAACGGAGCGAGCCGCAGCACCATCATCGTCGCCGTCGCTTCGGGCGCGGCAGCCGAAACCGCACGCACCAACCCCAGCCCGGCAATGAAGTTGAACCAATTGCCTAGCTCGGAAACCACTTGTCCCGCGAGCAATCGCCTGAATGAACGATTGCCGCGTATCAGTTGCATGTAAGTTAGTGAAGCCATAAAAGCCTCCTATCAATGAAAAGAGCCGCCGGATTTAATCCGAGCGGCTCGCAGCCTTTCAGCACTTGGGGCGGAAACTTCATCCGCCGGTGAAACGGGGTGGCCGTTTCTCTATAAAGGCTGCGACGCCTTCTCTGAAATCTTTTGTCAATCCTGACTGAAGCTGTGCCCTGTGCTCCAGTTCGAGTTGCGCGCCGTAATCGTTTGTCGCGCTTTGCTCTAATAGTTCCTTGATGCGGCCAATCGCTGCGGTCGGCGCGCTCGCCAGCTGCGCGGCCAGCCGCATGGCCTCTGCCATCAACTCGTCATCGGCGGCGACGCGGTTAATCATTCCCATCTCTGCGGCGCGTCGTGCTTCGACCAGTTCGCCTGTCATCATCAACTCGGTCGCGCGACGCCAGCCGACGAGTCGAGGCAGAATGAACGTGCCGCCGCAATCAGGTGTCAGTCCGACCTTGATGAAAGCCTGATTGAAGTGTGCGCTTTCAGCCGCCAACACGATGTCGCAGGCTAGAGCGAGATTGCATCCACCCCCGGATGCGTGACCATTAACGGCGGCGATGATTGGCAAAGGCGTCCGGCGAAGTAGCAGGATGCACTCGTTTAGCAAACGCAACGGTTCGTCAAAGAAAGCTTCGATTCGTCCGCTGCTTTCGGCCATCTGCCGCATCTCTCGCAAATCGCCGCCCGCGCAGAAAGCCCGACCCGCGCCCGTGATAACGATTGCACGCGCGCCCCGCTCGCGCACCTCATTGATGGCGCTGCGTAGCTCATGGCCCATTTCGACCGTCAACGCGTTGAGCGCAGACGGGCGATTGAGCGTCAGCAGGGCCACTGCCGCATCACGGATTTCCAGTTGGATCGTTTCGTAGCTCATCTAAAAATAAAGAGCCTCAAGCCGAAGGCGGATTAAAAGGCGGGCCGAACGGCGCACTGCTGCTGCTCTTAATCTACCCCGGTCTAAGGGCCTGTAAAACCTTCCTTGGTGCTGTACGGGGGCGGCGATTATTTTGTTCGCCGCAAAATCAATTTAACTTTAGTTACCGCGACCGGCGCTAAAGCATTCGCCGCACAGGACGGGCCTTCCGGTTGAAGGCTTAAAGGGAACAGAGTCTGTTTTCCCGCACTGGTCGCAGACGATCTCGTAACGCTGGCGTTCGCCGCCGCCCGCGCCACGTCCACCGCCTCCGCCGCCTCCGAAATTGGCGCGGCGCGCATCACGACATTGCTTGCATCGTTTCGGCTGGCTCAGATTCCGTTCCTGGTAATATTCTTGCTCCCGTTCGGTAAAGGGAAAAGCGTTTCCGCATTCGGCGCAGGTAATCTCTATGTCCGGCATGAGCGTTTTCTCCGTGAGAAGCCAAGCGAGGGTCTTTGCTCTCTGTTGCTAACGAAAGCGACAGAGGCGCTTTCGTGTTCTGACCGGCCTCATCTCTCAAACATGCACGCGCACGCTGGAGTGAGAGCGAGAGCCGCCGCTCGCAGAAGCTTCGATACCCGTTGAATGCCCAGGCGACTCGAAATCTTTTGAGCGGCTGGAAGTTTACAGCACGGCTGCGCCAGTGTACAGAGTAATTTGAGACGGAAAAGCAACGTTTCCGTTTTATCCGCAGAACACGGACGAGCAGCCCGCCAGCGCCGCTCTCAACTTCAACGCAAAGAGGGCTGTGAACCAACCCGTAGGCGAGTTCACAGCCCTCTTTATTTCGGCGTAAAGCTTCAGGGAGTCTTAATCGCTCCCGCAAGCTTTACGGAATGTAGGTGGACGGCGTCGGCGTTCCGCCGGAGCCGAGCGTAGAAGTCACCTGCGTGTTCGTTGAACTGAGCAGGATTATCCAGTTACCGTTTGAAGGACGGAACACGGCGATGTCCGTCTTGCCGTCTGCGTCATAGTCGCCGGGAACTGGTACGTCGCCGGAAGCGCCGAGTTGCTTGACGCTGTTTGAGCCAAGCGCGCAGCTTGCGGTGATGTGCCAGGTGCTATCACTCGGGCGGTAGAAGGCCAGGTCGGTCTTGCCATCGCCATCGTAGTCACCCTGCGCTGGCCGGTCACTGCTCGAACCCCAGGCTTGCGTCCGCAGGTCGTTGTTTGAGCTATTGAAGATAGACCAGCTACCGTTGGCCGGGTGGTAGACGGCGAAGTCAGCCTTGCCGTCGCGGTCGTAGTCAGCGGGAACAGGCTTGTCACCGTTGACGCCCAGGTTCTTCGTGACGCTGCTGCCGCCGCTGCTTTGAAGGACGTAGAACTTGCCTTCAGAGGGCCGCCAGACGGCGAGGTCGGTCTTGCCATCGCCATCGTAATCAGCCGGGACGGGCTTATCGCCCGCGCCGCCCCAGTTCTGCACAGAGCCGCCGCTGGTGCTCTTGATGATGTACCAGTTGCCTTCGCCCTGGCGGAAGACGGCCATATCCGTTTTATTGTCTCCGTCATAATCGCCCGGCACAGCAACGTCACCATAGTCCGCGTTGCCCCAGCTTTGTGTTGTGGTGGTGTTGTTGGAGCTATTGACGATTGTCCAATTGCCGTTCGATTGCCAAGTGGACACATCCGTCTTACCGTCACCGTCGAAATCGGAGACTCGCAGGCGGAGTTGCAAGGGCAGCGAGCAGGCCGCCCCGCCGACGGAACTGATAGCCGAAACGGCGTTGCTGAACGCGCTGGGAATCGCCTGACCGTTAACGTTGTAGGTGGTTCGCACCTGATAGCAACGCGTTCCCATTGACGCATTCGTCACCTTGTAGGATGTGCCGCTCGTGCTGGTAATGGTATTCCAGTTATTGCTATTGAGCGTGATGTTGTCGATGTACCAGCCGTACTGCGTGAACAGGAAGAAATTGGACACGCCGAGCGAGTAGCGGAAGCGCAGGCGAATCGTCCTGCCGTTGTAGGCGCTGAGATTCACGGACTGCGGCGTCAGCGTTTCGCTGGCGTAAGCAAGCGCGCCCAAATCCGGTGTATCACCCATCGCACGATTGATAGTGTAGACGGCTTTCCAGGTCGCACCGTCGTCCGTAGAGACTTCGACCAGACCCTTATCGTCGTCTTCGTTGAAGTACCACTGCGAGAAGTTCAGAGTGGTCGTTCCACCCGAAGGCATCGTGATCGGGTTCTTGAAGGTCAAGCTGGCAGAAGTGTTCTGGCTTTCCTGCTCGACGCCGTGTGCCCAGAAGTTCAGGCTGCTGTAACCGGGCTTGGTGCTCACCGCAGTGTTTTCCCAGTTCGGCGCAACACCGTCGCCTTCGGTCGTCACGACCCAGTTACCAATGCCGCCCTCTGCGTCGTCGGAAACGAGCGGGCCGCAGTTGCTCGACTCTTGCAGAAGGTCAGGGCCGACTGCTCCGGTCGGGCGCGTCCAGTTGAGCGTGTAAGAACCGTTGGTATCCGGGTTTTCATAGTCTGCGCCGATGGAGAGCACGGGTGCGGTCAGGGTCGGGCAGGAATAGACGCGGACATTATCCACGATCCAGCCGGAGCCGCCGCCGCAGCCGTCCAAACCGAACTCGAAACGCACCTTGATGGTCTGACCCGGATTGACAAGCCCTGAGAGGTCAACAATCGAAGTGCCGAACGAACCAGTGCCGGTGCCGATGTTAGAGCCGCTGAAGGCATCCTCGCCAGCCTTCGGGTTAGTGTTCTGGTCAACCGGCGGTGCTGCCCTGAGCGTCGAGTTGTACGGGTTATGGATAAAGCGTGATTTCGGAACGAGAGTGAAAGCGCCATTGTTGACGCTGACGTAGACGTTACCGCCATCAACCGCCGATTCGGTCTCGAAGAAGTGCTCGAAGCTCATCTTCAAATTGCCGCCGTTAGCGGGAACGGTAATGGCCGGGCTGTCCATTGAGAAGCGGCCAGAGTAGTCGCCGTTCGGGTCGCCGCACGCGCCGCCCGCCGGGTCAACCGCAAACGCCGCCTTGCCAGCGTGATTTTCGGGAAGCTGGCCTTTGACCGTCCAGTTCAAATTGGGCCAACCGGCGAACGTACCGGAACTGGCCTTCGTCCAGTTATCAATGTTGCCGTCTTCAAAGTCGTCGGCGAAGACGGTGCTGTTGCCGTCGCAGGCAGCCGGGGTGACGGGATCGAGCGCGGGCGTGAAGCCGCAACGGCTGCCCGCAGTGCTCATCTCAACCGCCGCCATCGCTTTTCCTAATTCGGTAATGTCGGATTGATTAATGGTCAGGGTGGAAGGCGTGCGGGTAGTAACGCTCGTCGAAAGTTCGTAGATACGCGCGCCGAGAAGGTCTGCGGCTGAAGCGCGGAGCGCCTGTTCGTGGTTAGCGAAGTTGGTCGTCGGCGTCTGGTAAACGCTCTCTGCGCGGAAGTAAATGGCTGCGGCCTTCGTCAGGCCGATGCCGGTGATGGTCTGGTTGTTGAAAGTGCCGCCGTCAACAAGGAGCGCGTAAGCGTGATTGGGAACGCCGGAGTTGTTGTGGACGCCGCCGTTGTCGGTCGCGCCGCAGGTGTAATTTTCGGAAGAAACCTTGTCGGCGTTGCCGTAGACGGCTGGCTGATACATGTCGCGCAGGATGCCGAGCACAGGCTGGTTGAGGCTCTGCACGTCTTCACCGATGCGCCAGCGGACGCCGCCGCCAGTCTGCATGGGGACGCCGTTGCTGTCGTCATACTCAGCGATGTGCTCGTTGTCTGAACCTCCTGAGCCGTCAGCGCCGTTGAGCAGGTCAACGGTTTCGCCGAAGATGTCCGAGTAAGATTCGTTGAGCGCGCCAGACTGGTAGGAGTAGATCAGCCCGTGCGTGTATTCCGTGTAGGCGTGACTCCATTCGTGCGAGACAACGTCGTCGCCCGTGATGTCCGGGCAGTAGTTGGTCGTCAGACCGTTCCAGTAGGCGTTCGGGCAATGCTCGTTGACGAGATAAACGGTGCGCATCTTCTTGCCCGCGCCGTCGTAGGAATCACGACCGAAGGCCGATGCGTAAAAGTTATAGGTGTGGCCCGTGAAATCATAGAGGCCGTCGAGTTCGGGCACGTTGGTCGGCGCCCCGCCTTCCCTGCGAACGACGAAGAGGTCCGGGTTGGCTGAATCGTATTTCGGTGTGTAAACAGTGCGGTCAAGGGCATGGGGCACAAGCGAGATGCGGTTCAGGAGCGCGCCCGATTGCGCGTTAATCCAGACCTGCTCTTTAACGCTATCGCCGCCGATGACTTCGACGGCGTAAGCGAGCGCGTTCTGTCCCGCGTAGCCTTCGAGCAAACCCGTGCGATAAACGCTCAACTCGGTCTTGCCGACGCTGTAAGTCAGATTGCCGAGTTGTTTGCGAACGAGGCCGACGGCCATCTCCGCGGCCTTCTGCGCTGTAATGGCGGGCGCGGTGCTGACGGCTACGTCAGGCACGAAATTGCCGTTGACGGCGGTGATGCCCCGGTTGTTCATGTGAACGATAACCTGCCCGCCGAAGACCGCGAGTCCCTGATAAAACTGGTTCAGCCGCACGTGACTGAAGCCAAGCTCGTCGGTCGTCACTTTAGCGGTTTGGAGTTTGCTGGCCTTGACCGTCGGCAGCGTCGGCACTCCGGCTGCGATTGACTGCTCGGCGCTGCTCATGCCAATGAGCGCGCCATAAACGCCGAGGAAGCTGAAGGCACGCGCTTCGGGCGTGGCGGCTGTGTTGTCGGCGATGAGCACACGGCCCGCGTCCGTGCGGACGAAGCTATACGCGCCGGTTTCGCGCGCTGCCAGCGCCGAGATTTGACCCGTAGCAATGTTTTGCAAATTTTGTAGCGCCTGGCGTGCCGTCGCTCTGTCGGCAGGCGTGGTCGCGCTCTGCGTCCCTACGCTCGGAGCGGCGGGAGCAAGCGCAGGCGACGCGCTTCTTGTAGAATTGGAAGCAAAACTGACAACATTAACGACGAGGGCGACCGTACAAATCACGGCCACCAGCATAATTCGTAGGCTTGAACGGTATAACGAGTTGCGGTGTTTGTTCGACTGACGGGGCATCTGGATTCTCCTTCTTAAAAGTGTGAAACAAAATATTCTGTCGTGCGACAGCTACACTTTATGAAAGAGCATTGAGAAATACTTGAGGCCCGAAAAAAATATTTTCGAGGGCTTGAGCGCAGACTTGAGAAATTCTTGAGAAGAGGGATTGCAGGGCAGACGACGGGCGGTTGAACCTTGCCCGCCGGTACTGGCAGCTTGCCATTAAGTTGTTATCCGTAGGGATTTTAGAGCACGAAGCGGGACGCCGATAACGATTCCTGGCTCAGGACGATAATTCGCCCGCCAGAGCGCTGACGTGCGCGCGCACCGTCTGACCGAGCGTCCCCAGGTTGTAGCCGCCTTCGAGGCAGGAGATGAGGCGACCGCCGCAAGCCAAATCGGCCCATTCACGCGCCGCGCCCGTCATGCGTACGAAATCCTCGTCCTCCAACAAAAGCTGTCCCAGGGGGTCGCTCTCGTGCGCGTCAAAACCCGCCGAAATGATAATGAAATCGGGCTGAAACTTAACATTCATCTCTTCGAGCGCAGCCTCAAACATGCGCCGCTGCTCGCCCGCACGCGTATTGGCTCGAACAGGGACATTCAAAGTGTAGCCGCGCCCTCGTCCGATTCCCGTTTCGCCGCGCGCCCCAGTCCCCGGATACCAGGGATACTGGTGCATCGAAAAGAAGAAGACCGTCGGATCGTCATAAAAGATTCCCTGCGTGCCATTGCCGTGATGCACGTCCCAGTCAACAACGGCGACGCGCTCGATTTCCGTGTAGCGCGTCTGCGCGTAGCGCGCGGCAATCGCCACGTTGTTAAAAAGGCAGAAGCCCATCGCACGCTCCGACGTGGCGTGATGACCGGGCGGGCGGGCCGGAACAAAAGCGTTCTGCGCTTCCCCGCTCATGACCGCATCCACCGCGCGGCAAGCCCCGCCCGCAGCCCGCAGCGCAGCATCCAACGAGCGCATAGAAACGACCGTATCGGCATCAAGATAGCTTGTGCCTTCGCTGACCACCTTCTCGACAGCCTTGTAATGCTGCGGCGTATGGCACGCCTGCACGTCGCCGCGCGGCGCAGGCTGCGCTTCCAACTCCAAAAGCCGCGGCCATAGCTCCGCATCCTCCCTGAGCGCCTTCATCACCACCTCGTAGCGCTCCGGCCTTTCTGGATGATGCTCGCCCGTCTCATGTTCCTTGAAGATAGAATGATGAATAATCGCCGTTGTCATAACGTTCTGATTCGGCCACATTAAGCAAGCATCGCCTCAAGCAAAGATGAGGAAGCAAGATGAAAAATGTTGTCGTAGGGGCTGGAATACTGAGCGGCGTGCAAGTAGCTAGGCTGCCGACAAAAGGGCTTTCTCAGCAGCTTGCGGTAACTCGATAGACACAAAGTAATCTTGTGGGTAAAGATAATCTTCGCCTGACTCGTCAATCACCCGTAGGTAACCATCTTCAGCCGCCGCCGCATCCGACAGCACTTGATAAATTTTCCTCAGTTCCAAATCTTCGCAAGCTTCATTACGAATACAAATTACAAACCGGGCTTCTGCTTTTCGACGCTTCATAACTTTCAATCCAGGTAGCGTTTAATCTTCAGTTTCCTTTTGCCTATGCCATGAGCTTCATACCAGTGCAACTCAACCCTTCGTATTCTACCATTAGCCAAACGTACCCTTGCAACACCTTTGAGCTTCCGCCAGCGACCCGCTCCAAACTGCTTTCGTAGACGCGTGTTCTCTCGGAGAGAACCCCCTACAGCAATCGTTTCGATGTCCGTGATCTCGCCAATAATCTCAAAGTACATCGCTCGGCATAATGGCACGCACCAGCAAAACGTTCAAGCCAAACGCTCAGCAATAATAAGGAGCGAAAGTCTGAGTGGCGTGGCGACAGTAAGGCGTAATAACCATCCCCGCGCGCCTTCGCCTTTTGCCTCATTTGCATACGGTCAATCATCTCTTGACTGTCCTATCTATCATCTGGAACAACGCATTGAGCTTGAAAATAAAGGGGAAAGCGGCTCTTTTGTCTAGGCGCGGGCCGGCTCAGCTTGCGGAATACCATTTGCTGACGGTTCGGGCATGATAAAGCGATCTCTCCCGTCATTTCGGTTTCCAGAAAAGAAGTTTTGAGGAGATACTCGTATGAAGAGAATAGTCATGCTTCTGATGTGTTTGGTGCTGGTCGCGACGACTGTGCTGGAGGTCGCCGCGCAGGATCGACGCAGGCGTTCGCGCTTCGGTCGCAAGGCCCGGACGGCGGCGATGATTGGCGGCGGCGCGCTGGTCGGAGCACTGGTCGGAGGCAAGAAGGGCGCGGCCATAGGCGCTGGCGGCGCGGGCCTCTATGCTTTCAACCGCAAAGCCGCGCGGCGTAATTTTAAGGGCCGGACGCGCACTGTGGGGACGGTCTTGAGCGGCGCGGCGCTCGGCGCGGGCGTGGGCGGTGTGGTCGGCGGCAAGCGCGCGGCAACAGTCGGCGCACTGGCCGGTGGCGGAGGCGGCTATCTTTATCGCCGCAGCCAACGACGCACTTACTATCGCCGTCGCTATTAAAACGGCGAAAGCAATTCGACGGAGCAGGGTGGCCCGAAGCGTTTCGGCCACCCGCTCTCATAACCGATGGATTTGAAAAAGCCAACCTCGCAAAATTCGTCTTGAACCATTAAGACAGGAGAAACTTTTATGTCATACGATGAAGAACAACAGAGAAGAAGCCGCGTGGTGGTCGAGACGCCGACGGCGCGGCGCGAGGTCGTGCGGACAGAAACTTCCCGCGTGCCGGAGCGACGGGGCGTCTCGACGGGCGTTGTCGCGGCGCTCGTCATCGGCGCAGTCGCCTTAACGACAATTCTCTTCCTGTTTCTCTCGAACAGGGAAAGCGATTCGTCTAACACCAACGTCCGCGTCGCAACCACAGCGCCGACGCCTGTGCAGCAGCAACCGCCCATCGTCATTCAACAACCCGCGCCGCAACAGCCCGTGCAGCCGGTCGTCATTGAGCAGCCTTCGACAACGCAACCCGCGCCCGTCGTCATCACGCAGCCATCAACGACGACCACGACCGACACCGCTGCAACCAAGCCAAAAGAAACAGACGACGCCAGCATTCAGTCAAACATAGACAAGAAGCTCGCCGACGACCCCAAGTTCGCGTCGCTCGGAGTTCTGGCGACGGTGGCTAACGGCAAAGTCACGCTGACTGGCTCGGTTGATACGCCGGAATTGAAACGGCAGGTTGAAAATCTGGTCAAAAGAATTGAAGGCGTCCGCACCGTTGACAATCAGATTTCGGTCGCCGGTGGTTGAGAGTCAGGAAGCGATTTCAAGATGCATTAAGCCTTACTCTCAATAACAGAAAAGCGCCGCAGCCTGATTGACTGCGGCGCTATTCTATTGCCTACGGCTTCTCGCTTTGTCTAGCCGCGCGCTGCGCCTTGCCGTGTAAAGCTTGCAGCTAAAACTATCCCAGACTTATACGACGGCCCTACCCTAACGCTTTTTAACAGACTTGCTCGCCTTCTCTTTCTGGCTTTTAAGAGATGCTTTTCCAGCGCCTTTCGAGCGCGAGACGCTCATTGCTGCCTTGCACGCGCCATCGTAATGAAAAACCATGTAATCGCCGGGTCATCCACCCAACTCCCTGATGAGCGGCGATGGAATCTTGCCGCGAAAGATGCCCGCGTCATTCGTCACCTTCGCACGATATTCGATTAGTTCTCTCTTTGCCATGCTGTTACCTCCTTCAGCAGGTGATGGGTTGGGGAATTGCTTAAAGCGCGGGCGAGGCAGTAACCGCGCGGGCGTTGCTTAATAACCTTCTGTGTGCCGGCGCAGCCACTCGTCCAATTCCTGCTCGGTCGGCTCGCGCCGCAGTTCTTCGCGTAGACGCTGGCGCACGTAATCGCGCTCTGTACGCACGGCGTCTTCCAGCCCTGAATCCGCGTCATCTATCTCCGGGTCATCTTCACCGGATGCAGCGAACTCCGCTATGGACGAGACGAAGCTGCGATGGCCTTTGAATAGGCAGGTGGTTTGTTGCTGTTGAAGCATTGATCGTGTGCATCCCTAACTAAAAATTTTCGGTTTCGAGCAAGTGAACGATTGAAGCTTGTCGTCACGACGCAACTGCCGTGAGACGAATTTCGTCATCCGTCAAAGAGGTTTCAACTGCGAGGCTCGC
The DNA here is from genome assembly GCA_036387475.1 of Pyrinomonadaceae bacterium. GTDB lineage: Bacteria > Acidobacteriota > Blastocatellia > Pyrinomonadales > Pyrinomonadaceae > DASVTR01. Next base: position 28,868 of record DASVTR010000004.1, on the reverse strand, counting down.
TTCCTCGCCATGCAGCAGCACGCGACGGCGCTCGTCTTGAGCGTAGCAGGCGACTTCCGAAATCAAACAATCGACGGGCGGCTGTGTCATTTGTTTAAGGCTCGCCGCGTCGCCTCCGTCATGCAGGAGCGTGGCATCATCCAGCAGTTCGGCCTTCATCGCAGCGTTTATCGGCAGCTCGTTAATCGCCACGGCTTGCGGCAGCAATCCCATCTCCGTGTCAACGTAGATTGTCCAGACGAAGCCTATGTCCAGCAGCAGATGCGCCGCTTCGTCTGCCACGAAATATCCGAGCACCGTTGTGCCGAGGACGTGCGCGATGACATGATCCTGATGGTTGCTGGTGTCGAGCGGCGACCACTCCGGTGTCATCCTTTGCCCTCGCTCTAAAGATTGTGTCCTTAAGCTGCGCCGCCCTGCGGTGAAGCGAGCATCTGCGCAAGAGAACGCTCAAAAAACGAAACAGAGGTCGTATTTTTCACCCGGCAAATCAATGTAGAGCTTGTGCTCGTCTGCATCTATCTTGATGATGTCCTGACAGATGAGCACGAAGACGCGCTTGCAGCCGCGCAGCGCCTCGCCTTCGGCAAACTTCAATGTGAAAGAACTCAGCGTCGTCACGTAAGTACCGGCGAGAGTCTCCGGCACGACGATAGTCAAGCCTTCGTCCGTTCCCAATTGTTGTTCTGCGCCGCGATTGACGAATTCTCCGTACGACTCACCGCCCGGCGTAAAAGTCACGTCGCCGCGCGCGGCAAGCTTCTTCATCTCCTTTGCTCCGAGCGTCAGGCCAAAGCCCGCGAACATATCGGAGAGCGCCAACGTGAACTCGCCCTTTGCGTGCGCGCCGGAAACCTTCTTAATCAATTTCAGCACCGGTTTTCTCAACTCCGGGCGCGGAACACATTCGACCAGCATCAAGCACCTTTCCTGCTCAACCAAAACTTATCTCGTTTGTGAACGTGCGCGCGCATAGTACACGCCGTGCAGAGCACGCGCAAGAGAATATAGACGGGACGAGGAGACCGAGGCGACGCGTTGACGCGGCGAATGAACTTTATACAAAAATCTGGCGAGGTCTTATTAGTTCGACAAAACAAAAGCGCAGCAACTTCTTTATCGCCGCGTCGCTGCGTCGTCGTGTCTCTGTGTCTACACATCTTCGCCTCTCTCTATCTCAGGAGCGCCTTGATAATTCAGCAGGCTCTTGGCGTTCATAGCCGTCAACACTACGGCGATGAGGCAGCCGATGCCGCCCGTCACGACCGACAGCGGCGCGCCGATGAGCCGCGCCATCACGCCCGCCTCCATCTCGCCCAATTGCGGCCCGCCCATAAAGAAAATCATGTTGATGGAGGTCATGCGCCCGCGCAAGCTGTTGGGCGTCATGAGTTGACGAATGGTTTGACGGATAACAGTGCTGACCGTATCGGCTGCGCCTACCAGCCCCAGCATCAGCAGCGAAAACCAGAAAGCTTTCGACAATCCGAAAGCCACTGTTGCCGCCCCGTAGACGGCGATGGAGATGATGACAATGCGACCCTGACGACGCAGCGTGCCGAGCCTTGCGACAACTAGAGCGGCGATTACCGAACCGACAGCCGGGGCTGCCGCCAGCGCTCCCAGGCCGCGCGCTCCGACCTGTAGAATCTCCTGCGCGAAGATCGGCAGCAGCGCATTCGCCGTGCCGAAAAAGGTCGCCACGAAATCCAGCGTCATCGTCTGCACGATGATCGGCGAGCGCCGCACGAAACGCAGCCCTTCGCCCAACGCGCCCAAGCTCACACGAGACGCCTCTTCATCCTCGCTCGTCGCGCGCCCGCTGGCCCGCATCAGCACTACGGCCACGATGACAGCCACAAACGACGCCGCGTTGAGAGCGTAAATCAACGCCGGGCCGTGTGCGTACAACAGCAATCCGCCGAGCGCTGGCCCGGCAACCATCGCTACGTGAAAGACAATCAGATAGAGGCTGACGGAATTCTGAAAGTCTTCAACGGGGACGAGCGCGGGCAGCAAAGCCTGTCGCGCCGGAGCTTCAAAAGCGACGGCAGCCGACGCGAGCGCCGTCAACAAGTAGATAGGCCAGACGCTCTCAAGGCCGCTTGCGGTCATCCATGCCAGCACACCCGCACTCCCCAGCATCACTACCTGCGAAGCCAGAATCAGGTGCTTGCGGTCAACCGCGTCGGCCACCACCCCGCCCAGCAACGAGCACAGGATAATCGGCACGACCCGCACCAGCCCGACCATCCCCAGCGCCAGCGGCGACTTCGTTAAGAGATACACGTGCCAGTCAATCGCCACCCGCTGCATCTGCGAGCCGGTCATAGAAACGAGTTGGCCCACCCACATCAAACGAAAATCATGATGACGCAACGCCGCAAACGATGATCTTCGGCCCGAAGTGAAGCTCTCAGGAGGTGACGCGGACGCTGGATTCGGAGCAGCCATTGAGCATTACGTTAACCCTTTCAACCACTCGAACTCAAACCGCGCGCAGCAAATCGCCCGCATCATCATTTAATGATGCGGGCGATTTACTCTTAGCCTTGCGATAGATGAAGGACGTGCTTCTTAAGGCTCTCTAACGCCCACCGCTTCTTTTTTCACAGCGATTGTCTATCACTTACATTTCGAGTAGCCACAGTCGCGGCAGAAGTCGCAGCCGCTGGAGTGTTCCAGTTGGCCGTGGCATTCGGGGCACGTCCCGATCATGCTTGACATGCCGCTCGTGGTTGCACCGAGCGCGATTGCCGAGCTTTGCGCTTTACCGGCGGCGCGCGCCGAATCGGGCTGGCCCGTCAGGCGGCGGCTGGTCAGCATGATGCACTCGGCGACAGCCTGCTCCGGCGAAGTCAGCAGCCGCTCGTTGAACCAGACGGAGTGCGTGCCCGTCACCTTGTTAAGGCTGTGCGATACTTCGGTCGCGTCGAAGCCGCCGCGCAGCATCTTCGAGGCCAAGAGGCCCACGCCGCCCGAAATCGGCCCCGTCGCAAACACTTCCTGAATCATCTGCCCGTCGTGATTAACAGTCACGTATAGATTCTGTCCGTCAAAGGGAATCTGCCATGTCGCGCCGCGTAGCTCGCGCGGTCGCTCGATGCGCACCGCGTTTGCCTCCCGTGCTGAGTTAGCTTCCTTTGTCGCGACTGACGTGACGTGTGCCGCGTCTGCGTGGCTGGCGGGCGGCTCGTCCAGCACCTCTGCGTTCACTTCCGGGTTGCAGGCCGTCTCGCCCTTCTCCTCTTGCTTCATGGAGGTCAGCACCTGACCTTCACGCGAGCCGTCGCGGTAATAGCTAACGGCCTTGCAGCCGAGTTGACGCGCCAGACGATAGAGAGCATCTACAGCTTCGACCGTGTCGTCATACGCGCCGTTGCAGGTCTTCGAGACAGAATTGTCAACGTTGCGCTGCGCGGCGGCCAGCACATGCACGTGCTGCTGCGCGCTGATTGACATTGCGGAAATAAAATAAGGCGGCAACTCTTTCTCATGCTCGACGACGTAAGCCGCCGCCGCGTTGATAGAGTCGGCATCCGTCTGGTCAACGTCGACGCCGAGCGCCTGCGCTGCCAGCGTATGCACGTAGGTTCGTGTGCCCAACGTATCCTGGCGCACGTAGGCCCAGGAGAAGTTCGGCTCAACGCCGGAAGAAGTTTCGGCGACGAGCGAGATTGTTCCTGTCGGGGCAATCGTCGTCACTTCATAGTTGCGCGGCGTCAATTCAACATCCTTCGGAATGCCTATCTCGTTGTAGATAAAATTGGCGTAGGCTTCACGGTTCGGCTCAAGCTCCGGGAACGCTCCGCGCTCTCGTCCGAGCCGCAGACTCTCGACCCAAGCCTCGCGGCGCACGAAGCCCATCACTTCATCCATCAAATCAATCGAAGCGGGCGAGCCGTAAGTCACCTTCAGTTGAAGACAGAGGTCTGCGAAGCCCATGATGCCGAGGCCGACGGGGCGCGTGCGCTTGACAGTATCTTCAATCTCCGGCAGCGGCCACGTGCAGGTGTCAATCACGTTGTCCAGAAAACGTGTGCTCAGGTGCGTCACCTCGCGCAGGCGTTCCCAGTCGAGACGATTGACGGGGTCGTAGAACTTCGCCAGATCAATCGAGCCTAGATTGCAGGAATTTGAAAAGTGCAGAAACTGTTCGCCGCAGGGGTTGCAGGAATAGATTGGCCCCATGCTTTTCATCAGGTGGTTATGGCGATTGACCTGATCGATGAAGGCCACGCCCGGCTCTGCATATTTATGGGCCGAAGCGACGATGCGATTCCAGATGTCCGGCGCGTAGACCATGCCGGGGCGCGGCGGCTCTTCTCTAGTGCAATCGGAAAGGTCTGTGGTTTCAAAAGCCGCGCGGTCGCGGAAGGTGACGGTCGTGCCGTCTGCCCGACGATAGATAGCGTAGTCTGCGCCCGCCACCGGATCATAGATCGGGTCAGTCCAGGGCTTACCGTCAAACTCAAGCTGAAACCATTCTTGATTCTCCACCGCGTCGAGAAACTTGTCTGTGACATTGACGGAGATATTAAAATTGGTCAGAGAGTGCTGGTCGTTCTTCGCGTGAATGAAGCGCAGCACGTCCGGGTGCGTGACACGCATCATTCCCATGTTTGCGCCGCGACGCACTCCGCCCTGCTTAACGACATCCGTCACCTGGTTGACGATGTTCATGAAAGAGACCGGCCCACTGGCTACGCCGCGCGTAGAGCTGACCATCGCTCCGGCTGGCCGCAGGAATTCATAGGTCATTCCCGTTCCGCCGCCCGTTTGATGAATCGTCGCGGCAGCCTTAGCGTGCTCCATGATGCCAGAGATCGAGTCTGGCACTTTGAGCACAAAGCAGGCGGCGAGTTGGCCGTTCTGCTTGCCGGCGTTGACAAGGCAGGGTGTGTTTGGAATGAATTCGCGGTTGAGCATTACTTCCGACATCCGGCTAAAGAATTCATCGCGTGCCTGCGCATCCTTTTCAGCCACAGAGACGTGCCCGACCACGCGGCGCACAATGTCAGACCATTCTTCAATCGGCTGCCCCTGCGTATCCTTCATGCTGTAACGCTTGCTGATGACGCGCTGCGCGTTTAAGCCAAGCGGCGGTCGCTTTAGGCGCGCGGGCGGCGGCGTCGCTGTCGTTTCAGTTGTTGGAAGAGAGGTGCTTTGCGTTGAAGTGTTCGGGTCAATGACTGTGCTCATTATCTCTTTTCTGCCTTTCTCGCGCTTTGCGGGTTCGCACGAGACACTTATCAGTTTCAAAAGAATTCGGCGCGTCTTAAATCTCGCGCGCCGCCATTGGAAATTGTATTTCGGATACTGCGGGTGGCTGTATTAGAAGCGACGGAATCCCCTGCCGAGTGCGGCTCTCAGGCCAGCCCGCGTCCCGGCTCTACCCTATCGTCCTCAAGCGGAGCGCAATATACATTGTTACGGGTGCGATGTCAATATATTGTGGTCATCTTTTTTTTCAGTGCAATAGAGTGTGTCACCTGAGAACTTACATCAACTTTTAACGCTTACGTTTGCAGCCGTTTCGGGGCGTCTGTGCGTCCGGTTGCCGAAAGTTTCCGAGGAATAGTTTCCACCGGCCAAGCGCAAAAGGCAAGGCAGCAGCGGGGCTTGTTTCAGAGGCCGATGATAGGCACAATCGGTCATCGAAATCAGTCTTTGCGGCATCTAATGCTTCTTTAAAACATGACCGGAAAGTTGAGCACAAGGGATTGAATCAGCAACAGGAAAACGCCGCAGACATGCTGGTGCATGGCACGGCGGCTGACGGAACAGTCCGCTGTATGGCAGCGGTGACGACTAACCTCGTGGCGGAAGCCGCGCGCAGGCATGACCTCTGGCCGACGGTGGCTGCCGCGCTTGGCCGCACGTTGACGGGCACGCTGCTCCTCGGCTCAAGCCTGAAAGAATTGGACAGGCTGACCGTGCAGATTGTAGGCAGTGGGCCAATCGGCGGCATCACGGCTGAAGCGAATGCGCTGGGCCAAGTTCGCGGATACGTGAAGAACCCTGAGGCAGACGCGCCGTATAATGAGAATGGTAAGTTTAATGTGCGAGCAGTCGTCGGCGAAGGGATGTTCTACGTAATGCGCGAATCGGGTTACGACATAGGGCTGTATCGTGACCCGTATCGTGGCTCAGTTCCGCTCGTCTCCGGCGAGATAGGCGAAGACTTTGCTTATTATCTTTTGAAGTCGGAACAGATTCCCTCAGCCGTGATGCTCGGCGTGCATCTGCAAAAAGAGCAACCGTATGTTTCCGCCGCCGGTGGGTTGATGATACAGATTATGCCGGGCGCTGATGAAAGAACCGTCGCCGCCATCGAATCTTCCGTTAGCAGAACACCGCAGGTGACAAAGCTCATACGCGAAGGCGCGCGGCCCGCTGACCTGCTACGCACGGCACTGGGCAGCATGGACTTTGAGTTGCTCGATGAGCGGCCCGTGAGCTTCGCTTGCTCTTGCTCTTATGAGCGCGCCGTTTCAATTATCTCTTCGATTGATAGGGCTGAGTTGGAAAGTATGCTGCGTGAGGATCGCGGCGCGGTGATGAACTGCCATTTCTGCAACGAGACTTACCGGCTGGACGAAACGACGTTGGAGCGGATTCTGCAAGACGCCGATTCGGTCGAAGCTTAGAGCGAGATGAAAAATAAAAGACGAAAGGGAACGTATCTGTACGTTCCCTTTCGTCTTTCGTTTTCCTGAACTTTACTTCGTTGAAGTCGAGGGCGTATTCGACGCCAGCAGTTCGAAGTTGCCTATGTCGCGGTTGTGATTGTCGAGCGCGCCGAAGGTGTCGGAGGTTTCTTCGAGCATCTGCTTGGTCATCGCAATGGAATCGGAGAGCTGCTCGAAGTCTAAGGCTGAAACTCTTTCGGGCGTCGGCAATGTGACGACCTGATCGTTGACAAGGCCGAAGAAGTTTTCGATGGACTGCAACTGTCCCTCGACGAGTTTAACGGAGCGTTCGAGGTCGTTGAAGGCGGCGACGCGCCGTTTCAGGATTTCGACGTTGGCCTGCTGCACGCGCTTGGCGCGTTCGTCAGGCGAGCTTTCGGCGGCGCGATAGGCTTGCGTTAATTGATTCTGCACCGCCTGACGATTAATCGAGCGCAGATGATTCTTGCGGCGGCGATACACATCTAACAAATCAACGAAGTCTTCCCAGCGCTGATCCAGGCTCTGGATGTTGGCGGGAATCTCTTTCGAGCCAGTGAACTTTTTGTAGTTCGAGTAAATCTGATTCTTCATCCAGCGCAGGTACTCGACGGCCTCGCGCTCGCGCGGGTCGAATCCCTTGATGAGTTCTTCGCGCTGTCGGTCGCGCATGGCACGCAGGCGCGCACGCTGGCGACTGTCGACAAGTCTGCGATAAAGAGAACTGGCTGGCACGGTGACTAAATATAACCCTTCGGCTGCGAGCGCAGCGCCGAGCGGGATAATCGAGCCGGTGTAAGCGGCGGCGACGGCGAAGCCCGCCATCCCCCAGAAATTGACCGGCTCTTTGACCGCTTCTTTGAGATATTGAAGATTGATCTTGGACAGTTCAGCCATAGCCTTGAATTAAAACGAATCACAAGTACGGGGTGGACGCGCATCCTCACTTTGTTTTGCCAGCAGCCGAGAGCAATTACTCGTTGCCGCCTGTGCCTCCTTGCAGCACAGCGCCGCCCTGCTGGTTGGCGCTTGTTTCGCCTGCCGCCGGGAGTGCGCCGGGTTGGCTGGTGGTCGAACTGGGCAGCAAGCCCATCTCCTGCTTGTAGGCCAACAGCTTATCCTGCAACTGCATGTCCATTGCCTCGCGCTCGATGTCCTGCATCTTAGAATCAACGGAGGCAGCGCCGAGTTGCATCTTGGCTTCGGCGGCGGCGGCGCGGCGGTCAATCTTTTCACGCATCTCGCCGAAGGTCGAAGCATCGTCGCCGAGATTAAAGGTCTCCATCGTCTGCGCCAACTGCTCTTGCAATTTGGCCTGCTTCGACTGGTTGATAAGCTGCATCGCCTCAGCCGTGCGCTTCTGCATTTGCAGGACGTAGTTGTCGCGCGCCTTGAGCGCCTGTTTGGATGCGATGCCTGCGTGTTCCAGTTGCTGCGAAGTTTTTTGCAGGTCAATCTGTGCCTGCTGTAGCTGTCCGATGTAGGCCGTGGCGATGTCGTCGCGCCCCATCTTAACTGAAGCTTTAATTTTCGAGTCGAGGTCAACGACCTGTTCTTCGAGCCGCTGTTTGCTGCGCGCCAGGAGTTTTTCGGTCGCCATCACCTGCGAGACGGAATTATTCAACTCCGGCACGCGGTCGCGCATATCGCGGATGGTTTGTTGGAGGATGAGTTCCGGGTCTTCCGTCCTCTCCACAATACCGCCGAACAGCGCACGCAAAGAGCGCTTGATTCTGCTCCATAGTCCCATCTCTCTTGAATCCTCCAGCCGATGATAATTGTGCGCCGCTGGGCCTTTGCCGCCCGCTTGGGCAAGCACTTCGTCCGGCCAATGACGCACCGACCATGTTTTTACGTCGGCTAGTGCTTCGTAGTTGCATTTTCAAACCGACGTTGATTTGGAGTATAGCAAAAGCAAGGATGAAGGCGGAAGGCGAAAGGCGAAAGGCGCAGGGAAAAGGGAAAGAGGGTTAAAGGGGAAAGGAGGAAAAGAGGAGAAGCCAGTGGAGCGCTCTGCTAGTTATAAGGTTTTTCTTCTCCTTTTGACCTCTGCGCCCCTTCCCCTTTTACCCTTGATTTATTTTCCGATGTCGCGGCGGTAGTGCATACCGTCCCAGTGAATGTCGCCGATGGCCGTGTAGCAACGATTGAGCGCTTCATCCAGCTTTCGTCCGGTAGCTGTAACGCCGAGCACGCGCCCGCCCGCCGTCAACCATTCGCCCGAAGGCGAGCGAGCCGTGCCAGCATGAAAGATTCGCACGCCTTCGTGTCGCGCAGCTTCTTCCAATCCTTCGATGCGAGCGCCTGCTTCCGGGCGCGACGGGTAGCCCCGCGCGGCCAGCACAACGCAGGCAGAGGCTTCGTCGCTCCACTCGACGACGAGTTGGCCCAACCTGCCGCGAGCGATTGCTTCGCAAACATCAATCAAACTCGTCTGCAAACGAACGAGAATCGCCTGCGCTTCCGGGTCGCCAAAGCGCACGTTGTATTCCAGAACGCGCGGCCCGCCCTGCGTCAGCATCAGGCCGATAAAGAGTACGCCGCGAAACGGAATCCCTTCCCTCTCTGCGCCCGCGAGCGTCGGCTCGACGATTTCACGCACGACCCGCTGAAGCGTCGCTTCGTCAAGCACGTTGTGGTCTGTGACAACACCCATGCCGCCCGTGTTCGGCCCGGTATCATTTTCACCTACGCGCTTATGGTCGCGCGCGGCTGGCATCAAAGCGTAATCGCGCCCGTCGCTAAAGAGCAGAAGCGACGCTTCACGACCGCTCAAGGCTTCTTCGATGACGATGCGGCGCGCGGCTTCAAGGCCGACGGCAGCGCCGCTCATCAAATCTTCGACGGCGCGCAGCGCTTCGGCCCGCGAGTTTGCGACGACGACACCCTTGCCCGCCGCCAGACCGTCGGCCTTGACGACGACCGGCCCGACACTTGGGCCAAACTCGCCGCTCTCTAAAATCTCTCGCCCCGCTTCGATTGAATCAACGACGCGGTAATGCGCGGTCGGAATCTTTTGTCGGGCCATGAAATCTTTGGCGAAGGCTTTGCTTGATTCCAGTCGGGCGGCTGCCGCGCGTGCGCCCGCGATTGCAAGGCCGCGCCGCTCAAACTCGTCAACGACACCGGCAGCCAGCGGCGCTTCTCCGCCAACGATTGTCAGGTCTATCCGCTCTTCTTCGGCGAAACGCGCCAGCGCCCTGATGTCTGTCGCGTTGATTGAAACGCATTGTGCGCTTTCGGCAATGCCTGCGTTACCGGGCGCACAGAAAAGCTTAAAGTCGGAAGAAGCATATTTATCGAGCGCCCAGGAGAGCGCGTGCTCGCGCCCGCCAGAGCCGATGACGAGAATTTTCATAGACGTGATTCTCTCGCGAAATGTCTTAAAAGTTTAGCTCAAACGAAGCGGTCGGATGCTGGCACTTAGGCGCACGTCATGTCAAGGCGACTGTCCGAGTTTGACCTTCTGCTCTTGACACATTTTCGTGAAGGTTATAATTTTCAAGTGTTGCGGTTGTCACTCGTGGTTTTCTGCAAGTCAGGACGAACGTGCCTGGAAACGAAAGAGCATGGCGGAAGTAAGAGCCAGCGAGATAAAAGCGGTCGAAACAATTTTTCGACGTTTCTCAATTCGTGCTCATCCGGAAAAGATATTGCAGGAGACTAGTAATCATTTCTTTTATCATCCCGACCGGAAGAAACACCGAGCACGCCCGCGCACTAACGAAGCAACAACAACAAAGGCCACCTCGCTTGCCTGCTTAAAACAATCGGTCACATGCCGCTTGAGCGTTGCCCCGCAATTGCGCTCATTCGGGCATTAGCACATATTTTCATGGGGAGGGAGATCATGCCACAAACACAGGCTACGAGCGAAACGAACGGAAAGTGGAGTCAAGGCGAGATGGAATTTGATGATCGCAACATCAAGTGCATTGATTGCGGGGAGGATTTCATCTGGACGGCGGGCGAGCAGGTTTTCTTTCATGACAAGGGTTTGAAGAACGAGCCGAAGCGTTGCAAGCCATGCAAGCAGGCAAAGAATGAGCGCCTCTCGGCCATCGCTGCCGCGCAGGCATCAGGCGTCCGCCAGCGCATCGAAGTCTCAGTGCAATGCGCGCAGTGCGGCCAACAAACGACAGTGCCCTTTTATCCCTCGCAGGGCCGCCCGGTCTTCTGCCGCTCCTGCTTTTTAGCCGGACGCGAACAACCCTAAGGACGAAACAGCAACGATGAACGCGGAACGATGAATGAAAGACAAGCTGTTCTTTATTCATCGTTCCGCGTTCCGCGTTCATCGTTAATCGTTGCTCTCTAGCCTCCGACGTGGACGGTCGGGCGCTTCTCAGGGTCTTTCTCGGCCTGGCGCAAGACCTCGTGCGTGGTCGGAGCAGTATCGCCCTCTCCGAACGCTATATACTTAAACAGGTACGCGATGGGGTTTCCCTCGCTCCAGCCGAAATAGACGTGCGGCAGTTTCCCCGTCTTATTTCTGAGATACAGCAGAAACGCTGCTATCGCATTCGGCACAGCCGGGCTTTCCGTCCGCAACACGCGATAGCCGTCCACGTTCTCGCCGCAGATTTTCAACACGCCTGAAAACTCGGAAGCATCGCCGGGGCTGACCTCGAAAAAGATAATCGGCTCGCTCGACGGAATGTGATTATCTTCGCGCTTCTCCTTCTCCTTAAACTCATACTCGCTGGCGTCGCCGCGATCACAGCGATTAGTGATAATGCGAATCGTACCGCGACTCGCCTCGTCAATAAATGACTGCGCCGTCGGGTCTAGTTCGATCTTCTCGACGCGCAATTCGGTCGTGCGCCAGACTCTTGAGACCAGAGAGGCCGCGACGATAGCTCCGATGAAGACCAAGGCAATCTTGATGCCCTCCGGCTGCTCTATGATGTTGACGACCGTCGTGTAGATGAAGACCAGCGAGATGAGCAGGAAGGGCCAGCGCATCGCCTCACGCTTTCGCCAGGTCGAAAGCGTGACGGCAATCGCCGCCGAACTCATCAGGGCCAGCACGCCGGTCGCGTAAGCGCCGCCCTGCGCTTCAACGTCCGCCTTAAAAGAGAGGGTCACGAGGAAACAAACGAGCGTTAAGACAAGCGTCAAGGGTCTGGTTGCTCTGGCCCAGTCGGGAGCCATCCCGTAGCGCGGCAGATAGCGCGGGATGATGTTCAGCAGCCCTGCGAGCGCAGACGAACCTGCAAACCAGAGAATCGAAATTGTGCTCAAGTCGTAAATCGTGCCGAAGACACTGCCGAGGTAGTGGTGCGCCAGATAAGCCAGCGCGCGACCACTTGCTTCCCCTGCCTCTTGCAAATCTGTCTCAGGGCGAAACTCTTCGATGGGAATGAGCAGCGTGGTCACGATGCTGCTCGAAATGAGCAACACGCACATAATCAGCGCCGCCGCTTTGAGCAGCTTTCGCGTATTACGGATGCGTCCTTCCAGTAGCTTCTGCGCGTCAGGCTCCGTCCTGCGCCCAGTGCGCGTCGAATGTATTGAATCCCAATCTGCCGCGCTCAACTTCTTATCGCCCTCGACAAGGGGCATCACGACCACGCCGGTCTCGAATCCAGAAAGGCCGAGCGCGAGTTTGGGAAAGACGATGAGCGCCGCGCCGATCATCGCCAGCGGATTAGCGTATCCCTGAAAAAGCGCGTTCTTCCACTGGGTCAAAACTTGCGGGTGCGTCGCAATCTGGTAAAAGCCGACAATCACGACGACGAGATTCAGTGTGATATAGACGGCAACAAGCAGGACAGCAATGCCGATGGCCTCTTTGAAGCCTTTGAGAAAGACAGCGCCGAGGGCCGCTATCAAAATGAGCGTGACGGCGATGCGGTGATGAAAGAGCGGCGGGGCAAACGGATTGTCGGCGATGTGAACCGCCGCGTCGGCAGCCGAGAGCGTGATGGTGATGATAAAGCTGGTCGCCGCGAAACCGAGCAGGCACAAAACGAACAGCTTGCCCTTCCAACGCGAGAGCAGATTTTCCAGCATCGAGATAGAGCCGTCGCCATGCGGGCTTTCGGCTGCGACGCGGTTGTACATCGGGAGCGCGCCAAAGAGCGTCAGCAGGACTAGCACCAGCGTGGCTATCGGCGAGAGAGCGCCTGCCGCGACGATGGCGATGCCCGGCTGATAGCCGAGCGTCGAGAAATAGTCAACGCCGGTCAGGCACATCACCTTCCACCAGGGGTGCTGATGATGTTGTCCCTCTTTTTCGTGCGGCCCTTCGGGTTCCTGAACCCCTCTGAAGAACCAGAGTTTGAATTGTCTTTTTTTCTTTTTTTCCAGAAGTGCCATAGTGGTGTATTCACAACTCGCAAAATGAAGCTGCCAGCCTCAATTTTTTTCGAGGGGGAGCTAGAATTCCACTGCCAGCAAACACACCGCCGCGCTATTAGCGCCAGAGAGCTAAAGACATTTTGGCCTCCACGCGGCAGGTGATGCCCGCACAATATAACACGATTTGGAGAAGAATAATGGAGATGAAAAAGGAGGCAAAGGGCTGTAAAAAATAAGCGGGCGGGGCCTCCCACCGCCCCGCCCTAAGGCCACGAGTCCTCACCCCTCGCGACCACTTCGCTCACCGGGGAGGCGAGCGCGCCAAGATTATGCATCAGTCCCGCCAAACTTTCAACAAGATATTCTCCGTCCCACCGTTCGACTATGGCGGGCTAGTCTTCCATCCCCGATTTCAAATCGGACAACGGCTCGCGGCCATCGCTGCCAATCATCAGGTTGCTATCTTTTCGCTCGCTCAGGGCGGTTTCCCCTCCAGCAATTTCGACGGTCACGCTCGCCTTCTTCTGACCGTTCAGGAAAACTTCGACCAGCATTCGGCCCGGCTCAGCATTATCCGGAATCTGGAAGCCCAGACGCGCGCGGCTCACTTCGGTCAGCGGCACGTAGGCGGTTGCGCCCGAAGCATAAATCAAGTTGACGGCTGCCATGTTGTGTTGTGCGACGTGTGAAGCATTAGCGCTGTTAAGTTGTGGGCCAACCACCGTTGGCCCACCATCCGAGAACTCTACGCCGGAGAGTTTGACGACGCTCCCGGCAGCCAAAGCTGTTTCGTCTAGATAGAGCGCATCAATTGGAGCGATTGAAAGTTGTTTATGGTCGGCGGCAGCAGCAGTCTCCAGGCCTTCTATTGATAAAGCTCCGGTCAGGCATGCGACCTCGCCTGTGTTTGAATTCAGGCGCACGCTATAGTCGCCGGTCGGAGCGTTCGCGTTGATGGTCAACTCAAAGCTCATCACGGGCAGGCCGCCCCCGAAATCCTGTTGCTTCACGCTCTCCGGATTGACGCTCATGAAGGGAGAAGCGACGGTGATGCCGCCTGCGGAAATCTGGTTTGTGCTGACACCGTAGCCGCCAAGATAAACCGTAAAGGTGCGGCCCGCGACGAGCGGAACAGCGATAGTCGAAAGCTGCTCGCCTGTGCCGATAAAAGAGGGATTCAACAACACAGGCAGGCTTGAAAGCTGCGCGTTGAGCCGATTGACGACGCCCGCAGCCAATTTCACGCGCCCTATCTCCTGCGTGCGAAACGGCGGCAGAGGGTTAAGGGCCAATCCAGTATAACTGCCGCGACCGGACGCAATCTCCGCCGCCGGGACAGTTCCATCGAGCGCTTCAACCCATAAACGATAATCGCCCGGCGAGAGTCCTTCGATGCGATACGAGCCGTTGGCGAGCGTAATGTTGCTGGCGCTGACTCGCCCCGTCGCAATTTCTTCGGCCCAGACGTTTGCGCCGTAAGCGGGAGCGCCGCCTGCGTAGCTGATCGTTCCCGCAACTGCTCCGCGCGACTTTTCTTTCTCGCCGCACGCACCATAAAGGGCACGAACGCCCGCGCGGTCGTCTTCCGCGAGCGTGCGCGGGGTGAACGCGGCCATTCCATAGAGGCCGTTCTTGCCCTGTCGCGGCTGCATCGTCGCGCCCGCGACGGCAGAATGATCTAGTCCGAGCAGGTGGCCGATCTCATGCGTCAGAGTGGCTTCGAGGTCATATGTGCCGAGCGTGCCATCCGTCGAAAATTGTTGCGTTGGGTTGAGCGCGATGTCGGCCTCGGTGATGTGACCGCTTTCGGTGTAGAAGATACGCGTGCGCCCGGAAGCTTCGCTGCTCGTGCCCGCGAAGGGCGCTGCGTTTTCCGGCGTGTGCGCGACGGTGATAAGGCTCACTCCGTCGCCGCCGCTCGTCGGCGCGCTGATTGATTCCGCTTTTGAAGTGGCTTCGACAAACTGTACGTTTGCCGCCTCAGCCCAGTGGGCCAAGGCTCTGCGGACTGCTCCGTAGACATCGCTGCCCGGCTTGATGTTCGCCGGAGGAGCAGAGAGCGAGGACGAAAGCGTCACTGTTATCCTGCGCGTCTTCCAACTGATTTGTGCGGGTGTTGCGCCCTCAGTGGTTTGCAGGGTGTAGGAGCGCACGTGTACTGCCGACAAAAGGGTCGTCGAAACAAGCACAAGGGCAGTGAGCAGGCGGCGCATTCGATTTTTACAAGTGACCGGAAAGGAAGCGGGAGACCTTGAAAGAGTTTCGCTGACTTACGCTGTTATCGAAAAAGCGCGCCGCTTGAATAATTCAAACGATAGAGCCTGGCTTGAGACTGCAAGCGGGCGGCCTCTCTAGCCTTGAATGTATACCACACAAACGCGATTTCCCGCGAGAGATGATTGAAGAACGCAGACCTTGATTGAGGAGAAGCCTTGCGCCCTTCAGGCGATGAGCTTACCTGCGTTTCCCTGCGGGGCGGCGTGCGGGCGCTGCCCTGGTCGCAGCCGGAACAGCGACGCCCGTTATTCCATCGGCGATGGCAGCCGCATCGTCGCCCAGTTCTGTTTCACTCGCGACTCTGCGTGCTCCGCTCAAGTCGGCCAGCGCGACGACGATGAGCAGCGCCGTCAAGCCCAGCGTAGCCAGCAGGTAGAGAATGGCCGTCTGCTCAAAGTAGAGGAGCGCGATCACCAGGGCGGCCAGCCCTGCGATCCAGAGAAACGTCCTGAGACGACGACTGCTCTTTCGTGCGCCGCCCTTCGTCATCGGTCTTCGATCCATGTTCTTTCTCCCGAATAATGGCTGTCTAAAGAAATCGCTAATTTAACACAAGGGCAGCGGCGGCGGCGAACGCGCGGCGGGGATAGCTTTCGGTGCAAATAATAAGAGGCTGGCCGTATCAGCCAGCCTCTCATCGCAAGTAGAACTCTGTGCGTATCTGCTCAGTACAGAACGCGCGTCGGCAGCCCCGCCCCCATCGTTGAAATGATGGACGGGCCGATGCCGAGGACGCCATTGAAGATGGCCTTGCCCAGTTTGTCCTTAAAGCTGTTGGCCGCCGGTACTTCGATTACGTCGTAGGCTTGCAGTTCAACGTCCGGTGCCTTCTTCTTTTTAATCGCGCCGTAGTCAGCTTTAATAACGTCCCGGTCTTTCCCGGTGGGGTTTCGACGATAGATGCGAATCTCGCTGCCTTTGGCATCGGTTCTGAGGCCGCCGACCATCGCCAGCGCCGTAGTGAGCGACATTTGATCGCGCAAGTACAGTCCCTGCGGTGATGTTACGCTGCCGGTGATATAAACCGGCTCGGCTTCGAGCACCGTCACCACATCGCCGGGACGGACAATCGGGTTAGCATCTTCACGTCCGGCCAGTAGGTCTGCAATCTTGTATTCCTGATAAGGATAGATACCGTTCTGGGCATCTATCACTTCAATGACTTCGCCCGGCTCAGGGCACATGACAGGCTCGGTATGCAAGACTTGGATTCTTCCGTTGGCGCGTTCGGTGATGCCGCCGGAGTTGGCAATCAGTTCGTTGAGACGAGCGCGGCGCTGCATCTGAATACGCTGCGGCGCGCGGACAGCGCCGTAGACAATTGCGGGCGGACGGCTGTTACGACCGATGATGCGCACGCTCACCTGCGGATTCTTGAGATACTTGGAATAAGCCGCAACGATGTCTTTACGCACATCGCGCTCCGAGCGACAGAGAGCATTAATCGGTGTCTCGACGAAATGCGGCTCGATGCGTCCTTCGCTGTCAACCTCGCCAGTCCAACTGAAATCCGGCTGGCCGAAGACGCGTATGTCGAGCGTATCGCCGGGGCCGAGCAGATAGTTGCGTATGCCCTGGCTGTCGAGCGAAGCCGAACTCGGAACCATGCCCGAACCCGAAGGCAGCGGCCCGGAAGCCTGTATGACGGCTGGCGATTGTTCCTGCGCCCGGACGAGCGGCGTCGCGCCGAGGCAAACCATAACAAGCAGGATGAATAATATCTTGGCTTTCATAATCGAATCCTCAAAAACAAGCTAAAGGGTTGCTGTAGGCAGCGGCGCGATTTGTGCGTTCGCGCTCTCCAAGCACGAAAGCGGGGCAGAAGTATTCTGGATGCCTTAAGACGGTCAAAGGCTGTCTCCGAGCGCTCAGAAAGTTTTACAGTCAGACGCGCCCGATGCCCTCTTTGCGCCTTTCCCGCGCTTCGTGTTTCTTTCTTCTAGTGCCGGGTTTGGGCACTGTGCCGGGGATGGCGAATCCCGTAAAGAGCAGGTTGCAATGATCGCACAAAAGATTATAGATGCCAAACATGCGGAGCACCAGCGGCGTCGGTTTATAGCCACGACGGACGCGCGTGCTTCTGCATTTCGGACAACGCGGCTTCATCATGGGGCCGATTCCTTTTGAGCTTTCCCTTTACGCGTGCGCGCTCGCGCGGCCTCGATTGGCTGTTCTGTTTTCAAGCGAGCGCGCAGCAAGTCGATTTCCCGGCTGATCCGCTCAGCGGTTTCGAGCCGCGCTTCTTCCTTCATGTTCTCGCGTGAAAGATAAAAAAGCGCGTCGCGGTAGAGATCGATGGCACGCGTGTAATATCCCTTGAAGGCCGCGCGCTCGGCCAGTTCGACCCAATGCGCGACCTTGACCGAGGCCATAAAGTCGTGCAATGCGGCTTCGGATTCAAACAACTCGACTTCATCCGGGTAAAACTTGAGCGCCGTCTCGATCACGTCGAGCGCGCGTTGCGCTGTTTCAATTCGGTCGGAGACGCGCGCCCGCCGCTGCGCTTCGTGGACAAGAGCGCGCGAAGAAGAGCGCGCCCAGACGAGCAGGTGATGCTTTTGCAACGAGCGTGCGCGTTCCTGACCGGCGCGCAAAGTAGCACGACTCTCCGCCGATAAGCTGCCGGAACGCAAAGCCTCTTCCGCGCTTGCCAGATACGTCTTACACAATTGGTAAACTTCCAGATGCGTTTCCGGCGCTTCACCCGCAGCGTCTGCGTCAGCCGAATGTTTCTGGAGGGTGCGCAACTGCGCGGCATGATTATCGCCAGACCTGTACTTGCCGCTGCTGCTGGCGGTGTGATTTCTAGTGCCCTTCTCTGCGTGGAGGTCGCGCCTGTCCTGTTCGAGAATGTAACGTGTCCAGGCGCGGCGCATCACGACTTCGCGCGCAGCGATTGCGACCAGCATCACGACGCTGGCAGCCAGACCAGCCGGAACCCACGGCGCCTCATCACCACTGCTGTGCAGCATCCCCCACAAAACGACAAACAGCGTCGCAGCAGCAACGGCTGCGCCGATCATGTAGCCGAAAGTCGAAGGCAGACGGCTACTTGAAGCGCGCCTGTGTGCGCTTCCCGTTGATGAGACTTGTGGTCGCGTGGTGCGAGCAAAAACCTGGTCTGCCGAATTGCTGCGCAAGCGATTTCCTCTGGAAAGAAGATGAAGTTATTCGTCAGTTGCTTTATTGATATTGCGACGCTGAACACCCGGCGCGCGGCGGCTAGTCCCCTCTATTCTCGCGCACGGCTCGGCTGCGGCTTAATAGTCAGGCTTTTTAACTTCATCTGTCAACAGATAAGATAGGAAAGAAGCGATGAACGCCGCAACGATGAACGATGAACTGTTAAGAGGCTTGTCTTTTATTCATCGTTCATCGTTCCTACTTCATCGTTAATTTTCTGGTGAAAGGATTGGAGATGAACGGAGAGTTGGAGGGGAAAGTAGCTATCGTGACGGGCGCGACTTCGGGTATCGGGCGGGCCACGGCCCTGCGTTTCGCAGAGGCGGGCGCACGGGTCGCTATCGTCGGGCGCAACGCGCGGGAGCTTAAGCGCTTGGCAAATGAGATTGATGAACAGAACGGGGAGGCGCTTCCGATACGCGCAGACGTGACGGATGAAAAGATGGCGCGGCGCATCATCAGCGGGACTGTGAAAAAGTTTCGAGCGCTCGACGTGCTGGTCAACGCCGCAGGGCATCTTGCTACGGGGACAATTGAGAATACGACGCTCGCCGCCTGGGACGCGATGATGAATGTGAACCTGCGCGCCGTCTTCAATTTGATGCAAGAGGCCGTGCCGCATTTGACGGCGCGGCGCGGCTCAATCGTCAACGTTTCCAGCGTGACGGGCTTGCGCGCTTTCCCCGGCGTGCTCGCTTATTGCGTTTCAAAGGCCGGGCTTGACCAGTTGACGCGTTGCGCGGCGCTGGAGCTTGCGCCCAAAGGTGTGCGCGTCAACGCGGTCAATCCCGGCGTCGTCGTGACAGAGATACATAAGCGCGGCGGAATGAGCGAACAGGATTACGCAGCCTTTCTCGAACATTCCAGAAGCACGCATCCAATCGGGCGCGTTGGCCGTGCGAGCGAAGTCGCCGAGTTGATTCTTTATCTCGCTTCGGAACGGGCCGCATGGATTACGGGTGCGACCTACTCGATTGACGGCGGGCGGGCGCAAACCTGCGCTCGCTGACCGCGGGCGGCTAAATAAAAGTAGAAGTCTGAGCACGAATCTAGCTATACTTGGCGCAAGCTTGACGAGCGCATGGAGAGCATAAGGGAAATTCAGATGAACACTTGCGAGAAGTGCAACAACCCTGTTCCCGCAGAGAAGGCTTTTTGTCCAAACTGTGGCGCAGCCATGACGCCGGAGCGCGAACGGGCGGTGGAGTATATGTCGGAAGAGATGCTGCCGACGATGTATGACCAAGAGCCGCCCGCCAAAAAAATAGCTGTCCCACAGCCGTCTTCAGAGCCGGTTAAGGTAAAAGCAAGCTCAGCGCCGCCGCCTGCTCTCAATGAGCCGCAGCACAAGCCGCCGACGGTTCACAATCGTCCGAACGTCGCGCAGAAAGAGACGCTCGCCGCCAATAACAATCGAATGCTGTACTCGATTCTAGTTGCCGCCGCCGTGCTTTTCCTGCTCTCAATTATGATCGTCGGCATTCTCTACATGATGGGTAAAATCTAAACACGAGCGCCCATGTTGCGCCGATTCGATTGTTGGCCCAACCACAGCGCCTCGGAAATTTACCGGAAACGAGTTTTGCTGAAAGATTTTCCATCGAAGCATCAAGGTCTCTGGGCAGTTGCGCCTTCATCTTAATCTGAACAGCGTTATTCCCGTTGAGTAATCAGGCATGATGAATCAAAATCCGATGATGAACCCCGGCGGCGCGTATTACCCGCAGCCAGTTACGCTCAGGCCGAGCAGCAACCGGCGCGCGATTAAATGGGTGCTGGCCGTCTTCGTTCTTTTGTTCATGCTGTTGGTCATGCGCCTCACGCTCGGCCTCATCGGTTACGGGATGGAGTCTGCGGCGCTGCAAACGGGCATTCTGGTGGCGATGTTGCCCGTGCCCGTTTATATGCTACTGATTTTATGGCTCGACCGCTACGAATCCGAGCCGCTCTGGATGCTGGCTTTGTCCTTCCTCTGGGGAGCGACGTTTGCAGCCTTCATCGCGATTATCGTCAACTCTACGGGCGCGCAGCTTGTCGCCGAAAGCTTCGGGCGCTCGACGGCACGTTTTTACGGCCTCGTCATCTCCGCGCCCATCGTCGAAGAGTGCTCCAAGGCTTTCGTCCTATTCATCCTCTTTTTCTGGAAGAAGGACGAGTTTGACGGCATCATGGACGGCATCGTCTACGCGGGAATGGTCGGCCTCGGATTTGCGATGACGGAGAACATGAAGTATTACGGCGAAGCGGCGATGGCGAGCGCGGCGATGCGTATGGATCACCTGACGCCGACGCTGATTGTGCGCGGCGGCATCTCGCCTTTCGCGCACCCGCTCTTTACCAGCATGACGGGCATCGGCCTGGGATGGGCGCGACAGTCAAATAACAAAGGCATCAAGTTCGTGATGCCACTGCTTGGATTAATGCTCGCCATCTTGATACATGCGACTTGGAATTACTCTGCTGTGCTGGCGGAAGAGTACGGCGGCGCGATGTTCTTCGCCATCTACTTCGTCATCATGGTTCCGATTTTCGTGGCCGTCATCGTCTCCATCTTTTTCGCGTTGCGGAGGGAGGGACGAGTGGTGCGCGATTTCCTGCTCTACGACCTGCATCGCGGATTGTTCACGCCTGAAGATTACAACCGGCTGTGCACGGTGGGCGGGCGCATGGGTGCGAGCCTGCGTGCGCTGACGCGCGGCGGCCCTGGGCTTTGGCGGACGCGTATGCAGTATAACCAGACGGCCAGCGAGCTTGCTTTTCATCGCTGCCGGATAGCGCGCGGCATGATTCCTTACGAGCAGCAATCGATGGAACGCGAGGCGGGCTACGTGCAAATGTTGTTTGAATTACGCCGTCGTCTCGGCCCTTACCTTTAAGGCTTAAAAACTTGCTCGCACGCGGCTGGCGAGATGCCTTATACTGTAGCCGCTCAAGGTTTCGGCGTTTCACTGAACTGACAAACTGACCCAGTGAAGATTCAACTTTTACCCAGCACGTTTGCCGAGGATGGCTGCGCGACGCCGGAGCAGCGCCTGACGTGTTTCCTGATTGACGACCGTGTGACCATTGATGCCGGAAGTATCGCCTTGGCGACTAACGACGAGCAGCGCCGAAGTGTGCGCGACATCATCATCACGCACCCGCACATGGATCACATCGCGTCCTTGCCCATCTTCATTGACGATCTCTTCGGCACGCTCAAAGAGCCGATTCGCATTTATGCTACGCAGGAGGTCGTTGATGCGCTTGAGCGCGACATTTTTAACTGGACGGTCTATCCACGCTTTTCCGAGTTGAGCAACGAGCATGGCCGCGTGATGGAGTACAGGCCGTTTCGCGTCGGAGAAGAGTTTCAGGTCGCGCACCTGACGATAACAGCCGTTGCCGTCAATCACATCGTTCCGACGGTCGGCATGATAGTGTCAGACGGCAAGACGACCGTGGCCTTTAGTTCCGACACGGCGGAGACAGAAGATTTCTGGACGCTCGTTAACCGTGTGCCGCATCTTGACGCGCTGCTCATCGAAGCTTCTTTCCCAAACTCTATGGCGAAGCTGGCCGAAGTCTCAAGACACTTCACGCCGGAATCGCTCAACCGCGAATTGCGTAAGTTGAATCATAACGGGCTGGACATTCTGACGGTTCACCTCAAACCGGCCTACCGCGAGACGATGGTCAAGGAGCTTCTGGCGCTGGGGATTCCCAGGCTACAGATTATGGAGCCGGGCCGCGTCTATGAGTGGTGAGACGAAAAAAGGCCGCCTCCCCGCCCAAGCGGTAAGGCGACCTCTTTCGTATGATTTGAACGGCGCGAAGTCGCACGCCTACGCAACCCTAATAGCTTAAACTCGCCGACTTCAGCTCACTTCAATAATCTTCATGAAAGTTTGAGTGCTCGCCGACGTGCACCGCGTCGGCTAGCATAGCGGGTCTAGTTTCTCGCTGATGGTTGGCAAACCGCTGAGAGCCTTGTCGGCGTTCATCTGCGTGAAATGCGCCCACTCTTCCGGCACTTTATCTTCGGGGAAAATTGCTTCGACCGGACATTCCGGCACGCACGCGTCACAATCAATACACGTTTCTGGATTAATCACCAGCATGTCGTCATCCAGGTGAAAAGCCTCCACGGGACACACCAGCGCGCAGTCCGTGTAACGGCAATTCACGCAGGGTTCCGCTACCACATATGTCATCAGTTTTAAGCCTCCTCCGCCAGGTTCGTAGCCGCAGGCGGTCGCACCGTAAGCATTACTTTCCAGATGCAGCAATGCAGCGACCCGTCTGCCACTACCATGAATAATGAAGTCAGCGCCTATATTAAGCACGAACGCGCGAGTTTTGGAAGATAAAAAACGCGGTCGCGCCGATTTTTTAAGGTCGCTCGGCCTCTAGCCTTGCGGCTCGCGCCAGGTCTCGACGGGAGCGCCGCCGGAGAAATCATAAAAGTGCAGGTCTTCGCCCCTGAGCATCTTCGCCAGCAGGATAATCTGTCCCGTGTGCATCGAGAAATGTTCGACCACGTGATAGATGGCTTCAATCACGGTCACGTCGTTGCCCTGAATGCGGCACGCTTCCAACAGTGCGGAAGGCTCGATTGAAGCCAGCACCGCGTCGGCTTCCGCGAGCGTGTCTTTCAAGCGTCCGAGCAACTCCGAGCGCGGCAACACGCGGCGCTCGTCAAACTCCTCTTGCCGCACGCGCGCGTCCCGTTGCCCGCCGAGGCCGCTGACAATCCATTGCCGCACGTTGCCGGACAAATGCAAGAGCAGATTCCCAATGCTGTTCGATTCGTCGTTTGCACGCCACCAGATTTGCTCGTCGCTCAATTTTTCGAGGCTGCGTTCGATGCGCGGCAGGTGGTCTGTCATCAAGAGCGAACGGGATTGAGCGATGAAGGCTTGAGCGATGTCTGTCATTATGATTTTAAGAGAAAGAGGTTCTGGCTCTCTCAACTGGTATGCTGCGCCGGAATTTCAATCAACTCTCGCGCTCGTCGTCTGTCGTTTCCACACGATTCTTATGTTTGGCCTTGCGTCTGGCCGGGCGTGCGCGCTCGTCCGGCTTGGCCTGGCTGAGCGCGTGTCCGGGCGGCGCTAAAGGCTTGCGGATTGAGCCGAAAAGGGGTCGCTCTTCCTGCTTCTTGCCACGCCCGCGAGCGGTCTTTTTCATAGAGGTACGCCCCTCCCACGTGGAATGCGCGCAGGATGCTATGCCTGGTTGTGCGTTCGTGTCAATAGTCTGCGGAAGGCCCTGCGAGCGCTCGATCAACGACCCCTAAAATCCAAGAGGGCGATTGCTGTTTGAATCGCCCTTCTTAGCTGATTTCGTTAACGCTCGTTGTGTAATCGGAGGAGCGGAAAAGGTGTACGGCCTGCACTCTCTGCGGTTGCAGCGAGCGTCTATGCTTCGTTCGGCTGCGGCTGCTCCGGGAAGAGATGCTTGATGGCGCGCGTCGTTTCCGTGCGGCGCTTCTGCTGAAACTCGCTGACCCAGTTGGCGACGGTGCTCGCCATATCGCGGACGGTTTCCTGTGCCGTCGGGCGTGCCGGTTCGGCGTTCGCTTCTACTTTTTCCTGACGATTTCGCTCGTCGCGTTTGATGATCCTAATCGGGGTTTTCTTAGACATGTTACTGCTTTCCTGTTTAACTTAACCTTCTTTGCCTGTGTTTCTATTTAACGAATTTCCCGTGTCAGAGTTCGATTTATTTAGCGAACTTCCGAACTGCGCGCCTGTTGCCCTGCAAAAGCAATGCCACGAATACTGACGAAGGAAATCTTTCGCTTTGCCTAAAGCTTCTCTCTCTTTAGACGCGCTTAAAGAACGCCTGGCCTGAAATTTTATTGCGCCTTCTGTCAGCTTTTATCGCGGCGAAATCAGAATCAGGCACGCGCTCATCTGACCACCGCTTTCATCTGACAGGAGATCACTGTGCGAGTAAATTTTGAAGAAGACCTCAGGGCTGGCCGTCGCCTGGTTAAACAATGTGGCCTTATTGCGTACATTGCCAGTGGGCCACGTATGATTTCCAACAGTCCACGCCAGCCCAGTTCTGTAGACTCAACGCACGGCGCTCGGACGAAGTGCCTTCGCAGATTGCCAAAGTGTGTGAGGACGGCAGGCAGTTTGCCAACAGTCTGTGTCGAGCGTGAAGCAACGTCTCGGGCAGCCCGTCGATGAATTTGCGCCTATCTCTTTGATAATTGGCCGGGTTTTTATTATCCGCCGAATTCTCTTTTGGCGGACGTTAAGCTGGCACATGCGTTGCCATTCAGCCGCTTGCCATGCGACTGAGCGAAACCATCACGATTTATCTGGCCGTTGGAGCGCCCTTCGGCGTCAACTATTTTCAGCGTGAGTACAGCGGTCAAAATCAGAGTCGCGCACGCTCTTTATTGAAAGCGACAGGAGTTGGCCTGCTCTGGCCGCTGATGGCGATTGCAGCCTTTTTGTCGCGCCGGTCTGACGCTGCGCCTTTGTCATCA
Source organism: Pyrinomonadaceae bacterium (assembly GCA_036387475.1). Taxonomy (GTDB): domain Bacteria; phylum Acidobacteriota; class Blastocatellia; order Pyrinomonadales; family Pyrinomonadaceae; genus DASVTR01. Next base: position 3,950 of record DASVTR010000004.1, on the reverse strand, counting down.
GCCGCTGAATCAGAAAGCGCGATTGATGAGCGCACGAGCCAGAAAATAGCGGCGGCTCAGCAGCAACTATTGACAGCGCTCGACAGGGTGCGTGAGTTGGCCCAACAAAAGACTGTCAACGGCAGTGAAGAGTTGGAGCGGAGCACGCGCGCGCTGCGTGAAGGCGTAGAGAAGTATGTCGGCTTAACGCTGGCTCTCGCCGAGATGAGCCTCGACGATTCGCCTGCGAGCAGCGAGATGGAATTGTGCCGCATTGCCGGACGCGAGGGCGATGATTTGTTGCTGGCCGGGCGCTGCATACACCGCCGCAACGTGGCACGCTTAATCGCGCACCAATCGCGCTCGCGAGTGGAACTCCTGCACGCTCTCGCCGCAGTGCGTGAGATCGGCGGCGCAAAGTCGGCCAGACTGCTGCCGGACGCCACACTCGCGCGCCAGATGAGCCTGGCCGTGCTCAAATTTTACGTGCAGGCAATCAATCTCCTCACGTTGCTCGAAGACGAAAGCGCGGCTACGAGCGCCGCGCGGCTGCTCGACGCCGAATGCGCGCGGCTGCGCTCGCTGGAAGCGGCGAGCGTGGATGCGGACGCGCTACCCTTCACCGCCCCTTCACGCGTGGTGGTATGATTAACGCGCCATGTCAGGCCGCTCGCGCACAGTATCACGACGCGTCATCAAGCTAATTTCTGAGACTGTCAAAGCGAGGGCCGGAAAACAACGGAGTCGACGGCTTTATTCTGGCTTCTGGCTCCTGACTTCTGACTCCTGTTTCCCATGCTGCTTGCGCTGCTCTTACTTTCACTCTTCTTGCTGGTGATGCTTGGCTTCTACGTCTTCGTCGCCGCGCCGCGCAGCCGTACGCACCAGACGTTTGCGGCCTTCGTCGCCTGCCTTGCGCTCTGGACGGTGAAGGACATTGCGCTCTGGGGCTTTGAGGGGCGCGAGGGTTCAGCCGCCTGGTGGGCGACTGCGAGCTTCATTATCTCGCTGCTCTTGCAGTATTCGCTGGTCGTCTTCGCGTGGGTCTTTCCCGAAAACAAGCCCGTGCCGCTCAAGAAGGCTGCGGTCATGCTCGCGCCGGGAGCGGTACTGATTCCGGCTTTGCTGCTCGGCTGGATGTGGCATCAGGTCAGGTTTGTTGAAGGCCGCCTCGTGATTGAGTTGAGGCCGCTGGCTTATGCGCTGGTGCTCTACGCTTACACGGTGTTGGCCTATGGCTTCGTTGTGCTGTACACGAAGTATCGCCGCCACCGCGAGAGCCTTTGGGGGCAGCAACTCGGCGCGATTATCTGGGCGCTGGTCATTACGGTGGCTCTCAATACGCTCGGCAATATCGTGTTGCCGCTCCTTGGGGTCTACTCGCTGTTGCCGCTCGGCTCTATCTTCGTTCTGCCCGGCGTGCTCATCTACGCTTACGCCATCTCAAACTTCAAACTCTTCTCGCTGCAATCTGCGCTCGACCAGTTCCGCCTCTTTCCCGTCGCTTACAAGGTCGCGCTCTCGATTGCGGCGGTCGCCATCCTGAGCTTTATACTGTTTCAGATACCGATTGTCTGGTGGAGTTTCAGTCAGGGCCAGACGCCTTTGGCCTGGCGGCGTTATCTGGTCTTCAGCGTCATCACGGCGCTTGTGCCTAACCTTATCCTTGTCGCGCTCATCATTCGCACCATCTCGCGCCCCGTGCGCAGATTGACGGAGGCGGCTGTAGAAGTCGCGGGCGGCGCTTACGGCACGGAGGTAGCGCTGCACAGCAACGACGAGATGGGCTTGCTCGCAGCCTCCTTTAACGAGATGAGCCGCAAGATGGCCGCCGACATAGAGCGACTGCGCGAGCTAAACGAGCAATTGATTCGCACCGAGAAACTTGCTGCCGCCGGAACGCTCGCCGCTGGCGTCGCTCATGAAGTCAACAATCCATTAGCTTCTATTTCATCTCTGATTCAGATACTACAAACGCGCCCTTTGACGGAAAGCAACGTGGCCGAGCAGCGCGAGATGCTACGCCTCATCTCACAGCAGATAGCGCGCATCACGCAGGTCTTGCGCGACATGATGGACTTTGCGCGTGTGCGTCCGCCCCTTCGCGCTTCGCAGGACATCAACCGCATCATAGAGGCCAGCATTCGCCTCGCCAGCTTCGACAAGGGTTTTCAGAAGCTTCAACTCAGGACTTCGCTCGACCGTGAAGCGCCGCCGGTCTTCGCTGACGCAGACCAACTGCAACAGGTCTTCCTCAATCTACTGCTCAACGCGCGCGACGCGATGCCCGACGGAGGCCACCTACACGTTCGCACTCAATATCGCCCGCTCCACGAAGAGATAACGATTGAGTTTGCGGACACAGGCACGGGCATCGCCCCGGAGCATCGCGCGCACGTCTTCGACCCGTTCTTCACCACCAAACCCGCTGGCACTGGCACGGGCCTCGGCCTGGCCGTCTGCTACGGCATCATCACGGCGCATGACGGGCGCATAGAACTCCTGCCAAACAACGGTCGCGGCACGCGCGTCCTCATCGCGTTGCCGCTGAAAACAGCGATGGGCGCGTGAGCGGCAAATCAACAGGTCTGAGTCGAAATTATGTCTCTTTACTTGAAGGCCAATAACAAACAGGATAAATTGAAGGCAACAAGTTAGTGCTTGAGGTGTTGTTATGACAGAACTGCTTGAGAGAGCCTTTGCCGAAGCTTCCAAACTTCCACAAGAAGCTCAGGATATGCTCGCTAAAATGCTGCTTGATGACCTTGCTGCTGAAAAAAAGTGGGATGAAACTTTTGCGAAGTCACAGGATAAGCTGGCGCTGCTCGCTGATGAAGCGTTAACTGAATATCAGGCTGGCGAAACCAGGAATCTGGAAGAAATCCTGTGACCTCTCAGACGACGGAAAGATTTAGGAAGGCTTATCAAAACCTGCCGCCTCATGTTCAGCGTAAAGCCAGAAAGATATATCAATTATGGAAACAGAACCCACATCATCCGAGCTTGCAATTTAAGCAGATACATCCGAGCAAAGAAATTTATTCTGTTCGTATAGGCATTGGTTGGCGGACAGTAGGGATAAAAAGTGATGATGTAATGGTGTGGTTCTGGATTGGCTCACACGCAGAATACGATAATCTTATTTCGCAGCTATAACGGAACGCGCCACAATCGTCTCACCTAAAGTTCTAACAGGATACCCAGAAGAAACAGCGCGACTTGTATGACGTTCGCCCCGCACTGACGGATTCTGGTCATGCTTGCTAATCCGGCGACGGTGCAAAGTGATTTTGCAGGCTCGCAGAATGGTTTTGCAGGTCTGCATTTTGGCTTTGCGAGGCTGCAAAATCGTTCCGCAAGCCTGCAAAATCGCTCTGCGACCCTGCAAAACCGTCGAGCAAGGCTGCAAAATCATTCTGCGACAATGCAAAGTCTCCTGCAAGACTCGCAAAAGAGTTTTGCCTGTTGGTGTTAGCCCTTAGTTGATGATTTGAGCGGCTTGACCTTGCGCCCGAACTGGAAGAGGAAACGGTCGCGGCGCAGGATTTCGATGCGGTTGAGGGCGTACAAGTCCGGGCGGTCGGTCGGGCCGTAGACGGTCGTGAAGGCCGCGACGTGCCCCGTTTTCTCCAGCACGCGCCGCGCCTGTTCCGTAAAGAAACCTGCCGGGTAGGCGAAGACACGGCAGCGTTTTTGCAGCAACTCTTCAAGCTGCCGCTGTGATTCCTCAATCTCAAACTCTACATCCGGCGGCGCTAGCTCGTGCAGCAGGCGGTGATTCATAGAGTGCGAGCCAAACTCTATGCCGTGCCGCGACATTTCCAGAATCTCTTCACGCGACAGATGCTCGCGCCCGCTCTCACCCTCTGCCTGCGCCTTCGCGGAGGTCTGGCCGATGCACGAAGGAACGATGAAGATAGTCGCTTTAATACCGAGTCGCTTTAAGACCGGAAAGGCGTTCGTGTAGTTAT
>DASVTR010000003.1:0-428955 GCA_036387475.1 Pyrinomonadaceae bacterium | reverse complement strand
TACATCCCGAGGGATTTCATCCTTCACGCGGCGTTGCTGGGTCAGGCTTGCGCCCATTGCCCAAAATTCCCGACTGCTGCCTCCCGTAGGAGTCTGACCCGTATTTAAGTGTCAGTGTGGCCGACCGCCCTCTCAGGCCGGTTACGGATCGTTGCCTTGGTAGGCCATTACCCTACCAACAAGCTAATCCGCCGCAGGCTTCTCTTCAGGCGCGAGGTCTTGCGATCCCCCGCTTTAACAACTGTCTCGATGTCGAGCCGCTGCATTATGCGGTATTAGCAGCCGTTTCCGGCTGTTATTCCCCACCCAAAGGTAGATTACCTACGTGTTACTCACCCGTGCGCCACTCTACTCCCTTCCCGAAGGAAGGTTTCGCGTTCGACTTGCATGTCTGAGGCACGCCGCCAGCGTTGATTCTGAGCCAGGATCAAACTCTCGTTAGAATGTTGATTCTGGAACATAATCTTCTACTGGTTAAAAGTATCCGATTATGACTCTTCAAAAAGAGTTTTACGCGAACTTTATCGTTCAGCGTTTGACTCCCTCAAAGTCATTAACATGGACACGCTCTATCTAGTTTTCAAAGATCGCTTCCAATTTTTCCGAACCAAACTTAGTTGCTTAAAGTCGGCTCTTCGTTGCCAGCGAGTCAAAAACTTTTTCAAGCTCCTGATTCGCCGCTTGCCCTACGGACGGTTTCTCTCGCCCCAAGCAAAACGTGATATTAACTAAACCGCGTCTGCCTGTCAAGCATTGTCCTTACATCCCTGAATCTTATTTTCAGGGATGAAACAGCCGCCCCCTCGCAAAAACTCTTCTACTGAGAGAAGCGGCCCTTTGAACCTGCTTTGTAGGTTTGAATGTCAACCGCCGTATTTCAGGCGAATGGGCATTATAGACATTCAAAGGTTTTTGTCAAGCACAAATTTTGCGCTTCCGCTATTTTTTCTTTTTCCCTTTCGGCGTCTCGTTGGGCGCGGTGACTTTCAGGTTACCACGGTCGTCTCGATACAGGGAATACTGCGCGTCTGTGATTTGCCCTTCGCTATTCTGAATCCTGACGGTGAAGGTTTTGTTATCGCCGCGTCCCTCTACGCGTAGCGGAAGATACCCTTTCAAGTCCGGGCTGCGATAAGCCGTGTAATGCTCTTGATTATACTTGTCGTAGCCGAGCACGTAGATACGGTCGAAATCCGGCTCATCCAGCGTGTGCGGCTCGTCGGAGCTACCCTTCTCTAAGATAACCCAGCTTCCGGGCTTCGCTTCTTTGGCCGCGTCTTTATCTTTGAGTGTGGTGGCGCTGGCCTCCGGTTCGTCGTCCAATCTTCGCCACGCGACAAATTCGCGCCCCGTGCGGTAGAAAATTATATCGCTCGGAACGCTCAACTCGACCTGCTTACCGTAGAGCCAACCGGCGGGCGCGGGCGAAGTCGAGGGGGATAAACGAACCTTGTACCAAACCTCGTTGGTTTCTTCAGGCTCTTTCGGCTCGTCTCCGTCCTTTGTGTTCTTTTTGGCGTTCTGTTCGGGCGTACCGGCTTTCGCAGCGTCGTCGCTTTCCGAAGTCTCCGCCTCTTTGGGCTTAGGCACGCGCTTCCATCCGACGATCTCAAAGCTTGAGCCGCTCTCAAGCTTCATCATGATGTTTTCTTTGTCGCTGCGATCAGGAGAGAGTCGCAAGTTGGTGCTGGCGCGCAGTTGCCCGCTGGCTTGTGCTGGAATGTCCTTATCTTCTTCGGCCAGTTTTCGGGCCTTATTGAGCACCTCCTGCGGCATGATATTACGCGCTTCGATCCAGCCTTCCGTGCCTTCTTCGTCGCGCAGGCGCACGAGCAGCCAGCGTTCTTTCGTATCCTCGACGGTTTCCGAATCGAGGATGTCCACTTGATCGCCTCGATTGACTTCCACGAGGTCAGCCGCAACGACTGCCGTTGAACTACGCACCTGCGCGTGTTGCGCGATGACGACGCCTGTCTCTTCTTTCTTTCCGGCGAGCGTGCTGCATCCGGCCAACCCAAGTGCGAGAATAATAAGAAGGAAAACTTTCCAGTGCTTCATGATTTTCTAAGGTTGATTTTGAAAGGCAACCGAATCTTTTGACCGTCGATTGCCTCTAGCCTCTTCGTTGCGCTTCCTTATTGTAACCGAATTTGCTCAACAAATCGCGTTGCGCCCGGCTTAGAGTATTTGAGACGACGAGATGTGTTCTGACGCCGCCGCTCTGAATCTCCAGACCGAACGGGGCGATGGCCGAACGCAGGTCTATATTGACAGCCTTTTCAATATACTGCTGGACAAAATCCTGCATTCCGCTCTGGCTTTTCAAGATGTTGACGATGGTGCTGTTGCCGTCTGCCCTCGCCGCTGTTGATTGATGGTGGCGAAACAGTTCGCGATACACGTCGTCCAGCGATTGCTTATTCTTTGTTTGTTGTCGCAGTGTCAAATCATAGAGAAAAGCGACAAGCAGCCCCTTATGATAGATGAGGCTGGTCGGACTGCGCCAACGCTGGCGCGCGGCTTCGATGAGAGAGAGTTGATCGCGCTCTTTGATTGACATGTAAGCATCGAAGGCACGCGAAAGCGCGTTCAGGTAATCTTGAAAGCCGAGCAATTGCAGACGCATCCCGGCGCGTATCGATTGGTATAAAGTAAAGCCTTCGTAAAACCAGTCGTAGTCTCCATCAAGCGCGAGTCCGTTTGGAACCCATAGATGAAATAGCTCGTGCGTTAAAGGCACATTGAGTTGAGCGAGGGCAGCGATTTTGGAGGGGTTCTGGCCGGAAAGCAGCGTCACCGTTCCTCCGCGCGCTTCTGCGCTCCAACGGTTAGCGCTAACAGGGCGCGGAAATGGAATCAGTATGAGCAAAGCGTTCTGGCGAGCCGCAAGACCCCCCAACGCTTCCGTGTGCTCTTTGAGAATTCTGGCAGCAAGGCTCGACGCTTCTTCGTCCGTAAAGGCCCAGCGCCCGTTTGTCACGTATGAGAATTCCAAACGCCCGACTCGCTCTTGCCGATAACGCAAGTCAGGCCCGACCAGAAAGACTGTTCGTTCAACGTCCCCTACTTGAAATTGGTTCTCGGACTGCTTCGTTTCATTAGCAGCAACATCCCACGCCTTCGGCAAGATAAAGCTAAGGTGAGCGCTTCTGTTATTCGTCGCTTGAGCGCTGGAAGGCTTGGGCAGCAGATCACCGGGCATCAAGAGTCCGCGCTCTGTTGTCAGCCATGAGGCGTAGACAGCATCGGAGGTTTGCGCCGGGGGTTCCAGTTTCACTTCGTAGACGAAATGGGTGGCTGCGCTCTCCGCCTTATACTCGCCCGGCGCGATTTTCCGCACGGGAATCTGAGCGCCGCTTTTGTCGCTTAAAGTAAGATTCTCAATTCGCTCGCCGAGGCCGCTTGCGGTCGCGTACTGGTTGCGAAAAGACCAGGCATCGGTCGCGTCCGTGCGCTCGCCCTCTATTTCGACGCGGGCGGGCGCGACTGACAAAACGCTGATACGGGCCGTGATTGATTGCGCCTGCGCAACGCCGCACAGAAAGAGGGCCAGTAGAATTGCGTGAACACCCGTGCTTAGGTGTCGGGCATGACTCTTCAATTCTTTTCTTTGCTGTTTAATCAAGAGATAACTGGCGAAGCTCATTAGAGGAGCGATGCAACCCGGAATCATTCGTTTGCTTCTGAAACGCGTACGAGGCAACTGAGTATCTGTTTGACAGTGCCGCGCACGAGGTGCTTAAATTACTTTTCAATCTTAGCCGACTGTAGCAAAACGCTCAAGAAGTGAATAGCCAGACCTCAGTAGTATCGAGTCGTCCACATGCGCCTTTGACGCGCGTGATGGCTCTCCTGTTGTTCGCCTTTGTCTGCTACGGAGCGACCGTCGAGGTTGTTCACAAGCACAGCAGCCTCGTTAAGAAGCTCGATGAAGCAGCTTCGTCAATCGGCGGCGTAAACAGAGAAGGCACTGCGGCCAATGATTCACGTCAGAGCGGCGCATGCCTGATTTGTCAGCTTCACCAGAATCTTTTCACCAGCCTTTTTAACGCACAACCCAGACTCGTCATGCCGCTCACGCCAATCGAGCACACGACGACTGAGGCAGCTTCTTATCTCTCGCAAATGGATGCGCCCAGACGCGGGCGCGCTCCCCCTCTAGCCTCTCTACTTTAAAGTCGCAGCCAGCCACGCACAGGCCAGACAGGTCTGTCGTGTCTATTCCGGCAAACGAAGGCTCGCCGGGTGCGCTTGCCACACTAAAGCAATAGCCTCGTACGTAGCTCGACGCGCGGCCATACTTCCAAGTGTTGCAGGCAACCGCTCAACTTGAGAGCGATTGCTAGAAGGGTTAACGCCAATGATAAAGAGAAATATTTATAGAGCTGCATTCTTGACTGCGGCAGGATTCATCTTTTGCCTGCCGACAATTAGCTTCGGCCAAACCAGTGAAAGTGTAGTGGCTTCGCTCATCCCCACGACGGATACTTTGACGCTTAATGTCCCTCAGGCTAATGGAACGCTGCGGGGCACTGTTACTCTGGGTGAAAGCGGAAAGCCCATTCACAACGTCCTCATCACCATTCTTCAACTGAGACGCACAGTTGATACAGACGAGGCTGGCAAATACGAGTTTACTGATGTTCCGCCGGGCAGATACGATTTGGTTGCCCATCTTGATCGTGTCCCTGATGTCGTGCAAACCGTCGATGTCACAGCGAACGGCGTGGCGACGGTTGACTTTCAAATTCATTTGTCGGGTGCGCGCGAAGAGGTGACCATCACGGCGACAGGCACGGAACAGGCTGTCTCCGGCTCTATTCAGTCGGTGGAAGTTATCGGTTCGGTTGATCTGGCGAAGAAGAGTCCCGTCTCGCTTGGCGAAGCGCTCGACGGCGAACTCGGAATATCGAAGCGAAGCTTCGGGCCTGGGACGGCCCGCCCCGTCATCAGAGGTTTTGACGGTGACCGGGTGCTCATCCTGCAAGACGGAAATCGTATCGGCGGACTCGGCTTTGAGTCCGGCGACCACGCAGAGCCGGTGGATGTTTTAACAGTCGAAAGAATCGAGGTGGTCAAAGGCCCTGCAACGCTGCTCTATGGCAGCAACGCCATCGGCGGTGTCGTGAATGTGATTTCAGGCCACGATTCTGCACACGAGGGGGTCAACGGCTATCTCACAGCCATCGGCAGCACAAACAGCGATCATCTGGGCGGCAGTGCCGGTCTTGAATACGGGACAAAGAAATGGCTCGTGTGGGCCAATGGCGGCAGTCAGCGCTCAGGCGACTATGACACGCCAATCAGTAAGGTCAGAAACTCGTTTTCGCGTGAAAGCAATGTTGCTGCCGGTTTCGGCTACTATCCGACCAAAGGATTCTTCAACGTCAATTACACGTTTGATAAGCGACGCTACGGGATTCCGTTTGATACGGCAGAGGCTAACCCCGAAGTAGTGTTTCTGAATCCGCGCCGCCACGGCATCGAATTCAAAGGAGGCTTTCGAGAGAGCAAGTCATTCTTACAGGCCGGAACATTCTCCGTGCAGTACAATGACTACACACACTCTGAGCTGAACTCGTTTACTAATGAAGTAAACACCTCATTCCAGAACAAGTCGTTTCTCTATCAGGGCACCTTCGACCAGCGCAAGACAGGCAGGCTTTCGGGCCGCTTCGGTTTCTGGGGACTGCATCGCGATTTCGCGGCGGTGGGTGAAGAGGCTCTTGCGCCGCCGACGATACAAAACGCCTTCGCAATCTTCGGCCTTGAGACTGTGGATTTTGAATGGGCCTCGTTCCAATTCGGCGCTCGCCTTGAGAATAATAGATACAATCCCACTGAAACAGAGCAACACGGCTCTCTACCAGACAGAAGCTTTACGGGGTTCTCAGGAGCGATTGGCATACGCGTCCCTACGTGGACGGGCGGCGCTATTGTTGCCAACTATTCACACTCTTACAGAGCGCCTTCTCTTGAAGAGCTTTATAACAACGGCCCGCATCCGGGTAATCTGGCGTTTGAGATTGGCGATGCAAACCTCAGACGCGAGCTTGGCGACGGGGTGGATTTCGGTCTGCGCCACTCTTCCAATCGACTCCGCTTTGAGGCCAACGGCTTTTACTATCACATCAGAGACTTTGTTTTTCTGGCCCCGACCGGAGATGTGGAAGACGACCTGATTGTCGCCGAGTACAGGCAAGGGAGTACGCGTTACGCCGGTGCTGAGGCTCAGTTGGACGTTGCGCTTCGTCAAAACCTTTGGCTCAATCTGGGTCTGGATTATGTCAATGCCGAACTGACTGAGGACAGTACGCCGCTGCCCCGGATTCCGCCGCTGCGTGGCAGGGTGGGCCTTGAGTTGAGATATAAGGGACTGCTCTTGAATCCCGAAATAGTCATGGCGCAGGATCAGAACCGGCTCTTCCCGACGGAGACGAGAACGGCTGGCTATACTGTCTTCGGCGTCTCAGGCTCATACCTGCTTGCGCGCCAGCACGCCGCTCATATCATCTCGTTCAATGCCTTTAACCTCACTGACCGTCTCTATCGCAACCATCTTTCTTTCATCAAAGAGTTTGCGCCGGAGATGGGACGTGGGCTGAGAGTGACCTACACGCTGAGGTTCTTCTGATAAGGAATTGCCGGAGAGGCGCAGACCGTTTCGGAGTCTCAAGTTAAAAGATAAAAGCCTTTGACTTGAGACTCCGAATTTTCGGACTTTTAATATGGAACTGAACCGGGGCGGACTACGTTATTCTGTTCATCAGGAGATCGAGCGAGGGGCGGGTGTGTCGAGCCGTTGACAGGACAAGGCGAGCGCCACTAAAATGCGCTCTTGTTCAGCGCGTCTAACCGCTTTCTATGAGCGGCCAACTGCTAAGGATTGATTTGTGAGCCTGGTCAAAATCATCGTCATCACGATTGCAGTCATTTTGAGCATCCTGCTTCTGGGGCGTTTTCTCTTCTGAGCCTCTCTCTTGAAGGCAGCATGCTCCTGCATCACGAAGCGCTTTTCCGTAATTCCCTTTCCCCTCGCGCTTTCCGCTCTCTTCTGCGCTCTGCACGGCGCAACACTTTTCTTCTCGCTTTAACTCTTATTTTCATCAACCCGCACGCAGGCGTCCGCGCGCAGACAGAATCCGCGACAGACGAAAACGACATCGTTCGTATTCGCACAGACCTTGTGACCGTTCCCGTCTTTGTGATAGACAAAAGCGGCCATCGCATTTCCGGTCTCGTGCAGGCAGACTTCGGCGCACAAATTGATGGGCGCGATCTCAAGCTGGAATACTTCGCGGCTGGCACGGAGCGCGTCGCGCTCTCCTTTGCGCTGGACGCATCCGGCAGCGCGCGTGAAATCATTAGACGACAAAGCGCGGCGGCGCTGGCTCTCTTCTCGCGCTTTGGCCCAGGCTCGCGCGTCGCTGTCTGGCGTTTCGGCGCGCACCCCCTGCTCGTCGCAGACTTCACCAATGAAGCCAAAAGAGCGGAAACGGCATTCAACATTTCTGCTACGGCCAACGAGCGCACAGCCATCTTCGATGCTGCCGCCGCTGCCATCCGCGCCTTCGACAGACAACATAGCGACCCTGCGGAGCGACGGATTCTGCTTCTCATCAGCGATGGCCTGGACACGGCTAGCTGTACAAAAGCGCAGAGCGTCATCGCCGAAGCGCAGCAGCGCGGCGTCTCGATTTACGTTATACATCTGCCGCTCTTCGCGCCGCGCGATGGGCGGCTGCAACCGCGACCCGCCGCCCGTGGCTTTCGCGCGCTGGCAGAAGCAACCGGCGGGCGCTACTTCATGGCAGGCGACGCGCGCTCGGCGCTTGACCCACGCGCAGAGGCTGACTTAAGCGCGGTCTTTAAAGCGATAGAAGAAGATTTACAGAGCCAGTATGTGCTCGGCTTTTATCCTGACGACGCATCACGCGACAATCTCTTTCATCGTCTGTCAATCAGCTTAACCGCACGCCGCAATCGACAACTGCGCGTCCGACAATTGCGGGAAGGATTTACGCTAAAAAGAAGTGATGAGTAATGAGCTATAGGTTAAGACTTCTTTCTTTTACTCACACTCATTATTCATTACTCATTCTTTCTCTACCTTTGAATTATGATTGAACCTAATACAGCAGGACTTCGCAAAATCCGTCGCGCTTTGTTGAGCGTTTCCGATAAGGATGGCATTGTCGAATTCGCGCGAGAGTTGCGGCGCTTCGATGTCGAATTGATTAGCACGGGCGGGACGGCGCAGGCGTTGCGCGAGGCGGGCCTCCCTGTCCGCGATGTTTCAGAGGTAACGGGCTTTCCCGAAATGATGGATGGCCGCGTCAAGACGCTGCACCCGCGCATACACGGCGCGCTGCTCGGCTTACGCGACAACGAAGCGCATCAATCGGCGATGCGTGAGCACGGCATTGAGCCGATTGATTTGGTCGTCGTAAATCTTTATCCGTTCGAGGAAACCGTCGCCGATGAAGATACCACGCTCGAAGACTGCATCGAGGCGATAGACATTGGCGGCCCGGCGATGATTCGCTCGGCGGCTAAAAACTACAGGGACGTGGCGGTCGTCATCTCGCCCTTACTCTACGAGCGAGTTCAATCGGAGTTGAGCCGACACGACGGCGCGCTCACGTACGCCACGCGCGGCCAGTTAGCCAGAATCGCTTTCACGCACACGGCCTTCTACGACTCAGCCATCTTCCCTTTCCTCAGTGTACAGATAGACCCGGACGAATCCGAACTCTGGAAGCTCGTTCCACCAATCCCGGAGATAATGCGGACGGTGCAGACCCTCATGAATCTTGTCTCGGATTCGATGAACGCCTACGCTCCGGCTGAGGACAACGTCAAAGATGAGGTCGCAGAGTTGTTTGACCTTTATGTGAAACTTTGGATGGGAAAGCTCTCTGATTTGCGCTATGGCGAGAACCCTCACCAGTTAGCCGCGCTTTATGAAATGGGAACTGAGGATGAAGATTCGCCCACTCCCGGGATAGCTCAGGCCGCGCAGCTTTCCGGCAAAGACATGTCTTTTAACAACTACGTTGACGCAGATGCAGCATGGCAACTCGTCTGCGATTTCGACGAGATGACGTGCGCTATCATCAAGCACACGAATCCGGCGGGCGTAGGCTCTGGCGCGTCCGCCGAGGAAGCTTACCGCCGCGCGCTTCAGACCGACACGGTTTCGGCCTTCGGCGGCATCGTCGCATTCAATTGTCGGGTTGACGAAGCTGCGGCGCGTGCGTTGACTGAGATTTTCACGGAAGTCGTCGTCGCGCCCGGTTACGACAAGGCGGCGCTTGAAGTTTTGAAGACGAAAAAGAACTTGCGTGTCCTGCGCGCCGATGCGCTTAAGCGTGTTATGGGTCTTGACTACAAGCCGATTACAGGCGGCGTGCTCGTCCAAACGCGCGACACGCACCAGTTGACACAGGCAGAGCTTAAGGTCGTGACCAGGCGTGCTCCGACGGATGAAGAAGTGCGTGCGCTGCTGTTCGCCTGGACGGTCTGCAAGCATACGAAATCGAACGCCATCGTTTACGCGCGCGAAGGGCAGACAATCGGCGTCGGCGCAGGCCAGATGTCGCGCGTCGATTCCGTCAAAATCGGCGCGATGCGCGCGCTCTTGCCGCTCAAAGGCGCGGTCATCGCTTCCGACGCCTTCTTCCCCTTCCGCGACGGACTCGATGAAGCCGCACGCCACGGCATCACAGCCGTCATCCAGCCCGGCGGCTCTGTCCGCGATCAGGAAGTAATTGACGCGGCCAACGAACACAATCTGGCGATGGTCTTCACGGGCGTGCGCCATTTCAAACATTAATAGTGTTCAGTGGTCGGTGGTCAGTGATTAGTTGGGACAAGTTGCTTTGGTTGACCACTGACCACCGACCGCTGACCAGACTGCTTGCCGATTGCTGATAGCTGAGAGCTTCCTTATAATCACAGGCGTTAGCTTGAACAATTTGCTCCCCTGACTTTTCAACAACGGTTATCTCGAACAAGGAATCAACAGATGGCAGATATTGACACATCGGCAACGGAAAATAATCGCGAATCCATTCGCTGTCGCTATTGCGGGCAGCGTAATCAAACGCGCTCGGAGAGCGGCGCGGCCAAATGCGGGCGCTGTCGCTTGCCGTTGTCCACCGAGCCGCACAAAAAGTTTGCGGAGCTTAACAAGCATGATTACGTACACCCCTCTGACAGCCGCGCGCTGGCGGCGCTGCGCACGATTCCCGGCATAGATTCGGCGCTGAAGAAACTGCTTGCCGTCACGGGCGAATCGGCCATTCGCGTCATCTTCATGGCGAGCGCCGTGCGCGTGACGCCCGAACAGTGCCCGGATTTGCACGCCAAGCTGCAAGTCGCATGCACGACGCTCGGCGTGGACATGCCAGACCTTTTCGTCCAACAGAGTCCGGTCGTTAACGCATTTACGGGCGGAGTCGAGCGGCCCGTCATCGTGCTCCATTCGTCGCTCATTGAGCGCCTGACGGACGAAGAGGTGCTGGCAGTGGTCTCGCACGAAGTCGGCCACATACACGCCGAGCACGTTTTATATCTCACGGCGGCGCGTTTGATTGAAGCCATCGCCAATGGAGCGCTGTTCGCCTCGCCGCTGGCTAACGTCGTCAAGCAGTTGCTATCGGGCACGATGCGCGCGGCTTTGCTCGCTTGGGCCAGGCGAGCCGAATTGTCGTGCGACCGCGCGGCGCTGCTCGTCACACAAGACCCGCACGTCATCGGGCGCACGATGATGAAGCTCTGCGGCGGAACGTTCGCATCCAAAGTTGACTACGAGCAATTTCTGGCGCAGGCGCGCGACTTTCAGAAGAACTACGACGAGAAGGCCCTAGACCGTTTCTGGGCCGACATCATCACTTCCGGCATGACGCATCCCTTCCCCGTCTGGCGTATCTCCGAGATTCTCAAGTGGGTCGAGAGCGGCGAGTATAAACAATTGATGATGGGCGAAGCGGAAAGCGCAGCAGCCTGACAATTTTGGATTTTAGATTTTGGATTTTGGATTGGCGCTGCTGAATCTTGAATCCAAGAGCGCGAAGCTCTCGGTCTTTAATCTAAAATCCAAAATCTAAAATCCAAAATCGAAAGAAGCTCCCCAATGCTACTTGAAAACAAACTCGGCATTATCTTCGGCGTCGCCAATAAACGCTCGATTGCCTGGGCCACGGCTCAGGCTTTGAGCGAAGCGGGCGCGCGGCTGGCTTTCACGTATCAGGGCGAGAGGCTCAAGGAGAACGTCGAAGGCTTGACGAAGGAGATGGCTGGCACGCTCATCTTGCCGTGTGATGTGACTAGGCCTGAAGAGGTCAGTGAAGCGTTCAAGCGCGTCAGTGAAGAGTTCGGGCGGCTAGACTTTCTGATTCATAGCATCGCCTACGCACCGAAAGAAGATTTGGAAGGCGCGTTTACGGATACGTCGCGCGACGGCTTTTTGACCGCACTCGAAGTGAGCGCCTATTCGCTCGCCTCGCTCGCACGCGCCGCTGCGCCCTTAATGACAGAGGGCGGCAGCATCGTTTCGATGACCTATTACGGCGCGGAGAAGGTTGTGCCGAATTACAACGTGATGGGTGTGGCGAAGGCCGCGCTTGAGGCCAGCACCCGCTATCTGGCGGCTGACCTGGGCAAGCGCAACATACGCGTCAACACGATCAGCGCCGGGCCGCTCAACACGCTCTCTGCGCGCGGCGTCTCAAACATGAGCCTTATGCTCAAGCATCACGCCGAACGCGCGCCGCTTGGTCGCAACGTCGAAGCGCGCGAGGTCGGCAATACGGCGCTCTTTTTGTGCAGCCCGCTCTCTTCAGCCATCACGGGCGAAGTGATTCACGTCGATTGCGGCTACAACATCATGGCAATGTAACTCAACGGCAGGAGTCAGAATTCAGAAGCCAGAAGTCAGAATAATTGGCGGCAACCACATCTTTCTGATTTTCTGTTCTTCCGGCTCCTGACTCCTGGCTTCTGACTCCTGAGCTTATGGCTGAGACAAAGAATAAAGATTTTCAAGTGCCGGTCACGCAGGACGAGCAGTTGCTCGAAACACCGAGGCCGGACGAGTTTGCTCACACGGATACGTGGCGTGTCTTTCGCATCATGGGTGAGTTTGTCGAAGGCTTCGACGAGTTGGCGACGATCACACGGGGCATAACCATCTTCGGCTCGGCGCGCACGCCTCCCGATCACCCGCAATATGCTGCGGCGCAGGAAACCGCTGCGCTTTTAGCTCGCGCAGGCTTCACGGTTATCACGGGCGGCGGCCCAGGCATTATGGAAGCAGCCAATCGCGGAGCTTTCGAGGCGGGCGGACTCTCCATCGGCTGCAACATAGAGCTTCCCTTCGAGCAGCGAGCTAATCCATACTTAACGCGTTCTCTGACCTTCAAATATTTCTTCGTGCGCAAGACGATGTTCGTCAAATACAGCACGGCCTTCATTATTTTCCCCGGCGGCTTTGGCACGCTCGACGAGTTATTTGAAGCGTTGACGCTGATTCAAACACGTAAGATCAGAAACTTTCCGGTCGTCCTCTTCGGCACTGCTTACTGGGAAGGGATGCTGCGGTGGTTGAGGGAAATGATGCTTGAAGAAGGCAAGATATTGGAGTCAGACCTCAAGATGCTGCACCTCACAGACTCGCCCGCCGAGGCCGTCGAGATCGTTTCCAAGAGTCAGGACTCTCTGCGCAAACTCGACAAAACAGTCTCCAACGAAATTAGCAGCTAAGCTCAGAGAAGCGCGGCAGTAAAGTGATAATCAGCGGGTCAATTATTCGTGCTCTGGTCTGCACTCTTTGCAACGTCGCTCGCGTTGTCTGCGTTTTCGCCTGTGCGGTGATGCTGTAGAACGTTTGATGTCAGCCATTCAAGGTAGGGCGCGGACGCTGTGTTGATTGAAAGCGCCACGATTTCCGGCGTTTCGTAGCTGTGCAGCGCACGCACCGAGCTTTCGAGTTCTGCGAAGTTTTCCTGTGTGGTTTTGGCAATCAACAGGGTTTCGGGAGCGCGCTCGATTTTGCCCTGCCAGTGATACACGGATTCCATCTCAGGCATAATCTGCACGCAGGCCGCGAGACGCGAGCCGACCAGCATTTCGGCCAACCGCGCGGCCTCTTCCAGGCTTCCGGCGGTCATCAAAACCACTATGGCCTCTGATGTTTTCTCAGACATAAACAGCAAGTCTGAACGCGGAACGTTGAATGAAAAGCAAGCTGCTTAACAATTCATCGTTCCTCGTTCCTCGTTCCGCCTTCATCATTTATTTCAGCGTCTTCTTCAGCAGTCGTGCCTGTGAGCGGCGTGGTGTCGTTGCCGAAGAAGGCGTTGTAGATTTCCTGCGCGCGGTCAAAGTCGCGCTCATCAACGAGCACAACCGCGCCGGGCGAAGTCGTCGAAAGAAGCGGCGAGAAAGCATCCATGTTAGATGATTGCACGGCGGAGCGAATCCCGTTCTGCATCAGAATATCATTGACCATCTCGGCCTCGGCTGGCGAGCCGATGTTATGCAGCGGCACGAAACGCGCCTCGCTGTGATCGTGAACGCTATTTTCAGGCGTCAAGCGCTCGACCAATTCCGTATCATCATCCGGACAACGCTCGATGCCCGGCTCGTATTCGGATTCGCAAAGAGGACAGAACATAAGAATTTCTCCATTGATTCAATAATTCAATAATTCATTAACTCATTTCATCAGCCAATGAGTCAATGAGCAAATGAAGCAATGAATCAATCAGGTCGCAGCGCGGACGGCGCGCTCGAACGGAATCTCTTCAAAGTGGGTCATCTGCTTGAAGGCGCGGAAGCGTTCGTTGATTTCGGCTTGCGTTAATCGCTGGACGCGTTCGGTGCCAAACTCTTCGACGTTGAAGGAAGCCATCACAGAGCCGAAGATCATCGCGCGCCGCATCGCCGCTTCGTCAATCACTTCCTGGCTCGCAAGGTAGCCCATAAAGCCGCCCGCGAAAGTGTCGCCCGCGCCGGTCGGGTCGAAGACGGATTCGAGTGGGTAAGCGGGAATCGCAAAATACGTGTTGGGCGTAAACATGGCCGCGCCATATTCGCCGCGCTTGACGATGAGCGCCTTCGGCCCCCAGGACAGTATCTTGCGCGCCGCTTTGATGATGTTTGCCTCGTCGGTTAATTGCCTCGCCTCGGCGTCGTTGATGATGACGACGTTGACAATCTTGATGGCCTCTATCAGCGAATCGCGCACGGTGTTAATCCAATAATTCATCGTGTCGAGCGCAACGAGTTCAGCGCCCCTCACCTGCTCGCGCACTTCGCGCTGAAGGTCTGGCTGGATGTTTCCGAGAAAGACCAGACGCGAATTTTTCGACGCCGGAGAAAGCTTTGGCTTGAAATCTGCGAAGACATTGAGTTGCGTGTCAAGCGTGTGCGCCGTGTTGAGGTCGAAATCATAACGCCCGCTCCAAAAAAAAGTCTTGCCTTCGGGGATACGTTCGATGTCGGTCGTGTCAACACCGCGCCGCGTGAACACTTGCTCTTCTTCATTAGTGAAATCGCCGCCGACGACTCCGACGACGCGCACATCCGTGTAAAAGCTGGCAGCGATTGCAAAGTGGGTCGCCGAGCCGCCCAGCATTTTATCGCGCTTACCAAACGGCGTCTCCACCGCATCAAAGGCCACCGATCCGACAACTAACAGGGACATTCTTTTCTCCTTTTGAAGTCAGAAGCCAGGAGTCAGAATTCAGAATATAAGGCTGCAACCGCTTTTATTCCGATTTTCTTTTCTTCTGGCTTCTGGATTCTGACTAATGACTTCTGCTTTATCTTATTGTTTTCAGTTCTTTTTCCGCTGGCTCGCGGAATTCGCTTTCGGGGAATTCCTTAGTGAGTCTGGAGAGATATTCGCGCGCGTCGTCGCGCAGCTTTTCGGGCGACAGCTTGGAAGATTGCTTGCCCAATTTTTGAGCGAGACGCAGGCTGCTCGCCCCGGCGATGTAGAGCACTTCGTCCAGCCGCGCGAAAGTCGGGTTGCCCGCGATGATCTCCTCGCAGCGGGCCAACGCCGCGACGTAAGCCTTCTTCAACTTAAAGTACTGGCGCGCGACCTCCAGATTATGCAGCGAGTCCTTTTCAATTTCAGGATCGCGCACGGTCGAAGCGTCCGGCCCAGTCTTCGCCGTCCCCTGTGCTTTGACAGAAGGCGCAACGCAGATTACCGCCAGCGCCAGCAAACCCATCATCAAAATATTCTTCATAATCAAACCTCCAGAACAAGTAATGAGTGATGAGTAATGAGTAAAAGGAAAACTTTCGTCTTTTCACTCATCACTCATTACTCATCACTGTTTTTAAGAATCGCTTCAAGTTTTTTCTTCGTCGCTGCGGGCCATAAATCGGGCGGCGTAAAGATGGCATTCTTCATCGCAGAGCCGCACTCGCAGCCGCGCGGGCGTTCGCTTAATTGCCTAACGGCCTCTCGCATGATGATCTGCGCGTTGCGCACGTTCTTGTTCAAATACTCGACGACAGTTTCGACCGAAACGGCGTCGTGCGCTTCGTGCCAGCAATCGTAGTCTGTGACGAGCGCCAGCGTTGAATAACAGATTTCCGCCTCGCGCGCCAGCTTCGCTTCCTGCAAATTCGTCATGCCGATGATGTCCATGCCCCACGCGCGGTAAACATTGGATTCAGCTTTCGTCGAAAAGGCTGGCCCTTCCATGCAAAGATACGTGCCGCCGCGATGCACTTTAACATCTGCCGCAGCGCAGGCCGCTTCCAATACGTCGCCCAACTCCCCACAGACCGGATGAGCAAACGTCACGTGCGCGACTATCCCGTCGCCGAAGAAGGTTGACTCGTGCGCGCGTGCGCGTGTGCGGTCGAAGAATTGGTCGGGAATCACCATGTCGAGCGGCGCATATTTTTCCTGCAATGAGCCGACAGCCGAAGCCGATAGGATACGCTCGACGCCGAGCATCTTCATTCCATAGATGTTGGCCCGAAACGGCAATTCCGAAGGCGTATAGCGATGCCCGCGCCCGTGACGCGGCAGAAAAGCGACGCGTACGCCTTCGAGCGTCCCCACAATGTAAGCGTCCGACGGGCTGCCAAACGGCGTGTCAACCCTAACCTCTTCGATATTTTCCAACTCCGGCATCTGATACAGGCCGCTGCCGCCGATGATGCCGATTCGCGCTACTGTCATAATCTATTTTTTCGTTTCTTTACACTTCGTCGTGCTGATTTCGCGGACGTACTCTTCGAGCGTGCCCTTCTCCCGCCTCTGAATAAGCTCGTCAAGGAAAGGCCATTTTACTTTCGGCTTGGCTTTGACGATTGCTTCGTAGGTTCGCAATGCTCCTTCAAGTCCGGCCTTATTCACAGCGACATCATCTGCGGCCTGGTCTGGATGTTCGATCATGAAGGCGGCGCTTGAGAAGCTCATCTGAAAGAAGATGTCCTTAGAGTAGTCTTTATCTTTTTCAAGGAGGGGTTTGAGATAATCCCCGCAGAGCGTAATGGTGATGTCCGGCACTTCCGTCAGCCAAGTCAGCAACCATTTTCGCGCCATCTTGGCATCCTTATTCAAGGGGTCTGTTTCAAGGAAGCGAGTTAATTGAACGGCCTGCGCTCGCTCCTCCGGCGTCGAAGGCTTGCGAGGTTCCTGGGCAAGACCCACTTGAGCCGTCAACACGATTATCGCTATTGTTGAGAGGGCGAGCAGCGCTTGTTTGATTCTCATATTATCCCTCACTGGTTTTGGATTCCGACGGCGTGCAGTTTGCCGTCTTCTTCGACAATGCGACAGAGCGGCGCTTCCGCATCGTGATAAAAGAGGCAGAGCCAGTCCTCACGCGCGGCCTGCGGCAGCAGGCGCTTTTTCGCTTCGAGCGTTTCGACCGGGTAAAGATCGTAACCCATAATCCAGGGGAGCGGCACGTGCGCACGCGTCGGCACTAAATCGGCAAAGCCGAAGAGTGTGCGCCCGCCGCTTTGCAAGCGCACGCATTGCATCGAGCGCGAGTGCCCTGTGATTGTTTCCATATGCAGACCGGGCACTACTTCATAATCCGCTTCTTTCAACTCAAGCTGCCCCGCTTCTTCAAGAGGCTGCCAGTTTGACGGCAGGTAACTGGCCTGGTCGCGCTCGTGCGGCGCTTCCGCGTGCTCATGTTCGCTGCGCGAGACGAAGTAGCGAGCGTTCGGAAAAGCCGGAACAGCATGTCCTTCATCGTCAAACTTCGTATTGCCGCCCGCGTGGTCAAAGTGCAGGTGCGTATTGACAACAATAGTTATCTCTTCCGGCCCGACACCTGTTAAAGCCTTCAGCGATGCGGCGAAGGGCCGCTCGCGTTCAATGCCGTAAACGGCTGCCTGCTTTGGCGACCACTTTTCGCCGATGCCGGTTTCAATCAGAATACGCTCAGACGCTGTTTCAATGAACAGGCAATTCATGTTCAGACGAATGCGATTGTGTTCGTCGGGCGGGCAGACGCGCGACCAGAGTGCGCGCGGGACGACGCCGAACATCGCCCCGCCGTCTAGATGAAAGATTGTATCGGGCACAATCTCTACGCGGTAATCTCCGAATTGCATTCAATCTCCCTGCCCGATTGCTTTAACGCTTGGGAGACGGATTGCCTGCGCCCGGGCCGGTTTTAGTTGGCGGCGTATTCGTCTGGCCTTTCGGCGCAGGCGGAGCGGGCGCGGGCGATTCTGGAGAGACATTTTCATCCATTCCCGGCGGCGCTCCGCCCGGCGGCATCCCCGGAACCTGTCTGGGCATTTCCGGTTTGGGCACGTTGAAGTTGTCAGCCACCGTCACACCCGTACGTTGCACGATTTCGCTGATGACCTTATCACGCTTCTCCTTCTCAAGGGCGGCGCGCGCCTGATCCTCAGGCGACTGCGGCGGCCCAAACGGATTGGCTGGGTCTGAAGAGCCTTTCGGAATCAGTATGTGGCGGGCACGAACCTGTTCTTCGGGCTTGCCCTCCGCAGAATTTTTAGTCGCGCGCTCTTCGACCTGAATAATATGGAAACCGAAATCAGATTCGACGACATCGCTGATTTGTCCGGCTTGCAGCGCAAAGGCGGCATCCTCAAAGGGCTTGACCATCTGCCCGCGACCGAACCAGCCAAGCTCTCCGCCCTCGTTTTTGCTGCCGGGGTCGGTCGAGAATTCTTTCGCCAGCGCTGCAAAATCCTCGCCCCCGCGCGCACGCTTCAGAATGTCTTCGGCCTTGGCTCGCGCCTGCTTGCTATCGAATTCGGGATGCTTGGCGATGTAGGCTTTGACCTCTTCATCCGTCGCTTTAATCTTCGATTCGAGGTTTTTCTTGCCATACTCGTTGGCAAGCACGCGCGATTCCTGAAGCATAATCTGCAATTCGACGCTTCTATCCTTATCAAGCCCTGCCTGCACTGCCTTACGTTCGGCGATGAAGACCTGCGCCCATTGCGTCTTGATCTGCGCCATCTGCGCTTCCGGTATCTGCTGCCCCGGCGGAATCAAACCCAGGCCCTGAGCGTCTTCCAAAAACTGCTTGAACTTGTCGTCTATTCCGGGTTCTTTGAGAAACGCATCAACTTCCGCCTGCGGAATACTGGTGAGCGGCGAGACGCCGGGCGATTCCTGCTGTTTCTTCTTGAGATACGCGTTGGCGATAATCAAAGACCGCATCAGGGCCATTTGGCGCTTGATCTCCGGCCTATCCGCGACGCCCGCCGCCCTGGACTCTTCACCGAGAGCCAGCACCTCGCGCAGGTTCTTGGCAAACTCTTTGCGCGCTTCCTCGCTCGAAGCTAGTTGCATCTGCGTGCGCGGGTCTTGATCTTTGGCGAGCAGTTCCATATCCTGCGCGCTCAGGTTGACGCTTCTTGAACGGCTAGCCTTCACCTGCCAGACGATGAGACCGGCGGCGATAGCTATTGCCACACCCGCAGCGATCAAGCCCTTCGTCGTCGCAGACATAGCGCCTCGCGCCGCTTCCTTCGGCGACCGCTTGACGGGAGCTATCGTGCTTTTAGAGTTCGACGTTGTGCTCGCCGTTGCCGCAGACGTACCGGAAGCCCAGGTGCTTGACGGTGCGGCGGCGGCATCTACCTGCTCTGCTTCGCTGGCAGGCGCGGTTGATGATTCTTCAGCTTGAGCAGTGTCAACTGGCTCTGCGGGTGGCTGGCTCGAAGAGAGAGATTCGGCATCTGGCAAGATTTCTGTCGGCGCTTCACCGGTAGGCGTCTCATTCATCACAAGCGTTTGCTGGGGGTCAAAAGGTGGTGAGAGGACAGCGCCATCAACCAAGCAAAATGTCGTTGCGTCATCTGCGTAAGTTCGATTACATGTGGGACAACTTTTCATTAGTTATTCCCCCTCCCTCGTAACTCTGCATGGTCTGCATCACGGTTCGGACAGGTGCTCTGGCCTTTGATTAAAACAGTTCCGCATTTTTGGTATGTATTCATTAATAACTCCTTACAAATTCACTCATCTCGGCCCGGCAGTAATCTGTTCGGTATGTGACTGAGTGTGCTCTACTAATTCAAGCAGCACGCCGTTCGCCGAAGATGGGTGAACGAAGGCTACCAGACAACCGCCAGCGCCGATGCGCGGCGTTTCATCAATCAAACGTATTCCCTGCTCTTTCAATCGCGCCAGGCTCTCGCGAATATCTTTGACGCGGACGGCGATGTGGTGAATGCCCGCGCCGCGCTTTTCGATAAATTTGGCGACCGGCGAATCATCGCTCGTCGGCTCAAGCAATTCAACGCGCGACTCGCCGACGGGAAGCATCGCCACGCGCACTTTCTGCTCCACCACCTCTTCGGTCTCAGAGACTTCCAGGCCCAACGCATCGCGCCAGAAAAGAAGCGCCTCATCCAACCCTCGCGTCGCAATTCCGATGTGCTCTATTTTCATAAGAAGCCAGAAGCCAAGAGTCAGAATTCAGAAGAAAAGAAAAACAGAATAAAAGCGGGTCGCCGCCTTATATTCTGGATTCTGACTCCTGACCGCTGACTCCTGCGTTCATAATTTCTTCAACTGCCGAGTAAGGGTCGCGGCGCTTGGCGGCGACTTCTGCGGCGAGATAATCGAGTCGTTCTGATGCCGAATCCGCGCCGAGGGTTTGCGCCAAAAGGCGCTCGCGCAGCAGTTCAACGATACGCCAGCGCGCAATCGCCTGTCGCCTTGAAGTGCTCGCCTCTGCACGCTGCTGAAACTCGCGGTAGCTTTCAATTGCTGCGGCGAGGTCTTTAATGCCTTTATTCTCCGTCGCCACAGTCTTAATAATCGGCGGCTGCCAACTGTCGGGTCGCATGGCTAAAGACAGCAGCGCTTCCAACTCTTTCTCCGTCCGCAGCACGCCCTCGCGGTCAGCCTTGTTGATGACGAAGACATCGCCAATCTCCATGATTCCGGCCTTGATGGCCTGAATATCGTCGCCCATGCCGGGCACGAGCACGACAACGGAAACATCAGCCGTCTTGACTATCTCTACCTCATCCTGGCCCACACCAACCGTCTCGACGATAATCTTACTGTAACCGGCGGCATCCAGAATCGCCACCGCGTCAACGGTCGCACGCGCCAGCCCACCCAGGTTTCCGCGCGTAGCCATCGAACGAATAAAGACGCCCTTGTCCAGGCCCAGCGTCTGCATCCTGATGCGGTCGCCGAGGATTGCCCCACCCGAAAACGGACTCGACGGATCAACGCAAACAATTCCCACCCTCTCTTTTCGCTCACGATAAAGCAGCGCCAGCTTATCAACGAGCGACGATTTTCCAGCGCCGGGCGAACCAGTAATTCCAATAATCAGGCTGCGGCCCGTGCGCGGAAAAACCTCCTTCATCAACTCTGCGGCATCCTCCGCCCCGTCTTCGACCTTCGAGATGGCGCGAGCCACCGCACGCGCATCGCCCGCGATGATTCGATTGATAAAAGTATCGCTATCCATTCAACAGTAATTCAAGGCCGCTGGATGCCAAGATCATCGCAAATTTTCCGCACCAGGCTTTTTTGATTTCACGATGGCGTGGAACGGCAGACATAGCACCTGTAGCCATATTCTTATAAATCGTATGATTCGCGCCTTCGCGGAAGAAAACACAATCATTCGACTCCAAGTGCCGAATGAGGTCTCTGCGCTTCATGGCTAAGCAGCGCGTAACGTTAAACGCTCCCGTGTAACTTTCGCGCCTTTCGCCACGCGCCGTTCGGCTTCTTCCCTATTAGCTTCCAGAATCATCTGCGCTGCTTCTAACAAATTCTCCCGCACTTCCTCGATGGTTTCGCCCTGTGTGTTTGCGC
Source organism: Pyrinomonadaceae bacterium (assembly GCA_036387475.1). Taxonomy (GTDB): domain Bacteria; phylum Acidobacteriota; class Blastocatellia; order Pyrinomonadales; family Pyrinomonadaceae; genus DASVTR01. The sequence continues at coordinate 407,636 of DASVTR010000003.1, read as the reverse complement.
CCGGAAGCTCTGCAACGTAGCCTATATAACCACCCTCTTCGGCTTCTTCATAAATTGCCGTCAAATTAAGTTCAGTCATCTCATCCTCACATTATTCAACCGGATTCACGATTATTGCTTTAACAATTGTCGCGCGATGACCATGCGTTGAATTTCCGAAGTCCCTTCGCCGATGGTGCAGAGCTTTGAATCGCGCCAGTATTTTTCGGGGGGGTAATCCTTCGTGTAGCCGTAGCCGCCGTGAATCTGAATCGCTTCCTCGCAGACACGCACGCTCATCTCTCCGGCGTAGAGCTTCGCCATCGAAGATTCCTTCGTCACTTTCTTGCCCTGATCTTTGAGATACGCGGCGCGGTACATCAAGAGTCGCGCGGCTTCTATCTGCACGGCCATGTCTGCGAGCTTGAATTGAATCGCTTGAAACTCCGCGATGGGCTTGCCGAACTGCTCGCGCTCTTTCGCATATTTTACTGCCGACTCGTACGCGCCCTGCGCTATTCCGACAGCCAGCGCCGCAATCGAGATGCGCCCGCCGTCCAGGATTTGTAGCGATTGAATGAACCCCTGCCCCTCTTCACCGAGGCGGTTCTCGTCTGCCACGTAGCAATCTTCAAAGATGACGCTCGCCGTCTCCGAAGCACGCAGGCCCAGCTTGTTCTCCTTCTTCGCGGGCGCGAAACCCTTCATTCCCTTTTCGAAGATAAAAGCCGTGATGCCCTTGTTGCCCTTCGCGCGGTCGGTCGAGGCGACGGCGACGCACGTGTCGCCGTGAATGGCGTGCGTAATGAAATTCTTCGAGCCGTTGACGACCCAGCCGCCGTTTTGTCTGACGGCGTTTGTGCGCGTGCCGCCCGCATCCGAACCGGCGCTCGCTTCCGTCAATCCCCAAGCGCCAAGGTGTCGCCCTTGCGCCAGCGGGACGAGATACTTCTGCTTCTGCTCTTCCGTCCCGAACATGTAGATGTGATTCGAGCAGAGCGAATTGTGCGCAGCGACAGAGATGCCGACCGAACCGTCAACGCGCGAGAGTTCTTCGATGATCGTCGCATATTCGATGTAGCCCATGCCCGCGCCGCCGTACTCTTCAGGGAAAATAACGCCCATCAACCCCAGGTCTGCGAGCTTCGGCAACAACTCGACGGGAAAATGCTGCGCTTCGTCCCACTCCATCACGTGCGGCGCAATCTCTGCTTCGGCAAACTCGCGTACGCTCCACTTCACCTGCTGTTGATCTTCAGTTAACTCAAATTCCATAACACACCTTAATTAAAAGCAGAATTCAGGAGTCAGAATTCAGAATAAGAGGCGGCAACCCACTTCTTCTGAATTTCTTTTCTTCTGAATTCTGAATTCTGACTTCTGACTCCTGCTCTTAGATTGTACCCTAACCACGCCGCCCGCCGTGACCTGCGCCGCGTGCTTTGGCCTTCGCGGGCGGCCTGCTTTTCTGTCGCTTTTTCATCAGGCGATTAGCTTCCTCAGGCGCGAGCAGCCGCCACTGCTTCGGGGCCAGTCGCTCGTCTGCCAGAAAGCCTATCTTGACGCGGCGAAGTTTTAAGACTGAATGACCGATGGCGTCAAACATGCGCCTGATCTGCTGGTTGCGACCTTCGTGCAGCACGACTTCAAACCACGCATTAGTATCGCTTTCATCAATCTTCTTAATCTCAGCGGGCGCTGTGCGCTCTCCGTTTTCAAGGCGGATTCCGCGTCGCAAACGCTCGATTGCATCCTCGCCGGGCACTCCCTTCACCTTCACCTCGTAAACCTTCGCCACATTGTTGCGCGCAGACGTGATGAAGTTCGTAAACTCGCCGTCGTTGGTCAAGAGCAGCAAGCCTTCGGTGTTGAAGTCCAGCCGCCCGACCGGATGCAAACGCCCAAGCGATGACGGCACAAGCTCTGTCACCAGCGGACGCCCCTCCGGGTCTGCGACGCTCGACAGATACCCTCGCGGTTTATTGAGCAGTACGTAAACTTTCTCGCGCGCTTCGAGGAGCGGGTTAATAAGTCGCCCGCGCACTTTAATGTGATCGCGCGCCGGGTCTGCCTTCGTGCCCTGCGTCGTCACGACCTGCCCGTTGATTGTCACCTCGCCCGCCGCGATCATCTCTTCGGCATGACGACGCGAAGCGATTCCGGCTTCGGCGATAAGTTTCTGCAGTCTGACTTCCAAAGGTATATTCCCGCCAGCTACTTTCCGGTAGCCCTGATAATGTCACGAAAGATCGCAAGCTCTTCATCGTCCAGATTGATTTTGAAAGAGTCGAGTTGAATCAACACCTGTCTGGCTGCGGCCATCTGCGAGAGTTGCGCGAAAGTGAAATCCACGTACGCTCCTTCCGTGGAATTTCGCATTGACCAATTGGTCATGCCGGCCTTCGACGCTCCACCTTTGCCCAGCAACTCTCCGTCGACCATCACTACTAACCTGATGTCGTTTTCATACATGAACAAGGGCTTTGGCGCATTCGCCCTGTAGAGGCTGAATGTAAGCTGTACCTTTGCGTTTTCTGCCGTTTCACCACCGCGAACTCTACAGGTTACGAACATGCTCAGTTGTTCGCGCGTTAACTGGCCCTGCTTTTCGGCGTAGACGGTCGTGCTGGCCTTCACGAGCGTATATTCTTTTCTATATTCAGTGGCTTCATAAAAGTAGACTTCCGCCGCGCCGACTCTCTTAACGGGCTGCAACGGCGGCTCTGCCGCAGGCGGGACGAAAACAGGCGGGAGCGGTTTACTGGACGAAGCTTTAGCCGTTTCCTGTGCATGGCAAAATATCGCAGAGGCAAGCGATACTAAGATGAACAACAAGATGTGCCGAACTCTTTTCATCAGGCTCAATGCTTTCCCTACATGCCGCCAGCCAAGTCCTCAAAGTCCTCCACGTTCGGCAACTCCGATAAATCCTTGAGGCCGAATTGAAGCAGAAACTCTTTCGACGTGCCGTACATCATCGGCCGCCCGATGGTTTCCTTGCGCCCCTTCGCCACAATCAGGCGCTTATCGAGCAGCGTCTTGATGGCCGAGGGAGATTGCACGCCGCGTATTTCCAGAATCTCTGGCACGGTAATCGGCTGCTTGTAGGCGATGACGGCGAGGGTTTCGAGCGAAGCGAGCGAGAGCTTGGCGCTGGGCCGCGTCTTGAGAAATGCGCGGACGTGCTCGTGATGCTCTGGCCGCGTGGCAAACTGCCAGCCGCCTGCGACCTCACGCAGATACAGCCCGCCGTTGCGCGCGTTGAATTCTTCCGCCAAACCTTCGACCGCTGTTTCAATCCAACCGCGGTCTTCCTTGAGCACGTCCGAGAGCGCCTTAACTGACAAAGGCTCTTCGGCGACAAAGATGAGCGCTTCGATAATCGCCATCATCTCGGCCATGCCGCGAACATTGTGCGGAGTTTCCGTCTCACCGCCCTCGTCAGTAACGTCGGTATGCGACCTTTGCGCTTCGAAAGCACGACGCAGACGCGCTTCTTCCAGCGCATCCTCGGCGTCGGCGTCGTGGATAATGACGCCTTCATCCTCTTCCAACGCAGTCTCAGCTTCGCCTTCAGCCTCGTCAAAACTCAACAACGCTTCGTCTAGTTGCTCACTTGAAGCGTCATCGTCTGCCGCAGATGGCTTTGCTGATTCTGCGATTTCCTGATCTTTGATGTCTTCACTCATGGCCGTCAAAAGTTTTAGCTCCCTGCGCGGGCAATGATTTCGCCGAACGTCTCTTGTTGAATGAGGGAGATTTCCGTCGTGCGGACGAGTTCGAGGACGGAGAGAAAAGCGAGCACGAGTTCGCGGCGCGAGGTAGCGCGCTCGAAGAAGATGCGCAAATTCAACTCGCCCGCCGAGAGCACCATGTTGCGCAAACGTTCGAGCATCTCCGCCATCGAAATTTCCTCACGCTCGATCTCCAGCAAGACCTCTTCTTTATGACGCGCGAGAATCTGCTGAAAGACTTTCAAGAGGTCAAAGAGGCCAGCAGAGATTTCAGGATTCTGCTTGTCCGTCTCTAACTCTGCGCGCGTAAAGACGGCCTGCTCCACTGTTGCGCGCGACCAGAGCATCTGCGCAGCCGCCTTGTACTTCTGGTGCTCCAACAGCCTGTCGACAAGTTCGCGGCGCGGGTCGTCCTCCGCTTCTTCCGCAGCGGCCAAGGGGTCGCGCGGCAAGAGCATCTTCGATTTAATTTCGATCAGCGTCGCCGCCATCACTAAAAAATCGCCAGCGACGGCGATGTCCAACTCCTGCATCAAGCGTAGGTAGCGCAGGTATTCATCCGTAATGCGCGCCACAGGAATATCGTAGATGCTCACCTGCTCCTGCCGTATCAGGTACAGCAGCAGATCAAGCGGCCCGGCAAACTCGCCGAGCTTGAGTCTTAACTCATCGCCGCTGCTATCGGAAGTGATTTCCGGCAACGCGCCGAGCACGTTGATGGTGTTCGGCGTCTGCGTCACGGATGGCGTGAGCACCTGTGCAACTTCGGGAGTTTCGTCCATAAATCCTCCGCGTTAGTGGCTGAGCGAGCGTGTACCAACAAGACCGACGCGCGCTTTGGCTTCGTCCAGCGTCACGCGCGCAATCTGCTCTGCGCGCTGCCTGCCGTCGTTCAGAATGCGATCCAGTTCTTCGTCTGAAATCTCACGCACGCGTTCTTGCAGGGGCTTAAGAAATTCAATCGTCACGTCGGCCAAATCATTTTTCAACTGCGCGTAGCCCTTGCCCGCAAAATGTGCTTCTATCTCCGCTGGCTGCTGCTTCGTCAATAACTGATAAATGGTCAACAGGTTGTTAATCGCCGGGCGCTCTTCGTCAAAACGAATCTCCGTGCCGGAATCCGTGACGGCCCGCTTGAACTTACGCCTGACAGTCTCCGCGTCGTCCATCAACATCACGCAGCCGTGCGGGTCGTCGTCTGATTTTGACATCTTACTTGAAGCGTCGGAGAGCGACATGATACGCGCGCCGACTTTAGGGATAAAAGGCTCTGGCACGCGAAACGTCTCGCCGAAATCACGGTTGAAGCGAATCGCCAGATCACGCGTCAACTCAAGATGCTGCTTCTGATCTTCGCCGACGGGCACGAGGTCTGTTTGATAAAGCAGGATGTCTGCGGCCATCAGAACCGGATAATCGAAAAGCCCAACGCCGACCGTCTCACGAGATTTGCGCGCCTTGTCTTTGAACTGCGTCATCCGCTCCAGTTCCGAGACGCGCGCGATACAATTGAGCAGCCAAGTCAACTCCGCGTGCTCGACGACATCCGACTGCACGAAGATTGTCGAAATCTTCGGGTCAATGCCGAGCGCAACGTAGACGCGCGCGGTTTCTCTCGTTCGCTGCGCCAACTCTTTCGGGTCTTGCGGGACGGTAATGGCGTGCAGATTAACTATGCAGTAGAAGCTTTCATACTCGTGCTGCAATTCCACCCAATTGCGGAACGCGCCGAGGTAATTGCCCAGATGAAGCGGGCCGGAAGGCTTCACGCCGCTGAAAATACGTTTCATTCTATCTCAGGAGAGACCCAGAAAGAGTATGCTCTCCGCCAGCGGCATCACGACGCGAAAGATTGCGCCAAAAACGCCCGTGAAGACCGCTATGAAGAGCAGGACAAAACCAAACTGCTCCAGCGATTCAAGCGCCGACCCGAAGCTTGAAGGCAAGATGCTACTCAGGATTTTGCTGCCGTCAAGCGGAGGAATCGGCAGCAGGTTGAAGACAAACAATCCAATGTTCAGTCTGAAAAATATATGAAGCAGATTGACCGCGCCGAGCACTATGTCAGAGTCACTACCAACCAGCAGCGAGCCATCTTCAAAACCAAGCACGCCTGTCGCTATCAAGACGCGAATTCCAATACCTGCGACGATGGCAATTATCAGATTACCAATCACGCCCGCTATCGAAACCCAGAAGTTTGCCACATCCTTATTCCTCCACTTGAGAGGATTGACAGGAGTTGGTCGCGCCCATCCGAGCAATGGTGCGTGTGTAAAAAAAGAGATGGCTGGAAACAGCAGCGTGCCTATCGGGTCAACGTGTGAAACTGGATTCAGCGAGACACGTCCCTGTGAACGCGCCAGATCGTCTCCGAATCTGCTTGACATCCAGGCGTGCCCGGCCTCGTGCAACGATAACGAGAAAACGAGCGCTACCATGTAAAGAATAAACTGCCCTATATCAGCATTGCCCATTACTATAACGCCTCGGAAAAGCGCCTCACAAAATGCGACCCATCACACTAGCACGCAGCCGCAGAGGTGTCAAAAAGCAGTGGTCAGCGGAAGGTGGTCAGTTGTCAGTAGTCGGTTGCTCTCCGCAGGAAGTCCCTGATTAGCCTGTCTGATTCAACCAGCCAAACATAAACAAATGGACACCTCCCACTGACCACTTTTACAGCAGCGTTCCATGAATGCCGAGCGGTAGGCTGTAGACCGTATCGTTGGTGGCAACAATCATGTTGCCGGTTGGCCCAAAGGCCAGCCCGATGACGTTCATTCCGGCAACAGCCAGTTGCGCATCTCCTCCGCCCGGCGCTATGCGAACGATTCCGCGCCGCCCGTGCAATGAAGCAGCAACATATAGATTGCCGTCGCGGTCAAACGCCAGGCCCTGCGGTCTACCCAGCCCGCGATAAAAAACGCTCGCCTGCCCGCTCGCATCAATTCGCATTACAGACTCGAAACTGGAAACGGTCGGGCCGGTTACATACAGCGCATCGTCCGGGCCAAACGCCAGATGATACGCGGAGACAGACGCTTCTAGTTGTGCCCAGGGCGTCTCCTCGCCGATGCCGTTGATGCGATAGATTGTCCCCGTGCGGTCGCCGACGTACATGCGCCCCTCTCTGTCGAAGGCCAGTCCCGTAGCCACACCCAGATTGCGCGCAAACGCCACTGCTTCCTTGAAAGGCGTGATGCGATAAACAGTGCCGTCCATCCGGCTCGTCACAAACATCTGTCCCTCACGGTCGAAAGCGATGCCGGTCGGGTTCGTGATGTCGCCGGAAAAGTCTGACAGTTCGCCATCCGCATCAATACGAAAGATAGAGACGGGAAATTGCTGTCCGCGTGAGCCTGAACGCGTCACGAAGAGCGCTCCGTCGTCAGGGTCGAAAGCCGGATTGGCGACCGGATGTAAATCTTCCGCCAGCTTTGTTCCGACTACGATTTTCGTCGGCTCTGTGCGTGCTCCGTCATTCTCCAGATTGAGTTCGACTTCGCCGCCCGGCAACCCTTCGGGCACGATGGCTAACACACGGCGCGCGTTAGCGCCGACCAGATGCGCGCTCTCGCCCTGAAACAAAGCTCTGCACGCGCGTATTTGATTGGCCGCAAACTCTGCGCATTCGATGACGACTTCACCACCCGGAATTCCCGCCGCCGGATCAACGCGCAGAATCGCTCCTGCTGTGCCCATCATTCATCTCCCGTCAGAAAAAGCTATCGGCGATCAGCTTTCAGCAATTAACAAAAAAGATTCCAAGCCTCTAATCCGAAGATTCAGACTGAAATTCCCAAAGCGGCTAACTGCAAGCTGAGCTTTACAGCTTTTCATCATACGATGCAGCCGCGAGCGGTGTCTAATTCGTGGCCTCTCCGGTCAGCGAAATATTATGGCGCAGGGCATCTGGCGGCTTTCGCTCTGGCCTTGCTATGTTATAATTCGCTTTAGGTCGAGCTATTAAAAAGCGTGCTCTCGGAATCAATGGATTCTGAGAGCAAACTAGCGTTTGACTAAACCATCGTAATGCTCAAGCGACCGAGCGAAGTAACTTCGCAGAGCAACATCAAAGGTCTACACACAGCGTCCGCCGCCTACCGCTCGCTTCAATCTTTTTGTAACTACAAGCCGTCAGCAGCCAGTTATCAGCTATCAGCTAGAGCAATAACGCTTTTCCTGACTTTAGTTTTAGCTGGCGGCTGAAGGCTGTGCTTTTGGAGGATTAACAATCAGTAACGTACACGGAAACACTCAAGGGCTGAAACATAATCAACTGCGCCGGATTGAAAAGCTCTACTCGCGGCGCATTGCTCCGCATCAAATCGTGACGCCGGAATTTGCAAGACAGTTGACGGAACTCTCGCACGAGACAAGACGGCAGATCGGCGTGCTGATTGACCGCAAGGGTTACGTCGAATACGTCATCGTCGGCGACGCGCGGCGCATCGAGCTACCGGATTTGAAGCGCGCACGCGTTGACGAAGGCCGCTTTCGGGGCTTGCGCTGCATCCATACGCATCTGCGCGGCGAAGAATTGACGCAAGACGATTTGACAGACCTGGCGCTGCTCCGACTGGATTTGATGGTGGCGCTCGACGTGGATGAACGCACGGGTCTGCCGGGCCTTGTGCGTGCTGCCCACCTGCTGCCGACGACCGCCCAGCAACTTGACCAGAATAATGCTGCCCTGCCTTATGCTTTTCTTGAGCCGGAAATCCCGTCGCAGCTAGACGTAGATTTTCTGGCCCTGATTAACTCGCTCGAAGAAGAGATGGCGCGTAATCGCCGAACAGTGCGCCGGGCCGGAGTACGCGACCGGACAATTCTCGTCGGCGTCACGACAGGCTCGCTCGTTGAAGCCGAAGAATCAATGGCAGAGCTACATGAACTGGCAACGTCTGCGGGCGTCGTCGTGCTCGACCAGATTATCCAACGCCGCCAGGCCATAGACCCGCGCACCGTCCTCGGTCGCGGCAAACTCGAAGACCTGCTGGTGCGCGCCCTGCAACTTGGCGCAGACTTAATCGTCTTCGACCGCGAACTGCAACCCGCACAGGTGCGCTCCCTCTCGGAAGCGACCGACCTGAAGGTCATTGATCGTTCGCAGTTAATCCTTGACATCTTCGCCCAGCGCGCGCAATCGCGCGAGGGTAAGATTCAGGTCGAGTTGGCCCAGTTGAAATACTTGCTGCCGCGTCTCATCGCAGGACAAGACTCCGCGTTCTCGCGGCTGGCGGGCGGCATCGGCGGGCGCGGCCCCGGCGAGACGAAGTTGGAGACAGACCGCCGCCGCGTGCGCGACCGCATTCATCGTCTGGAAAAAGAGATCGAAGCGCAGCGCTCTCGCAGGCAGGAGCGCCGCAAAGAGAGGATGCGACAGGAGCTTCCCATCATCTCCATCGTCGGTTATACAAACGCCGGGAAATCCACCTTGCTCAATCAGCTAACGGCCAGCAGCGTCCACGCAGAACAACGCATGTTCGCCACCCTCGACCCGACTTCCCGCCGTTTGCGCCTTCCGCGCGAGCAGGAGGTCATCATCAATGATACGGTCGGTTTCATACGCGATCTGCCGCCAGACTTGCTGGCCGCTTTCCGCGCCACGCTCGAAGAGATTAGCGATAGCGACCTTTTGCTGTATCTGGTTGACGCGGCCAATCCGCGCTGGCTGCAACAACTCGAATCCGTCGAGAGAATCTTAAGCGAACTTGACTACGCGCAGATTCCGCGCCTCGTCGTCTTTAACAAGGCCGATTTGGTTGACCATGAAACTTTGAATGCCAATATGCGCTTCGCTTCACAGAACGGCGCGCGCGAGTGCATCAGCATCTCCGCGACACAGCCGCAATCTTTAAGGCCAATGCTGGAACGGGCCGGAGCGATTCTGGCCCGTAATCTGGTGGACGAGCCGCCAACGGCGGACGCACGTCCTCAGCCCGACACGGAAGATGCGACGGAGTACGCCGCTCAAGCCGAATGAGTCAACGTCGCCCACGTTTTACTTCCCCCTTCGACAGAGCGCGCGATGCCGCGCTCGGCTTCGTCCTTCGTCCGCTCAGGTGGTTCTCGCCGACCACCCGTTTCTTACTCGGCTTCGGCCTCCTCGTCGTCGTTACAACTTTTCTTCTGTCGAACTCTTATTCGCGCGCAGCGGTCGAAGATTACAAAGAGGGAGAAGTCGTGCGCCGCACGGTCATTGCGCCCGCGGACATTCCCTGGAACGACGGCGCGGAGACGGACAGGCGCAGGGCTGCCGCTAGAGAATCGTCTCGCCCCATTTTCAGATTCGACTCCAAGCGCACGGCCTCCGCCGAGCAAAGCTTCCGCACCCACTGGGAAAACCTGCGTAAGGAAGTTGAAACGTCTGGCGTTAAAAAGGAGTTTAGATGGCCCGGCGAAGTGACGACGCTGGAGAATGAAGAGGCAACACGCTTGGCAATCTCGCGCGCTATCATCGCCCACCGCTTTGACGATAAAGAACTCGAACGCTTAACGAAGCTGCTGCGGGAATCAATCGAAGGCTTTGTTTACGCCGACAGCGACGCACAGCGCTTCAAGCAGGAAATCACTCTTTTCGATGTTGCCAATCCAAGCACACCGACCGTCATCGAGATGCCGCAGAGCCGCATGACCGCGCTCTCGGTGGCCCAGCAGAAGCTCCGCTCGCGTATTCAACAACTGAACAATTGGACGCCGGAACAGCAAACAGCGCTCAATTCCGCGCTGCTGCCGCTCGTTAAGCCCAACGTTTACTTTGACGAATCGGCCACGACGGCGATGCGAGAGGCAGCGGCAGCCAAGATAGAGCCTTTTGCCATCGAGCTTAAACGCAATCAGGTCGTAGCGCGCGAAGGCGATACGGTGACGCCGCAGATGTTGGCCCAGTTTGCAGCCATTCGTAACTACGGGCGCACGGCGCGGCGCTGGCACAATCTCATCGGGCTTTTCTTTATCGTCGTCGCGCTCTACTGGGTCGCCTGGAAATTCACAGAGCACCGCAGCACGGCTATTAGTCTTTCGCTCTCGAAGAAGAAAGCCTTCGCGCTCGTCGGCTCAGCCGTGATTGTACAGATAATTATTATGCGCGTCGGCTTTATTCTCAGCGACAATCTTTCTATACAGGGAATGCGCCCGCCCTTTAACGATACGACGATCTGGAACTTCGCCATTCCCTTTGCAGCGGCAACGCTGCTCGTGGCCTTGCTGGCCGATTCGCAACTAGCTTTGATGACGGCGCTGCTCACGGCAATCTTCGCAGGGATGCTCGCGCCGACAGGCGTGCTGGAAGCGCTCTACGCGATCATCTCCTGCTCGGCTGCGATCTACGGCATCGGTCGCTATCGCGAGCGCCAGTCTGTCACCATCGCCGGGCTGCTCGTCGGCGCAGTCAACGCTCTCATGGCCGTCGCCCTCATCGCCTATGCTCAGCAGCCTTTGACGCTCAACACTATCCTGATGGCGATGGGCTGCGGCATGCTCGGCGGACTTTTGACGACGATTTTTACGGGCGGCGGCTTGCCCATTAACGAATCAATGTTCGGCATCCTGACGGACGTTAAGCTGCTGGAACTCTCAAACGCAGACCTTCCCGTCCTGGGCCAACTGGCCTTGCGCGCTCCCGGCACAAACCAGCACTCGCACGCGGTGGGCCAACTGGCCGAGGAAGCGTGTCGCGCGGTTGGCGCTAATCCGCTCCTTGCGCGCATTGGGGCGCTCTATCACGACATCGGTAAGCTGGCTGCGCCAGACTACTTCGTCGAGAATCAGCAGGGCCATAATCCGCACGATAAGCTGCGCCCGTCGAACAGCGCACGAATCATCACGAGTCACGTCACCTACGGTCTTAAGCTTGCGAAGGAGATTGGCCTGCCGAAGAAGATTTCAGACTTTATCCCGCAGCATCATGGCACTCGCACGCTCCATTTCTTCTTACGCAAAGCGCAGGCGCAGGCAGCAATCGAAGAGGAAGTTGACGAAGCGGAGTTTCGTTATCCGGGGCCGAAGCCGCAATTCAAAGAAACGGCGATTATGATGATTGCCGATTCGTGCGAAGCGGCGGCGCGCTCGTTGGCCCATCCGAATCCTGAAAACATTCGCACCATCGTCACGAAAATAGTTGACGCCATTATTAGCGACGGTCAACTCGACGAATGCGATCTCACGCTGCGCGAGTTGACGACCATCCGCGAATCCGTCACGACCTCGCTCGTCGCCATCTACCACGCACGCATTGACTATCCCGGCTTTAACCCACCACCGATGACAGGGCCGCTGCCACAACTGCCGCTGCCTCAGCCCGGCCTCGATTCCGAAGAGCGCGGCGTCAGCTACAGCAAGACTTCGGAAATCCCTATCAACAAAGGCGGCGAAGTCGAAGACGAAGCAGTCACGAGAAAGAAGTAACAAGACAGTTTTGAGTTTTCAGTTTTCAGAAAAAGCAACTGGTCTTCGCTGAAAACTGAAAACTGTAAACTGTCTTCAGAATTTCCCGTGCAGCTTGCGATAAGTCTCTGAAAGGTCTTCGGGGATGACGCGGGTTTCGCCGATGGTGGACATGAAGTTGGCGTCGCCCGTCCAGCGCGGCATGATGTGCAGGTGTATGTGTTCGGCGACGCCTGCTCCGGCAGAGCGGCCTAAGTTCATGCCGAGGTTAAAGCCGTGCGGGCGATAAGCCTCGCGCAGGATTGTCTGCGAGCGCTTGCTCAAATCCATCAACTCGTCGGTCGTAGCTTTGGGCGCGGAGTCCAATTCGCCAAGGTGTGCGTAAGGGACAATCAGCAGATGGCCGCTGATGTAAGGGTAGAGATTGAGAACGACGAAATTATGTTCGGCGCGATGAACGATGAAATTCTTTTCATCGTCGTCCGTGTTCTCTTGAAGTAAGCAGAAGACGCAAGGAGCGGGCTGTCCTCGCTGGTCGCTTGAGCCGGACTTAATATAATCGTAGCGCCAAGGACTCCACAGTCTGTCCATTAACAATTCTCCTCTAGTGCTTGGCCGGAGTGTTAAGGAGTCGGAGGCTTCGGTTCGTTGTCGTCCGTCGAGGCAGCAGAGTTCGTTTCGGCTGAAGCCGTAGCGGGAGCGTGTTCTTCGTTAATCAATTCTTTGAGTTCTTTGCCGGGCTTAAAATACGGAACGCGCTTGGCAGGAATGTTGACGGGATCGCCGGTCTTCGGATTGCGGCCTCGCCGCGCGCCGCGCTCGCGCACGCGAAAACTGCCAAAGCCGCGCAGTTCTATCTTCTCGCCTTGATTCAAGGTGTCGATGATGCTCTCGAAAACAATCTCGACAAGGCGTTCGGCATCCTTCTTGGTCAACTCGGCTGCCTTTGCGACATCCTCAACCAGTTCCGCTTTCGTCATGACCATTTTAGCGCCCCTCCGTTTCAAAGGCTTCTTACAGCCGCAAAGACCCGATGGGTCGAAGATTATTCAAATCCGCCAAAGGTGAGGGCTTGAGAGGCTTGTACAGTAGCAGAAAACAGCGCCCCCTCGCAAGACGCAACCGCCTTGCAGGCAACATTTTAACCGACGCTTCGGGTCAGACAAAAAAGAGCGCCCCGCGCGAGCATCCGGCCATATCTGACCAGCATCTCTCGCGCGGGGCGCTTTCCTCTTTCGGCTTGAGAGTTATTTCTCCCGGTCTTCTCCTGAGCCGCTTTTGGTTCCGAAGTAATCGGCCAACTCGCCGAGGCTCGCCATGCCACCGCCCGCTTCCGAAGAGTAGGACTTGGTGTCAACGATTGGCTCGTCGTGGCCGACGGCGCGTGCAGAAAGACCAATCTTCTTGCTCTCAGGGTCAATCCTGAGAATCTTGAAGTCCATCTCCTGTCCCAACTGCACAACGTCTTCCGGCTTCTCAACGCGCTTATCAGATAACTCGGAGATGTGACACAAGCCCTCCAGGTTCTCATCGAGTTCGACAAATGCGCCGAAGTTTGCAAAGCGAGCGATCTTGCCTTTAATCACATCGCCCGGATGATGCGTTTGCACAAACTTGTCCCAGGCGTTCGGCTCAAGGTCTTTAATCGAGAGCGAGAGGCGACGATTCTCCGCGTCAATGCTGGTGATGACGGCTTCGATCTCCTGCCCCTTCTTCAAGGCTTCGCTCGGATGCTTGATGCGACGCGACCATGAAATATCGGTGACGTGGACGAGGCCGTCAACGCCGTCTTCGACTTCGATGAACGCGCCAAAGTCAGTCAGGTTACGCACACGCCCGCTCACCCGCGAGCCGACTTCGTAACGCTCTCTCAAAGTCTGCCAGGGGTTCGATTGCACCTGCTTCATGCCGAGGCTGATGCGCCGCGCACGCGGGTCAATGCTGAGCACTTCGACATCCACCGTGTCGCCAGGGTTGACCAGCTTCGATGGATGCTTGACGCGCTTTGACCAACTCATCTCCGAGACATGCACCAAGCCTTCGACGCCAGGCTCAAGCTCTATGAACGCGCCGTAGTCCGCCACAGATGCTACCTTGCCCTGAAGGCGACGCCCGATGGGAAAGCGCTCGTCAATGCTGGCCCAGGGGTCTGGCAAGAGTTGCTTGTAGCCCAAGCTTACGCGCTCGCGGTCGCGGTCAAACTTTAAGACCTTGACCTGCACGTTATCGCCGACCTTGAATAGCTCAGCCGGATTCTGCAAGCGTCCCCAGGACATATCTGTGACGTGCAGCAGGCCGTCGATGCCGCCGAGGTCTACGAACGCGCCATAGTCCGTCAGATTCTTAATCTGGCCCTCGACGATAATGTCTTCTTCGATCTGGTCAAGCGTCGCGCCCTTCTTGTCTGCGTTCTGCTCTTCGAGCACGGCTTTGCGCGAGAGCACGACGTTTGAGCGCTTGCGATTGAGCTTAATGACGCGTGCTTCTATCTCCTGATTACGAAGGCTGTCGAGGTTACGCACGGGGCGCGTGTCCACCTGCGAGCCGGGCAGGAATGCTGCGATGCCGTCAATGTCAACGCGCAAGCCGCCCTTGATGCGCTCCGTGATGCGCCCCTTAACGGGTGTGCCCTCAGAGTAAGCCTTCTCAAGCTCGTCCCATGCTTTCATCCGCACGGCATCGGCGCGAGAGAGAACTGGAAAGCCTTCGTGCGTTTCCATGCTCTTGACGAGCACGTCAACTTCGTCGCCGGGCTTAACCAGCAGCACGCCGTTTTCCGTGAACTCGGCCTGATTGACGATGCCTTCGGACTTGTAACCGAAATCAATGACAACGCCGCGCTCTGTAATGCCGACGACTGTCCCGCGAACGACTTCGCCCTCCTGAAAGCCTGCCTGCTCCTGCTCGAACTGGTCGAGCATCGCGCCGAAATCCATATCGCCACCCGAACGCGATTCATCATCGTCGTCGTCGTCTTCGGTGACGCTCTCAGGCGCGTCCGGCGTCCTGGGCGCGTCCGGCATGGTGTTCGTGGAAGCCTTCGCGGCAGCGGCGGATGCGCCCTGCTGTTGTTGCGGTTGCTCTGTGATTTGCGGCGTCGCGCTTTGCTCGCCGGTTTGAGATTGGTTGTTGTTATCCTCGCCGTCAGACGGCTTGGGTTCTTCGGTGGACATTAGATTCTAATAGGACTCCCTCACAAAATTGCAGCGCGTTTGAGAACTTTTCACGCCACACCCGGCACTCACGCTTCTCAAGGCCTCGTGCCTGGCTCAAACATACACGGGCGCACGACTTGATTATGTTTGTCTTTCGGCGATGTCGGATGGGCGAACTAGAGGTGAGGGTGCGAGCCGTTTGGAGTTGCAAAAGATGGTTATTACAATTTTCTATTTCCGCTGTGCCCGTCAGTCACCCCTTGTCATCCGACAATCACCAGCCGCTTGACCGGGTAGAGCGGCAATGTACACGCCGAAATGATAGGCTGTCAAGGCGATAAGCAACAACTGGTGAGCAGTAAGCAGTAAGCAGCGAGCAGTCATTTAATTGACAACTGCTCGCTGCTTACTGCTTAGCGCTTACTTTTTATCGTTGCGCGTTGGTCGTCGCGGCTGAGGCTCCGCGCCGCGCGACGTAGATTCCGGCGGAATGCGAGCCGACGAAGATTTTGTCAGGATTGTTGGCGTCAAAGGCCAGCGCCCAAATCCTCTGGCTCGGCAATCCGGCGTTACGCGGGTCAATACGCAGCCAGGTCATGCCGCCGTCAATCGAGCGGTAAACGCCGCCGCTATTGATGGTGACGTTTCCGCCGCCGCCCGATTGATAGGCGTTGCCGACGATGATTTCGTTGCTGTTCTGCGGATTGATAAGAATGCTGACGTAGTCGCCATAAGGCAGATTGCCGCCGCGACGAGTCCAGGTCCCTCCACCGTTGAGCGAGAACCACAGCGATTGCTTCGTGCCGACGTAGATGTGCGCGGATTGCTTCTGATCCTGCTCGATGGTGCTAATCGGAGAAGTTGGAGGAATGCCTTCAACCTGCTGCCACGTCGCGCCGCCGTCACGCGAGACGAGCACGCCCGATGTGGCCGTGCCGACCCAGATGGTTTTCTGATTCTGGAAGGTCGTCGAGATGCAGGTCGTACGCGTGTCCAGGCCCTGCCCGTAATAAATCTTTTCCCAGCCTGCGGTCGGGTCAAAGGTGCGATACAGCCCGGCGTTAGTCGCCGCCAGAATACCGGGGCGACCATCGCCTTCGTCGTAAATTGTCGCCAGCGCGTTAATCGGGTCACTCAGGTAGACAGCCGGACTCGGCAGTTTTCCAGAGGCGGTCGAAGTCTGCACGCCGCCGCCGAGGCCGAGCGCCGAGAGCGTTGCGTCATCGAGCTTGCCTGAAACTGGAACGCCCTTCTCATCCTGAAACTTTCTAATGGCGGCGACGGTGCGCGTGCCCGCCCGCCCGTCGGGCGTACCGACATCATAGCCCGCAGCGTTGAGAGCCTCCTGCGCGCGTTTCACCATATCATCGGAAACATTGGCGGCTGCCGAAGCCGCACGCGCAGTCGACTTGGAACGACCGCCCTTCTTCGTCTTGGCAGCAGGCCCTGTCTTCGGCGCTCCCACCGGCGACCATGAAGCGCCCCTGTCGAGCGAACGATAGAGGCCCATGTTAGTGCCTAGATAGATGATGTTTCCGTCTCTCTCGTCCTGCAAAATCGAATAGGTAATTAAGCGGCCCGGCATGTTGCGCATCGAAGGTTGCCAGGTCATGCCGCCGTCGTTGCTAACGAAGAAGAAGCCACCGCCCGTCGCCGTGTTGATGGTCGAAGCATAGATGCGATCAGTCTTTTCGCGGTCGGGCACGATGTTGTTGGCAAAGCGACCGCTGTAGCCGCCGTTGGTCGGCGCGAAAGACTTGCCTCCGTCGTGTGAAACCATCACGCCGTAGTTGTTCGTTCCGATATAAATAGTATCCGGCGTCTTCGGGTGAACGGTGATCGAGTTGATTTCCAATTGCTTGGAGGTGGTCAACATCCAGGACGTGCCGCCGTTGGTCGAGCGCCAGAAGCCCTCTGTCGTTCCGGCAAAGACGACGCCCGCAACCGACGGATGTTGAAGAATAGCGCGGGTGCGGCGCGACTGCGAGGGAATGCCCTGCACTTTGCGCCAGCTTGTTCCGGCGTTGCGCGTCTCATAAATACCGCTGCACGCAGAGGCGATGACGTGATCCGGATTGCGCGGGTCAATGTCAATGGCGAAGATGTCTGAATCATCGATGATGCCGTTCTTGGTGCTCTGCCATGAACGCCCGCCGTCGGTCGTCTTGTAAGGCAAATACCACGTCCCGGCATAAATCACGTTGGGGTTGCGCGGGTCAATCGCCAGCGATTCGACGTTGATGAGGCCGGGCTGCGACGAAGTGTTCATCTGCTCCCAGGTCTCACCGGAATCCATCGAAGCCCAGATGCCGCGGTTCGAGCCGACAACCAGCATGTCGGGGTTCTTCTCGGACTGCGTCATGGAGTGCAGCGCCTCTTCCTTCAACTCCGACGCCTCGCGCCACGTCGCGCCGCCATCCGTTGATTTGAAGAATCCGCCCGGCTCTTTATGGCGATGCGTCGCCACGTAGATGGTGCGCGAGTTGCGCGGGTCTACGATGATGTGATCCATGAAGAGCTTTGGCCGATTGAAATTGTGCAGCAGCTTCCATTGCTGGCCGCCGTCAATCGAAGTGTAAATCTGCCCGTCGAGCGTGCCGAAATAGAAACGCTGCGGGTCGTTTGGGTCAACGACCAGCGCGCGTACGTCGCCGCCCGTCGGGCCGGTCACGCGCCAGTCCATCGCATACTGCGCCGCTTCAGGCGTTTCACCTAAAGGGGCGGCGACCGCTTGGGCAATGCCGCTGGGCATCAAGGCGGGCGTCACCAGAGCAAAGAGAGTCAGGATTAAAAGAAATCTGTTCATCAGTCGGGTCATCATCGGTTTTATCTCTGTAAGTTATTGGGAAATGCGTCGCGGCCAAGATTGCGCTCTGTTGCGCCTTGAGAAGCCCGACGCGCCAGTTATTAAACAGCGTCCGGTAGGTAGGATGCAACGCGCGACGAAGGCGGTTGTACGAAATTTCGGGCGCGCGGCGTTTACGCAAAGCGAAGCGGGCGATGCTTCTCGATTGGGAGAAACATCGCCCGCGTTCGGAAGAGGTCGCGCCTCTCACAAGAGACGCGAGCGTTTACTGATTACTCGTCTTCTTCCATCCGCATGCCGCCACGGCGAGCGCCACGACGTGCGCGTGGACGGCGTGGCCGCCTCGGCGCGCGTCTGCACTCAGGACACGGGGTGACGGTCGCGCTGTTCTGCGGCGTCGGTGTCCCTCCCTGCTGGCAAACATGTAACTCGACCGTCAGCGTCTCACGACAATTCGGATCCACGATTGTCTTGATACGCGTTTCGTCGATTTTACGGACGTCGACCAGATAGCGGACTGCTCGGTCGGCGCGACGTTGTCCTTCACCGTCGCACGAACCCCAGATGACGTAGTAACCCGTCGTAGTGGTATCGCGGTTTAGTTCGATGACGAAGTTATCCAGTCGTGCCTTCTCGTCATTGAACCGCAAGTCGTTGTACTGGTCGAAGATGGTACACGCCGGAGGCTGCGGACAGACCACGTTGAACGTGCAACTCTTGCGCTTGAGGTCCTCAGGACACTCTGGCGGCAGCCCATCTATGCGCACCACAGCCGTCACGGATTGTCCGCACAGACCAGTAGTGTCGATGGTGATTGAAGACGTTCCCTGACCGCTGAACGTCGCCGTAGGCGTCGAGAGTTCCCAGGTGTAGGTGTAATTGCCGCTGCCTCTTACATCGACGCTGACCACGGCTGGCGAACCACCCTGAACATCGCCCGGCGGGCAGCTAATCGAAACTTCCGGACATGGCGGCTTGCAGCAATCCGGTCCCGGATTCTGTACTATCACTTTGGTCGAAGTGAATGCTACGCACCCGCAGCCGTCGTCAACCTCAACGGTCGCCGTGTATTCGCCCGGCCCAAGGCCCGACAAATCCCAGGAGACGTTCGGCCCTTCGCCGGTGATCCGTCCGCCTGAGGTCGACCAGGTGTAGAGCAACGTATCGCCGTCCGGGTCGCTTGCGGTGGCCGTGAGCTGAACGTTCGTCGGAGTATCAACCTGGCATGAGCCAGTCGGGACGGTCCCGACCGGACACGGCAGCGTGATTGGCCCGACCGTGTTCAGCGAAACGGTCGGAGCCTGGTTCGGCAGGAACTCAGGCGCGCGAGCGTTTCTACGGCCAATCCAGAATTGAGCGATGAAGCCGTTGGCATCATCAGACTCGACAAAGCCGCGCGGGAACCCGCCGACCGTGGCCGGACGAGTCGTTGACGGGATAACTACGATGCCACGACCGGGCACGAAGACGTTCGTCGTCTGGTTGATGGTGGTGTTGAAATCCGTCCCATCAAACATCGCGCGATCCTGCTGGTTAATGTGGTAGCGATAAGCAAGGCCGAAGCCCCACCAGCGGCGCGGATAAATCTTCACGCCGGCCAGCGCTTCGACAGGGCTGTTCTCAAAGGCGTTCGGCGTGCGACCGCCCACGTACTGCGTCGAGCGCAGTTCGAGGATCGGCTGGATGTGCTTGTTGACCGGGAAGTCAAAGCCGATACCGGCCAAAAACTCATCTGGTCTATCGAGCAGCACGGCCTCGCCGCCGGGGAAATCACCCTTCGGATTGCTGTTCAGGAAGTAACCGCCGTTGACGGAGACATTCACCGAGCGGCTCAGACGCGCATCCAAGAAGAAAATCGCGCCGAAGTCGCCGATGTCGCCGCCGGGACTCGAACCTCTCTGCAACTGATTGAACCCGGAGAAATCATCTGCCTTGTCTGCGTAGAAGCGATACACGCCGATGACACCAAGGCCGAGCGGATTGTTCGGGCCAGTCCAGCGCCACTTCGCTCCGATTTCAAAGCGATTAAAGGCGCTCTGCCCGTACAAGCGATTGATGAAGGGTGCGTCCGGTAAATAGCTGGGCGCAATCGTGAACGTCACCGGCACGGTCAGCCCCGGACTCAAAATCGTCGCCGGTAACCGCTCCGTCGCCAGCACGATGCCTGGCAGGATACTGCCAACCACAGAGCCGATGCCGGGGAAGTTATCCGCCGGTCCGAAATTCCCGCTATTCGATTGAATCACGGGCGGCCCTAGCGTGGCGTTAAACCCAGGAAAGCCAAAAAGCCCGCCAATCACTCCGGGCGTCAGCCCGAACGTGCCAGCCGAGCCGCCGACAAACGGAAACTGCACAAACGGCTGGTTAAAGGCCGGGCGAAAGACTGCCGTGTTGCGAATCGTTCCCACATTAGGGCCTTGCGGTGCCAACACGATGGCTGGCCCACTGCCCAGGAAGGGGAACTTTAACTGCGAGTTAGGCAGGTAAAAGCTCGACAAATTCTGTGGAGTGTTGACCCTGATGCCGCGATAAGCGTCCGTGTTGAAGAACAACTCCAGATGATCCGACAATCCGACCTGAAAGCTGATGGGCACTTCCGTCAGATCGACGTTGCCGGGGTCGCGGTCAAAGTTCGAGTAGGCGATGCTGAAGGTGAATTCACCTCGGCGCAAAGTCTGCCCGTCGTAAATGGTGAAAAGTCCGGTCGGACCTCCGGGAGGGCCTCCCGTGCCAACAGAAGGAGAAATGTTCCGAGGATCATTCTCATTCCTTAAAGTTTGAGCTGATACTGCGGCACACAGCACCAACAAGGTGAGCGCTAAAGTGAGCGCTCTGGTAGCGAGTCTCATCGCATTCCTCCTGCGAAATGAGTATAGTAAATTTGCGGATCGAGCGGCCTGCCTGGCAAGACCGTTGGGGTTCGGGCGGATGTCTTTGTGCATCTACCTCTTGTCCCTCACAGACATCACGCGCTTAGTCCCGATAATCCTTGCGGGGCGCGGACGCTCCAACTACAAGCGTGCAACGATAAAGTTTAAGTAGAACTGCTTCCGCTCTTCAACCAATAAGACCCTGAGTAGAACGAAGCGGAGCAGCGAGAGGAGCGAAGCCCTCTCTGAAAGAGCGCTTGCTCACGGGCGTCCGGTATTGCTTAAGGTGAACGCCTCTCGGCTGTTTTTGTTTCAGACTGCGAATCCAAACGCCACTGCTTATACGAAAACAGCGACGCAAATGTCAATCATTAAAGCTACGTGGCGTTGCCATTCTAATACATTTTGGGCATTACCACGTATACTTATTTCCGCCAGACCATACTCCACATCGGCGCGGAAATCAAGACCTTTTCACAACTTAGCGCAAAAACAGCTATGTTTTTTCCGTCACGCATAAATGCCTCGCATCCGCGTATCGTAGGCCACACGGTCAATTGCCAGCATATACGCAGCCGTTCTGGTATCCACATCATGCTGTGCGGCATAGCGGCAGAGGTCGTTAAAACTCGCCACCATTTTATCCTGAAGGCGTTCATTGACGACATCTTCACGCCAGAAATAGCCCATTCTGTCCTGCACCCACTCAAAGTAGGAGACAGTGACGCCGCCAGCGTTAGCCAGAATGTCCGGGATAACGAAGACACCGTTTCGGTGCAGGATTTCGTCTGCGTGAGCGGTGGTCGGCCCGTTAGCGCCCTCGGCTAGCACCTTACATTTAATCTGGTTAGCGTTTTTTGAAGTGATTTGATTTTCGGTCGCGGCGGGCACGAGCACGTCGCATTCCAGTTCCAGCAACTCCTGATTGCTGACCCGCTCGACGCCCTCATAATCTTCAAAGGAGCGTGTGTCCTTCAAGTGCTTGAGGGCGGCTGGCATATCTATGCCGTTCGGGTTGTAGATGCCGCCGTGAACGTCCGAGATGGCGATGACCTTGTAGCCCGCCTCGTGTAGAAGGAGCGCCCCGATGCCGCCGACGTTGCCAGAGCCTTGGACGACGACGCGCGTGGTCGGAGGCGTCATCTTGAATCTCTTGATGGCTTCGTTGATGACGAAGAGGATGCCGCGCCCCGTCGCCTCGCGGCGACCCGATGAGCCGCCGAGGTCAATGGGCTTGCCTGTGACGACCGCTGTGACGGTGTGGCGCGCGTGCATCGAGTAGGTGTCCATAATCCACGCCATCGTCTGCTCGTTGGTATTCATGTCAGGCGCGGGCACGTCCTTCTCAGGCCCTATGAAGTCTATCAACTCGGCGGTGTAGCGGCGCGTCATACGCTCAAGCTCGCCCATGGACATCTGCGACGGGTCGCAGATAATGCCGCCCTTGCCGCCGCCGAACGGAACGTTGACGACGGCGCACTTCCAGGTCATCCAGGCCGCCAGCGCACGCACTTCATCAAGCGTCACGTCCGGCGAATAGCGTATGCCGCCCTTCGCAGGCCCGCGCGCGAAATTGTGCTGCACGCGGAAACCTTCAAAGACCTGAATGCGCCCGGAGTCCATACGCGTCGGGATATAGACCTTCAACTCGCGGTTCGGAACGCGCATCACCGCGTACAGGTCAGGGTCCAGATTAAGCAGTTGCGCCGCCCTGTCGAAGCGCGACATCATAGCCTCAAACGGATTGTCTTCCTTCACGTGCCGCACATCGTCTGCGATTGCACTGATTGCCATGATCCCTCCAGGTCAGGAGTCAGAATCCAGAAGCCAGAATTCAGAATATAAGGCGGAAACCGTTTTTCTTTTATTCTGACTTCTGACTTCTGACTCCTGACTTCTTCAGTTTTATAACCTCGTTCATCGCTCCCGTGCGATAGCCGTGCAGGTCGAGCGTCACGTAGCGAAAGCCGAGGGCGCGAAATTTTTGGGCCAACTCGTCAACGACTTCGCGGCAGAAAGCGCGCTCCAGTTCGGCGGGAGCAATCTCAAGGCGCACCAGTTCGTCGTGATGCCGCACGCGAAATTCCCGAAAGCCCAACTGGCGCATAATCTCTTCGCCGCGATCGACGGTGCTGAGCCGCTCGATGGTGACGGGAGTGCCGTAGGCGATGCGCGACGAAAGGCAAGGACTTGCGGGCTTGTCCCACGTCGGCAGCCCGGCCTGTCGGCTTAACTCGCGGACTTGCTCTTTGCTCATCCCGACTTCGATTAAGGGGCTGCGCACGCCGCGCTCTGTGGCGGCGGCGCGACCCGGCCTGTAATCACCGAGGTCATCAGTTGTTGAGCCATCGACGACAAAGGCCAGCCCACGCTCGCGTGCCAGTGGCGCGAGCTTCTCATACAACTCCGTCTTACAGAAATAGCAGCGGTCGGGTGCGTTGGCGCTGTAGCGCGCGTCGTCCAATTCTTCCGTTTGAATAATCTGATGATGAAAGCCGAAGCGCTCGACGAGTTGCGTAGTCTCCGCGCGCTGGTGTTGAGCGAGGCTCGCCGAATCGCCGGTCACGCAGAGCGCACGCGCGCCAAGCTCCGCGGTCGCAACATAAGCGACGTAGCTACTGTCAACGCCGCCGGAGAAGGCCACCAGCACTGACTTCATCTCGCGCAACAGGGCACGCAACTGCTGCTCTTTAACGAGAGCGGCGGCGGAAACGCCCGCGCTGGCCTTGTCCTCAATCGTCCCCAACCTCTGTTCTTCAATCACACGACTGCTCACAGAAATTTTATTCTCAACTGCGGCGCGTGCGCCCTCTGGTCGGGCCGCGCCGGGATTCACTTCAAGTTATCACAGGGGTTTACGTCTTACGCGCGGCGCATGTTATCGCATGCCTCTACTTAAGAGCAAGTATGAACGATGAACGCGGAACGATGAAAGAAAAGCGAATTCATATCTAATAGCTCTTCATTCATCGTTCCGCGTTCATCGTTCATACTTCCGGCATGTCGCTCTTTTCCCTTTCTACTTCGCGCGGCGACGTGTTAATATCCCGTCACCCCAGGAGTTTCTTTCCGCGAGCCTTGCTCGACAAGCCGAAAGTTGCAGTTAACGAAAATGCTTTTTCGCTTTCGTTCACATGCCATCACACATGCGCTCGTAGTCTCTCTCATTCTGTTTGGTTCCCTGTTGGCCCACGCGCAGGCGGCGAATGACCTCGGTGATGCCGAAGGCGATGCGGTCAAGCTGTTTGAGCGCGGGCAGGACGCACACGCGCGCCGTGATTATCAACTCGCGCTGAGACTTTATGAAGAGGCTCTCAAGCTGCGGCCAGAATTTCCCGAAGCCGAATACCAACGCGGCGCTGCGCTGCAATTGCTAAGGCGCTTGCCTGAGGCGGAAGCAGCTTACAGGCGCGCCGTTGAACTACGGCCTGACTGGGCCTACCCGCTATCGTCTCTGGGCGCTCTGCTGTTAAGCGATCAACGCTTCGAGGAAGCAGAAAAGCTTCTCGACCGCGCGCTCGAACAAGGTACTTTAAGTTTGCCGTTGAGAGTTCTGGCTGCCAATCTGCGTTTGGGCCAGAAATCTAATTCCGCCGCTCTTCAAGTTCTGCTGAGAGTCTTGCAGCGTGCGACAGCCAAGCATTCGAGCGCGGAGCTATGGAGAGAACGCGGCTCGATTGAGGCAGCGCTAGGCAATCATGGCGCGGCCCTCGCCAGCTACGAGCAAGCTCTCAAGCTCAATCCTCAAGACCATGCGGCGCTCGCCCTTCGCGCACAGCTTCGCGCCAACAAAGGAGACTTCGAGGGCGCGCTCGCCGACGCACAGGCCGCCCTGCGCCTCGCTCCAAATGATGGAGCGTTGAGCTTGCAGGTAATTGACATTTATTTGCAGGCGGGCAAGCGGGAAGAAGCGCGGCGCGCGTGGGCTGCGCTCGACGCGGAGACGAAGCGACGACCCGAAGCCTCGGCGCTGCACAATGCGCTGTTGAGTTGCGAAGAGACGCCGGAGAATCGTGCGGCGTTGGAAAAGGCTTTAACTGAGACGCCGCGCGACGCACAGCTTCTGGCTTGCGTCGGCGCAGCTTACCGTCGGGCTGACCCCACGCGCTCGCTTGAGTTTTATCGTCGCGCTGCCGAGATTGAGCCGAAGAATGTTGATCTGGCTGTCGGCTACACGGCGGCGCTGGTGCAGGCGCGGCGTTTTGAGGAAGCGGCCATTATCGCTCGCCGCGTGCTGGCGGTTGCCCCCGAAAGGTATGAAGCCCATGCTAATCTGGCGACCGCGCTCTACGAGTTGAAACGCTTCCCGGAAGCACTCGTCGAATTCCGCTGGCTCGCGGAAGCGAAGCCCGATCTGGCGACCGTTTATTTTTTCATTGCCACAGCGCACGATTTTCTAGGACAATACGCAGAAGCACTGACGGCTTACGAGACTTTCCTTGCACGCGCCGACGCGCAGGCAAACCAGCTTGAGATTGAAAAGGTCAACTTGCGGCTTCCTACTCTGCGCAATCAGGTCAAGCGGGGCGAGGGAGCAAAACAGAAAAAAGGAATGTAGTGTGTGAATAGTAGATAGTAGGTGGCGAATAGCTGGAGACCGGATAGCTCGTTTGTCCATTCACCATTTGCCATTTACTATTCGCTCAATGGAGGTTACCGAAATCATGAACTCTCCTCTCTCCGATAAAACGCAAATGGTCGTGAGTCTCTGCTCGCTGCTAACGCTCACCGTCTGTCTGGCGTGTGTGGCGCAGGCGCAGGACAGCCCGCTCACTTCCGCTCCCCCTCCGATGAAGTTTGTCTCTCATAGCGAACGAGCGCAGCTTTCTTCGGCGCGCGATGTCAAGGCACGCACGCGCGCCAGCCTCGAACTGGCCGAGTTGCGGCTGCAACGCGCAGAAGAATTGACGACCGCGCTGCAATACGACGCGGCATCAAGCGAGCTTGGCTGTTATCAGGGATTGATGGAAGACGCGATGAAATATCTGTCAGAGGTAAAGTCTGACAAAGGCAAGATGCGCGACATTTTCAAGCGCGTCGAATTGGCCCTGCGCGCTCACGGCATACGCATCGAATCGATTCGCCGTGTGACACCAGCCGAGTATGGCGTCAACATCAAGCCGATTGCCGATTACACGCGCGGCGCTCGCACGGAAGCCTTAAACTATTTCTACGGCGACACGGTTGTGCGCGAAGACCCCAAACAAGAATCTGCGAAAACTCCCTCCGGTGAAAACATGAAAAGCTTTACGGAGGGTGCTCCACAAAAACAATAATGCGGCAACACAGATTTCTCAACGCTCTCCTGGCCTGCCTCATCGCGGGCGTCTCACTTATTCCTGCGGGCGATTTGGGCCGCGCCGCGACAAAACGCGATCACCTGACGCCGCTTGAAGCCGATCAGGTGCGGCTCGCGCAAATTCTGGACAAGCGAATCGAAGTCTTTATCAAAGTCGCCGAGCGTCGTCTGCTCTTGCTCTCTGACCCGAATGCTGCGGCCAACAAGCAGGTACAGAAGGACGTTGAGAAATGGGGCGAGTTGCCGAAGGGCACGCGCACGGAGTTATTGACAGACCTCTCCAAGATTTTAGATGAGGCCATCACCAATATAGATGATGTTGCCGCGCGCGATGCCAACAACCGGTTGCTACCGAAAGCCCTGCGCAAGCTGGCCTCGGCTTCGACCCGCTTCGTCGCTCAACTCGCACCGCTGCGCGAGCAGACTAAAGACAAGACGGAACGCGAAGCGCTCGAAGCGGCGCTCGAAACCGCACAGTCAATCATCGACGCTGCCAACAGACTCCCGCCCGACGTGAAAGAGAAAGACAAAGGCAAAGCGGAAAAGAATAAAGACTCTAATTAACAGGCCCGACAGCGCACGAGGCTCATTCCGCTGCCCCAATTCATCGAAGGGATTTTCCATGAAAAAGACTGTTATCGGATGGGCGCTGATTTTCTTCGGCGTCCTGCTTGTGCCTTCTTTGATTCCGCCGGGCCGCGCGCAAAGGAAGATGCAGGCTGCCGCTCAAAGTCGTTCACACGCCAGAGCCTTCGACTTTACTCAAGATGGTATGGCAGACGTTGCTGTCTATCGTCCACTGCCTGAAGGAAGCCTCTGGCGCGTGCGTAATAGCACGACCGGCACTGTTGTCGAAATCCCCTGGGGCAAGAATACTGATAGGCTTGTGCCGGGCGATTACGATGGCGACGGCATGTTCGATCTAGCCGTCTGGCGTCCGACGGAAGGCAACTGGTATATCGTCAACAGCAGTGGCGCTCCCAATCCGGTCAAAGGCTGGGGACTCAGCACGGATATTCCCGTTCCCGCAGATTACAATGGAGACGGCTTGACCGACATCGCCGTGTTTCGTCCCTCGGAAAATAACTGGTACATCATCAACAGCAACGATGGCAGCGGCAGTATCGTGCACTGGGGACTCAGCACAGATAAGCTCGTGCCCGCAGATTACGACGGCGATGGTAAAACGGATCAGGCCGTCTGGCGTGCAAACGAGGGCAACTGGTATGTCAGGCAGAGCAGCGGCGGCACGACCGTTCGCAATTGGGGACTCAGTACAGACCGCCCAGTGCCCGGCGATTATGACGGCGACGGTAAATCAGACCTCGCTATCTATCGAGGCGGGGGCGACTGGCACGTCATCCTCAGCTTTACTAACTCCGGCTTCGTCCGCAACTGGGGACTCAGCACGGACATTCCAGTCCCTGCGGATTATGACAGAGACGGCAAGACAGACCTCGCCGTCTATCGCCCCTCGACGGGCGACTGGCATATCATCCGCAGCTTCGACGGAGAAGGTATTATGTTTTCTCTGGGCGACGGACTTGACATTCCGATACCGTCAGTCCGCGTCCCTTAAATAATCAGCACTATCATAGAAACAGGAGCGCGAACATCTCTGTTCACGCTCCTACTTTTATTTGAGCGCACACAAAGGCGGAGGCAAGCCCCCGCCCTTCCATCATTTTATTCTGCAACTTAGTATTACTCTCTCGCTCTCTTTAACACTTCGGTAGCGCGTTTGATTGCTTCCACTACGCGATTGGAAGCTTCACGCGCGTCGTCTGCCTTGTTGTCGTCAACGGCCTGCCGCAAATCTGGAAGCGGCTGTGCGGCGTAGCCGGTGTAGTAGCCGGGCGCATAAATCTGATGCTTGTACCAGCTACGACCACGCAGGCCGCGCCCGTCCGTCAACGCACGTTCGGCAGCCATCAACGCATCGTTAATGCGTCGAAGGCGTGCGACGGCGCGCGTGTAATCGTCGTTGCCCTGCACGCGCGTCTTCTCTATTTCCGCGACGAGCGATTGCTGCCTTGCCTCAATCTTTCCGGCTTCGTCAGCGAAATCCTTGATGGCGTCTTTGAGAGCGCGA
This sequence comes from Pyrinomonadaceae bacterium, assembly GCA_036387475.1. Classification (GTDB taxonomy): domain Bacteria; phylum Acidobacteriota; class Blastocatellia; order Pyrinomonadales; family Pyrinomonadaceae; genus DASVTR01. The sequence goes on along the minus strand of DASVTR010000003.1, from coordinate 379,313 downwards.
GCGTCGAAAGCTCCTGCCAGTTTACGCTTTGCGGCGTCGCGCTCTACGTCCGCCACAAACTCGCGTAACTGATTGGCATAATCCGTGTAAACGAAGGGCAAGCCTTTCGCGTTGGCGAGGCGCAGCGCGATTGTGCCCCAGATTTGCGCTGCGGCGACGTGATACTGAAAACTAGGGTCGCCGAATTTCGACATCCAGTAAAACGAATCATAGGCCGAATGGTAAACGCCGTAATCGCCGCCGAAGCCCATGTCGAGCGAGGTGACGCCGAGATGCTGTAGAAAGGGCGTGTAATCGGAGCCGGAGCCGAGCGCGCCGATGCGTGCTTCGGCAATGGCCGTGTCCGTGCCGCTGGGGTCTGTCAACTCAGGCGTCGGGCGTTGTTCGCGTGCGCGGGCTTGCCATGCCTCGTAAATCGTCTTGCCGGTTTTCGGGTCGCGCACGTCGCGCGTCGCGGCGCGTATCAAACGCCACAAAGACGGCACAGAGGCTGCGCCGAAGTTTGCGCCGGAAACGGCGGCATCCATGTTGAGATACGCGACAGCCTTCTCTTTCAATTCCCCCGCAAACTCTTCGGCCCACTCGGTCGAGCCGATGAGTCCATACTCTTCGCCGTCCCAGCTACAGAGCAGGATTGTCCGGCGCGGCTTCCAGCCCGCTTTCAATAATTGCCCGAAGGCACGCGCCGCTTCCAGCATGGCGGTTGTGCCGGAGTTAGGGTCAACCGCGCCGAACGTCCAGGCGTCGCGGTGATTGCCCATGATAATCCAGCGATCCGGCTCAACCTCGCCGTCAATGCGCGCATGTACGTTCCAGATTGTGCGCGTCACGAAATCCATGTCCGTCTTTAAGTGTACGCGCACATCAGATGTGCCGCCGACGTGATAAGCGAACGGCAAGCCCCCTTGAAAACCGTTGGGGCGGAGTGGCCCACGCAGGGGTTCAAGCAGGCGTCGCGCGTCTCCGTAGGAGATGGGCTGGACGGGAATGTGCGGCAGGTTCGTCGCTTCTTCGCGCCTGATGCGCGGCGTGCCGGGAATGCTGGGCTGGCCCGGCGTTAAGGGGTCACCCGGATACTCGAAGAGATATTCAACAGAGCCGCGCTGCGCCGAAGTCTCAGGCCGCCAGGCTCCCTTCGGATACACGTCTCCCTGCATATAGCCATCGTCCGCCGGGTCGGAATAAATGATGAGTCCGAGCGCACCGTTCTCTTCCGCGACTTTGGCTTTGACGCCGCGAAACGAATTGCCGTAGCGCGCTATCGCAATCCGTCCACGGACTTCGACGCCGACTTTCTTCAAAGCCTCGTAATCGTTCGGCAGCCCGTAGTTGACGTAGACGAGCGGAGCGGTCACGTCGCCCGAAGGAGCGTAGCCGTTAAAGAGCGGGATAATCTTGCGGCTTGAAGATGTCGGGTCTTGCGCGAGAACCGCTTCCTGCACTTTCAATCTCTCGCGGCGCGGCGCGACAAGTTCGACAATGCTCGGCTGCTTCGGGTAGGACAACAAAACCTGATATTCTTTGAGTTCAGCCGCGAGGCCGTAGGCGCGCATTTGGTCGCGCACGTAAAGGGCTGTGTCGTAGTCTTCGGGCGTCCCTGCGACATGGGCTTCGCGCGTCAGGCGTTGCAGATGAGAGCGCGCCGAATCAGTCGTCGGGATGATGCGAAACTGTTCTTCGAGGCGACGCTCGGCAGCAGTCTCTTCCGCTGTGAAGCCGTCGAAGGCGGCGCTCGTCGTTCTTTCCTGTGAAAGCACGCTCGACTGCGCGAAGATGAAAGTATAGATAAGCCAGAGCGCTAGAAGATTGCGGCAGGTTCTTTTCAATTTATAATCTCCTCTTTATAGTCTTGAGTCTCTGAAGTCTGTAGTCATGAGTCAAAGGCTTTTATCTTTTGACTCTCGACTCAAGACTCCAAACTCCAAGACTTGATAACGAAAGGTGCAAGATGGATAGCAGATATTACCCCGGCGTGGAAGCCGACGCCACTCAATTACTGTCAGACCTGCGACAGCTTTTCGATTCCGAGTATGAAGTGCAAACGATGCAGGTCGCTTCAACGAGCGTGCTACAAGCGCGCAAGCAGAGCACGCTGCGCGATTTGACGGGGCTGTCTTCGGCGATGACGATTAAGATTACGCCTGAGTCAGGCGGCACGCGCGTTGAGGTAGGGATGCAGAAGTGGTTTGACAAAGCTGCGGTCGGACTCATCGGGATGGCTGTCTTCGCTCCGTTGATGGCTCTCGCCGCGCTCGGCGCTTACTGGCAGTTTAAGCTGACCGAAGATACATGGCGCGTGGTCGAAGACCACATCGCACGCAAAGCCGGAGGCTACGTGCCACCGCTGCCCGGACGCTGTGGCACTTGCGGCGCAGCCAACAGCGCAGGCTCGGATTACTGCTCGACCTGCGGCGCAAACATGCGCGTCGGCCTCACCTGCTCCTCCTGCGGCGCGAAACAAAAAGACGCCACCGCCCGCTTCTGCAATCGCTGCGGCAAACCCTTAGCAAGTTAAAGGAAGGAAAAGGCAAGGGAGAAAAGGGGAAAGGGCTAAAGGGGCAGGGGAAGCCAGCTTTTAAGTTAATAAAAAGTGGTTTCCGCCTTCCCTTTGTCCCTCTTCCCCTTTAACCCTTTCCCCTTTACCTCTTTACGTTTTCAGTCGTGTCTTAGCGCCTTCACCGGGTCAATCCGCGCCGCGCGGGCTGCTGGATAAAGCGCGGCGAGGATGGAGACGAGCACGGCGAAGAGAATCGCGCCGAGCCAGAGATAGATGGGGATGGCGAAAAAGTCTACGTAGGACGCGCCCTGTGGTTTGAGTATGAAGCGATAGGCAAGGCGATTTGCCAGAGCGTCAATGCCCCATGCGGCCAGCACGCCGATGATGCCGCCCAAGAGTCCTATCACCGCCGCCTCGACAAAGAAGATGAGCTTAATCTCGCGGTCTTCCGCGCCGATGGCTTTCATAATGCCGATCTCGCGCGTGCGTTCGAGGATAGACATAATCATCGTGTTGGCGATGCCAAACGAAGCGACCAGCAACGAGATGCCGCCCAAGAGTCCTAGCGCCGAATTGATGATGAGAAAGACGGTACGAAGTTGTTCCAACTGGTCTACGATGGAAAAGCTCTCGAAGCCGCGCTCGGTCAAAATCTTTCGCACGTCCGTGAGCGCAACGGGGTCGCTGACGCGCACCACAGCCTGATCGTATCCTTCCACCTGATTCTCTTCGAGTGCGCCGCTCTGGCGTGCCAGTTCCAGCGCCACTTCGTTAAGCGGGTTGCGATATTCCTGCGACCAACTGCGCGCCGCCGCGAGTGGAATGTAGACGTTCGCGCGTGGGCCAAAGCCGCGAAAGCCGCCGCCCGATGAGTTATTCTTCGATTCCTTCGGCAGCACGCCCGCGATGCGAAAGGAGCGAGCGACGAGACGGTCAGCCGTATCTTTGTCATCCGCCAACGGCTCTTCATCTTCGAGCGGGATGCCGAAAAAGTTATCAGCTTCGCCTTCATCTTCCTCCTTTTTTGCAGGCGCGAGAAAGTCAACGGTCTTGCCGATGGCATCGGCAGGCTTCTCGTAACCGAAATCAAGCGTCCATTGTTCGTTGACGACTGCTTCAAACGCGTCTGGCGCGGCAATCATCTGTCCGGCGGCAAATTCCTGAAAGCGCGCCGCCGCATTTGGTACGTTTGCGCCGCTCACGACCTGCGTCTGCACGCGTCCGTTCGAGCGCATGTAGACGCGAAAATAGACTTGCGGCTCGACGTAAGCGACGCCCGGAATCTTCGCTATCTCTTCGACCGCCTTATCATCCAGCACACGCGCTGGTGTCTTATCCGGTTGCGGCCCGCCGCCCTGTCGCCTTCCCTCTTCACCGCCGCCATCCTGCCCCCGCCCTGAAACCGCGTCGGCGAGGCTCGAAAGACTGCGCCCGAAGACCCTAATCTCATTGAACAAATCGAGCGCCTTGAAACGCGCAATGGTGTTGCGTTGCAGCCCCAGCCCGAACGATACCATCGTCACGATGACCGCCACCCCAACGATGACGCCCATCGTCGTCAACGTCGCGCGCAGCTTCGCCTCACGCAGATTCCGCACCGAGAGTCGAAGAATATCGTAGAAAGACATATCTCAACTGCGAATTCAGAATTCAGAATCCAGACTTCAGAAGAACAGAAAGAATAAAATAAAAGCGGTTTTAGCCTCTTCTTCTGGCTTCTGAATTCTGGATTCTGACTCCTGCTTTTAGTTCCTCATTGCTTGTCGCCTCTTGAATGTGTGCAGTTGCTCGCGCACTTGTTCGGCGTCTGCGGCGTCTGTTTCCATCTGCAAATAGGCTTCCATTTCGGCAATCGCTTCGGGCAGACGCTCAAGCTGCGCGAGGATAAGGCTGCGGTCGCGGTGCTCTACGGGGGCAAGCGGCGTCAGCAATAGAATCCTGTCGATGACAGCGAGCGTCTGGCGATAGAGATTGGCGCGGGCGTAGATAGCCTTGAGATTTGTCAACAGCCGAACCAGAATCTCACGCGTCGTGGCGGCGCGCAGGTGTTCGTCCGTGAGCGCGACCTGCCCGTGATAAACCTCGTCGAGCCTGTCCTGACAGTCTTCAAGCTCCAGCGTCTTGCAGTGAAAAGGATCGACGAGGATTGATTCAACCGCACCACGCTCGCGCGCGCGGACGATGAAATGTCCGGGCAGGCCGATGCCGTCAACATCCAACCCGGCCCTGCGCCCGACTTCCATGTAAACGATGGAGAGCGTAATCGGTATGCCGACGCGACGATCCAGCACGCGATTCAAGAAGCTGTTGGCCGGGTCGTAATAATCAAGCTGGTTGCCCGCGAAACGGGCTTCCTCGAACATGAAATAATTGAAGGCTTCGACGCCCGCGCCCGGTGCGGCCACGACGCGCTTTCCAGCCTCATGCGCGAAATCGTCCAGCCGTATCACATACCAACCGAAGTCGGCATCCAGATGAGCCTGATCTTCTGCCGCGATGAACACCGCCGCCCATGCAAGCCTGATAGCGTCATCGGGCTTGGCTATCTCTTCGGCGAAATTGCGTCGCATGAAGCCCGCGAAGAGTTTGCTTTCTGGAGTCATAAACACAAGGATGAAGCAGGAGCGATGAACGATGAACTATAAAGCAGTTGTCTTACATTCCGCGTTCATCGTTACCACTTTATCGTTTATATGTCGAAGACGTGATGCACGGCGTCCGTCGTCCAATCCGCAAGGCTGGCCGTGACGACATCCGCGCCCGCTGCGCGAAGTTGCGCTTCCGAAACGGAATTGGTGACGCCGAGCGTACGCATACCGGCGCTGCGCCCCGCTTGAATGCCTGGCGGCGAATCTTCTATGACGAGACATTCGGCTGGCAGGAGCGGCAGTTTGCGTTCTGCGCGCCGTCGCTCGTTTAAGAGTTCGAGCGCGCGTTGATAGCAGCAAGGGTCTGGCTTGCAGCTATGAGCGTCCTCTGCGCTGACGACAACGCTGAAAGCCTGCTGAAGACCGGCGCGCTCAAGCACGTAATCTATCTCGACGCGCACAGCCATACTAACCAGCCCCAGCGCGTAGCTGCGCGACGCGGCCTTAATGAACGTCAGGACGCCTGGAAAGAGCGGCAATTCGTCTTCTATCTCTTGGCGATGAAGCTGGGTCTTGCGCTCGATGAGGGGAGCGAGCGCATCGTCGGCCAGAGGCTTTCCGGCGCGCTCAAACATCGTGCGGACGAACAGGCGGTCGTCCATGCCCATAGCATTGTAGTAGTCCGCTTCTGTAAACGTGACGCCGGCGGGCTGCAACACTTCCTGATAGACTTTCAGTTGCAGCGGCTCGTCATCAATAATGACGCCGTTGAAATCAAAAAAAATGGCCTGAATCATGCAGCCCTGCCAAGCCCTATCTGTGCTCTGGAATTATTGTCGAACAGGCTGTGCATTGTAAGACGCCGACGCGAGAAAAGTAAAAAGGCAAACTAAAGCAGGCAAAAGTAAAAAGGCGAAAGGGAGGCGGAGAATCACTTTTAATAAAAGTTGTCTTCTCCTCACTATTGCCTTTTTACTTTTACCTTTTCCCTTACTGTTGTCTTCCTTCGTCTCTCTTGCCTGCGGCGAGGCGCGCGTTCTGTTCTTCAAACAGGACGGGGAGGCGCTCGCTTTCGAGCACGTCCAGGCGGCGCAGGATTTCGGCGAGGGAAATTTCGTTTTTGAGGTTGATCTGGAAATCTAGGTCTGCGCGCAGCCGGTCTTTTTCGCCCTGCCGATTCTGCGACATCATGATAATCGGAGCCTGCACGCCAGCGATGATGCCGAGTATCAGGCTGAGCAGGTTATACGGATATGGGTCAATAACGCTGTTGAGAATCAGCCACGAGTTAAGCACGACCCAGAAAATTAACAGCACCACCAGCACTGCAATGAACATCCAGCTTCCGCCAAATTCCGCTAAGCGATTGGCGAGGCGGTCTGGCCCGGTCATTCGCGCCGCTTCCTCGACGTTGGCGTTTCTGGACACACGCTGGCGCAGAAGTTCGTCAGTGTCGCGCAGCCTGTTGGTAATAGCGCTTAGCATCTTCAACGCGACATCCGGGTTGCGACGAACGAACGGAAGAAAGTCTTCGCGCGAGAGAATAGCGAGGCGCGCATCTTCGATGACGGTGGCGTCGGCTGCGCGCGCTTTGCCGTCGAGAATTGCCATCTCGCCGAAAAAGTCGCCGCCTCCGAGTTCTGCCAGCGTGACGGAGTGGCCGAACGAATCGTGTACGCTGATGCGCACGCGCCCGCTATCAATCAAATACATCGCGTCGCCCGAATCGCCGAAACGAAAGAGCGGCGTCTCGCCCGGCACTTCGCGCACCTTCAATAGCTCGCGCAGTTCGCGCGCCGCCTTGTCATCCAACCCGGCAAACAAAGGCACGGAGCGCAATTCTTCCAGCGTCATTACGGAGGCAACATTGGTAGACATAAGCACACCTCATCATTTAAGGGATGAATCAAGATTTAGGGTAAAAGGGGAAGGGGTAAGCGGGTAAAAGGAAGAGAGCTTGAATCAAGCGGCTTTCCTTTCCCCTCTTAACCTTTCCCCATTTACCCCTTCCCCTATCTTAGCTTTGCTTTTATCCCTCATCCTTACTCTTCTACTTGTCCATCTTTCATCAGGATAATCCGGTCGGAGAAGTGCTCGGCCAGTTCGCGGTCGTGCGTGACCATTAAGACCGTCAGGGCGTCTGCTTCGACCATCTCGCGGAGCAGGGCGAGCAATTCGCGTGCACGCGTCGAGTCTAAATTCCCCGTCGGCTCGTCGGCAAGCAGAATGCGCGGGCGATTGGCGAGCGCACGCGCGATGGCGACGCGCTGCTGTTCGCCACCGGAAAGCTCTGTGGGCCTATGCGTGAGACGGTCGCTGAGTCCGACGCGCGCCAGCAATTCGCGCGTGCGCTCTTCCCGCTCACGCCCACGCAGGCCGCCGAAGGCCAGCGCCAGATTGACATTCTCGGCGGCGGTCATCGTCGAAATCAAGTTAAAGTTTTGAAAGATCATCCCGACCGAATGGCGACGATAGCGTGCCATCTGTTTCTTATTGAAGGGCGCGAGCGATTGCTGGTCGAAGAGGACTTCGCCGCTCGTCGGGCGGTCTAGGCCGCCGAGCATGTTCAGCAGAGTTGACTTGCCAGAACCCGATGTCCCCTGAATCGCCACAAACTCTCCAGCATCAATGTTGATTGAAACATGATCGAGCGCGGCCACCTGCGTCGCGCCCATCTGGTAGATTTTTGAAACGTCCCGCGCTTCTAAAATGTTTGACATCGAACCAAGCTTGCTCCTCTTAACCAACGGGGCTGGAAAATTCAGTCCTCTTGCTTTATTGAAAACTTTAACACGTCTGCGCTAATCGGTCGTGAGTTTGCTTAGAGTTGACATGAGGAAACAGCGGGACAATAAATGCCTTGATTAAATTCCAATCAAACTCAAAGGTAAATTCCATCGTTGCACCCCTAGACGCCGGTGACGTAAACTCTCCGTTGATGAGCGACGAAGCTACTACAAAACCGACTGTCGAAACCATCTTGGAACGGATTAACGCGCTCGGCGAGCAGATGGATTCTCGATTTACAGCCGTCGAAGAGAGGCTTGAGCGAATCGAGATTCGGATGGATCGGGTTGAGAGCATGGCGCTGGAAACCCGCGCGGATGTCCGCGAACTGCGCTCCGACTTCAGAAAGCTCCGCGAGCAACTGAAGCTCCCTGCCTAGCCGCTCTGTTCAGTTAATCCGCTATTGTATTAAATCATCAATTCTCTGCCAGCGCTCCCACGTCAAATCATTTCTCTATACACAATCAACCGATGCTCATATAATGACGGCTCATCGAGAAAAATCGGCGGCGCAGTTTTAGTTGATGCTATTTGTTTGAGCAGCAATCCGAATTTTTAGTTTAACCGCGAAGAGAAAGGATAGATGTAGATGTCACAGCAATATCCGCCCGGCGGTGGGCCACCTCCGGGGCAGCAGCCCGATTACGGCCAACAGCAGCCCTATGGACAGCCGTCGCAACAGCCATACGGAGGGCAGCAGCAACCGCCCTATGGTCAACAGCCCGGTTATCCGCAGCAGCAGCCGCCTTACGGCGGACAGCCCGGCTATCCGCCCTATCAGCAGCAACAAGGCTTTGCTCCGGCTCCTGTTCCGGCGCAGGTTGTGGAAGCAGACGCTTATGAGCGCACGCTCTCGTTGCTGGTCTACGTCTGGCTCGTGATGTTTACGGTGCTGACGAGCGGAAGCGTGCTGGGTTTTCGCAACGACGTGAGATTCACAATCGAGATCCATCTCGCTCTGTTGGCCGGACTGATACTGCCGCTGGTCGTCTCGGCAGTCGTCAAGACTCCGCTCGCCAGCTTTCACGCCAAGCAAGCGCTCTATCTAGGCGTGCTCTACGTCGCCGCGCGTTTCGTTATAGGGCTTTTGTTCCTGATCCCGGATTCCACCGTCCAGCAACTTCTGGTCGCAGGGATTTTAGTCGGAGCGCTCCAGCTTGCGTTCATCTGGCTGGCGCTGACGGGCGGTGTCCGCGCCTTCTTTAATCGAGAGCTTTATCGACTGCCCGTCGTCGGCGGCATGGTCAAATAACTAAACGATGAACGCGGAACGATGAACGATGAGCTATTAAGAGCTTGTTTCTCATTCCGCGTTCATCGCTGCAGCGTTCATCGTTTCTACCTGCTCCTGTATGCGCCAGAGTTCAAAGTTCTCTTCGTCAAAGCCTTTCAGCATGACTTCAAAGGGCTGGGCCGAAAGTTTGTGCTCCGGCGCGTTAATCATCTCTGCGACTTCCGGGTCGGCGTGAACCGTGCTTGAGATGACCACATCACCGCCCGAAGAGAGACCTTCGAGCCGCGCAGCCATATTGACAGTGCAGCCGAAGTAATCGAGCCGACCGTTGAGCGTGACGGCGATGCAGGGGCCGTAGTGTATGCCGACCTTGAGCAAGAGCGGCCTCATTCCCGGCGGAGGCGTTGAGAGCTTTCGTTGCGCTTCGAGGATAGAACGCAAAGCTCCCGCCGGACGACGAAAGACAGCCATCACAGCATCGCCAATCGTCTTGACGAGCGCGCCGTCTTCCTCCGCTATGCTCGCGCGCAGCACGTCGAAATGGCTCATCACAGCGCCGAAGGCTGGCGCGTCGCCAATCTCGCGGTAAAGCTGCGTAGAGCCTTTCAGGTCTGTAAAGAGCACCGTCAGGCTGCCGACGGAAATCTGTTCGCCGGGCCTGAGCGCTTCATTGGAAAAGAGGTCGCGGAAGACTTGCAGCGCCGTTACCTCTGCCGCTGTCGCCGCCTGATCGCTCCAGGCGGTGCGTTCCAGAATAAAAAGCTGGTCGGCATCTGTCGCATTCTTGAAGCGCAAGGTGGGCGTCGTTGACAAGCGCCTTTCGATTTCCGGCCAGCCCTGCTCGCAGGCATGGAAAGTTATTTCCTCTTCGCCGTCCGTCACAGCAATCAGGAATTGCTCGCCGGGCAATTCGGGGCTGCGTAGACGATAGCGCCCGGCTTCGAGCGAAAGCTGCAATTCGCGCTCAGTATTGGGCGGTAAAAGCTGCTGCGCGACGATGTGCGGCGTCAACTGTGGGCCGCCGACGCAAAAGTTCTGGCTCTCTATCTGCCGTATCGCCAGATTCGGACGAAAGGTTAGCTCGACGGAATTGTCGAAGCTGACGTTAAAGTCTATGTTGCAGCTTTCGCAATAGACTTGCGACTGGATGCCGGTCAGCGTATTGCTGCTCTGGATAGCGCCGCGACAATGCGGGCAGATTAAGTCCCACTGCAAATCCAAAAGCCCTGCGCGCGTCGCCAGGAGGCAAACTTCCAGCACATCGCGGCGCTCAAAATTCCAGTAGTCGGCCATCGCGTGCGAGCGTATGCGCGCCAGCGACAGATCGTCCGCCGTTTCAATCATGTCGGCGAGTCGTTCGACAATCTCAGGCCGTGCCCCTTGCGAGATTAGTTTTTCGCTGAGGGCACGAATGCGCGCCTGTCCGCCCGGAGCAAAGTTGGCACGCGATGTTTGATAAAGAGGCGGCTGTCCTTTTTGCAGGAGTTGGTCGTAGCGGCGAAAGGCGTTGGCGAATTTTCGTTTGCTGATAAAGCCTATCTGCGCCGGAATGGCAAAGTTGCCGACGAGGTTTTTCGGTTGTGCCCAGCACTGATAAATGAGGCGCGTGCCGCCCGTCGCAAGCGGCTCCAATTCCGCCAGCACGCGCATTTCCGCCACAGGCCCTTTCGTGTAGCGCCGCACGACACCAAAGCGATGCGGCCTGATCCATTCAAAGGGTTGTTCTTCCCATTCGACGGCCAGACCCATGACGAAGAGACGAAGCCGCCGCCGCGCGTTCGTCAAGCGCGTGCCGTCCTGAACGCGTACTTCGTTGACTGCCGGAACGTTCGCATCACGGTTGAAGCGGTTCGTGTCCGCCACAAGCGGCCACAACTGTTCAGGGCTGGCCCGAAGCTCGTACTCCCAACGATAATGAAACTCGCGGTGGGTCATTCGTCAAGGATTAGGGGAAGCGGGGAAAAGGGGAAAAGGGAAAATGAAAACCCGTCATTGCCGTTTCCCCGTTTCCCCTTTCCCCTTTAACCCGAATGTCGTTCAGACTTCTTTGTATTCGGAATTGACATCTTCGTCTGACGAAGCGACGCGGTAATTCTTCGACTGCACCTGCTTTGTTATCAGTAGATCGTCTTTGGTTTTGAGCAAATCGGAGCGGTTGTAAACCGACAACTCGAAATTGTAGCCATGTGTGATGGCGTCCTTCGGACAGGCTTCCACACAGTAGCCGCAAAAGATACAGCGCCCGTAATCTATGTTATAGACCTGCGCGTAGCGCTCATCAACGCCGACTCTCTCTGTCTTCGAGCGCGGGTCGTCCGTGGCGATGATGTAGATGCAGTCCGAAGGGCAGGCGGCGGCGCAGAGGAAACAGGCGACGCACTTCTCTTTCCCATTCTCGTCTACGTGCAGCAAGTGCTGGCCGCGATAGCGCGGCTGCATCGTGACAGGCTCGTCCGGATACTGCACAGTCCATTTCTCTCGCGGAATATACGCGAAGGTAACGGCCATGCCCTTGATGATAGCTTTGGTGGATTCGATCACGTCGCTGATGATTGACATAAACCCTCTGTGGAAGATTCTTCGATGAAAGTTTTCGCGGCTACGGTTAAAGCCTATTCTACACGACGCGGGCGGCGAGCCGATAGCTCTTGACGAGCATTGGCCGCAAGCATTGGCCGATTGATTTCAACAAACGCAGGAATCACTTCAACCACCTGTAGGCAAGAATCGCGAGGCCGACAATCAGGGCCACTGCCAGAATAATGTTAATAACGATGACCAGCTTGCTTGCAGACGCTGGCGGCGGCGGCGGCGCAGACGATTGCATGGGCGACTGCTGATAGGCGGCGGGCTGTTGCGGACTCGCCATCGGCGGCTTAATCATCGGCGGCTTGATTGAAGAAGGCTTTCGACCTCCCTGAGATTCGTCGTCCATCTCATTCCTCCGCCGCGAGCGGCGAGACAATCGCGCTGTTCAATCAATTTCAAGCGAGATGCGCGGACAGCATACCTCGCATGCGTCAGACCAGTTCAAGGCGGCTGAAAAAGTAAGCGATTTCGATGCCCGCGTTCTCTTCTGAATCCGAGCCATGCACGGCGTTTTCGCCGAGCGAACCGCCAAACTCTTTACGCAGCGTCCCCTCGTCGGCTTTGGCCGGGTCGGTCGCGCCCATCAAATCGCGCCAGGCTCTCACCGCACCGTCCTTCTCCAACGCCAGCACGACGCACGGCCCGCCAGACATAAACTCCGTCAACTCGCCGAAGAAAGGGCGCTCGCGATGCACAGCATAAAAGCCTTCGGCCTCCGCCCTCGTCATGTGAATCAGCTTCATCGCACGCAAGCGAAAGCCGCCGTCAATAATTCGCTGCAAGATGCTGCCAGTCTTCCCGCCGCGCACAGCGTCGGGCTTAATGATTCCGAAAGTAAGATTACCTGCTTGCTCTGCCATTATTTTCCTCTCGATTTATCCTGCTATTGGCTTCGGACTCTTATTAGTTTCACTCTTCGGTTGTTTCTCAATTCTTTCGCGCGGGCATCGGCCTTCCGCAGCTTCCAACACGAAATCCAGAGACATCCTTCCGTGCGTTGAATTAACCACCCTGAAGCGTTCCGCTTGCTCTGGGCAAAATCCGTTGGCGCTGACTTCGATTCGGTAAAGACCCAGCGGAAGCTCAAGTCTATAAACGCCCTCATCGTTGGTCGCCGCTTCGTATTTCCGGCCCTTGCTGTCGCGCGCAACCACCGTCGTGTCGTAGATGATAACAGCCCCGTTAATATCGTAAACGACGCCCGTCAAAATCATCTTCGGTTCGACCGCTGGCACAGAGTTTCCATTTTGAGCCACAGCGCCGTGCAGCAGCAACAAGATTAAGAGCAGAGTGAGCAGGAGCGTTTTCATTGCTTGTTAATTCCTCCAGAAGCGCTAAACCGTTGCGCCAGCGCCGAGCGCTTCTTTCATCGCCTGACCGATGTCTGCGGGAGACTTGACGACGCGGATTCCGGCCTCTTCCAAAGCTTTCATCTTTTCGGCTGCCGTTCCCTTGCCGCCAGCGATGATCGCGCCCGCGTGGCCCATACGGCGACCGGGCGGCGCGGTCTGCCCGGCGATGAAGGCGACAATCGGCTTCCTGACGTTCTGTTTGGCAAAGGCCGCTGCTTCCTCTTCGGCTGTGCCGCCGATTTCGCCTATCATCACTATACCGTCGGTTTCGTCGTCCGCCTGAAAGAGCGCGAGCGCGTCCGTGTGCGTTGTGCCGACGATGGGGTCGCCGCCGATGCCGATGGCGGTTGACTGGCCCAGACCGAGCGCCGTCAGTTGGCCCACAGCTTCATAGGTCAGCGTTCCCGAACGCGAGACGACACCGATGCGGCCCTCGCGGTGTATGTGGCCGGGCATAATGCCAATCTTGCATTTGCCGGGAGAGATGATGCCGGGGCAGTTTGGGCCAATCAGCCGCGTCGCCTTGTCCGACAGATACTCTTTGACCTTCACCATATCGAGCGCAGGGATGCCCTCTGTAATGCAGACGACGAGCGGCAATCCCGCGTCAGCGGCTTCCATAATCGCGTCGGCGGCGAACGGCGGCGGGACATAGATGACGGAAGCATTCGCGCCCGCCTCACGAACGGCATCGGCGACGGTGTTAAAGACGGGGATGCCCTCATGCGTCGTCCCACCCTTGCCGGGAGTGACGCCGCCCACCACGTTCGTCCCATACTCCACCATCTGCTTCGTATGGAACGTTCCCTCTTTGCCCGTGATGCCCTGCACGACGAGGCGAGTATTCTTATCAACGAGTACGCTCAAAGCTTCGGACTCCTGACTTAATAAATGTTGATTGAAAGACTGCGCAGTATAACACGCGCTATAGAGACGCTGCACGCGGGAGCGTTAATCGCGCCTGAGACAAAAAGGGCGGCGGCCAGCCAAGAGGGCGGTTGATTTGTTTTTACAGAAGTTGCGAGGCGGGCTGAGACATGCCTGCTCTGAACTTATAAAAGGGCGATGAACTCCTCTACGCTCAAGCCCGCCTGCCGGATAATGGCGCGGAGCGTGCCGCGATCAAGCTCTTTGTGATTGGGAACGGTTGTTTGCCCCGGAGGGTCAGCGCGGACTAATGTGAGATGGTTGCCTCTTTGCCTGTAAACGATGAAGCCCGCCCTTTCAAGTGCTTTGACGCATTGCGCGCCTGACACAACGGGCAGTTTGCTCATGCGGCGACCTCGACCACTTCGACCTGATCGTCCGGCACAGGCTCGCCGCGCTCCTGCAAGACTTCGACGTGCAGCGCGATGGCTTCCTGTATATTCGCCAGAGCTTCGTCGCGCGTCTTGCCCTGACTGACACAACCGGGCAGACTCGGAACTTCAGCTACCACATAGCCGTCTTCGCCGGGATATAAAATAACTCGTCTGGTCATATCCTTAATTATCCTTTCCGGCCTCTGTTCAGATGTTAACACTCTGTCAGACGTTTTCGGCAATAGCAATCTCTTCGGGCGTGGGTTTATAGAGTTCGTAAACAAGCCGATCAATTGATGTTCGAGGGTAGCGTATTTGTTTCCGTAGCAGTAGCGGTCGTGATCTGCGTGTCGTCAATGCCAAGAATCAAAACTGGAATGTCTATGTCAGCGACGCCGCGACTCTCTAAGTCCCAAACGAACTGCTCAAAGTAAGAGACGCCAGTTGACATATCATCGGCAAAGGCTTTAACGGGGACGATTTCAATACCACCATCTATGTATCCAAGATTACGAAAAATGGTCATCTTCGCGCAGACGTTATAGACCATGAAAGCATACTTACCAAACTGAACTTCAATACCAAGCTTTTCCTTGACGAAATCCATTTCCCGAAATGCGCCGCGATTCTTTGAGCGGATTTCGTAGTCTTCAAGATAATAAGTTGTCGGGTAATCACAGCGCACGCGGATAGACCTCCAACCTAGTTGACCGAACTCGGCTTTGAAAGCTGCGTTGATGCGCGAAGGGCTGTAAAGCATCCGTCCCGGCATTGTCTTTTCCGCGCTCACCTTATCTTTGTAAAGCACCGCATCTACGTTCTTGATAACTGCATTAACTTCGGTGAGCAAATGCGGATAGCGGTCGGCGACAAATTCTTTCCCGCCGTTGAAAGAATAGACGCCGGCAATTCTCACGCCTTCGCCTCCAAATTTTTCCACTCTATTGGAATTTGAGCGACCTTTTCACGTCCGGTCGGTTGATGAACGGGCTTCCCAAGCTGTCGATAACGGAGTTTGCCTGAGTAAAGGTCTGCGATGCGCTCTCTAGCTATCTCCACGTATTGGGCTTCTTTTTCACAGCCCATCGCCCGCCGCCTGTTTTTCAGAGCAGCGAGCATGGCAGAGCCGACACCGGAAAATGGGTCTAAGACCCACTCATCTTCATTCGTCAGCGCGTGAATACAACGCTCAACCAATTCAATCGGAAATTGACAAGGATGGATGGTCTTTTCGGGATGGTTAGCTTTGACATTTGGAATGTTCCAAAGCTCTTGTTCCCAATCCTGCGCGACGATACGCCAAATATCGGAGGGGTTCTTACCGAGCGGATTTCCCGACGGCTGACCGCGCTTCTCACCTTTGAAGTGAGTCTTACCGGGATACTTGGAGGGGACGCGCACGGGGTCTAGATTGAATGTGTAAGCGTCGCTTTTGGTGAACCAGAGAAGTGTCTCATAGCGACCGGAAAAACGCTTGGAAGCATGTAAGCCATGCTCGAAATGCCAGATGATACGACTACGGAGCTTGAAGCCACGTTCTTTGAAAAAGGGATAATAGAAAATATCCAGGGGGAAGACTTCGCCGTTTTCGACGTAGTTGCCGACCTGCCAGCAGAGCGAGCCTTCCACCGATAGCACTCTAACTAATTCATCAATGATTGGGTTTATTGTAGCGAGATACTTCGTCAACTGCATCGACTTTTCATAAACCTTACCGACGTTGTAGGGGGGCGAAGTTATAATTAGCTTTGCGAAGCTGTCGGGCAGTCCGCGTAAAGTCTCCAAACAATCACCGTGCGTTATGACGGCCTCCGCATCCGGGCTAAACGAAGATGCGACTTGCTGTGTCCATAACCTCCCGCTTTTACCGTGCTCGTTCATGTCTCCTCCGAAAAGTCAAATTTAGCCCGCATAACCTCGAACTCTATCACATAAATTTGCCCGTGGGGACTCCCGTGAAGATCACCGGCCAGTCTGGGATATGAAGCGACAGAAGAAAGCTTAAATCCCGCCGCGCTCGCTCGTCCTGTTCACAGAACAAGCGAGCGCGGTGGTGTTGAGGAGTGTTATAATCGAATCACTATGACGACTATTACTATCCTGCCGGAAAAGAATGATAGCTACCGCGCCGTCGCCGGTGATAAGGAATCGACGGGACGGACGGCGGGCGAGGCTCTGGACGCTCTTTCGTCGCAACTCGCAGAGGAAGAGAGCGGCACGCTCATCATCGTGCTGCAAAGCAAAGCAGACCAATTCTTCAATGCCACACAGCAAGCGCGGCTGGCAGAGTTGATGCAGCGACGTTCCGCCGGAATACTATCGACTGAGGAAGAAACCGAGTTGGAGGCTTTGATTCAAATAGAACTCGACGGCGCACGACGAAGGGCGGCTGCATTGTTGCATGAACTCAAGCCATGAATCCCCATTATCCGCTTGTCTCAGCACGCGCCCGCCATGCCTGCGAATACTGCCACGCCCCGGAAATGGTTTTCAACTTGCCCTTTGAAGTCGAACATATCACACCGCAATCACTTGGTGGGGAAACGAGAGAAGACAATCTTGCTTTGTCGTGCCGCTCCTGCAACCTCTACAAGTCCGATTATGTTTCAGCCACAGACGAGTTGACGCAAAGCGATGTTCCCCTTTTCAATCCGCGCCGCGAGATATGGAGCGAGCACTTTTCAGTCATTGAAGAGACAGGAGAGATAAAAGGGTTGACCGCGAGCGGGCGCGCAACCATCGTCCGTTTGCGCATCAATAGTCAGGCTCAGGTAGAAGCCAGAAAGCAATGGATTCAAATTAGGCTGTTCAATAACAGCTAATCTTCATTTCCCTCTTGTATAAAAGTGGCGCGCTCGCTTGTCCTGTGTGAACAGAACGGGCAAGCGCGTTGGTGTTGTGGGTGTTACTCGGGGTCTGTGGTTTTGGGTTTGCGTGAGAGGCCGCTCTTGCGGTCTCGTTTGGGTGTGTAGCCGAAGGCTTCGTAGAGGGCGCTGTCGGGGCCTTCGGTGGGGTCTGCGCGGACGCCGTTGACGACGAGTTCCGCTTTTTCAAGAAAGGCTTCGTCGGCGTCTTCACGGTCGGAGAGCGCCTGCCGGGACTGGTTTTCGAGGTTGTCTATGCGTTCGCGTGCGTCGAGGGAGGGTTGCGCGGCGGCGCGGAATTGCGTCAGCGTTAGTCCGCCAAATGATTTTTCGGGCGCAAGCGTTTCCCATCCGCTTATCATTCGCGCGATTTTCTCTTCGACATATTTTGGAGTCTTCTTTGGCATGGTAAGGATTTCCTTTCTGTGCGCTGTGGAGCGCACCGTTTGGTTGGTTAATTATATGGTCGTGCTTCAGTGAGGCACGAAGGCGTTGACGAACTGTGCAAAGCGTGCGAGCAAGTAGTTTGAGAACTACTAATCGTGTGCTTTGAGGATTCCGCCCCTGCTCGATAGGGAAACGTGATGTATAGAGGAAAACTGCGTAACTACTCTCTCACGCTTCCGGCGTTTCCGGTCTGGAAGCGCCATTTTCGCACCGGAAATCGCAGTTTTCAAGGAAAAAGTTTCGAGTTTTCAAAAGGGACTTGCAAGTTCCAAGCGGGGACTCGCAAGTTCCTGACGGGGAGTTGCAAGTCCCTCATCGGGAGTCGCAAGTCCCTGACGGGGACTTGCAAGTTCTTGTTAGGGACTCGCAACTCCCCGTCAGGGATTCGTAAGTCCCTGACGGGGAGTTGCGAGTCCCTGACGGGGAATCGTGATTCCCCTTTGGGGAGTTGCAAGTCCATCATGGAGACTTGCAACTCCCCAAAGGAAAATCGCAATCCCTCGTGCGAGTGCGGAACGCTGTCGCCTTCCTTTCCCTGTCAAGCCTTAAGCAAGCTCAAACTTATCGCCGTACTGCGGGACTTCGACGCGCCAATTGAAGCGCTCGGCGATGTGGTCGCGCATGGCGTGTGCTGCGTCGGGTTCGCCGTGTGTGTTGAAGGTGCAGCGCGGGGCTGACGGCATCCCTTCGAGCCAGCGCAGGACTTCCTTCCAGTCTGCGTGGGCCGAAAATCCGCCGATGCGTTCTATGCGGCAACGCACGGGCGTGAACTGTCCATGCAGCTTGACCTCTTTTTCGCCATCCAGTATGCGGCGGCCAGCCGTCCCTGCGGCCTGATAGCCAACGAAGACGATGGTTGCATTCCTGTCCGGCAAGATACGGCGCGCGTGGTGCATGACGCGCCCGCCCGTCATCATGCCCGATGCGCTGATGATGATACGCGTCCCTTCTTCATCGTTGAGCCGCTTGGATTCTTCGCGCGATGAGGCCGTCAGCATAGAGTGCGTGCGCAAGGGGTGCTTACGCTGTGCCAATATGCTCACATACTCTTCGTCGTGTTCTTCCTTACGATGGCTGTAGGCTTGCGTCGCCGCCGCCGCCATAGGGGAATCCACACGCACAGGCAGGATTGGAATGCGCTTCTCTTCTTCCAACTCACGAATCAAATAGATCAACTCCTGCGTGCGCCCGATGGCGAAGGCGGGAATCAGTACAGGGCCGCGATGCTCAACAGCCTCGTTGATGATGCGCGTGAGCGCGTCCCCCGGCTTTTCAGGGTCGTGCAGGCGGTCGCCGTAAGTGGATTCGACCAGCAGGTAGTCGCAGGCTGGCGGCGTCGCAGGGTCGCGTATAATCGGTTGGTCGTAGTGGCCCAGGTCGCCTGAGAACAAAATCTTTCGGCCCTTCCCATCATCGCCAGCGCCCTCCACTTCGACCAGCACGAGGCTTGAGCCTAGAATGTGACCCGCGATACGAAAGCCAGCGCGGATGCCCGGAGCAACCTCTCTTGCTTCGCCGTCGTTCTCAAGCGGTACGATTAAATCCAGAGCGGCGCGTGCATCCTCTTCCGTGTAGAGTGGCAGCGCGGGCTTGTGCTTCGTCAGTTGGTGGCGATTGCGATAGTCTGCGTCTTCTTCCTGAAGCCGCGCCGCGTCCGGCAGCAGTATCTTGAGCAAATCGCTTGTGCCGCGCGAGCAGTAGACCGGATTGTTGAACCCCTGTGCGACGAGGCGCGGCAGATAACCCGTGTGGTCTATGTGCGCGTGCGTGATGAGCACCGCGTCAAGCGCTTTCGGGTCAAAGGGCGGCGCTTGCCAGTTGCGCTCGCGCAGTTCCTTCAACCCCTGAAACATTCCGCAGTCGACGAGCACGCTGCCCCTCTCTCCTTCGACCAAGTACTTAGAGCCGGTCACAGTTCCGACACCGCCCCAGAATGAAATAGCAGCCATCCGAGCACCTCCGCTTAAGCTGTCTTTAAGATTGCACGCCAATTCTACACGCCGCGCGGCAGATAAACGAGCGACGAGCAAAAGCAGTGGGGCGTCTCGTCATTGTCTCGCGGACGCTTTCAAAGCATCTGTCAGAAAATGAGCGTCTGCGTTATGATGTGCCGGGCCGGGCAGATGCTCTTTAGTTACCAAAGGCCCGCCGGATGATTTTAAGACCAGCACAAGAGGAGATTTACTGCAATGAGGCCGCTTCCCCCGTTTCGCCGCAAGGCTCTCGCTTTTACTTTCGCTTTCGCACTGCTGTTCGCGCCCCTGTTAAGCGCCAGCGCTCAACAGCGCCGTAAAGAGGTCGAAGTGCCGCCAGTCGGCTCGCCCTTCTCGGCAGTCGTCACGCTCGGCTCGGCGCTCTTTAACACGACCGCGCGACAGTTTAGCGAAGACCCGTACTCGCAGTTTCGCGGCGCGCGTTATTCAAACGCAGGACTCATCAGCGAGCGCGACGAAGCCAAGCTCGGCAATCAACTCAACGTCGAAGTCGGCAAACGTTATAAGCTCACCACCGAAGGACAGGTGCGGGCCAATCGCATCGGCCAGCGCGTCGCCCGCGCCAGCCAGCGCCCCGGCATCAACTATACTTTTCACGTCATGCGCGACGACCAGTTCAACGCCTTCTCCGGCCCCGGCGGTCACATCTACGTCACGGACACCTTGATGAAGCGCGCCAACGATGACGAACTCGCTTCCGTGCTCTCGCACGAAGTCGGCCACGTCGTCGCGCGCCATAGCCTCAAGACCATACAGCAATCGCAAACCCTCGGCGGCCTTGCCGAACTCTTCGGCTCAATCACGGGCGTCGCGGGCGATACAGCGGGACAGCTTGGCAAAGCCGCCGCATCAATCGTCGCGGGCGGCTTGCTCGCCGTTCACAACCGCGAAGAAGAACGCGAAGCTGATTTTCTGGGCGTGCGCGGGATGGCGAAAGCGGGCTTTAACCCCGAAGGCATGGTGACGATGTTTCAGAAGCTACAACAGGTCAGCAAGACGGATTCCAGCCTCGTCGGCGCAATCTTCAACGACCACCCGGACGTGCAGGAGCGCATCGACAACAGCCGTTACGAAATCAATCGCATGCGCGGCGAATCGCGCGGTAGAAGATAACCACAATAAGTCGGGAGTCTTAAGTCGGGAGTCTTGAGTCTGGAGTCAGAAGTCTGGAGTCTGGAGTCAAAAGTCTTGAGTCCGGAGTCAAAAGCCCGATGTCCAAAGTCAAAAGCTTCTGCTTTCTGACTCTGGACTTTAGACTCCAGACTCTAAACTGTCTTTAGACGGCTGCTGTTTGTGGCTCAAGTTCCGTGCGCGCGGTGCGGCGCAGTCTCTGTAGGCCGAAGATGACGAGCGCGGCGGGGATGAGCAGGGCCAGATTCCTGAGCGCCGTCGAGACGCCCAACTGGCTGCCGATGACATTGCCGAAACAACCACACTCAAGCCCCTCCGCATTCCCTAAGCCGTAGCGATAGTACAGCGCGTAAGAAGCGAAGCTGATGAGCAGGGCGGCAGCCAGCGTTGCGCCGAGCCGAGCCGTGCGCGGCCAGAGCAGCAGGACAGCGCTTGCCAGTTCAGCAACGATGACGGCGACAGCTACAGTCGTCGCCCAGCGCGCGCCGACCAGCATCGGCATGTTGGAAAAGAAGCTCTCTGCGGGGTCGTTTCTCATGTAGAGCTTCGCCCCGACCGCGAAGAGAAACAGCGCCGCTAGACCAAAGCGGCTGAGATGAACAAGCAGCTTTAAGAGCCTCTCATGTTTCACTTTGTTCCTCGCCGAGCTTCAGTCATCTTCGCTCTGCCAGCCTGCGCTTTGTCTCGGCAATCGTGCATTGCTCGTCGTAAAGCGACTCCTTGATTCGTCTGACAAGCGCAACGTCCTCGGCATTGTAAATGCGCCGCCCCGCGTCGTCTCTATCCGCCGCAGGCAGCGAAAACTCGCTCTCCCAATATCTTAAAACATGAGGCGGCACGCCGAGCAGTTCCGATACTTCAAAGATACTGAATGTTTCCTCTGCCACTACTGCCCAAGACCTTCTGGCAATCAACTTCCGGCCAGCGCGACGACCTTTTCGGCGGCGTCCTGCATGCCACCCGCGACCGTGAAGTTCAAGCCGGATTCGCGTATCACGCGCTGGCCTTCCTCTACGTTCGTGCCTTCGAGACGAACCACGACTGGCACTTTCACGCCCAGGTTATTCGCTGCTCCGACCACTCCGCGCGCCACCATGTCGCAGCGCACGATGCCGCCGAAGATATTAATAAGCACGGCGCGCACGTTTTCATCTGCCAGCAGGATTCTAAACGCAGCCTCGACGCGCTCCTGCGATGCGCCGCCGCCGACATCCAGGAAATTAGCAGGCTCGCCGCCCGCCAGCTTAATAATGTCCATCGTCGCCATCGCTAACCCTGCGCCGTTGACCATGCAGGCGATGTTGCCGTCGAGCTTGATGTAGTTCAAATCATACTTGGAAGCTTCAATCTCCAAAGGCTCTTCTTCGTGCAGGTCGCGTAAATCTAAAAACTCTTTATGACGAAAGAGCGCGTTGTCGTCGAAATTCACCTTCGCATCGAGCGCTATCAGTCGATTGTCTTTCGTCAGGAGAAAGGGATTGATCTCCAACAAGGATGCGTCCATCTGCTCGTAAGCGCTGTAGAGCGTCTGCATAAACTTGGCGGCCTGCCCTATCAATTCCGCAGGAAGGCCGAGACTGAAAGCGAGCTTGCGCGCCTGAAACGGGCGAAAGCCGACAGCCGGGTCAATCGTCTCCTTGAAAATCTGTTCCGGCGTTTTGGCAGCCACCTCTTCGATGTCCATTCCGCCCGCCGCCGAAGCCATAAAGACGGGTCGCCCCGTCGCTCTATCCAACACAATCCCAAGATAAAACTCTTTATCAATCGGCAAGCCTTCCTCTATGAGGAGCACGCGAACTTCCCTGCCCTCCGGGCCTGTCTGGTGTGTGACTAGATTCATGCCGAGTATCTGGCGTGCCAACTCCTGCGCCTCATCCGCACCCTTCGCAATCTTGACGCCGCCGCCTTTGCCGCGCCCGCCCGCGTGAATCTGCGCCTTGACGACGACGACAGGCGTCCCCAATTCTTTCGCCGCGTGATACGCCTCTTCGGAAGAACGCGCCACAATGCCGCGCGGCACTGGAACGCCGTACCTTCGCAAAAGCTCTTTGCCCTGATATTCGTGAATCTTCATCGCAGTCCTCGCTTCCGCTGGTCAAGTGCTGTTTGAATTTAAGAATGAAATCTTTTCGGGGAGTTTAGCCGCACGCGCCGCCTGGCTGCAACCCTGCGGCACTTTCGCTATTGAAGTGGAAGCCGAAACAGGCTAACTTGGCTGCACTGACAAGCGGCCTCGCAAGTGTCCTGACGCGTTTCGATTCGATTATTTCGAGGAGATAATTTTCGATGAGCGAAGTCACAGTCACATCGCTAAACAACTTACAAAACGAGGTTCGTTATCAAGAGGGCCAGACTTTCATGATTGACGAACCTTCGAGCCTCGGCGGCGACGGCGCTGGCCCAGACCCTTACACGCTGCTGCTCGCGGCGCTCGGCGGCTGCATCTCGCTGACGGTGACGATGTACGCGCGGCGCAAGAATTGGCCGCTTGAAAAAGTGACGGTGCATCTGAGACAGCAACGCATTCACGCCGAAGATTGCATCGAGTGTGAGCAGGGCACGGAAGGCTTCGTGCATCGCATCGAGCGCAACGTCGCTTTCGACGGCGAATTAACGGAAGAACAGCGAGCGCGTCTGCAAGAGATAGCGCACAAATGCCCCGTCCATAAAACGCTGACTTCGCAGATAGTCATTGCGGAGATGAAGGAATAAATGCTCAATCAGCACGGCACAGGAGAGCGCGTTTATTCAGAAACTCTAACGGAGGTTGAAAGACTATGAACGTCAATTGTACTAACTGCGGAGCGATGCTGGTCGGCGGCGAGACTGTGTGCCCTGTGTGCCAACAGCCCGTCGCGCCCACAGAAGGTAGAGCGGGCTGGCAGCAGCCGGGAGCGCCCACGAGTTCACGCTGGCAACAGCCCGTGGGCCAACCGCAGTATGGCCCGCCGCCGGGAGAGGGCAATGCGGGCATGACCGGCGTCTGGCTAGGCTTGATAGGCTTGCTGCTAGTGCTCGTCTTAGCGGGCGGCGGCCTCTTCATCTATCTCAACATTCGTGAGAAAACAATCAACAAAGTAGACAAAGAGGTTGATGAACTCGGACAACTCACAGAACCTGCGTCAGATTCTTCAGACTCCAACATTAATTCGACTTCAACAGTCCCCCCGCCGCCTCGTAATTCAAACAGTTCGAGAGCGCCCATCAGCGGCGGCGTCCTGAACGGCAAAGCCATCAGTCTACCCAAGCCCGCTTACCCGGCCATCGCCAGGGCCGCACGCGCTTCCGGCACGGTCACCGTGCAGGTCACGGTTGACGAATCGGGCAAGGTCACAGAGGCACGCGCCGTCTCCGGCCATCCGCTGCTCCAGCAGGCAGCGGTACAGGCCGCTCGTCAGGCGCGCTTCTCGCCGACACAGCTTGCAGGCAAACCCGTCAAAGTCACTGGCACGCTTAGTTATAAATTTGAGCTGGAGTAGTAATGCGCAGAGCTTTGGATAAAGCAAAAGGCTTCCGACTTATTCAAATCAGAAGCCTTTTAATTTCGGGACGGCGAGATTCGAACTCACGGCCTCTTCCACCCCAAGGAAGCGCGCTACCAGGCTGCGCCACGTCCCGTTAAGTCTTCTTAGTATCTCTGGAAATTTATTTTTGTCAAATCACGCGGCGGTGTTCCGCGTTGATGAAGCGTGGGTTTTGAAGGCAGCTATTTCCCTTGCGGCCTCACCTCTGCTTCACCCGCGTCGAGCGTGGAGAGCAAATCGAGCAACTGGTGGGCCAGGTGACGGACGGCGGTGCGCTGGTCTGCGGTCAGGGTGGCTCTCTCGTTTGAAGAGGAAGCCTCATAAGTTGGTCTGGACGGCTCAGAAGCAATTGCGGGCGCATTCTCCGGCATGAAGCTCTGCGGCGTAGCGGCGGGCACGGGCTGAGGTTGCGGCGCGCTCATCTCAGAAGTTACGACCTTGAGTTTGCTGGCTCCGCGCAATTCAGTCGAAAGCTTCTTCTTCGCCCCGGCAATCGTGTACTGGTCTTCGTAGAGCAGTTCCTTGATACGCAGCGCCATCTCTACGTCGCGCTTGCGATAGGTGCGCTGCCCGGCGCGATTCTTCTGCGGGGCGAGCATCGGAAATTCCGATTCCCAATAGCGCAGGACGTGCGCCTGCACGCCCGTCAGTTCGCACACTTCGCCGATCTTGAAGAAGAGTTTTTCAGGGATGGCAACGGCGGCACGGTTCATAGCTTGCAGAAGACCTCGCCGGAAAAGTGTCCGAACTTTCTTGGCTATCGTTAACGGGTAAACTTAAGGCAACGGTGGCACGGGACGCGCCAACGCCCCAACTGGCGTCATGTTACTCGCGCCCTACAACTGTGTCAATGCTTATATTTAAGCCGCCAAAGTTAAAGTCGGAGGTCAGAGGTTAGAGGTCAGAGGTCAGTGACAGATTTTATCTTAACTGACCTCTGACCTCTAACCTCTGACCTCTGCTCTTTTGCTCTCTGTCCGGCAGCAGGCTATAATCCGGCGTCTCTTTTCCGCGCCCTTAAAATTCTTGGAGGTTCACCACGCATCGTGTCATCACCTAAAACTCTCTTTCGCCTCGCCGCGCGACTTGAAGAGGTCGGCTTTTCCGACATCGTTAAGATTCGCAATAAGGTTATGGAACTGCGCGCGGCTGGCTCAAGCGTCTACCAGTTTGAAGGTGGCGAGCCTTACAGCGAGACGCCCGATTACATAAAAGAGGCGATGATGCGTGCGCTCCGTGAAAATAAGACGCGCTACGCTCCTTCGTCCGGCATACAGGAGTTGCGCGCAGCCATCGCGGAAAAGCTGCGCGAGCGCAACCGCATTCCAGCGAGCGAAGAGAATGTTATCGTTCTCAACGGCGGTATGCAGGGACTCTTCGGCGCGTTTCAATCCGTCGTCAATCCGGGTGAAGAAGTGCTGGTCTTTTCGCCCTACTGGACGCCGATCAAAGACCTCATCGCGCATTGCGAGGCTGCGCCCGTGCTCGTTCCCGTTGAAGAAGCGCGCGGCGCAGGGTTTCTGTCCACGCTCAAGCGTTATACGACCGAGCGCACGCGCGCCATCTATTACAACACTCCGACCAATCCGACCGGCATCGTTTTTACGCGCGCGGAAGCACAGGAAGTCGCGCGCTTTGCGCAGGAGCATGACCTCGTGGTGATTGCCGATGAAGCTTACGAAGATTTGGTCTACACGGGCGAGCACGTCTCCATCGCCTCGCTCGAAGGAATGCAGGAGCGCACCATCACCTGCTTTACGCTTTCAAAATCCTATGCGATGACGGGCTGGCGTCTGGGCTATGCTGTGGCGACCGAGCCGTGGATGACGGGCTTGCGCAAGACCACGCTCTATTCGACCAACGGCGTCTCGACGCCTTCGCAGTGGGCGGCGCTCGCGGCCTTTACGACGCCCTCCGATTTTATGGAAAAGAATCTCGCGGCCTATCGCCAGAGGCGCGACCTTCTGCTGGCGGGTTTAAACGAGCTTGGTTTCACCTGCCCTAGCCCTGCCGGAGCTTTTTACGCTTTCCCGGACGTGACACGCAT
Source organism: Pyrinomonadaceae bacterium (assembly GCA_036387475.1). Lineage (GTDB taxonomy): Bacteria > Acidobacteriota > Blastocatellia > Pyrinomonadales > Pyrinomonadaceae > DASVTR01. The sequence goes on along the minus strand of DASVTR010000003.1, from coordinate 352,958 downwards.
TAGCCCTGATAGCCGACAGGCCGCAGACATCCTGCTCGAACGCGCGCAGGTCGCCACCGTCCCCGGCGTCGTCTTCGGCGAACACGGCGAGGGCCGCTGCCGCTTCTCTTTCTCCACTTCGCTTGACACCATCGAAGCCGGGCTTGATTCGCTGCGCCGTAATCTTTAAGCGACGAGGGATGAGCGATGAGCGTTGAGGAAGGTGCTGACTCGGCGGCGCGCAGACGCGTAGATGCGGAGACGCACAGACACGGAGACGCAGGAAAGCGTAGATGCGTAGATGCGGAGACACGGCATCGCGGGGAGTTCGATTTTATCAAACACATCCGGCGGCGAGCGCTTAAGCAAAGACGAGCTACTCAGGCTTTTAACTCATCACTCATCACTCATCACTCATCACTTCGAGTCGGAATCGGCGACGACGCAGCTGTCATCCGACAAGTCGGCGGGCGTGATAGCGTCATCACCGCCGATTTGCTCATCGAAGAGATAGATTTCCGCCGCGCTACGATTCCGGCGCGATTGCTGGGCCACAAGGCGCTGGCCGTCTCTCTCTCTGACATCGCTGCGATGGGTGCTCACCCGCGTTGGGCGCTTGTTTCGCTCGGCGTGCCGCGCGAGATTTGGGATTCCGGCTTTGTTGACGATTTTTACGACGGCTTCTTCGCGCTGGCAGACTGCTACGATGTTGCGCTCGTCGGCGGCGACGTTTCGCGCACGCCCGACAAGATTGTCGTTGATTCTATCGTTGTCGGCGAAACAGTCAGCGGGCGGGCGGTGCTTCGTTCGGGGGCGCGGCCCGGCGACCACATTTTCGTGACGGGCACGCTCGGCGGCGCTGCGGCTGGTTTGCGTTTCTTAGAGGGCGGCGCGCGTCTCGGAGAGGAAGGCAGGTTCGGGCGAAAAAAGCGGGAGGTCGAGAGACTCCTGCTCAGGCACTTACGCCCCGAACCGCGTGTCAATTGGGGCGCGCTGCTCGGCGCTGAGCGTCTGGCAACAGCGATGATAGACCTCAGCGACGGCCTCTCGTCCGACCTCGCGCATCTCTGCCGCGAGAGCCGCACGGGCGCGCTTCTGGAAGCCTCGCGTCTGCCTATCAATCCTTCGGTGACGCGTGTCTGCGGGCGACGCGCACTGGACCCGCTCGCGCTGGCCCTGCACGGCGGCGAAGATTTCGAGTTGCTCTTTACCATCCGCCCGCGCGATTTACGCTATCTCCCACGCAAAGTCGGCGGCGTACACGCAACATACATCGGCGATGTCAGACACGAATCCGAGCGCATTCGAATTTTAGAAGGCCAGCGCGAATGGACTCTGCCGCCGGCTGGCTTCACGCACTTTCCCGGCTGATACACCGGACGCAAAGTTTTCTCGGCCAACTTTTTCCTACCAGGTCTTGTTGCCATCAATTGCTTCAAAGAAGTAAGTTATTAAACGAAGGGAGGCGAACATGAAGAATCTTTTCGCGTGCGCGCTCTTGCTCTCTCTCTTGTTCAGCGTCGCTACGGTCGGCGAAGGCTTTCAGAAAAGACGCCCTGCGCCAAGAAAGCGGACGAAGAAAGAACTTTCGTCGAAAATGATACGTTTCAGTATTGATGAGCTTCGGCGGGAGAACGAAAAGGCCGTCGAGGCCATTAAGTCTGCGAACGAGTCGGAGGCGAAGGTTAGTTCCTTCATTGTGGTCATCGACTCATTCACCAGGCAGTTGATCGGAAAGGTTCTGGCAGAGGCCAAGCCCCTGGAGGGAGTGAAGCAGGCGCAGGAATTTTTCGACGCGCGAAAGGCGGAGATGAAAGCCAGGTTCGATGTCGTCAACTGTATCCCGGAGTCGAAAGTCAGCGCTGAGTTCATAGAGGAAATGAAAACGCATTTTTACAATGACGGCGTGTTAATCGGGAAGATGCTGGTCATCTATGGCTCAGACCCTATCGTGCAGTATCGGCTTCAAAAGCTAACGCGTGATTTCCTTGAACTTTTTGAGATGAAAGAACCCTGTCCGGTGCAATCCATCGCAGTCCTGTGATGTTTGAATCATTCGCCTTCGTAACTACTTTCTTAAAACTATAAAGACATGCTGAGATTTCACAACACACTGACAGGCCGACAGGAAGAATTTCACCCGCTCGTCGAAGGCGAGGCGCGTATGTACTACTGCGGCCCGACCGTCTGGGACTACGGGCACATAGGCAATTTCCGCTCGAATATCTTTGCTGATTTGCTGCGCCGCTATCTCAAGTTCAAGGGCTATCGCGTGACGCACGTAATGAACATCACGGATGTCGAAGACCGTATCATCAAGCTCTCGCAGGAAGGCGGCGTGACGATTGATGATTACACGGCGAAATACATAGAAGCGCTGTGGCAGGATTTCGACGCGCTCGGCTGCGCGCGGCCAGACATCGTGCCCCGCGCGACGCGTCACATTCCCGAAATGGTCTCGCTCATCGAACAACTCGAAGCGCGCGGCCACGCCTATCGCTCCGAAGGCTCGATCTATTATCGCATCAGTTCGTTTCCGGAATACGGCAAGCTCTCGAAGATTAACTTCGCTGGCAACATCGCGGGCGCATCCGAGCGCGTGGACACGGACAAGTATGAGAAGGAAGACGCGCGCGACTTCGCTCTCTGGAAAATGTCTGCGCCCGACGAAGAACCCGCCTGGGACACGAGCATTGGTCGCGGGCGTCCCGGCTGGCATATCGAGTGCTCCGCAATGTCTATGAAATACCTGGGCGAGACGTTTGACATTCACGCGGGCGGCATAGACCTGGTCTTTCCGCACCATGAAAACGAGATTGCGCAGAGCGAGGGCGCGACCGGCAAGCAGTTTGCGAAATACTGGATTCACTTTGAGCACTTGAAGGTTGACGGCGAATCCATGTCCAAGTCGAAGGGCAACTTCTACACCTTCCGCGATGTCGCTGCGAAAGGTTACTCGCCCATCGCCGTCCGCTACTTTCTCCTGAGCGTGCCCTATCGCAAGCAACTCAACTTTACGTTTGAAGGGTTAAACGCCGCGAGTAAAACGGTCGAGGGCCTGCGCGATTTTCGTTCGCGGCTCAAGGACGCGCGCACGGAGCCGGGCACTAATCCGCACTTGCGCGAGACGGCGGCCCGTGCGCTCAAAGATTTTGAAGCGGGCCTTGACGACGATTTGAACACGTCGGTCGCGCTCGCCGCCCTGCACAATCTGTCGCGCGAGGTCAACACGGCGCTGGCCGACCATGCCATGCGTGAAGACGACAAGCGAGAGTTGCTGGCGTTGCTCGACCGCTTCAACACCGTGCTGAACATCTTTGACGACGAGCAGCCCGCGATGCTCGACACGGAAGTTCAGACGCTCATAGACGAGCGGCAGGAAGCACGTCGCCGACGTGATTTCGCCCGCGCAGACCAAATCCGCGACGAGCTTTCGTCGCGCGGCATCACGCTCGAAGACACTAAAGACGGCGTTCGCTGGAAACGACGTTGACAACATCAGAGGTCAAATGCTAGAGGTTAGAGGTCGGAAGCCAGGGCCAGAGATCGTCGGTTGACCTGTTGACCTCTGACCTCTAATCTCTATCAAGCTTTATGATTTACTTAAGCCACGAACATCTCCGCCCGCAAGACACGCGCGCCAATCTCTTCGCAGACTAGCCGTGGCAGCACTGCCCGCTGCTCGCGCTTTCTTTAACCTTCATCAATTAACCGCTCGCTTTTAATTATAAGGAGAAAGATAATGTCTACGATTGCTCCGCCGAAGAGACCGGAGATTAAAACCGCTTTGCCCGGCCCTATCGGGCAAGAGATTATTCAGGCCGACGCACAATTCGTCACGCCCTCTTACCCGCGCCCATCTTTCAAACTCGTCGCCGAGAGCGCAGAGGGCGTCTGGGTCACGGACGTTGACGGCAACGTCTTTCTGGACTGCAACGCAGGTGTCGCCGTCTGCTCGACAGGCCATTGCCATCCCGAAATCGTTCACGCCATTCAGGAACAAGCGGCCCGAATGATACACATGTGCGGCACAGACTATTACTATCGGCACATGCCCGATCTGGCTAAGAAGCTGGACGAGATTACGCCCGTTCCCAGCCCTACGCGCACGCACTTCGCCAACAGTGGAACGGAAGCCGTCGAGACGGCCTTGAAGCTCGCAATGCACGCGACAGGCCGTGAAAAGTTCATAGGCTTTTTCAATAGCTTTCACGGGCGCACGCTCGGCTCGCTCTCGCTCACTTCATCGAAGGTAGCACAGCGCAAGGGCTTCAAGCGGCAGGCGCTAGACGTTGTTCACGTTCCCTATCCAAACGTTTTCCGTCATCCGTTCACAGGCGAACAATCGGACGCAGCCACTGTCAGCCGCGCCAGTCTGGATTGGATAGAGCAGCGCCTGTTCAAGACAACGACGCCGCCCGAAGAAGTGGCTGGCATCGTCGTTGAAGTCGTGCAGGGCGAAGGCGGCTACGTGCCCGCGCCCGCAGAGTTCTTGCAGGGCTTGCGCCGCATCTGCGACGAGCACGGGATTCTGCTGATTGTTGACGAGGTGCAATCCGGCATGGGACGCACGGGCAAGATGTTCGCCTCAGACCACTATGACCTGAAGCCCGACATTATTTGTATCGCTAAGGGCATCGGGTCGGGGTTGCCGATTGGCGCGACCGTCGCCCGCGCTGATTTGATGGACTGGAAACCCGGCGCACACGCTTCAACCTTCGGCGGCAACCCTGTCTGCATCGCCGCCGCCTTGAAGACCATCGAACTGCTGGAACGCGAGTTGATAAATAACAGCGCGTCGGTCGGCGCATACTTGCAGGATGGTTTGCGAAAGCTGATGCAGAAACACGACTACATCGGCGACGTGCGCGGCCTTGGCTTGATGGTCGGCGTCGAATTCGTCGAAGACCGAGACTCTTTGAAGCCCGCGCCAGATTTGCGCGACCGCGTTGAAAGCGCCGGTTTTGAGCGTGGTTTGATTATCCTCGGCGCTGGTGCTAATACGATTCGCTGGTCGCCGCCACTTATCCTCTCGCGCGAGAACGTGGATGTCGCGCTGGAGATTTTCGACGAAGCGATTACGGCTTCATGCGAAAAGAGATAAAGACCATTCATCGCAGCTAATAGAACAAATGCCGCGATAAATTGAGCAAACGTTACGACATCAAGAGCGAATGCCGCGACAAAAGTAGTAAACGTCGCGGCATTTGCTCTTTTTATTATGACATTTGCCCCTAATGTCGTGACCATAGCTCTATTTGTCTTGATGCAAAGAGCAAACGTCACGACATTTGTTCCTAATGCCGTGACATTTGCTCTTAATATCCTAACTTAACCTCTTAATGTCACGACGTTTGCTCTTGATGTCGTAATGTTTGCTCTTTGCGTCGCGTCCGCAACGACTTATCACGCGACATTAAGAGGTAAAGTTGCGACATCAACGACTTTACTCACGACTGTAGCGACTAAAATCGCAATCTTAACGACTTTGGTCGTGATGGGAGTTGTTAAGGTCACGACCAAAGTCGCTAGGGTTGCGACCTTAACGACTCACATTCAAAGCTAATTCATCAAAATTCGAGTATTTACTAGGGATTTTGAGGTTAGCCTCACATCGGGGCGTCATCACTCTTCGGTTTTTTCGGAGGAGGCGGAGCGGTGGCTGCTGCTTCCAGCTTTCCCTGCCCGCTAAAGCCGTCGGCGACGTTTGACGGCAGCGATTCAAAAGAGAGCGAGAGCTTGTCTTCATTCTGCGCGAAACTCCCTTTGACGGCGAGCGCGCTGCGCGGGAAATCAACGAGCGTGCCAGGATCAACGACAGCGCCGCTGATGCTGCTATCAGTCCCGACGATGCCCGTGGCGGCATTCTGCAGCACTCGCGGTTTCGTTCCTCCCGAACTCTTCAAATCGAAAATGAAAGTCGCAAGCTTTCCGAGTCGGCTGACGCGAATGTCGCCCGCCAGTTGAAGCCGTTCGATACGCCCGCCGAATCCGCCGCCCGTCATGAACTCGCCGGACGAGACGCGATAGGGCCTTGTCTCATTGTTCCATGCTGGGCCAATCTCAATCGTGAGCGAGCGATGCTCAAGGTCAGGGATGGAGACGACCTTGAACGGCGCGGTGAGCGCCTGCGTAGTCATAGAGCCAGCCGGGGGCGACGTGGAAGAAACGCGCAGGCGATTATTTTCCGCCAGCGCAATCTCGACGCCGTAGCCGCCCGTCCGCCGTTGGCCCAGAAAGGCTGCGACCACGATATTCTTCTTGAAGAAATCGGCGTCCGTCTGCGGCAGATCGTTTATCAACTCACGCACAGCCGCGTAAGTCTCAACATCGCGCACCACGGCGACGAAGGCATCATTAACTTTCCCGTATGCGCCTCCGGCCAGAATCTTAACTTCATCGTTCACAGCTTCCTCCACGCGTCTCGGCGTCGGTCTTGTCGCTGTATTTACATTAACCACATTGGTGTTCGGCGTATTGCTACTCTCTTTCGTCCCGCACCCAGCAGCGCCCGCGCCCTGCATCCCCAACGACAGCGACAACACAATCAAGCTCGTTCTGATTCTCAACATCTGCAATTTACTCCAATCGAAGAACAGAATTCAGGAGTCAAAATTCAGGAGTCAGAATAATTGGCGGCAACCCACTTTTTCTGATTTTCATTTCTACTGACTCCTGACTTCTGGCTTCTGACTACTGCTCTTAGAATCTCTGAGGTGCGCCGCGCACGCAGCGGACGGTATCGCGTGCAATCAACAGTTCTTCATCGGTCGGAATCACGTAGGCCGCAAGGCGCGCACCGTCGCGGCTGATGAGACCCTCGCGCCCCGCAGTGTGCGCGGCGTTGCGCTCGGCATCGAGTTCCAATCCCATCCATTGCAGGCCGTCGCAAATCATGGCACGCACTTCCGCAGAATTCTCGCCGATGCCGCCCGTAAAGACTACGGCGTCCGCTCCGTTCATCGCCGCCAGATATGCCCCTATGTATTTACGCGCGCGATAACAGAAAATCTCTATGGCGAGGCGAGCGCGCCGGTCATCATTCTCGCGCGCTTCGTCGAGCAATTCGCGCATGTCGTTCGTCAATCCTGAGATGCCGATTAAACCCGATTGCTTGTTGAGCAGCGTTTCCACCTCCTGCGCCGTCAATCCCTCTTTGGCCGCGATGAAATCAATAATGGCCGGGTCTATGTCGCCCGTGCGTGTGCCCATCACCAGGCCTTCGAGCGGAGTGAGGCCCATCGAAGTGTCAACGGAATCACCGCGCTTGATGGCCGCCGCCGAGCAGCCGTTGCCTAGATGCAGCGTGATAACGTTGGTCTCTTCTCGCGGCAGTCCGCGCAGTTGCCGATAACGATAAGCGACGTAACGATGCGATGTGCCGTGAAAGCCGTAACGGCGTATGCGATGGCGACGATAAAACTGGTAGGGCAGCGCGTAGAGGTAAGCGTAATCCGGAAGCGTCTGGTGAAACGCAGTGTCAAAGACGGCGACCTCCGGCACTCCCGGCCCAAAGACTTCGCGCGCAGCCTCTATGCCCTTGATGTTCGCCGGATTATGCAGCGGCGCAAGGTCAATGCAATCCTCTATGCCGCGCAGCACGTCTTCCGTAATGACGACGGAATGCGTAAACCTTTCGCCGCCGTGTACTACGCGGTGGCCCACAGCATGAACGTCAGCCACGCTCTGTACGTCGTGGATGCCGGAGTCCGCAGAGCAGGCCCAGCGGATAATCAACTCGACGGCAGCGCGCGTGTCACGCAGCGGCGCAGTCGAACGTCGCGCCTCCTGTCCTTCCGCGTGCAGCGTCACGATAGCCTCGCCGCCGACACGCTCCACAGTGCCCCGCGCCAGCCGCCTATCAGCGCCTCGCTCAATCAAATCAAGCTCAGTGGCGATGAGTTGAAACTTGACCGAAGAACTTCCGCAATTGAGAACGAGGATGTTCATGCCCGTCAATAGTAAATGGTCAATGAGCTTATAGACAAAAGCATTGGCAGCTTCAACGCCCGAAGCCCAATCGCCGCACGGTAACTACTGCCCTCTAACTTTTTCAGCTACCTCAATGATTCGAGCGCGAAAGCGTTCTTCATCAACTGTCAGAACGCGTCCGTCGCGAAAGACTTCCCTTCCGGCAACCATTGTGAGCACAACGTCACGCCCCGAAGAAGCGAAGATGAGCGCCGCCGCCGGATCATACACAGGGAACTGATGCGCACCTCGCAGGGCGACGATTGCCAGGTCAGCTTGCTTTCCATCTTCGAGGCTGCCGATACGCTCTTCAAATCCGAGCGCGCGTGCGCCGCCGATGGTAGCTAGAGATAAAGCCTGCTCGGCGCTCATCATTTCGCTTGCGCCGTCATGCTCGTCGCCGCCCGCGCGAGACATCAGAACGGCGAAGCGAGCCTCTTCCAAAAGGTCGCAGGTATTATTGCTGGCGACGGAATCGCTGCCGAGGCCGACTTTCAAATCCTTATTGATGAAGGCGGATAGCGGCGCGCGACCGTGGCCGAGCTTGGCGTTTGATTTCGGACAGTGCGCGATGCGCGCGTCCCATTCTTTAACGGTCTCGATGTCTGCTTCGTCTACGCGGATGCAGTGGGCCAACAAGGGCCGTGCGCGCAGCACGCCGAGCGAGGCCAGATATTGAATCGTCGAAACGCCGGGCGCGCGCCATTCGATATCGCGTCTGGCGAGACCGTCGGCGAAGACCCCGCGCCCGCTCAACATCAACTCGCTTTCGGCTGCCGCCTCCGCCGCGTGCATCATCAAGGGCAAACTTTCGGCGAGCGCGTATTCAGCAATCAACTCCAACTGCGGTGCGCTAACCGTGTAAGGTGCGTGCGGCGAGACGCCAAGGCGCGCGTGTGTGCTTTCGTAAGAACGAACGCGCGCGATTTTTTCACGAAGCTTTTCAAACTGTTCTCGCGCCAGCTTCGGGTCTGGGCCAAACGCTTCCTGATAAACAATCCCGCGCAGGCCCACATCCCGCAGAGCGCGCAGGCTCGAACTCGACGCATCGCTGGCATCCGCGAGACACGTAACGCCCGCGCGAGCGGCTTCGATTGCGCCCCACGCCGCCGAAACGTAAAGGTCGTCCGGCGTCATACGCTCAAGCCGCGCCACCGTCAGCTTTCTCAGCCACGCAAAGAAATCGTTCTCTTCGCGCTCAAGATAGCCGCGCATCGCTGTCAGTTCCAGATGAGAATGACAATTGACGAAGCCCGGCAAGATACACGCCTCGCCGAAATCAAGCGCTTCGGCTTCCGCAAACTCTGCCGCGAGCGATTGACGCGCACCTACCCCGATGATGCGCTCCGCTTTGATTGCGACCGCGCCATCTTCAATCGCGGCAGATGTAATGGGCAGCACCCATCGTGCGCAATACAGTTTGGTCATCCCGCTCTTAGTCCTTATGTGCTTGAGCCTGACGACAAAAGGCTCGCGCTCATGGGCCAACAGTCGCCGTTCAAGTCAACGCCCTGCTCCCGTCGCGGCATTATTATTCTGTGTCTTCAGCGCGCCATTCGGCTCCTGTTTCAGTTGGCGATAGCGTTCGAGGATTGACGTGACGTAAGCGCGCGTCGAAGCGATGTCAATGCGCCCGATGAACTCTTCGGCTGTGAGCGGCGGCGCTCCATTGGGCGTTTGATTCCATTCATGTGCGCGGCTCGGCCCGGCGTTGTATCCGGCCACCATACGCGCTTCAGCGCCGGGCAGGTCGCGAAAGTCTTCGTAGAGTTTTTCGAGATACCAGCAGCCGATTTGAATGTTTTTCTCCGGGTCGCGCAGCACGCTCTCAGGGTCGCGCTCCATCTGCCGCGCCAGATCACGCATCCCGGTCGCCGCCGCCCATTCGCGGCCCACAGCAGGCGTCACCTGCATCAACCCTATCTCCCCTTTGCTCCCTTTCTTCCAGGGGCTGAAATAGGTTTCTTCGTAGATGACGCTCCAGACCAGTTCGGGGTCAAGGCGATAGACGCTCGCCTGCCGCGCGATCAACGTGTCGTAACGATGAATCCAATACTGGTTGAAAAAGTAAGCACCGACGGCGGCGAGGATTACAAAGACGAGGGCAGCGATGGCGAGACGTTTCATTCGAAAAGCAGAAGTCGGAAGTCAGGAGTCAGAAGCCAGTAGAAAAGAAAGAATAGAATAAAAACGGTTGGCGGCCTCTTCTTCTGACTTCTGTTTCTCAGTTTCTTCGTTTCAGAGACGACCAGAAATCCGTTGCAGTGTAAGCGCGGTCAACGCCTTCGTAGCGCGAGCGCAGCGCACGCTCGTCAAGCACGTGTCCTTGCAGCCAGACCTCCGCCTGAAGCCATGCGCCCGCCGTTAGTTGACGGCCACGCAGAGCGCGCCGATTGACCAGCACTTCGAGCTTTAAGCAGCCGAGGTCTAGATAGACCCAGTATAATTCGCTGCCCGAAAGCGGATTGCGCAGCGGCTTGAAGGCGATCACGCGCCCACACAAACTCCAATCATTCTCGTGCGCGGCGCGCGACGGCGCTGCTTTGTCCAAAGGCTCCCAGCGCGCCTTTGCCGGTCGCTCGCAGATACGCGCGCGATAAGCCAGCCCGCACAATCCGACGTGCAACTCCTGCACGCGAAAACCCTGTGGGCCAACTTCCGTTAGATTCTGCAACTCGAAGAGGACTTCCGTCTCTGTCCCATCGCAGTAACCGTGTATGACAGCCTCGCCCTCTTCATCATATTCCGTTAAGGCCCAGGGGCTGATGCGCTGCATGTAGCGAGCGCGAAAGCCGGGGCGGCAATCGGCGTAAAAGATGTCGCCCGTTCCCGATTCGTAGAGCACAGTCCAGACTTCCAGCCCCTCGCCCAGTTTCCAGCAGCGGCCATGCAGCACAGCGCCGCGCCGCGAAAGCTGCGTCGGCTCTCCCTGATCCCCGGCGCGCTCCGCCAGGTAATTGAAAGCCTTCTCGCTCGGCACTTCCAGACCGATTGTTTCGAATGTCACATCCATAATAACTAAGTGATTCGGAAAGCAGGAGTCAGGAGTCAGAATTCAGAAGCCAGAATAAGAGGCTGAGGCCACTTCTAATTTTCATTTCTTCTGACTCCTGACTTCTGGATTCTGACTCCTGCCCTTACTTATCTTGTCGCGCGTTTCCGCCGCTCACGCGCGGGCGCGTCCTCGGCAGACGCTTCGACGCGCGGCGCACGGCTCTTGTAGCCGCGAATGTTGCGCTCCGCTCCATACGAGGGACGCACGCCCGAACGCACCATCTCCGTGAAGAGGTCTACATCATAATCGGCCTCACGCGACATCTCCTCGCGAATCGCGTGCAGCATTTCGAGAAATCTTGGCTTGCGATACATAGTTAATTCAGTAAGCAGCGAGCAGTAAGCCGTCAGCAGTCATCTTTCTTTTACTGCTGCTGGCTTACTGCTCACTGCTTACTGTACTCCGTTGCTTCCGAAACTAAAAACTCCGGTGTCACAATCATCGGCACGAAAAAACCTGCGGCGGCGTTGAAGAGGCGAATGCGCGCCTGCCTGCGGACGTTGGCGAGATGGCCGAAGTTCCACGTTACCAGATAATCAATCTTGTGAAACGAAGCGACGGCGACGTGCAAAGCGTCTGCGATATACTTGCGATGAAAGATGCCGCGCGCGATGTAGCCTTCGGCGAGAATGGCTGCCTCTTCCGTTAACTCTACCTGTTCGAGCGGCTCAACCAACTTGAGATAGCCCGTGCGGTGCGGCTCAGGCACGCGCTCCAACTCGCGCGAGACAAGCACTGAGACGACCGAGCGATATTCGGGCAGTTCGTGTTCCCACCAGCGAATCGTCAGGTCGCGTCGAAACGGCTCGCCGTTATCGAGGTAAGCGCCGATGACAGATGTTTCCAGATAAAGGCTCTGCTTCATAAGCTTGTTCAGCGATCGGCTCTAGTTGCCCATCCGCGTCGGCCCCGTCGCATCCGGCGTCAGCGCCGTCAATAGTTCAAAGCGCAGGGTTGCTTTTCGGAAATCGAAGGTGACGCGAAAGTGGCGCAGAAAGTTTCCGCCGATGATTCCTGACTGGACGAAGCCCGTCGTTTCGTTAATCGGGTCAAGATTGAGCACCGCCGCGTCCAGCTTTTCGCGCGTGTAAGAGCCGAGCAGCAGGCGCGGTAAAAGCAGCGTCTTCACGTTTTCCTCAACCCCTGCGGCTCCGTAAACGCGCATCGGCGCGCCCTGCATAAAACGGCTCAACTCCTCGCTGACCATTAATCTTTGAGAAACAACAGAGATGGTTGCGCCCGTATCAATGATGAAGTTCAGCGGCTTGGCGACGCTCTCTAGCTGAACTTCGCCGCTCAAAAAACCGCTCGAAGTATTGCGCATGTGAATCTCGAAGCCGGAAGGAACTGCGCCCGTCGTGACGGGAGCGATCAATTCCGCATCGTTGCGCGGGCGCACGAGCGTGAGCGTCCGCGCGCCGTAATCAACCGTCATCACATACTGGTTAATCAACGAAAGACCGATGTAGCCGTCAACAGGATTTTCGTCATAAAAGCGGCGGATATAGACCGGCACGTTATCCAGACGCGCTTCGCCGATCTCCATAAAAGGCATGAAGCCGTAAACGATTTCAAAACGACCGGCGCCGCCAATCGCACGCGCATCGCCTCCGCGCGCGATGGGCCGCATATTCAGACGCTTCGCCGTCGCTTCGGAAATCACGCACATCGCCGAACCCGTGTCGAGCACAAAGCGCAAAGGCTCTTTTGAATTATTGACGTGAACCTTGATGACCGGGCGATTGTTGACCAACTCAAACGGCATGACCACGCGATTCGCGCCGCTGATGGCGTAGAGATTACTTTGCGTGCCGAGATAGCGCAGGAAATCAATCAGGCCGAGAATGCGTGCGCGCCTGTCTGCGTCTGTGCGCGGCGCGATTTGCAGGAAACGCTCGTAGGCGTCGGCTGCTTCTTTGTAGCGCTCGTTGCGCGCCGCAGCCTGCGCGAGACTGTAAGTGAAATCCGGCTCGTTTGCGTCGAGGAAGGCGGCGCGGCGAAGTCCTGCGACGCTGGCGCTCAAGCGATTCTCGTAAAAATCAATCATCGCCAGCCCCGCAATCGCCAGCGGTTCATCCTCTTTGAGGCTAAGAGCGGTGCGAAACTCTTCGACCGAATAACGAAAGTCGCCCGATGCCAGCACGACCGTTCCGAGCAGCGCGTGGGCACGCGCCGAGAGCGGATCAATGGCGATGACGCGCGCCGCATGATCGTAAGCATCCACCAAATTCCGCAGCTTGTAGAGCGTATAACTCAAACCCAAACGCGCCGCATTGTCGCGCGCGTCCTTAGCCAGTATCTCGCGGAAAAGCTTGGCCGCCTGTTCATAATCGCCGCTGCGCAGCGCACGCTCGGCGCGGCTGCGCGCCTTGTCCGGCACAGCCGCGTTTGCCTCAGCCTCAGACAGAGAAAAAGCGACGCAAACGGCAAAGGCGGCCAAACTTCCGACCGCCAACCGATACAAGCTATGTTTTGCTGAACTTCTTATCATTTGGGGGAAGCCTCATCAAAGGATGAACGATGAACGCGGAACGATGAAGTAAAATTAAAGACGAGTTCTATTCAGTTCATCGTTCCGCGTTCATCGTTCATCCTTACTTTAAAATCTCTCCCGTCTTCATTGACCAGAGGACGAGGTCTAGTTCGTCAAAATCAACGCTGATGTCGCGTGCGAAGCGTCGCAAACGTTCTTCGATGTCCAGATAGCGAGCGCGCGTCGTTGGGGGCTGCGGCGAGTCTGTGACGCCGAGTTCGGCGAGGCTCCGCAGGATATGCTTGTCAAGAATCCCGTAGCCCTTCAACCCTATGTTCCGCAGAAAGTGGCTCGCTTCCTTATAGCCGAGTCCTTTGATGCGCTTTTCTCTGGCGAGCCAATCGCGCCGCGCTAAAGGATCATCGAAATCAACAAGGCGCTCGCGCAAACGCATCCCGCAAGTTTCGCGCAGATACTCGCGCGTGACGACGATGTAGCCTGGACGTGCCGCCGGATAGCGATGCGCGCGTTGTTCGACGAGCACGCGCGTCATCTCTTCATGCGAACCTGCAAAGAGCAATGGCCTGATGGCGTCAACTGCCTTCTGGCCCATTCGCGCCGACGCTCCGGCAGTAAAAATACAATAGACCAACTCTTCCCAGAGACGCTCATCCGTGCCCGTCTGCCACACTTCACGAAACTCTGCGAGGCGTGCGCGAATCAGCGGCCCGCGCGCCTTGTGCGTGGCACGAATCTTTTCAATGGTGACAGGAGTGTGGTCGCGTCGCACTGTTGCGCTATCAACAAAAAAGATTTTAGGGGCGGGCTTGCAAGCTTGTCAACGCACTTTTGGAAGAAGCGAGCGATGAGTCGTTTAATAAAATTACGTGTGCATCCCTGACTTCGTTTGCAAGCATCCAAGGAAGTCGCGCCGCAAGGTGGCTCGCACGAAAAAATTTGGAACGCCTGGTAAACGAGTTCGTGCTATCATGCGACCCTCGCAGCCAACAGACGAGCGATGGAGAGAAGAATGATTAAGAAAGCAATCGAAAGAAGCGCGACTCTAGCGGTCGGCCTTCTTCTATTTTTATCTCTCACCCCGACCACTGCGCTACAGGCCCAACAGCAAACACCGGAACAACAAGCGCCGACAACTTACACGCGCCCGACGGTGATGAGCAGGCCCGCGCCTGCCACCACGACAGTTCAACCCGGCGATCTGGCGGTCGCGCCCGACATCACGCGACCTGACTATGAAGCGCCGACCACCAGAATGCAGGGCGTGCTGGTCGAGACGCTCGACGGGCAAAAGGTGTTGGAGCAGAGCGCCGATGTGCCTTTCAATCCGGCGTCCGCCGTTAAGCTGGCGACAGCGTTCAACGCCCTGCGCAACTTCGGCCCAGGACACCGCTTTTCCACAGGTGTCTGGACTACCGGCACGCTCGATACCGCGACCGGAACTTTAAACGGTGATCTGATTATCTCCGGGCGCGACCCCTCGCTTCACTATGAGCATGCGATTTTAATGGCGCATGAATTGAATCAACTGGGCATCCGCATAGTGACGGGCGATCTGGTCGTAGCGCCGCGCTTTACGATGAATTTCGATTGGTCTACGCAGCGCTCAGGCGATGTGCTCTACGACACTCTCGATTCGTCGCGGCGTCCGGCGGCGGCAGTGCGCGCGTGGAACGAAGAGCGCGCAGTCTTTGCAGACTACGCGAATTTCCCTACTGTGCCGAGCGTGGCTGTGATGGGCGCGGTGTATGTCGATTCCGTGCCGCAGGGAGCGCGACTGCTCTTGGATCATCGTTCGAGCAAGCTCGTTGACATCTTGAAAGTGCTGCTGTGCTATTCGAACAATTTTATGGCCGAGCGTCTCGGCGATAATATGGGCGGCGCTATCGGCGTCGAACAATTCCTGAGACAAACGCTCAAATTGAATCCTGCGGAAGTCAGGCTGGCTTCAACCAGCGGCCTCGGCGTCAATCGCGTCACGCCGCGCGCGATGATGAAAATTCTGCGCGCATTGCGCGACGAGTTGGCGAAGCACAAGCTCACCTTTTCTGACATTATGCCCGTGGCGGGTATCGATCCAGGCACGCTGGAAAAGCGCTACACCTTTGGCAGGTCGCGTGGCAGCGTCGTCGCCAAGACCGGAACGCTCGTCAGGACGGACGGCGGCGCAAGCGCTCTCGTCGGGCAGATGCGGACAGCTTCGGGCGAGGCGCTGCTCTTCGTTATCTTCAATATGCGCGGCAACGTCATGCGTTTTCGCGAAATGCAGGATCAGCTTGTCGCGCAGATGCAAAACTCGCGCGGCGGCCCTGCGCCCTTCAACTATCGTCCGCTGACGCTCTCCATGCGTCTCGCCGACACGCAACTCAGATCATCTTCACCCGCCGGTAAGGATGAATACGAGCCGGGAACGAATTAAGGATTAACGAGCGCGCCGACGCCCTTCCTCTCGCGCACAAACGGTTGACACCTCCGCAAAGCCGGGGCAGAATATACACATCCTGCCCCTTACTCTCCCGACAGCAAAAAGTTTTCTGCCGACGCCAACTGTGTGCGCGTTGGTATTGTGTTGGGCTATTAACACGGAGGGGGAAATGAAGATTAAACAATTCACGACTTGGGCCAGCCTCGCGCTGGCGCTGGTTTTACTGGCGAGCGCATCATTAGCCACTTTCGCGCAGGGACGCGGGCGCGGCGGCGGAGGCGGTCGTGGTGGCGGTATGGGGCGCGGCGGCGGCTCTACAGGCGTCGACAGAGGCTTGGGAACTGCTTCTGGAAGATCGAGTGGCCGTTCGGACGATGGTCTCGGCAATGCTTCCAGCAGGTCTCGCGGACGCTCGGACGATGGGCTTGAGCGCGCACGCGAGCGCAGTAGAAGAGACGACGAAAGGCGCTCGGGCGATGCTCCGCGCACGGAGAATGAACTGCACAGGTTCAACGGAATTGCGAGAAAGCTAGGGACGACGCCCGAAGCTTTGCGTCAACAATATCTGGCAGCACGGGCGGCCAACCCAGACCTCAAGTTCGGACAGTTTATTGCGGCCAATGTCGTCGCCGATAATCTAAGCGGCAGGCATCCTGGTATCACTTCGCAAGCGATTCTCTCAGGATTGGAAAGCGGCAGGAGCATCGGCCAGACGTTACGCGACCTAGGCTTGAGCGAAGCGGAAGCTAAGCAAGCGGAGAAGGCTGCCAAACGTGAAATTAAGGAGAGGCAGAAACATTCTTAGCTCGTCTCGCTGGAATTTCTGACTTTGGGAGACTCGGCTAACAAGCGTCTCGCATATTCAGAAAGACAAAGAAGGTGAAAAGTACAAAGGGAAGACCAGAGACTAGCTCTCTGGTCTTCCCTTTTGTCTTTCTCTTACTTTTGCTTTTTACCTTTTTACTTTTACCTTGAAAAAGGCGCTCCGGCGGCCTGAGAGTCGCCGGAGCGCTTTGCGCCCTACCCGCACGCAGCGTGCGGCACCGCGCGCGGGAGGACGATCTCGTCAGTTGGGCGCTTCCTTAGGCGGCCTTGCCGGATAGAGGCTCGCTTCGGAGGCAGCGCCGCACCGCAACCCCCCGGAGAGCGAGTCTTCCATCAGCTTGAAAGACAAGCACGCTTTTTGAGTTGACCCAACATTAAAGAGCGCACGGATGTGTGCGCCCGCCCGTCCCCACAGCAAATCCCACGCCGTCCGTCTTCACTCTTCACTTTCAACGCGCCAAACTCAATATCCGGCGTGCCCGCGCACGCACACGCCCCGACATTAGTCGCAACATAAGCTCGCGGCCTTTCGCCAATCTGTTTCCGTTGGTGACAACAGTTATGTAACGCGCGTGTGTTTCTCAACTCGACAGTGGCTAGCTCGTGCGTTGAGAAGTGCGCTTCCGTTAGTGTCACTGAAAGTGACGCTCTTGAATAATGAGCGCGCGGCGAATAACAGATTTGTTCTGTTATTCGCCGTTTCCGTGGTTGGCATAACGCTTGCCCTATCTATATGCGGCGAAACGGGTCTCGCGTGTGCGGCGAGTGTTCGGAGGTTGGCAGAGGAGCTTTTCAGTGGAGGCGACGACGGTGAGGAGAACAGCAAGCAGAGCAGCCGGAGCAGGCCGGAAAAAGCATGGCGAGAGCGGCATGACTATCGTGCAGGTGGTCATTACGCTGGTCATTATCGGCATCATCTCGACCTTCGCGGTACTCGGCATCAGAACGGCGCGGGCCAACATCCGTCTGACCAATTCCTCTCGCCAATTTGCCAGCCATCTTGAGAAGGCTCGCGCGGATGCTGTCAGGCGTCACGCCGTTTCGACCGTTACGCCGCTGACTGTAGGGACTTACTCGGTGACGATGGATTTCGATTTGGACGGCATAGCGGAGACGCGTACCTTCCGGCTTGAAGACGGAGTGTTCTTCACAACCCCGCTTCCACCGGCGATTAATTTCGACTGGCGCGGGCGCATAAACCGCGACCCGATCAGCTACACGATGGAAAACTCCATTGCAGTGCAGGCCAGTATTGATGTCACGGGCGCGGGCGATGTGACGATTGACAGCGACGTGTATCAGGATTATGTGCCATCCGTTAATGTCAATACGACCGCCGTGGCAGGCATTGACCTCGGCTCTGTGATTAACGGCAACGCTGCGCCGCCGCCCAATCCGACGCCTTACCCGACAGCCACGCCGTCGGACGGCAATCCGCACGCGACACCGACGCCGACCCCTCCAGCAACGCCGACGCCGACCCCTTATCCAACGCCCACGCCCTATCCGACGCCGACACCGTATCCGACGCCAACGCCGACCCCTTCGGCGACGCCGACACCGACGCCGACACCAAACTCGACGCCGACGCCAACGCCGACGCCAACGCCACCTTCAAACTGTTCGCTCAACGCTTCACCCGCTTCTATCTCAATTAAGAAAAACGGCGGCAGCAGCAGCGTCTCTTTGTCGCTCACGACGGGCAGCGGCTCGATTTCAGTGAGCACTAAACCCGGCAATCTCACCGTAGCCATCACCAACGGCAGCAACGGGACGGCCAGCGCCGTGATTACCTCTAACAATAATTCTCGCGGCACTTTTACCGTGAGATTCACCTCGTCCTGCGGGACTAAAGATGTCCTCGTGACAGTCACAAACTAACGAAGGAGATTCACTTGTGCTGAGAACAGGACAGAAAACTCTTGCTCATCAACGCGTTGCTACCAAAGCTGCGGGCGAGCGCGGCTTCTCGCTCATCGAAGTAACCATCGCGCTCTTGCTCCTGCTGATTGCCAGCATCGGCGTGGCGACGGCCTTCGCTTTCTCGATTCAGAATAATTCGAGCGCCGGTGATCGCGCCGTGGCGCTCGCCCTGGCCCAGCAACGTATTGAGCAATTACGTAATCTCGACTTTAACAACGCGGCACTAGCGGCGGCGGTCACCACACAGAACGTGACCAACGCCAATCGCCCTTTCAGAATCGTGACGACCATCACCGACGTTGACACGGACACCTCTGCGGCTGCCAACGCGCTAGCGCCGACGACGAAACTCATCAGGGTCGATGTGACGCCGAGCGGAAGCAGTTGGACGTGGGCCAACTCGATAGTGACGGTGACGACGACGCGGTCGGCTTTTGCTCCGGGGCCAAACTTTTGCGGAGGCTGTTAATCGAAGAGGGAGTCGGGATTTATGCACACGCCACAATCCGGCAAACACAATGCGGCTGGCTTTTCGCTCATCGAATTGATGATCGCAATGACCATCATCATCATCGGGATGGGAGTCGCCAGCAAACTGCTCGCACAGTCGTTCGGCATTCGCACGCGTGAAGACACGCGCTCGGACGCCATCGCCGACGCGCAGCGCGCGCTTAACATTATGTCGCGCGAGTTGGCTAACGCAGGCTTCGGTATGATGGATAACGGAATTGTTCCGGCGGATACCGGCGCGGATTCGATTCGCATTCGCGCCAACCTTAATGCCTATCAGGGCCAGACGACCAGCAACGTCGTGACCGACCGCGACGAGGACGTGAAGTATTTGATGTATACGGACGACGCGGCAGGCCGTCGCTATCTTGTCCGCTACGACGTTAACCTGACGGCCCCTATGAATCTAACGGTGCTCGCCAATCGCATCGATTCTCTAGCAATCACCTACTGGGATGAAGACGGCAACCAATTAAACGTGGCTACGACTCCGGCGCTGGCTGCCAACGTCGCGCGGCTCGTGCTGACGGTTGGCGTGACGCTGCCCGCCGTCGCACAGCCCGGCGCGTCCAACCACATTCCGGCCTCGCAGGTGCAACTCTCCTCCGAAGTCGTGCTGCGCAATACGCGACAGACTACTTATTGAGACGTGAAATTTTCAAGACCAGCGTGAGGGTACTTTGTTAATGCAAGAGACTAAAAAGCTATCGCCACACGTCGCCGACAGTAGGAAAACTGAGCGCGGTGCGGCTCTGCTGACGATGCTGATGATTTCCATGTTGCTGCTGGCGGCGGGAGGCGCGCTGGTGATGACTACCGGCGTTTCAAACACGACGGCGATTGATTCGACCGCCGAGATACAGGCTTATTATGGAGCGGAGGCAGGGTTGCAAGCGGCGCTCAACGTCCTGCGCGGCAACGTCTCTCCCGGCGCTGGCCTCGCTAATGGCACAAAGATGGGCTTTCGTAATGCAGTCACGGCAAACATCGCCGGCAGACTCGCTGGCAAACCGGCTGGAGTGACGAACCTTTCCTCATGGCTCGCCTACGGCAATGATGGTCGCATCACACTCAACAACAATTTCCTGAACTACACCGCCTACACGCTTGATGTCAGCGATGCTGATGACCCGAACGGGGTGGCGCTGGCTGACGCGACTTATATCCCCCGGCGCTTGCTGGTTCGCTCGACGGGCTTCGGCCCGAAGGGAGCGACAAAGCGCATGGAGATGATGATTCAGCGCGTTGACCTCAACTTCACAGAGCGCTCAATGCTCCTGATTCGCTCAGCCGACCCAGACCCCGCGACGGGCATTACCGTTCCGTCAAACATCGCGGTCGGCTCTTCCAACGCTAAGAACTACAGCGGCAAAGACAGCTACGGCACGAGTAACATTAAGCTGCCAACCTTCGGCGTCACCTCGAACGCAGATATAGCTTTAATTGACGCTGAATCCAGCGGTAATGGTCATTTTGGAAATCCGCGCTTCTACCTCGTTCCGCCAGCAGAGCTTCCGCCCTGGCTTCTAAACGCCGATGCGGCTCGTGCCTTTCTCAACGACTTCGAGGAAATCGCCAGGGCTAACGGCAGCTACCACGGCGGCAACTACACAGGCACAGTCGGCAGCAATAATTCACCCGCCTTCGCTTTCATTGACGGCGATGCCAACATAGAGGGCGGCGCTGGTCTACTGATTGTGACCGGCAATCTAATCTTCAACGGGAACGACGACTTTCAGGGCATCATGCTCGTCCTCGGTGGCGGCAGCTATACGCGCGGCGGCGGCGGCAACGGCAATACGCTCGGAACGTTTGTTGTCGCCAGATTCGCTCGCACGTGGCCTGCGGCTGAAAACAACCAGCCGCATCCGTTTCTGCCTCCCACCTTCAACACGGGCGGCGGTGGCACGGGCGATATGCTCTACAACTCGGATTGGGTCAGAAAAGGGCGCAACGTGCTGGGCACGCGCGTCCGCGACGTTCGTGAATACTAAGGTCGGCTCAACGTATTAACAGAAGCCATGATGAAAAGGCAGGAAAGAAAATCGACACGAGAGAGGGTCAGGCTCAATGATGAAAGCGGCGCTTCCATCATCGAGATACTGATTGTGCTGGCGATTATCGGCGTCGCCTCGACGTGGGCCTTCATGCGAATTGTCGAAGCGCAGCAGGCTACGCGTCTGGCCTCCGCCACGCAGGAGTTGACAGCCTATCTGGACAAGGCGCGGCAGGATTCGATTCGCCGCCACGCCACAGCCGTCAACCGGATGGCACGTGTTTCCATTACCAGCGCGACGAGCTACAGCGTCACGCTCGACGCAGACGGCGACGGCCAGCTTGATGCGCCGCGCGTCTTCAATTTTCAACCGGGCAGCATCACCTTCAACGTCGCCGCCTTTCCGACGACCATCATGTTTAACTGGCGCGGGCGCATCGTTGACGGCGCGGGCAATCAAACCAATAATCCGGCCTCCATTAACTTGCAGGATACACACGGCCCCGGCCCGGCCATCAATCTCTCGGCAGCAGGCGATACGACGACCTACAGCAACGTCAACATCACGAACGTCAACGTCAGCGGCGTCAATACCACCGCCAATATCAGAACGCGAACGCAAGTCCCGAAATAAACGGCGCTGGCCCGCAACCCTGAGAATTCTCGTCGCTATGAAAAAGAGTGCGCAGACAAATGATGTGGAGAGATCAATGAACGTTTCGCCGCGAGACGCGCGCGAGCGCGGCTTCACGTTGATCGAGACGGCCATCGCGCTCGTCGTCATGATGGTCATGGCGCTCGGCGCAGCCTCGCTCTTCGCCTATTCCGTCTATAACAATTCCGGCGGCGCTGACCGCGCGCAAACGCTCGCCATCGCGCAGCAGGCGCTGGAAAGATTGCGTCACGCAAAGTTTGCCACGAGCGGCACAGACGCCATCCTCGCTGCCGGAGTCAGCCCAGCGCAAATCGTCCGGCGCGGCGGACAGAATCCGCAAGACCCGCAAGACCCTACGGGGCGCACTTTTCAAGTTGTTTCCGTCATAGACGATAACCCTACGACGACCGCCGTCGATGTCAACACGCTCTCAACTTTAAAGAGCATCACGGTCACGGTCACGCCGCTCAACGCAGGGCCGGGTTGGGCCACAGGCAATGGCGGCGCGGTGACAATCACGACCTTACGCTCCAAATCAGATCAATGAGCTACCAGAGAAAAGCAACGTTCCGAAACGCAATTTGCACACAGCCTCGGCACAAGCGCGCGGCGGGCTTTTCCCTGCTTGAATTATTGATTGCAATGACCATCACGCTGCTTGTGATGACGGCGGCAAGCACCCTGCTGACCACTTCGCTGCGTACGCGGACGCGCGAGAATCGCCGCTCCGAGGCTCTTTCGGATGCGCAGCGTGCAATCAGCCTAATGTCACGCGAGATCGGCAACTCCGGTTACGGCCTGATAGACAACGGCATCGTCGTCAATGATTCCGGACAGACTGCTGTCCGCATTCGCGCTAACATCAACAGCATCGGAGAGCAACCGCTCCCGCCCGGCCCGCCTCTCGCTACGGACGACGCCGACGAAGATGTCACTTACGTTTATCAGGCCGCCAATGAAGCCATCGTACGCTATGACCGCAACGCTGGCGTGAACACCGTGCTGGCGCGTCCCGTCAATCTCTTTCGCGTACGCTATCTGGATAGTGCTGACGTGGAAACAGCCATCCCCAACGCCGTGAAAATCCGTCTGACGGTGCTCATCACACTTCCGGCGAGCGATAGTCAACCGGCTTCGCAAATGCAGTTGACCTCCGATGTGGCGCTGCGTAACGCTCCCGAAGTGCTCGGTCGCTACTGATGTCTGGACAAAGTTTTTTTGACGTAGTGAGGAATTGCCCCGATGAAGAAAGCTTCTAAACCGGCTCGTCGCAAATCGCGGCGCAGGAATGAACGCGGCGCAGCGTTAATCTCTGTCCTGTTGATTTCGCTGTTGCTGCTGTCTGCGGGCGGCGCGCTGATTCTGACGACCTCAATGTCTGCGACCAATGCCATTGATGCGACAGCGGAGATGCAGGCTTACTACGGCGCGGAAGCCGGAATGCAGGCGGCGCTCAACGTCCTGCGCGGCAACGTCCAGCCACACACGCCCGTCAATCCGGGCTTGCTCGGCGGACTTCTGGGCGGCGTCTTAAATCTCGTTGACCTCGTGCTGAATAACACTCTCACGTTCCTTGGCGCGGTGACGCCCGTCTCCAGCAATCTGGATACTGACCCGAAATTCATGCCTGATGGCGTCACGCCCTTCCCCAATCGCCTGTCGCGATGGCTGGTCTACGACTACATGCCGCCGGGGGGAAATTACAACGACCGCGTGAGGGTCAGCGTCAACTATGGCCCGCTGAGCGGAGCGGCCTATAGCGTCACCGTCACCGACCCGGACAACACACCGCCGGGCAGGCAGCCCGCGCGCTTGCTCATCGAATCAACGGGCTATGGCCCACGCGGGGCGCAAAAGAAACTGACCGCCATTATGAGCCGTTACGCGTTGGACATCCCGACGCCAGCCACACTCGTCATGCGCGGGCATGATGATGGCGTAACCAAGATGTCCTTTGACATCGGCCAGAGCTATGCCAAGAAATACTCTGGAGCCGACCGCGTCGTCATCGGCGGCGAAAGCGTCAAACCTTCTTTCGCCGTCAGCCTGCACGATGTCGGAGTAGTCCAGTACTCTTACAAAGACAAACCCGAGACGGTCAACGATCCGAAGTTTAAAGTGATTCCTGACCCTGACCCGAACGTTCCGATCGACGACATGGTCGAAACTCCCTGGTTTCTCAAAACGACACTCGCCGCCCGTGCCTTTCTCAAACAAGCGAAAGACCTTGCGGCTATCGACAAGCGCGTCTTCGGCAGCGTCACCAACTTCACCGCAGGCACGACCCAGAAGCCTCTGACCACCTACGTTGATGGCGACTGCGAGCTAGAGGGCGGCGCTGGCCTGCTCATCGTCACCGGCAAGTTGACGCTAAAGGGTGGGCCAAACTTCGACGGCATTATTCTCGTCCTCGGCAAGGGCGAAGTGGCTAAGAGCGGCGGCGGCAACGGTGAATTTCATGGAGCGATGATGGTCGCCAAGTTTGACATTAACGGCACGGGCGGCTTTCTCGCTCCGAAGTTTGAGGTCGCGGGCGGCGGCGGTTCCGATCTTCTATACGACTCGCGCGCCATCGAGATGGCCCGCTCCGTCTCCGGTCATCCGGTACTCGGCATTTTCGAAAGGTAAGGCTGGAGGCGAAACCCGGAAGCCGTAATTTACGAGTCACAAGCCTGAACAATCTTTTCCATCTCTTAAACGATTCAGCACGTGGGCGCATCTGCTTAATAAAGCAGCGCCCGCTCTTTTTATTTACGAGAACAGTTGCTTGACACACGCACTCTGAACGATGAATGATGAACGCGGAACGATGAATGAAAGGCAAGCTCTTACTTCATCGTTCCGCGTTCATCATTCATCGTTACATCATGCCTGACATACTGCTGGTCGAAGACAAAGACAGCCTGCGGCGTGTGCTCTGCCTGACGCTGGAGAATGCCGGTTATACAGTGACCGAAGCGGCAGATGCGCGCGTCGCCGCCGCCGAGATCGCACGCACACCACACAGGCTGGTTCTCACAGACCTGCGGATGCCGCACGGCTCTGGGCTGGATGTGCTGCGTGCGGCGCGCGCGGCGGATGCGGAAGTGCCCGTCATCGTGATGACCGCCTACGGCTCGATTGACGAAGCGGTGCAGGCGATGAAGGATGGCGCGCACGATTTTCTTCAAAAGCCCGTTGACTCAAATCACCTGCTCTTGCTTGTCGAGCGCGCTCTCGAACAGGCACGACTGCGCACGGAGAATATATTGCTGCGCGAGGAATGGTCGCGTCGCTATGGATTCCCGCGCATTATCGGCGAATCGGCGGAAATCAAACGAGCAGTCGCAGAGACACAGCGCGTCGCACAGACGGAAGCGACCGTTCTCCTGCTCGGCGAATCCGGCACAGGCAAAGAGCTTTTCGCGCTCGCCGTTCATCATCTCAGCCCGCGTCGTGAACAACCCTTTGTCGCCATCAACTGCGCGGCGATTCCAGAAACCCTGATTGAGAACGAACTCTTCGGCCATGAGCGCGGCGCGTTCACGGGCGCAAGCGACCGCCGGCACGGCAAATTCGAGTTGGCTTCGGGCGGCACTGTCTTTCTGGATGAGATAGGCGAATTGCCGCTGAATGTACAGGGAAAGCTGCTGCGGGCCATCGAAGAGAAGATGGTTGACCGCATCGGCGGGCGCGCTCCCGTGCCCGTTGATGTGCGCGTGGTCGCCGCGACCAATAAGGATTTACGCGCGGCGGTCGAGAGCGGAGAGTTTCGCCGCGACCTCTTTTTCCGTCTCGCAGTCTTTCCGATTGAGATTCCGCCTTTGCGTGAGCGAGGCGAGGATGTCGTCATGCTGGCGCGACACTTCGCAGCACAACTCGGTAAAGAACTGCGCGGACGCGAAGCCGTGTTAAGCGAAGCCAGCCTCGCGGCCTTGCGCGCACACAGTTGGCCCGGCAACGTCCGCGAACTTGAAAACGTGATTGAGCGCGCCTGTATTCTCGCAGACGAGACGACGCTTGAACCATTAGACCTCGGCTTAGTCAAAAAGGGTGTGCCCGCGCCGGATGCGCTGCAAGGCTTTGATCTTTCAGGGACGCTAGGCGAAGCTGCAGAGCGCGCCGCGCGTCTCGTCGAACGCCGCAAGATTGCCGAAGCCATCAAGGCGCACGACGGCAACAAGACACGCGCGGCTGAAGCCCTGGGCGTCAGTTACAAGACGCTCCTGACCAAGATTAAAGAATATGAGTTATAAGAATCCTAGAGATTAAACAGCAGAGAGCGAAGCAGACATTTTGAGCGAAGACAAAGCAGACGGCCAGCACCCCATCGATAAGCCACCTCAAAACAATTCTCAACGAGCCGACGCAGACCCGCAGGATAAGAATGATGGGACGACGGAGCATGGAGATGCCAATGTCGTAGCGAGCGAAACAGACCTGCCCGTCGGAGCGGTCGAGGGTGAAAGCATAGGCGAACAGGCGGCAGCGCGCCGCCGTAAACACGAAGGCAGCACAGGCAAGTTTGCTTTTCTCGTCGGCGCGGGAATTTTGTTGAGCCGCATCGTCGGGCTGATTCGCCTGCGCGTCTTCGCCTATTACTTCGGCAACTCCGCTGCGAAGGACGCCTTCGACGCGGCGTTCAGGATTCCAAACTTTCTACAGAATGTCTTCGGCGAAGGTGCTCTCTCTGCCTCTTTCATTCCGGTCTACGCGGGGCTGCTGGCACGCGATGATGAAAAGGAAGCGTCACGCGTCGCCAGCGCTGTTCTCACCTTGCTCGCGCTCGTCACTTCTTTGCTGGTGCTGGCGGGAGTGCTCCTGACGCCCTACTTGATTGATGCCATCGCTCCCGGCTTTGAAGGAGAGAAACGTGCTCTGACCATCCGGCTCGTCAAAATTCTCTTTCCGGGCGCTGGCCTGCTAGTGCTTTCGGCCTGGTGTCTGGGTGTGCTCAACAGCCATCGTCGTTTCTTTCTCTCCTATACTGCGCCGGTCATCTGGAACTTGACGATTATCTTTTCGCTCGTCTGGTTCGGTGGCCGCGTGCATCGGCTGGATGAAGCGCAACTGGGGCCGTTCCAATTCGGGCTGGCAGAGATAGCGGCGTGGGCTTCTGTCATTGGCAGCGCGTTTCAATTCGTCGTGCAGCTTCCGACAGTTCTGCGGCTGTTAAAGAATTTGCGCCCCGTGCTGGACACGGCGACAGAGAACGTGCGTCGCGTGATGCGCAATTTTTTCCCGGTCTTCTTCAGCCGTGGCGTCGTGCAGATCAGCGCCTACGTTGACTCGCTGCTCGCCAGCCTGCTGCCAACAGGCGCTGTCTCCGCGCTCAACTTCACACAGAGCCTTTACACTTTGCCCGTCAGCCTCTTTGGCATGTCTGTCTCGGCAGCGGAACTGCCAGCGATGTCGAGCGCAATTGGCAGCCAGCAGGAAATCACATCGCAACTGCGCCGCCGCCTTGACGCGGGCTTGCGACAGATTGCTTTTTTCATCGTTCCTTCGGCGATGGGTTTTCTGGCGCTCGGCGACGTGATGGCTGGCGTGCTTTTTCAAACAGGCAGGTTCACGTCCAACGATACGCTCTACGTCTGGGGCATTCTGGCCGGTTCGGCGCTGGGGCTGCTGCCCGCCACGCTGGGCCGTCTCTACGCCTCGACCTATTACGCCCTGCACGACACGCGCACGCCTTTACGTTACGCCATCGTTCACGTCGCGCTGGCGACTGTGCTCGGTTATCTGTGCGCGATACCGTTGCCGCCGCTGCTCGGCATTGAGCCTCGCTGGGGCGTGATAGGGTTGACGGCTTCCGCTGGCATCGCCGGATGGGTCGAGTTCATGCTGCTCCGTCGCTCGCTCAACCGGAGAATCGGGCGGACGGGGCTGCCCTTCTCCTTCATCGTCAAACTCTGGTCGGGAGCGATTATCGGCGCGGCGGTGGCCTGGGGAATCAAACTGCTCGTCGGAAGGCGTCATCCGGCCATCATTGCAGCGCTGGTGCTCGTCCCCTACGGGCTAATCTACTTCGCCGTCACTTCCGCCATGAGACTGCCGGAAGCAGAGTCGGTCGTCGGGCGTTTTACAAGACTGCTGAAAGGCCGACGCCGTTAAGCGGCGCTGACGAAAAAGGCTCGGCGGCGAGTCCTAAATCTCTCTTGCTCAATCATTTGCTGCTGAATCCTGTTTCGTGCCACTGGCTCTTTGCCACCTCCCGTTTATTCTGCTCAGGAAATCATCTTTTTCCTGTGCTCAGTCATCCACTTTTAGGAACTACAGCGGTATTACCTCTTTCTCCATAACAGGTGCAGTAAGGGAACAGTCGCAGGTGCTGGAAAAAGCTCTCTGGCCCCGACCTTCAAAGAGTTTTCAGACTTAAGGTTGACTCAATCACCAATCAATAGAAACAGAGGGAGTTCAAAGATGAAAAGACTCGTATCGAAAATGGCACTCTTCGCAGGAGCGCTTGTTATGCTCGGCCTGACGGGAATCAGCGCGCGGGCTGACCTTGTGTTAATCGGCCCCGGTGCGCCGCAGGGCGGCGTCGGCAAGGCTCCTGAATCCGTGCTCTCCATTCAATCACCGAAGAATACAGACAAAGCTTTCGGCATGGTCGCTTATAACGGCACAAGTGATGTCATCAGCGGCGAGATTGCTAAGAAGGGCGAGCATACGAAGACCGTCTCATTCGCGCAGGCCGGAATAGATAGCGCCGGTCAATTGCGTATCTTCATGGACATCGAAGACCCGGACAACGATCTCGTCCTGCACGAGTTGACGCTGACGGCCTACGGCTCAAACGGGCAGATTCTCTTTCAGGGCAGTTATTTCGGCCCACCAAACTATTTCGTCGAAAACGGCGGCGGACAGGGTCATGGCGATTATACGTTTGGCCTGACGGCAGACCAGGCGGCGCAGTTGCAGGCGGCCTACCTGGCCGACCCGAACCTGCGGCTTGGCCTCTTCGCACGCACAAGCGACGATACAGGCTCGTTCACCAACTTTAAGATTGGCAACGGCCCGGCTGCTCCGCCCATTCCTGAGCCTGCAACGATGATTCTCTTAGGCTCCGGGCTGGTCGGCGTGGCAGCGAAAATCCGCCGGAGACGCAACGCCGCCCGCGAGGAATAAGCGACAGCAGCGCTCCTTGCGAACTGCTTCTGCAATTTGATTGGTGAAAACGGCCTCTCACGAAGGCATCAGGCGAGCCGGAAACAAAGATTTAACCTTTGCTTCCGGCTCAATTTTTTTCTATTTTTCCTGTCCTTTCATCTTGTTTATCTGTTATATTGCGCTCACATTTTCTGGAATCCTGCGGTCAATACCACTTTTCTTAGGGAAAGAATTCAGAAAAAGGCTCTTTTGCCCCAAACTCCCGACAGCCTTTGCACTGCTGCGGAGTTTACTAAAACAAACTTGACGGAGGTTGAACTAGGATGTTTCGCAAACTACTTTTAACGTGCGCAGCCGCCATGATGATGATGACTCTCAGCGCTGCCGCTTACGCAGACCCTGTGACACTGGCTCAGGGACAGAGCGTTACCTTTACCTTCCAGTCTGCTAATTTTTCTGGAACAACTGCTACTGTTACCTATACTTTGCAGGGTGACAAGTTGTTCTTTACCGCGACCAACACATCCACCGACAACACGCGCATCAAGGGCATCGGAATTAACACGACGCCTGATTTGAATGTCTTGAACTCCAGCTTTTCCGGCGGACTGTCGGCCTTCTCCTTCAGCAGCGGTGGCGGCGGACTCGGCAACATGGAGATTATCTCCAGCAGCTCTGGCAATAATACGCTGAATAAAACCAATACCGGGAGCGGGGTCTTTACGCTCAGCGCAGCGCCAGCGTTCATCGTTATCGACCAGGCGACAATCCACTTTATCAGCCTGCCAAACGGAGACAGCGAAAAGGTTAATGGCGTTCCGCCGCCTCCGATTCCCGAACCGGCGACGATGGTGCTGCTCGGCACGGGATTGGCTGGCGTTGCCGCCAAGATTCGCAAGAACCGCAAAGCCCGGAAAGACGAAATAAGCTAAAAGGTTTAACCATCGAGACCCGTGCGGAAGGTCTTGATGAGAAAATTCAACCTCTGTCCAAAGCGAGACGGAAGGCAAGCTAAACACTTGTCCCGTCTCGCTTTCGCCTGTTCCGTAGAGCTTCGCAATCCCTTTTGGGAAAGAAGTTTCCTGGTAATAGAATTTTCTGGAAGCGGCCCGGCATTGAGACTTTTCTTTTAGCATAACGCGGGAACCCGGTCGGGCGCGCAGCGGCAGGCAGGCGGCAGCAAGCAGGCAAAACTAAAAGGCAGGAGAAGAGGGCTTTGGCCCTTCTTTTTTATGCCTTTTTTCTTTTTGCTTTGCCTTTCCACGGCTCTCTCTTTATCATCGAGCGCGTGCAGAGAGTTATTTCAGCCGGGGAGATGCGTGAGATTGACCGCCTGACGGCGGAGCACTTTGCGATGCCGACGCTCCTTTTGATGGAAGCGGCGGCGGCTGCGGCCTTGCAGGCGATTGTGGCCGCAGCGGGCGGCCAACTAGAAGGCAAGCGCGTACGCATTCTCTGCGGGCGCGGCAACAACGGCGGCGACGGCGCAGCGCTGGCGCGGGCTTGCTGGCTGGCTGGCGCACGCGCCGACGTAGTGCTCTTCGGACGCGTCGAAGAAACGAAGGGCGATGCCCGCCTGAACTTTGAGATTGCGCGCCGCCTCAGTAGCTTCGAGGCCGGGTCGCGCACGCAGCCGCCGCCTTTGACCTTCTTTGAATGCGAGACGCTCTCAGAGTGGGAAGAGGTTGCTGGCACGCGCGATAGCCACGACATTATCGTTGATGCTCTCTTCGGCACGGGTCTGACGCGACCGCTCTCAGGGATTCATTTACAGGTCGTAGAGCATCTGGCGCTGATGCGCGAAGCGCGCGAGCGCTCGCAAACGCACGAGCCACTGATTGTCTCTCTTGATCTGCCGTCGGGATTGAATGCGGACTCTGCCGCTCTGATTGGCGAGACCGTGCGCGCTGATTTGACCGTCTCCTTTACAGCGCCGAAGCCCGCTAACGTCCTGCCTCCCGCCTCGCACTGCAACGGTCAACTCGTCGTCGCAAACATCGGCTCGCCATCGGCTCTCGTCGAGGCATCACACGCGCAGCTTTTCGTTATCGAAGAAAGCGACGCGCGGCAGTTTCTCAACCGGACACGTTACACGCCGGACTCATACAAGAACACGCACGGGCACGTGCTCGTCATCGCAGGCTCACGCGGATTGTCCGGTGCGGCTGTGCTGTGCGGCAACGCTGCGATGCTGGCGGGCGCTGGACTCGTGACAATCGCCACTTCCCTTTCCGCGCAAGCCTCTGTTGCAGCGCAAGCATTGCCGGAGATCATGACGGCGACGCTGCCAGAAACAGAGCGCGGCGCAATCAGCGCCGAAGCCATCGAGCCTGCTTTAGAATTGATGAAACGCGCCAGCATCGTCGCCATCGGCCCCGGCCTTACGTCAACGGATGAAAGCACAAGACAGTTCGTACGCACGCTTGTCGAGCGTCGCACCACTGCGCTCGTCATAGACGCCGATGGGCTAAACTCGCTCGCGCCTTGGCCGGAGGATTTGCGCGGGTCGCTTGAACAGCCTTTGATTCTGACGCCGCATCCGGGCGAGATGGCGCGGCTGTTGGGCGCAGACGATAAAGAGAAACTAATAGACCGCGTGGCTGCTGCGCGCGAGTTGGCGACCCGTAACGCGCTGATTCTGGTCTTGAAGGGCACGCGGACGCTCGTCGCCGCGCCTGACGGAAATGTGTACATCAATCCGACGGGCAATGCCGGACTCGGCACGGCGGGCGCTGGCGATACGCTGACCGGCATCATCACAGGTTTTCTAGCGCAATCCGCAGGCACGCTCGGCGCTGAATCGGATGCGCTCGCGGCAACAATCGCCGCCGTCTATACGGGCGGGCACGCGGGCGACATGGCGGCGCGTACGTTGGGGATGCGCGCGATGATTGCTTCGGACATCACAAAGAATCTGGGCGCTGCTATCAGTGCACTCAATCCGCAGGGGGAAGCGCTTTGAGCAAGACGCCGACGCGCACAGAGATACCGACGGGCGTTTGGACTTGCCGTAGCGTCGAAGAGACTTTCGAGTTGGGCGCTACAGTCGGCGCTCATTTGAAGGGCGGTGAGATTCTACTGCTGGACGGGCCGCTCGGCGCTGGCAAGACGGTCTTCACGAAGGGAGTAGCCTTCGCGCTCGGCCTTGACACAGACGAAGTGACCAGCCCTTCCTTCACCCTCGTCAATCATCATAAAGAAGGACGCCTCCCTCTTTATCACATAGACCTCTATCGCTTGAACACGGGCGCGACGGCTGCTCACGCGGTTGATTTGGATGAACTGTTGACGGACGAGCGGGCGGTCGTCGTCATCGAATGGGCCGAGCGCATGGGCCGCTATCCGCTACCGGCGACGACTTGGCGCATCACAATCGCGGGCGACGGCGACGATTCGCGCCGCATTTCTATCTCGCCGTCGGCCCAAGCGCCGGACATCAACCTTCGCGGCGGAAACCTGCTATAATCGGAGACGAACTAAATTTTGCCATTCAACTAAGGAGAAGATTTTATGCCATATCCAGAGATTATGATTCGCCCGATGAGGGAAGAGCTAACGCGGCTCGGCGTGGAAGAATTGAAGACGCCGGAGCAGGTTGACGCGGCCCTGAAGGATGCAAAGGGAACGGTGATGGTGGTGGTCAATTCAATTTGCGGGTGCGCGGCGGGCAAGGCTCGACCGGGCATTGCGCTGGCGCTCGAACACGATGTTCGGCCCGACCGCATCACGACCGTCTTCGCCGGAGGCGACATAGAGGCCACCGAAAGAGCGCGCGAGTATTTCAAAGGCTATCGCCCTTCGTCACCGTCCATCGCCATTCTCAAAGACGGTGAGATCGTCTACATGATGGAGCGTCATCAGATTGAGAATAAATGGCCGCAGCAGATAGCGCAGGAATTGACCAGCGCCTTCGACCAATACTGTGCGACACGGACAGCCGCCGCCGGATAAAAGAGCGATTCTCAATTTAAGTGTAAGACGTTAAGAGGCCCGCCGGTTCGAGTTGAACCGGCGGGCCTACTGCTGTGCTATTAAGTCTTTCAGTATTGACTCTCGAACGTCCTGAAATCCTCTTCAAGCTTCCACTGGAGGCGGGCCTTCTCGCTGCTGGCTAGATATTCGCGGCACGCGTTGGAGAGCGTTGTCGTCCCCGGAAGATTTCTCGCGCACTGCGGGACAGGGATGAACCTGCGCGCATCGCGCCAGAGGCTAGCGCCTGGAAGAAAAGCATATTGCAGGCTGTTGCGCGCCATCGTCTTGAGTTGAACGTAGCCCAGGCCCTGTTCCTCTGCGGCCTTCAAAAATTCGCGCGAAATCTCTGAGCGGGAGATGCCCTCGTCGTCTGTCGCGAGCGCTAAGGGCACGCCGTATTGCATGTAGGTGGAGAGCGGGTGCTGCTCTTTGCTGACTCCCAAGATTACGTCATTGCTCGTCAGGCAGATTTCGACCAACACATTGCGCCGCGCCATCTCCTTCAAAAGCTCTTGAGCGTCGTCTTCGTGCATGATGTCAACGCCGTGGCCGATGCGGTCGGCACGCGCGATCATGACTGATTCGCGTATATGAAAGCTTAAGCCATCGGGCGGGACAAGGCCGGGGGCGAGTTCGCCTGCGTGCAGCGTAAGATGCGCCTTCGGATATAGTGGACGAAGGAAGCCCAGCATCCTCATGTGGAGCGAAAAGTTTTCCATAGAGGCGAGGCCGTCTTCGGGCTGCACCAGATTGAGCGCGACGACCTTCGAGGCGGGGTCATTGGCGAGCGCAAATCCTGTCACCATCTGCGCGAAGACGGGGCTGAGCGCAGCGCCGCGCGAAACCTGTGAGACATAGCGAACGGTGACGGCGCAGCCGGGGTCTGCCTGCGGCGTACCGCACTTGAGCAGGCGGTCTTTTTCTTCCTCTGCCTTCCGCAGAGCCTTGACTGCCGTAACGCTCGCTTCATCTATGCCGCACTGCTTCAATTTATTGAGCGTGGCTGCGGGGTCGCCGTCCCAGCCGCAGTCTTCCCTGCTGCCTATTTGTGTAGACGCTCCTTCGTCGGGCGTGAGCATCAATTCAAGGTAACTGACGCGGCCCTTGGCGGCGCGTTTGACCGCTTCGGCCAACATCTGTCCGGTCTGCCCGTAGGTCGCCACGCTGAACTTGCCGAACGCGTCGAAGAATTTATCGTGACCGTTCTGGCCCGAATACTGCCAGTAGCGCATTGACCAGGCATCGATTAATTGCCTGTAGAGGACTGGATTCGAGCGTGCATTGCTCGCGGGGAGTTGGTTTGCTTCCGCGTCGCACGGAGGCAGCGATAGCGTCAGCTTGAGTGTGTCTATGCACAAGCCCTTGTCTGCGGCCCAGCGTATGTAAGACTCCGCGTAGACAGCGCCGGAGAGATGACTGTGCAAATCGCCGCCCTTCGGCATGCGTAGCAGAAACGCCAACTGCTGCGGCGGTGATTTTCGCAGCGACTCGAAATAGCGCGCAGTCCTTTGTTCCGGCGCTACGCTTCTGCTGCGCCCGACGGACTGTGCCTGCGACGCCGCCGCACACAAGAGCAGGAGCAACAGAGCACGGCTGATGCACGCGAGCACTGCTCTCGACGAATAGATTCTACGAATCACGTGGGCCTCCTGTGGAAGAAACGATGAACGCGGAACGATGAACGCGGAACTATTAAGAGTTAGTCTTTCATTCCGCGTTCATCGTTCCGCGTTCATCGCTGCAGCGTTCATCCTTCATCGTTTCTATTTGCGTTCTGTGGCCTTCTTGCGCCCGACGGATTGGGCTTGATTAGAACTGCGCCCGAACTGCGCTACTGCCTGATCTCTCATGCCGACGATGGCGTTGTGATACGCCCACTCGGCGGCGGTGGCATCGTCGCGCGCAGCGGCAAGCTCGGCTTCTTTGCGTGTTTCGGCTGCTTGTTTGCTGTCCATGTCGGCTTTCAAGGCTCTCAGGTTGGCAAGCGTCAAATTTGGATTGGCCGGAGCGTAGTTGTCGATAGTTTCCAGTGCTTCAAGACTGGCGGAATCTTCGGCAAGGACTTTCGGGCTGATGCGTCGTGTTTCATCTTTTGCCATTGGAGGATTCTCCTGACTTCTGCCTGAGGATGGTAGAACGCGGCGCATCTTATGAGAAACGACCCACTGGCGCAATGATTTTCTCGCGCCTACCAGCCGCCCGTCGAACACAATTCCGGGCAGCGACGAAGGCACAGCCGTACTTCCGTGCGAAAAATCAGCTATTACGGGCGAGCGCGGATTGATTTCCGGCGGGCGCGGCGGCAGCGGCAGCCTGTAAGTGCTGATAACAGCGACGTTATCGTTCTTCGCACGCCTCTCATCACTACTTACAGGCAGAGCAAGACCGTTTGCAGGCATGAAAAGACCATTGACACGCGCGCGAAGTCGAATGACACGCCTGTAAAGTCGAATGACACGCATGTCATCGCCTCTCGCACATGTGTAATCGCCAATTACATGCGTGCGAACTCAAATTACACGCGTGTAATTGCCAATTACAGGCGTGCGAGGTCAAATTACACGCGTGTAATCGCCGATTACATGCGTGTAATCGCTTCTCGCACGTGTGTAATCGGTCATCGCACGCGTGTAATCGGTCATCGCACGCGTGTAATCGCCCTTTACAGGCGTGTCATTCGACTTCGCGCGCGTGTAATTCGACTTTTCATGCCTGCGCGGACAGTTTACGGGCGTGTCAATGGTCTTTGCCGGTCAGCGTGCGGCGCTTGCGCGTGTGTCATCTGCTATTTACGGGCGGAGTATTGAGTTTGCGGGCGGGCGGCTGGATTCCGGCGGTAATCGTGCGCGGTTCGTTTGCCGTGCGAAAGCGGATTCCGGGGCGAAGATGCTCCCCGTAGTGTTAAGATAAGCGGCGTTGGGCCTCAAACGGACTGTTAGGAGGGTGCTCTTGCCTGACAACTGGAAGAACAAGCTTTTCTTCGGCGATAACCTGACCATCCTGCGCGAGCACGTCGCGGCGTTGAGCGTGGATTTAGTCTATCTTGACCCGCCTTTCAACAGCGCTGCCTCTTACAACGTGCTCTTCAAAGAGCAGAGCGGCGCACACTCTGCGGCACAGATAACGGCCTTTGAGGACACCTGGCACTGGGGCGCGGAGGCGGAAGCCGCCTTCCACGATTTGCGAGACTACGCGCCGGAAGATTTGATTAGCCTGATGGGAGCGATGCGCGGCTTCCTTGGCGAGAGCGACATGATGGCGTACCTGACGATGATGGCCCCGCGTCTAGTCGAGTTGCATCGGGTGTTGAAGGAGACGGGGAGTATTTATCTTCACTGCGACCCGACGGCGAGCCACTATCTCAAGCTATTAATGGACGCTGTTTTCAATGTCGAAAACTTCAGAAATGAGATTGTTTGGGAAAGAACCACTGGCAGAAAAGGTGTCAGTCAATTTGGGCGCGTCCATGACAACATTTTATTCTACACAAAGTCTAAAGATTCAACTTGGAATAATCCCACTATTCGCCAATCGGCTGAAACAGCTAAAGGCCATGACCTTGTGACAGATGAGAACGGCATTATCTATCGAATGTCTGACTTGAGTGGTGCTGGACAAGGCCCGCCGAGAAAATTTGGTGAACAGTTGATTGACCCACCAGCAGGACGACACTGGATGTTCGACCAAGATGGAATTAATAAACTTTGGGAAGCAGGGCGAATCGTCTTTTCAAAAAACGGGAAACCAAGACTTAGAACTCCAATAGACGAACTGCCGGGGATTTCTGTTCGTGATGTTTGGACAGACGTTGAGCCTATCAATGCTGCCGCTGCGGAGCGCTTAGGCTATCCCACCCAAAAGCCCGAAGCCCTTCTCGAACGCATCATCAACGCCAGCAGCAACGAAGGCGACGTCGTGCTCGACCCTTTCTGCGGCTGCGGCACGACCGTCAACGTCGCCGAACGCCTGCGCCGCCGCTGGCTCGGCATTGACATCACACACCTTGCCATCAGTCTTATCAAAAATCGTCTTCAAGATACCTTCGCAGACCAACTCGCTCCCTACGAAGTCATCGGCGAACCCAGAGACGTGCAGAGCGCCGAAGCCCTGGCGACGAGCGGCCTCAACGGTCGTTATCAATTCCAGTGGTGGGCCGTCGGCCTCGTCGGTGGCCGCCCCGCGCAGGACAAGAAGAAAGGCAAAGACACAGGCATCGACGGCCTCATCTACTTCCACGACGACCACAGCGGCAAACCCAAAAAGCTCGTCATCCAAGTCAAGAGCGGCCACGTCAAATCCGGCGACATACGCGACCTCAAAGGCGTCCTCGAACGCGAGGCCGCGCCCATCGGCGCGTTCCTCACCCTCAAAGCCCCCACCCGCGACATGAAGACCGAAGCCCTCTCCGCCGGATTCTACGAACCCGTTGACCGCTTCTACGCGGGCCAGCGTTTCCCGCGCCTCCAAATCATCACCATCGAAGAACTCCTTGGCGGCGCACAACTCCTCTACCCCGACCTACACCTCGGCCAAGCCACACACAAACGCGCCGCCCGCAAAGGCAAAGAACAACAAAGCGGCTTCACCTTCTGAGCAGAACCCAGACGGCCTTCGCGTTGAAGTTTGATTGAGTGGCGATGAAGAGTCTGGTACATTCTCGCCGTAGTCCCTGAATTGAGAGGTTTATCTGATGGCAGAAATTCAATACGTCTCGGATGAAAATGGTAATCCCATCGGCGTCATCGTGCCCATCGAATTATGGCGCGAAATCGAATCCGAAAAAGAAACGGCTTACCTGCTTAAAAGCGAGAGCATGAAGCGCCGCCTGCTCGAAGCCAAAGACCGCCAAGACGGTATCCCTTTTGAGGAAGCCCTTGAGAAGCTTGGAATTTGATATTGCGGCCTTTGAAGATTTGGCCTGGTGGATTGAGCAAGACCGCAACAAAGCGCTGCGTATCATCAGCTTGATAAAAGATGTGCAGCGCGACCCGTTCAAAGGTATCGGAAAACCAGAGCCATTGAAACACGAATTGAAGGGCTGCTGGTCACGACGCATCAATCAGGAGCACAGGCTTGTCTATCAGGTGACAGAAGAAAAAATAAGGATTCTGGCATGTAGATTTCATTATTGAACTGAGCCGCACCCTCTTCTTCCTCCAACTCGGCCAAGCCACACACAAACGCGCCGCCCGCAAAGGCAAAGAACAACAAAGCGGCTTCACCTTTTGAGAAGCATAAGGAATGCTATTGAAGCGTTCGGTTGAATGAGTTGTTAAGCGCGCCTTCCGTCAGCTTGCTAGCTTATACCAGCCGTCGCCTGCAAGCGGTGGGAGAGTTTTTTAGTGAGCACTCTCCAAGGCAGCTACTTTCTCCTCCAAAGTTTTTAGGCGTTCATAAACCCTTTGTACCTCTTGGAAGTGACTGATGAAGTTCTCAAGTCTTTTGACGCGATCTGTCAAAACAAGAAAAGACACACCGCCAACCTTTAGAAACGCGGTTATTTCCACGCTGCCTTCAAAAAGTCCGGCAAGCCGACCTCCTTTACCAAAAACTCCGACGCCGGATTTACTCGTACCTACTACGCCGTGGCCTGTACCTTCAGTTTGGCCCCAGACCCCGTGACCAGTTTCACTAATCCCCACCACACCCTCGCTGGTCTCAGTCCACCCCTCCACTCCGCGGCCATCCTCAGAAGAACCGCGAATCCCGGCAGATTTTATACTATGACCACGAATCCCGTAGTTGGTGTTGCTTCTTCCCACGAGACCGCGACCGTCTTTGCTCTCTCCCTCAATCGCATTCGCCGCGTTATTGGTGCGGCTAATCACCGGATCATCTGTAAAGTTAGGCATAAGACTCTCCTTTCAAGTTAGTTATCGTTGATTGACCGTGCGCCTATCGGGGCGCATTACAGCATTAGCCCGGATTCCCATCTGATCTCATTAAGGCATAGCGCTTAACGCGTGTTAGGCAGAACCTTTCAATATAACTATCGAGAATCTTGAATTACTTAACCTTATCTCATTTTCTGACGCAGCATAGCATGAGCGGGCAGGGCTGGAAATAATCACTCGCTGAAGAGACCGCGAACACACGTCACGCGCGCCCACACGCGCCGACTTAATTCCTACACGCCTTATGCTATCATCCCACGCGATGGCTGACCGTTCCCCGCTGACACTCGATACTCCCGTTGTCGAACTCTACCGCTACGGCATCCCGCGCTTCGGGCAGGGAATGGCCCGCAAGCTGGGGCTGGCTCTCGCCACGCTCACGGCTAAGACGGACGCCACCGAAGCAACAATTGAAGACCTCCTGAATTACCTGCCGATGCGCTACGAAGACCGCTCGAATCTGGCGCGCATACAGAATTTGAGCGATGGCATGGAAGCCTCGCTTGAGTTGTACGTACGCGTGGCGGGCGGCTTTCAGGTCGGAAAGAATCGCGGGCCGAAAGCGCCGCCGCTCTTCATCTTCGAGATTACCGCCTCAGACCCCGAACGCACGGGCAAGCCTGTCGTCGTCTGGTGGTTCGTCTCAGGCCGACAGGCCGGGCGCATCATCGCTTACAATCGCAAGCGCTTTGAGCGCGGCACACGCTTTATCGCCTACGGCAAGTGGGAGTGGGACACGCGGCGTAATACCTTCGCGCTCCGTCTCAACAAGCCGGACGAACTCGAAATGCTGCCCGGCACATGGACGCCGCCCGAACACGCGCTGCTGCGGCTGGCAGAGGCGGAAGAGGGAGCAAAGGGTCAAGTGGGAAATGTGGAAAGGGAGGAACGCGTTGACGCGTTGACGCGTGGACGCGCCGATGGCGACGGCGAAGCAGAAGATGATGAGACGGTAACAAGTGAAGATAACGGATTAGCTGACGACGATGAAGGCAGCGATGACCCTGCGCTGGCGGCGATTCACGTCGGGCGGCGCGTGCCCGTCTATCGCAAGCTCGGCGAGTTTCGCGCCAAGCGTCTGCGGGAGATTATGCACGCCGTTCTCGGCCTCGTTGATGACACTGCAATCGTTGAGACGCTGCCCGCAGACCTTATCACCCGCCAGCGTTTGATTGACCGCCCGACAGCCATTCGCCGCATACACTTTCCCACAGACGACGCGCCCCTCTCCGACTATGAACGCGCACGCTCGCCCGCGCACCTGCGGCTCATCTTTGAAGAATTCTTCTGGGTCGCGCTGGCTATCGCGTTGCGTCGCGGCGAACGCGTCAGGGAGAAGAAGGGCGCGGTCATCGAAATAACGGAGCGCGTGCGCGACAGCATCTCTTCCATCGTTCCCTTCACACTGACCAGCGCGCAGGAGCGCGTCGTCAAACGCATCTTCGACGATATGCAATCGGATGCGCCCATGAATCGACTGCTGCAAGGCGATGTCGGCAGCGGCAAAACCATCGTCGCGTTGCAGGCGATGCTGGCCGCAATGGAGAACGGCTATCAAGCCGCCTTGATGGTTCCAACCGAAATCCTCGCCGAACAGCACGCGCGCAACGTCAAACGCCTTCTCGCACGCACGCCTTATCGCGTCGAGCTTTTAATCGGCAGCCTCCGCGCCACCGAAAAGCGACGACTGCATAAAGACCTCGCCGAAGGCTTGATTCATGCCTGTATCGGCACGCACGCGCTTATACAGGAGTCAGTCTCCTTTCACAAACTCGGCCTCGTCGTCATAGATGAGCAGCATCGCTTCGGCGTCCTGCAACGCGCAGAGCTACGCACGCGCGGCTACAACCCGGACGTGCTCGTCATGACCGCTACGCCCATCCCCCGCTCGCTTGCCATGACCGCCTACGGCGACCTCGATGTTTCCGTCATAGACGAACTGCCGCCCGGACGCACGCCCATCAAAACCGTCGTCGTCGGTGAAGACCAGCGCAGCGGCGTCTACAAGGGCGTCGAGCGAGAGGTGCGCGCCGGTCGTCAGATTTACGTCGTCTACCCGTTGATTGAAGAATCTGAGAAAATGGATTTGAAGGACGCCACGCGCATGTATGAGCAACTGCGCGACCGCGTTTTTCCAAACTTTTCCATCGGGCTGCTGCACGGCAAGATGAAGCCCTCTGAGAAAGAAGAAGTAATGCGTCGCTTCGTCGCGGGCGAGATACAGATTCTAGTGGCGACGACCGTCGTCGAAGTCGGGGTTGATGTGCCAAATGCGTCCCTGATGGTCATAGAGCACGCCGAGCGCTTCGGCCTTTCACAACTTCATCAACTGCGCGGGCGCGTCGGGCGCGGCGCTGAGCAAAGCTTCTGCGTCCTGCTCGCCTCGGAAAAGAAAACGAGCGTCGCGCGTGAACGCCTCGGCATCATGGAAGAAACGAGCGACGGCTTTCGCATCGCCGAAAAGGATTTGGAGATACGCGGGCCTGGCGAAGTGATGGGCACGCGCCAATCCGGCCTGCCCACCTTTCGCATCGGCAACCTCGTCCGCGACGTGCAGATTCTCGAAGAAGCGCGCCGCGAAGCAGACTATTATCTGACCGAGCGTGCACGAACGCGCGAGACATCTCTACTCATCGAACGAGTCCGCGCCGACGCGCGTTTCGG
The DNA here is from genome assembly GCA_036387475.1 of Pyrinomonadaceae bacterium. GTDB lineage: Bacteria > Acidobacteriota > Blastocatellia > Pyrinomonadales > Pyrinomonadaceae > DASVTR01. Next base: position 311,506 of record DASVTR010000003.1, on the reverse strand, counting down.
ATTAGCAGCGGTTGGATAAACAGAATTCAGGAATCAGAATTCAGAAGCCGGAATAAGAGGCTGCAACCACTTTTATTTTGTTCTTCTTTATTCTGGTTTTCATTTATTCTGGCTCCTGAATTCTGGATTCTGGATTCCGCTTTATCATTGTGCAAATCACCGGAGGACAATTTCGCGGAATACGGCTTCGCAGTCTGCCGTCGCAGAAGGTTCGGCCAACGACGCGGCGCGTGCGCGAAAGACTGTTTGTGTTGCTGGCCGAGCGAATTGAAGGCGCGCGTTTTCTTGACCTCTGCGCAGGCTCAGGTGCGGTCGGCATCGAGGCGCTGTCGCGCGGCGCAGCGCACGCCACCTTCGTTGACCGCGCGACGCTCGCCTGCGCTTTCATCCAGATGAATCTTGACACTTGCAGCGTTACCAGAGAACAGAGTCTGGTTGTCGTCAACTCGGCTTTCAAGTTCCTGCGGCAAGCCGCCGAGAGCGGCGACAGCGCATGGGACATAGCCTACTTCGACCCGCCCTACGCGACAGATTACGCGCCCGTGCTCAACCTCTTCGCTGCCTCCAATCTGCTCAATCCACGCGGTATGCTCGTCGCAGAGCATCGCTGCGACAGCCAGCCCGAAGTCGGCGGCCTGCTCGATTACGTCGGCACTGCTGAAATCGGCGATACGTGTCTGAGTTTTTTTGAACGCAAGAGTTAGCCCGCACCATCATCTGTTGCCATCATGCCTCTCGCTTGCGTCGCGCTTCATACACGCCTCTTCCCTTGTGCTAACATGTGCAGGTGAGAATCATCGCCGGACAATATCGCGGGCGTGTTTTGAAGAGTCCGCCTTCAATGCAGATACGGCCCACGTCTGACCGCCTGCGCGAGACGCTCTTTAACGTGCTCGCGCCGCGCATCGAAGGCACGCGTTTTCTAGACCTCTGCGCAGGCTCAGGCGCGGTCGGCATCGAAGCCCTCTCGCGTGGGGCGGCGCACGCGACCTTTGTTGATAAGTCGCGGAAAATGTGCGGGCTAATCGAGGCGAATCTTGATTTGTGCGGCGTGCCGGAAGATGAAACGGAAGTAGTGTTGGCGGAGGCCAGCGAGTTTCTTCGCCGCGCCGTCGCCCGCGAAGACGACAAGCGATGGGACATAGCCTTTTTCGATCCGCCTTACGCGATTGATTATCTGCCCGTCCTCGCTGCCTTCGGCTCCGGCTCTATACTCGCAGCGGAAACGGGCGTGCTCGTCGTCGAGCATCATCATAAGAATGAGATGAAGGATGAAGTCGGCGCTATTCGCCGCTGGCGTATTCTCAAGCAGGGCGATTCGTGCTTGAGTTTCTACGAACAACAGTAGACAGTTTTGAGTTTTCAGTCTTCAGCAAGCAGTTAGTAACGCTGGATGAAAATGCTTATAGTTGAAACTGAGAATTGATGCTGGCAACTAAAAACCGAAAACTGAAAAACTATTTATGCTTGTACTTGGTATCGAAAGCTCCTGTGATGAGACGGCGGCGGCGATTGTGCGCGATGGCCGCTTGATGCTCTCAAGTGTGATTGCGTCGCAGATTGAGATTCATCAAAGATTCGGCGGGGTCGTGCCCGAAATCGCTTCGCGCGAACATCTGGATAAGATTGTGCCGGTTGTGGAAGAGGCTTTTGAGCGGGCGCAAGTTGGGAAGCAGTCGCTTGACGGCATCGCCGTCACTGCCGGGCCGGGGCTGGTCGGGTCACTGCTGGTCGGCGTCTCTTACGCTAAGGCGATGGCGTTTGCCCTGCGAAAGCCGCTCGTCGGCGTCAATCACATCGAAGGCCATATCTATTCCGTCGTCTTTGAGAATCCGCCCGTCGAATATCCTGCGCTCGCGCTTGTCGTCTCCGGCGGGCATACAAACCTTTTTCTAGTCCCTGAGCCGGGCCGTTACAAAGTCGTCGCCCGCACAAGAGACGACGCTGCGGGCGAGGCTTTCGATAAGGTGGCGAAGATGCTCGGACTCGGCTATCCGGGTGGGCCAATCATCGAGCGACTGGCCCGCGAGGGCAACGCGCGGGCCGTGCGCTTCGCCATTCCGCGCATGGGCGACGGGCGGCCTGATTTCAGCTTCAGTGGGCTAAAGACGGCTGTCTCGAAATATGTTCGCGAGACGGGCTTGCAGCCTCTCGCCGCAGATGAGCAACCGACGCAGGACATCAAAGATTTGGCCGCGAGCTTTCAGGATGTGGTCGTGCGCTCTCTTGTCGGCACGATGGAGCGCCTTGCGACAGACACGCGCCCGCGCACGCTGATTGTCGCTGGCGGCGTCGCCTGCAACGGTGCGTTGCGTGCGGCTTCAAATGAAGCGGCGACGCGTCTGGGCGTTCCGGTCTACTTTCCTTCGCCGCACCTTTCGACCGACAACGCAGCGATGATCGCCGCCGCCGGAACCGCGAAGCTTCAAGCAGGCGAGCGCGCGGGGCTAGACCTCAACGCAGATGTCTCGCTTCGCTTGCAGAACATAGAAGTCGAAGACGAATCGCTCAGGCGCAGCCGCGTGCGTTACAGGTTATAAAAAGCTTCTCACGCTAGAGACGCAAAGGCGCTAAGGAAAGCTTAACTCTCTTTCTTAGCGCCTTTGCGTCTTTGCGCGAAACTTACTTTCTCTTTATGCTGGCGGCTCGTCAATTCTTGCTCTCAGTTTCGCCTCACGCAGTTTGTTTCCTTCGAGAGCGCGAGTCAAAAAAGCTATCTCGCGGCGCAGGTCTAGTTGCGTCATCACCTGGTTGCCGAGCATCCTCAGCGCTGCTATCTGCTCCGGGTTTAAATCGCGCGGCACGCGGTCAATCACACAGAGCGTGCCGAGTTTGAAGCCTTCGGGAGTAATCAAGGGCGACCCGGCGTAGAAGCGTATGTGCGGCTCAGAGGTAACGAGCGGATTATCCCTAAAGCGCTGGTCGTCAAGCGCATCGCGGACGACGAGCGAGCCGTCCTGCGTTATCGCGTGAGCGCAGAAGGAAACATCGCGCGCGGTCTCTGTCTCAGACAAACCCAGCCGCGCCTTGAACCACTGCCGGTTGAGATCAATCAGACTGATGAGCGCTATCGGCGTCCCGCAGATGTAGGCGGCCAGCCGCGTCAGGTCGTTGAGTGTTTCGTCAGGCTCGGTGTCGAGAATCTTATATTGATGCAAGGCTTCGAGCCGTGCCGCTTCGTTTTCAGGTAATGGCGCTCTCATTTTATTTTCTTCAACTCAGGCGCAAGCAATGAAAGTTCAAGATAGGCTTGTTTCTCAAGTCCATTCATTCTAGCGGAGGTTTACAACTAAGCGCCAGAGAATCAGGCGCGCCTGCCTCGTAAAATTAAAAGAGCCGCTCTGCTGTTAAGCAAGAGCGGCTCATTTTGCCAGTGGGCTGCGAGGCGACGCTCAATAAAGAGCGCCTAGCTCCTACCGGCGAACTCGCGCAACCTGCGCCTGTTCCGAACTCATTGAAATCGTCCTAGCAAACATCACGGGATTATGCTCGTCCAACTCGACCGTAATAATGTCTCCCTCGCGTACGTCTTTGAGAGAAACTGCCTGTCCCTCAATCGTCACTTTCGTGCTGGCGCTGTCAATCGCTATGACGTGCTCGACGCCAGAGCGGGCGATGATTGAAATGTGCCCGTCAGCCACCTCTACGACTCTGGCATCAACTTTACGCAAATCCGTATCTTCGTTCTTGGAATCATTCGCGGCCAGCGCGGCGTTAGCACACAATGCGAGCAGCAATGCTGCCAGCAAGCTTGCGAGGTATCTTCTCTTCATTATCATTTGCTCCTGCGGTTCTCGCGCTCGAAAGAAATGCGCGCATCCTGGTCTCGCTTCCGTCTGTGCAACCAACATGCCGAAGCCCCCGACGCTCACTCAGCGGGCTTCAATTGCCCGTCAGAGCAGGAGAAAATTAGATTATTGCGAAATGATTACCGCGAGCGGGTGAACATGAATAATGCAACCTTACGGTGTCTGGCAGGAGCGGTTTGTATGATTGTGAAACGCCGGAAAAACAGAAGTCAGGAGTCAGAAGCCAGAAGCCAGAATAAGAAGCTGCAACCCGCTTTCATTTTATTCTTTCTGTTCTGCTGACTCCTGACTTCTGAATTCTGAATTCTGCTTTACCCAAAGATGTCTCGAACCTTGTCCATGAGGCCCTTGTCTTCCAGGTCTTTGCTTTCGACTTCGGCTAGTTGTTCGAGCAGGCGTCGCTGCTCGCGCGTGAGGGTGGTTGGAGTGACGACCGTGACGGAGACGAAGAGGTCGCCGCGCCCGCGCCCTCCGAGCACAGGCACGCCCTGCCCTTTCAGACGAAAGACCGTGCCCGTCTGCGTACCTGCGGGGATTTTCACCTGCTGCTGGCCGTCCAGGGTTTGCACTGTCACTTCCGAGCCGAGCGCGGCCTGCGCGAAAGTAACTGGCACAGACGCGTAAAGGTTGCTGCCCTGCCGCTCAAACTGTTCGTGCTCTTTAACGTGTATGACGACGTAGAGGTCGCCGGTCGCGCCGCCCTGAGTTCCAGATTCGCCTTCGCTCGCAATCCGCAGGCGCGACCCCGTTTCGACGCCCGCCGGAATCTTGACCTCCATCGTCCGCTCTTTTTCGACGCGGCCCGCTCCGCGACATCCGTCGCAAGGCGTCTTGATAATCCGTCCAGTGCCGCGACAGGCCGTGCAGGTGCGCGCCACTGAGAAGAAGCCCTGTTGATAGCGAACCTGTCCTGTGCCGCTGCACGTCTGGCAGTTTTCCGGCTGCGTGCCCTCAGCCGCGCCGTTGCCTTTACATTTCTCGCAGGTTTCAAGGCGCGGAATGCGTAGCTGCGCGGTCATTCCGGCGGCGGCTTCCTCTAAAGTAATCTCCAGATCGTAGCGCAAGTCCGCGCCTCTTTGCGCAGCGCTGCGACGCCCCCCACGACCGCCCCCGCCGAAGACATCGCCGAACCCGAACAAGTCGCCCAAAATATCTTCGATGCCGCCAAAGCCCGGCGCTCCCCAGCCTGCGCCCGCTCCGCTGCCGGAGACGCCCGCATGCCCGAAGCTATCATAACGACGGCGCTGCTCCGCATCGGAGAGAATCGCATAAGCTTCTGCGGCTTCCTTAAACTTATCCTCGGCTTCCGAATCGCCCGGATTCTTGTCCGGGTGGTACTTCACTGCGAGACGACGATATGCGCTCTTAATCTCCGACTCGTTCGCCGTGCGTGCGACGCCCAGCACTTCATAATAATCGCGTTTGCTCATTGCTCTTTGATAAGGACCTTTCCCTTGATGAAAATATTATAAACTACTGGCAGACAGTCAAGCGCCGTCAGCTTCCGGCGCGAGAGCTAGAAAGACTGACGGCGGTTTTTCTCTGCGGTCAGTGTGAACCCTCTATTTCCTTAACGGGCGCAGCGCTTGGATTCAGCATCACGTTCGTGAGTTGCGCGGCCAGATGTTCGACCGCAGCCAGCGCGCGGCGAATCTCTTCGGGGTCGTCCGAGTGAACAGCCCTCTCGCCTGTGGCAATCGTCTCCTGTGCGTCGTGTCGCTCGTCGGCTGAGAGCGCACCACCGAATTCCACGAAGGTCAACTGCGTATTACGCACCAGACTATCGAGTTTATTGCGTATTCCGATCAACTCTATCACGCGGCGGTCGCTCTCGGCAGAAGCCTGTGCTTCGAGCATCAGCCGGTTTATTTCGTCAGCCGAAAGCCCAGATGAAGGAGTGATACGCATTTGCTGCTCGCGCCCGGTCATCTTATCCTTGGCAGAGACGGAGACGATGCCGTTGGCATCGACTTCAAACGAGACTTCAATCTGCGGCACGCCTCGCGGGCTTTGCGGAATCCCGACCAACTCGAACTTCCCAAGGCTGCGGTTGCCCTGCGCAATCTCGCGCTCGCCCTGCAAAATATGAATCTCCACGGTTGATTGATTATCAACGACTGTGGTGAACGTCAGGCTGTTGCGCAAGGGGATGGTGGAATTGCGCTCTATGATTTTGGTAAACAAGCCGCCGCGCGTTTCCAGTCCGAGGCTCAGCGGCAGAACGTCTAGCAACACTATGTCTTTGACATCACCGGCGAGCACGCCGCCCTGAATCGCCGCGCCCATCGCCACGACTTCATCCGGGTTAATCTCGGCGGAAGGCTCACGGCCAAAAATCTCCTTCACCGTGCGCATCACAATGGGGGAGCGCGTCTGCCCACCGACTAAGATAACTTTATCAATGTCGCTCGGTTGCAGCTTGGCATCCCAGAGCGCCTTCTGGCATGGCTCGACCGTCTGCTCAACGAGGTCTGCGACCAATCCCTCGAATTCGTCGCGCGTCAAAGTCTTGTTGAAGTGTTTAGGGCCGGAAGCATCCGCCGCGATGAAAGGAAGATTGATGGTCGTTTCAGAGACGGAAGAGAGGTCGCACTTGGCGCGCTCGGCTGCTTCCTTCAGGCGTTGCAGCGCCAGACGATCCTGACGCAAGTCCATGTTCGACTCGGTGCGAAACTGTTCGGTCATCCAGTTGATGATGCGCTCGTCGAAATCCTCGCCGCCGAGAAACGTATTGCCCGAAGTTGAAAGCACTTCAAAAACGCCGTCGTTCATTTCCAAAATAGAGACATCGAAGGTTCCGCCGCCGAGGTCGTAGACGGCGACCCGCTCGGATTCCGTCTTGCCCAAGCCATAAGCGAGGGCGGCTGCGGTCGGCTCGTTGATGATGCGCTCGACTTTGAGTCCGGCAATCTTGCCCGCATCCTTGGTCGCCTGCCGCTGCGTGTCGTCAAAGTAAGCTGGCACGGTGACGATGGCTTCGACGACCGCTTCGCCCAGAAAATCTTCGGCTGCTGCCTTCAGACGCTGGAGCACGATGCCGGAGATTTCCGGCGGGCTGTAGGTGCGTCCCTGCACGCGTATGCGCGCATCGCCGTTGGGCGAATCAATAATCTCGAAGGGCGAACTATCGCGCATCCGTTGTGTTTCGGGCGCATTAAATTTTCGTCCAATCAGACGCTTGACGGCGTAGACTGTACTGGCCGCGTTGGTGACGGCCTGACGCTTGGCAATCTGCCCGACCAGACGCTCGCCCTTTTCAGTAAAGCCGACGACGGTTGGCGTCGTCCGCCCACCCTCCTTATTAGGCACAATCTGCACCGAGCCGCCTTCAAGAACGGCGACGCAGCAATTCGTCGTACCTAAATCAATGCCGATTACTTTACTCATAGCTTTTCAGTTTTCAGTTTTGAGTTTTCAGTTTTCAGTTACAAGAAAAACAGATGTAACGCTGGCGTTTCTTCTGCTGAAAACTGAAAACCGAAAACTGTAAACTGTCATCTTGTAGCAACCTTGACAATGGCCGGACGGAGCAGCTTTTCGCCCAGGCGATAACCGCGAACCAGTTCCTGCACCACTGTGTCAGGCTCATAATCGTCTGACTGTTCGGTGGCAACCGCCTCGTGTATGTGCGGGTCAAAGGGCTGGCCGACAGCTTCGATTGGTTCAAGCCCCAAGCCCTCCAGCACATCTCCCAACTGCTTATCTATTAACTCGACGCCATGCAGGAAATGGCGAAACTCGTCTGACTCGGCTGCCTCCATCGAAGCTTCTGCATCCAGCGCACGCCGCAGGTTATCGAGCACCGGCAGCAATTTACTGACCACATCGGCGACGACGCGATTGTACGTCTCACTGCGTTCGCGTTCGACGCGCTTGCGGTAATTTTCAAAATCAGCCTGACGGCGTGCCAGCGTCTCCTGCAATTCTGTTCGCGCCGCTTCGACTCTTTTTAACTCGGCGCGCGTCGCCAGCAACTCGGCCACCTCCGGCCCCTTCTTTGCTCCTGCATCTGGCCGCTCAGGCTCTGCATCATCGCTTCCGCTGCTGTTTGACGGCGCAGCTTCGCGTGAACTGTTCGCTGCATCCCTGTCTTCGCGCCGCTCAGGCAGATCATCGAGCGACGGCCCGCCAGCCGTGTCCGCCTCGTTTGCGCCCCCGCCCGTTCCCTCTTGCTCCGCCCCACGATTTGTGCGGCGCTGCACTTCCGTCTCGCCCTCGTAACTGGAAGCGCGGCCAATCTCTTCGGGCGTGAGATTGTCGCCGCCGCCTGTTTCGGCATCCTGCGTGTCTGAGTCTTCGCCTTTGTCGGTCGCAGCCGTCGCTTGCTCTTCGTCCGCAAAGCGGATGGGAATGCGATTGGGGGTTGTTCTTTTTTTATCTACCATCATAATTGTCCCACCTTGATTGTGAAGCACAAGCGCCGAACGAGATGTCTCTCATGCTTATCTTCTCAACTAGCTCGAAGCAGTCTCTTCACGCAGCATCCGCTCGATGAGCCGCGCCATGTAATTGACGACCGATACCATCCGCGCGTACTCGATACGCATTGGGCCGACGACGCCGACCGTGCCGATTGCTTCGCCGGAGCCTATGCGGTAGGGCGCGGTAATCAAAGCGCAATTCTGCATCGACGGCGCGGCGTGCTCGCGCCCGATGACGACCTGCACGTCGCCCGGAAACAACTGATCGCGTGCTACACATTCGTTCAGTATTTTGACGAGACGGGATTTCTCCTCGAAGGTGCGAAACAACTCGCGCATCCTTTCGGCGTCGGCGAAATCAGGCTTGGTCAGGATATTCGACGCGCCGTCAACATAGACCTCGCCGGTCGTCGCTTCTTCACCCTCCAGACTCAAATCGCAAAGCAGGATAGCGTTGCGCAGGAGCTTATCGTAGAGAGCCTTTTCCTCGCGCATCATCTCCAAAATCATCGTGCGAATTTCGAGCAAGGATTTTCCGGCGAATTCCGTGTTCAGATAGCGGGCCGTGCGCTCAAGCTCGTCCTGGCTCAGATTCTCGTCAATCCGAATGATTTTGTTATGGATGATGTTCGGCGCGGAAACCAGCACGACCAGAATGCGGTGATCCGCCAACTGCATAAACTCTATGTGCTGTAAACGATTGTCGGCCAGCGAAGGCGAGACGACGATGCCGACGTTTTCCGAGAGCGCTGAGAGCACCTGCGAAGTCTTTTCCATTAAGCGGTCGGGCGCATCCTGAACGTCGCCCTGCGAGGTTTTCAGAAACGCGTTGATGGCCGATAAATCTGCTTTCGAGAGGCGCGTATCGCCGAGCATGTGGTCAACGTAAAAGCGATAGCCTTTGTCAGTCGGAATACGCCCGGCTGAAGTATGCGGCTGCTCGACCAGCCCCGCGTCTTCCAGTTCACCCATGACGTTGCGAATCGTGGCGGAACTCCACCCTGCGGCATGCGCGAAACGGTCTGAAATAACGCGCGACCCGACAGGCTCGCCCGTCACCAGATGCTCTTTGATAATCGCAGAGAGCACGGCTTGCCCGCGCGAATCAGGCGTCCGCGTCTGAAAGTACAACGGATTTGAGCTTTGTCGGGCCATTTGGTTCTAAGTTGCGGCGCGCAGGGGGGCCGTTTTTTCCAAGGGTGCTGGGACACTCCTTGGATTACCAAAAATTGAATATCACCGCAACTTCCAAGCTGTCAAGAATTCTTTCTTAATCACTGAAATCAGACATTTGCGGCATTCGGACGACCCTCACAAAGTATAACGGATTGTCGAACCGACCCGCAAACACTTGTTGCGCGGGAGCGACCGAGCGACGGATGAGCTATCAAGCGGGTTTAATTTAATGCTGGTCTTATAGTTAGCTTCCCTCAGCCATCGCGTTTGCCCTCGATGATGGGTTAAACGGCTGTTATCAATACACTTACACCTACGCCGTGATTGCCCCTCTGCTGCTCTCGAACTGGCCCAACCGCTCATTCCTTGACGCTGCAACGGCTTAGCGGTAATGGAAAAACTACTGGTTGACGCTTGCGCTCTCGCGCCCGTAATATCCATCTCACAGGACTTGACGAGAGTTGGCCCAAACAGGCTTGCTTTGGGCCATCACGGAAGAGCCTTCAGGAGAAGCATTCTCACAGCTTTCAGCGGTCTTCTTCCCCGCTTTCGTACAGGGTTGGCATTTTGAATCGAAAGGGCGCATCGGATGTCGCAGGATTATCTTAATAAACTCTTCAGCGATGCCTTTCGCCAGCTCGCGCACAATCGTCCGACGCCGGAGATAGAGGTCAGGTTTTATCCTTACGCGGGATTAAATCACACTATCCGGCTGCGGAGCGGGCGCGTCTACGTGCGCCTTTCTGATATTTTCAAGAGTGCGCCGCCGGAAGTACACCGCGCGTTGGCCTTCATCCTCGTCGCCAAGCTGCTCTCCCGTCGCACGCCCGAAATGCACGAGCGCGTCTATCGTGAATATGCCTGCTCGCCGCAAGTCCTGCGCGCTTCGGACATTGCCCGCCGCCGCCGTGGGCGCAAAATTATCTCTTCCGCGCGTGGCCGCGTCTACGACCTGGATCGTATGTTCCTGCGCTTAAACCGGCGCTTCTTCGACGGACAGTTGCAGAAGCCGACGCTCACTTGGTCGCAGCGCCGTACGCGACGCATCCTGGGCCATCACGATGCCGCTCACGAAACTATCGTCATCAGCAAGACTCTGGACGCCAACGACATCCCCGAATGGTTTGTCGAATACGTTCTCTATCACGAAATGCTGCACGTGAAGCATCCGGCGCGGATTATCAAGGGACGCCGCTATTATCACACGAACGCCTTCCGCGCCGAAGAACAACGCTTTCCCTATTATCAGGCGGCACAGGATTTACTCGACACAATCGCACACCAACGCCATTTCCCGCGCGCTCGCGCTGCCTGAACCTTAATTTTTTTTTGAAACTTTCTATTCTCGTTAGCGTTTAGCCAAACAGGTAGGTGGACTCCTCTGGGAAGAGCGGGCGCGAGCAGCGAAAAAGTGTCAGTCCCTCCGACACGGATTCGCTTCCCGCGTCCGCTCTGTTGGTTTACGTGAGTCTTCCGCCTCACTCTCTTGACACCTTCAAACCGCGCATGCTAGCGTCCCTTGCCTTATCATCAAACACAAATACCGGGCAGCTTTTAATTCGCCATTGCATAAAGGAGTTTTAAGATGGGTGAGAATGTCTTCAAGGGAATTGAGATCGTCGGGACTTCCAACGAGAGTTTCAGCCACGCTATCGAAGTGGCCGTGCGCCGCGCACGCCAATCTTTGCGCGACCTCTCCTGGTTCGTCGTCAAAGAGCAACGCGGCGGCTTACAGCAGGGCCGCCTCGAATATCAGGTGACGCTGCGCGTGTACTTCAAGCTGGAAGACAGCGACAGTCCCGAAGAGGATGCTGTTGACGACTTACGCGACGCATTGAATAAAGGGAGAAGCGGTAAAAAGAAACGGCGTTGATTTTCTCTTCACTCATTGCTTCACGCCGTAGCCTTGTGGTTGACGAACTTCAACTTGAGCGGGCCGCTCCCTGTCGGATAATCAGCTTCCGCTCTGGACAAAGGACTGCGCCGCTCGTTAGACTACGCGGTTCGCAAGAGGTCGGCTAACTCATCCTTGTGCCGAGGGCTTCACTCTTGCAGACTAATTTTATTTTCAGACGGAGACTCGATTTCTTATCATGGCAATTCCGGCAACACAGATTCGGCGGGGAATGGTTATCGTCTTTGAGGGACAGCCCTGCAAGGTCGTTGATTTCAGACACCACACGCCCGGCAACCTGCGCGCAATGGTGCAGACCAAGCTGCGCAACATCCGCACCGGCTCATCCTTCGAGCACCGCTTTCGCTCGGCGGATACGGTCGAGCGCGCCATGCTTGAGCAGCATGAGATGGAATATCTCTACTCTGACGGCTCGCAGCATCATTTCATGAATACGGAGAACTACGAGCAGATCGGTTTGAGCGAAGACGAACTCGGCGACGCGGCTCAATGGTTAACGCCGGGGCTGAAGCTGCAAGTGGAGTTTTACGAAGGCGCGCCGATTGGCATTGACCTCCCGCCCTCTATGGAACTCACCGTCACCAGCACCGAGCCGACCATGAAGGGCGCGACCATCTCCAACGTCAACAAACCTGCGACCCTCGAAAACGGTGTCACAATCACAGTCCCGCCCTTCGTCAACGAAGGCGACCGCATCCGCGTTGATCCATCGGAAGGGCGCTACATCGAACGCGCGAAATAACCGCACGAGTTTTCAGTTTTCAGTTTTGAGTTTTGAGTTGTTGGATTTAACTCAAAACTCAAAACTGAAAACTGAAAACTTATGTTTTTTCTCTACAGCATCCTTCTCACAATCGGCATCGCCGCTCTGCTGCCGCGCTTCGCTTACGATGCCCTGCGACACGGCAAATATGTGGCTGGCTTGCGCGAGCGACTGGGCCATCTGCCGCCATTACAATCGGAAGGACGCCCCGTTGTCTGGCTGCATTGTGTTTCGGTAGGCGAGGCTCAGGCGGCACGCCCCCTGGCACGCGCTCTGCTCGACAAGTATCCGACGCACGCGCTAGTGGTTTCTACCACTACGGCAACGGGACAACGCATCGCGCGCGAGGTCTTTCGTGAAGATGCCGCAGCAGTCTTTTACTTTCCTTTCGATTGGGCGTGGACTGTGCGCCGCGCGCTCAGGCGAATCAAGCCGAGCGCAGTGCTGATTATGGAAACAGAACTCTGGCCGAGATTCTTGCGCGAGTGCGACAGGCGTCACATCCCAGTCGCAATAGTCAACGGTCGGCTCTCCGAGCGCTCGTTTCGCCGCTACAAAATCATCCGCAGATTCATCAGCCGCATCGTTAATTATCTCGACCTGGCATTGATGCAAACGGAAGCTGATGCGCAACGAATGCGCGCTCTGGGCATGAAGCCTGCAAGCGTGTTGGTGTCTGGCAACGTGAAGTTTGACGTTGGAGTTAATGAGGTTGAACACGCGTTGACAATGAAACTGCGCGGGCGCTTTCAACTCTACGACGAACGCCCGCTGGTTGTTGCCGCGAGCACGCATTCGCCGGAAGAGCGCATCGTGATAGAGGCTTTCAAGAGACTGCGCGCCGCTTCACTTTCGCGGCAGCCGAGACTCCTGCTCGCGCCAAGACATCCTGAGCGCTTCGCGGAAGTAGCTTCCCTGTTAGACTCGTCGGGCTTCAAGTGGGTGCGCCGCTCAAGCGTTGAAAGTGAGCACGATGCTGCGTGTGACATCATCCTGCTGGACACCATCGGAGAGTTGCGCGCAGTTTATCCGCTCGCCGCTTTGGTCTTCGTCGGCGGCAGCATCGCGCCCGTCGGCGGGCATAACATCCTAGAGCCTGCGGCTGCGGGAGCGTGCATTATCACAGGCCCGCACACGGCGAATTTTGCAGCAATCATACGCGCTTTTCTTGACGCTCAGGCGCTCGTGCAGCTTCCGCTTTCGCCGGAGACGCAACTTGAAGCGGCGTTGGCCCAAAGCTGTTTGGAGCTATTGGCTAACGATGAGATGAGGCTCAGGTTAGGCGAAAATGCGAGAGCCACGCTTGAACAGAATCGCGGCGCGACCGACCGCACAATCGGCATGCTCGCGCCGCTGCTGGCGACGCCGACAGATTGCTCTATGACCGAGCAAATGCACAGCGCACAAGCTAGTAGCGCGCTTTCTTCCTGATTTACAGCCTTCGAATTGTCAGAACAGATGACCGCTGCTTCGGGAATCGTGTTAAGCCCTCTTGGTGCTCTCTACGGGATAGCGATGCGCGCACGTCTGGCGCTTTATCGTAGAGGCGCGTTGCGCGTTCACAAGCTGGGTGTGCCGGTTATCAGCGTGGGCAATCTCACGACGGGCGGGAGCGGCAAGACGCCACTTGTTGAATGGCTGGCTCGCCAGCTAGCGTTTGAGAATCGTCGTCCGTGCATTTTGACGCGCGGCTATGGCCGGGCTAACGCGAGTGAGCGCGTGCTGGTGTCCGATGGCAAGCGTGTGTTGGTTGATGCCCGGCAAGGTGGAGACGAGCCGTGCCTGCTGGCCGAAAGACTGTTGGGCTTGGCCGCCGTCATCAGCGATGCAGACCGCGTAGCTGCGGCGCACTGGGCGCTTGTTAATCTACGCTCAGACCTCTTTATTCTGGACGACGGCTTTCAGCATTTACGCGTCGCGCGGGATTTGGACATCGTGACGGTGGACGCGACGAACCCCTGGGGCGGCGGAAGGCTCTTGCCTTACGGGCGTCTGCGTGAGCCTGTGCGTGAGTTGGCCCGCGCCGATTGCTGTGTCATTACACGCGCCGAGCAAGCCACGGATATTGATTCGCTGCGCGCGGAGGTCAAGCGACGAAGCAGCGAGCGGCCAGTGTTTCTCTCGCGTGTGCGAACAACGGGACTGAGGCCAGTGACAGCGCTGCCGTTGAGCGAGGCCGAGCGTGCAGGCTCTACTTCACTGTTGCCGTTGAGCGAAATGCCAAAGGGGGTCGGGGCGTTTTGTGCGCTTGGAAATCCGCAGCCATTCTTTGCACAGCTACGACAGGAAGACTGCGCTTTAACTTACACGCGCGCATTTATAGATCATCACGTTTACACACAGAGCGATGTTGAAGCGCTTGAGCATGAAGCGCAAGCTCGTGGGGCGCAGGCGTTGCTGACGACGGCAAAGGATGGTGTTAAGCTGCGCGCCTTGAGTTTCCGTCTTCCGTGCTACGTGATCGAGATTGAGTTGGAATTTGATGACGTAGCGGCTTTCCGTCAGTTAGTTCTGCGAGCCATCACGAAGCAGTGAGTTGTGTGTGAAAAGATAAATACCAAAGGAAAAACATTTCACGCAAAGGCGCAAAGGTAAAGAAAAACCGAAGGCGCAAAGAAGCAGTCCAACTGTTTTCTTTGCGCCTTCTGTCTTTTGTTTCTTTGCGCCTTTGCGTGAAAACGTTCGTTCGCAGCGCTAGTTAAACGGAGCGCCTTCGCCCGGTATGGGTTTCGGGGCGGTCTCGGCAGGCGGCGGCGTGGGCTTGGGCTTTCTCTGTGTCGGCGACGGAAGCGGTGGCGGGTCGTCCGTGTCGTCTTCGGGGGTCGGGGTGGTCTGCGGCGGAGGGGTTTCGCCGTTATTGTTCTTCGGGGGCGAAGGCTTCGGCTCTTCGCCTCCGGGGTCGCCGGAGTTGCCGTTCTGCGTTTGATTGGCGTTGCGATTCTCGTTGGTGTTACCACCAGCAGGAGGCTCGCCGCCGTTCTGCGTGGGTGTTGTGTTTCCTTGAGTGCTCGTATTCGCTTCGCCGCTGGCATTCACAGGCGCGCTGGGACTGATTCCCTGCTCGCTGCTTCCGGTCGCGGGCGGCGCGGATTGAACGGGCTGGCCTCCGGGGTCAACTGTCAGATTATTGTCGTTGGTCTGTGGCGGCCCGGAGTTGCGGCTCGTCAAAGCATAGATGACGCCGAAGAGAACGAGCAGTCCGGCCAGCGCCGGAATGATAATCTTCCAGATATTGACGCTTTCGGGCGGGGCAATCTCGTCGCGGAATAATTCCGGCTCGTCATCCCTAACAGTTCTCTGCCGTACGATGGTCGCTTCGTCGTAATCATCGCTGGCCGTATCGCGCGGCGCTTCGTTTGAGCCTGTGGGAACGACGATGCGGTTCGTATCGCGGTCGACCGCGCCGGGACTGGTTGAAGAAGCGGCGACGGCAGAGGTGTTTTCAGCAGCCTGCGCCAGACTGTCGCTAAATTCGCTGACGGTCTGGAAGCGCTCTTCTGGACGTTTGGCGAGCGCGCGGGCAACCACACGGCCAACCGCCGCCGGCAAATCCTTTCGCTCTTCGAGAATGGAGGGCGGCGCATCCTGCAAATGCTTCATCATGATGGCCGTCGGCGATTCGCCCGTAAACGGCACGTGCCCCGCTAGCATTTCGTAGAGGATGATGCCGAAAGAGTAGATGTCAGAGCGCGCGTCAATCTCGGAAGCCTGCGAGCATTGTTCGGGCGACATATACTGCGGCGTGCCGATAATGAGATTGGGCGCGGTCAGGGCCGGGTCTTGCCCGACCTTCTCCGTGATTTTGGCGATGCCGAAATCCAGCACTTTGGCCCAGTCGCCGCCGCCGCCAACCTCTACGAGCATGATGTTATCGCTCTTGAGATCGCGATGGACAACGCCCTCGCCGTGCGCCGCTTCGAGCGCGCCGCAAACCTGCCTGACAATCTCTACGACGCGCGGCAGAGGCATCGGGCTATCTTCGTGAATCACTTCCTTCAAGGTCTTGCCGCGCAGGTATTCCATGACGAGGAAGACGACGCCGTTTTCGGATTCACCGAAGTCTGTCACGTTGAGCGCGTGCGGGTGCGAGATGCGGGAAGCGGCTCTGGCTTCTCTGGAAAAACGTGCGACGATCTTGTCGTCGGCGGCCAGGGCCGGATGCAAGACTTTGATGGCGACCGTCTTGTCCATCAAGACGTGTGTGGCGCGATAAACCGCGCCCATGCCGCCTTCGTTGATGAGTTCTTCAACCCTGTATTTATCAGCGAGCGTCTGGCCGACAAGGCCGTCACCATGTTTTTCCAACACCGTGCCGTCAGCCGGACACAGGGTGGTTGTGTCCTTGTATTCCTTGCCGCATTGGGGACATTTCTTCATTTAACGGACAACCCTCGCGCTCTGTCTCTGCAGGTTGAATTACAACTGAGCGTATCACATAAAAAGTAAAAAGGTAAAAGTTAAAAGTCAACGTCGAAAGCTGCTCGCCAGTTTTAAACTGACGCAGGCATACATCTTTTGACAAAGGGGACGCACACGGCTGCGCGTGACGCCCCTTTGAACGCATGACAGCGCCGCTCTTAAACTTCAATACGAGACTCGCACGCTAAAGTTGCCGGTGTTGTCTCTGTAATCGTCGTCGTTAATCAGGAGAAACAACCGCCCATCGTCCGGGACGGTGAAAGCCTGCTGGCTGCCGACGTAAAATGGCCTCGTCCGTCTGCCGTCAGTGAGCCGTATATACCCGATGAGCGCGCCATGTCCGGCGTCGGGCATCGGATAATTCGACCGTGACGTTGAAAATCCACGGTTACCATCGGGAGAAGTCCTCGGCGAACTCTCGCTCGGAAAGATGACGCCGCTGGCGTTAATCGTCACCCTGTCGCCACGACGCAAATCAATTCCCGTGTCCGTTCCCTGTGAATCAGCGGGAACGTTGATATTGTCCGGAGTGTTGGTTTGAGTGCCCGACGGTTGCGAAGAGGAAGACGACGAAGGAGCGACGGTAATCTTCACGTCGAAGCTGCCGCTGTTGTCGTTGTAGTTGTCATCGTTGGCGAGCAGAATCAACCGCCCGTCAGCCGGGGCGTTGAATGAGAGCTGGCTGCCGACGAAGAATGCCTGCGAGAACTGCCCGCTGGTCAGGCGTATTACTCCGATGAGCGCGCCGACGCCCGCGTTTGGCACCGGATAACCTCCGACGCCGAGCGCCGAGGCAGTAGAGATGCGCCCGCCTTCGGGCGAAACGACGCCAGCCCTGCGCCCCGCGGTGATGTTGCCCGAAGCGCTGATGGTCACCTGATCGCCTGTACGCAGGTCAATCCCTGTATCCGTGCCGCGCGGCGCGTTGCCCGCGACGCTGACGCTCTTTTCAATCGGAGTCGGAGTAGGCGTTGGGCTAACATTGCCTGTGCTTGTTTCCGTCCGTGCGCGCCGACGAATGCGACCGGGAGTAGTCCGGTTATCAGTTCCGAAAGGATCGTAGCTTTCGTCATCTTCGTTGCGATTGTTGTCACGGTTTCGGGCTGTGCGTGGTGATAAATCTATCTCGCGGCGAATCTGTGCGGTGAAGGCTCCGCGCGCATCCGTATAGCTGCTGCGATTGGCCGTCAGGTACAAACGCCCGTCGCGGTCGGCGACGAATTCGCGGTTAATTCCAATCTCGATAATCGGCGCGTTCGGGTCGTCGCTGATAGCGCCAATCAGCACGCCCTCGGCTGAACGCGGCAGCGGCGCATAAGGGTCTGTTGAGCGCAAGCCACCGGGAGTAATACGCGTGCGGCCCGCCACAATTGTTCCCGTTGCCGTCACCTGCACGCGCTCTCCGCGCTTCAAATCAACCCCGCTATCAATCCAGTTTGGCCCAAGCTCGACATCGACCGAGCGCGTCACGTAGCGCGCATCATCAAGCGAGCGGCCTTCAATCTCTATCCTGTCTATCTCGCGGGGTCTTAAAAAGATTATATCGCCAGCATTAATAGTGGCAGCGGTGGTTGTGCTCGTAGAGCTTGTCGTCTGCGCCGCGGTCGCGCTCGTCACGCGGACTGCGAAGCGACCGCTGATGAAGCCGAGCACAGTGCCGCGAATCGTCCGGCCATCTCGCAGATAAACCGTGTCTGCCGCTGCAACCGTCGCGGCCATAATCAATACCAGCAATGCCAGAATTATCTTTTTCATCGTCTTCACCCTCACTTAACGAAAGTCTTATTACCAGCCTTGTTCTATTAAATAACGCAGGGCAGAGCCGCACACCGTTTGAACGATGCGGCGGCCTGCCGGAGAGAATTTTTCCGAAAGGGGCATTAATTTTAACTGGCTGGCTGATGCAACGGTCGCGGGCTTTTCAGCCAGCAAAGGCACTTGGAAGAACTCTAGCCGCCAAATTGAGCGCAATGCGTATGCCAGATGAGCGCCGCAGCCAATTTGCCTGCTAGTTCTAATTTATTGAAAAGGAAACGAGGCGAGCGGCAAAACGGTCGTACTAGCGCGATACGCACGGCACTAAAAAACCATACAAAAAAGGGGCGGAACTTAGATGTTCCACCCCACAGACCTGCGCTTTCCTTGGTCTTTCTAGGTCTTGACGAAGACGATCAGGAGCGCGAACAGAACGAGCGATTCGATGAGCGCGAGGCCGAGAATCATCATCGTCTGAATACGACCGGCAGCGCCCGGATTGCGCGCCGCGCCTTCGACCGCCGATGAAGCGATGCGCGACTGGCCGAGCGCGCCCAGGCCCGCCGCGATGGCGAAACCAAAGCCTGCGGCGAGCGCCTTGTACTTGTTCACGCTGTTCTCATTGTCCGCGACTGCGGCGGTCGTCTGCGCCAGCGCAGGAGCGACCGACGCCAGCACACCGACCAGCGCGAAAAACAGGTATCTGAGTTTTCTCATTTATTTATCCTCCGAGAAAGCCCTTCGGCCTCCTCTTAAGAATCCGTTCAAAGCGCTGGCAGCAAGCACAACCCCGGAGAGATGAGCAGTTAACGCGTGGTCTATAATTTCGCCCGCATCCGGTATTACAGCCGCCCCTCTTACAACGGCGCTCCAGCGATGCCAGCACACTTTTTGACTTCCTTTAACAGCAAAGCCTTCATCAAACGCGTTCCCTACAATCTGCCCGCCGCCCTGCTCTCCTCCAACACTTCGGAACACCAAACTCTCATGTGCGCTTCAACGTGCGCGGGCGCGCTTGCCCGCATCGCTCAAAACGCGGCCTAAAAGCAGAATTCAGAATCCAGAATTCAGGAGTCAGAAGAAATGAAAGAAGAATAAAAGAAAAACGATTTCAGCCTCTTCTTCTGGATTCTGAATTCTGACTCCTGACTTCTGTTTTATGTTAAAACCGGCGCGACCATGTGGTCGTCTTCGTTAATCGCGTGCTCGTGGTCGCCGTGGTCGCCGTGCGGCGCGTGTGAAACTTCGCTGATGTAGACCATCGAAAGCAGCGTGAACACAAACGTCTGGATGAGCGCGACGAATAATCCGAGCGGCATCAGAAAGACCGGCACAATCCAATTCGTCTTCCCCGGAAATAGATTGGCGATGTTCTCAGACACGGCTTCGTCGGCAAACATGTTGCCGAAGAGACGCAGGCCGAGGCTCAGCGGGCGCACGAGATTGCCGATGATTTCGATTAAAAAGATGAGCGGCGCAATCCACCAGATCGGCCCGGCAAAGTGTTTCAAGTGGCCGAAGAGGCCGTTCTCTTTAATCCCTATATAGTTGTAATAAAGGAAAGACGAGATGCCGAGCGCAAACGTCACGCTCGTAGAGGCCGTCGGCGTCTTGAAGAGCGGAAAGAAGCCGAGCAGATTTGAAACCAGAATCAGGACAGCGAATGTCGCCACGACCGGAAAATACTTCAAGCCGTGCGGCCCTATGATGTCGGCCAGCATGTTGCGAATGGAGAGCACGCCGACTTCGAGCGTCTGCTGCCCGCCGCCCGGATCATCTTCTGACAGCTTGCGTCGAAACAAAAGGATTAATATGACGCTGATGATGCACGCGATTATGAACATCACCGTGTACCAAGGGATGGCGTTCTCCGGCGTGTACGGGCCGAAAGCTCCCTCTGCACTTGAGCCGAAGAGGCCGAGGAATCTATCCCACATTGGCTTCGTGTAGTGCAGTTGAAACTGATGAATTGGCCCACCAATCGCGTGATTGATCTGCTCGACGATAATCGGCGTATGATGCGCGGCTGCGCCGCCGCTCTCAGCCGCGTGTCCTGCGGTCTTCTCTATAGTCTCGGCTGCGTGCTCGCCGCCTTCCGGAGACATCTTGAGCAACCAGTACATTCCCTAAAATTCCTCTCGACGAATGATAGCAAGATAAAGTTGGACAAAGGCTTCGACCATGACGGCTGCGGCAAACGCGCAAAGTCCCGCCAGCGTCGCAGGCACAGAGATTAAATCCAGCATATAAGCGGCAACCACGACGCACGCAATGACGAAATAACGCAGGACGTATCGCGCGGCGCTCAGGCGCGGCCTTTTTCCGGCAGACCGAGGCCCGCCGAAAACCGTGGCGAGCGAGCCGCGCAGCCAGTGATGATTGAACAGCGACAGCACACCGCCCAACAGCAAGCCCGTCGTCACACGCCACGGCGCAACAACTGCGCTGACCGCGACCGCCAACGCGACGACGGCGTACATCGCGCGCAACAGTCTACGCTCAAGCGCATAGCCTTCCTGACCGGCAAACGCACCCGTTTCCGTAGTGTCTACGATTTCGCTCATAGCAAAGCAGGAGATTTTACACTCGGAGGGCGCGCACTGTCGAGTTATGAGCACCTAATCCTCGGAAATTTTCGAGGTAATACGCACAAACTCATAGAGGCCAACGGCAGAGCCGACGACTATCCCTGCGACCATCAGCCAAGGCTCCGTTCGCAGCCAGCGATCCAACAGATAACCCAGGCCCAGCAGCGTCGCCACGGAGAAAAACAGAGAGATCGCGGCAGCATAAGCCACCCCGCTCCTGCGAGCCACATCTTCTTCATCTCGTTCGGGCATAAACTCGGGAGTTAGAAGCCAGAATTAAGGGGTCAGAAGAACAGAAAATCAGAAGAAGTGGCCTCAGCCTCTTCTTCCGGCTTCTGGATTCCGACTCCTGAATTCTGCTTTACCATCTGTTTCTCCTCGCATAATTCTTCGGCACTTCGTAGAGCAGTGCGCGGCGCGAGTGGCGCATCGAGTCGTGTATAAAGCAGACGTGTGTGCACCAGCAAGCCTGCCCGCCGTCTATCGCCGTCAGTTCTGTTTGGCGTTCTTGCGCAGCCCAGAGAGCGCCGAAGTCGTAATCGTAATCTGAGAGCGTCGCAAACTTTTCGCGCAGCTCGCAGGCGCGGACATCGCCGTTATAGTCAATAACGGCTGTCGTCTCACCCGCCGTACAAGGGAAGGGCCACGCGGTCGGCTGCTGAAAGTTAGCGTGCTGCGTTCGGTAGTGCGTGTTGATAGTGCCGACGTAGGCGATGTTTTTGATGAAACGCTTGCTCGCGTCATCTTCAGCGAACATACGGTCGCCGTAGCGCTTCGTCAGGGCGGAGACGCGCGCATACATCGCGGGCAGAATTTCCGCAGGCACGTGTTTGATGGCTTCGCCGACGAGCGTCTCGCCGCGAATGATGTTGAAGTAATGACCGTCGAGACGGAAATTTTCCCAGAGATAATCGGCGAGCTTTTCAATCTCGGTATAGTTTTCAGCGCAGACGACCGTGTTGACGTTGAGGCGAAAGCGGTCTTTGTATTTCTCTTTGAGCGGATAGAGAAAGCGAATGCAATCGAGCGTCTTTTCCCAGTTGCCAGGCACTCCGCGTATCCGGTCATGCGTCAAGCCGTAGCCGTCGAGCGCGATGTTGAGATATAGCTCCTCAAGCGTCGGGTGAAGACCGAGCGCGCGGTCAACGATTTCGTAGACGCGCGTTTTGATAAGCCCGTTCGTCGGGATGATGATGCGCCGCACGTTGTTGTGACGGATGAACGCATCAATTACTTCCGACACATCGCGGCGCAGTGTGGGTTCGCCGCCCGACAGCCAGAGGTCTGTGATGGGCGGCATCGTCTGCGAGACTTTTTCCAGTTGGGCCAAGGTCAAATCACCCGGCTGATTAAGCTCTTCGTGATAAAAGCAGGTCTTACAGAAAGCGTTGCAGCGCGCGGTGACGAAAAGAATGACCGTGCCGAGACTCTTCTCGCGCGAGGTCGAGCGCAGCAATTGAAAAAGTTGGACGGCTTTGTTTGTCACTTTGTTAGTTATTAGTAATCAGTAGTCAGTAATCAGCTAAAAGCAATTAGAGTTTTTTCAGTGACTACTAATTACTGATTACTGACTGCTTCAATGATGACAGTTTCCGTCGGGGATTTCAATTCGTAAGTAATCCCGCGCCAATTGATGCGGCGCGAGAAGGCAGCGCAGAGCGCATTATAGAGATAGATGACGGAGGCGAGCGGCCAGAGCAGCAAGTGGGCCGCTAAGCTTTTTCGCAAGCGAGCGCGGTATGCGTTGAGAGGAAGGCTAACAGCACGCCAGCGCAAGGCAGCCTTCGCGATTCCGAGCGCGTAGATGAGACAGATGAGCGCGAGCGGCGCTGCGTATGTTTGGCCTAACATGGCGCGCGTGGCAACGAGCGCGAGGCCGCCGAAGAAAACAAAGACGAAGAGCAGGCTGCCCACGAGCACAGCCTTCCAGAATTGAGGAGCGTAAACGCGCGTAATCTTTAACTGCCGCGTCGTGAATTCCAGCAGTTCGCGGAAGCCGCAATCTTCGAGCGAGGCGGTCAGGCAGGCCGGGACGAAATGAATCGGCAGTTGCGCGCGGCGTAAACTGCGCATCAACGTGAAGTCGTCCGAGAGCGTGCCGCGCCATCGTTCGAGCATGTTCAACTTTTGGAAAGTGGCAAGACGAATCGCGGTTGAGCCGCCCCAGCAGAAGTTTTTTTCCCCGCGCGCTCCGAGCGCCGAAGCAATCGAAGCATTCCAGACCGAGCGCAGGTGCGTCGCCAGTCCGCCGCGTGCGGGAATGAACCAGCGATAACCTGTCGTCGCGCCGATTCCTTCATCTGCCAGCGGCGCAACGAGCGACGATAGCCAATGGGTGCGCGGGCGCGCGTCCGTATCGACGAAGACGAGAATTTCGCTCAGCGAATCAACCTGCCCGACCGCCGCGCGGAGATTGTGTACCTTCTGCCCGCTCTCCGTTGCTTTCCCCGCTATCAAGACACGCGACCTCGCCCGCGCTTCCTGCTTCCACGCGCGGCTGACTTCCTCGACGACGGCGAGCGCCGGGTCGTCTGCACTGTCTGTGACGAAGATGATTTCGTAGGCAGGGTAGTCCTGACGAAAGAGCGCGTCTAGATTGTCGCGTAGTCCCTGATCCAGGCCGCGACACGGCGCGATGACGGAGGCAAACGGAGCAAAGGCGGGTCGCGCGGCGTTCATTTCGCGCCGCACGTAGTTGAAGAACGCCACGCCGCCGATGAGCGAGGCGATTCCCTGCCAGATAAGCAAGGCCGCGAAAAAGTAGAAGACCCACATAAAAACACGAGGGGCGATGCTCTCGTGAAAGAGACACCGCCTCTCGTCAACCGTCAGTTGAAAATATTAGCGGCTCGATTGCTCAAGCTCAGTAGCAGCGTCGCAGGCAGCGGCGCAGGCGTGCGCGGCAACGCGCTGCGTTTGGCCCGGCCACGCCCCTTAAGCACAAACGATACTCTTGATTACATCTACGGCGACAGCGCCTCGACCATCGCTCGTTTTGCGTCGTTGTAAGATTTGCCCGTTTAGCAGTCGCCGCTGCGTAGAACAGGCTCTGATTGTCCACAGCAGACGGGGCAGCGAAGGACAGTTGAGCCGTCAAAGCCAGCACCGTAATCAATAGTGCTGAGTGGATACGCTTGATTTTCATTGTCTGGCCTCCTTTTGGTGTGAAGCCGCTTCCTTCGATCTAGCGCAAAGCGAGAGGGCCGCCGGGAAGCAGCGTCTTGGTCAATTCTTGCGCGAGGTTGATGAACACTTGCGGGAAAATTCCGATGAAGAGTACGCCGATGACGGAAACGATGAGCGCCGTCCTAAGCGCAGGAGAGAGCGAGAGCGGGCGCTCGTCTGCGAGGCGGTCACCCAAATACATTACGCGTATAAAGCGCACGTAGTAAAAGAAGGAAACAACCGTATTCAGAATGGCCCAGATAGCCAGCCAGAGATACCAGCTTTTTCCTTCCGTTGCGCCGCGTTGAAGAAGTCCGCCGAAGAGAAAATATTTTCCGATAAAGCCGCCCGTCATCGGCAAGCCGCCTAAGCTCAGCATAAAAATCGCCATCATGATCGCCATGCCCGGCGCTTTCTGGGCCAACCCTGTCAAATCGTCAACGTGGTCGCCGATAATGCCGCGCCGTCTGAGGCTGATGATGACGCCGAACGCTCCCAGATTCATCAGCGTGTAGACGAGCAGGTAAATTATCAACCCGATATAGCCGTAAGCATTTCCGGCAATGATTCCGAGCAGCAGGTAGCCCGCGTTGGAAATCGAGGAGTAAGCCAGCAGGCGCTTGGAGTTTTCCTGCGTGACGGCGGCCCAGTTGCCGACCATGATTGTGACAGCCGCGACGAGTCCCAGAAGCGGCGCCCAATCCGCGCGCATTGGCCCAAGCGCTTCCATAAAGAGCCGCGCAAAGAGCGCAAAGCTCGCGGCCTTTGACCCCGTAGAGAGAAAGGCTGTGACGGATGTCGGCGCGCCCTCGTAAGCGTCTGGCGCCCACATGTGGAAAGGCACGGCGCTAATCTTAAAAAAGAGTCCGGCAGCCAGCGCAATCATCCCCAAAAGCATCAACGGTCGCAGCGGCAAGGCGTTAGCCACTACACTTGCTTCCCCGGCGGCAGAGCTAATTGCGACTCCGAGCTTTGTCGCTATCTCGCCCAAGTTAGTCGAACCCGCGATGCCATAAAGCAGCGACATACCATAGAGCAGAATGCCGGACGAGAAAGCGCCGAGTAGAAAATATTTCATCGCCGCTTCGTTCGAGCGCTTCTCGCGCTTCGTAAAGGCGACGAGCACGTAGAAGGTCAAGGCCATCAATTCAAGGCTGATGTAAAGCGAGATGAGGTCGTAGCCGCACCCCAAGAACATCATCCCCACCGTGGCAAACAACACGAGCGCGTAATACTCGCCGTGCTGCTCGCCTTCTATGTCCAAGTAGCGCGTCGAGATGGCAATTGAAAGCGCCGCCGCCAGCAGAAAGATAGCCTTGAAGAGAAAAGCGAAGCCGTCCATCCGTATCATGTTGTAAAAGCCGTAGACAGCTTGCAGCGGTTCAGTAGTATTTTTCGGATTTAAGTGCCCGCCGAGACTCAAAAACAGCAAGAGCAAAGACACGAAGGCCAGCCCGATACTGACGAGCGCGAAATAGGCCGTCCACTTGCTCTTCCTGTACGGCAGCACGACTTCCATCACAAGGGCCGCGCACGCGCAGATGGTCAGAATAATCTCCGGCACGATCAGTTTCAGATCGCTCAGGCTAAATAGCTCTGTGGTCGAAGCTTGTAGAAAAAGTAGAAGCATAATTTAAAAAGCAGAATTCAGAATCCAGAATTCAGAATTCAGAAGAACAGAAAGAATAAAAGAAAAGCGGGTTGCAGCCTCTTATTCTGACTCCTGACTCCTGACTCCTGAATTCTGCCTTTCCGTTGCTGCTCTCACAGGCACGGGCGGCGTTTGCTGCACTGGTGGCATTCCCGGAATCGGATAATCGGGGCGCACCTGCCGGACGACCGAGTTGACAGGTTTCTGGATGTAATCGATAAAGGGCTTCGGATAAACGCCTATCCACAGCGACAGGATGACGAGCGGCATCATGTAGGCCCACTCGCGCCCGCTCATGTCTGTCAGTTTCTCGTTCTTCGGATTATCAAGGCTTCCGAAGAACATCCGTTGATACAGCCAGAGCATATAGCCCGCGTTCAGGATAATGCCGAGCGCAGCCCACCCGGCCCACCACGGATTCGCTTCAAACGCGCCGCGCATCGCCAAAAATTCCGAGATGAAAACACAGAGCAGCGGCAATCCGATGGCCGTCATCGCCATCGCCAGAAAGACGGTCGCATAACCGGGCATGACGTGCGAGAGGCCGCCAAACTCTGCTACGTTTCTAGTATGCCTTCGCTCGTAGATGATGCCGACGAGCAGGAAGAGCGCCGCCGAGTAGATGCCGTGATTGACCATGTGCAGCACCGCGCCGTTCACCCCATTTGGATTCAGCGCGAAGAGTCCGAGCATCACAATCCCCATCGAGGAGACAGACGAATAAGCGACCAGCTTTTTCACGTCGCCGTCCTTTTTGACGACGAAATACATCGCCGCCAGCGCGCCATAAATGATGCCGACAATCGCCAGCAAGATCATCACGCTCCGCACGCCGAAGCTTCCCCAATAGCTTTCGTCAAAAGACGCTTTGGGAAACATCGGTAGATTGAAACGGAAGAAGCCGTACGTCCCAAGCTTGAGCAGGATGCCCGCGAGAATCACAGAACCAGCGGTCGGCGCTTCGACGTGCGCGTCCGGCAGCCAGGTGTGAAACGGAAACATCGGCACTTTGATCGCAAAGCCGAGCGCGAAAGCGAAAAACAGCAACACCTGCATCGTTCCCATCGGCATCACAGAGCCGACGGCCTGCATGTAAATGATATTGAAAGTGCCCGTATGGTTGGTGATTGATGCCGTCTCAAAGGTCTTGAGGACAAGATTGGTCGCTTCCGGATTACCGGCCAGATTAGTGATGATTGAAGGCGCTGCGGTGATTTGCGAAGTGAGCGTTATATCCTGAGTAAGAAAATACATCTTCAACACGCCGAGCAGCATCACGACCGAGCCGACCAGTGTGTAAAGGAAAAACTTAATCGCAGCATACAACCTGCGCTCGCCGCCCCAGATGCCGATGAGAAAGTACATGGGTACGAGCGAGACCTCGAAGAACAAATAGAAGAGAAACAAGTCCATCGAAGCGAAGACGCCGACCACAGCCGTCTGCAAGAGCAAGAGTAAGACGTAGTATTCCTTCTCCCGCTTCTCTATATATTTCCATGATGACAGCGCGGCGATGACTCCCAACAGCGTCGTCAGCACAATCAACAACACGGCCACCCCGTCAGCGCCCATCTGATAGCGCGCGCCGATGACCGGAATCCATTGAAAGTCTTCGAGAAACTGCATTCCGCCGAGGGCACGGTTGTAGCCCAACAGAAACAGCGACGCGACAAACGTGATGCCGAACCACGCGGTCGTAAATTTCTTAATGAGATTGCCCTGATCCTTCTTGAAGAGCGCGAGAATGATAATCGCGCCCAACGCGGGCAGCCATGTAACGATGGAGAGAAGGTATGGAATCTTCATAGTTTTCAGTGGTCGGTGGTCGGTGGTCGGTGGTCAGATGAAATCAGTTTTTAACTGACCCCTGACCACTATCCACTGACCACTATTTTATGAAAGCAAACATCCCCTTGACCGCAGCGATGAGGTCGGGGCCGAAAAAGAGAGCGACCGCGACGACGAGGCCGAGCACCATGACGAGCGCGTAGTTCTGCGCAAAGCCAGTCTGCGCAGAACGAAACACGCCGTTCATGATGCGCCCGACGAAGCCCGCGATGCCGTTAACCAGCCCGTCAACGACGATGCGGTCAAATGCGCCCGTGATGCGGCTCGACAGGCGCGTTAGTCCCGCCGTGCCGTTGACAGCGCCGTCCAGAACGCGCGAGTCGACCGCATAGACGCCGCGCGCCGCATCCATCGTCCGCCGTGTAAAGAGCATCCCGTAGAGTTCGTCAACCCAGTACTTGTTGAAGCTCGCGCGGTAGAGCGGCGCGAGACGTTGCGCCCATACGCCGGGCAAGTGCGGCCTCCAGACGTAGAAGAGCAGGCCCAGCCCAATGCCCAAGCCCGCGACGACGAGCGAGATAATGATGAATAACCACTCTGCCCACGTGTGGCCCAGAGATTTCTCCGCCGCGTGCGCCAGATTAAATCCTGTGTCGCCGTAGGGCGCGGCGGCAGTCGCCTTCTCGCCTGCGTTGCCGTGTGCTTCCTCTGTGGCCGCCGCTGGCGCGCTCGAAGCGAGCAGCGGGCCAGTGCCCTCTGCGTTACGTGTATGCTCGCCAGCGCCTTCCGCAGCGTGCTCTTGACCGAAGCCACGCGTTTGCGGATTCCAGATGACGGGTTCAAGCCAATTGACGACGTTTAAGCGTCCGCCGACGTGCTTGCCGCCCGTGAACGCTTTGCTGATGCCGACGAATCCGCCGACGATTGCCAGCACCGCCAGCACAGCGAGCGGAACCCACATTGAGGGCGGCGATTCGTGTGGCGTGTGTGCGCCGTGCCCATGCGCGCCGTGGCCGTGCTTGTCCGTAGCGTGCGCGCCGCTGACATCGTGCGCCACGTGCTCGTCGTGTGCCGCTCCGACATGCGCGCCCGGTTCGTGATGCGGTCTATCGCCTGCCGATTCCTTGCGCGCGTCGTGCGGCTTCCCTTCTTCGTCATAGCCATGCGCGTGCGCTTCGTCGGCTTCGCCTCCCGCAGGGACTTCCAGAAAGCGTTCTTTACCCCAGAAGGTCATCGCCACGAGCCGCGTCATGTAGAAGGCCGTGCAGGTGGCGGCGATGGTGGCGACGAGCCACAAGGCCCAGCCGCCCGGAATGTAATTCGTAGAGACGGTCTGCCAGAGAATCTCGTCTTTCGACCAGAAGCCGCTAAACGGAATGATGCCGCAGATGGCGAGCCAGCCCGCGAGGAAAGTCCAGTAAGTGTAGGGCATGTACTTACGCAAGCCCCCCATCCGCCGCATATCCTGCTCGTGGTGCATGCCATGAATCACGCTGCCAGCGCCGAGGAACATCAAAGCCTTGAAGAAGGCGTGCGTCATCACGTGAAAGATACCGATAACGAAAGCGCCGACGCCGCACGCCAAAAACATAAAGCCAAGTTGCGAGACGGTCGAATAAGCTAAAACTTTCTTGATGTCGTTTTGAGTAATGCCGATGGTAGCGGCAAACAACGCCGTCGCAGCACCGACGATGGCGACGACGAGCATCATCGTCTGCGAGTGTTGGAAGATGACGTTGGTGCGCGTCAGCATATAGAGTCCGGCGGTCACCATCGTCGCGGCGTGAATCAATGCCGAGACGGGCGTTGGCCCGGCCATAGCGTCCGGTAGCCAAACGTAGAGCGGAATCTGCGCAGACTTACCAATCGCGCCGATGAAGAGGCCGAGCGCAAGCCAGGACATGATGCCCCATTGGCCCATCAATTCAATCGGGTAGCCTGCGGCCTGCTGCATCACGTTTGTGTATTGCACAGAGCCGAACGTCGCTATGATTCCGAAAATCCCCAGAGAGAAACCAAAGTCGCCGATGCGATTTGTGATGAAAGCCTTGCGCGACGCGTCGCCAGCTTCCTTGCGGTCGAAGTAGTAGCCTATGAGCAGGTAAGAGCAGAGACCGACGCCTTCCCAGCCAACGAACATCATCAAAAAATTCGATCCCATGACGAGCACGAGCATCGAAAACATGAAGAGGCCAAGATAAGCGAAGAAGCGATAAAAGCCAGCGTCGCCGTGCATGTAGCCTGTCGCAAAGATGAAGATGCACAGGCCCACGCCCGTCACGATCAACATGAAGACAGACGAGAGCGGGTCAAGCTGGTAGCTCCATTCGACATCGAGCACCGAACTGCGTAAAGCGCGTCTCTGCTCGACACTTTCGAGGGTAGTAGCAGCGCGTTCGTGCGCTTCTTCCGCGCTTGCAGATTCACCACGACGCGAGCCGTTCGAAATGGTTTGCTTTTCTTCGTTGGTCAGGTCTTTGGATATGTTGGCGCGTTCTCCCTGCGTTATCTCGACCGCGCCGCCCGGAATCCAGGTGTAGCTGAACGCGCCGTCTTCGCTCGTCAGATATGGCCTCGGCCACATCGCATGATCGCTGTAGCCGTATGAATAAACAGCCAGCAGACTAATCAGGAACGCGACCGCGACCGAGCCGACGGCGATACTGCCGACAAGCGTTTCCGAGAAACGGAATTTGCGCCCCAACAGACCGTTGATGGCTGCGCCAACGAGCGGCAAAAGCGGAACGAGCCAGATGTATCTATGCATAAAGGAAGTGATGAGTGATGAGTGATGAGCGATGTGTGACGGTTTTTAACTCATCACTCATCGCTCACTACTCATTACTTTGTTACCATTTCAGTAAGTCAATCTCATCAACCCAGATCGTCTCTTTATTGCGATAGAGCGCGATGACGATGCCCAGTCCGATGGCGGCCTCTGCCGCCGCGACGACGATAATAAAGACCGTGAAAACCTGTCCCGCGACGGCGTTGAGATTGCCAGTGTCTTGCAGGTAGCGCGAGAAGGCGATGAAGTTCAGATTGGCCGCATTCAAAATCAATTCGATGGACATGAAGATGACGATGATGTTGCGGCGCACCAGCACGCCCGCCACGCCGATGATAAACAGCAGCGCGCCGATGACCAGAAACTTCGATAAATTAGGGCGCTTGACGCCTTCTACGATGATGTCCCAACGACCGCTCGTCGCGGCTTGTTGCAACAACGCCAGCGCCGGGATGAAAAAGGGAGTCATAAAATTAGAATCCAGAACCCAGAAGTCAGGAGTCAGAGGAACAGAAAATCAGAATAAAAGGAAAACGGTTGCAGCCTCTTATTCTGGCTTCTGGATTCTGGCTTCTGAATTCTGCCTTTCGTTTAAGACTTCCGGGTCAACGTCGTCAACGGCGGCTTCCTGCTTGATCGTGCGCGCGAGCATGACGGAGCCGATGATGGCGACCAGAAGGAGCACGCTCGCAATCTCGAAGGGTAGAGAGGCGAAGCGATAAAGGCTGCCGCCGACGCGCTCCGTCTCTTTCGTAATCTTCATCGTGCCCGTCGCGGCGTCCGGCAAGTTCTCTGCCTGCGCCGCGCGTTGTCCCTCAGTTTTCTCCAGGCTGGCGCTGTCACGCCTTTGCAGTCCCTCGTAGCCCTGGTTAATCGCATAGACGAGGCCGAAGACCAGCAGGAACGCGAAGATGATGCTGGCCGCAACCTGCGACGAACTGTTGAAGATGCGCTCGCGCCCGCGCTCTTCGGCGCTGACGTTGACGAGCATGATGACGAAGAGAAACAAGACCATCACGCCGCCGACGTAAACCAGTATCTGCACGCCCGCGATAAACTCAGCGCCGAGCAGAATAAAGAGCGCCGCCACAGAGATCAGAGACGAGATGAGAAAGAGCGCGCTGTGGACAGCATTGCGCGCCATAATCGTCAGCAGCCCCGCAATCAGCGCCGCCAACGAGAATATCCAGAAGAAGACCGCTTCCCAACCCGTTAAAGTCATAGTAATGAGTAATGAGTAATGAGTGATGAGTAGCGGGCGATAAGCGACAAGTTGTTTTCACTCATCACTCCTTACTCATCACTCATCACTGTTCGTACTTGATTGTCTCGCGTCCCTGTTCGAGCAGTTCGCGATTCCAGACAAAGCCTGCGCGCGTGTAGGTTGCGAGTTCAAAGTCCTGCGTCAATTCAAGACAAGCGGTCGGGCATGCTTCCTGACAGAGCGCGCAGAACATGCAGCGCGAGGTGTCGAAGATAAACTCGTCGAGCACCTTTTTCTTGCGCGCCTTACCGGCGACCGTAATTTCTATGTCCATCGGAATCACGTCGATGCAATCTTCCGGACAGGCGAGCGCGCAAAGGTTGCAGGCGATGCAGAGCGTCTCGTGCGTTTCCGGGTCCATGTTGAGACGCGGCGCGCCGTGAAAGCGCGGCGCGACATCAGGTCTGACCTTCGGATACTGCTCCGTGTAAATACCCTTCCCACCAACGGCATCCTTATCCATCAACGCGCCGATGTTATACTTCAACGTCAACCCCATTCCTCTCAGGAGGTCAACGAAAAAGAAGCGTTTCAGCTTCTGCATAAACGTGGGCTGCGGTACATCAACTAAGGGCATAAATTACTCCATAGGAATTCAGGAATCAGAATCTAGAATTCAGAATATCAGGCGGAAACCCGCTTCTTCTGATTTTCTGTTCTTCCTGCTTCTCTTTTCTTCTGACTTCTGAATTCTGACTCCTGCTTTTCATCATCCTTTGCTCGTCGCGGGCGCGGCTGCGGCTGTTGTCGTCGTGGCGATGGCCGGCTTGCCTTTCGGCAGATTGACAAGGCGAATGTTGCGCCGCTGCGTCTTCAAATTGAAATCGCGTGAGCGCCAGTTGATGGCCGACAGCACGCCCGCCGTCACCAGCAATCCGCCGAAGCCGAAGACAATCATAATGGTCTTACCGCTGGCGGTCAGATTCAAGCCCCGCGCGGTTGATTCAATCGTCTCCCAATTTCGCCAACCGTCGAGCGCCTGCACTGTAAAGACGGCGATGGCTGTCAGGATGATGTTAACGAGCGCCGCCGGAATCAACCACTTCCAACCCAAATCCATCAATTGGTCGTAACGATAACGCGGCAGCGTCCAGCGCAGCCAGAAATAGAGATACAGCAAGAGCAGCATCTTCGTCACGAAGATGATAATGCTCAGCGCTATGTAAAGGCCATGATACCCCCTGGCCTCCGTTAGCCCGTAGACAAACGGTAGATACCAGCCGCCCAGATAAACGGTCGTCGCAATCGCCGAGACGACGACCATTGCCGCATATTCGGCCATGAAAAACAGAGACCAGCGCATCCCCGAATATTCCGTGTGAAAGCCCGCGACCAACTCTGATTCCGCTTCCGGCAAATCAAACGGCGCGCGGTTGTTCTCCGCAATCCCGCTGATGAGAAAGACCAAAAAGCCCATCGGCTGATAAAGGATGTACCAGATTGCATCCGCGCCCTGCGCTCCGACCACGCCCGACAAAGAGAGCGTTCGCGCAAACATCAGCGCACCGATGAGCGCAAGGCCCATAGAGACTTCATAGGAAACCATCTGCGCGGAGGAGCGCAGAGCGCCCATCAGCGAATATTTCGAGTTCGAAGACCAGCCCGCCAAAATCAGCGCCAGCACGCCAACGCTCGACACGGAGAGCACAAACAGCAGCCCTATGTTGATGTCTGTAATGACGCCCCAGTCCGGCCCGAACGGAATCACAGCGAAGACGACGAAGGCGGCGACAACCGAGATAAAGGGCGCAAACTTGAAGATGTAGTTATCCGCCTTGTCGGGCGTGATGTCTTCTTTCGTCAAAAGCTTGATGGCGTCTGCAATCGGCTGCAAGAGTCCCCAGGGGCCGACGCGCATTGGCCCAAGCCGCGCCTGCATGAAAGCGGAAATCTTGCGTTCGGCGTAGGTCGCATAGAGCGCCCAGATGGCGACCGCCGTGACGACCGCGCCAATCTGTATAAAAGGCCAGACGACATAGTTAATCGTCTCCTGACTGAAGACTTTCAGCAGCAGATCATTGACGAAACTAATCGGCGCTAAGTATGCGAGCATCACTGTCATCGCTTCAAAGCTCAATCTCAAAAGTTGTATCGCAGACCATTCGCAGGTCAATCAATTCCCAGTCATCATCGAGCGTGCCGCTGCGGTCAACGACCAGGAAAGAGGCCCATTCCCTGACCGGAAAGGGTGGCGTATGCCAAGTCCCTCGGTGATAAGCGTAAGGCAATTTCCCATCAACGAAGAACGCGACGACCTTTTCCACATCCGGCGCAGATGCGCTGCCGGGCGGCGCAACCGCAATCACCGCCTGCGACGAAGCGAGCGGCGAAAAGACCTGCATCGTCCGCACGTGCCGCGCCATAAAATCAAACTTGAATGGCCGCCATTCCGCAGTCGCTCCCGTCAAACTCGGCACGCCCTCCCCCAAGTCAATATCAACCGAGCCGCGACTGTCCAACAAAACCCCGAACGGCGCGAACGCCTCGCGCGTCATCGGTTGAACTTTCAAATGAACTATGTTCATAGTTTTAAGTTTTCAGTTTTCGGTTTTCAGATTCAAGCCGACTGCTGAAAACTGAAAACCGAAAACTGAAAACTGTTACCTATCTATCTCTCCAAGCACGATGTCGAGCGTCCCGATAATCGCCACCACGTCTGCGACGAGGTGGCCGATGCACATTTGGCGAAGCGCCTGCAAGTTTATCAAGCTGGGCGGGCGAACGCGGACGCGCGCAGGGCTGGCCGTGCCATCCGAGACCAGATAGCAACCGATCTCGCCCTTTGGCCCTTCGATAGAATGATAATAGTCGCCTGCGGGCGGCTTGATAATCTTCGGCACTTTTGCCATCACGGGGCCGTCCGGCAGATTATCAATCGCTTGCTGCACAATCCGCCGCGACTGTCGCATCTCTTCCATGCGGACGAGGTAACGGTCGTAAGTATCGCCGTTTTCGCCGAGCGGGATGTCGAAATCCATGTCTGCGTAGGCAGCATAGGGCCGCGCCTTACGCACGTCCCAGGCGACGCCAGACCCGCGCAACGCAGGGCCTGACAGACCGATTGCCACCGCGTCCTCAGCAGAGATGACGCCGATGCCGACCGTGCGCCCCAGCCAGATACGATTCTCCGAGAGCATCGTCTCGTATTCGTCAATTCTCATCGGAAAGTTACCGATGAAGCGGCGCACGTCCTCTTCGAAATCGTCGTAGGCGTCGTTTGGCATACCGCCGATGCGCCAGGCGTGGCAGGTCAGGCGCGCACCGAATTGGCGCTCGAAGATTTTCAGTATCTCTTCGCGCTCGCGCAAGGCCCAGAGCAAGACCGTCACCGCGCCGATGTCCAGCGCGTGCGTGGCAAACCAGAGCAGGTGCGACGAGATGCGGTTGAGTTCCGTCAGAATTGTGCGGATGTAATGAGCACGCACAGGAACATCCAATCCCATCATCTGCTCGACCGTCTCGACCCAGACGAGGCCGTTTGAGACCGCCGCGATATAGTCGAGCCTGTCCCAGTAGGGCGCGATCATCGGATACTGTCGATTCTCCGCTATCTTCTCCATGCCGCGATGCAGGAATCCGATGTCGCAGTCGAGGTCAATCACCGTCTCGCCGTCGAGCCGCAGGATAACGCGCAGCACGCCATGCGTTGAGGGGTGCTGCGGCCCCATGTTGAGCACCATTTCGGGGCTGTCGAGCAGCGTCTCTCTTGTTGTCGCAATCTCTACTTGGTGCATAGCTCAACTACGAATTCAGAATTCAGAAGCCAGAAGATAAGGCGGAAACCACATTCTTCTGATTTTCTTTTCATTCCGGCTTCTGGCTTCTGGCTTCTGACTCCTGCCCTTTATAACATCCCGTCACGCTGAAGTTTTCCAGCACGAGGCCGATCTCCGCCGCTTCGCCGCTCTTTTGCCGCGCCAGCAATTTAGCGATGATAGCTTGCGCAGCACTCGCCTTATTCCAGACGTTGCGCGGCTTCATCGTCTCCGTTAGCACCCAGCCCGCACTCTCAGCGGCCTCAGTGCTGTCGAAGACTTTCGCGTTGTAATGCGCGGCCAATTCTTTAGGAGTCATCTCAATTTTGGATTTTGGATTTTAGATTTTAGATTAAAGACCAAAAACTCTTAGATTCGGATTCGGCAGCGTCAATCCAAAATCTAAAATCTAAAATCCAAAATCACTTATCTTTCGACATCACTTCCTTGCCCTGACGGAAAAACTCGCGCGCCAGGCGCTCGTCAATCTCCGAGAGTTGTTCGAGGCCGTAGGCGCGGCGTTGTTCAAGCTGCTCCTGCTGCACAACTGTAAACTCCGGCAGGTGTTTGCCCGTCCACTCGTTTTCAATAAACTCCAGCGGGTAATCTTTCCTGAGCGGGTGGCCCTGCCAATCAGGCGGCAGCAGGATACGGCGCAAGTCCGGGTGGTTGCGAAAATTTACGCCGAAGAGATCGAACACTTCGCGCTCCATCCAGTTTGCGGCGGGCCACACGCCGGAGACGGTCTCAACTCCGTCACTGTCATCTACAGCGACTTTCAAACGAACGCGCTCGTTGGCCGGAATCGAATACAAATTATAAACAATATCGAAGGGCGCTTCGATACGGTCAGGCAAATGCACGCATGTTAAGTCTGACAAAAAATTGAAGAGCGTCGCCGCATCGCGCTTGAGAAAGTCGCAAACCTCGACGATGCGTGACGACTCAACGCGAATGGAGAGTTGCCCTAAAAATTCAGAGGCTTCGATGACCGCGCCGTCCAGTTGTTCGCGGATTTTTCTGACCAGCGCATGATTCGCGGCATCAGTCGGCTTTGGGCCTTCCTCTTTTTTCTTAACAGGAGCTTTCGGCGCACCCGGCGCAGGAGAAGGCGCAGCAGCATCGGCTGAAGGCTTTTCACTGGCAGCCTCTTTCGCGGCGCTTGCTTTGGCCCTTGCCTCTGCAATCTTCGCCGCCTTTTCGGCATCTGACTGAATGGCTGTGTTGCTCTCAGAACTGCCAGAAGGCGCTTTTGCAGTGAGCGCTGCCTGCTCTTCCGTTGTGGCAGGTGAAGGGGAGGCTGTCTTTTCAGGCTCAGGCAAACTACCGGCATCCCTGCTCTCAAAGCCCGGACTCGGACTCTTATCGTCCGTGCGCGGCAGGGCGGCGCGCGGAGACTCGGACGCTTCCGTAGCGTCGGACTGAGGTGCTTCTGGTGCTTTGGGTTCGTCTGCCATCTCGTGCGATTACACCCTGACCCTGTACTGACGCTCTCGGCCATCAACCGGAGCGCGAACACACCTATAGGCTTGTCTCTTAATGCTTAGGATACAACTGGGACGGCCATGCGCTTTGTAGCATGCGATTTACGCCATTGTCAATAAACTATCTCACGAACTGTGGCATCAAATTCGTGTTCTGCGTTTAACTTGACGCTGCGCGTGCCAGCCCTTTATCATAGGGTGTTTCGCCAGAGGCCAGTTGAGCCGTCTATAGATAAGGAAGCAAGGAAAAGATGAAACAGGGAATCCATCCGGAATATCAGGACATCAAGGTGCAATGCGCCTGCGGCAATACATTTACCACGCGCTCGACACGCAAAGACGAGCTACACGTGGAAATCTGCTCGGAGTGCCACCCGTTCTTCACGGGCAAGCAAAAGCTGGTGGACACAGCCGGACGCGTTGACCGCTTTAACAAGCGCTACGGCAAAAAAACGCCGGAGGCAGCAGAAGCACCGGCACAGCAGTAATCCAGAACGAAAGTTGTGAGAGCCATGCGCGCTCGATTGCTGACCGCGACGCAACATTAGCCGACACTTAACCAACTCCGCGCCGACGCTCCAAGCGGTGACGCTCTTCGTGTATGATACGAAGAGCGCGCCACCGCAAACGGAGGTCGGCGTTACTTTTTTACCAGCCAAGTTAGCAAAGGATGTAAACCGTAGTGAGCACTTCAGAAAGAGACTTGATCGTCGGCGGGCAGGCCGTCATCGAAGGCGTGATGATGCGTACGCCCAACGCTTATGCCATCAGCGTGCGTAAAGCCGACGGCACAATCGTCAACACGGCTGCCGCTCTGCCCAAGTGGAGCGATAAATACCCGATTCTCAAACTCCCGGTCTTACGCGGAGGCGCGGTGCTCGTCCAATCAATGGGACTAGGAATCAAGGCGCTGAACTTCTCAGCCAACGAAGCCTTTGCCGACGCAGAAGAAGCCGAGACCGAAGAGGTCGCCGTCGCTTTGACGCCAGCCGTCATCGAAGGCGAGGGCGATTTCGCGGGCATCACCGGCGCTGTCCCCGGCTTGATTCCCGTCCCGACGCAGAAACGCTCGAAGGACGAAATGAAGAAGGGCGGAACGGCTGCCGCCGCAGGCTCTATCGTCTTTGCTCTCGTCTTCAACGTCCTGCTGTTTGTCGTCGCGCCGCTTTTATTAACCAACGCTCTCTACGTTGATCTCGGCTGGGATAATCCCGCGACGCGTCAGGCGGCAGTCATCAGCCAGCAACAGGCACAGTCTGCCCCGGCAGCGACAACTGACAATGCAGCGAGCAACTCGCCTGCTGCCAACGACGCTTGGTACGCGCGTGCCTACAGGGGAGTTCGCAAATATCTTCAGCCCGTTGAGATTACCTACTTATTCAACCTGATTGACGGTCTGATTCGGATGCTCTTCTTCCTGATTATGATTTTCAGCTTCTCGCTTTTGAAAGATATACGCCGCGTCTTCGAATATCACGGCGCAGAGCACAAGACGGTCTTTACGTGGGAAGCGGGCTTGCCCTTGACGGTCGAGAACGCTCGTCCACAGCCGCGCCAGCATCCCCGCTGCGGGACGAGTTTCCTGATGGTCGTCATGCTCGTCTCCATCGTGCTCTTCTCTGTCGTCAAGTTCGATTCGCTCCTCTACAACATGCTGGTGCGCATCGCGCTGATGCCGGTCGTCGCTGGACTCTCTTACGAAATCATTCGCCTCTCCGCAAAGAAAGAGGGCGGCTTTATCTTCAAGCTCATCACGCTGCCCGGCGTCTGGCTGCAAAACATCACAACCAAAGAGCCGGACGACAAGCAACTGGAAGTCGCCATCCATGCACTGAAAGAATCGCTCAAGCTTGAGCCGCAGCAGAAAGAAGCGGAGGCCGCACCGCTGGCCTGATTTGACGAAAGGAGTTCTCGGATGAGCACGACAACCCAAACGATGACGGCGGATGAACTCTTCATGATGCCGGAAGACGGTAATTGTTATGACTTAATCAAAGGAGAACTCCGCAAGATGTCACCCCCAGGCGCTGAACACGGAGCGTTGACCGCGAGGCTCACGATTGCGCTCGGTCAATATGTTGAGGAACATGACCTCGGTGAAGTCTTCGGCGCTGAGACGGGCTTTAAGCTCACCAGCAATCCCGATACAGTGCTTGTGCCTGACCTCGCTTTCGTCAGCAATGCGCGGATTCCGCCGACAGGTATTCCAATAGCCTATTGGCCCGGAGCGCCTGACTTGGCCGTCGAAGTGGTTTCGCCCGGCAATTCGCGCCGCGAGATTGAAGAGAAGATTACGGAATACCTGGCGGCGGGTGTCAGATTAGTTTGGATTATCAACCCGAAGCGGCGTACCGTCTCCATTCACCGCGCTAGCACGGAGACTGTGACGCTTAATGAAAGCGATACTCTCGATGGTCAGGACGTGATTCCCGGCTTTCAGTACGGCGTCGCTAGAATATTTAGACGGCAACGCTGAGCCTAAGTTGTAAAGCCTGAATTTGATTATGCTGGAAAAACTCGAACAGATCGAAAAGCGCTATGAGGAACTAACGGCGGAGATGTCTTCGCCGGACTTATGGTCGGATCAAGCTGCTTATACCAAGGCGGCGAAG
This sequence comes from Pyrinomonadaceae bacterium, assembly GCA_036387475.1. Lineage (GTDB taxonomy): Bacteria > Acidobacteriota > Blastocatellia > Pyrinomonadales > Pyrinomonadaceae > DASVTR01. The sequence goes on along the minus strand of DASVTR010000003.1, from coordinate 272,153 downwards.
CAGCATCGCAGCCTCGGCGAGGTTGTTGAGAAGTATCGCCAGTGGAAGACCTTGACCGGGGAACTAACTGGCGCTCGCGAGTTGGCGGAGACAGCCGACGATGAAGAGATGCGCGAGTTGGCCCGCGTCGAAGTTGAAACGCTGGCGGCGCAGGTCGAGCAATGCGAGACTGACCTTAAGCTGCTGTTGATTCCAACTGACCCGAACGACGAGAAGAACGTCATTCTCGAAATACGCGCCGGAACGGGCGGCGATGAGGCGTCGCTCTTTGCCGCCGAGATGCTCAGGATGTACGCGCGCTATGCAGAGCGGCAGGGCTGGCGAATGGAGATTCTGGATGCCTCGGAATCCGGCATCGGCGGCGTCAAGGAAGCCTTCGCGCTGATTGAAGGTAATAAGGTTTACTCAAAGCTCAAGCACGAATCCGGCGTTCATCGCGTGCAGCGTGTTCCCCAGACGGAGACCAGCGGGCGCATACACACTTCAGCTATCACGGTCGCCGTTCTCCCCGAAGCGGAAGAGGTGGATGTCAAGATTGACCCGAAAGAGTTGCGGATTGACTATTTCTGTTCCTCCGGCCCCGGCGGCCAGAGCGTGAACACGACCTACTCGGCAGTTCGCATCACGCATCTTCCGACAAACACAGTCGTCTCTATGCAGGACGAGAAATCGCAGATTAAGAATCGTGAGAAGGCTATGCGTATCCTGCGCGCCCGCCTGCAAGAGATGGAAGAGCAGAAACAGCATGAAGCGCTCGCCAGTGAGCGTCGCTCGATGGTCGGCTCCGGCGACCGCTCGGAAAAAATCCGTACTTATAACTTTAAAGAGAATCGCGTCTCAGACCATCGCATCGGCCTAACGATTCACCAACTCGATCTAGTCATGGAAGGCGCGCTGGACGACATCATCAACGCGCTGGTCACGCACTATCAGGCTGAAAAGTTGAAGGCCGAAGCAGTCGCCGCTTAGAAAGATTTGCTCCAAAGATGTTGCGCCGCGCTTGTGTATTCTCGCTCTTCTTCGTTCTAGTCTTCGGTGCGAATCTGTGCGCTGCCCAGATCAAACATCGACGGCAGAAGCCAATCCGCCTTAACACCCTTTTGGGGCTTGAACTGCTGGCGATGGAAGAGGCAGATCAGCGTGAGCGTCAAAAAAGCATCGTGCTGATGAGTGAGCCTAAAGAAGGCGGCTTTGCCATTGTAGAGGCTATCAACCAGCTAGACCTCAAACACACAAAACGATTGCAGGAAATCATACGCGAATTCGGCTGGCCGTCTGCGGCTTTAGTCGGACAGCGCGGAGTCGCGGCGGCGTTTCTCATCGTCCAGCACAGCCCCTCGCTCAAGTTTCAAAAACAATGCCTGCCATTTATTCGCGCCGCCGCGCGAGACGGCGACCTACAGATGCGCGATGTCGCAATGCTCACCAACCGCATCCTCACCAATGAAGGCAAGCCTCAGATTTACGGTACTCAATTCAAAAACGAAGGCGGCACGCTCGTTCCCTTCCCGATTGCCAACCGCGCGAAGGTTGATAAACGCCGCGCCACGGTCGGTCTTCCGCCCCTCGCCGAGTACATCAAGATGCTCGAAGCGGAATATCGCATGCCTGCGAAAGACAAAGCTCCCTGAACTGACGTAGTATCTCTGGCGGCATGGATTCAACTCGCATTCTGCTCATCCGTCATGGTCAATCGCAGGGCAACGCCGAAGGACGATTCGGCGGCCACACAGCGACGCCGCTCAGCCCGCGCGGGCGCAAGCAAGCGGAAGCCGCCGCACGCACGCTCGCGGCGGAAAGAATCAGCGCCATCTATTCTTCGGATTTGCCGCGCGCGGTCGAGACGGCGATGCCGCTCGCACGCCTGACCGGCCTCGATGTCGAGCAATCAAACGCGTTCCGCGAACGCAGCGTCGGCGTTATGGAAGGGCTGACGTTTGAAGAGGCTGCCGCGCAACATCCGGAACAATATGCGGCGCTCATCCGCCGCGATTTCGAGCACGTCCTCATCGGCGGCGAGAGCTATCGACAGATGCTCGACCGCGCTGCCTCCCGTCTTGATAGTATTATCGAGCAACACAGCGGCGGGCAGGTCGCAGTCTTCTCCCACACGGGCACAATCTGTATTCTGACGCTTCACTTAATCGGCGCGCTCGACGCGCCCACGCTGCGCCCCGTCTGGATTGCCACAACCAACTGCGGTATCACACGCATAGAGCTACGCCGCGACGGCTTCGTGCGCGTGCAGGCCGTCAACGACACACGCCATCTCGTCGGCCTGTAAAACTCCGGGCTGCAAAAAGAATCTGCTGCTTCGTTCTTATGGTTGAGGAGTGAAGATGATGCGCCAATTTTTTCGATTCCGCCGAGTGGCCCTCGCCAGCATAATAATAACAGCGATGCTGTTTATCATCGGTCTAACAATTCAACAATCCAGTTCAGCGACGGCCTTTCAAGATAGCGCGATAGAAGCAAACGTGGCTCTTGCGGCGGATGCTTTCGTCAGCAACGCCAAGCCTGAAGCTAAAAGTGCCGAGACTTTTATTGAAGGGGAAAGAAAGGCCGTCGTTCTACTCTACGAGCACAATCCTTGGGCGATGGTGTTGGGGTCGGATTCTCCGACCTTCGCAATGTATGACGATGGGCTGGTGATTTTCGCCAGAACCAACGGGGAAGGGCGAGCAGAATACGCCTCCGTGACTTTAAGCGACAAGGAACGAACTGCATTTCTCAACGCGCTGCCCGTCGAGCGTTTCAATGAATTGCAACCTGACTATGAGTTAGACTTGAAGACGGATCAACCCACCACAGTGCTTTCCGTCGGCGACAGAACTGGATTGAAGTCTGTGCGCGTTTACGGCAACCTGCAACGCCCGCTGAGAGAGAATGACCCGCGAGCTTTCTTTGAGATTTATCAAAAGCTGAAAGCTTTCGCGGATGCGCGAGCCGCACGCTGGATGCCGGAGAAAGTCGAGTTGATGATCTGGCCTTACGAGAGCGCGAGCGAGCCTCTGCCGTGGCCGAAAAACTGGCCCGACACAGCGCATCCGACGACGAAACAAAGAGGAACAAGCAAGGACAGCATCAATTTCAGCATCTACCTGACGCCCACACAATATGAGAGCTTAAGGAAACAGGTCGAAAGAAAAAGCGTTGATGCGCTCCTCATCAACAAACGTAAGTGGGCCTTCTCGTTTCGCTTCCCTTTCCCGAACGAAGAATCCTGGCGCAAGCGGGCCTCCGATTCCTAAAAGAGAGAAGTCGCATTTTCCTAAAAGTGAAAGCCGCCTTCCGAAAAAGGCGGCTTCTTTCTTTAAACGTTAGCGATAATTTGCTCCACCTTCCCTATTCGGTTTCCGCGCTGGTGGGTTCGATAAGTTTACTGAGACGCAGACGCGCCGCCGCATTCGTTTCCTGTTTCAGCAGGCGTTTCAGGATGGGTTCTGAAAACCGCCCGCATTGTCGAATCGCCCGCTCAGCCTCCGCGCGCACCGCGGGCGAAGCATCCCCAAGTAAGCTGACCTGTTGCTGAACATTTTTCTCCATCTCCGGCGTGATGACTTCAGCGCGTCCGACGAGCACGCGCACGAGTTCCGCAGGCTTCGGCTCAATCGTGACGGGAAGCACAGCGTCTGTGGTCGGTCGCGGCAGGACGTAGAAGACGCGCAAACCTTCTTCAAACCAACTGCTGCGCCAGGTCTTAATCATCGCCGCCGCTTCTTTCTCATAAAGGCCGGACTCGACAAGAATCTTTTGCAGGTCTTGCAACAGTGAATCCATGTTCTTGTCGAGAATTGGGCGCTCGTGCGTCATCTCGCCCGTGAAGGTGTCGCACAACTGATAGCCGATTTTCCCGCCGCGATTTTCGAAGATGATAAGACGCGCGATTTCATCCTTGCCCGTATTCTTTAAGACGACGTTTGTGCCTTCCAGTTTGACGGCGAGCGGCAAATCGAATGTCCCGACGCCGCGATAAAAGAGAAACTTCTCCTGCTGTCCGGGCTTGCCCCTTGTGCCGCAGACCTGAACGGGTGCTGCATCCGTCTCGCGCGCCGGGTAATAATGGCTGTGCGCGCTCTCGACCGGAAAATTCATCTGCGCGCCGGGCATAACTTTCAAACGTCCCCAATCGACGTTAGTGCCGACGGCACGCGCCTGCGGATACCACTCCGTAATCCGGCCCTGCGGAAAATCAACTTTGACGGACACGTCCATCTCTTTATCGGAATAAAAGTAGAGTACGGGCGTCTCCATGCGGACTGAAGCGGTCAGGCTGTTTTTACCCGGTGCGCCATGACGCAGCCCGTCGCCCTCCTGAATTGTGTGAACGAACGTGGGCAAATCGCCTGGGCCATTAAGCGGACGCCATTCGAGAGAGACGCCGTCCTTTCCGGCAATCGAGGTGAATGTGCCCCACTCGTGAACGATTAAACGATTTTCCTTCGCAGCCATTTTACGAACAACTTTGTTCGGCTGACCATGCTGAGCGGAAAGCTTGACTCCGACAAACGCTATGACGGCGAAGGCCAGGAGGCAACCCATGATGAGTCTTAATGTAATGCGTGTCTTCATCTTTGTTACTCCTCAAAGATGGTTAATGCTTTACTCAAACCAGGCCCATTCCAGTTCTGTCTTCCATGACGCGAGCATCCCCTTGTCGAGTCGCATGATGCCTTCGCGCGTGACGCCTGCGGGCGGCGGGATGAGCGCCGCCATGCGTTCATAGACGCGACGCCGCTCCGCACCTTCGACGCGCGAGAGTAGATGCCAGAGCGTCAGCGTGTCGTACTCGCGCGCTTCAGCGAGCACAACATTGAGCGCCTGCGCGCCGCCATTTCCAAAGTCCAGCCGCTCAAGCGCGTCGCGGAATTTCGCGGACACGTCATCGAAGTAGGGAGTGCCCGGCCCCTTGTCCGGCTCTGTTATGCAGGCTGCTCCGGCGGGCACAAGAGACTCGCGGCCCTTCGCTTCGAGCGCGACCCAGCCAGCCGTAACGTGCAGAACGCTACGTCCCGCGTCGTCAACCTCCAGCGTGTAAGCACAGCCGAGGTCAACCGCAACCGCCGACGGCGTATCGACTATGAAGAGGCGCGGGGGCGCGTTGATGTTGGCGCTCATTCGCCCGCGTGCCATCGCCAATCGGTGCTCCGTAGAGCTTGTCTCGACGAGGCGCACGCGCGAGTTCGGCTCAATCTCTACCTGACCGATGTTCGCCACGTTAATCAGAGCGCGCGATGAGCTATCCGTCTCAAGCCACTCGCCGACAAAGAGCCGCCCGCTGTCTTTAATGCGCTCGACCCCGACCAGCGGAGCGCCCGCAAGTCGGGCCACATCCCAGGCGGGCGAAGCCTCAGTGCGCGTCTGTGTTCTCGTTTCCGTGGGCTTATCGTTTCCCGCTAATTGTGGATTGCTGTGCGGCTGGCGCGTGAAAAACCAGGCGGCGCTAAAGGCCAGCAGCATGACAGCGCAAGCGACTGCGACCGCACGCCAATCGAAAGCGAAGCGATGACGAATGGAAGGCTTCGCGTCCGAGTGGGCCGGGCTGGAATGTTTTTGTAACTCAGCTTCTATCTCGTTCCACATGGCAGCCGGAGCAGAAGCGCGCGGCAATTGTTCGGCGAGGCTGATTCCCAGCTTGATCTCTTCCAGTTCGCGGCGGCAACGCTGGCAACCGACAAGGTGCTCTGCCACCTGCCGCGACTCCTGCTCCGCAAGCTCGCCCTGGCAATAGGCGGAAAGTTCCTGACTGACATGATGACTGAACATCTTTTTTAATCACCCGTAACGGACGCACCACGCAGGTGCGCCAACTGGCTCGCTAAAATTTTATGGCCGCGATTAAGACGCGATGCGATTGTGCCTTTCGAGCAATTGAGCACTTCGGCCATCTCTTCATACGACAATCCCTCGACATACTTGAGCAGGATGGGCAGACGCAGCTTTGGCCTGAGCTTTCCGATAGCAGCCTTCACCGAGTCTGCAATCTCAACGCGTGCGAAGCCGTCTTCCTGCGGTCGCGCCCCTGTGCCGCGCCTGCCCGCCTCGAATCGGTCGCCGAAGGGAATAAAACGACTACGCTTTCTCTGCTCGTCCATGCACGCGTTGACCACCAGGCGATAAAGCCACGTCGTAAATTCCGCGTCGCGGCGAAACTGCTCTATCTTCGTCATCAATTTGAGAAAGACCTGCTGCGTCACATCTCTGGCCGAGGCTTCGTCGCTGTTGAAAAAGTAGAGCGAGATGGAATAGACCCTATCCTGATAAGTCTCAAAGAGCAGTCGGAATGCCTCCCTGTCTCCGCGCTGACAGGCTTCAATAACGCGCTCGTCAATCATCTTCTCGCTCGCCACAGCGCGCTGCTCCATACGGGCCGCCTCCGCCTCTTCACTTCCCAAAACATTAGACGGCGCAGCTTTTACTTTTCTTCCATTAAAATTACTTTTTTTAAGGTCTTAAAGAACTCGACAAATAACACGAAAAAGGCCGCCCTTCGTAAAAGGCGGCCTTCTTTTATCATTTTTCCTGAGCCTGCGGTTAAAGCTCGCGACTGGTTAACGCTTGGGCCATCAGCCTCGCGCGGCCTTGATGACTTCAACGGCTTCCCTATCGGTCGGCGAAATCTCTTCCAACTCGTCGTCTTCCAGTTGGCGCTGGCGGCGCACCGTTCCGTCGGATTCAAAGATATACGCCGAAGGGGCTTCGCGCATGATGATGTCCTGCAAGCGCATCAGCCCGTAGAGCAGGGCTTCTGGACGCGGCGGGCAGCCCGGTATGTAAACGTCCACAGGGATAGTGCGGTCAACGCCCTGCATCGTCGAATATGAATCAAACGGCCCGCCCGTCGAGGCGCACGCGCCCATCGCAATCACCCACTTCGGCTCAGGCATCTGGTCGTAGACGCGGCGCACGACCGGCCCCATCTTCAACGTCACCGTGCCCGCAATGATAATTAAATCGCTCTGTCGCGGAGAGGGGCGAAAGACGCCAGCACCGAAACGGTCAATATCAAAGCGTCCCGCGCCGCACGCTATCATCTCGATAGCGCAGCACGCCAGCCCGAACGTCATCGGCCACAAAGCGGACTTGCGCGCCCAATTGACGACCGGCGCAGCCACGTCCATCGTCTTCGCGCCAACAGTCCGGCGCAAAGAATTGAAGATCGAATCAACGGTCGTTAAGACAAAGCCTTCTTCGTGTTCAGCCATAAAATTAAACGATGAACGCGGAACGATGAACGCGGAACGGATAACAGCTTTTACTTCATCGTTCCGCGTTCATCGTTCATAATTTGGTTATGCCCATTCCAGTGCGCCCTTGCGCCAGGCGTAATAGTAGCCGACAATCAGGATGCCGATGAAGACGAACATCTCTATGAGCGCAAACTTGGTGAATGAAAAATCGTCGCCCATGAAGATGATAGCCCACGGCAGCAGAAAAATCGTTTCCACGTCGAAGATTAGAAAGAGCATGGCGACGATGTAGTAGCGCACAGTAAAACGGTCGTGCGCGTCAGTCGTCGGGTCGATGCCGCACTCGTATGGGCGCATCTTATCCTTGAGATACTTGTGCGGACGCAGGAAACGCCCCAGCACAATCGGCAACACGGGAAAGATGATGGCAAAGATGAAAAAGACCATCACGGGCCAGTAGGCCGTAATCGGACTGCCGACTGTTTGCGTCGTCACAGGATTCGACTGTAGAAGAATCGCGCTCAGCATCATGTTGTGTTCTCGAAGGCTGCGGGGCGCGGCACGCGCGCACTCGAAGCTTAAGTTGATCGGCTAACGACGAAAATTCTATGCTGCGCTGAAAGCATTGTCAAAATTATTTTCATCGTTGCCATAACACTCATTCCTTATCGCTTATTCTTCAACGCTCATTCGGCTTCCGCGTGCGGCTTGCCTGCGAGCAGAGCGATGGCGTGCGGCAGGACTGCTTTGATGACAGCAAAGCTTTCACGAACACCTTGCGGCGAACCGGGCAGATTGACGATTAAAGCGTTGGAGCGTATGCCACAGACGCCGCGCGAGATCATCGCCATCGGCGTCTGTCTCAGCGTTTCCATACGCATCGCTTCGCTGAGGCCCGGCGCTTCTCTTTGAATCGCTGCGCGCGTCGCTTCCGGCGTATTGTCGCGCGGGCTGAAACCTGTGCCTCCGGTCGTGATAACGAGATTGACTTCCCGGTTGTCAGCGTAAGCGCACAGCTTCAAGGTCAACGGCTCAAGGTCGTCCGGCACGATGATGGCAGCGACTATCTTCGCGCCCATCTCTTGCAGTAGTTGAACAAGCGCCGGGCCTGATTCATCCTGCGCCAGCCCTCGCGCGCAGCGGTCGCTGACGGTAATCACGACGGCGCGTATCTCGACGCTCATCCATTTGCCTCAACGCTTGACGCGCACGTGCTCCTTCAACCAGCAGCGATTCATAACAACGAGCAGTCCGGCGGCAGCCGCCCGCTCTGCCGCCGCTTCGTCAATCACGCCTTCCTGCAACCAGACGGCCTTTGCTCCAATCTCAATCGCTTCGTCAACAACCGCGCCCGCTTCCGCTGACCTGCGAAAAATATCAACGAGGTCAATCTCTTCGGGTACGTCACGTAGTTGCGCGTAACACTTTTCGCCCAACACTTCCTGCTCTTTCGGGTTGACCGGAATCACTTTGTAACCAAGCTCTTTCATGTAAGCGGCGACCCCGTTTGACGGACGCGTGGGGTTGGATGAGAGGCCGACGACGGCAATCGTGCGACACTCTTCAAGAATCCGCTCGATGGCCTGCTGGCTGTTAATCTCCATTTGGACAATTCCTCGTTTTGAATTTGAGTTACTAATGCACAGTGCTGCTGAGCGCGTGCAATTCCTGTAATGTGTGGACGCTAATTTCCGCATCGCTGCGACGCGCGATGATGGCTTCGACGACGGCCAGCGCGCCCGTCATAGTCGTCACGCACGGCACGTTGTAGACGAGCGCGGCGCGGCGAATCGCCTGCTCGTCGTAATGTGAAGCGCGGCCCAAAGGCGTGTTGATAATCAAGGCAATCTCGCCCTGCTTGATATGGTCGACGATATTGGGCCGTCCCTCGTTGACCTTGAAAACGGATTCGACAAGGAGGCCGACCTCGCGCAGCCGCACCGCCGTTCCAAACGTCGCCATGATACTAAAGCCCAGGCGAATCAGGCGGCGGGCCAACAGAACGGCCTGTCCCTTATCGCCGTCGTTGACGCTGATGAAGGCCGTGCCGCTTTGGGGCAGTTCAAGCCCCGCGCCCATCATCGCCTTCGCATAGGCTTCGCCGAACGAACTGCCGACGCCCATCACTTCGCCCGTCGAGTGCATCTCTGGACTCAGGATAGGGTCAACGCCGGGAAACTTGACGAACGGAAAGACTGGCGACTTGATGTAAAAGCGATGATTGACCGTCAATTCATCCGGCAAGTTGAAATCCGCAAGCTTTTGTCCGGCCATCACTAGGGCCGCGATGCGCGCTAAGGGAACGCCCGTCGCCTTTGAGACGAACGGCACAGTGCGCGACGCGCGCGGGTTTACTTCCAGCACGTAAACCCTATCGTCCTTGATGGCAAATTGTATGTTCATCAGGCCGCGTACGTTGAGAGCGCGGGCCAGTTCGCGCGTGTAGTGGCGCATCGTTTCGAGATGCTCCGGCTCGATGCGGACGGGCGGCAGGACGCAAGATGAGTCGCCCGAATGAATCCCTGCCTCTTCTATGTGCTCCTGAATCCCTGCGACGACGCAGGTCTCGTCATCGGCCAGCGCGTCAACGTCAAACTCCGCCGCGCGCTCTAAAAACTTGTCAATCAAAACGGGACGGTCGGGTGAGAAATCAACAGCCGAACGCATGTATTCGTCAAGACTTTCCTCGTCGTAAACAATCGCCATCGCCCGCCCGCCGAGCACGTAAGAAGGGCGCACGAGAATTGGATAGCCTATCTCTCGCGCTATCTCTTTGGCTTCGGCGCTCGTTTGCGCCGTGCCGTTGAGTGGCTGCGGAATGCCCAGTTCGTTAAGCAACGCGCCGAAGCGTTTGCGGTCTTCGGCCAAATCAATCGAGTCGGGCGACGTGCCGATGATGGGAACGCCCGCCTCCGAAAGACGCATCGCCAGATTGAGCGGTGTCTGCCCGCCAAACTGCACGATGACGCCTTCGGGGCGCTCCACTTCGATGATGTTCATTACGTCTTCAAAGGTGAGCGGCTCGAAGTAGAGACGGTCGGACGTGTCGTAATCGGTCGAGACGGTTTCCGGGTTGCAGTTGACCATGATGGTCTCAAACCCTACGTCTCTCAAAGCAAACGAAGCATGACAACAGCAGTAATCAAACTCTATGCCCTGCCCGATGCGGTTTGGCCCAGAGCCTAAGATAACGATTTTGCGTTTATCGCTCGGTGCGGATTCGTCTTCCTCTTCGTAGGTCGAATAGAGATACGGCGTGAAGGATTCAAACTCTGCGCCGCAGGTATCGACACGTTTGTAAACGGGCACGATGCCGAGTTGCTTGCGATAGTCGCGCACTTCCGTCTCGCTGCTTTCAGTTAGATACGCGATGCGGCGGTCGGAGAGCGCGTATTCCTTTGCCGCGCGTATCACTTCCGCAGGCACGTCTTTGAGACGGCGACCGTCTATGCGAGCCTGTATGCGCATCACGTCCTGTAGCTGTTCTAAAAACCAGGGGTCTATGCGCGAGAGGCGATAGATTTCGGGAATCGTCCAGCCGTGTTGCAGCGCGTAAGTGATGTAAGAAAACCGCTGCGAATTCGGACGCGCGAGTTTCCGCTGCAACTCGTCATCCGAGACACCTTTGAGCCTCAAGGGCTTCACGGCTTCGAGCGAGCGCAATCCCTTAAACAGCGCTTCCTTAAACGTGCGGCCAATCGCCATCACCTCGCCGACAGACTTCATCTGCGTTCCCAACACGTCTTCCGCATCGCGAAATTTTTCAAACGCCCACTTGGGAATCTTCGCCACGACGTAATCAATCGTCGGCTCAAAGCTGGCGGGAGTTTTCTTCGTGATGTCGTTCGGTATCTCGTCGAGCGTATAGCCGACGGCAAGCTTGGCGGCAATTTTGGCAATCGGGAAGCCCGTCGCCTTAGAGGCCAGCGCGGACGAGCGTGAGACGCGCGGGTTCATCTCGATGATGCGTATTTCGCCGTTTTCGGGATTGACGGCAAACTGTATGTTCGAGCCGCCCGTCTCGACGCCGACTTTGCGAATCACCTTGATTGCCATGTCGCGCAAGCGTTGATATTCGACATCGGAAAGCGTCTGCGCCGGGGCGACCGTGATGGAATCGCCCGTGTGCACGCCCATCGGGTCAAAGTTTTCAATCGAGCAGATGATGACCACGTTGTCCGCCAGATCGCGCATCACCTCCAACTCAAACTCTTTCCAGCCGAGAATTGATTCTTCGATTAACACCTCATGCACAGGCGAAGCGCTGAGGCCAGCGCGGACAATCTCTTCAAACTCTTCAGGATTGAAAGCGATGCCGCCGCCTGTGCCGCCGAGTGTAAACGATGGACGAATAATCGCAGGGTAATCTGTCTGCTCGACCATCGTCTGCGCTTCGTCCCAAGAGCGCGCAAAGCCGCCGCGCGGCATCGGCAAGCCTTCTTCGTCCATCGCCTGCTTAAAGAGGCGACGGTCTTCGGCCACTTTGACAGCCTCGCGCTTCGCGCCAATCATCTCGACGCCGTACTCTTCGAGCACGCCCGCGTCGGCCAGCGCCACCGCCAGATTAAGCGCCGTCTGCCCCCCAACAGTTGGCAGCAGCGCATCCGGACGCTCGCGCTTGATGATGGCTGTGACGACCTCGATTGTTAAAGGCTCGATGTATGTTTTATCGGCTGTTTCGGGGTCGGTCATGATCGTCGCCGGGTTAGAATTGACGAGCACTACCTCGTAGCCTTCAGCTTTGAGGGCGCGGCACGCCTGCGTGCCCGAATAGTCGAACTCGCAAGCCTGCCCGATGACGATTGGCCCCGACCCGATGATGAGAATTTTGTGTATGTCCGTGCGTTTCGGCATGTATGAATGACGCCTTAAGTAATCAGAAAAATGCTATTCGTTGTCGCAGATTCGTGGCATTATACACAAGGCAACTAGTGAGCACGAACCAGCCTGCTTTCCCGGCTCACCTAACGCGGGCAAAAGCGCCGCCCGCGCCTGTGCAGTTAAACTCCACTCGAATCAATGGAGCTACACTATGTTGAAACTGAAAACACTCACTTTCCTGAGCTTATCAATGCTCTGTTGCGCCGTCGCCCTCTTTCAAACCGCTGCGAAAGCGCACGTGCGTTTTGCCGTCGAAGAGAGTGCAAATAAAAGAACACGGATTATTCCGGCGGCGTATGATGACAGCCTCGCTTCGCAAGCGACGGCGGCAATCAACAGTCATTACAATTCGACGGTCGAAGCGGTCACCGAGTTCAAGCCCTTTTACCTGACGGGCGACTTCAACGCAGACGGCGCTCAAGACCTCCTGTCGGTCGTTAAGTTGAAAGTCGCGCAGGGCCAGTTGCCGAAGGACGTGAGGATAGTCAAGCCCTTCGGTTTTGAAGGCACAGAGAGTCCGAATCAATCTGCGAGCGCTGGCGGTGAAACAATCGCGCTCGGTCTGGCTATCCTCCACGGCGGCAAAGGAGGCTGGCGCGTTGGTAAGCTTGCGGCCAAGTATCTGCTGCTCGGCGGCTCGCCGCTTCAAATTTTGACGAACGACAACATTAGCGCTAACCAGGTGAAAGATTTGATGACGCTTGTGCCCGCGAGCCGCACGCGCAGACGCAAGTACGGCGAGTTTCGCGTTCCACGAACTGCGCGCGGCGCTTGGATTCTCGTCGGCACACAGGTCGGCGAGGGTCTTGTTTACTGGGACGGCAAGACCTACCGCTTTCAGGATTCGCCCGATGATTAAAGGCCGCGCGTCATAGCACACGCCCTGTGTGTGAAGCGTAGCTTCGCTGTCAAAAACCTTCTTTACCAAAAAAGCCGACCTCTTCAATTGGAGGTCGGCTTTTGCATGACACGATTTTCTTTTCCATACTTACAGCGGGTTATCCAATTTCTTTCTGTAGTCTTCGCCCTCTATGATGACGGTCTTGCACATCTCGTAGAGGCGTGAGCGCAGGCGCACACCGATTCGGTCTTCCAGCGTTTCGTCGCGCTCGTTACGCCGTCCGTCCAGGTAGTTAGTCGTAAAAATCGTCAGCTTCTTATCGTTATAGCGCGTGTTGATAATCTGCATCATCGTGTCGCGCACCCAGTCGGTCGGCTTCGACGCGCCCAACTCGTCAAGCACCAGCACTTCGGCTTCGAAGACCGGCGCTAAGACTTTCAACTCGGAAGTCTGCGAGATGGGGTTGTAGGAATTCTGTATCTCTTTCAAGAGCGAGCCGAATTCACAAAAGAGGCAGGTGATGCCCTTCTTCTCTATCAACTCGCGCAGGATGGCGACCGAGAGATGCGTCTTGCCGACGCCGACCGTGCCCATAAACAGCAAGCCGCGATCAATGGCCGGATACTCGCGCGCCAATCGCCAAGCATACTGAAAGGAGCGCAACTGCGTTCCGTTGCCTTTGACGGGATAGTAATTTTGCAGCGAGCACTGTTCGTAGCGTCGCGGAATGCGCGCGGCTTCAAGGAGTTTGGTGCGGTTGTGCTCCGCCTTGCAGCGGCAACGCTTCGCGCCCTTGCCCGGCACGACTTCCATCCCAGAGCCGTAGCAATACGCACAAACCGCAGGCTCGTCCGTCACCACTGATTCGTCATGCGCGGGCGAATCTTCGGGCATGGCTTCCGGCACGGCGAAGAGCGGATGGATTTTAGCGTTGTCTGACGACATGCGTTGCGAACGGGCTGAAGCTTGACTGCTAATCGCTATTTTACGATTCCTTGATGAGCACCTCTGATAGTTCAACGGGAGAGGCGCGGCGGATTATAGCACTCAAGACGAAGATTGCAAGAGTAGATGTGAGATGCTATTCAAAAGATGTGAAAATGGGACAAAATATCTCACGCAAAGACGCAAAGACGCATAAGAAGAGCCGCGAAAAGAAAATAGTTGTGGCTATAGGTTTATGCTCTTTACGGATTTCTTCTTATGCGGCTTTGCGTGAAACGTTTTTTCGTTTTCAAACTTCCACAACTTGACCCGTACGCAAAGATTCGCGGATGCGGAAGGTAGCGAGCGTCGTCCTTGCCAGGTCATCGAGCGCGATGGGCGCTGGGCCACCCTTCAGCACAACTTCGCAGACGGCGCGAATTTCTTCCGCCTGGCCTTTGTCCTGTGCGCGCAGCTTCGTGCGCTCCTCGCGCCCGTTGCTGTAGGCAGTGGCGCTGCGAAAATCATCGAGGACAAAAGATTTCCCCTCCCCGAAAATCTCTATGCGCTCTTTCGGCAGCGTCTTGTCGCCTTCCGCCAGATAAGCGATTGAGCCGTTAGACCCATCGCTGAAGCGCAGCGTGATGAAAACCGAATCTTCATCTACGATTTCATGATTGCGGCTCGTCACGGCTTCGGCATAGACGCGTGTGCAGAGCGCTCCCGTTAAAAAGTGCATGAGGTCAACGAAGTGGCAGACCTCGCCGATGATGCGCCCGCCGCCCTCGCGCGGGTCTTGCACCCAGTGGCCGCGCGGGATGCGCCCGGCGTTGACGCGATAGCTGATTGAGAGCGGCGCTTGTCGATTAGCGAAGAAATCTTTCGCAGCCTGCGCCAGCGGCGAAAAGCGACGGTTGAAGCCGACCATTAGTTGCTTGTCGGAAGCCTCAGCCGCCGCGACGACCGCCTCCAATTCTTCTTTTGTCAATGCCAGTGGTTTTTCGACAAAAACATGACGGCCACTCTCCAGGGCCCGCCGCGCCAACTCCGCGTGCGAATCATGGCGCGTGGCGATAATCAACAGATTCACTTCCTCATCATTGATGACTTCCTCAGCATCAGAGGCGCAACGCTCGAACTTGTACTTCAACGCGATGTCACGGGCAGAGACGCCGGAAGCCGTAGCAATCGTCTTAAACTCTACGCCCGATGCCTTCAAAGGCGGCAACAACATCGCTTTGGCGTAAGTGCCAGCGCCGATCATGCCGATGCGCACGCTTTGTGCGGGCTGGCTCTCCGCACTTTTTCGCACGCCGACTTCAAGACGCTGCTCAAGCTCGCGCTCCGTGTCGTACTGCAAGATGATGCCCAGGTATGGCTCTTTGACTTCACCCGCAATCAACTGGTATGCGCGCATTCCTTCGTCAATCGAAAAGCGATGCGTGATTAAGCGTTTGACATCGATGCGATTTTCGGCCAGCAGGTCTAGGAAAGCTTCTATGTTTCGATTCTCCGTCCAGCGGACGTAAGCGAACGGGTAATCGTGGCCGCGCTCTTCGTATTCCGTATCATAGCGGCCCGGCCCATACGACATGGAGATTTTCACAGTCAACTCGCGCTTGAAATAGAGATTGCGCGGAATGTCCATCCCGACAAGGCCGACCGCGACGACGCGCCCCTTCAAACGCGAGATTTCGCCCGCCAGTTCGATAGGCTGATTTGAAGGCGTCGCCGCCGTTATCAACACTGCGTCTGCG
Organism: Pyrinomonadaceae bacterium; assembly: GCA_036387475.1. Lineage (GTDB taxonomy): Bacteria > Acidobacteriota > Blastocatellia > Pyrinomonadales > Pyrinomonadaceae > DASVTR01. The sequence continues at coordinate 256,560 of DASVTR010000003.1, read as the reverse complement.
CCGCGCCCGCGCGACCACTCCATGACAGCTCTCTTGACATCATCATTGCTCGTCGCCGCCATGTCCGCGCCGAGTTCAAGCGCTAGCGAGACCTTCTGCGGGTCTAGGTCAATGCCGAAGACGCGGCAGCCGTTCGCCTTCAAGAGTTGCACGGTCAATTGGCCCAGCAAGCCAAGACCGATGACGACTACTGCTTCGCCGAGCGTCGGCTCGGTCAGCCGCACTCCTTGCAAAGCGATAGCGCCGAGCGTGCCGAAAGCTCCGGCCTCGAACGTCACTTCGTCCGGCAACCTGACGCAGAGATTAACGGGGACTGAGAGGACTTCGGCGTGCGACGCGTAGCCGACGCCCGCGCACGCCACCCTCATTCCGGGCCTCAGTTCCGTCACGTCCTCGCCGACACCCATGACAATGCCCGCGGCGCTATAACCAAGCGCAGAGGATGAGCCGAGCTTGGTCAGAACCGCGTTGAAGGTGTTGACGATACCTTCATTTTTAGCCCGCTGGATAACCTGCTTGACGAGTTCGGGGCGCTCTCTGGCCTTATCGAGCAGGCTCTTTTTGCCTTCGTCAACAACCATCCGCTCCGTGCCCGCGCTAATCAGCGAAGCGGCTGTGCGCACCAGCACGCGCCCACGCTGCACTGCGGGCACAGGCACGTCAGCGACCAACATCTCGCCGGTCTTCACGTTCTGCAAGACTTGCTTCATACTCGCATTGAAATCGGCGGCAAGCTTAAACCTGACGACTGAAACTTTGTCCTACTAAAGTTCGCTTTAATAAAAGCTGTCACGGTCGTCGTCTGTGCATCGCAAGAGCAACTGACAACGCCGCTCAAAAGTTATTAACATACTCGCAATGAATCCCACAATCGGGTGTCGAAGGCGCAATTTTGGAGATGGGCGAGACAGAATTGTTGATGGGCGAAACGGATTACGCTGGCAATTTATGATGCAAGAGTCACGCCCCCAGGCGCTTCACAACCTTTCCGCAGGTCTGTGGTATATTTCGAGGCATCCCTTTAAGCTCAATAAGGAATCTTATCAGACCGTTCGATGCTTACCATATTCCGAGGGGTGGATTTATAGATAGATGAGTATTTTGAAAGGATTACTGCGCAAGATCGGCCTTGAGAATGTCAGTGTGTCGCGCAGTCCGATACGCGTTTTTCTGCTCGACGACGACACGCGCCGCCACGTCTGGTTTACCAAACGCTTCGACGGCGATTTTCTGGACATCGCCGACGACGTAGCTCGTGCGCGCGAATTGCTCAGCCAGAATTTTTACGACGCCATCTTTCTCGACCACGATTTGCTGCCCGAACATTATCACTCGAAGACGACGGATGACGAAAGAACAGGCTATGCCATCGCTTCATGGCTGGCCTCAGAGCCGAAGCTCCAACCCGCCTGCACAATCATGGTTCACACGCGCAACGCCGACGGCGCAATGCGCATGGTCGAAGAACTGCGCCGCGCCGGTCGGCAGGCCGAATACGTCCCCTTTCCCATGCTCGCCCAAAAAATCAAGCATTACTGGCACAGATAAAGTAGGCAAAAAGTTAAAATAAAAAGGCAAAAGTAAGGTAAAAATAAAGAGGCAAAAGTGAGGGGAAACCGATTTTTATAAAATCGGCTTCCCCTCACTTTTGCCTTTTACCTTGCTTGATGGCCAGGGACGGAATCGAACCGCCGACGCCGGCCTTTTCAGGGCCGCGCTCTACCAACTGAGCTACCTGGCCGAAATTTTTGCATCGACCTGCAAAGAGCGCAGTATAAGGAGCGCGGTGCGTCAGTGTCAACTCGCGGCAGGTCGCAACAAATTTTGTCGGATTAGTCACAAAAAAGCGTTGACAGTTTAGACAAGAGGTGTATAATGCGACGCGTTGAGGATGGGGGCTGATTAGCCCAAACGTCAGCCAGGTCGCAAGACAGTTCATCCGCAGCCCGAACAATAGATAACGCCCGCCCGTGCCAGCTCGGAAGCCGAACCCGCCCCCCGGATTCGCTACACCTGAGCTGGCACAGCTATTTTTACGCCGGATTTTTCAAACCCCTTGAATCAAAAACCGCTATCAGTCTTGCCGTCCGTCCGTTCTGTAGCCAATTAACTGAGAGCGAGGCTCGTCTATCCAACAGTATAGCTGCGCTCCGCCGTTCCCTCGCTTATCAGCTTTTCTACACCTGATGTATAGTGAGCGAGACTTTCAGGCACGGAAGAATCTACGAAATAGCAATGCTCGATTTCGCGAAAAAGATACTCCGCAGGCCGCTCAAGGCTGCGGGCTACAGGCTCTTGCATTTCGAAGTGGATGCGGAACCGGCCCTCCGATTCCATCTCAGGAAAGTGTTGAAGCGGCTTGATGTCAATTGCGTTTTCGATGTCGGAGCGAACAGGGGAGAGTATGCGCGGCTCTTGAGAGAGGAAGGCTACACAGGCGATATAATCTCCTTTGAGCCAAACAAGGAGACTTATCAATATCTCTCCGAGATTGCACGCAAAGACGAAAGATGGGCTGTCTACAACATGGCCTTAGGCAGTGAGGAGACCATTCTCAGCCTTAATGTAGCTCAAATATCGAGTCTCAGTTCGTTGCTCACTCCGACCGAGTATGCGGAAGCGGTATTTGGGAAAGAGATGATAGATCATACTCAGAGTGTGGAAGTGAAACGCCTCGATTCAATTTATAGCGAACTCGTCAAGCATATCTCAGACCCAAAGGTTTTTCTGAAGATGGATACGCAGGGTTATGACTTGGAAGTCATTAAGGGGGCTGCCGGGTGCTTGCAAAATGTGCTGGGCCTGCAATCCGAGATTTCAGTTCGTCCTCTTTATGAAAACACGCCGAACTATCTACAATCGCTAGCTGAATATCATTCGCTGGGCTTTAACCTGACGGGCTTGTTCACTGTCAATCTGGATCGCCGAACATTTAACATTGTCGAATACGATTGCGTCATGATTAGAGGTTAGTCGTGTCTTCTCTCAGTCTATTGATGAGATTTTAGTAATGCCGCTTCAAGCCGACCCGCTCGTTTCAATCATCATCCCCGTTTATAACGGCGAGAAGTATCTGGCCGCAGCGATTGAATCGGCGCTCGCACAGGATTGGGAGCGCAAGGAAATCATCGTCGTCAACGACGGCTCGACTGACCGCAGCCTTGAGATTATCGAATCCTACCGGCCTTTGCTGACCCTGATTAGCCAGAAGAACAATGGAGCGTGCAGCGCCCGCAACGCTGGACTCAGGGCGGCGGCGGGCGATTATATTCAATATCTGGATCAGGACGATTTATTACACCCGGAAAAGATTTCGCTTCAAATTAGAGATTTGCGCGAAGAGACGGAAGCTACGCTGGCGTGCGGAAGGCTTTTTATTATCGGGGAGGATGTTGACGATTATCGGGCTTTCGATTTCTTCGATGCGCTCGACACCTACACTTCGCCTGTAGACTGGATGATCTGGTCGTTTGAAGGGAGGGCCATGCAATCTTCCGTCTGGCTGATTCCGAGAAAGCTGCATGAGCAGGCTGGCTACTGGAATGAAGAACTAAGGTCTAACCCTAACGACGACGGCGAGCTATTTTGCAGAATCGTGCTGGCGTCCGACAGGGTAAAATTTAATCGCGAGGCGAAGATTTATTTCCGCGAGCACGAAGGCCCGCGTGGCAGCCGTGCCAACGACCTGACGAAGATTACTTCTCTCTATCGCTCGCTTGAGCTATCAACCTCCTATTTATTAGCGGCAGAAGATTCCCGGCGCACACGGCACGCGGCAGCCTGCACCTTTAAGCATTTCGCCTACGCACACTGCCAGACCGCGCCGGACATGGCGCGGCAGGCGCTCGAACAAATCAAGCGGCTCGGATTTACAAAGGTTGATTATGAAGTTATCGGAGGGCGGACGTTTAGATTGATAGATAAGACGCTTGGGGCCAAGTCCGCCATCAAATTCAAAGTGCTGATGAATTCATTACAACGCAAAATGAGAGGCTCATGAAAACTTTGCGCGTCTTCGCATGTGGCGCAATTTGGCGAGGGAAGAATATAAAAACGGGACATGCTGTTTTAAAGCGTCCTTGATTTTCGCCTGCATCTCAAAAGCCTTGCCCTGAATTAACAACCTGTCGAAGGCGAGGCTTGCGTTAAAATCTTTTTTCTTAAACAGCACTCCCAATCCGAATTCCACTTTGATGCGGAAGAATCTATAGCCTCGCCCGCGCTCTTTCAAGAAATCCTCGATGGCCGTCAGCACTCCGTTTCTTGGCCCATCTTCCAAGACGGCGTTGTAATGCGTGGCGTTGAACTCAGACTTGTCCGATAGCTCGCCTTGCCCCCTGACGATGCCCTTCTGTTCATAGGGGCGAATGAATTCCAACGGAATTAATTCCGGCTGGTAATACATGTCTCTACGGGCGTAGGGCCAACACACGTCGTGAAAAAAGATCGCACCACCTTCTTTCAACAAGCCTTGCTCTTCGATAATTCTCAACTCGTTATAGACCGTATACCAGTTGTGATCCCCGTCTATCAGAAAGCAATCGAAAGGCTCTGAGAGCTTGGGAAGAACGTCAAGGCTGATGCCTTTATGAAGCGCTACTCGTTCATCGCCGCCGTAACGGCTCAGCAAGTCTGCATCAAGGCAGGGGTCAATAATGGTCAGAGACACGCCCGCAATCTCCAGAATCCGGGCCGTATTCTCTCCCGTGCTCGCGCCTATCTCGCAAATTCGTCGATAGCGATTTTGGTTGATGAACGGCTTGATAAATTTACTGGCAAAAAAGTGCATGCTTCACCTTAACCAACACATCGGCGCTTATAACTCATCTCTGAGGCATCTTTCAAGGAAGCGGTAAGGGAATGAACCGGGCGGACGCACGCAAGGGAAGCACGGCGGGCGAACACGAGCCGTACAAATCAAAGAACGCAGACGTGCCGATTTAAGCCGTCATTATAAAAAGAAGCGGCGGCCTCTTTCACAGGCTCGCCGCTCTTTCGTCCTCATTTTATCGAAGGCTCACAGCATTATCTCTGACTAATCTCTACCTCACCGTCACCTCAAGCGTGTACGGAGCCTTGGTATAATTGTCGTTAGCATGGCCGACGATGATTTGATAGTCGCCCGTGCGTGGCAACTCGCCTGTCCAGTCCTGCACGTTGTCCGCGCCCGCCAGCGCCTCGTAATTACGGCTGCCCGGAGCAACGATTCTGAAGGTCGGCACTCCCGTAATATGCACGATCATGGTTTGCCGCGCACGCGCCCTGAGACGGTAGATGTAGCTAGCGCCCCAGTTGGCCCTGCCCTTGAGCACGGCAGTCGTACGGCCACGCGGAAACTGCACTCTTCTATTAATAGTCGTTCCCTTCTGCGCGGCGGCCACCGAGATTGTCAGCAGCATCAGCGCTGTTGCCGCAAATGCGCGAAGAGATTTACTCCGCTTGAGATTCATTATCTTTCCTTTCAAAATTGTGAACTCTTTTTTTCCTACACTAACTAACGCGAGAATCGTAGAGAATTTCAATCAGCCCGGCGAGCTATTCGCGTCCAGGCGCGAATTTCTCTTGGAGAGAGTTGGCAGCAAAAAAGGAAGGCGACAAACCCCTCGCAAAGCTTGCCGCCTTCCTCCCATGAGGCGCATCATTGACAGATGCGCCCTTTCCCTACCAAGAGGCTGCGCACTATATCATCTGCGCTCTGCTCTGCCAATCATAATTTCCCGAAAATCTTGGCGGACATCAAACTCCGGCGCGTTTCCGTAAGAGCACGGCTTCACGGTTTGCTTCGTCAACAACTTCATGCTCAGCCATCGTCATAAGCTTGCGCTCCCGCATCAGGATGCGGCCATCAACGATAACCGTCTCGACATCCGTCGCCTGCGCCGAATAAACAATTGATGAAACGATGTCCGCCGGACGCGGGGTAGAATGTAAGCAATTGAGGTTGATGATTGTCACGTCTGCGCGCTTTCCTATCTCAAGGCTGCCGATCTCTTGCTCAAGGCCGAGCGCGCGAGCGCCGTCAATCGTCGCCATCCGCAGCACTCGTCCCGCAGGCAAGCTTTCCGGCCCGCGCTCTACCTTTTGTAGCAGCGCAGCGGTGCGCATCTCTGTCAACATGTCCAGGCGATTGTTGCAGGGCGCGCCGTCAGCGCCGAGCGAGACGCTGATGCCCATTTCCAGCAAACGGCTGACGGGGGCGATGCCTGATGCAAGCTTGAGATTAGAAGACGGACAATGGGCTACGTGCGTGCCCGTTTGCGCCAGCGTCCGCATCTCCGCGTCATCCAGATGAACGCAGTGTGCGAGCAAGACGTGCGGGCCGCTCAGGCCGAGCGAATCCAGGTAGGTGATATTTCGCTGGCCCGTTTCGCGCTCGACCATTTCAATCTCGTCGCGATTTTCGGAAGCGTGCGTGTGTATCATGACGCCGCGTTCGCGCGAAAGCCGAGCCACCTGCTCAAGCAATTCGCGCGTGCAACTAATGGCGAAGCGTGGTGCTAAGCAGTAACCGATGCGCCCACCGTCGCGGCCATGCCATTTTTCCAGCAGCGCGAGCGATTCGCGGATAGACGAAGCCGTCTCTTCGCTGAGCGCTGCGGGCACGTCCTCACCCTTGTCCATCATGCACTTGCCGACGATGGCGCGAAAGCCTGTCTCTTCGACGACGCGAAAGACTTCCTCCGTATGATTGACCGTCTCCATCGTCAGCGCGCAGGTCGTTCCGCCTTTGATTAACTCCGCTATTCCTAATCGCGCCGAAGCCCTGATGGATTCGGCAGTGTGCGCCGCTTCCATCGGCCAGACGCGTTTCTTCAGCCAGTCAATCAACGCTAGATCATCTGCCGCACCGCGAAAGAGCGTCTGGCAGAGGTGCACGTGCGTCTGCACAAAGCCGGGCAGCACGGCGCAATTTCGGGCGTCTATCGAGATGTCCGCAGCGTCAGCAGTTTCTCCTATCTCTGCGATGCGACCATCACGAATCAGCAAATCGCCTGCCACGACCGAATCCGCAGAGTCCATCGTCAGCAACGTGCCGTTTTTGATGAGAATAGTCTTTTCCATCGTTCGAGCGTAGAAGCTTAACGCAAACGAGCGGAATATAAAGTAAAAAGGCAAAAGGTAAAAGGCAAAAAGCAAAAGGGAAGACGAGAGCGGTGCTCCTGTATCTTCCCTTTTGCCTTTTTACTTTTTAGTTTTGCCTTACTTGCCCTTGCGACCCGTCGCCGCGGCGCTGTCCGCCGTCTCTTCCGTCGCAGTTGCAATTTCCGTATTAGCAGCAGGGGTGATGCCGAGCGCGACGCGCACGTCCGTTTCGACGCGCTGCAACAATTCGGGGTTATCCCGCAGAGTCTGCTTCGCGTTTTCGCGGCCCTGGCCCAAACGCTCGCCCTTGTAGGAGAACCAAGCGCCGCTCTTTTCGACAATCTTATTGGCAACGCCCAGGTCAATCACATCGCCCTCACGCGAGATGCCTTCGCCGTAAACGATGTCAAACTCGCACTCGCGGAAAGGCGGCGCGACCTTATTCTTCACGACCTTGACCTTCGTGCGATTGCCGACAAAGCGGTCGCCGTCCTTGATCGAGCCGATGCGGCGAATGTCCAGACGCAAGCTGGAATAAAACTTCAGCGCGCGTCCGCCCGTTGTGGTTTCGGGCGAGCCGAACATGACGCCTATCTTTTCGCGTATCTGGTTGATGAAAATAAAGCAGGTGTTCGAAGACGAAACGATGGCCGTCAGCTTCCTGAGCGCCTGCGACATTAAACGTGCCTGCAAGCCCGGAAGGCTGTCGCCCATCTCGCCGTCCAACTCAGCGCGCGGCACGAGCGCCGCTACAGAGTCAACGACAATCACGCCCACGCCATTTGAGCGCACCAGGGCTTCTGCGATTTCCAGCGCCTGCTCGCCCGAATCCGGCTGCGAGATTAAAAGCTCGTCAACGTTAACGCCAAGCTTTGCCGCATACTCGGCATCCATCGCGTGCTCTGCATCAATATAGGCTGCCACATCGCCGGCCTTCTGCGCTTCGGCGACGATGTGTAGCGCCAAAGTCGTCTTGCCGGAGCTTTCCGGCCCGTAAATCTCTACGACGCGACCGCGCGGCACGCCGCCCACGCCGATGCAGGCGTCAAGGCTCAGAGAGGTGGTCGAGATTGCCGGTATATCCGAAATCTCGCGCTCGCCCAGACGCATAATCGAGCCTTTACCAAATTTCTTTTCAATATTCAGCAGCGCTGCTTCGACCGCTTTACCGCGATCCGCGCTCATTCTGTCTTCAGCCATTACAAACATCTCTTTCTACCATTCCTTTTCTTCACGTCTCGTGGTTATAAAGCGTTTCCGCCAAGTTCTGACTGCCGAAACGGAAAGGAGTATAACACACTCGCAGCAAGAATGGAACAGTGTTTCACATATGCAACAAACTTTTTTTAGAACAGCGGGGTGGGAATTTCCCTTGTTTTCCCGGCTTAAATTCAAGTCACAACGCACCGTATCAGCATGGTTTGAGGCGGAGCGCCGAAGCGGTATAACACGCCCCGTACAATCGTGCAAGCCTCTTTTTCCTTACAAATATTCTTGCAATTTGCGGCCTGTGCGCTGCTCAAACTGCTCTGCCAGCGAGGACACCCCTCCTGCCGCTTCATCCAGCGCCACGCGCTCAACGCGCCAGAGCGGAAAGAACAGGTCGGTCGGCCCGATAAACGGCTCGTCGTGCGCCACCGCCCGCAGCCAATCATCGAAAGCATTCAAATCAAGACCCCGTAAGAATACGCCAGCCGCGCTGATGCGGTCGAGCACGCCCCAGCACTTTTCGCGCGGGCTGTGCAAAACAATGATGACAGCACTCCCCGCAGTAATTCCAGATGTGCGATTCCCTGCGCTACTCACGGCGTAATATCTTCCCCATACTTAACCGAGTTCATAGCTCACGAGGTATCCTACGCCACTTTAAGATGAGATAGCTCAAAAGTGAAAAGAGCGCCACATCAATGAAAAATGTGGCGATAGATTTAAACCCGTAATGAAATCCGTGCAGCAATGGGTAAGGCCAAAATAGTAATCGAGTCGTCAAGTTTGGTTTCATTAATGCCTGCTCGTTCAATTCCGGCTCATAAAATAAGACCACGGCATATAAAAATAGATAGATGGAAAAGCCTGCGCCAATAGAGAGCAGCACACGGATTACAGTCTGTTTCATTACATAGCCTTCGGCTAAGCGCCCGTGACTAACTGGCGCGCAAAATCTCCGACGCGCTGCACTATGTCTGGCGCATCCTTCAATCGTTCAATCTCCGCGACAATCGCCGAGCCGACGACCGCCGCGTCAGCGTAGCGCCACACGTCTGCGACCTGTTCGGCGTTTGAGATGCCGAAGCCGACGGCGATTGGAAGATTTGAAACCTTGCGTACACGCGCTACGAGACCTTCCGCATCACTGCTCATCTCAGAGCGTGCGCCCGTGACGCCCGCGCGCGAGACGGCGTAGATAAAACCATTGGCGCGTTCGGCTACCATCTTCAGGCGCGCATCCGTAGAGGTCGGTGCAACTAGAAAGATCAAATCCAACTCGTTTGTCCTGAGCGTGGCGTTAAACTCTACGGCTTCTTCCGGCACGAGGTCTGTGACCAGTACGCCGTCGATGCCCGCGCCCACGGCTTCCCTGCTCAAGCGCTCCACATTGTATTGGAGCAGCGGATTGAAATAGCTGAAGAGGACAATGGGCACGTCCATCTCAAGCTTTACGCTCGCCGTCGTTTCCAGAATCTCCGCAATGCCGAAGCGCCCACGCAGCGCACGCTCCGAAGCACGCTGAATCACTGGCCCATCCGCCATAGGGTCACTAAAGGGCACGCCCAACTCGATGACGGTTGCGCCCGCACGCGCCAGTTCAATCAACAATGCGCGCGTCGTTTCCAGATCAGGGTCGCCCGCCGTGATGAACGGGATAAAGCCGCCGCGCCCTTCGGCTTTTGCACGCGCGAACGCTGCGGCGATACGACTCACTGCGCGCTCCCGTCGAGCGCCTCGGCGACCGTGTTGACATCCTTATCGCCTTTCCCCGAAAGATTCACGAGCAGGATTTGCCCGGCATTCATCTCCACTGAAATTTTCAGCGCGTGCGCGATGGCGTGTGAAGATTCAAGGGCGGGGATGATGCCTTCCTGTTGAGAGAGTGTCCGGAAGGCCGCGAGGGCTTCTTCGTCTGAAGCCGAAACGTATTGGACGCGCCCTGCGTCGTGCAGGTAGGCGTGTTCCGGGCCGATGGACGGATAATCGAGTCCGGCGGAGACGGAATGCGTGGCCGCGATTTGCCCGCGCTCGTCTTGCAGCACGTAGCTCATCGTCCCTTGCAACACGCCGGGCCGTCCGCCGCCTTCAGTATTAAAGCGCGCTGCGTGTTGGCCCAGAGCAGCGCCGCTGCCGCCCGCTTCGACGCCAATCATACGCACACTTTCATCTTCCAGAAATGGATGAAACAATCCGATGGAGTTTGAGCCGCCGCCGACGCAGGCCAGGAGCACGTCTGGCAATTGTCCCTCCTTTTCCAAAATCTGCGCGCGGGCTTCGCGCCCGATGACGCTCTGAAAATCACGCACCATCAAAGGGTACGGATGCGGGCCGAGCGCGCTGCCCAGCAGATAATATGTATCTGCTGGCGTCGTTACCCAATCACGCAGAGCTTCGTTAATGGCATCCTTGAGCGTGCGTGAGCCTGCTTCGACGGCGCGCACTTCAGCGCCGAGCAATCTCATTCTAAAAACATTCAAGCTTTGACGGCGCATATCCTCAGCGCCCATGTAGACGACGCAGGTTAGGCCGAAGAGAGCGCAGACGGTCGCAGTCGCAACGCCGTGTTGGCCCGCTCCCGTTTCCGCTATGATGCGTCTTTTTCCCATTCGCCGCGCCAGCAAGACTTGTCCGAGCGCGTTGTTGATTTTGTGTGAGCCTGTGTGCGAGAGGTCTTCGCGCTTAAGATAAATGCGTGCGCCGCCGCCGAGCGCGGTCAAACGCTTGGCGTAGAAAAGCGGCGTCGGTCGTCCCGAATAATCGCGCAGCAGCGTCTCAAACTCGGCTTGAAAATCGCCGTCAGCGCGCGCCGCCTTATAAGCCGCTGTCAATTCTTCGAGCGGAGCCATCAGAGTTTCAGGCACGAAGCGACCGCCGTACGGCCCCCAGTGCCCGCGCGCGTCCGGCTCTATTCTGGCCGCCTTGTTCATAACAATGCTTCTTTCACTGGCTGAACCTGAGTTTATCAATGCAAACGGCTCTGGCCGCTCCCGCGCTTGTCTTCTATTACGCGATGAGCGCTGGAGCGACCGACGTTTGATTGCGGCCCTCGCCCTTCGCGTGATAGAGCGCGGCATCGCTGGCTGCGTAGAGCGCACGCTCAGAGGTAGCGTGTGCAGGGCAGGCGGCGACGCCGAGGCTGACCGTGACACGCCCGATGCCTTCTATCTCTTCGGCTGAAATATCGTGGCGCAGTCGTTCGGCGGCGGCGATGGCACGTGTGTCGTCAACGCCCGCTAACAGCAACGCGAACTCTTCACCGCCGAGGCGGGCCGTCGTGTCGTTGTCGCGCGAAAGCTCCTTCAATGCCGTTGCGATGTGCATGATGACGACATCGCCCGCCGAATGGCCGTGCGTGTCGTTGATGCGTTTCATGTGGTCTATGTCGAGTATCAGGAGCGCGCACGGAACATTGTAGCGCCGCCAACGCTCAAGCTCCTGTCCGAGCGCCTTGCGGAAATAGCGACGATTGACCAGCCCCGTCAGGTAATCTCGCTCGGCTTCGGCGCGCAAGCGGTCTATTGCCTGGCTGAGCTTAGTCAACTGCGTTGCGCGGGCAAGCAGCAGCGCCATTTCCCGCGGCAATTGGAAATAATCAAAAGCGCCAGCGCTGAGCGACGCGGCACGCTTCTCGGTCGTAGCGGCGTCTGGGCCAATGAGCAGGAGCGGCGGGCCGTCCTGCGTCTGGGCCAACATGCGCGTTAACTCCTGCGCTGTAATCCCTTTAAGGTTGATGTCGGCGATGACGATATGCGGACGCGTCTGGCGAAGTGCGACAAGCGCTGCCGCGCCTCCTGCGACACCGACGACGACGAAGCCTGCATCTTCCAGCGTTGCGCCGTAGGCAGCGATGGCCGGTTCATCCGTCACGAGCAGGACGCGCCCCTGATCGCGCGTGCAGGCGAGGTCTTTTGATTTAGCTTGCGCTGGAGCGCTCATAAAAGCACAGCTCTTTTCGTTGCTGATTTTGCTGCCGGGCCAGTGGATGCTGAGAGGGCTGTGAATGAAGGGGCGCGGGCTGTGTTTTCCGCTGGCGTTCGCTGACTGTCCACTACAGCAGCATAACCGATGAAGGCAGAGGGGCGTCAAGTAAAAAGGATGAAGTCGGAACGATGAACGCGGAATGAAAGATTAGCTCTTGATACTTCATCGTTCCGCGTTCCTACTTCATCGTTTCTTTTGCGGCTTTGATGAAAGCCTGCACGCGCGGGGCATCTTTGCGGCCAGGGGCACATTCAAGGCTGCTGCACGCGTCAACGGCGTAGGGGCGTACGGCAGCAATGGCTTCCGTCACATTCTGGATTGTCAGCCCGCCAGCCAGAAAGAGCTTCGGGACTAACTCGCTCGTGCGCCGCGCCAGTTGCCAGTCGATGACGCGGCCCGTGCCGCCGCGCGCGTCGCGGTCAAAGGCGTCGAGCAGGATTGCGTCTGCCTCATACTCAAGAACGCTTTCAGGCTCGAAGTCTTCACGGACACGCAACGCCTTGATAACAAAGCGGTCGCTCAACGCGCGGCAATAGGCAGGTGATTCGTCGCCGTGCAATTGCACTGCACGAACGCCCGCTTCGTCTGCGATGCGCCTGATTTCTTCTGGCCCACTCTCGTTAACAAACACGCCGACCGAGAGCGTTTCGGCGGGCAACTCTTCAATGATGCGCCGCGCGGCAGCAGGAGTGATGAAGCGGGAACTGCGACTGTAGAAATTGAATCCGAGCGCGTCCGCGCCAGCGCCGAGCGCCGCCAGCGCGTCTTCAAGATTCGTGATGCCGCAGATTTTGACGAAGACCATAAATACTGTCGGGGATTAAAAGGGTAAAGGGGAAATGGGAAAATGAAGGCAAGGCGACTTTCCTCGAAACAGTTTACGTTTTTCCTTTTACCCTCTTCCCCCTTTACCCTTTTACCCCTTTACTTCCTTCTTTTGATTCTTGCAGCAACGTCTTCAAAGCTGCTTCGGGTTGGGGGGAACGCATCAGCGTCTCGCCGATGAGAAAGCCGCGATAGCCGAGCGCGCGCAGGCGGCGCAAATCTTCTGGCGTACGCAACCCGCTTTCGCTAACGCACAAAGCGGCGGGCGGAGCAGCGCTGATTAACTCGACGGAGGTTTCGAGCGACACCTCGAAGGTGCGCAGGTTACGATTGTTGACGCCGATGAGACTTGCGCCGCACGCAGCAGCGCGCCGCATCTCTTCTACGGTGTGAACCTCTACGAGCGCATCCATTCCCAATTCCTCTTCAGTCAGGCGGCGCAAGCGCTTGAGGGTTTCGTCATCGAGCGCGGCGACGATCAGCAGCAAAGCGTCCGCGCCCGCTTCCGCCGCTTCGTAAAGCTGGTATTCGTCGAAAATAAAATCCTTACGCAGGAGCGGAATGTTGACCGCCGCGCGGACTGCGCGCAAGTCTTCCAACGAACCTCGAAAACGATCCTCTTCCGTCAGGACGGAGATGGCCGCAGCGCCGCCCGCTTCATACTCCAGCGCAATCTGTGCAGGCTCGGCGTCGGCGCGAATCATTCCGAGCGACGGCGAGGCGCGCTTCACTTCGGCGATAATGTTGACGCGCCCTTCGTCTTCCAATGCTCGTCGCAGCGCGTGTGGCAAAGCTTTCGCACGCACAGCCAGAGCTGCCGCGCGCAAACTTTCCGGCGACCGAGTCTCCCGCGACAGCGACAGCCGCACTCTCTTACTCTCAATAATTTCGCTCAGAACGTCCATGCGAAAAAGGGTTTCGGATTCAGGATTTCAAGTTTCCGGTTAAGAGCAAACCTGTCTTGAACCTGAAACCTGAAACTTTGAACCCGAAACCTTATGTATTCGTCGCTTTCACCAACTCTTCCAGCTTGCTTTGGGCCGCACCGCTGTCAATGCTCTGTTCGGCAAGGCGGGCCGCCGCGTATAGGTCTGAGGCTGAGCCGCCGACGAACAGGGCCGCCGCCGCATTGGCGACGACGAGGGCGCGTGCTTCGTCACGCCGCTTGCCCGCAAGCACAGCGACGATGGTCTGCGCGTTGGCTTCGGCGTCGCCACCGCTTAGGTGGCGAATCTCTGCCGTCTCCAATCCGAAATCTTGCGGCGTGACCTCGAAGGTTTTAACGCGGCGGTCGCGAGCTTCGGCGACGAAGGTTTCTCCGGTAATCGTCACTTCGTCAAGCCCGTCCGAGCCGTGTACGACCCAGGCGTGTTCTGTTCCCAGTTCGGCGAGCGCGTGGGCCAACGGCTCAATTAATCCCTGATGCCAGACGCCGATAATCTGTCGCGGAGCGCCAGCAGGGTTCGTCAGTGGCCCAAGCAAATTGAAAGTCGTGTGCACGCCCAACTCTCGGCGGACTGATGCGACGCGCGCCGTCGCGCTGTGATAGAGCGGCGCGAACATAAAGCAGATGCCGATTTCATTGAGGCATTCTTCCGAAACTTCGGGCGTGGCCGTGACGTTGACGCCGAGCGCCGTTAAAACGTCTGCGCTCCCCGAACGGCTCGTCGCGGCGCTGCTGCCATGCTTGGCGACCGCCAGTCCCGCTCCACTAATGACGAAGGCGGCTGCGGTCGAGACGTTGAAAGTCTTGGCATAGCTCGAACCCGTTCCGGCTGTGTCTATGAAACACTTGTGCCGCGCGTTGAGACGAACGGCGCGAGCACGCATCGCGGCGGCCATCCCTGCGAGTTCTTCAATCGTCTCACCCTTGACCGCTAAGGCAACAAGCGCCGCTCCGATCTGCGCGTCGGTCGCAGCGCCGTCCAGCAAGCAATCGAGCAGCGAGGCGGCTTCATCACGTCCCAGGTCTTCGCCGCGCATTAAGCGCAACAGCAGAGCGCGCAAGCCTGCGGTCGGCAAAGGTTCATCCCTGCGCGCCGGAGTCGGCAGCAACCATGCGGGCCGGTGTATGGGCTGGGCTTTTTTTTCCGCCATAATTGAGCGTCCGGGAGACTCACAATAACCGCCCGGCTCTTAGAGTTTCAGGAAATTAGCCAGCAAGCGCTTTCCTTCAGTCGTCAGGATGGATTCAGGATGAAACTGGACGCCTTCGATCTTCAGGTTGCGATGGCGCAGACCCATGATAACGCCGTCGGGCGTGGTCGCAGAGACTTCAAGGCAATCGGGTAAACTCTCCCGCTCGACGACGAGCGAGTGATAGCGTCCGGCCTTGAAGCGGTAGTCCAGTCCCTCGAAAATCGTCCTTCCGTCATGACAAATCTCTGTCGCCTTGCCGTGCACGAGCGAGGGCGCGCGCACTACGCGGCCACCGAAAGCCTGTCCGATAGCCTGATGGCCCAGGCAGACACCCAGGATGGGCACGCGCCCCGCAAACTGTTCTATCATCTTGAGCGAGACGCCCGCGCCGTCGGGCGTGCCCGGCCCCGGCGAAATCACAATCTTGTCCGGGCAGCAATGTGCTTCGACCTCTTCAATCGTCACTTCGTCATTGCGCCGCACGTCCAACTCTTCGCCCAACTCGCCCAAATACTGCACGAGGTTATAAGTGAACGAATCGTAGTTATCGATGACTAGAATCATAAACGTAAGGCAGAAGTCAGGAGTCAGCATCTAGAATTTAGACCAAGAGGCTGAAACCACTTTTCCTTTATTCTTTCTTCTCTTCCGGCTTCTGACTCCTGACTTCTGGCTTCTGCTTTTCGGCGCATTCCTTGACGCTCGCGCGCGTGATGCGGACGGGTTTTTCAGGCGTTTCCCCGCGCTCGCCGCCGAGCGGCGCTTTGTTCATCGCGTCTACAATCTCCATTCCGCGCACGACGCGACCGAAGGCGGCGAATTGATTATCGAGATGTGGGGCGTCACCAACAAGGATGAAGAAATTGGTGGTCGCGCTGTTGGGCTTACTGGGGCGGGCCATGGAAACGATGCCGCGCACGTGCTTGACGTAGTTCGGCTCGTCCGGAATTGTGCGCCGCGCTCGCAGCGAAAGCTCCGCGCCCCATTTCTGTGATGTCGCCAGATTGCCGCCCTGCACAACGAAGTCTTTGACGACGCGGCTGAAGGTGGTCGTATCGAGAGTGCCCGTGGCGGCGAGGTTGAGAAAGTTGCGCGCGGTTTCCGGCGCGGTCTCGGCCAGCATCTCAATTTCGATGACGCCCGCCTCTGTTTCAAGTGTGACGCATTGCGCCGCCATCTTTTCAATTGCCGCGCCGTCAAACGGCTCAGGCTTCACCACCGCCGCCGTAGGGCGCTCGTTGCTCTTTTTAACTTCCGTCGCATTGCCGCTCTTCTGTTGCGCGTCGTTCTTTTGCTGCGGCGTCTCCTGCGCGAGCGTTAGTGATGACAACGCTAACACGAAGACTAACGCGTTAACGAAGACAAACGGCACACGCCAACATAGAAGGCGATGACGAGCGCTCGGCCTCGTTTTCCTTCCGGCTACGGACTCCTGACTCCTGACTCCTGCTTTTCTCATACCCCTTTTTCCGCCATTTCAATTGCGCGGACGAGCGCCCGCGCTTTATTCACAGTCTCTTCATATTCCCGCTCAGGGACGGAATCGGCCACCAGCCCCGCGCCCGCCTGAACGTAAGCGACGCCCTCACGCATCACGATAGTGCGAATCGCAATACACGAATCCAGATTCTCGGCATAGTCCAAGTAGAGCACCGCGCCAGCGTAAACGCCGCGCTCATCCGGCTCAAGCTCTCTGATAATCTCCATCGCGCGCAGCTTCGGAGCGCCCGTCACAGTCCCTGCTGGAAAGCAGGAGGCGAGCGCATCAAAGCGATCAAGGTCGTCACGCAGGCGCGCGCGCAGGCTGCTGACGAGGTGCTGCACGTGCGAATAACGCTCGATAGCCAACATGTCTTCGACCTGCACAGAGCCGTAGTCGCTGACGCGGCCCAAATCGTTACGGCCCAAATCAACGAGCATCATGTGTTCGGCCACTTCTTTCTCGTCGGCGCGCATCTCTTCGCCGAGCAACCAGTCTTCGGCTTCGGTCGCGCCGCGCTTGCGCGTCCCCGCAATCGGGCGATAATCCAGCCGCTGCCCGCGACAGCGCACCAGCATTTCGGGCGATGCGCCGATGATCGCTTCGTCGTTCATCTGAAAAAAGTACATGTACGGCGAAGGGTTCAGCGCCCGCAGAGCACGATAGATTTGAACCGGCGGCGACGAAACCTTTTTTGTGAAGCGCTGCGAAAGCACGACCTGGTAACAATCGCCCGCCGCAATCCTCTCCTTGACCGCGAGCACGGCCTGCTCAAAGTCTTCACGCGTCCAGTTTGAGACGAAAGCGCCGCCCTTTTCATCTACGCTGGCAGGGGTCGCACCGTTTTCCGGCGGCGCGATTGGCCCAAGCAGCAACAGTTTTTCAATGCGCTCGGTTTCCATTACGGCGCGCTCGTAAAGCTCGCGCAGCCGCTCCATGCTTCCCTCGGCTTCTTCAGTGAGAACAATGGAAGTAATCTCTATCTGCTGCCGTACGCGGTCGAAGGCGAGCAGCGTGCGATAAAACATCCAGACGGCTTCGTCCGTTTGAGCTTCATGGCCGTTTTTACCCAGCACCGGCTCGAACCAACGCGCAGCGTCGTAAGCTAGATAGCCGACCGCACCGCCGGAGAGCGGAGCAAGGCCACTGCGGCGTGCCAGATGCCGCTCGCGGAAATGCTCGCGCACAAACTCTGTCGCGCACACGTCTAAAATCTCGCGCTCGCCACCCCGCTCAACAACGGTCTGATTCCCGCGCCCGCGCACGACCATCGACGGCTCAGCGCCGAGAAACGAATAACGCGCCACGCGCTCGCCGCCCTCGATTGATTCGAGCAGGAAAGCGTAGCGCGCGCCGTCCGCAACGCGCAGAAACGCGCCGACCGGCGTTTGTAAATCCGCCAGCACGCTCCGAACCACGGGCACAACATTGCCGCGCCCGGCCTCGCGCTCAAATTCCTCGAATGTCGCCGGTTCGAGTTTCAGCATGAAGAGTGTTGAGACATCGAAATCAGCCGAGCGGATTCGCCGAAAGCCACTGTCCGCCGTCAACGACCAGCACGACGCCATTGATAAAACTCGCAGCGTCCGAGCAGAGGAAAACCGCCGCCTGCTCTATATCACTGATGCGACCGAAGCGGCCCAGCGGAATCTTGCGGCGCAGTTTCTCTTTCACTTCCGCGGGCACGAGGCGCGCCATTCCTTCCGTGTCTTCAATCGGGCCGGGCGCAATCGCGTTGACGCGTATGCCGTAGCGCCCCCATTCGACCGAAAGGTTACGCGTCAGCGCATCGACACCAGCCTTCGCCGCAGAGACGTGTAGCTGATACGGCGTGCCCAGATAATGCAGCGTCGCGCTGATGTTGAGAATCGAGCCTCTCGTCTTTTTCAATTCGGC
Source organism: Pyrinomonadaceae bacterium (assembly GCA_036387475.1). Lineage (GTDB taxonomy): Bacteria > Acidobacteriota > Blastocatellia > Pyrinomonadales > Pyrinomonadaceae > DASVTR01. The sequence continues at coordinate 237,947 of DASVTR010000003.1, read as the reverse complement.
GACGCTTGCGCGGCAGACATTGAACGTGCCCTTCAAGTCGATGTCCACCACCGTGCCGAAACCATTGGGCGACAACTCTTCGGCGGGACAGAGAAAATTCCCCGCCGCGCCGTTGACGACAATATCCAGTTGGCCGAAGCGTTCGATAGTAGCAGCAATCGCCGCTTCCACCTCCGACATGTTGCGCACATCGCATGCAACCGCCAGCGCTTCACCGCCCGCCGCGCGAATGGCTTCAGCCGCAGGCTCAAGATGCTCCATCCGGCGGCTGACCAACGCGACACGCGCGCCGCTTTCGGCCAACGCACGCGCCACGCCGCCCGTGATGCCAGTTCCCCCGCCCGTCACAAACGCGACGCGCCCTGCGAGCAATCCATCAACAAAAATTTTGTCACTCATAATCAACTACAGAATTCAGGAGTCAGAATTCAGGAGTCAGAAGAACAGAACATCAGTAAAAGCGGTTGCAGCCTCTTATTCTGTATTCTGTCTCCTGACTTCTGCTTTTAGCTTCCCTGAATATACGGGCGCGATTGGACGATGTAAATTTGCCCCTTCATGTAGGCCCATTCGATGTCCTGTTCCTTGCCTCCGAAGACTCGCTTGATGCTCGCGCCCGCGCGAACGAGGCGGCGGATAACTTCGTCTGTCAGGACGGCGCGCTCGCCCGTAATGGGTATCTCTTTAACTCCGCCCTTATCGTCAAACGTCAGGAGGCTGTCTTCCGCCGAGCGCGTTAAGACCTTCACAGCATTGCCGCGCGAGTGATAGAGAACCTGCTCGGCGATTTTTTGGCCTTCGACGACCTTGATGCCGAGGCCGCGCTTGGCGCTGATGTAGATGGCGTCTTTGTTGTCCTTGTCGTAAGGGTCTGTGGTAATCATCACGCCGGAGCTTTCCGAGTTAATGCCTTCCTGAATCAGCACGGCCATAAAAATCTTCGAGTGGTCAACGTGCGAGCGCTCGCGCGCCTCGTAGGCTTCAAAATTCCAGAGCGAAGCCCAGACGGTTTTGATCGCCTCAATCAGTTGCTCTTCGTCTTTAACATTCGGCACGGTACTGTAGAGGCCAGCGCCGCTGAAGTTTGGCAAGTCTTCGGAGTTTGAAGAACTACGCACGAACAGTCCCTTGCCCGCAAACTCCGCGCGGACGCGGCGCAGGACTTCGGCGCGCAACTCATCGTTGACCTTGCCCTTTTGAATCCGCTCGCGCATCGCCGTCAGGCGCGAGCGCCTGTAAGCAGGGTCGTGTACGAACTTATCTTCATTGAGCATCTCGAAGATTGGTTCTTCTAGATTGTTCTCTTTGATGAACTGGTCATAATAATAGAAAGGAATGGCGAAGCCGTTGGGGACGACGATGCCCGCCAGCCGCGCGTTCATCACCTCGCCCAGATTGGCAGACTTTCCGCCGTAAGCGATGATGTCGCGCCTGCGCTGCTCGCGCAATGAAGCGAGGCGCTTGACAGTCAAATCAGAGCGCGGCTTCATGACGTTTTGCAGCTTGGAGAGACGATCCTGATATTCACGCAACTGGTTTATGTCGGCGCGCTTGATTTCGTAGCGGTCATACTTGGTTTCGAAAGAGACCCACCAGCCGTCGTATTGCTTCAACAACTCGGTCGCATTCTTGATGTATGCGTTGGGCACGCCCCAGCCTTTCGCCAGCAAATTGATGTGCGAGAGCGGCGTAGAAGGTTTCGACGTGATGATTCCGGCGACGGGCGGTAATTGAATCGGCACTTCGTTGAGCACAAGGATTTCGTTGAAACCGATTTCGACGTGCTCGTCCAATTTCTCTATGACGTGTATGCGGCCAAGGCCGCGCGCCATGTTGAGCGCCTGATATTCCTGCTCTTTCGTGATTTCGCTCTGAAGGACGCGCGGCATCCCTTCGAGTTTGGCGGAGTCTTCTTCCTGCCTGAGCGAATTGGGCTTGTAGGCCACAGGCTCGAAGAAAGTCTTACTGATAACATCGTAGCTGAGCTTAATCTGCTCTGCCGGAATCAAATCGCCTTCCCAGAATTCGAACGTCCAACGCTTGACCGGGCTTTGATAGGCGAGCGTGCCCAGGATGAAACGGCGGTTAGGCTTCAGGTAATTGTTCTCGAAAAACTCGTTGCCACGTTCCAACGAGAGATAATTGCCGTTGACGAAATCCCTGTGAAACTTGTAGCGCTTCGTGTTGACGTAATAGATTTTGTTCTTGTCTTTGCGGTCAATGACGAAGAGCACATGCGGCAGAGGATACGGCGTGTCCTGATCGTAGGTGCGGGCCAGCGCATCAAACTCCGCGCGCGTAGCTATCGCCGCCAGAGAGCGCTTGTTGGAAGTCTGAGCGCTAACGATTAGAGACGAGAGAGCAAGCAGCACGCTCAATAAGAGCATCGCGGGTTTAGTCGTTTTAGTAATACTCATCTTGCCTTCCCCTTAATTACAACAAACACGAAACTCAATCTAAAGCTCTGTCACGTCATCTTTCGTCAATCTCAAGGCTTATCCTTGCGACCATTGCTAAAATAGCGTTCGACAACGCTTATCAAACTGTTCAGCCGCTCGTCTGTGTGTGCCTGTGCTTCAGCAAGTTCAGCGACCCTATCCTCTGTCCGCTGCTGCGCATCTGCAATGGCAGCAACAACCTCATTCATATGTGCCTGCTGCTGTGCTTGCTGCATTTGAGCGGCGGCAAGCTCAGCAAGGTTTTTTTCCGTACGCTGCTGTGCCTCACTAAGATGCTCAAGACTCACAGAGAATCTTGCCTGCTGCTCAAGAATAAATTCTATTGTCTTCTGCATCTCTTCATTCGTCATGGCAGTTTTACTTCCTCCAACAGCTTCGCGCTCCCACGCCTCAGTAATTCTAACAGATCATCAACGTGGCGGCGCTCCGTCAGGAAGCTGTTGATGTTAACGCGCAGCGCACGCCGCCCGTGCAGCACGGTGGATGAAAGCCATGCTTCGCCGCTCTGCTCGACGCGTTGCTGAAGGGTGCGTTGCAGCTCGTCGCGTTGCGAATCGCTCAACTCGTCCGCTTCTCGCGGCAAAAAGCGAAAGCAGCAGACGGCGGTTTCAACTTGGCCGACGCGCACGAAGTCTTTCATCTCGTCTATGCGCGCCGCCAGATATTCGGTCAACTCAATCTGCCGTTCGATAATCTCTGCGTAGCCACGCGTGCCGAGCAGTTTGAGCGCCATCCAGATTTTGAGCGCGTTGAAGCGGCGCGTGCCGAGTTGGCCGTAACGAAAAAAGTCGTACTCGACATCTGCGCCATCCATCCTCAAGCGCTTTTCGCTCAAGTATTCGGGCGTAATGTCGAACGCATTACGGAGGACGCGCCCGCCGTCGAGCATCAGCACCGCGCCGCAAGCGAAGGGGACGAACATCCATTTGTGCGGGTCAATCGTGACGGAATCGGCGCGCTCTATCCCGCGCAGCCGCGCCCTGTGCTTTACCGAAAAGGCCAGCCCGCCGCCGTAGGCTGCATCAACGTGAAACCAACAATTATACTCGCGCGCCAGTTCCGCCAACTCGTCGAGCGGATCAACGATGCCGGTCGAGGTCGCGCCCGCCACGCCCGCAATACAGCAAGGGACGTGTCCGCCTTTCCGGTCGCGCTCAATCTCTTCACGGAGCGCATCAGTGCGAAGATGAAAACGCTCGTCTGTTGCAATCTTGCGCAAGCTGCGGCGACCAAGGCCGAGAATGTCAACGCTCTTTTCAAGAGAGTAATGCGACTGCTCTGAAGCATAGACGATGAGGTCGCCCGCAGCCGCGCGCACGCCTTCGTCACGCGCACGTTCTGCCGCACGGTCACGCGCGCATTTCAAAGCGATGAGGTTGGCTTCCGAGCCGCCGCTCGTCAGTGTCCCGAAGCCCTGCGAGCCGTAACCGATAAGCTCGCAGAGCCAGCCGAGCACGCGCGCTTCGATAATGCTGGCCGAGGGAGAATTGCGCCACGCCGCGCCGTTCTGGTTAATCGCTGAGGCGAGCGCATCGGCCCAGACACCGATGGGCAACGGCGTCGGATTAAAAAGACCGTAATAGCGCGGGCTTGGAATCTGCATCGCGTGCGGCACGACATCTCGCACGAATTTGTCGAGAATGGAATCCGCATCAATGCCTTCAAGCGGCAAAGGCTCGTCGAAGAGTTTGAGCAACTCGTCGGGCGTAGCCTCGGAAGTGACGTGCCGTTCGTCCAGACTGCGCGCGTAGTCAGTGATGATTCTGGTGACGACGCGGCCCAATCGCTCGTGCTCTGCGCTGAGTTCTTCGCTCATCCTGTGCTTCAAATCCTGTGCGTCAAGTTTAATTTTCGTTATCCTACGGCTGGCTAGCTTTAAGGCCCGCTCGACGGATGAACGAGACGCCATCACACGCTAACGAATTTCTGCGAACGCTGCAAACCCACGCGGCGCGCTTTTCTTTGCAACTCAACAAGGAAGCCACGGCGCGCTTGTCCGACTATTACGAGCAGGTCAACGCTTGGAACACTCGGCTGCATCTGGTAGCGCCCTGCCCGCCTGCGGAATTTGCGACGCGACACGTTCTCGAATCCCTGTTCGCGGTCTCGTATGTCCCCGAAAGCGCGCGGGTCACGGATGTCGGCTCCGGCGCTGGATTGCCGATAATTCCCTGCCTGATTGTGCGGCCTGATTTGCGTGTGACGCTGATTGAATCATCCGCAAAGAAATCAATCTTCCTGCGCGAGACGCTGCGACGCGTTGCACCTGAGAGCAACGCCGTCATCATCAACAAGCGATTTGAAGCGATTGACGTACCCGAAGCCGATGTCATTACGTGCCGCGCGCTTGACCGCTTCACAGAAAAGTTCCAGGAGTTGGTCAATTGGTCGCCGCCCACAGCGACTTTACTCTTGTTCGGCGGCAACTCTCTGCGCGAGCAGATTGAAGCGGCGACGCTTCCCTTTTCAATTGTTCATCTGCCGGAATCCGAACAGCGTTTTCTCTTCATCGTCAAACGCACAGCTTAGAAATAAAACGAGGTGAGAAACCACGAACGCGTGTCTCTCACCTCATCTCTTCACAGCTTTGTCGTTTGTTCTTAACGCACAACGTCAATGCCGATTAGTTGTTGACCCGCGATGACGAATTCGGCGGGCGGTAGTTCCTTTTCGTAAATCGGCGAGAGCACGGTCGGCGTGTAGCCGCCAGTGGTGCGGTCGCTGTTTAAGGTGGCGATGACAGAGGGCGGCAGGTTGGGCAGTTCGCTTGTGCCGATGACTGCGCCCGGCGTGATGCGAAACAGCTTGACGTAGAGCCGGTCTGACTTTTTCACCTTATTGATGGCGTCAACCAGTTGGCCCAGGTCTTGCGGCACAAAGGCTTTCGCCGCCGAGCCTTCCTGCAAAGCGCCGCCGTCGCCGACGAACAACAGCAGTTGTCCGAGCGGCACGTCCGAAGGAATCTGAACGGGAATGCGCTGGACGAACTGCTTGCCGGATTCCGTACGCACGTAAGCCTGTATCTCTACGGTTTCGCCGCGCCGTGTTTCCGTCCGGTCTAGAGAGATGCGCTCAAGCGTGCCCGTGTAGCGTGTGTCGGTAGAAGTAATGTCGAGCGTAATGTTGCTTAATTGAACGTTGTCAAAACCGCTCGTCAGCAAAGCTGAGATGGGCGTCGCAATCGAACCAGCCGCCATAATTGGCGCGTTGCTGGCCGAGAAACGACGGTCAATCTCTATCGGCGCTTGGCCCGCGACGTTGATTCGCCCGCGCACGCTGATGGTCGAATCGCCGAGGCCGCGCTCGCTCGATGTGATCGTGTTGTAGACGGTGATGTTCAGCAGCAGCGGCGTCAGGAAAGAATCGTTCGCCACTTCATAATTATACGTCTCTGTGCGGTCGCGGCTGGTGTGCAGGTTGATTCGCACCGGAATCATCTTCGGAGTTTGTCCTAGTTCTCCGAAAATCCCAGTGGCCCTATCCTGCGAGATGCTGCCGACCATCTGGCCGGGAACAGAAAGCTTGAAGGAATTGTTTGCGTTCGGGATGACTGTGACAACCGATGCTTCCGTCATCGGCATTTCGGCAGCGCCAAGGCTTAAAAACGGATGGCCGAAGGCGTAGATGCGCTGGCCGTCGCGGAACGTGACCGTGCCCGAAGCGGCAATCGAATAATCGCCGCGCACGAGTTGCACGCTGACAGATGTGCCCGGCGCGAGTGTCTTTTCGTTTGACGGAGCGAGGCGCGTAATCTCCGCCGCCCCGCCTGCACCCGAAACCGGCAAGAGGCCGTTTGCCATCAACTGCGGCGCAAACAACTGTAGAGATTCCTGTGTGATGCCGCCGAAGACGACGGGCGTGGCGATGGGCTGATATTGTTGGCCCATCAGGGAGATGAGCGGCGAGCCTGCGGCGACCGGAGCAACGAGCGGCGCACCCGTCACGGCGGGCTTCGGCAAGCTCATCTTCCATTCTGTGGCCGCCAACTGCGTAAAGGAAACGGCGCGCGGCTCCTGCGGCGCGCGTGTGCGCCCCCCGGAGCCGCGCTCGAAAATGTCAATCATCTGCTTAATCGGAGTGATGCCCGCAATCGGTTCTTTGGCAAACGGGAAGCTAAAAGCAATGGCCCCGACCAGTTTGCCGTCGATGTAGACGGGCGAGCCGGACATTCCGGCGAAGACCGAGGTACGCTCGACGTTCTTCCCCGTCAGGCGCGCGATAATGGCAGACTGCCTGGGCGCTGGAAAGCCCGGCAACACTCCCAGTATCTCGACGCCGAATTCTTCCGGCTCAGTGCCGGAAAAGACCGTTCGGGATGTTCCCTTCATGCCGGGGCGCACGTCTTCTAGGGGGAACAGTCGCGGGTCAGCGCCGCTCGCGCCTGCCTGCTGTGCGGAAACGCTGACAGACAAGCCAGACAAAAGGAGCGCGAGGGAGAAAGTCAGTGCAAAAATTCTTTTCATCTGATTACCTTTAGAAACCGAAACGGTCATCCAACAACCCTCTCCGTATGAAGGTGAGCGCCAACGCCGATGGCGGGGGTGGGCGACAGGGGGACAAGCCTTTGCCATCGTCTTTGACTATAACCGTCGCCTTCAACCACGGTCAAGCTCTACGCAATTGCCAATCAGGCCCGCCGCTCTGGCCCGGCCAGCGACTCACAATCTGGACGGCTCTATGATGCCGACGGAGCGGGAAACGTTTCTCTTGTCGGCCCAAAGGAAGGCGTGATAAGTTGCGGCTTCGCGAGGATGGAAACCAATTCGACAATCCGAGCCACACGCTCGCACGGCTGGACGCTGATCCAGCCGCACAATTGCCTCAATGCTGACGGCTCTTGTGTGTTCGCGAGAGCGCAACGGACGCGGGCTAGCCCAAGGCGGGGGCGCACGATTCATGACTGAAATCGAAGGCTTTATTCTGGTCGGCGGAAAGTCCAGCCGGATGGGCAGCGATAAAGCGCAGTTGCGGCTCGGCAGCCAGAGTTTTGTCGAAAAGATTGCCGAAGCGCTGGCTTCAATCACCGAGACGGTGAGCGTCGTCGGTGTGAAAGCGGAAAGGGTTTTGGGTAGATGGCCGGTCGTCCCGGACGTTCATGTTGAGTGGGGGGCGCTCGGCGGGCTGCACGCGGCGCTCCGTGCTTGCAGGAGCGAGTGGGCGGCAATCGTCGCCTGCGATTTGCCTTTCGTTACGGGCGAACTCTTCGCGCGGCTGGCGTCTTTGCGCGAAAACTTCGAGGCGGTCGTTCCCGTACAAGTGGACGGACGCCTGCAACCGCTCTGCGCGCTGTATCGCACAGGCATTTGCCTGAGTCGTGCGGAAGAATTGATTGCGGCGGGAGAGCGTCGCCCGCGCGTGCTGTTTGAAAGAGTGCGTGAGCGCCGCGTCGCGCACGCAGAGTTGGCAGACCTTTCGGGGGCGGAATTGTTCTTTACCAATGTCAACACGCCATCGGATTACGCCCACGCGCAGGCACAGGCAGGTGACAAGTGTTGAGAGAAAAGCTATCCTTCGTTCGTCATTGTTGGCAATCTTAGCTTATCCCCTGTCCATCACTTATCGCTATCATTATGTCGCCGAGACGCAGGCCCGGTAAAAAAATTCTGAAGTGGCTGCTGCCGCTCCTGCTCGTTCCCCTGCTGGTGTTGATAGCGGTCGTCGGGGTGATTGTCCGCAGTGTGACGCATCCGGTGCGGAACGCTTATTTGGTGACGCCGGAAAGCTTCGCGCAGTTGAGCAATCGCAAGGCGACCAACGAGACGTGGCGCAACGCGGACGGCACGGAGGCGCGCGGCTGGCTGCTGCGCGGAATCGAGGGCGCACCGGCAATCATCCTGCTCCATCGCTACGACGCTGACCGCTCATGGCTCTTGAATCTCGGCGTCAAGCTCAACGAGACGACCAATTATACTGTCTTGCTGCCGGACTTGCGCGGGCATGGATTAGACCCGCTGGTTGGCTGGACATCGTTTGGCACGCGTGAGGCAGACGATGTTTTGAGCGCGCTCGAATACTTACGCACGCTAAAGACGCCGCAGCAGCAGCCGCTGGTGGGGAAAACCGCAGGGCTGTACGGCGTCGAGTTGGGCGGCTATACGGCGCTCAGGGCGGCGGCTCGCGAACAGAGCGTGCGCGCCATAGTGCTGGACTCCGTTCCGGCTGCGCCCAATGACCTGCTGCGCATGGCCGTCAGGGAAAGAACAGGGCTTGACAACGGCTTACTGCACTGGCTGGTCAGAGTCGGTACGCGGTTTTACTTTTTCGGCAACTACGACAATCTTCCAAACTGCCAAAGCGCCGCCTCGCTCGGCGGTCGCCGCATATTACTGCTGGCGGGCGACGACGCCAGCAGCCTGCGCGATTCGACTACTGCGCTGGCCGGATGCTTTCCGCAGGGCACAAGCGTCGAAATCAAGAGCGATCTGGCGCGCACAGGATTCAACATCACCTCCGCCACGGGCGAACAGAGCGAAGCCTACGACCGCCGCATCATAGACTTCTTCGACAAAGCCTTACGCGCTCCGCAGTGACAAGGAGTAGAGAGCAGGCAGTAAGCAGTTGGCAGAAAATAAAGCAGCAAAGATTGCGCGCTGTTTTTTGCTGCTCACTATTTAGTTTTTACCGCTCACCGCTTATTAGTTTTTACTGCTCACCGCTTACTGCCGTCTGCCTGCCTGCCTGCTCTTCACTGCGACGAGAGCGACTGTTCCGTTGTCGCCGATGATTTCCGTTTCAATCAGCGAAAATTCAGTGAGTTGCACCAGTCCGTCAATGGGGACGAAAACGAGAATCGTGCCGTCGCTTTGGCGTGCTGCTTCAAGCACCTGTGCTGCTCCCTCGAACCTGAGCACCTCGCCGCCTGCGTCGCGCACGACGCGCTCGCCAGCGTAAAACTCACTCGTTCGCTCTATCACGTAGAATCCGTAGACGGGCGCGGCGCTCAATCCGCGCGCGTTTGCCTGTCGCAGCAGTTCGCGCGTTGATTCGCGCAGCCCTATGACAGTGGCGAGGCAGTTGACGGCCAGCGCTAGCGAAAGCAGCGTCGCGCACGCCGTCGCTATTAAACACAGTCGGCGCAGGTGTGCCATGAAAAGCGCCAGTAGTCCCGCGATAAAAAGCGGCGCGGCAACCAGGGCGGCGCATGAGGTTGAGAGTTGAGCGGTGCGCCCTGCGTAAATCATCCCGCCGACGGCCAGCGTGACGAGCAGCGCGCCCGTCAAGCGAATAGCGATTGTCTTTCCCTCACCGCGAACGACGCGCGATAACTGCTCGCCGATAAGGAGCGCCGCCGCCGGTAAGGCTGGCAGAATGTAGCCCGGCAGCTTAGAGCCTGAGACGGAAAAGAATGCTATCGGAACAATCAGCCACGCCAGCGTGAAGAGACGAAAGCGGCCAAGCGCATCCGGCTCGCGCCATTCCCAACGCCTGACGCGGGCGAGCGCCGACACCAAAAACGCGGGCCACGGCAGCGCCAGAATCAGTATCGCCGGAAGATAATAATAGATTGGCCCAGGGTGGCGATATTTGTTAGAGACGTAGCGTGCGAAGTGATGCTGTATGAAAAACTCGTCAATGAACGTCCAGCCGTGGCGCGCGATAACAGGGCCGTACCAGAGGGCTGCGACGACGAGCGCCAGCGGCAATCCCCACGCGAGACTCAAGAGCAGGCTTCTGTCGGGCCACCTGCGCCGCAAGATGAAATAAGCGCCGATGACGCCGCCGGGGATGACTATTCCGACCAACCCCTTCGCCAAAAGCGACGCGCCGACAAACGCGTAAAAGGCTGCGAGCAGCCATCGACGACGACGCTCGACGCCTTCGAGTTCGGAAACGAAAAAACACGCGAGCGCCGTCGTCGTCGTCCACGTCACAATCACGTCGAAGCTGACAGCGCGAGAAAAAATCATCAACCCCGCGCTCGACGCCAAAGCCAATGCACTCCAGAGTCCGAGCGCCGGAGCGCCGCCCGTTTGCAACGCTTTATCTGAACCGCCCGCGTTAGAATCAGCCGCGTTTGAATTAGCAGCGTTAGAATCAACCGCGCCGCTCTGTTTGGCTGCGTCCTCACTGGCGCTCGCGCGTTCGACGCGCCTGCCCATCCAGTAGACGGCGAGGATGGAGAGCAGCCCGGCGCACGCTGGCGCAAGGCGCGCCGCCCACTCCGTTACACCGAAGGTTTTGAACGAAGCCATCAGCATCCAGTAGAGCAGCGCGGGCTTTTCAAACCAAGTGTGGCCGCCGAGCGTCGGCGTCACGAAGTCTGCGCGCGTGAACATCTCGCGCGCCACCTGCGCGTAGCGCGGTTCGTCCGGCCCGACCAGCGGCAGAGCGCCGATGCCGTATAAGTAAAAAGCAATGGCGGCGATAAACAAGAGCAGCCCCGCACGCTTGGCAAGATTCATAAACAGTAAGTAGTAAGCAGTGAACAGTAATCAGTAGACAGTTATCAGTAGTCGGTCGTTTGTTGTCAGTTGTCAGTCGTTTGTTGCATGATGATGCGGCGACGAGGCCAAGTATCACCGAACGCGCGTTAATCTACAAAATGCGAATAACAGCGACGAGTCGGCTCAAGCTAATGACTAATCACTGACTACTTATTACTGTTTACTATTTACTGACGAATGAGAAAACTGAGGACAGCCGTGATCGGCGTCGGGCATCTGGGCAAACAGCACGCGCGCATACACGCGGCGCTGGCGGCTGAAGGAGAGACGCAATTCGTCGTGGTGTGCGACCGCGAGGAAGAAACGGCGCGTGCGATTGCCGCCGAGCGTGAGACGGAGTGGACTCTCGACTGGCGCTCGCTCATTGGGCGGATTGACGCCGTGAGTCTGGCCGTGCCGACCGAATCACATTGCGAGATTGCCTGCGCTTTGCTCGCCAAAGGGATACACGTCCTCGTCGAAAAACCCATCTCGCGTTCCCTTGAGGAAGCAGACCGGATGATTGCCGCCGCTGAGGCTGGCAATGCGCTTCTGCAAGTCGGACATCTCGAACGCTTTAACCCGGCGCTCGTCGCTTTGCGCCCGTACGTCCGCACTCCGCTTTATTTCGAGATACACCGCGTCGGTGAATTCACAGCCCGCTCGCTCGACATTGATGTCGTCCTCGATTTGATGATTCACGATCTGGACATAGTGCAATGGCTCGTCGGCGAAGAAGTGGAGGTGACGGATGTGCGCGCCGTAGGGATTCCGGTGCTGACGCGTCGTGTTGACGCCGCCAACGCGCGGCTTGAATTCGCCAACGGCGCGGTCGCCAACATCACGGCCTCGCGCGTCGGGATGGAGAAGATACGCAAGATGCGCTTTTTTCAGCCGCACGATTACGTCGCCGTCGACTATGCGACGCGCTTCGCCTCCGTCAGCAGCCTCGCGCCGCCCTCAAGTGCAGACGCGCGCCCAGGCGTCCACGTGCGCCCTTTGGAAATCAAGGATGTCGAACCTCTGCGCGCCGAAATCGAAGCCTTCTTCGACGCCGTCATCAACCGCAAGCCCTCGCCCGTCACCGGCCTCGAAGGACGCCGCGCGCTCTCGCTCGCCCTGCGCGCCCTCGAACGCATACACGAGCACACCACAAAGGCCGGACTGCATTCCCTAAGCGCCAGCAATGAATCCGGCGGTTGAAGCAAAATCGCAAACCTCCCTCTCTTGCAGCTAGACTTTTATCGCTAACGATAATCTGAGATGACAAACATACAGAAGGAAGCCTGATGAGAAGAATACTATTAGCCGGTTTGGTTGTTTCCCTCTTAGCGAGTTTCGCCCGCGCGCAGAAAAGCATGACGATTCTCGGTGATGCCTGGACTGGTAAAGTCGTGGCGACCAGCGATACTACCCGTGAGATTGTTATTAGGGCTTATGATAAAGATAAAACGGAAACATTCGTCGGTATCCTCGAAGAAGGATATAAGGTGAAGATGAAAGACGGCAGCCAGCGCGAGCTAAAAGTTTCGGAAATCACGCCCGGCATGCGAATCAGAGTTTTTTACAAGACGAAACAGCAGGATGCGGGCGGGCAGAAAACGAAAGTGCGCAGCATCTACCGCGTTGATTTTTTGGGGAAGGATGAATACACGAAATTACGCGAGGCGCTAAATCTGGAGCCGTCGATTCCGGTCATAGTTGCTAATTCCAGAAAGCTGCCGACGATAAATCCACTGAAGCTATACCTCTCAATTGAAGAACCCCACATCAAAGATAGTTTAGTTGAGTGGGTGAGCGAATGGAACAAAGAGCAAGCGGCAAAGTATGGTTCTTTAGAGATTGTTCCTGATCCTGCGCAGTCTGATATTTCCTTAGTCGTCTATTGGGGAGCGGATGAAATGGTCGCGGGGCTTCCTCTTGAGTTTATAGATAGAAGCGGTAGGAGGCGCGAGCTTTTACCCGCGACCGCACACCTGACGACTAAAGAGGGCGAAGGGCTGGAAATAATATGGCAGAAGCTTACGTGGCTAAGTCCTGAAAAAATTAAAAAATCAGAAAGTTCGGTACGCTCTACGGTGGGGATTGAGAAAGAAATGGAAAAAAGACTGAAATCCAGAGCGAAGAAATAGAGACAACAGCAGTTCGTTTCAGTTATGCGCCGCCAGACAGGTTATTTGGGCCGACCACTAATTAGCGTGCCTCTTATCTTGAATTTATCCGTGACGGCATTGTGCGCGCTGCGGCTCAATCCCATCGACTCTTTGTGAACGACAATCAACGCGACGAAAAAATCTCATCGTTCCTCGCCGAACGGATTGCGGCGGGCGACTTTCCTTCAGCCGTCTATCTGGTCGGCGCGGGCGCGTCCCCTGCTCTCTCAGACGCGCTCGGCTACGCCGTACGCTCTGAGTCTCATCAATATCCGGCGACATTGGAAACAATCTACGACCTGGCCTCTATGACGAAGCCGCTCGTCACGGGCTTGCTCTGCGCGCGTCGCTTGGAGAGACGCGAGATTGAATTGGAGACGACGGTAGCGAGCTTTCTGCCGGAGTTTGAACGCGCGGATAAGCGCGCCATCACGCTGGGCCAACTTCTAACGCACACTGCGGGACTTCCTGCATGGCGTCCGTTCTACAGCCTGACCGGCGGCGACAGAGCGCGCACGCTACAGATAATCGCCGACGAGCCGCTCGAAGCTGCGCCCGGTACGCGCGTGCGCTACAGCGATCTGGGCTTTATCACGCTCGGCTTTCTGTTGGAAAGAATAGAAGGCGCGCCGTTGGCCCAGATAGCGCGCCGTGAAATCTTCGAGCCGCTCAAGCTGAAGCGCACATTCCTCGTTCCAGATGCAGCGCTGCGCGCTGAAGCGGCGGCGTGCGAGACGGGCAATCTGTACGAGCGGCGTATGTGTGAAGAGATGCAGGCGGCGATTCCAGACAACTGGCGCGAGCACTTAATCTGGGGCGAGGTTCATGACGGCAACGCTCATTTTCTGGGCGGCGCAGCCGGACACGCCGGACTCTTCTCCACCGCACGCGAAACATTGCGTATCGCGACGCAGTTTCTCCCGCGCCACACCGAACTGCTCAAGCCGGAAACCTGCGCGCTCTTTCGCACGAACATGACGGCAGGACTCGAAGAAGCGCGCTCCTTTGCGTGGCAATTGGCCCAGACGATTGATTCGGCGGCTGGCCCAAGTCTTCCGCCCGACAGCTTCGGCCATCTGGGCTTCACCGGCACAAGCTGCTGGATTGACGCCGAGCACGAGCGCACCTACATCCTCTTGACGAACCGAACGCACGCGCGCGAGCTTCCCTTCGCCAACATCAACAGCGTCCGCAGACAGTTTCACACGCTCGCCTCTGCCGCGCTCAACGGAAAAGGATGAAGGAAGAACGATGAACGCGGAACGCCGCAACGATGAATGACAGACAAGCTGTTTTACAGTTTATCGTTCATCGTTCCGCGTTCATCCTTTTTCTGTAGTAGTATAAGGGTGCGTCTCCCGCACGCTGCCAATTGCGATAATCGCTAAAGCCAATGCGTCGTTCCCTCTGGTCAAAAGCAATCACGCTCGTCGTCGCGCACGCGCTCGTCGCTTCGACGCTCGCGCAGGATGCCTCACAGCAAACACGCCCGCGCCGCACACAGACGATAACTCCGCCCACATCGTCAGCACCCGTCATCGCAAGTCAGACGCGGCTCGCCTCCGACCCGGTTGTGAGAATCGGTCTGACGACGAGCGCTCGCTCCGTCAACATCTCTACAAACGGGCGACTGCTGAACGCGTCTGACGAGAGCGCGCCTCTTGTCCCGCTCAACGTCGCGCGTGTTCGTCTCGAAGCCCGCTGGCTCACGCCGCAAGCTGCACCGGCGTCGGAAGAAACCTTCCGCGTAGAGATCGCGCGCGCCGCCTCGCGCGCAGATGCCGAGCGTGCGGCGCGCGAGATTAAAGAGTTGACCCGCGAAGACTCCGAGGTCACTTATGACGCGGCGAGCGCGACGTGGCGGCTGCGCGTCGGCTCAGGGCTGACCGCCTCCGAGGCCGACGACTTGCGCGCACAATTAGAGAGCGCAGGCTTCGCATCAACTCTTGTTTCCGACACATTGAGCAATGCTTCTACTGTTCGCTCTGCTCAATCAAGCGCGCCAAAGACAACGGACACAACATCAATTGCGCGGCCTCCGACCAGCAGCACTGTCCGGCCTGTCGCTCGCACAGGCAGCGCGCCCAGCCGCGAGTTGGTCGCTTACAGCGCAGGCTCGCAAATGCTCTTTAGCTCACGCGCGCCCGTCGTCTTCGCTTCCGATGACGAGAGAAATGCTCCCGTGCGTTTGAACGACAAGCCCTATCGCGGTCGGCTCGAAGTATTTCCTAATGCGAAGGGTGCTCTGACGGTGGTTAACGTCATCGGGCTTGAAGATTACGTGCTCGGCGTCGTGCCCAACGAGTTGTCACCGGGCGGCTATCCGGCCATCGAAGCCTTGAAAGCGCAGGCTGTCGCCGCTCGCACCTACGCGATGAAGAATCGCGGGCAGTTTGCCAGAGATGGCTTCGACTTGCTGCCGACAACACGCTCGCAGGTCTACGGCGGATTCTCGACCGAGCATCCGTTAACGACGCGCGCCGTCATCGAGACGCGCGGTATTATCGCCACCTATCACAACGAACCGATTAATGCGCTCTACACTTCGACGTGCGGCGGGCGCACCGAAAACGCTGAAAACATCTTCAACGAGGCGTCACCATATCTGCGCGGGCGCGAATGCTCGCTTGAAGGCCGCGCACACTTTTCGCCCTTCACCATCAAGACCTCGCGCGAGCCTGCGGACATACGCGAGGAAGCTAACGCGCAACTGGCGCGAGATGCCGCCATTCTGGACATACACGATTTCGACAATCTCTCGCGGCGCATGACGGACGCCTGGCTCTCAAGCCCCGTCACACTTGCCGAACTGCGTAGCTGGCTGAGCGCGACGACGCGTTTCACACGCCAGCCCTTACCGCTGCTTTCGGAAGAGGCGACGCGCCCGCCCGGCTTTAGCACCGCTCTGGCCGCAGCCGTCTACGGCGAAGCCCGCGCAGATACATTGCTTGACAATGCCGACGTTGAATACCTGCTCGCCTTCCGCGACGCAGGGGAGATTCCCCAAAAGAATCGCGCAGACGTTGCCCTGCTCCTTCGCGACGGCTATCTCGCGCTCTACGCGGACGCGACTCTTCGTCCGCGCGAAGCTTTAACGCGCGCACGCGCGCTGCACACCATCGCGCGCCTGCTCGAATCACGCAATCTGCTTCAACTGCAAAAGGGAACGACCAAGCCGACGACCGGCGGGGCTTTCGTCCTGCGCTCAAGCAAGGGGCGCGAACAGCCTTTGCGCGTGAGCGACGACGCTTATCTTTTTCGCTCGTTCGGCGATGCTGCCTACCAGATGCGCCAGCTTGCAATCGTCGGCGGAGAACCCGCCACGTTTCACGTCAACGCGCAAGGGCTTGTGGATTACGTAGAAGTCCGCCCCGCACCGAACGGCGCGGCTTCCGACCGCTTTTCGCCTTTCGCTAACTGGACGACGAACCTTTCTGTCGGCGAAGTTCAATCCAGGCTCGCGCGCTGGTCTAGGGGCGTCGGCGCATTGACGGACTTGCGCGTCGCGGCGCGTGGTTCATCGAGGCGCGCGATTGATCTGGAAATCATCGGGACGAACGGCACGGCTCACCTGCGTGGCGGGCGCATTCGCTCTGCGCTCGGTTTGCGCGAACAACTGTTCGTCATTGATCGCCGCTACGACGACGCCGGACGCCTGATTGGCTTTACCTTTACGGGTCGCGGCTGGGGACACGGCGTCGGCATGTGTCAGGTCGGGGCTTACGGGCTGGCCCGCGCCGGCCTCAGCTACGACAAGATTTTGAAGGCTTACTACACCGGCATCGAATTAACGAAGATGTATTGAGCCGCAAACGCTATGAGCGAAAATGCTTCCGAATCGCAGATGAAAGTGACGCTCTACGTCGTCCCCGGCTGCCCTTTGTGCGAACGCGCTCGCGGCTGGCTCAAGAGTCACCACATAGAGTATGCGGAGCGCGATGTTGCCAACGATTTCGGCGCGCTGCGTGCGATGCACAGGTTGACGAAGCAGCGCTTTGTTCCGGTCTTTGAAGCGAAGGGGCGTGCGCTTGTGCGCCCGACCGAAGATGAGTTAGCAAAGCTGTTATTGTGATTCACGTGATGCGTCTCTCGCGTAGACAATTTACGGGCGCGCTCGCGCTGCTCCTTTTAATCTGGCTCGTCATCATCTTACGCCTCGTCTTCTCCCGCTCGTGAATCTGCCGCCCACTCAGTTGCCGCCCATCATCGCCATCGTTGGCCCAACAGCTTCGGGGAAAAGCGAGCTTGGCATAGAGATGGCGCTGCGCTTCGGAGGCGAAATCATCAACTGCGATTCCGTGCAGGTCTATCGCGAGATAGAGATTGCGACGGCCAAAGTTCCGCTCTCGGAGCGGCGCGGAGTCTTGCATCACCTGATTGATTTCGTTTCGCCTGAGGTTAACTATACGGCTGGCGACTGGGCGCGCGATGCCGCGCGTAAGATTGAAGAGATCGAAGCGCGCAACGCTCTGGCGCTTCTCGTCGGAGGCACGGGGTTTTACCTGCGTGCGTTGCGCGAGCCTTTCTTCGTCAGCCCGAAGACGGATGAGAGTTTGCGCCTTCGTCTGACCGCCATCAGAGAAAGACGCGGAGCGCTGCATCTACATCGTATGTTGCAGCGGCTCGATTCGCGGGCGGCTGCAAATCTGTTCCCGCGCGATTGGCCGCGCGTTCAACGCGCTCTCGAAGTGCGCCTGCAAACAGGACAATTGATGTCTGCGCAGGCGTCGGCGCGTCCCGTTGCCCCCGCAAGCGCCGCGCGCATACGCGTGCTCGCGCTCTTGCCACCACGCGAGAAGCTCTACCGCCGCATTAACGAGCGTGCCGAAGCACATTTCGCCGCCGGTCTCGTCGATGAAGTCCGTGCTTTGCTGGGAAAGGGCGTGCCTGCTGCATCGAACGCGCTCGGCGCGCACGGCTATCGCCGCGTCGTTGAATATCTGGAAGCCAAGCGCGATTACCAGAGCGCCATCGAGCAGACGAAGCTGGATGTGCGTCATTACAGTAAACGACAATTGACGTGGTTTCGCCGCGAACCGGGCGTGGAATGGTTTGAGGGCTTCGGCGACGAACGCGCCGTGCAGGAGCGCGTCGCCGCGCGCATCGCCGAATTGAAGGCGTGAGCCATTATGATTAATTTTAGTCCTGCTGCTCAGGCCGCCCGGTGTCAAGAAATTTGATTTCGTCTGATGCGTGGTATAATCTGTCGCTACCGTAATTTTGTCCGAAGAGCAAGGCCGGGTGGAGAATAAGGTGGACACCAAAGCTACTCCCCAAAACATCCAGGATGCATTTCTGAATACGGTTCGCCGCGAGAAAAGCACGGTGACGATCTATCTCCTGCACGGCGCAAAGCTCACGGGTAGAATCAAGAGCTTTGACAAATTTTCGGTGCTCCTGGAAACAGGCGTGCAGGAGCAACTAATTTTCAAGCACGCCATCTCAACGATTTCTCACGCGCGGCGCGGCACGGGTGAACTGCGCGCCCCGCAGGCGAGCAGTAGCAGCAGCGCCCCGCCCGCCGAAAATTCATCCGAGCCGAGCACGCCCGCCGATTCCTGATGCTCTCGAACATTTTGCTGACCGAGTTTAATTCAACAGACTAAAACGGACGTGGCAGGCGCTTTTATTACTTTTGAAGGCATTGACGGGAGCGGCAAATCCACGCAACTGCGTATGCTCGCCAGCGTGCTGCGCCTACGCGGGCTGGAAGTCGTGACGACGCGCGAGCCGGGCGGAACTAACTTAGGCAAGCGGCTGCGCGATGCTGTGCTCGACGCGCACGAGCAGGTTGACCCGCTCGCGGAATTGCTCCTCTACGCCGCCGACCGCGCGCAACACGTACGCACGCTGCTTAAGCCGGCTCTGGAAACGAGCCATATCGTGCTGTCAGACCGCTATGCCGATGCGACCGTTGCCTATCAGGGCGCGGGGCGCGGTTTTCCGCCGGAACTAATCGCGGAGGTGGTCAAACTGGCAACCGGAGGATTAAAGCCGGACTTAACTTTAATCTTCGATTTGTCTGTCGCAGAGTGTGCGGCTCGCACGCGCCAACGTTCCAACGGCGCTGATACCGCCGACCGTCTGGATTCCGAGGACGCTGCCTTTTACACGCGCGTCCGCAACGCTTACCTGCAAATCGCCGCCGCCGAGCCGGAGCGCGTACGCATCGTCAACGCCAGCGGCTCAACCAACGAAACGCACGCGCTCGTGCTCGACATCGTGATGCCATTTATCGAAAGCAGAATTCAGGAGTCAGGAGTCAAAGAACAGAATTCAGGAGTCAGAATCCAGAAGCCAGAATAAGCGGCTGAGACTAGCTTTTATTTTTCTTTTCTTCTGGATTCTGACTCCTGAATTCTGAATTCGCAGTTGAGTATGTTTTCTAGTCTCATCGGAAATCAGCGTGTTAAGGAAATCCTGCGGCGGATGATAGCGGCGCGGCGCGTGCCGGGTGCGCTCCTGTTTGCGGGCGAAGAGGGAGTCGGGAAAAAGCTCTTTGCGCTCGAACTGGCGAAGGCTTTGAATTGCCGTACGCCTGTCGGCCAGGAAGCCTGCGACACTTGCCCGTCATGCAAACGCATCAAGGAGTTTGTGCTCCCAGCCTCTGACGACAGGGATGCTCACAGGAAGATTATCCTGAGCGCACACCCGGATGTCGGGCTGGCGCGGCCCTACAATCGAGCGATTTTCGTTGACACGATGCGCGACCTTGAGCGCGAAGCAAACTTTCGCCCATTTGAAGATACGGCCAGAATCTTTCTCATCGAAGATGCCGAGAAGCTTAACGACGCATCTTCAAACGCCATCCTGAAGACGCTCGAAGAGCCGCCCGCTACGTCGCATTTGATTCTGCTCACGTCTCGCCCCGCTGCACTGTTGCCGACGATTCGTTCGCGCTGCCAAGCGATTCGCTTCTCTCCCCTGACGCCCGCCGAAATCGAAGCCTATCTACTGCGAGACGAAAAGGGAAAGCTGTCAATTGAAGATGCGCGTTTGTTGGCCCACACATCGCGCGGCAGCATCGGACGCGCGCTGACAAACGATCTCAAAGGCTATCGCGAGCAGCGCGAGGCGATGCTCGACGTGCTCAGCGCTCTCGCGCTCGACGGTGACCGCGCGCGGCTGCTGCGCGCCTCGGAAGAACTGACCGACGCCAAGCGCAAGGATGAATACGAGCCGCGCCTTGATGTCCTTGCGACGTTGATTCACGACGCTTGGACGCTCCTGCTTGACCCCTCCGGCAAGCAACTCGTCCACCAAGACCTGCTCGCTCCCTTGAAGAAGATTTCCGCACAGGTCAGCAGTCGTCGCGCCGCACGCTGGCTCTCGCAAATCGAAACGCATCGTCGCGGGCTGGAAGTCAACATCAACCGCAAAGTAGCCACCGACGCGCTCTTTCTCGCAATGGCTCAACCAAACGATGAAGTCGGAACGATGAACGCGGAATGAAAGACTTGCTCTTGATAGTTCATCGTTCAACGTTCCTACTTCATCGTTCTGCTAATCGGAGAATGAATCATGGCAAAAAGAATTCTGGTAGTGGATGACAATGCCGAGTTGCAACATCTGCTCGGCTCTGCCTTGAGGGGCGAGGGTTACGAAGTGATACGGGCCGACGACGCTTTCGAGGGGTTCGCGGCCATCGAAAAAGAGCCTATTGACTTGGCGCTGCTGGACGTGATGATGCCGAAGATGGACGGCCTGACGATGCTCTCGCAGTTGCGGGCGAGGAACAAGGAATTGCGCGTCATCATCATGACGGCGCTTACTACGCCCGAAGCGGCGCTCAGCGCTCTACGCGACCAGGCTTGCGATTTTCTAGCCAAGCCCTTCGACCTCCCGCAACTTTATTCGGCCATCGAAGCCGCCTTAAAGCTTGACCCTCAGGACGTGCACATAGAAGTCCTCTCGGCGCGTCCCGAATGGATTGAGTTGCGCGTGCCTTGCGACCGCGCGGCGATTGACCCGCTGGGGCGTTTGATGTCGCAATTGAAGACGGATTTACCGCAGCCCACGCGCGACAGCATCACCTACGCTTTCCGCGAGATGCTACGCAACGCCATTGAGTACGGCGGCAAAAACGACCCACGCAAGCACGTCGAAGTCGGCTACCTGCGCACGCCGCGCATCATCATGTACCGCATCAAAGACCCCGGCAAAGGCTTCAGCATCGAATCGCTCTACACGCCCGAAGGCCCAATCGCGGCCTTTCTCAATCCCGCTGGCGACCCCGTGCAGCACGAGCGCGTACGCGAAGACGAGGGCATCCGCCCCGGCGGCTTCGGCATTCTCATCGCACGCGAGTTGGTTGACGAAATGATTTACAACGAGCGGCACAACGAGGTGCTGCTCATTAAGTATCTCGATAGCGCGGAAGCGACGGCTTGAAACAGTAGCAGTGAAAGGCGGAGTGATGAAAGCGCGGCTAACTCAAATTGGGTTAGCCGCGCTTTCATCCCTTTTCCCTGTGCCTTGCCGATTGTCCTGCTAGGATGTGGTGGCACTAGCTATATCGGATACTAAATGCGTGGCTGCAAGTGCTGTTCCTGATTGATTTAAGCAGGATACCGGCGTTTTCGGGCGGCGCAGGCCGGTTCGGATGCGGGTGGCGGTCAGGTTGACAAGGCGTGCGCGAGTTTTTAGTATGGCTGGCGTTATTGGCCCAGTTCCCGTGCCGTAGATGTTCCTCCGGCACGCCCGTACACAGTGAATCCCAGTATCCCGTTCGTTTCATTCAAGAAGTAGCCGCTCGCGGTCGCTTGCCACAACGACATCAACACACAAGCTGCCCGCGCTTTACGGACGGCCAGCCCCTCTTTAGAGAAAGGATCAAGCAATGTTCCCTCGCCCCCTTAATTCGTTGCGGCTGGCAGCCATGTTGCTGCTCGTCGGTTGTAACTTCCTGTTAGGCGCTACGCAGGCGCGAGCCGTCGTCAAGCCGGACGCGACGTTTAATCCCCTCGTCACCAATGGGGGCGGTGCAATCTACGCCGTCGCTGTGCAGGCGGATGGGAAAACCTTAGTCGGGGGAGACTTCGTTACTATCAACAATGTAGCGTGCCTTCGCATCGCACGCCTCAACGTTGATGGCTCGCTCGATACCTCTTTCAATTCCATGCCGGGGGCGAACGCTCGCGTGGAAGCCATCGCCTTGCAGTCTGACGGAAAGATTGTTATCGGCGGCCAATTCACCATCGTCAACAACACTCCACACCTCAGCCTCGCACGCCTGCTCGGCACAGTCCAGGTGCCCGCAGACTTCGACGGCGACGCTCGCGCTGATGTCTCCGTCTGGAATCCCACAGACCACAACTGGTACATCATCCAAAGCTCCAACAACACCACGCGCGTACACTATTATTGGGGCAACGGCTCGCTCGGCGATAAGGCAGTGCCGGGCGACTACGACGGCGACTCCAGGACTGACCTTGCCGTCTGGCGCGGCTCAGAGGGCAACTGGTACATCGTACAGAGCCAGACCAACACCGTCTCACTGCGCAACTGGGGCAACAACACAGACACGCCTGTCCCGGCAGACTATGACGGCGACGGCAAAACGGACATCGCCGTCTGGCGCGCATCGGAAGGCAACTGGTACATCATCAGGAGTTTCACAGGGCAGGTGCAATTGCAGTACCTGGGCGGCAGCGGTGACGTGCCCGCGCCGTCTGCCTACCTGCCGCAGTAAGCAAACGGCAGACGATCACGCTTCATTAAGTTTTCCGGGCAAGCGGGCGTGAGAGGGCGGGCGATTGGCACACAAAGGGACGGCTGCGAGCGCTCGCATGTGCTCGCAGCCGTCCCTTTTACCGTTAACCTCTGGTACAGGTTATTTGATGGTGACGAGTTCCGGCTCTGCCTCTTTCGCTCCTTCGGCGACGAGTTGCTCTGCCTCTTTGACGAAGGCTTCTACGATGTCCGCGCCCGCGACTTTCCGCATCGGCACGCCGTTTTTGTAAATCATCCCGACGTTGCGACCGAAGGTGACGCCGAGTTGGGAATCGTGCGCTTCGCCCGGCCCGTTGACCGCGCAGCCCATGATGGAGAGATGCAGCGGCTCTTCGATGTGGGCCAACCGGCGTTCAATCTCCGTCACGATGCCGACGAAATCGTCAACATCAAGACGCCCACACGTCGGGCAGGCGACGACCGTGACGCCGCGCTTTCTGAGTTCCAGAGACTTGAGAATATCCCAGGCGACGCGCACCTCTTCCTGCGGCTCTGCGGCCAGAGAGACGCGAATCGTATCGCCGATGCCTTCGTGCAAAAGTATGCCGAGGCCGATGGCAGACTTGATTGTGCCGCTAAAGGCCGTGCCCGCTTCTGTGACGCCGAGGTGCAGGGGGTAATCAACCTGCGCGGCCAGCAAGCGATACGCAGCCACCGTGCGATGTACGTCCGATGCTTTCAGAGAGACGATGGTGTCCGTAAAGCCAAGGTCTTCGAGGATGCGTATGTGGCGTAGCGCCGATTCGACCATCGCTTCGGGCGTGGCCGTGCCGTAGCGTGCGAGCAAATCTTTTTCGAGCGAGCCGCCGTTGACGCCTATGCGAATCGGGACGTTCTGCGCCTGCGCCGCGCGCACGACCTCGCGCACGCGTTCATGCGCGCCGATGTTGCCGGGATTTAAGCGCAGCTTATCAACGCCCGCTTCGAGCGCCATCAGCGCCAGTTTGTAATGAAAGTGTATGTCTGCGACGAGCGGCACTTGGGGGACGCGCTTTCTAATCTCTTTGAGAGCAAGCGCAGCATCCTTGTCGGGTACGGCGACGCGTACAATCTCGCAGCCCGCCTTCATCATCTCTTCAATCTGCGCGACTGTCCCCGCGACATCAACCGTGTCGGTCTTCGTCATCGACTGCACGGCGACCGGCGCACCTCCGCCAATCTGCACATTCTTAACCTTGACGGCTCTGGATTCTCTCATCTTCTTACCAAGTCTAAAGTCTGGAGTCCGGAGTCAAAAGCATGTCTTCGGACTCCAGACTCCGGACTCTTGATTCCAGACTATTTTTGCGGCGCGGGCGCTACTACCGCCGGTTTCTCTTCCCCTGAGCCGCGCCAGTTTGAAGCTTTCTTGAGCAGGTCGTTGGTGATGACGAAGCCCATCAGCAGCAGCAGCATGACGAAGCCGACCTGTTGTATGCGCTCGCGTATCGTCATCGACAGCTTGATGCCGACCCAGCCGAGCATGGCTTCGATGAGCAACAGGAAGATAGCGCCGCCGTCGAGCACTGGAATCGGCAGCAGGTTAAAGACGCCGAGGCTGAGGCTCAAAAAGCCCAACATTCTAAAGACGCCTGACCAGCCGAGTTCGTTGGCGGCGGTCGAAGCGGCTGTGTAAATGCCTATCGGCCCTGAAATAGTATTGCGCGCAGAGCGCTCGCCTTTGACCAACTGTCCGAGCGCTTTGCCTGTCAGGCGCAGAATCTCTAGATTGTAATTGACGGCGTAGCTCAAGCCAGCCGCCAACCCTATGCGCTGGTAGGGAATCAACTCTTCGGGCCTGAAGCCGAGCCGCTCTTTGCCGTCCGAGAGCTTACGAGTAGTGGCAGTGATGGTTTTCTGCTCGCCGCCCCTATCAATCGTCAGGCGAATGGGCTGTGCTTTATGGTCGCGTATGTACTGCATGACCTGTTCGCCGCTACGCACCTGCTCGTCGCCGACAGAGAGAATACGGTCTCCCTTTTGCAGCCCTGCTTCTTCGGCGGGCGTCCCCGGCTCGACCACGCTGACGATGACAGGCAAATCGCCGTAATCCGGCAGAAAGTCCAAATCGCCGATAACCTCTTCGCCCTCTGTTCGCTTCGTCGGCGTAATCGTCAGCGGCAAGCGTTGACCGTTGCGCTCGACGACGAGCGGCACGGGCTGTTCGGGCGAGAGCATAGAGTCGCCGCGAATGCGATCCCAGGAGGGGTTCTCCGTTCCGCTGAAAGAAACGATGCGGTCACCGGGTTGCAGACCCGCGGCTGCGGCTGCGCCGTTCGGGTTGATGCGCGTGACGACCGGCGCGGGCGAGAGCGGAACACCGAAAAAGAGCGCGGCGACAAACGGAACCATGAGCGCCGTCAAAATATTCATCACCGGCCCGGCCACGGCGACGGCGATGCGCTGCCACTTGGGACGCAAGTTAAACTGCTCTTCGGGCGGAATGTCCGGCGCACTCTCGCCTTCAAGCGCCGAGTTCGATTCGTCGCCGCCGAGCTTGACATAGCCGCCGAGCGGAATCGCAGAGACGCGGTAATCCGTCGTTCCCCACTTGCGCCCGAACAGTCTTGGGCCAAAGCCGACGCTGAAGGTCTCGACGCGGATTTTCAACAGCTTGGCGACGATGAAATGGCCGAACTCGTGTATGACGACCGCCGCGCCAAGGATGAAGATGAAGGCGAACAGGCCCTTCACGGAAGTAAAATCAATGTAGCCCTTCGCCCACGAAAAGGCCGCCAACACACTCAAGCCAATAAGAAGGATGATTAAAAACGGAGGGATTCTGCGTTTAGGCGTTTGCGATTGATTGGCCGTCTGAGATTGGTCTGACATAAATTAAAGCCTCTAAAATTCTAATCTTAACTGCGCGCTGCTGGCTGACAACTTAGAGCGACAAGGCCGATGCGCGGTTGTCTGTTAGTTTACGCGGCGCGCCTTAAGTGCGTCAAACTCCTCATCCCGCTGCGACGTTTGTTTCCTGCCCGATTTGCTCTATCACGGCGGCGGCGGCCTTGCGCGCGGCGCGGTCAGTCTCAAGCACTACGTTCAAGTCGCTGACGGCCCGCGTTGCGTGCTCGTTCATCACCTGCTCGATGACGCGCGGAATGTCCGTCAAAGCGATCTCTTCATCAAGAAAGGCGCGCACAGCCTCTTCGTTTGCAGCGTTCATCGCGGCGGGCAGCGTGCCGCCCTCGCGCAGCGCGCGGTAAGCGAGCGCGATGCAGGGGAAACGCTCCGTGTCGGGTGCTTCAAAATGGAGCGTCGAAAGCTGCGTTAGATCAAGCGCCGGCAAATCCGAAGGATAGCGCTCAGGGTAGGTCAGCGCGTATTGAATGGCGTGCCGCATATCAGTGACGCCCATCTGCGCTATGACCGAGCCGTCAATCATCTCGACCATCGAATGGACGATGGATTCCGGGTGAACCAGAATCCCTATCTCGTCAGGCCCGAAGCCAAAGAGCCAGCGCGCTTCTATGACTTCCAGACCCTTATTCATCAAGGTCGCCGAATCAATCGTGATTTTCGCGCCCATGCTCCAAGTCGGATGACGCATCGCTTCGGCGACCGTTGCCAGGCGCATCTCCGCCTTCGTCTGTAAGCGAAACGGCCCGCCCGAAGCCGTTAATACTAACCGCCGCACCTCTTTTGGATTTTCTCCGCGCAAGCATTGGTGCAAAGCGTTGTGCTCGGAATCAACGGGCAGGAGTTCAGCGCCAGAGGCTTGCGCAGCGCGCGTCATAAGTTCGCCCGCCATGACCAGCGTTTCCTTGTTCGCCAGCGCGACGCGCTTGCCCGTTTCCAGCGCCCGCAATGTCGGCACAAAGCCGATTGCGCCGACAGTCGCAGAGACGACGACGTGTGCCTGCGTGTGCGTCGCAACTTCGACCAAGCCCGATTCGCCGACCAGGATGCGCGGCGCTTTCGTTTCCTGCCCGCGCAAACGCGCACGCAAATCCGCCGCGCATTCCTCAGATTCGACAGAGACCAACGACGGCTGGTGTCGCGCTATCTGCTCCGCCAGTTTTTCGACATTTCGCCCAGCGCCCAGCGCCACGACGCGAAACCGCTCTGCCCCGAAAGATTCCAACACACGCAACGTGTTACAACCAATCGAGCCGGTCGAGCCTAAAATCGCTACGCCTTTAGCGTTCATAAACAGTAGTCAGTAGTCAGTAATTAGTAATTAGTAATCAGTAGTCAGCTTTTGTCTTTAACTGATTACTGATTACTGACTACTGATTACTAAAAATACATTCGCCCGAAATAGTAGATGACCGGCGCGTTGAAGAGCAAGCTATCGAGCCGGTCAAGAAAACCGCCGTGTCCGGGTAGAATCTGCGCCGCATCCTTCGCGCCCGCACCACGTTTGAGTGCGCTTTCTGTCAAATCTCCGACGACCCCCAGCACGTTCATCAGAGCGGCCAGCGGTAATCCGACTTTCAACGGTAGTTCAGGAAAGAACCAGTAGTGCGCGACCGCAGCCATCAGGAGACTCGCCGCCATCCCACCGATTGCGCCCTCCCAGGTCTTCCCTGGACTCACATTCGGCGCGAGCTTATGACGACCGAAGGCGCGTCCCACATAATAAGCGCCCGTGTCCGAACCCATGATGACGAGGAAAAAGAACGCCAGCAAATCGGCAGACAATTCCTGCCTGAAGCCCGTACGCACCGCGATGAGATGGCTGCCGAGCAGCACAACGTACATCACACCGAGCACGGTTGCTCCCGCCTGCGCCAACATCTTTTCAAACGGAGCGCCGCGCAGCATCTCTGCCGACAGCGCGATGATGACAAACGCAGGCAATATCCACAGCAGGAACGGCGGCTCGTTGAAATAAAAGATTGTCAAGATTGCCGCCGCCGCCGCAAAGCCAATCACGACATCCGGCTTCATCTCGCGCCGACGCGCCAGCAGCCAAAACTCATACAACCCTAGCAGCATTGCCACCACCGCCAGCGCAATAAACAGCGGCGCAAGCCACGAAACTAAAATTGAAGCGATCAGGATTGGAAGGACGATGGCGGCGGTGACGATGCGTGACATTTTATGAAAAGCAGAATTCAGGAGTCAGAATCCAGAAGCCAGAAGGATAAGGCGGCAACCCGTTTTTATTCTTCTTTCTGTTCTTCTGACTCCTGCTTTAAAATTCAAATTCTATGAATAACTCGGCGACGGGCAAAGTGAAGCCGGGAATGACTTGTTCCCCGTCTAGCATTTCGCCGCTGCGCAAAAGACGGTCTGGTTGCGGAGAGTGATAGACGAGCGCGATCTGTTCCGCCGGATTAATGACCCAGAGCAGCCGAGTGCCGTTATCAAAATACTCGACGATTTTTTCGTGCAGCAGTTCAACTGTATCGCTCGGCGAGAGTATTTCGACGACGAGGTCGGGCGCACCGTCGAAGAATTTCTTCGGCGGTCGCTTGAGTCCCTGTAGGCGCTCTTTAGCCAGAAAGGAAACGTCTGGCGAGAGGAAATTTCTCTTCTTCGGAAGCAACGGATTCCTCGGTTTCATCCAGTAACCAGCGCTGGAAGTACAAACGATGCCGAGTTTGTGCGGAATGACAAAATTCACCAAAGCCGCCGTCAGACGTGCACCAATCTCTTCATGGTCAATGCCAGCCGGACTCATGACGAGTTCTCCTTTCACGACTTCATACTTGTTCCCATCCTGCGGAAGCACCAGAAGCTCGTCGTCAGTCCAGATTTTTTCTTCAACAATGGTTTCCATCTAATTTGAAATCTTCGAGTCTATTTTGCATTGGCAACTAATTTCAGTCCGCCGAAGCGACGGTCGCGGCGCTGGAAATCAACCACGGCTTCGAGCAGGTGCGCGCGTCGAAAGTCGGGCCAGAGCGTTTCGGTGACGTAAATCTCACTGTAGGCTGTTTGCCAGAGCATAAAGTTTGAGAGACGCAGTTCGCCGCTGGTACGAACGAGCAAGTCGAGTTCGGGCAAGCCTGTTGTATACAACTCGCGGGCGATGTTCTCTTCCGTCAATTCGTCTGGCGATTTTCCTTCCTGTAGTAGTCGCTGCATAGCGGCGCGGGCGGCGTCAACAATCTCTGCGCGCCCGCCGTAGTTCAAGGCGATGCTCAAGATCATTCCGGTATTCTGGGCCGTCCGCTCGGCGGCGCGTGCAATCTCGCGTTTGACATTGGGAGCGAGCGCTTCTGTGCGCCCGATGGCTTGAAAGCGTATGTTCTGCCGGTGGATTTCTTCGAGTTCGAGCCGCAGATAACGCCTGAGCATACGCATCAACGCATCAACTTCGAGGCGCGGGCGTTTCCAGTTTTCGGTCGAGAAGGCGTAGAGCGTCAAAGCCTTGAGACCGAGCCGCGCGCCCGTATCGACCGCCGCGCGCACGGCCTCAACGCCCGCGCGATGACCGGCGATGCGCGGCTGGCTGCGTTGCGCCGCCCAACGCCCGTTGCCGTCCATGATGATGGCGACGTGTCGCGGCAGACGTTCCCAGGAGATGCTCGCCAGCAGCATCTCTTCGCGCGTGCCCTGCTGCACAATTTCAGCGAAGTCTGAAAGCATTGACGTAGAAAGTATGAACGAGGAACGATGAAGGATGAACTATCAAGAGCTTATCTTTCATTCATCGTTGCAGCGTTCCGCGTTCATCGTTTCACTTAACGTGGCGCATGTCAATCATAGTGCACGCGCAGGAGCGTCAAGCCGTGCGCGGGAGCGGTAACGACGGAGAGAGGGCGCTCGCCGCCGTCAATCGCGCGTGCCACATCCGGCAGGGCAAGACGCCCGCGCCCGACCGCCAGCAGCGCGCCCGCGATACTGCGTACCATGTAGCGCAAGAATCCATCGGCGCTGGCCCTAATTTCAATCAGGCGAGCGCAAGACGATTCGTCAAATTTCTCAATCAGCGACAACTCGGTCACTGTGCGGACGCGCGACTGGGCTTCTGTTTGCGCCGAAGAAAAGCTCGTCCAATCATGTTCGCCGAGAAACAACGGCGCGGCCTCTCTCATTCGTTCACAGTCTAGAGGAAGCGCTTCATGATGAGCGTAGCGCACGTGGAAGGGAGAGATGACGGGCGCGTTGACTATGCGGTACAGGTAGGTCTTGCCGCGCGCCGAAAAGCGCGCATGGAAATCATCCGCGACGGCTTCCGCAGAGATAACGCGCAAGTCGCGCGACAAATTGCCGTTGATGGCGGCGCGTAATCTCTCAGGCTCAATTTCGCGCAGCAGTTGCACGCTCGCCACCTGTCCTTCGGCGTGCACGCCCGCATCCGTCCTGCCTGAGCCATGCACAACAACGTCGCGCCCGTCGAGCAAAGACAGCACTCTCGTCAACTCGCCCTGCACCGTACGCTGCTCGCCCTGCATCTGCCAGCCGTGAAAATCCGTTCCGTCATACTGAAGCGTCAACTTAAAATTCATGACGAGTGATGAATAAAAACAGAATTCAGGAGTCAGAATTCAGAATCCAGAATATAAGGCCGCAACCACTTCTTTTGATTTTCATTTCTTCTGACTCCTGAACTCTGGATTCTGACTCCTGCTTTACCGAATCACTCATTACTCATCACTTCTTTCTGCTACCGGGCTTAATGGCCTGCTCGCCGCGTGCGCAGGCGGGGCAGACGGTGGCGGCGACTGCGGGGACATCGAGGGTGGCGAGAGCAAAGCGTGGGACACCGACATCGGCGCGTCCCTCTGAGCGGTCAATGATGGAGGCCGCACCGACAACGCGCGCTCCCGCGCTCGTTAGCGCAACGATGGTTTCGCGGGTTGAGCCGCCCGTCGTAATCACGTCCTCGACGACGAGCACGCTCTCGCCGGGTCGAACTGTAAAGCCGCGCCGGAGCGTCATCGTGCTAGAGCCGTCGCGTTCTGTCCAGATGAATCTGGCATTGAGGAAACGCGCGACTTCGTAGCCGATGATGAGGCCGCCGATGGCCGGCGCGGCTACGGTTTCGACCTGCACGCCGCCGTAGCGCTCGGCCAGTGCTCGGCCAAACGCTGCGGCCTCCGCCGGATGCTGTAGCACCAGCGCACACTGCAAGTAGCTTGCGCTGTGAAGGCCGCTCGATAAGATGAAGTGCCCTTCGAGCAGCGCGCCCGTGCGTTTGAATCTCTCAATCACCTCTTCGGCCTGCACCTTCAGATTTCTCCCTCTACTTTATTCTGCCCGCGCTCTCGCGCTACAATAAGTAAGTGATGACGCTGCCTCGCAATCTTGTCTCTGATTCACCGCTGGTCCAGGAGGCCATAGACCTGCTGCGCGTCTGCGGAGGCCGCGCGCCTGCCGCAGACATCGCAGACATCGTTCTCAAGCTGCCCGATCTGGAAGCGGAGCTTGCGGCGCTCCTAGTCTCCGATTTGATTAAAGACGATCATCGCTTGCGGCTCGGCGACGGTTCGATCATTGAGCTTGACTGCGAAGACGTGGAATCGCGCGTTCTTCATGAATCGGATTTCGTCGTCGTTGACGTGGAAACCACGGGGGCTAAAACGCCTCCCTGCCGGATTACGGAAATCGGAGCTTACCGCGTCAGCCGGGGTCGTATCGTCGCCGAGTTTCAAACGCTGGTCAACCCGGAAACCTTAATCCCGCCCTTCATAGTGCAAC
Organism: Pyrinomonadaceae bacterium; assembly: GCA_036387475.1. Classification (GTDB taxonomy): domain Bacteria; phylum Acidobacteriota; class Blastocatellia; order Pyrinomonadales; family Pyrinomonadaceae; genus DASVTR01. The sequence continues at coordinate 206,603 of DASVTR010000003.1, read as the reverse complement.
TGACTGGCATTACTAACCAGATGGTGAAGGACGCGCCCATCTTCGCAGACGTCATCGGAGGCTGGCTGGACTTTGCGGCGGACGCCGTTCTGGTGGCCCACAACGCGCAGTTTGACGTGCGCTTTTTGAATCACGAAATCCGTCGCGTCTTTCCCGGTCGCCGGATGATTAACTCGCACTTGTGCACCGTCAAGCTCTCGCGCCGCACCTTTCCGGGCCTGACGAACTATCGCCTACACACAATCGCGGAATACTTTATGATTCCGATTCTCAATCGGCATCGCGCGCCGGATGATGCGCTCGCCACAGCAGAGATTTTCATACGCATCCTCGCGCGATTGCGTCAGCACGGCATACACGACGTGGCCGGAGCGCGTCTCTTTCAATTCCTGGCGGCCAGCGAGCCTTGCTAACCGTTTGACTCTGCCGTCTCGTTTGCAGCCCTGCGCCGCCAGAGAGTACGCGCGATAAAAAACGTCGCGACGAGCACAACCAGACCGATGCCTATGAGACCAATGCGTTGAAAGTAACGCGTTATCAATTCCTGTATCTGCCCACCGTAATGCTTGACCAGCATCCCTTCCAGAAAAAATCTGGAAGCGCGGCCCGCGGCGATGGCTAACGCAAAGCGCAGCACGTTTAAGCGAAAGACGCCCGAAGAGATGACGAACAACTTGAAGGGAAACGGCGGCGGAAGGATGGAGACGACAAACAGCGCCAGCACGTCGTAGCGGTCGAGCAATCCTTTCACGCGTTCCTGCTTGGCTGGCGAAAAGCGTGCGAGAGCGCGGCGGCCAGCACGCCGCGAAATGTAGTAGAGCACGATGCAGCCTGCGACCGAGCCGATTGTTGCCGCCAGCGCATAGACCGGCATCAACTCAGGATGATTCGCCGTCAACAGCATCATCGCCGCATCCGGCCCAAGCGGCAGCGGTATCAATGCGGAATCGAGAAACGCCAGCCCAAACAACCCCAGCGGGCCGTAAGCAATCATGCCGTCAACCAACCTGCGCAGGAAACGCTTCAAAGTAAACCTAGTCCTTTCGCTCTTCTCGCTTTTAGTCTAATCCGACGAACCCGGAGCAGTCTTGCTGCCAGCTTGCTCCATAGGCGTCTGCGATTCATCTTCTACAGCTTCCGTCGCAACACTTGCGCCGCGCTCGCTTATGAACCGTTTCTTAAGTAGGTAAACGGCCAACCCGACGACGCACAGACCAATGACGACCGCCAGAATAGTAAAGCCGTACTGCTTAATAAACTCGATCACCTGCCGCCCGTAAAAGATCGCCAGCGTGCCTTCTATGTAGTAGCGCAGGCTGCGCGCAATCATAATCGTCATCACAAAGCGCCAGCGCGGATATTCAAGCGTGCCCGCCGTTGCCACGAAAATCTTGAAAGGCATCGGCGGCGGCAACAGTGCCGGTACAGCCAGCGCCAGAAAACCAAAGCGCGCGTACGCACGCTCAACCCGTTCTATGTGCTCTGCGCGAAAACGCTTGCGCAGCACGGCCTGTCCGCCGCGCCTGAGCAGCGTGTAGAGCAGCAGGCAGCCGAGCACAGAGCCAGCCGCCGCGAATAAAGGGAAATAGAGAACCGATTTATGATCGTTGGCGACGCGCATCACCACCAGGTAATCGTTAATCTCCGGCAGCGAGAGCAGCGAGGAATCGAGCGCGCCGATAATCAGCATCGAAGGCCCGGCCACATACATCGGCACACCGACGATGAATGTTTCCAACCACTGGACAACGCCCGCGAAGGATTGATTGAACCGGGCAAAAATGGAGCGTAGCCAATCGAACATAAGTAAACGCAGGAGTCAGGAGTCAGAATTCAGGAGTCAGTAGAACAGAAAATCTGAAAAAAGTGGTTGCCGCCTTATATTCTGGATTCTGACTCCTGAATTTTGAATTCTGCTTTTCCTAACTATTTTGCTGGCGTGAAAATGCTGGGGGTGTCGTAGGTGACGCCGAAGGTGACGCCGGAACGGGGGCTGAAGTCTGTTAGCCCGGCGATGCCCGCGAAATCGAAACGCAGGCCGGAAGCGTTGACCTGCAAGCCGAGACGCGCTTCCGATTGCCCTTCTGTGCCGAGCGGCGCACGGCCACCGCGCGTATTGGCCCGCCCGTGAATCTCGCCAGCAAAGTTGATATTCTTCGTTAAGCGAATGATGCTGGCAAAGCCGTAGAGCAGCACGTCGTTCTGCGTGAATCTTTCGATGGGCGCGGTCAGGATGCCGATGCCAAGATTGCCGAAGGTATTGACGCGCCCCGCGCGCCCGAACTTTTTACCGATGAGAATTGTGCCGAAAGCGTTGATCTGATTAACGCCGATAGCGCGCCCCTGATTCGAGTTTGGTAACTGCACGCCGAGACGAAAGCCTAAGGAAGGGCCGCGCTCGGTTTCGCTTCTCAGCTTGATTTTCGTCGAGAGCGTGAAATCGCCGACATCATTCGTCGAATTCGTGCCGGGCGCAAAGCCCAGTTGAATCGGCGACGGGACGGTCTGCGAATTAATGCTCAGGATGTTCTGCGCAACGCCGTCAATCTGAAACTCTACGTTCGGCGCTAATCCGACGTTAATGCCAATGACGCCGAGGCGCGTCAGGTCGCCCGTCACACCCGAAAGCGGAAACTTCGCGTTCTGCACAAAGTCTATCCCGACCTCTATGCGCAAAGAGCCGGGCGGAATAATGTCCACGTCCTCGGTCAGCAGCGGTCGTTGCTGCGCGCTGGCAGCGCAGGCGCAGAGCAGCAAGAGCGCGAGCAGGGCGTTGAATCTCAGTAAAAGATACCGATGCGACATAAAACGTCCGTTCATCCTAAAATTGACCGCGAGCACACACAGGATCAGCCGCAATAGAGAATCACAACCAATCAACTTTACTCAGCGACCCGTCGCGCGGATTGTAGCGGCTCGCGCGCCACAGCGCAAGAAAAGCAACGATGATGACAGTTTACAATTTTGAGTTTTCAGTTTTCAGAAAAGGCAGTTTGTTTTCTTCTGGAAACTGAAAACCGAAAACTGAAAACTGCTTTTCCTGTGCTAGTATTCTTTCACCAAACGATGGACACCAAGCCTTTACTTATAGGCGGCGAGTGGCGCGCGACCGGGCAGTTTCAGGACGTTCGCTCGCCCTTCACAGGCGAGATGTTGGCGCGCGTCTCTGCCGCATCTCGCGAGGCGGTCGAGGAAGCCATTGCGATTGCCGCCGGGGCGGCAGCCGAATTGCGCGCTCTGCCTCGTTACGAGATCGCAGAGGCTTTGCGGCGAATTGCAGACGGGATTCAAGCGCGGCGCGAAGAGTTTGCGCGCACCATTGCCGTCGAGAGCGGCAAGCCTCTACAGGCTTCGCGCGGCGAGACTGACCGCGCCGTCGCGACTTTTACTTTCGCCTCGGAGGAAGCGCGGCGCTTCACGGGCGAGACCGTTCCCGTTGACACACAGGCGCTGGGGCGCGGGCGCTATGGTTGGACGGAGAGGATTCCGCGCGGCGTCATCTTCGGCATCACTCCGTTTAACTTCCCGCTCAACCTCGTCGCACACAAGGCCGCGCCCGCGCTCGCATCACGCAACGCGATTATCGTCAAGCCCAGCCCGCGCACGCCCCTGACGGCGCTGCTACTCGGCGAAGTGTTTTTGGAATCCGGGTTGCCGAAGAGTGCGCTGCAAGTTGTGCCGATGGAGATAGCGGAAATTGATGTTGTGCTAATGGACGAGAGAGTGGCGATGATCTCCTTTACGGGCAGCGCGACGGTCGGGTGGAAGCTGCGCGAGCGTGCAGCACGCAAGGCGGTGGCGCTCGAACTCGGCGGCAACGCCCCAGTCATCGTTGACGAGACGGCGGACGTGGCATACTCAATTGAGCGCACAGCTATGGCGGCCTTCAATTATGCGGGCCAGGTCTGCATCTCTGCCCAGCGTCTTTTCATACACGAACGAATCGCAGACGAGTGGACTGCAAAATTTGTCGAACGCGCACGAAACTTACGCACGGGCGACCCGCTCGACGAAGCGACGGAGTTGTCCGTAATGATTGACGAGCAGGCCGCACGGCGCGCAGAAGAATGGATAAACGAGGCGGTCGGCGCGGGAGCGCATGTGCTCTGCGGGGGCGTGCGGCGCGGCTCACTGATTGAAGCGACCGTCCTGACAGATGTGCATAGCGAGATGCGCGTCTGCTCGGAAGAAGTCTTCGCGCCCGTCGCCACTATCCAGACCTTCACAGATTTCACTGCGGCGCTCGTGGAAGCCAACAACACGCGCTACGGTTTACAGGCAGGGGTCTTCACGCGCGAGATGGAGCGCATGTATTTGGCCGCCGAGACGCTTGAGTTCGGCGGCGTGATGATAAACGACGCGCCGGCCTTTCGCGTGGACAATATGCCTTATGGCGGCGTCAAGCTTTCGGGCGCGGGCCGCGAAGGCGTGCGCTACGCGATGGAAGAGATGACCGAGCCGCGCATGATAGTCATTGATCCGGCCAGATGATTTTGAATCGCCAGCATAGATTGTTCTATCAGGGATTGTTCATGAAAAACTTCTTTATCGCTCTCTGTTTAAGCTTCTCTCTTCTCTTCTCTGCATTGACGACACTGGACGCTCGCACCTTCGCGCAGCAAACAAAGCAAGCGCCCGCGTCTGCGACAACGCTTCGTCTCGACGGCCTCAAGAGCCGCGTCATTATTCATCGAGACGAGCGCGGTATTCCCTACATCGAAGCGGCGAACGAGGCAGACCTCTATTATGCGCAGGGCTACGTGACGGCGAGCGACCGCCTTTTTCAAATGGAACTCTTTCGCCGGACGGCGCGCGGCGAGTTATCGGAGATTTTCGGCAAGGCAACACTGGAAGAGGACAAGCGCCATCGCACTTTCGGCTTTGCGCAACTGGCGGAAGCGCAAGCGACGCTCATGTCTGCGAAGCTGCGGCGAGCGCTGGAAGACTATGCGCGCGGCGTCAACGCTTATATCGATTCGCTCGATGCAAAGAGCTTGCCGCCGGAGTTTCAAATCCTGCAATTACGCCCTCGTCCTTGGCGCGTCGCAGATTCGCTCGTCACCAGCAAACTGTTTGACGAAAGCCTCTCGACGACGTGGAGGCAGGATATAACACGCGCGGCCTTTGGCGATTTGCCGCAAGCGCAGCGCGACGCGCTCTTTCCCGAAACTTCCCCGCTCGACGTGATTCTGGTCGGCAGCGATAACGCCAACACGAAGAAAGCGGCAGCTTCGACAGACAAGAGCATGGGCCAACACCCTGCAATCGAAGCTGAAACAATGAGGGCGGTCGCCGCCGACGAAGCATTGATGAAAAGCTCGCTCGAACGCATCGGCCTCTACGCGCACGACAACGCGGCCAGCAACAATTGGGTCGTCTCAGGCAAGCGCACCATCACGGGCAAGCCCTTACTTGCAAACGACCCGCACCTGCCTGCGTCTGCGCCTTCGATCTGGTACATGTTGCATCTGAGCATGCCGGGGTTGCGCGCCGCAGGCGTCTCCGTCGCTGGCTTGCCCGGCATAGCCATCGGCCACAATGAGCACATAGCATGGGGCGTGACTAGTCTCGAACCTGACACGCAAGACCTCTACGTCGAAAAGTTCGATGCAACCAATCCGCGCCGCTACCAGACGCCCACGGGCTGGCGCGAAGCCGAAGTGCGGCGCGAGGAGATTAAGGTTCGCAAAGGTTTTACAAGCGCAGAGACGGAGACAGTCTCATTTGATGTGACGACGACGCGCCACGGCCCGATCATCTTAGAGAAAGATTCCAAACGCTATGCGTTGCGCTGGACGGCGCTCGACGCGCGGGCCAACCTCGCAGAGTCGTTCTACGCGCTCAACTCTGCGCGCAACTGGGCAGAGTTTCAATCGGCGCTCAAAGATTATTCCGGCCCTGCCTTCAACATGATTTACGCGGACACGCGCGGCCACATAGGCTACTACGGCGTCGGGCGCTTCCCCATCCGCAAGACGGGCGACGGCAAACTTCCTTACGACGGCGCAACAGACGATGGCGAGTGGACGGGCTTCATCCCCTTCGACGCATTACCTCATGTTTACGACCCGCCTTCGGGCATGATTGTCACAGCCAACAGCCGCATCGTCGGTCACAGCTACCCACACAAATTGACAGTCGCGCCGCTGGCCGCCTATCGCGCACGCCGCATCTACAATCTGTTGCAAGCCAAACCGAAATTAACTATCGCAGACTTTCGCTCCATCCTCGCAGATACCTACACTATCTCCGGCAACACCTTCGCCGTTGAATTTTACAAGGAAATCTTTCCGACAGCCCGCGCAGGAAGCGACGATCAACTGCTTGAACACTTACGCCTCTTGAAAGAGTGGGACGGGCGCGTCGTGCCGGAATCGCGCGCCGCGCTGCTCGTCTCTCACCTGCGTGATGCTTTCCGCAGGCTCATCCTGACGGCTGCCGTTGGAGCGGAACGCGCAAAGCAGTACAACTACACGAACGCAGACACGTTCGTTGACTGGCTTATCACGGAGAAGCCGAGTGCCTGGCTGCCGAAAGAGTTTAAGAGCTATGCGGAACTGCTGCGCGCGGCTTACGCGGAGGCCCGCGCAGAGTTGTTGAAAGACTACGGCGCTGACGAGACGCAGTGGACTTGGGGACGCGAGGCTCTTGTTAAATTTCCTCACCCGCTGGCGCAAGTCCCGCTCCTCGGCGCGCAGTTTCAGATAACACCTGTTCCACAGAACGGCGGCGTAGGCCGTTTACCAACCGTTAATCGAGGCTCTGCCGTCTCGATGCGTCTCATCGCAGACACGGCAGATTGGGACCGCACGCAGCAAGGCATAACGCTCGGCATCTCAGGCTTGCCTTCAAGCTCGCACTGGAAAGACCAGCTAGACGATTGGCGCAACGTCACGCCGCGCGTCTTTCCCTACACAAAAGCAGCCGTCACCGCAGCGGCCAGAGAAACCATCACGCTTGAACCAGCGACGCAATGAACGATGCTTCAAGAGACAAAGACGCATTGACTGAAATACGCGGCGATAGAGAGACAACACGCGTTGACGTGTCGATTGAACCACGCGACGAGAAAAAGCACGTTGACGACAAAGGCGCTCAATCACTTCCCGTCAACTCGTCAACGCCCGCCAGCGGCAACGAATTACACTCTCGCGTCAACGCATCGCGCCTGCGTCTTTTCTGTGCCATCGAGTTAACGTCTGAAGTCCGCGCACGCGCCTCTGAACACATCACGCAACTGCGCTTGCAGATGCCACGCGTGCGCGCCGGTTGGGAGCGCACAGAGAAGCTACATCTCACCTTGAAATTCTTCGGCGATGTCGAAGCGAGCCGCATCCCTGCTTTATTACTCGCAGCAGAGCGCGCGGCGAGCGCCATCGCGCCCTTTACTCTCACAGTCGCCGACGCCGGTGCTTTTCCCTCGCACGGACAACCGCGCGTCCTCTGGCTCGGCCTACACGACGCATCCTGCACTCTCGCACGTCTCCACAACTCCCTCGAAAGCGAATGCGCCGTCGCGGGCTTTAAGCGCGAGGAGCGCTCCTTTCATCCGCACATCACAATCGCACGCCTGCGCCAGCCCGCAGGCGCACGCGAACTGGCTGCGCTTCACAAAGAGATTGGATTTGAGGCGATGGAATTAAAGGTGAATGAAATCACCCTCATGCGCAGCGAGCTTGGCCCAGGCGGCTCAAGATATACGGCGCTCTCTCGTCACATATTGTCTGTATAGAAAGCTTTTTATTACAGCGTGCAAGAGATTCAGCGTAAGCTGCTGTGGAAACGGCTCGGATGGTTAGCCCCGGAGTTGCGCCCTAACGAATCTACTCACTGGGATGCTTTGCGTTGCAAAGATTTTCTTTGCAACGCAACTTGCTCGAAGGATATAATCTCGCCCGACCATGACCGGATTAATACTTGCTCCGCAATGGCGGAGTTGTAGCCTCGCCGCTTCGGTATAGATGCTCTCCAAACCTCCGAGGACGGCTGGCCCGGTTGCGGTTGAGAAGAATTATTCAGAATTGCGGTTCGAGATTCGGCGAAGCCCATTCGCTTCCGCGCACATCCTGAGTTTTCCCGGCATCCGTTGAGTGCATTGCGAAGCCCCTCAGGCCGGGAAGTCGGGCATGAGTTCACGCTCCTCCTATGCCAGGGCCGATGCTGTTGGCAAACCAGGCACAACCACTCAGAAAGGAATCCTGTATGTTTACACCTCCAACCTCAAAATTCATCTCTTGTCAGGCTGCCACTCGATGGCAATTAGGTAATTCAAACGTCTTCAGCACGGGCGACATTGACGGAGACGGCAGACAGGAAGTGATAGTTTTTAGCAACGACATTGATAATCTTTCGCTCAGCGTCAACTCCTATTTCAGATATGGCGAGCTTTCTCCGAACTGGGCCAGTGACCCTCAGTATCTAATGATTACTAATTGGATGACGGGCGCACAGATGCCCGGAGGGGCATGGACATTCGATTACGGCGACCAGTTTTTGTGCGCTGACCTGGATGGCGATGGGCAGGATGAGATTGCAGCCTTGAAATTGGGGAATAGTAACATTACACATTATCCTTGCTACCTGGGCGTGTTCAAATGGCAGCTTGACCCTCAATCCGGTTACCAGACGCTGGCTGTGCAAAATACGACCATCTGCTCTACCCCGACTTCAGGCCCCACCGCTTACTTCTACTTTTCAAATATATACGTCGGAGATATTGATGGGGATGGGGTCGCCGAAATAGTGGGCTATGGCATGGAAAGCATACCCCAATACGGCCCTATCATAGCCGTCTACAAATGGGTGAACGGTAGCCTTCAGCTTCTGTCATATAGCTCTACAACCGGCGGCAGCAGCACATGGAACGTTGGATGGACAGACCAACTCTACTGTGCAGACCTCGATGGCGATGGGCAGGTGGAGATATTAATTTTCAACCCGGGACAAAATAATCCACGCCGGATTGGCGTGCTCAAATGGAATAGCTCCAGCAATCAACTGGACGCGCTGTGGATTGCGAGCGGAACTATCTCAAATGGCGGGTGGAACTTGAGCGCCCAAGACCAATTCTATAGTGCAGACCTGGACGGAGACGGAATTGATGAAATCATCGGCTTTAAGCCGCAGACCGATACGGAAAAGTTCCCTTGTTATATTGGAGTGTTCAAGTGGAACAGCTCAAGCGTCGAGCTTGAGCTTGTCTGGGTCAAGAGCGGAGACATCTCCAACGGCTGGTGGAACTTTAGCACTATAGACCAATTTTATTTTGGAGATATCAACGGAGACAAAGCGGACGAAATCATCTGCTATAAACCGCAGAGTGATACGCCACAGTATCCGTGTTACATAGGCGTCTTTAAATGGAATAGCTCAAGCAGCGAGCTTGAGGTCGTTTGGACAGCGAGCGGAGACATCTCGAATGGGTGGTGGAATTTTAGTACGACAGACACGTTCTTCTGCGCTGATATTGACGGAGACCAGAAGGCAGAGGTCATGGCCTTCAAGCAGGGAGACCCCTGCAACAACTATCACCAGTATCCCTGTTACCTCGGAATCTTTGGATGGGATGGCTCAGCCCTCGAAGTTCTGGGCGAGAGCGTCAACTTCATTGCTGCCTGGGCGATTGACCTTTTCAACGGCATCCCAAGCGCAGGTCTCACCGCATTCACCACACAGGGCCAGCAATTCGCTTACGCATACATCAGCAACTACTTCGATAAAGATTGTAACAGTAATATCAGGAGCCAGTATCTGGTCGCCACCAGCGCAGATCAGCAGAATTTTAAGGGATGGGCGTCGGAACTCTACGCAGGCACGCCTTCCATGCCGAGCGATGCACCATCCTATGTCACGCAGCAAGACTGGAGCTTCGTGCAGCTAGTCCTGGCATCGGAATTTGAAAACGTTCCCGATGCCGTTCTGTTAATTAATAATATGATGGACTATGCCCAGAACACCTACGCGAACCAAACGAAAAATGATTTACAGCATTGTGTCACGAATGTCGGCGAAGGCACCGTCACCAATACGCTCAATTATTGGCCCCAACAGTTCTTACTGATGGCAGTCTGGGGGGCTGCGGCGCTACCGTTTGGCCCGGAGTATAACGTTCTCGTCGGAATGTTTGCGTCCATTTTCGGTTCGGTTCTCTCCCGGCCTACCTCTCCTGTCTCTATTAATTTTGCAAATTTAGACGATGCCGTCAGCGCGCTAAAGACTTCCCTTCAGGACACGTATAACACTGAAATCGAAAACTACACGGCTGACTTGAACGACATCGTCAATGACGAAACCAAGCTCCCACTGGTCGGGTATCTGGCTGAGAACGCCTGGAGCTGGACGGTCGGTGAGGAGTATATGCTTTCTGATTCGACACAGATATCAGATCGAATCAGCTTCTACCAACAGTTGATTCCAGCAGCTTTCAACCTCCTGGTCTGGTACAACTGCACATCCAACGTGCCCTGCACTTACGATGCTAAGTATCAAAATCCGTGGCGTCCGGTAAGTAACGATCATAATTATAGCTGGTGGGCACAGCCAGTATATGCTCAAAACGTAGATGCTCAAACCTGGAACGTCTATCTGCTCTGTCAGAACCAGCCGAGTGACCTGGACGGAAGCAATCCTCTGATCTATCCCTCATACGAGATGATCTCTGATCTCTTCAGCACACTGGGAGTCAACAAGCAGGAGTTCTTCACGGCACAGAAGGGATGGTGCAGTATCAAGCTGTGCGATAGCGGCTATCCCGACGAGCCATCATCCAATAAGTGTTAACCTCATCTTGAGCTATCAAGACGTTTCAACTGTTAGGCAATTGACGCGGACGTGGAGGCTGCGGATTGTCGTCTCTTTTAGATGAACTCTTCTCGCCCGTCTCCGAGAGCATCTCTTTGATTGCGCCAATGCTTGACAGCATGCTTGATGTCTCGACCGGCATGAATACGACTTTCGAATTATTGCCGCGCGTCATGTCGCGCAGGGATTCTATGTAGCGCGAGGTGATGAGATACTGCGCCGGGTTACCGTGGCCGAGCATCGCCTGCGAGATACGCGCGATGGCTTCGGATTCTGCCGCCGCCTGACGAAGGCGTGCCTGCGCCGCGCCCTCTGCTTGCAGGATGGCGGATTCCTTCTCGCCTTCGGCGCGCGTCACCGCCGCCTGCTTCTCACCTTCGGCGCGAGTAATGGAAGCCTGCCTCTCACCCTCTGCCTGCAGGACGAGAGCGCGGCGCGTGCGTTCCGCAGTCATCTGTTTTTCCATCGTTACGCGCACATCCTCCGGCGGGTTGATGTTCTTCACGTCAACGCGCGTGACCTTCACGCCCCACTTGTCCGTCGCCTCGTCGAGGATGACGCGCAGCTTGGCGCTAATCTGGTCGCGCTGCGAGAGCGTGTGATCCAAGTCCATGTCGCCCATCACGGCGCGCATGCCTGTTATCGTTAATTGAACAATACTGCCCACGAGGTCTGCGACTTCGTAGACGGCCTTGATGGGGTCTGTGATTTGCCAGTAAACAATCGAGTCAACGTGTATGGTCACATTGTCGCGCGTGATGACGGGCTGCGGCGGCAGGTCTATGAACGATTCGCGCAAATCAATCGAAGTCAGACCGGGCCGCGTGTTCGTCCAGTAGACGGCGCGTGGGCGGTCAAGAAACGGCACAATCACGTTAAGCCCGCTGCCCGCCACGCGGCTAAACCGGCCCAGCCGCTCAATCAGCATGACGGTCGCCTGCGGCACAATCTTAATCGTCTTCGCCGCCACAATCAGCATGAACAAAGCCATGATGATAAATAAGATTGGGATGATAGCTTCCATGATTCCTCCATCTGCCGAGCGAGCGACCCGCAACACGCACGCGCTAGCCTCAGCTCACTGAAATATCCGCCGCTCACTATAACGGATTCACAAGCTTAAGCGAAAGAGTTTCATCAGCACTAACTAAAGGATGAACGCGGAACGATGAACGATGAATGAAAAGCCCAAAACTCTTGATAACTCGTCTTTATCTCTTAACCGTTTATCTTTATCTCTTAACGGTTCATTCTTAGCTCTTAACAGTTCATCGTTCATCGTTCCGCGTTCATCCTTTCTTCCGCTGGTTGAGTCCAACCGCCGAGCGCAGACTCTACGATTCGAGCCGCAGCCAGCACAGTCCCTTCCGCGAACGGTCTACCGATAATCTGTACGCCGATGGGCAAGCCCTCGCGTGTGCGCCCCGCCGGGACGCTCGCCGAAGGCAAGCCATACACGTTATAAGTCTGCGCGTAACCGAAAGCACGAAAGACACTCAACGTCTGTTCTTCAACGCGCACCTTCCGCGCCCCGTGCGCGAACGCTTCAACCGCCCCGACCGGCGCGACGATTAAGGGCGTCTCCTTCATCCATTCAAGGAGCGCCGCGCGCAAGCAATCACGCTCGTCCCAAGCCAACAGAAAATCGTCCAGCAGCGGCGGCGCAGAGTCGGCAGCAGCAGCCGACGCCAACAGAAATCGCGCGTCCGCGCCAGCCTCTCTCTCCAAGCCTTCGTAAAACCTTCGCAGGTAGTTTGCGGCAGCACGCGCAAAGAGCTTAGTCCACAACTCCGGCCCACGCTCGACGCCCGGAGGGCGTTCTTCCTTCACGACAAGCCCCGCATCTTTGAGCGCGTGCGCGACTCGCTTCAACGCATCAAGCGTTTCCTCATTAACCGGCACAACGCCGTCCGCTGCGTACCATGCGACACGACACCCGCGCAAGGTAGAAGCATCCAGCGCCCTTTGTCCCACACGCGCGTCAAAGGATTCCGCCGCGCCGCCTTCGCCAAGCACGCCCAAGAGCAGCGAGAGGTCTTCGACGCAGCGTGCCATTGGGCCAATCACCGCACCGAGCGAGAGCGCGCCGATTGTCGGCGGCGTGTGCCCTGCGCCATCTACGCGCCCGGTCGTCGGTTTGAGTCCCAAGATGCCGCAAAAGTGCGCGGGCACGCGTATCGAACCCATCAAATCGCTGCCAAGTCCTGCGGGCGACAAACACGCGCTGATAGCAGCCGCCTCGCCGCCGGATGAACCGCCCGGCGTCAGTCGCAAGTCGTGCGGATTATTGGTGCGGCCAAAGACAGGATTCTCCGCCTCGTAAGTCAAAGCCAACTCGGCCACGTTCGTCTTGCCGAGCACAATCGCACCCGCTGCCTTCAGTTGTGCCACCGCCGCCGCATCAATTGACGGAACGTGCCCTGCACGAAGGCGCGACCCGCACGTCGTCCGCAACCCCTGCGTGTCAATCGTATCCTTGACCGTCACCGGAACACCGTGCAGCGCCCCCTTTAGCTCTGCACGCATCAACTCACTTTCCGCATCACGCGCCCGCTCTAACGCATCCGGCGCAAGCGTCACAATCGCATTCAGACGCGGATTAACCACCTCAATGCGTTGCAAGTGCGCCAACATTACTTCGACGGGCGAAACCTCGCGCGCACGAATCATCGCGGCCAACGCCGTCGCAGACTTACTTGTTAATTCATCCGACAGGCTTCTATCTCCGGCTTACTACATCTCGAAAGGCAGCATACGCACCCAAACTTTTAACTCACCACTCATTACTCATCACTTCTTTACTCATCGCTCATCACTGCTTTTTCTCCGTCAGTAGCTCTATGAACTTGCGCGCGGCGATGCCGAGCGTGCGATCCGAGCGGTGTATGATGCCGACGGTGCGCGTCCATTCGGGTTCGGCCAATTGTACGACTGCCAACTGCCCGCTACGCTGCTCGTCCAAAACGCTGGGGCGCGGAACGATGGCCGCGCCGAAGCCTACTTCGACCGCACGCTTGATCGTCTCGATATTATCAAACTCGGCGACGCGCCTGACCGTTACCCCGTGCGATTTCAGGATGCGGTCGGTGGCGCGGCGCGTCGGAATGTCGCGCTCAAAGAGCACGAAGCCCTGCTCCTTTAGCTCCGTCGCCCTGATTTTCTTACGCGCAGCCAGCGGATGCGACGGCGGGCAGATGAGCACCAGCCTATCGCCCGGTAACTGTACGACCGAGAGGCCGCGCCGCTTCTCAGGGTACGCGACCACGCCCAAATCAACCGCGCCGCTCAACACGTCGCGCACGACGCGCGTCGTGCGGCTATATTCGAGATCAATCTTGGCCGACGGATACAACTCCATAAAGCGGCGCACGGCGGGCGGCAACTCGTGCAGGCCAACGCTGTAGACGGTCGCCACGCGCACCGTCCCGCTGACCGTTCCGTCCAGGCCGCGCATACTCTCCTGCAACCGCCTGTAAGCCTCCAAAACCTTCAAGCTCTCCTGATGAAAGCTCTCGCCCGCGTCCGTCAGACGCACCTCCCGCCGCCCACGCACGCGCTCCAACAATCGCCGCTTGAACTTCTCTTCAAGCCCGCGCACCTGCTGGCTCACCGCCGACTGCGTCACGAAATTCATCTCCGCCGCCTGCGAAAAGCTCTGCGTCTCCACCAGGTCACAAAAGATTTTGAGAGTCTCAATCTGCATTTTTAGAACAGCTAACAGTTGACAGTTTTCGGTTTTCAGTTTTCAGAAAAAGCAACTTGTCTGTGCTGATTACTGAAAACCGAAAACTGTAAACTGTTAACCGAATTATAAGCAACGCTGAACTATGCGCGCAATATTTTTCATTTTACCTTATATCCGTGCGGGGCTATGATGCAATCTGTCAGAAATCGCGTGGCGGGCGCTCTTGTTGGCGGGCGGTTGCGGGCCGCTTCGGCTTACACATATAATCCGTGGCGTTCGATGACAGCCTAAATTAACCCGCCGCGTTGAAGAAAGGTCAGGTCGCGTGAGTGACCCGACTGCCTTTCGGCGAAGGAGTGTTTTCCGACGTATGGCTATTCGTTTGAGCAGAACTTTCATCTTGCGCAAGCTGCACCAGTTGTCCGGCATCGTTCCGCTCGGAGCTTTTCTGCTGGAGCATTTCTACACCAACTCGAAGGCGGTCAATCCAGAAACCGGAGTCGCAGACTTCAATCAGGCCGTCGCAGACTTGCAGGGCATTCCTTACGTCCTCTTGATAGAAATTTTCGGCATCTTTATTCCGCTGCTCTATCACGCATTTTACGGAATGATTATCACTTTGGAGTGGCGACCGAATAATTTGAACTATCCGTACGGGCGCAACTGGTTTTATACGATTCAGCGCGTCACCGGCATCATCCTTTTTTTCTTTATCGCCTTTCACGTTCTCAACTTCCGCTTTGGCATCATTCCCGGCCTTGATACCTATGGCAAGGCAGTCGCGCATCACCCGAATGAAGCGTTTGGCATCGTGGCTAAAGAGTTTAGCCATACATGGATTTTCGCCATCTACCTCGTCGGCATCACGTCAACCGTCTGGCACTTCGCCAACGGTATCTGGCTCTTTATGGTTGACTGGGGCATCACCATCGGCGCACGCGCGCAAAGACTGACGGGCTATGCCTGCATCGCCATCGGAGTAGCGCTGCTGGCCGTCGGCATCAACGCGATGGCGGCCTTCGTTCGCCCGGGCGGAATCTGGGGAGGGATTTTCTACTGATATGGCAGAAGCTGCAGGTATCAAAATCGCAATCGTCGGCGGCGGACTCGCAGGGTTAGCGGCGGCAATGAAAATTGCCGAAGCCGGACACGCCGTTGACCTCTTCTCGATTGTGCCCGTCAAGCGTTCACACTCTGTCTGCGCGCAGGGCGGCATCAACGGCGCGGTCAACACCAAAGGCGAAGGCGACTCGACCTATGAGCACTTTGACGATACTGTCTACGGCGGCGATTTCCTCGCTAACCAACCGCCAGCCAAAGCCATGTGCGAGATGGCTCCCGCGATTATTTATCTCTTTGACAGGATGGGCGTACCCTTCTCGCGGACGAAGGAAGGCTTGCTGGACTTTCGTCGCTTCGGCGGCACGAAGCATCACCGCACGGCTTTCGCCGGAGCTTCGACGGGGCAGCAGCTTCTCTACGCGCTCGACGAGCAAGTCAGACGCCGCGAGGTTGAAGGCAAGGTCAAGAAATATGAAGGCTGGGAGATGATGTCTTTGGTCTTAGACGACCATCAGGTGTGTCGCGGCCTCGTCGCGATGAACTTGCAGACGCTCGAACTCAAAGCCTTTCAGGCTGACGCCGTGATTATGGCGACGGGCGGGCCGGGCCTTATCTTCGGCAAGTCAACAAACTCTATGGTCTGTACAGGCTCAGCCGTCTCTGCCTGCTATCAACAGGGCGCACGCTACGCCAACGGCGAGTTTATACAGGTGCATCCGACCTCTATTCCCGGCGAAGACAAGCTGCGCTTGATGTCCGAGTCTGCGCGCGGCGAGGGCGGGCGCGTCTGGGTTCCGAAAGCCAAGGGAGACAATCGCGCGCCTTCTTCCATCCCCGAAGCGGAGCGCTGGTATTTTCTAGAAGAAAAATATCCGGCCTACGGCAACCTTGTCCCGCGCGACATCGCTACGCGCGAAATCTTTCAAGTCTGCCTAGACGGCATGGGCATAAGCGGTGAGAATCAAGTCTACCTAGACCTCTCGCATATTCCTGCCGAAACGTTGGACAAAAAGCTCGGCGCGATTCTTGAAATCTACGAGATGTTCGTCGGCGACGACCCGCGACACGTCCCCATGCGTATCTTCCCCGGCGTGCATTATTCGATGGGCGGGCTGTGGGTTGATTTCGACCAACGCACCAACATCCCCGGCCTGCTCGCCGCTGGCGAGTGCGATTATTCGATTCACGGCGCAAATCGTCTGGGCGCAAACTCTCTCGTCAGTTGCGTCTTCGGCGGCTTCATCGCCGCGCCCGCCGCCATCGAGTTTGCGAAGAATGTAGAGCGCAACGGCGCTGACGGTTCAAAGATTTATGACCAGGAGCTAAAGCGCCAGCAGGAGATTAACGACGCGCTCATCAAACAATCGGGCACGGAGAACCAGTACAAAATCCACGACGAGATGGGCAAGTGGATGACGGATAACGTGACCGTCGTTCGTTACAACGATAAATTGCAGGCGACGGACGCGAAGCTCTTGGAGTTGATGGAGCGTTATAAAAAAATCTCGATTAACGACTCGAATTTGTGGGCGACGATGGCCTTGCCGCACGCGCGTCACCTAAAAAACATGCTTGAGCTTGCGCGCGTCATTACGCTTGGCGCACTGAACCGCAACGAGTCTCGCGGCGCGCACTACAAGCCGGATTTTCCGAACCGCGACGACGAGAATTTCCTCAAGACGACGATTGCAGAGTATTCCGGCGAAGGCCCTGTGCTCTCTTACGAAGCCGTTGACATCTCGCTCATCAAGCCGCGCAAGCGCGACTACAGTAAGGGCAAGCAGGACACTGCTCAGGCCGCCGTCGTCGCCGGTTCATCCTCTTCACAGCTTCCGCCGAAAAAGGACGGGGCGGAGCAAGTGCCCGCAGATGGCTGGGAGCAGAAGCCGAAAGATTTGACCGGCCCAGCCGTGTGGAGTCAGAACAAAGAAGAAGTCCGCAACGTCAACCAGGGCGATGCCGAGACGCGCCGTGAGCAGGGCAAATCAATAGACGACGCGGGGGGCAAGAGCGATAAGTTGTAAAGCAGGGAGGTAGTGCCGATGTCCACTCAGCCGGAAGTTTATCTGACGCCGGAAGAGTATCTGGCGGTTGAGCGCCGCGCGGAGTACAAGAGCGAGTACGTTGACGGCGTGATGTATGCCATGTCTGGCGCGAGCTTCAAGCACAATGTCATGGTTGTCAACATAATTGCCGAACTCGGTCAGCAACTCAAAGGCCGTCCATATTATGTTTTGACGAGCGATATTAAAGTGCGGATGCCGGATTCGCGGAAGTTCTTTTACCCTGACGTTTCGGTCGTCTGCGGGGAGCCGCAATTTCACGACGAGCGCAGCGATGTGATTCTCAATCCGACGCTGATCGTCGAAGTGCTTTCGGAGAGCACTTCCGGCTTCGACAGGGGCGAGAAGTTTCAGGCTTACCAGCAACTCGACTCGTTGCGGGAGTATTTGCTGATTTCGCAGGATAAAATTTTCATTGAGCAGTTTGTCAGGCAGTCACGCGAGAAGTGGATTTACATTGCGATGGTCGGACTCGAAAGCTCTCTCGCGCTACCGTCTGTTGAATGCACGCTTTCACTGAAAGCAGTCTACGATAAGACCGATTAATTATGAGCGCACAAGTTAATTCCAACGGCAACACCCGTAGCACGACATCCAATGTGGTCGTCATCCGTATTCGTCGGCGCGAAAATCCGGACGCCAATCAATACTGGGAAGAGTTTGAGCTGCCCTATCGTCCGAATCTCAATATCATCTCGTGCCTGATGGAGATTCAGAAAAACCCTGTCACGCGCGACGGCAAGCAGACCACTCCGCCCGTCTGGAACATGAACTGCCTCGAACAGGTCTGCGGCATCTGCACGATGATTATTAACGGACGTGTGCGTCAATCCTGCTCTGCGCTCGTAGACCAGTTGGATCAACCCATCACCTTAGAGCCGATGACGAAGTTTCCGAACGTCCGCGACCTCGTCGTTGACCGCACGAGGATGTTCGACCATCTCAAGCAGGTCAAGGCGTGGATTGAGATTGACGGCTCATACGATCTTGGCCCAGGGCCGAAGATGACGCAGGATGAAGTCGCGGAGCGCTACGCTTACTCGCGCTGCATGACCTGCGGCTGCTGCCTCGAAGCCTGCCCGCAATATGAAGACGACCAATACATAGGCCCGCAAGCCATCGCACAGGTGCGCTACCAGAACATGCACCCATCAGGCAAGATGACGCGCGACGAGCGCCTCGAAGGCATCATGGGCGAAGACGGCATCACCAACTGCGGCAACGCCCAGAACTGCGTACGCGTCTGCCCCATGTCCATCCCGCTCACCAAAGCCATCTACGAAGAGAACCGCGAAACCATCATCCACGGCCTCTTCGGCTGGCTCAAGCATTAGGACTGTAAAGCGACAAGAGGCATCATTTGCCGCGCTCGAAGCTTTGCGGGAGAAGGATTGACGATAAAGCGACGATTGCTTCGGCACGGACTAGGCGGCGGGATGAAAGATTTGTCATGGTTAGATTTGATGAAATGCAGGAACGAGTGCCGCCTGTTGATGTTCGCCTGCGTAAAGGACGCGTTCCAGAAATAATCCCGAAGGCGGAGCAGTCCACGCGGCAGGCTCTTTAGAGTAAGTGTCGAGCAGTTCTTGTAAGCCAGCTGATGTCAGATTGCCTCGTCCCACCTCTACGAGTGCTCCAGTGAGGCGGCGCACCATCTTCCAGAGAAAATGACTCGCGCCAATGCGGAACAGGATGAGACCGCCGTGTGCTAGCACCTGTGCTTCGCTGACGTGCACG
Organism: Pyrinomonadaceae bacterium; assembly: GCA_036387475.1. GTDB lineage: Bacteria > Acidobacteriota > Blastocatellia > Pyrinomonadales > Pyrinomonadaceae > DASVTR01. Next base: position 187,256 of record DASVTR010000003.1, on the reverse strand, counting down.
AGCGTTGAGCTTTGTGAGTCGGCGCTTTCGCAGAAAGAGCGGAAGTCTTGACGGCCCACGAACAATTGGCTGGCTTCCATCATCGCTGCCACATCGAGACGATCTCTCACCCACCAGACGAATGATTTGCCGAAGGCCGTCCGTCTAGTGGAGATTTGATAAAGGTAGTAGCGAGCGAGGGCGTCGTGGCGGGAGTGAAAGCGGGCGGGCGCGTTCTGTAGCTTGAGAATGTTGATGTCGTGTGGCAGAAGGCTGTTGATGCCTATTTGAATTTGTCTAATGGAAGGCGGCCTAAAGGGCGTCGTTATCTTCATGTGCGCGACCTGACGAAGGGCGTGAACGCCCGCGTCCGTTCTGCCTGAGCCGCCGATTTCCACTCTGGTTTTCAGAAAGGTTTCAGCAGCCTTTATCAACTCGCCCTGAACGGTTCGCTTGTCCGGCTGCTTTTGCCAGCCGCCGTAGCGCGTGCCTTCATATTCGACATCCATCCTGAACGTCTGCATAGTTCGTTTGTCCGCCGCCCAATGCTTTTGCGCCTACTTGAGAAACGGCGAGGTTTCTCCCCATGTTCCTGTGAAAACGAAACTATCGAGCGGGCGGCGCGTGCGCGGCGCTTCTTCTTTCTCCCGCAAGTCTTCAGGCAAACTGTCGGCCTCATTCTGATACCCGACGGCAATCGCTGCGACCGCCTCGTAACCTTCCGGGATACTGAATCGCTCGCGCGCCTTCGCAATATCGAATCCGGCCATCTGATGCACGACCAATCCAAGCGCCGTGGCCTGTAGGGTGAGGCTCGCAGCCGCCTGTCCGACATCATGAAAGGCATGGCGGTTCGGCTTGGCGTTGCGCTCGAAGTTGAGCTTGGCGACGGAGAGCATCAACACCGGAGCATACTGCGCCCAACGCGCGTTTGATTCGACCAGACAACCGAGCAGTCGCTCATACTCCTCTTCGCTCTCCTTCGTCGCGACGATGAAGCTCCAGGGCTGTTCGTTAAAGCAGGAGGCAGCCCAGCGCGCAGCTTCCAGCAGGCTCAGCAGTTTCTCCGTCTCGACAGGTTGAGCGGAAAAGGCTCTCGGACTCCAACGCCTTTTAATCAAGTCGTGAATCGGATGCTGATTTTCAGCAGGCTTGTCTATCATCGGCGACCTCTTGAAGTTAAGATTTATTAGCGCGTTGTTTGGTGAGCGTAGCCTATTAAGCGAGGAAGCGCCAGCGATTCCAAAAGCAACGATGAAAGGCGGCCTGATAAACCTTACGCGCGCCAACCTGCACAGCAATCAGGCCGGTGAGAACATGAAAGAAAATAAAGACCTGGAGCACATAGCGCGGGCGCTCTCAGATGCACTTGCTCTGGCTGCTATACTATCATCAGGCTAATTCCAGAATCGGCGTCTGGCCGACAAGACGCGGCGTGAGGCAGAGCGCTATTCGGCGTGTTTACATGGAACATCGCTTTCCTGCTTTCGTTAAGTTGAATGGAATCTATAATGGCGTGTATAGATAATTTTTTCAGGTTTTGAAATTCAGCCACGCTCGGCCTTTGAGGAGTTGAAGTAGAGTTCAGATGACAATTGCCACGGGCACACGTTTCGGTCGTTATGAGGTGCGCTCGCCGCTTGGCGCAGGCGGGATGGGCGAAGTCTATCTGGCGCAGGACACGCGTCTGAAGCGGCCCGTCGCGCTCAAACTGCTCTCGGCCAGGTTTACGCAGGACGAAGACCGCCTTCGACGCTTCGAGCAGGAGGCGTGCGCTGCGTCCGCTCTGAATCATCCGAACATCATCACAATTCACGAAATCGGTTCGGAAGACTCGCTGCATTTTATGGCAACGGAGTTCGTAGAGGGCGAAACGCTCAGGCAGCGTTTGAAGCGGCAGCGCTTGAAGCTGCGCGAAGCCTTGGACATCAGCGTGCAACTGGCCGACGCCCTAAGGGTCGCGCACGAGGCTGGCATCGTTCACAGAGACATCAAGCCAGACAATATCATGGTGCGGCCCGACGGCTACGTTAAGGTTCTTGACTTCGGGCTGGCGAAGTTGACGGCGCAGCAAGTTTCACCGATTGATTCCCAAGCTCCGACGCTCGCCAACGTGGACACGAATCCGGGGACGGTGATGGGCACGGCGCAGTATATGTCGCCGGAGCAGGCGCGCGGTTTTGAGGTGGATGTCCGCACGGACATCTGGAGTCTGGGCTGCGTGCTCTACGAGATGACGACGGGCAAAGCTCCCTTTACCGGCGCGACGACCAGCGACGTGATAGTTTCGGTACTTGAGAAAGAACCGCAACCGCTCAATGCTCATTTCCCTGAAGCCCCGGCTGAGCTACAGCGGATTGTTCGCAAGGCCCTACGCAAAGACAGAGAAGAACGCTATCAGACCGTCAAGGATTTGCTGGTCGATTTAAAGAGCCTGCGGCAGGAGTTGGAATTCGAGTCTAAGCTGGAACACTCACTGCCGCCCGAAACAAACGGTGGAAGCGGAGCGACAATCAGCGGCACGCAGTCGGCCACACAAACGGCGAAGAATACCGCGCCCGGCACAACAGAGATTTCGCAGCATCCGACTTCGAGCGCGGAATACCTGGCAGGTGAAATCAAGCGGCATAAAAAAGGCGCGTTGATAGCTCTCGTCGCGCTCGTTGCCCTCTCAGGCATCGCTTATCTGGTTTACTCCTGGCTCAACAAAACGCGCGCAGGCAATCAGCCTCCGATGTTCTTGCAGAACATGCAGGTCACGCAGTTGACGACCAACGGAAAGTCTGTTGACGCGGCCATTTCACCCGACGGTAAGTACGTCGCGCACGTGATGAACGAGGGCGGAAAGCAGAGCCTCTGGGTGAGGCAGGTTGCGACTTCCAGCAACGTCCTACTGCTTCCGGCTGCCGATGTCAGCTATCAAGGAATAGCATTCTCGCACGACGGGAATTTCATTTACTACAATTTATGGGACAGAAAAGGCGTCGGCGTCATCTATCAAGTGCCTGTGCTGGGCGGTGCGCCGCCGCGAAAGATTATCGTTGATGTGATGCCGGGAGGAGCAGTCTCGCCCGACGGCAAGCGCCTGGCTTTCGTGCGCGGTTACGCGAAGGAAAACGCTGCCGCTCTGATTGTGGCAAATACGGACGGCACTGGCGAGAAAGTGTTGATTAGGCGTCAAGCACCGGATGGTTGTCACGGCGGAGTGTGGTCGCCTGACGGCAAATCCTTGGCCGTCTTGCTCTGGAGCGACAGCGCCAAGATTATGAGCATGGTCGAAATCCCGGCGGACGGCGGGCCAGAAAAATTGATTATGTCGCAACGATGGGCGAGCATCGGCAGCATTTCATGGCTCGGTGACGGCAGCGGCCTTGTGATGATCGCCGCGGACGAGCGCAGAAGCCCTCCGCAAATCTGGTTCATCCCTTATCCTTCGGGCGCGCCGCGCAAAATCACCAACGATTTGAACGGCTACAACAATCTGAGCTTGACGCAGGATTCGAGCACGATGGTCACCGTACGCGGACGTGGCTTGGCGAATATCTGGGTGACGAGCGTCGGAGAAACAAGCAACGCCAGACAGATAACGAACGGCAACAGCGAAGGTGGAGTCGGACTCAGTTGGACGCCCGACGGCAAGATAGTTTATTCGTCAGTTATCAGCGGCAACTGGGACGTGTGGGTGATGAACGCGGACGGAAGTGGGCAGAAGCAACTCACCTTCGATTCCCGCTCCAATCGCTTCCCCGCCGTCTCGCCCGATGGACGCTACATCGTTTTCGTCTCAGACCGAACGGGAACAGATCAAATCTGGCGCATCGACAGCGATGGCGGCAACCCGCAACAACTGACGAACGTTGACGGCAGCACCCTGCCGACATTTTCACAGGACGGCAAGTGGGTCATCTACAGTTCTGTTGCCTCCGGCAAGCCTTCGACTTGGAAAGTTCCTGTAGAGGGCGGCCAGCCCGTGCAGGTAACGAAAGACCAGACGCCCGGCGCTGTCGTCTCGCCGGACGGAAAGCTGCTCGCCAGTTCTCACTGGAATGAGCAGGCGAATCCGCAGCGCTGGGAAATAGCGCTTCTGTCATACGCCGACGGGCAGGTCGTCAAAACTCTCGAAGCGCCGCCGACCGCCTTTGCCGAAGAGGGAGCAATCACGCTGCGCTGGACACCAGACGGGCGCGGGCTGGCTTTCATGGATAACAGCGGCGGCTTCTCTAACATACGAGTCTTACCCATTGACGGAGGCCCGACAAAGCAGTTGACAGACTTCAAATCCGACCGCCTCTTCTGGTTCGCCCTCTCGCGCGACGGCAAACAAATCGCTGTCGCACGCGGGGGTTGGAACAGCGATGTGTATTTGATTAAGGGATTCAAGTGAAGCGGCGAAGGATGCACGCGGAATGATTAAGTAAGAATCAATAACAAAGCAGCACAGCGAGAGAGACTCTTTTTAAAGCGAACCGGCCACCCGAAAAGCTCAACCAATTCGGGTGGCCGGTTCTTTCTGTTCCACTGATTGCTACGGAGTCCAGCCGGAAGCTTTCAGCAGAGACAGCTCGCGAAAGATGCTTTGTTACCGCGCAGAGATTTCGACGATCTGCGGCTTCGCTCCATTCTGCGCCAGCTTAAGATTGTCTGCGGCCTTGCGTTCGGCGTCCGTCATGTTAATCGCGCGGCCCGCGTTGCCTCTAATCATCCAGACCTGCGCGAGAAAGTACTGGTCGCCATATTGACGAAAGACCATCTTTTCCGTGCTCGGCTTGGCATTGACGTTGCTCTCAACGCTGCGCGAAGCCTGTGCGATAACGCTCTGTTCACCGCTGGCGCTCTCGACTAACAGCGCGTTCGCTGAAAGGCGCTTGACGGTGTAGTCGCCAGCCGGAAGCGTTTTCTCTCCGACCTGAAAGTCAAACGGAATGTGCGCCCTAATACGAGTTCTCGACTGCGCCTGCACGGAGACGATTGTTAACGCACACAGGATACTCAGGGTTGCTAAGGTAGCGAATAGTTGTTTTCTCATCATGCCCCTCCTTCTTGGGACTCGTTTGTCAGTTGGCTGCCAGCGCTCTAACCGGCTGCCGGGTTATTTATTCTGGTGGAATCGTTGTCTTAACCAATTGCCCGCCACCATCTTTATTTTTGCGTGTCCGGTTATTTTCCCTTCGGCCTTGCTCCCGGACGATTTCTATATAGAGCGAGCGCCGTGCCATTAAGCTAAGGAGGGCTGTGAGATTAGTGTCAGGCCGTATCAAGTCACTGAAAAAGCAGGGGATGACTTCCGCAGTCGCTTTGTCTCAGAGCTTGTCAATTCTTGTGTTGAGCAGCCGAAATCCTATCCGAACGGATAGACTGTCTATCCGACGAGATAGACTTTTGTGTTCGGGAGGCGCGCATTTCTGCCGGAGCAACGCGGAAACTCTGGCGCGCTCAGGCTGGCGGAGGCTACAATGCGCGCGTCTTTTCGCTCTATCATTTCATCGCCAAACGAAGCGAGCGGGCTTAGCTATGCAACCGACTTTAAAGAGCGCTGCTGGCTCTTCGCATCAATCTTTTATGAAACGGGAAAAAGTGCTGGCCTGGGGCGTTCATCTCTACACGGCGACGGGGTTAATTCTTGCCGCAGGGATGGCCGTTCTGATTGTTCGCGGCGGGGATGCGTCGTTTCGCTCGGCGCTGTTGCTGATGGTGCTGGCGACCTTCATTGATTCGACGGACGGCTGGCTGGCGCGTCGCGCACGCGTCCGAGAGGTTGTCCCCAACTTCGACGGTCGCCGCTTAGACGACATCGTAGACTTTCACACTTACACGTCGCTGCCGCTGCTGCTCGTCTGGCGCGCTGGCGTACTTCCGCAGGAATATGCCTGGTGGCTGCTGCTTCCACTTCTGGCGAGCGTTTATGGCTTCTCTCAAGTCAACGCCAAGACACCGGACGGCTACTTTCTTGGCTTTCCGTCTTACTGGAACGTTGTCACCTTCTATCTATACCTGCTGCATCCGCCCTACTGGCTCTCGCTCGCCATCATTGTACTCTTCTCGCTTCTGACTTTCGTGCCGACGCGTTACCTGTATCCCTCTTCGCGTGCTCCCTTCAGCCGTCTAACGGCTTTGCTGGCAGCGCTCTGGGCCGTCTCCTGCTTTCTAATTCTGTCGGGTGTGACGGGAGACTCAAGCTGGCCCGTGCTGCTCTCTTTCAGTTTCCCCGCTTATTACCTGCTGATGTCCTGGGCGCTCTCGATTCATCACTGGCGTCACCGTCATCAGCCGTCTACCCTGTAGCTCTTCGGTGAATTTTCTCACTCAATTAACGCATCAGCCATGATTTGACTTGCCATCACCGGCCAACCTGTATAAACTGCGTTTAAGGCAACTGTTCGGTTGCCCTGCCTTTTTGTTCTAACTCTTCCCTAAGTTACAAAGCTCTCCCGGAGACCGCCTGAAAAATGGATCAAACAGAGACTGTCCGTGTGCGGGCTGACGTGTCTCGCGCCGCGCTGACTGCGCGCATCAATCGCGCGCTGACCTTGCAATCACTCGTTCAAGCCTTAGCCGATGAACCCCCATCGAATCTCATCGCTTTCGATTACTGTCAGCTTGTGCTGCCTGAATCGGATAATCAGGGAATTCGTATCTGGCGGGCGGCGCGTTCAGGCAACGCTCAAAGAACGGCATTATTGGCGGCGGAGTCTGAAGCAGATCATAAACTTTTCACTGAAATGCTGGCGGCAAGCTCACCCAGATTGCTCGGCGAGGCAGAACTCAGGCAGCACGCGCCCGCTGGCTTTGAGCGCGACGTGCGTTCTGTGCTGGCGCTGCCGCTCAATGTCGGCGGGCATTGTCTCGGTCTGCTCTGTTTCGCTTCCACCAAGCCCGAAGCTTATAGCGCCGAAGACCAATCTAGGCTCGCGTGGCTGGCCGACTACGTGGCGCAAGCCGCGCAGGCTGCGCTCTTGCGCGCGAGGTTAGAGACGCTCTCCGAAGCCGAACGCGAGATAGAGCGTTTGAAGAGCGGCTTTCTCAACACGCTGGTGCGTGACGTTCGCCTTCCGCTGACGAGCGTGCTTGGGCTGCTGGAATTGTTTGAAAGCAAGTTGCAGGCGCGCGAGCCTTTTGATCTGGAAGACCGGCAACTGCTCAACACGGCCATCGAAAACGGCGACCGGATGCGTCACCTCCTTGACGACCATCTGGAAATCGCTCAGCAACACACGCGCCCGCTCGCGCTCGATCAGGAACTTGTCTCCGTCGAGCAACTGCTTGAAGAAGTGACAGAACCGCTGCGGGGCGAAGCGGCGTTGCGCGGCGTCGAATTGAACATACACGTCGGCGCGGGCAAGCTTGAGATGCGCGTTGACCGCAGACAAACGCGCCGCGCTCTCTGTCATCTACTGACGGCGGCGCTCGCTGCCACGCCCGACGGCGGCGCAGTCAACATCGACGCGCGCTCCATCATAGGCACGCGCGCCAGCGACGAGGGACGCCAATTCGTCGTCGTCAACATGACGGATTCAAGCGAAGGTATTCCCGCCGAAGAAGTGCCGTTTGTCTTCGACGCTTTCTGGCAGGCGGCAGACCCGCGCGCGAACATAGGCCGTGGCTTGGGCCTCGCCATCGCCAAACGCATCGCCGCCGCACATGGAGGCAACGTCTCCGTCCGCAGTCAACTCGGCACTGGCACGACCTATTCGCTCGTGCTTCCCGCCGGAGAGCGGCAGGCAGTTCTTGACCAGCACCGCATACTGATTGTTGACGACGTGCCCGAACTCCTGCTCTTACTGCGTAAGCTGGTCGCGCGGATGGGCTATCAAGTAGAAATAGCTTCGGGCGCAAGCGCTGCCCTGAAAATTCTGCGCGAAACAAACATTGATTTGCTATTGACCGACTGGTCAATGCCTGAGATGAATGGCGGCGAGTTAATCGCCGCGCTCAAGCAGACGGACGCGCTGCGCCACATTCCGACCATCGTCCTTACGGGACACGACACTGAGCGCGAGCGCGACGAAGCTCAAGCCGTCGGCTGCGACCGTTTTCTCGTCAAGCCCGTTAAGCGCGATGAACTACAGCGCGTCATCCTCGAACTACTGCCCGCCGAGACGGCTGTCACAGCCAAGTAAGACTTGAGGGGAAAAGCGTAAGAGGGTCAAAGGGACAAAGGGAAGGAGGAAGCCACTTTAAATAAAAGTTTGGCTTCCTCCTTCCCTTTCACTCTCTTCCCCTCTTACGCTTTCCCCTTGCTTTAGATTCCGAGCACGTTGATGAGTTCCTGCACGGAGGCGGCGCTCTTTTGCAGTGCAATGCGTTCTTCTGCCGTCAGATTGATTTCGATAATCTGTTCGAGGCCGCGTGCGCCGAGTTTGCAGGGGACGCCGACGTAGAGGCCGTTGATGCCGTATTCGCCTTCGAGATAGGCGGCGCAGGGCAGAATCTTTTTCTTGTCCTTGAGGATGGACTCGGTCATCTCTACGGCTGCCGCAGAGGGCGCGTAATAGGCCGAGCCGGTCTTCAAGAGCGCGACGATTTCCGCGCCGCCGTTGGCTGTGCGCTTCACAATCGCATCGATCTGTTCCTTCGGCAGTAGTTCAGGAATGGGAATGCCCGCGCACGTAGAGAAACGCGGCAGCGGAACCATCGTATCGCCGTGTCCGCCGAGCACAAAGGCCGTAACGTTTTCTACGGACACGTCCAGCGCTTCGGCTAAAAAGCAGCGCATCCGCGCAGAGTCGAGCACGCCGGCCATCCCCAGCACGCGATGCTTCGGAAAGCCAGAGCGTTTGAGCGCCACCTGAGCCATCGCATCGAGCGGATTCGAGACGACGATGAGAATGGAATCTGGCGAGCGCCTTGTCACTTCGTCCACGACTTTTGAAACGATGTCGGCATTGGTCTTCAACAAATCGTCGCGGCTCATGCCGGGTTTCCGTGGCAGGCCCGCCGTGATAATCACCACGTCTGAATCGTTCGTCTCGTCGTAGCCGTTTGAGCCGATCATGCGCACGTCAAAGCCTTCAATCGGCGCAGTCTCTGCGAGGTCAAGAGCCTTGCCCTGCGGCACGCCTTCAACGATGTCTACCAGCACAACATCGCCCAACTCTTTGCTCGCCAGCCAGTGCGCGGCGGTCGCGCCGACGTTGCCCGCGCCCACCACCGTTATCTTATTTCGCTTGCCCATCGTTTTCGCTTCCTTTCCGTCTATCGAAGGAGATGATTAGTTCTTGAAACTTAAAATTTGAAAGCCCGCGCATTCCGCGAAGTTCTCACACGCACCGGCCTGTGCCGTGCTCCGTTAATCGGCGAGCGCGGGCGGTTCGTTGTAAACTTGAAGGGACTTGAAAGAGCGCGAGTGTACAAGCGTGCGCGCACGAGTGTCAAGATAGGCGACTACAAGCGGAGCGGGCTTTTCATCAACATGCAACTTCGTGAATGGCTGAAAAGGATGGCGGCAAAGCGCGTGCGCGAGACTGCAGCGGAGACTGCCGACGCGGAAGATGATGAGGTCGATCCCTTCAATCCTTTTCCAGAGCCTGTCAGGCTACTGATAACCGATGTCTTCGATTTGCACGCAATCGCGCCGCGCGACGTAAAGCGTGTGGTCGAAGAGTATTTGAGTGAAGCTTACGCGGCTGGCTATCGTTCAGTCCGCATCATTCACGGCAAGGGCATAGGCGTCCAGCGCGAAGTGGTGCGGAGCATTCTTGCTCGCACGCCCTTCGTCAGAAGCTGGACGGATGCGCCGCCGGAAGCAGGAGGCTGGGGCGCGACGCTCGTTCTCTTCGCGCCCGCAGATGAATAAACTCGCGGGCGCGAACTTAAAGCGCTATAGCTGCTACCTCATGTTGGCGTAGATAAGGAAGAAAAGACCAAGGGTAATGATGCTCAAAACCATTCCGATAATTGCCTTGGCTTTACCCGAACGCATTATCAGCCCAATGACGCCGAGCACAAGCCCGCCACCTGCCAGCGCTCCGCTGCCCCAAAATAGTGGTTCGATAAAATCTCGAAGCTCGCTGATTCTCGCGTTCGCGATAATGAAAACCGCAACAATCGAGATGAAAGAGATGATGCCCAGAATCAAGGCTATAGTGCCTACTTTGCTCGACCCGCCTTTCGCAACGGGCGACGCTCCGTAGGGCGCATACTGTCCGGGCTGATTATATCCACCGCCCCAATTCTGTCCCTGCGGCTGTTGCTGCTGGCCCGGCGGCATCCACGGCTGTTGCTGCTGTGGTTGTCCGCCCTGCCACTGCGGCGCAGGTTGCCCTCCCGCCATCCCCTGTTGAGGATAGTATGGCTGCTGCTGTTGTGGTTGTGGCGGCGGCGTTGGCGGCCAGGCAGGCGCGGGCTGTCCGCCCGGCGTGGGCGAAGGCGGCGGATAAGATTGATGAATATTTTGCTCGGCCTGAGAGCCTGGTTGTGAGCCGGGGGTGAAGTATTGCGTCGGCGGAAGAGCATCGGACGAAGGCTTGGATGAAGCTTCTTCTTCTTTGATCTGACTGGCCGAAGACATCACCGTCGCTTCGGGGTCGAAGGCCGGGGCTTCGTCCGCGACGAGAGGCGTGCCGTCATTCGCACAGAATTTCTGCGAGTCATCCGTAAAGGTTCGCTGGCATGTCGGACAACGTTTCATCTAGCGGTCTCCTCTTCTGCTAATGGCATCTGGGCCGTGAAATGTTTTGAGCTTTCGGAAATCTACTTGGCTAACCGGCTGCTGATAATAACAGAGTTTACAGTCTCAACGCTTCGGAAAGACCATCAGATGCGGGATGTAATCGTCAACCAGCTTCCATGCGCCCTGCACGTCGCGCGCTTCAAAACGCAGTTCGACGCCCTTCCCCACCGTTTCAAATTGCTCCTGCGCGGCAGCACGTACCTGCTCGAAAATCTCTGTGGACGTGACCTGCGGAAAGTCTACAGCCGCGTCTAAAGAGTCCAGATAATAACTGCGCAGCAGCTTGTGCAGTTTGCGGCGGCACAAGTCGGACGAGCCGAAAACGTCGCCGCCTGCGAAACCGTCGCGGATAAAGGCCAGAAAGCCGACCTGACGCTGCCGGTATGGAATCTCAACGGGCAGATGATCGCTCGCGCCGCGATGCGTGTCGTAAATATCGCTCATGGACATCGTATCGCTCGTCACGTCCAGGCGCGCGCTCTTGTGCTGTATGTCGTCCCAGATTCTGCTCTGGTTGGAAGACGGGCCGCTGCCGCTACGCAAACTGGTTGTCACGTCCTGTAGCTTCTGCGTACGCAAGGAAGGGTACAGGAAAGAATCGCTGGTCGAGAAACTCTTGGAGTTATAGCGCCAGCGCCCTTGTTCGACGCAGGAGACGGGCGTCGTCACGCTCGACTCGGCGGGCACGACAATCGTCGTGTTAACGACGCGATTCTGCTTCGCCCCGATTAACTCTTCGCCGTCTAGGATGAGAATGTCGGAAAGCGACTTGTTCGTCACCTGTAAATTCGGCACGCTACCCGCGTCCGAGACTTCCGTAATTTCTACCACTCCGTCGCGCAGCGCTTCTTCGATTTCCAGAAACGGCAAACTGCTTTCTTCTCTGGCGAGCAAGGGTGTGATGTAAAGCTGCTCGAAATGGCTCACCTCGCCGACCTGTAAATTATCAATAAAGCTGTCTAAGATTTGCATTTGATTTCTCCTGTCCGGCTGGCACTACTCATCTTAGCAAAGGACGGCTCAAGCCACGGACACTTGCCGAAAAGAGGCGTAAGATTCTTCCCTTCTATGCCAAATCCTGTGTCGAGTCAATCTGCGCCGGGGAAGAAAAGCAAGGATGACGGATAAAGGATGAGCGATGAGAGCTTGGGCTTTCAAGTTAAACGGCTCTTCTTTCATCCTTATGGCGTTCCTGGTTCCGGCTTGCTTTTACTACTCCGCTTGATTCTGCGATACTCAATTGAAAGCTGTGTCGCCGTCTTTAGTTCAGACAACCGGACGCGAATAACAGATTGACTATGAAGAGGCGCACAAGCTCGCTTGCCTTAAAAATTCATCCTCGCGACAACCCGCAAGCGGTGGCGGCAATCTGAGCCAGCAGCAGTAGCCGCTTTGTAACGATGGAGTTGACAGATGGCGAACATCAGACATTTTAATTGGCGCGTCGTGTTTTTGATAGTAATTCTGTCGCTGCGCGGCGGCATAAGCGTCCTGCCGGCGCAGGACATCATCGGCGCTGCCGACCCGACCAGAGACATAGAAGGCGGCGCGGTCGGCGTGCTCAAGAATCCGTCCGAGAAGAAACGCCATAATAAACGCGCCGAAAAACCCGCGCCGCCGAAGCGACCAACACAGCCTAAAGCGCAGATTGCTCGCATCAGCGCCGAAAAAAGAAAGCCGCGCGTGGTTGTTGTGACGCGCACCACGAGGCCGCAGCCCGTCAGGCCACAGCGCCCGACCATAGATGCGGCGGGCTACAATGCTCAGGGCGACGACTACTTTAGCGACGGCGAGTACGAGCAGGCGATTGAGTCTTACCAACAGGCCATCCGGCTCAAACCAAATTACGCTGAGGCTTATAGCAGCATCGGCGATGCTTACTTTAGTTTGCGCAAGTACCAGCAGGCCATCGAAGCTTACAAAGAGGCTGCACGCCTCAAGCCGAACTGGGCCGAACCCTACGACGGCCTGGGCGACTCCTATCTCAACCTCGACCGCAAAGAGGAAGCTATAGAAGCTTACAAGCGCACGGTCAGCCTCAAGCCCGACGCGGCATCGGCCCACTACAATCTCGGCACGATCTATTTCGAGTTGAATCGTCTCGCAGAGGCCGTCGAATCGCTCAAGCAGGCCGTGCGCTATGACACGAAGGACAGCGAGGCTTACAACTATCTGGGCCAATCTTACGCGCGGCTCAAGCAATACGACGAAGCCGTCCGGGCGTTCAAACAATTGACCGCTCTGCAACCGGAACTTGCAGAGGCTCACTATAATCTGGGCGACGCCTACGACAGCCTTGACCGCTATGCGGAAGCCATAGAGGAATACAAACAGGCGATACGCCTCAAGCCAAACTACGCCGAGGCTTTCTACAACATGGGCGCTGCGCTCTATAACTCAGACCGCTTTGAAGAAGCCATCGCGGCTTACAAAGCCGTGATTCCGCTTAACCCGAAATACCCCGAACTCTACAGCGACCTCGGCGACGCTTATCGTCGTCTCAACAATTATGCGGAAGCAGCGCAGGCTTATCGTCAGGCCATCAGCTTCAAACAGGACGACGTAGAAGTTTACGGCCATCTGGGCTTCGCGCTCAACAAGCTCGAACGCTACCCGGAAGCGTACGAAGTTTACCAGCAGGCGATTCGTTTGCAGCAGACAAACGCCGATTACTACAACAACATGGGCGCGGCGCTCGGCAAGATGCGTCGCTGGACTGAGGCCGTCGAAGCTTTCAAGCAGGCGCTCAAGTTGAAGCCGGACGACGCCGAAGCCCTCTCCAATCTTGGCTGGGCTTATAACAATCTGGGTCGCTTCGAGGAAGCCAACGCGTCTCTCCAAAAAGCCGTCAGCCTGAAACCTGACTTTGCTCCGGCCCAGTTCAACTCCGGCATCACCTTTTCACGGCTTGGTAAAGCCAACGAATCTGTCAACGCTTTCCAGCAGGCCACGCGACTGCGTCCCACCTGGGCCGAGGCACACAATAATCTGGGCTACGCCTACGGCAGCCTGCGTCGCTGGAACGACGCCATCGCTTCGCACAAGGAAGCGATACGCCTCAAGCCGGACTACGCCGGGGCATACTTCAATCTGGGCTACGCCTATCTGCAAAGCGGGAACAAGAAGGCTGCAATGGAGCAACACAACCTGCTGCAAAAGATTAACCCTGAATTGGCTAAGAGGCTCTATCAACTCATCAATCAGAAATCGCCGCGCAACGTCGCCTAAAGAAGCAGAAAGGCAAAAGGTAAAGACAAAAGTTCAGGGGAACCACTTTTAAATTAAAGTGACCTCCCCTTAGTTTTGTCTTTTACCTTTTGCCTTTTGACTTATAACATCGCGCGGCACATCGGGCAGATGCGCGTTTCCTGCTTCATCAGAAGGCCGATCCAGAAGAGTGGAAAACAGAAGAAGAGCAGCAGGGCGAAGACCACCCATCCATCCTGCGAGATTTTGCTTTCGACGATTGGCAGGTAGTTTGTCCCGCAACGCGGACACCTGTAACCCGATGTCGGAGGCTGGTACATCGGCGGCGCTTGAACGGGCGGCGGCACGGGTACGGGCAAGGGCGCTGGCGGATTGCTGTTGGCCCATGAATACGGCGGCGGCGGTTGCGGCGCAGCGTATCCACGCTGCGGCGTCGGTTGCCAGCCAGATGACAGTCCACTCCCGCAATAGCGGCAGACGCGCACCGCATCATCATTCATCCGGCCACAATTGCTACAGGCGATCATTTGCTTAGCACGTTAAGAAAGTAAGCGCGAATCCAAATGCGTTTTGAGTCTGCGTTAAAGCGCGAGGAACTACGACCCAGTGGCTTTAATGGTGCCCCCGGCAGGACTTGAACCTGCGGCCCCCTGCTTAGGAGGCAGGTGCTCTATCCACTGAGCTACGGGAGCACAGGATTATCAAATTAGCAGATGACTGTGCGCGCAGTCCAGCTTGCTTTAAGATTGATACTTGATGAGCGAGCGCACGTCGTAGCCCGCCAGCCGCTCGCGTCCCGGCAGGAATTCCAATTCGACGACGAAGACGAGGCCCGCCACCTCTCCGCCCAATCCTTCGACTAAATCAACGACCGCGCGTGCCGTCCCGCCGGTTGCCAGCAAATCATCGGCGATAAGGACGCGATGGCCTGCGCTGACGGCATCGCGGTGAATCTCAAGCGTGTCCTGACCATATTCCAGATCGTAAGAGATAGAGGCGCACTCTGCCGGAAGCTTGCGCGGCTTGCGTACGGGAACGAAGCCAGCGCCCATGTGATAAGCCAGCGCGGGCGCGAAGATGAAGCCGCGCGCTTCGATGCCGATGACCGTATCAACCTTCTCGCCGCTGAACTGCGCGGCGAGCGCATCCACCGTCCGCCGCAACCCTTCAGGCTGTTTGAGCAGCGTCGTAATGTCGTAAAAATTGATGCCCGGCTTCGGAAAGTCCGGCACTTCGCGAATTAAAGCTTTGAGATCGTTCATGATTAACTACGGAATTCAGGAGTCAGAATCCAGAAGCCAGAAGATAAGGCGGAAGCCCGTTCTTCTGATTTTCTTTTCTACTGGCTCCTGACTTCTGACTCCTGTTGTTATCTTTCAATGCGAAATGATGAATACGTGCCTGTCGGCTCAAGATTGATTTCTTCTACGTTTGCGACCGCAGCCCACGCAGGGCCGGTTGCCAGATCGTGCAGGAAGGCTTCGACGCTCTCGCGCGGCCCTTCGGCAAATGCTTCGACGCGCCCGTCCGGCAGATTGCGTACGTAGCCTACGACTTGATGACGCGCGGCGGCGCGCTGCGCGAAATAGCGATAGCCGACGCCCTGCACTTCTCCGCTGATTAAAAATTTACGCGCAATGCTCATCCTTACAACCCTTGCTCGAATCTATTTCAATGAACGCTCTCAGCATCCGTCAACGGTCTTTGTCGGAGGCCGTGTGTTGTTGACCAGCGGCTCTACGAGTTCGAGCCTGAGAGTGATGCTGGCTTAGCGCCTCTGTTGTTAAAAAGAGTTGCGGTTTCTTTTCGCCGGAGAGTTGCGCGGCATCGAAATTCGGCTGAGACCAGTGACGCCAGAGCGCCGCACGCTGCTTTCGCGGCAGTAAGAATTTCGCGATGAGCAGATAAGCCGTCACAAACCAGGCGGCAAACAACACGCCAATTCCTATCTCGGCCATCAGCACTCCTCTCCGAACGCTCTCCGGTTAATAGCTTTTGCGCCAAACCGCAAAACATCAACAAACAATTGCCGCCAGACCTCGCAGGCGCGCGGGAGAATACCACAAGGGGAAGTAAAAAGGTAAAAGGCAAAGGGGGAAAGTAAAAAGGCAAAAGGTAAAAGCAAAAGGAGGGTTAAGGAAGGTTGAAGCCAAATTTTATTAAAAGTGGTTTCACATCTGGCCTTTGCCTTTTACCTTTTTACTTTTGCCTTCTTCAGCGTTCACTCAATTCGACGATGGCGATGCCGCCGGGAGCGATGTCGAGTTGGATTGTGTCCTGCCCGTTGCCGCGCGAGATTTCCAACGACTGCTCCGCCGTCCACTCGCGCGCTTGTTTGATGCCGCGCTCGCGCAGCGCGAGTGTGACACGTACGCTCGCAGAGCGGTCTACCTGCGCCATTCCCTGCTGCGGTTTCATGACCCCGCGATTGTTCAAGAGCGTGACGACCCAGCCGTTCGCAGTTCGATTGACAAGGTACTCCACGTCGCCTCCGACACGAATTGGCGTCGCGTCCACAGAGAGATGCGCCAGCAGGTGTGCGGCGAAAGGAGTGATTCTTTCATCCAGTCCGAGCAGGTCTGGTAACGCGCAGAAGATGACGCTGCCTTTCCCGATTGTGTTCATCGTCACGAGCGCATCGCCCGAAGCGGTTTGCATCAACACGCGCGTGCCCGCTTTCGCTTCCATCTTTTGATAACGAAACACCTGCCCGCTTAAATCAACATTGTCTGCGGGCGTCATCAGACAGCGCGCGGCGTCTGCTTCCGCCGTCTCCTGGCGAAGACGAACCCCCAGAAATTCTTCGGGCAGTCCTTTGGCCTGCGCCGCGTTGAGCATGACGACGCCGCCCTTGCGCGCATAATCCGCAAGCTTTTTGGCCCAGTCTTTTGACCACTCGATGCGCCCGCCGACAACGAGAGCACGATAATCGTCAATCACACCAGAGCGCGAATCAGACGAGACGAGCACATCGAAGATGTCTCCGAAGATGCCGTTGACGAACGCCTGCCTGTCGCTGCTGGCCTGTTCGCCTTCGTTGACGAGCATTGGATAGTAGGCTGCGCCGAACAACTCGCGCAGCGCGCGGTCACTCTTGTTAATCTGCGAGATGCCAAAGGGCCAGTGCGGGTAATCGGTCATGTCCCAGCCGTGAGCCGGGTCTAGCAGAAAAGCTATGGGCGTGTAGGGCGTGCCGCGCTCCGTGTGTTTTTCGGCAAAGCGCATGAACTCTTGCGTGATGCGGCCCAGCGGGTTTAGTTGAAAAGGATGCGCGCCCGGCCCCGGTTTGAAAAACTGGTCGAAGCCCTGCTCCAGATAGATAGCAGATGCGCCCCCCATGTAGTAAAGGTAATAGCTCTTGCGATACCAGGAGAGCGATGGCCCCATCGTCGCGCCGTAACGCGAGTGAAAGAAATTGTCTGGCCCGGCGAAGTTTTGCCGCTTGGTAAAGGTCGTGGCGGTGTCGCCGAAATTCGGCGCGTGATAATAAAGAACCGCGCCGCCGTATTGCCGCGCCGCGCCGCGCGTGAAAGCCAGACGCATCCCCGTCGCGGGCTGCACGGCGGCGGTCTCAATCCCTATCAGGCGCGTTCCCCACTCGCCCAGCGCGTGTGCAAAAGAGGTGCTCGAAGTCGATTGCGCCGGAATCAGCTTGTCCCACATCGCGCCGGTTTCTGTGTGGAAAAGCGTCGCCCATTTCGCGGCAAGAGCGCCCGTGTAGAAAGCCCTGTGCTGTTCTAACAACTCGCGGCGCGACATTTCGGGTTTTAACTTTAAGTCAGTTGCCGCCGACGACCAGACGTGCCCTATGCTTTCACCCGAAATCCATCCGAGGAATTGGTCGCGCAACTCGCCCGTCAGCAACTTCCAGGCAGCACGCCCTTCATCTTCCGTCATCTTGGCCGCGCCGTAGTTAATCAACACTGCGAAGGGCGCGCGCGTCTCGCGCAGGTAACGCAGGAAGGCGCTGCCCTCGCGCAAACTCTGCGGCAGGTCGTTGATGTAGATGACGGGCACGACCAGCCTGGAATCAAAGAGCGGGACTTCGCGCGCTCCCTTGTACTTCGTCACGAACTCTGCGACCGGCTCTGCGTTGAATGGATAAAGGGGACGCTCCGCTGGCGGCTTGTCGTAGAGCGCCCAGAACTCTTTCGCTATGTTCCAGGGCATCAGGAAATCGCGCCCCGCAAGCTTTGGCAGACGCCAAGCGGCAGGCACATCGCGCATCAAAGCGTTCGTCAGCAGCGGCGCAAGCTCAGAGCGCTTCTCAGACCAATCGCGCAGGCTCCGCGCCGCTGCGAAGTCCGGCTTCTCTCTTCCCAAGGGCACGTAAGCTGCATCGTTCGTCAACAGTACGCAATCAACATGACGATGCGCTTCGGCAGCCTTGTCAATCTCAATCGAGATGCGCGCTGTGCCCTTATCGAGTGTGGCGGAAGCGCTGTCCCAGACGAAGGCCCAGCCCCAGTACATGCTCACTTCATCGTGTGAATCAACGCGGTCGCGCGTGCCGAACTCTTGGCGAAAAGCTTCGCGCTCGTTCTGCGTGACGCGAATGATGAAGCTCTCCGTCTTCGCAGCCCAGTCCGCATAGCGCACCCAGATTTTGTAGACGGCGGCGCGCGGCACTTCTATCTCTTGAAAAATCGCGGCGCGTGTTTCGTCTGCGCTGGCCGCCGCTGAGTTCCACTCGCTCTCGCCGCCCTGCGACCACTCTGCGGAGACGCCCGGCCCGTTAATTCCCCAGCCCGGCGCTTTCTCCTTCGACAGATTCATCCACGTCGGATTCTTCACCGGCTCATATCGCTCATTCGTCGCAAAGCCCTGCATGTTCTCTGCTTCATACCAGAGATATTCGTTGAAACGCGCTGCCGCCGGATTCACGGGCTGCGTGTTAGTTGGCCCAGAAGTTTGCGAGAAGAGAAATGACGAGCACAAGAGCAACGCCAGGAAGATGTGCAAGCAGGCAAACAAAATGGCGCGGCGACGAAGCAACTTACTCTTCATCGCCACGCTTTCATCTTTTCTCATTCCGGCATGCCCGCGCTTCATCTTAGCCAAGCGCTTCCAGACACTCTGCGAGCGGGCGCTGGCGGCAGGTGAACATAGGCGTATCGCGCAGGGTGAAGGCGCTGGCTTTCGTCTCGCGTAGTTCCTGCACGAGGTCTAAAAAATCCGAAGGATAGTCGGTCTCGAAGGCGACGACGAATTCCTGATCGTCGAGGCCGAAGGAGTAGGTCGTATGCAGACGGACGGAGCGATATTTCGAGCCGACGCGGATGTGCTCGTCCATCATGTCCTGCCGCTGTTCCGCAGAGAGCGCATACCACGCGCGCGTCTTGACGAACGGATAAACGAACAGGTACTTGGATTTTCCGGGCACGATGTGCAGGCGGTCTTCGGCGTGCTCAGGATTATCCTTGTCTATATACATCGAGCGCTTCGTCATCGAGAGAAACGATTGTGAAGCTTCGAGGTAGCGGCCCAGGCCCGTGCGGTTGAGCCGTGCGGTCATCTCCTGCAAAGGGTCTAGGTCGTAGCCGATGCGCCACATCATAAATTCGACGTTGGTGCGCAGGCCCACAAGCGAGTAGGTGTGAATCATCATCTCGCGGCTGAATTCTTCAATTGTCTTGATGAATTCCTGTTTGCCCTGCTCGCGCTCACCTTCGTCTAGCATGCGCCATTCGGGACGCGCACGGTAGAAAGTGAAGCTCACAAACTGGCGCGGCAGCTTTGGCCTCGGCAGGTCGTTTTCGTCAGAGGCCTGGGCCAATCGCAGTGAACCGTGCCCCGCGCTCTTACCTTGTGCATTATCAGTGCTCATCCGGCGTTTACCTCTCAAAATAGATCGAAGAAAGTCGCGCGCTTCTTGTCGAGTAGGTTAGAATGCGCGACTAAGATTTAAGACTATTCTGCGGCCAACCCGTCCGAGATTGCAAACCGGCAGGGCCGCACTGAAGTTTCAAGACTCATTATGACGCAAACCAAGAAGACGAAAGACGGCACACCCGACCGGGGGCGCAGGAATTTTCTGCTGCTCATTCCTCTGGGTATCTTCGCAGGGATGTTTGGAGCGATAGCGACCGCCGCCCTGCGCTTCCTGCGGCCAGCAGCCGGGGCGCGCTCCGAAAAATGGCTGAACGTCGCGCCCGTCAGTCAACTGACGGGTGAGCGCCCCGTGATGCGCAGCATCATTGCCGAACATCAAGCGGGTTGGGCCAGCACGCTCGAAGAACATTTCGTCTACGTCCTGCCCAAGCAGAATCATCAAGTGCTGTCCGGCATCTGCCCGCACGAAGGTTGCAACGTGACCTGGCGCGACGATATGAACCAGTTTATCTGCCCCTGTCACGACAGCTTCTTTGGAGCAGACGGCGCGGCGATTTCAGGCCCGGCGCGGCGCGGCCTGGACCCCTTACCGTCGCGCGAAGAGAACGGGATGCTGCAAATCCAATATCTGACTTATGTCAATAATACGGAAGAGCGGCAGGTGCGAGAATGAGTAAGGAAACGGCTACAGACACCAAAGAGCCGTTTGCATCCGACTGGCTCTCGCGCTGGACGACGCTCGAAGATTTCGAGCGTTCGATTATTGATGGGCCAACTGATGGACTTGAGGCATGGGCGCGCACGACCGCCGGGGCGGTTGCCATGCTCCTCATTCTGCAATTCATAACGGGGTTGCTGCTCGCCTTCTACTACGTTCCCTCCGTAGAGAGTGCGCATACGACCGTCGTCTACATTGAAAAGGTTCTGCCCGCAGGCTCTTGGATTCGCGCGCTTCATCATTATGGGTCGCAATGGCTGACGCTGGCGCTCGTGCTCCACCTGGCCCAGTTGTTCTGGCGCGCAAGCTATCGCCGCCGCCCCGTCGGGTGGTTGGCGAGCGTCGTGCTGCTGGCGCTTATCCTGGCGGCTGGCGCGACGGGGTATTCGCTGCCTTGGGACGCGCGCGCTTTCTTCGGCACGCGCGTGACGGAGGGAGTCACCAGCGGCCTGCCCCTAGTCGGCCAGGCGGCGCGGAAGTGGATGCTGGGCGGCAACGAAATTTCCGCCATCACGCTCGTCCGCTTCTTCGCGCTGCACGTGCTGATTATCCCGCCGATTATTCTTTTAACTGTCATGATACGCTTCTTCGTCCTGCGAAGACGCGCGCCGCTAGCGACAGACACGGAGGAGAGGCGGCTCAAATCATTTATCACGCGTCAACTGACGCGCAATGCGATCACGGCGGGCGTCGTCTTTCTTGCACTGGCGCTCTACGCTTGGCGCTACTACGCGCCGCTTGGCCCACCAGCAGACACCGCAGCGCCCGGCTATCTGCCGCGTCCGGGCGCGCAGTTTCTCTGGCTCTTTCAGATGTTGAAATACTTGCCGGGCCGCTTCGGCTCAATCGTTGCAGTGGCCCTGCCCGGCCTGGTTCTGATCGTGCTTGGCTCGCTGCCGTTTCTGCATCACAGACCGCTGAATCGCGTGCTGGCTCATCCGCGACGCGATATAGGCTTGGGACTTTTCGCGCTCGGCTTCGCGCTTTTCGTCACGCTGACCGTCCTCGCTTACGTCAAGGATGCGACCGACCCGAACGTGCGCACACAACTCGCACGACAGCGCGCAGAAGAGGATGCCTTCCGCGCCGCGCCCTTTACGCCGCTGCGGACGCAGGCGAGCGAATCTGTCATTGAAGAGACTTCAAACGACCCGAACGCTGGCAGCGTTTCAGTGTCGCCGAGTCCTAATGTCTCTGCGTCTCCGATTTCGTCTTCTACAAACGCGAACGCCAGCGTCTCGAACGCGCCGCCCGAAGCGTACACTACGCATTGCTCTGCCTGTCACGGCACACGCGGGCAGGGAGCAACGCCTTTTCCGCGCCTGATAGGCGTCTCTGACAGACCGCGCCGCACAGTCGAAGACATCATCGGGCTGCTCAACAACCCTGAGGCTTACGACATTAAGCCGCCGATGAAGTCCTACGCAGACAAGCTGACCGAAGATGAAAAACGTGCTATTGCGGAATGGGTCGTCTCGCTAAAGAAAAGATAGCCCGAAGTCCACTATCCAAAGTTTAAGGCAAAGACCCGTTATCTTGACCTTGGATTTTGGGTCTTGGACTTTGGACTTAATCGCTTGATGATTTATACTCGCGTCGCTCTTAAATCAATTCCACATGCGTCGAATCTTAGGACGTTTCGGAGTCATCAGGGATGAAATTCGTCAAACTCTCGTTTGTCATCGCGGCTATCGCGTTGTTCGGTCTGGCCTGCGGCGAGACGACAACGACCAGTAACCAAACTGCCAACGGCACGCGGCCTGCTAACGGCAACTCTTCCGGCAACATTGCCAACACGAATGCTGCCAACGTGAGCGCGACCCCGGCTGATGAGTTGGCAGAGGCGCGTGCGAACTACGCTCAGTTCTGCACGTTTTGTCATGGCGAGCAGGGAGACGGCGGCAACAAAGAGATTGAAGGGAAAAAACTGAAAGTGCCGAGCCTGAAGAAAGGCCACGCGCTCACACACACGGACGAGCAGCTAATTAAAATCGTCACCAACGGCGAAGAAGGCATGCCCGCCTTCAAAGACCGGCTCAAGCCGGAGCAGATTACAGCCCTCGTACGTTTTGTCCGCCGCGAGTTTCAAGGCGGCGCGAGCAATGCGAACACAGCAACGCCTGCGCCTAAAAAATAAGCTTGTCTCCTGAGTTTCAGCGCGCCACATAATGGCGCACAAGTTTTCAGCACCCGTAGCTCAGTTGAATAGAGCGTCTGACTTCGGATCAGAAGGTCGAAGGTTTGAGTCCTTCCGGGTGTACCATAGTTGAGGAGCACTGAAATTTCGTGCTCCTCGTTTTTTATCCATAGCCTTCTATGAACTACAACGTCGTTGACAAAATCCGCGAGCACTACGACGTGGCTTCTCCTTATTACACGAAGCTCTGGGGCACACATATACATCATGGCTATTATGAAACGAACCGGGAGTCAAAAGAGGAGGCAGCCGAAAATCTAATCAGGCTATTGGTCAAACGCGCTGACCTTGCGCGCGGCTCGCGTGTTCTGGATGTCGGCTGCGGTGTGGGTGGCTCGTCTATCTGGCTGACCGAAAATTTAGGCTGCAAGGTAACGGGCATCAGCATTAGCCCCGTGCAAATTCAGATGGCTAATGAGACAGTTAAGGAGATGAAGGACAAGCCCGTTTTTCTGGTTGACGATGCTAACGAATTAAGCGTCAGGGGCAGCTTTGACATCGTGTGGGCCGTCGAAGTGCTTTCTCATCTGAATAATCGGGGCGCTTTTTTTAGAAAGGCCGCAGAGCTTTTAGTGCCGGGAGGAAAGATTTGTGAAGCCGCGTGGTTGAAGGACGATTGTTTGAACAGTAAGGATGAAGAAAAATATATCCGACCGATTGAAGAAGGGATGCTGGTCTCGCTGCCTGATTTATCGGAGTACAAAAAGCACATCGACGACAATCATCTGCGGCTGCTCTATTACGAAGACATCAGCGCAAGGGTAGCGCGGACGTGGGATTTATGTCTGGAGATGATGAAAGATAAAGCGGTCTGGCAATTAGCAACCCGGCACGGCCATGAGTTTATAGCCTTTCTTAAATCCTTCAAGGCGATGAGGCGTGGCTTTAAGAGCGGCCACTTCAGATATGCGTTGATGGTGAGCGAAAAACCTTCCTGATGCGCTCACAGCTTGCCAGCGCTTAATCCCTTGCCATCTCCTTTTCCAGTTCGTCCAGATAGAGCACGGGCGCTGAGGATTCGGCGGCCAACTCAGTTGAGATGGCGTCGCGCCACGCGATGACCTCTACGCGCAGGCCCAGGCCCTTGATGAATTTGACGGTTTCCAGATAATCGCGGTCGCCTGCGACTAGAATCGCCGTTTCATAAGCCTGATTGATGCCGAGCATCAGCATCTTAGTCGCAAGGCCAACGTCAACACCCTTTTCGGCGGGCATCGTGTGCGTGTGATCGCAGTTCTGGCAGCTAAAGGTCTTTTGGCCCAAGCGGTAGAGCGATACTTCCCAGCGCAGTTGCTCTTTGAGAAACTGGTAAAAGCTCGTCTCGTTGGGGAGCGGCGGGTCGTGCTCCGAAGCGAAAAAGTATGTCTGCCAGATTTCGCCGTCGCGTTCCAGAAAGCGCGAGAATTTTTCCCAGTCAATCCGCCATCCGTTGTCCCTTTGCCCGTGAAAGATATTAGCGTTGTCAATAAAGCAGATAGTCTTACCCCTTGCAGTTGTCATGCGCCCCCGTTTCCCATCACAATAGCGTTTACCAAAGTTGCCGTCTCGGATTTAGAATATAACACGCCTTAGCACAACCCTGATTTGCATATTTTGTCACGAAGGACTCAAAGTGGATGACCAACCGAAGACCGTTAACTGTTCTCTGCCTCGCCAGCTATGAAAAGGGCGCGGAGTTTATCAGGGAGTGCAAGAGGCGTGGATGTCGTGTCATTCTCCTGACATCGGAGAGCATCAAGGACGCAGACTGGCCGCGCGAGAGCATAGACCAGATTTTTCTCATCCCCGACGATAATAAGAAATGGAATCTTCAGGACGTTATCAAAGGCGTCAGCTATTTAGCGCGCAGGGAGACGATTGACCGCATCGTGCCGCTCGACGATTTTGACCTTGAGACGGCAGCGGCGCTACGCGAACACTTGCGCGTCCCCGGCATGGGCGAGACGACGACGCATTATTTCCGTGACAAACTGGCGATGCGCCTGCGCGCGCGCGAGGCAGGCATTCCAGTCCCGGAGTTTGAGCACGCCCTCAATCACGAAAGGCTGCAAGATTACCTCGCGCGCACGCCTGCGCCCTGGTTGATTAAGCCACGTTTTGAGGCTTCGGCCACGGGCATCAAGAAGATTAAAACGGCAGACGAGTTCTGGGAAGCGCTTGAAGATTTGGGCGACCGGCAATCTTATCACGTCGTCGAGCGCTATGTGCCCGGCGACATCTACCACGTTGATTCGATTATCAACGAGCGTGAGATTGTCTTTGCGATTGCTAATAAATACGGCCAGCCGCCGTTGGACGTGGCTCACAGCGGCGGCGTCTTTACGACTTCGACCGTGCTGCGCGGCTCAACCGATGAGCAACAGCTCCTCTCGCTCAACCGCGACGTGCTCGGCGCGTTCGGACTGCTGCGCGGCGTCTCGCACACAGAATTCATCAAGGGGCGCGAAGACGGGCGCTTCTATTTTCTGGAAACGGCGGCGCGCGTCGGCGGGGCTAATATCGTTGAACTCATAGAGGCCGCGACCGGCCTTAACCTCTGGGTCGAGTGGGCCAAAATCGAGATCAATCGCGGCGAGACGCAATATCAGTTACCATCGTGCCGCAATGATTACGCAGGGCTGCTCGTCTCGCTGGCCCGGCAGGAATGCCCCGACACGTCTGCTTACAACGATGCGGAAATCGTCTGGCGATTGAACAAACGCTATCACGCGGGGTTGATCGTGCAATCGCCCGACCCGCAACGCGTCGAGCAGCTTTTGGAAGAATACACGCGCCGCTTTTACAAAGACTTCTACGCCACACAGCCGCTTCCCGACAGGGCCGTGAGTTAAGAAATCATTTCAAAGCTCAAACAACAATTTGATTCAACGCTTTGCGCCTTCGGTTTTATCTTTGCGCCTCCAGCGAGAAACGCCGCTGTTCTCGCTGGAGGCGCAAAAAAGGAAAAACTCAAGGCGCTAAGAATTGCCTGCGGTTTTGTAACGCACTCTTGTGCGGCTTTGAGCAGCGGGACGCTTAATAATCGGAATGCTGGCGACCGGGCGCGAGAACTCCGAGCGCACGACCGATGAGAGCGATGACGCCTGCCATTATCGGGCCAAACAGCAGCCCGCCCGCGCGTGCCATGAGCGCCTGCTTCATCGGCACGGCTGTTCCTTCCGGCACATTGAGCGCATCCCAGTGAATAAAGTAAGTGTTGAGGTTGAGAGCATAGCTCAGCGCCGTCGCAGCGAAGATTAGAATCTGGGAGAAGAGTCCGAGCGCCACTCCGACGAGAGCCGCGCCGAGCCAGCTAAAGCCGCCAACGCGGCCCGATAGCGCGCCCCAGTAAAAACTACTAATGAAGGTCAGCCCGACAACGGAAAAAATCGCATTGCCGCGCGGAGCATAAGGCATGCCAACCAAGCCTAAAGTGAAGCGACCGACGGCGTAAATGAAAATTAACAACAGGGGCAAGCGGATAAAGCGCAGGATACGGGGGATCATTAGCTTTTCTCTCTTTCTTTTTTAAGATCGACGGCCAGTCTCTCTAAATCGAAGTACACGATAATGGAACGAAGAGTTTCACGCAAAGGCGCAAAGGTAATGAAAACCGCAAGGCGCAAAGAAGCAGCTTAATTGTTTTCTTTGCGCCTTACGTCTTTTGTTTCTTCGAGCCTTTGCGTGAACCTGTTTTGCTTTCGTGGGCCAATCTACGCTCTCACTCTGAGCAGGGTCGAGCAGCAAGACTCAGCGACGCGCAGGCTCTTTGCCGTCAACGTGGTTGTAATCAAACTTTTCCGCCGCTCCGGTCGCGGGCCGGATGCTAATAACGACAGATTTTGAAGCGGGAGTGTTGCTCTTTTCCGCCACGCTTCTGACAGCGACAAGGACATTCGTTTCAGGAAAGTAGGTTGCGGCTGAGCGGCGCGGAATGCTGTAAGCGACGACCCGGAAGTGTCGCGCGATGCGTTCTTCGCCCTCGAAGTGGCTGACGAGATCAACCACCTGTCCATCCTTGAGTCCGGCCTCGCGTATATCTTCAGCGTTGAGCAGCACGACGCGGCGCTCGTTGTAAATTCCGCGATAGCGGTCGTCAAGGCCGTAGACGGTCGTGTTGAACTGGTCGTGGCTGCGCATCGTCATCATCAAAAACTGTCCCGGCGCAAGAGCATGAACGGGCAGCGGGTGAATGGTGAAACGCGCTCGCCCTGTGGCGGTATTGAAACGGCCTTCGCGCGGAGAGTTGGGCAAATAAAAGCCCGCAGGCTCGCGCACGCGGCGGTTGTAATCCGCAAAGCCGGGAATGACTTTCTCGATCCGTTCGCGGATACGGTCGTAATCTTCCGCCAGATGAAGCCAGTTAACTGTGCTGCGTAAGCCCAGCGCCGCCTCGGCAAGGCGCGCGACGATCATCACTTCGCTGAGCAAATGTTCTGAAGCAGGCCGAAGATGCCCGCGCGAAGCATGAACTATGCCCATAGAGTTTTCCATGCTGACAAACTGCGCTCCCGCAGCCTGCACGTCAATCTCCGTGCGCCCAAGACAAGGTAGAATCAATGCCTGCTCGCCCGTCACGAGATGCGAACGATTGAGCTTGGTCGAAACCTGTACGGTCAGACGGCAGCGGCGTAAGCCGCGCGCAGTGTATTCCGTATCGGGCGTCGCCGAGAGGAAATTCCCGCCAAGCGCGAAGAAGACTTTCGCACCCCCTTCGTGCATCGCCTTGATTGATTCCACTGTGTCAAGCCCGTGACGGCGCGGCGGCTCAAAGTCGAACTCTGCTGCAAGGCTGTTGAGAAAACTCTCGGTCGGGCGTTCCCAGATGCCCATTGTCCTGTCGCCCTGCACGTTGCTGTGACCGCGCACAGGGCACACCCCCGCACCGGGCTTGCCTATTTGCCCGCGCAGCAAGAGAAGATTGACGATCTCCTGAATGTTGCCGACAGCGTTCTTGTGTTGCGTCAATCCCATCGCCCAGCAGCAGATGGTGCGCCGCGAGTTAATCATCAGGGTGGCGGCCTCGCGCATCTGCTCGCGGCTAATGCCGCTCTGCTCCACTATCTCGTCCCAGCTTGCATCTCCGAGAGCGCGTGCGAACTCTTCAAAGCCTTCGGTCTGCTCTCTGATGAATTGATGATCGAGCACTTCACCGGGGCGTCGCGCTTCCTCTTCGAGCATCTCTTTCATGATGCCCTTCAGAAGCGCGACATCGCCGTTGATGCGAACTTGCAGAAAGAGGTCAGAGAGTTGCGTTCCCTGCCCCAGAATCTTAAAGACTTCCTGCGGGTGCTTGAAACGATTCAGTCCCGTTTCGGGCAGCGGATTGATGTGCACGATTCGACAACCATTGCGCTTGGCCCTTTGCAGCGCCGTCAACATGCGCGGATGATTCGTGCCCGGATTCTGTCCGATGACGAAGATGGCTTCGGCTTCCTGGAAATCTTCGAGCGTGACAGTGCCTTTGCCGATGCCTATGGTTTCGGTCAGGGCTGTGCCGGAAGATTCGTGGCACATGTTTGAGCAGTCGGGCAGATTGTTTGTGCCAAACTGCCTAACGAAGAGTTGATAAAGAAAGGCCGCTTCGTTGCTCGTCCGGCCAGAGGTATAGAAGAGCGCTTCATCGGGAGTCGCCAGTGTATTTAATTCCGCAGCGATGAGATTGAAGGCTTCGTCCCAAAGAAGCGGCTCGTAATGAGTGCTGCCACGGCGCAAGACCATCGGATGCGTGAGGCGTCCCTGTTGGCCGAGCCAGTAATCGGATTTGTGCGAAAGGTCTGACACTGACCACTGCCGGAAAAACTCCGGCGTCAAGCGTTTGGTAGTGGCTTCATCGGCGACGTGCTTCGCGCCGTTTTCGCAGAACTCGAAATGCGAACGCTCGCCGTCTGGGTCGGGCCAGGCGCAGCCGGGGCAATCAAAGCCGTCCTTCTGATTCAACTGCAAAAGGGTTCGCGTGCCGCGCACCACGCCCATCTCGCCCCACGCGTGCTTCATCGAAGAGACGACCGCCGGAATGCCGCCAGCCACTTTGCTGACAGGCTCAAGCTTAATGCCCGTGAACTCTTCCGGCGGCTGCGCGCGAACCTGTGCGCCGCTAGTGCTGTCGGCAATTTCCGTACGTTGCTGTGAAGCGTCAGGAGAAGATTCGCCGTTTGATGTTGAGGCGGCCTCCTGCTTTAATTCAGGCGCTGATTTAGTGCCTTGCTTTTCAACTTCGTAATGGCTGGCCTCTGCGCTGGTGACCTCGTTGGTCACCGCGCTCTCTTCCTGCTGACTGACGTGATTCGGCTCTGTCATCTTCTTCTGATTTACTACCGCATGAATTCCAGCGCGTCATCTTCACCGCTCACCATACATGAAAGCATACCCAATTTGCAGCAGAATAAATAATCCCCAGAGCACAAGTTGGAGCGAGACTTTAACGGCGCTGATGAGCGCTGCCTGGCGAAGGCTGGCGGGTAGCAGCCCTTTGGAAATTAGCATGACGACGATAAAACTGAACAGCATAAAAACGAGGAACGCAAACGCTCCGATAAAGAGCGCCTGTTGAAGAGGAATAGCCCCGCCGTAGAGTGAAGTAAAAGAGAAGGTAGTAAGCCGGAGCGTGACGAAACGAATAAGGGCATCCGAGACTGCAACCGCACCGAAAGCAGCTACGTCCGGCTTTGGCGGTTGATACTCCAACTCTATTCCCTCTACCACAACATTGCGTCGCCGTATGAAGAACCACGCTACTGCATAGGTGAGCACACCGGACAAAACGACGAAGCCGAAATCCACCCAGTCAATGGCTTCTTCAAATACAAAAACTGTTGTTCTTTGAATCATAAGTATTTTGAAGACAAGCTAAATGATTCGAGCTTTCGAACGGCAGAGTATAACACCTGTGGGAAAAACTTTGATGAGCAGTCCGATGCTGAAGAGCAGTGACCTTTTGCGTCGCCGTTACTTCAGCGCAGGGCATTCCAGACGAAGGTGAGCGCTTCCGTACTGCGTGAGAGCAGGAAAGACCAACCGTGCTCGCCGGGCGCAGGCGAAAACTCGTGTTTGATTCCGGCGGCTGTGAGCGTTGCGTCAAGCTGGCGATTGCCAGCGTCAAAGCCGTAGCGATCCTGCTCGCCGACATCGAAATAGATTTTCAGGTGCTTGATTTTGGCAGCGTTCGCTTTCGCCAGATAGAGCGGGTTGTTAGCTTGAAAAAATTGCTCGTCGAATGGCGCGCCGAAGAGTTTGGCGGCCAACTCGTAGCGGAATCTACCGCGCCCATCCGAAGCCTGGACGGGAGGCTTCGGCAGTTCTTCAAAGAGCGCGGCGCTGTGGGCCGCGACCGCCGTGAATTTCTGCGGATGCTTGAAGGCTATCAGGAGCGCGCCGTAGCCGCCCATCGAAATGCCCTCGATAGCGCGCCCGCGCCCCGTCCCGGTCGTGCGATACGATTTATCAACAAAGGAAATGAAGTCGTTGACTATAGCATCCTCATAACGCGTGCCGTCCTTGCCGTTCAAGTAAAAGCTGTTCGCGCCGTCAGGAACGGCGACGATAAATTCGCCGACTTTTCCTGCGGCGCGCAAAGCTTCGAGCCGCGCCTGCATCCCGCGTTCTTCCCAATCACGATGATTATTGAAGAGGCCGTGCAGAAAAATCAGCACCGGATAGCGTCGCTGTGGTTCGCGTTCATACGAAGGCGGCAGAGAGATAGCGCAGTCAACATTGCGGCCCAGGCTCTCGGAGCGAAACTTCGTGTAAACGACCTGCCCGCGCGAAGCTTCTTGAGCGGCAACCGTCTTTCCGATTATTGCCAAACCAAAGAAGAGACACAGAGACACAGAGGCACAGAGAAAAGGATGAAGCCGGAACGATGAACGATGAACGAAAGAAAGGGCGTGTGGTTTTAGTTCTTCGCTTACTTCATCGCCCATCGTTGCAGCGTTCGTCCTTTCTCTGCGCTTCTACGCTCTCTGTGTGGTTAATTCAATCTTCAGGATTTATCGTTTGGCTTTGAAGGAAAATGGTTCAGGCCGAGGCGTGCGGCGGTGCGGTCGCTGAGGTCTATCATGGCGGCGGCATTGATGGCCGCAGCGATACAGATAGTCTCGCTAATCTCCTCTTTGGTCGCGCCGAGCGAGAGCGCTTTTTTCATGTGCCCGTCAAGGCAGCCTTCGCACTTTGCCACGAGCGACGCGGCTATCGAAATCAACTCCTGCACTTTCGGGTCGAGGACACGACGCTCCGGCGTATAGTACAACTCTTTGTAATAAGCGCCGTAGGCGCGCTTCATACGCGGCTCAAGCATTGAATACGAAGTCGAAGGCTCGTTTGCCGCCGACGGAATCAAATCGCCCGTATCTTCGATGGCGGCTGTAGCCGCAGCGCCCGCCTCGCGCGCTTCGCCGTTTCTTTTCTCGTCCATGAATATTCTCCTTACAGACAGGGGAAAGCAACAGAAGCCGCTTATTTTAACGTCAGCTTTTCCGTCAGCGTGCGGTCTCCGTAATGCAGCTTGATAGCGATGGCCTTGTCCTCTTTGCCGACAGAGACTTGCAGAGCGGGAGAGACCGGCGCGCCCTTGCCGAAAGTCACAGGCTTTTGACTGATGACTACGGCGTCCTTCGGCGTTTCGGTAAAGACATCGCCGGGGACTAGAAACGTGCCGCGCGTTGCATCGGGCTTAAACGAGGCCAGCGAGAGCATCATCGAATCGGTTTTCAGCTTCTCGCTTTTCGGAGTGATGAAGAAAACGTAGTCGCCCGCCAGCAACGTCTTACCGTCATAGACGGCTTCGCGCGCCAGCTTCAAATGAAGAATCGGCCACGTACGATTGCTGTAATAGCGGTCGCCGCCCATCTCCATGTAACCGAAGGTCGGCGCTCCGAACGGCAGATTAAGATAGCGCACCTCGACGGCATTTTTTATATCGCCGATGTCAGCCGCTGCTATTTGAATCGTCGTCAGCTTACGCGAGTCTGTTTTCGACTGACCGCCTCCGCTCATCGCGTTATCCTGAGCTATCGCGGCGCTAGCGCCTCCTAATCCGACACAGGCGAAGACGAACGTGACGTAAATGAGGACGCGAGCTAGAGCTTTTCCTTTGAGTTTCATGTGTATGACTTCCTTTCCGTTTGAATAAAGCTGGCTGGTAACTGTTCCTTGAATAACTTTTGATACGTCAGCGCCGCGCTTTCTGTTTCACTACTCGACGGCCTGCGTCTCGATTGTTTGTAAAAAATCTGTAAAAGCTTTGATGTACTCGACGCGCGATTGGTCGTCCCTGTCATAAGCGTGTCCGTGCTGCGCGCCCTCGACGATGAACTTGCGTTTGAGCGGATGATTGGCCGCCGCGTAGAGCGGCTCCAACACGCTCTCGTTCGGCATCCGCCGGTCAGCGCTGCCGCCGATAAAAAGAATCGGGCACTTGATTTTCTTCACCGCCTGCAAGACATCAAAATCCGCCGCGCGGAAATTGAGCCGCCATGCTGTGAACCTTACCAGCAGCGATGCAAAAGGAAAAGTGGGCAGCCGAATTCCGAGCTTTGGCAGTCGCGCCATCCCGATATGGTGATATACCGTGTCACTGAACGAGAGAAAGCTCGACTCTGCGACGACAGCCATCAAACTATCGCTCTCCGCCGCAGAGAGGAGCGTCGCCGCCGCGCCCATCGAAACGCCCATCAGTACGATTCTGTTTTCCGGCGCGCGTTCACGCATAAACATGAGCGCCGCCGTCACGTCATGGCGCTCGTCGTAACCGAGGGTCGAAAATTCAGCGCGGCTCTGCCCGTGACGCCGCAGGTCATAGAGCAGCACGCCGTAGCCCTCGCGCCAGAGCGCCACACCGCGATCAAGCATTTCGTAACGCGAGCGAAAGAGGCCGTGCGCCATGATAATCGTCACCTTATGACTGCTCGACGGCAGATACCAGCCGGACAGTTTATTACCATCTGAGGAAACGAAGGTGACGTTTTCAAAAGTCGTATTCTGCGCGGCGGGCGTATCCTTGCGGTCGCGCTCGCCGGGCCGCGTTCCAGCCTTCGTAATCAGAAAGCTCAAAGCATACGGCAGCACCGCGCAGACAAACAGCACGAGGCACAAAGCTGTAATGGCTAGCCTGCGCGACCAACGCCTGCCCGTGCCTCTGATATGAGGCCGGAGTTCAACATCGCTCGTCGCCTGGATGCGGTCGTGCGGGTCGTCCATGAGTCGAATCGTCAGCCACGCTCCGAGCGTCAGCGCGGTGCACAGCAGGCCGACGCCCGTCAGGCCATAGCCCGCGTAGAGGCGACCGCCTCCGGCCACAGCCGCCGCGATGCCCAGTTGCGATGCGCTGTTTCGCAACGCAACGTACGTCGCGCGCTCCGCGGGTTCCACCACTTCTGTCACAATCGCCTGCAAGGGAGCGACGCGCATCGCCGCCAGAAAGGCAGTGATACAAATTAAAGCCCACAGCGTCGCGCTCCACGTAAAAGTGGGCAGCAGCAACAGGCAAAAAACCATGAGGGCGCTGCTCTGCGCCGCGATGCGCCGTTTACCAAGACGGTCGGCCAGCATCCCTCCCAACACGCTTCCAGCGACCGCGCCGACGCCCGCCAGCGCATAAACGCGGCCAACCCCGCCCGCTCTGACGTGAAAGCCTTCGGCCAGCCATGTGCCCAGGAAGGTCGTAAACCCGACCAGCCCGCCGGAGACGAAAAACGCGCTTATCAAACCCATGCGCGTCGAGCGCGAACGGTTCATTAGTTCCCAGAGCGAAGTTTTCGCAGGCGTCGTCGGTGCTACGCTCGCCTCCGCGTTATTCGTTCCTTCACGCGCGCCGTCATCGCTTGCAGCAGGAGTGAGCGGGAATAGCTTGATGAGAAGGCCCGCCAGCGCTGCCAGAATAGCTACCGTCCAGAAGACAGAGCGCCAGCCCGTTCTTTCGGTTAGAAACGCGCCGAGCGGAACGCCTACGACTGGCGCAAGGAAATAGCTGATCGCCACGCCGCTCATCTGTTTGCCACGTTTCGCATAGGCAGAGGCATCTGCCAGCGCGGCGATGGCAAGCGCGGAGATAAGGCCGCCCGCTACTCCGGCGAGTGAGCGCGCGGCGAGGAAAACAGAGACGTGCGTTGAAGCGGAAGCCAACAGGCTCGCGGCGACGAAGACGGCGGCGGCGGCGGGCAGCCACGCTCGCGCATCCATGCGCCTTGAATAACGGCCCAGCAGGAGCGCTACAGCCGCAGCGGTCACGGCGTAGATAGTCACGCTGCTTGCTACGATTGTCGGTAAACTGCCGAGGCCAGCGGCTATCTGCGGCGCGATGGCGGCGACCACCTGCGAGTCAATCAATGCCGCCAGAATCAACAGGCAAGTGATGGCGACCGCCACACGCGACGTTCCGTCGCGTGGCGCAGATTCAGCGGCAGAAATTGACATGGAATCGTTCTTCTGAAAGGGAAAGAATAGAAACAGGCATCAGGTGTTTAAGACACAGCGTTAAAGTTTTTCAGCAGGCTGCGAGCATCTTCACCTGACGCGGCAAAACTTGTCAACATTGCCGTCCGCACGATAATCATGTGGCAGGCGGTCGACAGCATGGGCTATACTGGCACGAGATACATCTACAGCAACGCTCAAAGCATCTTAATGATACTCATTCGCGCGTAATCTTTCAGGGGCGCGAGTGAGCTTAAAATTTAGCAAAGGAAATACAGATGAACGAATTTAAGTCTCCAAATCAACGCTACACAGAGCCTCAGCCGTGGCAAACGCCGGGCAACGAGTGGGGCAATCTCCCTGCGCGCACTGCGGCGCAAGCGAGCCTTGGCGAGCGTTTGGGCTTTATACGCAAGGTCTACGCGCTCTTTTTCGCGGCAACGCTGTTTGCCGTCGGCGGCGCATGGCTGGGCCTTAACTCTCCGCCGGTTTTACAGTTTGCCTTTGAGCATCCGTGGATCATGTTTTTCATGATGATTGGCGGCGTGATTGGCGCGCAGGCCGTGCGCCATGTGCCGGGCGTTAATCTGGCAGCGCTCTTCGGTTTTACGACGCTCACGGGCGTGATGATTTCGCCGCTGCTCTACGTACTGGGCCAAACTAATCCTGCTTCTATCTGGCAGGCGGGTGTGTTGACAATTGGCATCTTCGGTGGATTGACGGCCTACGTCTTCATCTCGAAAAAGGATTTTAGCTTCCTGCGCGGGCTGATGGTGACGGGCTTGATCGTGGTAATTCTCGCGGGCCTGCTGAACATTCTGATAGTCGGCTCAAGCGCGTTTGCTTTCGCCATCTCGGCGGCGACGCTGCTGCTGTTCGCGGGCTTCGTGCTCTACGATACGTCGAACATTATTCGCCACTATCCGACGAATGAATACGTGGCCGGAGCGCTCTCGCTCTATCTGGACGCGTTCAACATTTTCATCTCGCTCTTGAGCCTGCTCAACTCCGACAGCGATTAACTTCAAGAGCACTACAGACGAAAGCGTGGCTACTCAAAATGAGTAGCCACGCTTTCATCATTTCTCCTTGCTAATTCCTACTTGCGTTTCATCAGGCGCTCGATGTCGTCCGGCGCGGACGGAATCTTTTCCGAGAGTTTACGCAGCGCATTGTCTGGCATGATGGCGTAGTCGTCTTCGATGCGGACGCCGAGCTTTTCCGACTGAATATAGATTCCGGGTTCGATGGTGAAGACAGAGCCGGGAGCTATCGGTAGCGCGTAGTCGCCCGTGTCATGCACGTCCATGCCGAGCCAGTGGCCGAGGCCGTGTATGAAGAAGTGATCCAGCGTGTATTCTTTGCCATCCGCGTCGCGCGCCCGGAGCGGACTCTTGCGCATCTGTTGCTTGACGAAGTTTTCTAAATCGCCGAGCGTCATGCCGGGCTTCCAGTGCGCGGCTGCCGCCGTTTGCGTGTCGAGGACGAGTTGGTAGATAGCGCGTTGTCGCTCCGTAAACTTGCCGTTCGCAGGATAGGTGCGCGTGATGTCGGCTGTGTAGAGCGAATATTCCGCGCCAATGTCGCAGACAATCAAATCGCCGTCGTCAATCTTTTTGTGATTCTCGTTGTAGTGCAGGATAGTCGAGTAGATGCCGCTGCCGACGATTGAAGGAAAGCCGGGCCGCTCAGCGCCGTTTCTGGTGAAAGCCGCTTCCAATAGCGCCTGCACTTCATATTCGTACATGCCGGGCTTGAGATTCAACGCTATGTCACGCTGCGCTTCGCCTGTAATATCAATAGCTTTTTGCAGCAGCGCCATTTCGGCAGACGATTTGACTTTGCGCATCTCGCCGATTTTGTAAGAAATCATTTGCTCGCTGGTCACAACCTCAACGCCCGGCAACTCTTTCCGCGCCCGCTCGACAAATTTGTACTCACGCACGAAACCATTTGACGGCTCATTCGGCGCAATCGTGTAGAGCTTCATCGTGCTCTGTCCCTGCGCGTTCTTGAAAGCGGGAAGCGCGGCGGCCTCCTTCAACTTGGGCCAGAGGTCATCCCTGTAAGAGAGCACGCGTTCGACACCGAAGGCTTTGGCAGTCTCTTCGCTTGGCCCAAGCTGCACGCCCGTCCAACGCTCCATCACCAGATTGCGTGGAGGGATGAAAACAATCTCACGCGCGCCGCCCAGGGAAGGCAAGCCTTGCGGCACGAGCATCACGGCTGAGCCGGGAGTGCGCACGCCCGTCAAATAAGCCATCCAGTTATTCTGGCGATAACGCGCTTCGACGCCCGCGCTCTCTTCGACGCTGCCGAGGATGACGACGATGCCGTCCTTTATCTCGCCCAACAATTTCTGCCGCCGCGCTCTATATTCCGCGAGCGGTTGATTGAGCAGGCGAACGCCCGGCTCGTCCCAGAAATCTTTATCGGGCGCGGCGCTGACGAGGCTGAAAGAAAAGCTCGCGATGATGAGTAAGGCGAAGCAGGAGCGCAATCTTGAAGGCTGTAGTTTCATCTGTAATTGACTCGACTTTTGATAAGGGAAATGGCGCTGCTTTCTGCGACGAAGCGACAGAGAAGGTCACGCTATTTAGTACGGGCAGAGACGAAGCGAAGTTCTCTAATCTTAATTGCTCACGGCCTGCGGCTGATAGCCAGTGGCCGGCGCAGAGCTTGCAGGCGCTGGCCGCCCGTCGTTTGCAGCAAACTCATCACGCCCATGTAGCCGTAGCCGAAGAGGAAGAGGAACATAAACGGCAGCGTCCCCCACATGTGAAATCGCACGGCGTACATGATAGCTAACAGGAAATAACCGGCGAAAGCGAGTTCGAGCAGCGGTAGCCACCCGCGCTTGCGCTTATACTTCTTCCGCTTCCAGGTTTCATCAGACGCCTTCTCAACCTGATACTTGGGCGTGCGTACAAACTCCGTCTGGTAGCCGACCAGGGCTTCGAGTACGGCGCGGGCGTTTGAGAAAGCAAGGCCGATGCCGAGCGCCATCACGAGCGGCAAATGCAGGAGACGCGACCTGCGCCGCTCGCCCAAGTACCAGACGCCCGTGCCGTAAAAGAAAACGACCGAGAGTGTTGAGAAGAAAAGCAGCGGCACGTCGAAGACCATCAGGTGATAAAAGCCCTGCTGGTAGCGTACGAGAAGCAGCGGGAATTGCAGCAGGCTGACGAGAATCATCAAAGGGTAGCTGATGTTGCCCGTCAGGCGAAAGAACATCTCAAGCTTGACCCTCAGCGGGAGCGGCGCAAACCAGATGCGTCGATAAAGCTTTAAGCCAACCTGCATCACGCCCTTAGCCCAGCGTCGCTGCTGCGCCTTGAAGGCATTAATCTCAACCGGAATCTCTGACGGTGCATCCTCGTCCAGCAAATAAACGAAGCGCCAGCCCATTAACTGCGCGCGGAAAGAGAGGTCTGTGTCTTCGGTTAAGGTGTCGTGCTGCCAGCCGCCGCTCATCTCTATGGCCTTGCGTCGCCAGATGCCAGCCGTCCCGTTGAAATTGAAGAAGCCGCCCGTGCGATTGCGTACGGTCTGTTCGACGACGAAGTGGCCGTCGAGCATGATGGTTTGCAGTCGCGTCAGCAGATTGTAAGAGCCGTTGATGTGCGACCAGCGCATCTGTGCGCAGCCGACCGTAGGGTCTGTAAAGTAGTGTACGAGCTTGCGCAGGCAATCAGGTTTGGGCACAAAGTCTGCATCGAAGATGGCGGCCAGTTCGCCTTTCGCAGACTTCAATCCGTTTTCCAGCGCGCCAGCCTTGAAACCCGTGCGGTCAGTGCGATGGATGTAGTGCACGTCAAAGCCCTGCGCGCGATAATGCTCGACCGTGGCGCGGGCTATCTTGACCGTCTCGTCGGTCGAATCATCCAACACCTGAATCTCAAGGCGGTCGCGCGGGTAATCAATTTCGGTGATGGCCTTCAAGAGCCGCTCGACGACATACATCTCGTTGAAGAGCGGCAACTGGACGGTGATAACGGGCAGTTCATCTTCCTTGAAGCGAGTCTTCGGCTCTGGGCCAAGCTTGCGGTAGCGCCAGAAGTCTATGACCTGCTTGATGCGGTAGCCGCCGTAGATGGCGAGCACGAGCAGCACGCTGAAGTAGAGCGAGAGGATCGTCCAGTCAATCCAATCGAGACGGTAGAGCGGGCTGATGTTGCCCGCAGTTTTATAGACCGACTCGCAAAAGTTTGGAAACCTTTCGCAGAGGTCGTTTGAGAAGAGCACAGCCGCAGGCGCTTGGAGAGACATAGCAATCAAATCCGCAAAAATCAGGAAGCGTCCCCGCGACGCCTTTCAGGTTACAAACCGCGACGAGCCAGCGCGTCCGTCAGGCTCACGCTTCGAGCGCCTCGCGCCCGCCTGACACGAAATGAGCAGCGCATCGGCCCGGAAAGCACGCCCGCGCTGCCCGCATTAAGACGCAGATTGTAGCCCAACAGATGTCTGAATAAAAGACTGGGGAAGCGGGTAAAGGTGCAAGAGGGAAAAGAGAGTAAGAATAGCCGCTCTGCTCAAGCTCTTCTTCGCTTCCCTTTCCCCCTTACCCTTTTACCCGCTTCCCCCTTCCCCGCCTTTATCTGTATCCGCCGGGCGGCGGCAGCGGCGGCGCGCCTTGTTGGCCCTTGCGTTTCTCAAACAGCGGCACGGCAATGAGGCCGCCGAGAGTAGCGAAGGCGACGTAGACGATAATGGTAATGAAGAGGAAGGGCGTCAATGTCGCCGCCAGTTGCTCGAAAAACGGCGCGCTCGTCATCCTCTCATACTCTCGCAGCGCTTGCTCGCCCTGCTCAGGGTTCATCTTCGCCGCCCATTCCAACATCATCCTGGCGAGAGGATTGCCCATCAGGATGCCGATAGGAATGCCGATAACGATGGCTACGACAGAGCCAATCCCGCCCGCAATCGCGCCGAGCAGCGCGCCTTCGCCTATCTGGACTGGCTGCGGAGACTTTTGAATATAGAGGTAAGTGGCAACCGCTCCGCCGATGATGACCCACATGCAGCAGAGTATGTTGGCGAGGTTGATGAAAGGAATTGAAGAGAGCAGTCCGAGGACGATGCCTCCGATCAGCGCCGGACGAAACTTGTCTGTAGAGTTTGCGCCTTGCGGCCCTCCCGGCGGCGGCGGAAACATTCCCGGCGGCGGTGGCGGCTGATAGCCCGGAGCAGCGCCGTACCCTTGCGCAGGAGGCGGCGTTGGGCCACCGGGCATTGCCGAATAAGGGCCGGAGGCGGGGTCGCCTCCGCCCGCAGCGGCAATCAGAGTCGTCCCGTCATTCGTACAGTAAATTTGCTCGTCCGAGTAAGTCTGATTACATGTAGGGCAACGTTTCATCTCAATCTCCCTTTAGTTTGCCATTAGAGTGGCAAGTCATTCGTTAAATGCGGCTCGAAGGCCAACTGTAATCGCTCGGCGCGCCCTGCTCTACGGCAGCCACTTTCGTTTCCAACTCAGGCCGCTGCCGCGCCGTGCCGCGCCCGAAGAAGCGTCGCAAGTTCGTGCGGCTCAGGTCAATTAATCCCGGCACGACGAAGAAAGCCGCCACCCAGCCGAGCAGCGCGCCAGTGACAAAACGCGAGACATGCGTATTGTGCCAGATGCCAAAGAAGCCCAGCGAAAAATCCAGAGCGGTCGGCGCGGCGGCTATAAGCAGCCACAGGCGCGCTGGCGTCTCTGCGCTCTGCAACGAACGCACGAGAGGAAAGAGCAGAATTCCCGCCGCCAGCCCGGCATATAAACCTGCGCATCGCGCGCAAACCGCAAGCGGGTGGCCCGCAACGTAAAACGAACGCTCCGGTATCTGATGACAGGCGCGGCTGAACGCCTGATAAATTGTCTGACCGCTGAGTTCATGGCCGTGTGCCAGCGCCAGCGGCGCGGCGACAATCAACGCCACCACAGCGAGCGCCAGCACGCACACGCTTCCCCACACAAAGAGCGGGCGGCGCAAGCTCTGCGCGCCCGGCGTGCGCTGCGGAACATAAGCATCGGCAGGATAGAACATATTCAAGAAACGATGAACGATGAAACCGGAACGCGGAACGATGAGCGCGGAATGATGAATGACAGACAAGCTGCTCTACAGTTCATCGTTCCGCGTTCCGACTTCATCGTTTAAAATCTAATCACTGCGTCCGGCCCGCCTTCGACGTGAACGGTGTCAACGAAGCGTATGTGATGAGAATCGGTCGTCATCACCAGCGAATGCGTGCGCTTGCCCGTGCCCCAAAACCTGACGCCTTTGAGGAGCGCGCCGTCCGTGACGCCCGTCGCCGCAAAGATGATTTTCTTGCCGGGCGCGAGATCGCCCGTATCATAAACCTTATTCGGGTCGTTAATGCCCATCTCTTTGAGGCGCTCGATGACCTCACCTTCCGCCGGGACTTTATCTTTATCAACGCCGAGTCGTTCCGGGTCAAAGACCAGCCTCGCCTGTATCTCACCGTTGAGGCATTTCATCGCCGCCGCCGTGATGACGCCTTCGGGCGCTCCGCCAATGCCCATCAGGGCGTGTATGTTTGTGCCCGCGACCGCCGCAGAGATGCCCGCCGAGAGATCACCGTCGGAGATGAGGCGTATGCGCGCCCCGGCTGCGCGCACGTCGTTGATGAGCTTTTTATGGCGCGGGCGGTCGAGCGCAATCACCGTTAAGTCTTCTATGTCACGTCCCAAGCGACGCGCGATGTTCTTCAAGTTATCTTTGACGGGAGCATCGATGTCTATTGCGCCGCGACACGATGGGCCGACGACGATTTTGTCCATGTAAATATCGGGCGCATTCAGGAGACCGCCGCGCTCGGCTGCGGCCAGGACGGCGATGGCGTTGTTAGCTCCGAGCGCGCACAGGTTCGTGCCTTCCAGCGGGTCGACGGCAATGTCAACTTCCGGGAACTCATCGCCTGAGCCGTCCGTGACCTTAAAGCCGCCGCCGACCTCTTCACCGATGTAGAGCATCGGCGCTTCGTCGCGTTCGCCTTCACCAATGACGATGCGACCGCGCATCGGCACGGTGTCCATCACCTCGCGCATCGCCTCGACCGCAACGTGGTCAGAATACTTACGGTCGCCCTGTCCCATCGTGCGCGCCGAAGCAATCGCCGCCGCCTCGCAGACGCGCAGGAAATCCAGAGACAACTCGCGCTCTGTCCTCAACTCGTAGCTCATCGCTTCATTGTTCTCCTGCCGCAAAATTGTGCGCTTCGGGAATTCGGCACGTCTGAACTTTTCATTAGTGAAAGAAATGCGCCGTTATAGTAGCAGACGAAGCGCGCTTTTTGTAGAGTCGGAAGTGGCCTCGCCAGCTCTCCTTTCATCAATCAACAGCGGTCAGAACGCACGAAGCTACGCGTTCAAACTGAACAGGATGACAGTTCGCTCGGTCACTATGATGTGCTTTGTTTTCCCGGATTCCTTCGGAAAACAGGATTTTTCTTATGATTTTCGTCAATCGACCAATCGTTTCCGCTGCGGCACGGCGATTGTAGCCTGAGCGACGCGGGGCGGAAGTATTCAACGCCCGCGCCCTCAGCCGGGCACGTAATTTACGAGGGGATGATTCAACCAGAAACCGGTATGCAGAAGAGACACGATTTCCAAGAGACAAAGGTTCGAGCGCATCAGCAACACGAAGCGCACCTGCTCTTCACTGTCCAGGTTGAAGACGAGAATGCGCATGATGAGAGCAGGCAGCAGCCCGTGACGTTGACCGGTTACACGCAAGGCGTAGGCTCTGACTCGCTCTCGCTCATCGGCCCTTTCTATCATTTCGGCTATCGCTATCTGATGGGCCGTGACAGGACTTTGCAGGTCGTCTTGCATCTTCCGAACGGGACAATCAACATTCAGGGCTTTCCCGTGCGTTACACCAAGATGAGCGATGACAAGCAGGGCGACGGCTACATGCTGACCGGCCCGAACGTAGCGTCTTTCGGTGAAACTGATGTTAATTGTCTGATCGAAGTGAGCGTCGTCGTGATGAGCGACAGCGATAGGGCGACGTTTGAACAATATCTGGGCCAATTCAACCTCATCGAAGCGGAAAACGTCGTCGTCCTGCCATCATTCATGGAAGCGCCGCCAAGGCCAAGCAAAGCGTCTTCGTGGAAGCCCTCTCAGCCGCTTTCCTCGCCCGCCGAAATCCTGCAGCCTTCTTTCTCGTAGACCGCAAGCGGCCTGCATCCAGGAATGGCTGATTGAGGAATTGCTGCCTTCCTTCATCTTCGAGTTTCGGGCTGCTTCAAATTATTTCTATCAACAGCGCTCCGCTAAAAAGGCGGGAGCGCTTTTTCATTGAAGGAAGCATTTTTGACGAAAGGAACGCTTAAAAACCGTCGCCGAAAATTCACGATTTCCTGGAAGCAGGACGCTTGTTTTGAAGGAAAATGCGCGGAGGCAGGCATGAAAGCAAGAAGTTGTTGACAGAAGCGGAGTCCGAACGGTAAAAGAATGAGCGCACACGTAGCGGCATGAGTGGCCCAACAGAGAATAAATCTGCGGGCCGAGTAATATTTCACCGGCTTTCGGCGTTAAGCTATAATAGCCGTTCTGTTAACTTGAATTTTGGCCGCCCCCGGCCCTGAACCGAAGATGAATCTATCCCCCAAGATTGAACAGTCCTCTGCTGATTCCCTCAACGAGCGCGTGCTCAGTCGGATTGCACAGAGCAAGTCTACTTACTGGTTAGGCTTTTTCACAGACCCGCTGACCGTAATCTTCCTAATCTGCTGGGACGCCCTTGTCCTCGGCAGCAACCCTTTTGCGATAGCCGCCGGCTTTCTCGCGGGCCTGTTGACATGGACGCTGGTCGAATACTGCTTTCACCGCTGGGTTTATCATAAGGGTGAGACGTTGGCCCACGCAGGTCATCTACTTCATCACGACGACCCGGAAGCGCTGATCGGAATGCCCTGGTTCTTAACGTCCGGCGTGATGTTTAGCCTGTGGTTCATTTTCGGCTATGTGCTGGCGCTCGGCACAGCGTCGAGCTACGTCTCCGGCTGGCTCTCCGGCTTCTTCTTCTACTACAGTTTTCATCACATACATCATCATTTCAATTTGAAGGGCAGTTGGTACAGAAAGCTCCGCGCTCATCATAAGATTCATCACCAAATCCCCGAAAGCAACTTCGGCGTGACGAGCCGTTTCTGGGATCAGGTCTTCGGCACAACGTATCGCAAGAGCGAAGCGGTAGCCAAGCGTCCGGCCAGCGCCAGGCTGAAACTCAATTTGCCGTCGAGAAACGAGACGGCAGCAGCAGAGGTTAGAGTCGAAGCGGCCAGCGTCAGCCGTAGATGAGCGCTGCGTCCGGCAATTTTGCCAGCAAAGAGCGAAGGCGGCTCTCGATTGAGAGCCGCCTTCAAGTTTTTATTGATTGTCAAAATTGGCGCGTCAGGGTTGGGTCATTCCTGCGGGCGCGGCATTCGCTGCGCGCTTGTAGGGCGAAGACTGTAGCCAGGCGGGCATTGCTTCCGCGTTGGCGACGCGCAAGCCCATAACGAGGCCGATGACCGCGATAGTGCGTGCGCCGTCCCAGTGCCAATCCGGGCGGATAATATCCGTCGGCTGATGATAGTCCGTCTCCATCCACTTCTTTGCACGGGCAATCCACACAGCGGCATCACCCTCCGGCCCACCCAGCAGCATCAAGGCCGGGACGCCTTTCTTGACGAAAGCATAGTGATCCGAGCGTGTGAAGACCTTCTCTTCCGGCACGGGGTCGGGCGCAGTTTTGCCGCCGCTGGCCGTTGTGACCGCCTCCATCAGAGCGCCCAAGTCCGAATACTCCGCGCCGTAGCCGACGATTGTTTTGACCGGCGCGTAGACTTCCGTGCCGATGCCGTCAAAGTTTAGATTCGCAGCTATCTTATCGAGCGGCCACGTCGGATGATTGACCCAGTATTCAGCGCCGAGCAACCCGTGCTCCTCGCCTGTCACGGCGAGAAAGATAACGGAGCGCCTGGGCTTCGCCGGAGACTTCGTAAACGCTTCGGCAATCGCCATGATTTCTGCGACGCCGAGCGCGTTGTCCGCCGCGCCGGGAAAGATGCGCCCCGCAGTGTCTATGCCGTAAGCGTCATAGTGCGCGGTGTAGATGACGGACTGCTCTTTCAATTTCGGGTCAGAGCCTTCGAGGATGCCGACGACGTTGCTGCCCGTCGCCGCTTCTTTCTTAATGCGGACGCTGATGGTTGCCTGTTTGTTCAAATCGCGCGAGACCGCTTCGCCGTTCTGCGCTTTCGCAAGCGCCTGCGCGTAAGTCATGCCGCTGCCGGCGAAGAGTTTTTCCATGCCCTCGTCGCTGGCGAGAATGATGGGTGGAATTTTAAACGGCATTTCGGGCGCGTCGGCGAGCGCGACGAGGCGTCGAGTGAGATAAGTGCTGATGACAGAGAACGGCTGCTCTTTCGTGCCGACGTTGGCGATGACCAGCGCCGTCGCGCCGCGACGAATCAAGTCGCCGCCGCGTTGCATCCCGCCGCCAGCCTTTTTCCACAATGCCTCGTCAACATTCTTTGGCCTGCCGCTGAGCATCACGACGACCTTGCCCTTCACGTCCAACCCGGCCAGATCGTCGCGCTTCATTTCCTGCGAGACCATGCCGTAGGTGACGAAGACCAA
The DNA here is from genome assembly GCA_036387475.1 of Pyrinomonadaceae bacterium. GTDB lineage: Bacteria > Acidobacteriota > Blastocatellia > Pyrinomonadales > Pyrinomonadaceae > DASVTR01. The sequence continues at coordinate 142,624 of DASVTR010000003.1, read as the reverse complement.
CCCGCCGCTCCCGTCCGATTGCTCTGCGGTGTATGGCGGCGCGGGCAGGAAATCCGCGCCGAACTTGAGCGCCGCGTCGCCAGCCTTAAAGGAAGACTCGGAGAGCGCTTGATTGCTTTTGAAGTTAATGGCTTGCAGGAACGTTCCCTTGTCGCCGAGGGGTTTGAGACCGAGTTTGGTGAAACGTTCTGCGATGTAAGCGGCGGCGCGGTCGCCGCCGGGCTGCGCCGTGCCGCGCCCTTCCATCTCTTTGGCCGCGAGCGCGGTCGTCACTTCGCGGATAGTTTCGGTTTTGACACGGGCGGCGGCTTCGCGCTCGGCGGCGGTCAAAGTCGCGGAGGGTTTCGGTGCGACCGCCGTCGCCTGGCCGAAGGCGGGCGTTGTCAAAAGCGCAACGGCCAGCAACAAAGCGGGCAATTTCCGCCATAGAAAAACTGAACGAAGACTTGCTGTAATCATTGATTTCTCCAAGCTCACTGGATTAACCGAATCGGCTGGTATTTATACTTGCGGGAGAGGGAAATTGTTTCCTTCAAGATGCAACACAATTAACGCCAAGAGGGTCTGATGTCACGACCAACGAGAAACTTAAACTGCGAAGTCACACGATGCGACACAAAATAGTTATTCCTCTTTCATGTCCTTTTGTGTGACTTCGCGGCTAAATCTTTTCCAGTGTCTTTGCGTCAAACTCACTTTACCTTAATCCGCCGCCACGGCTTCTCTTGATTCCGCAGGCTTCCACGGCGGCAAACTCTTGCGCGCGGGCTTCTCTTTTTTCAAACCGAGCGCCCAGTCGGCCTGCATTAAGGTGTGTATGTCGCGCGTGCCCTCGTAGATGACAGCGGCCTTGCAGTTGCGCAGGTAGCGCTCGACCGGATAATCGTTTGAGTAGCCGTTCGCGCCGTGAACTTCGATAGCCATTGAAGCGGCCTTCTCGCTTCTAACGGTCGCCTGCCACTTCGCCAGAGAGGTTTCCTTAGCGTTGAGCCGTCCTTCGTTTTTCAAGTATCCGGCGCGCAGCCAGAGCAGATGCGACATCTGGTAGTCGGCTTCCATCTCTGCGATCTTCTGCTTGACGAGTTGATGATTGGCTATCTTCGTGCCGAACGTCTCGCGTTCGTTGGCGTAAGCGATTGAGGCATCACGCGAGGCGCGTATAATTCCGGTCGCGCCAGCCGCGACGGTGTAGCGCCCCTGCTCAAGCGCGAACATGGCAATCTTGAAACCCTCGCCTTCTTCACCGACCATATTCTCTGCGGGCACGCGCACGTCCTGCAAAGAGAAGTAGCCTGTGTTGCCCGCGCGTATGCCCATCTTGCCGTGAATCGTGCCGGAAGAGAAACCCTTCATCGAGCGCTCGACGATGAAACAGGACATCCCCGTATGGTCACGCTGGCGGCGCTTCTCTTCGTCAGTCCAGCAGAAGAAGAGGAAGTTATCCGCGACATCGCCGAGGCTAATCCACATCTTCTCGCCGTTCAAGACCCACTCGTCGCCCTCGCGCCGCGCGGTGGAACGGGCGCCAACAACGTCCGAGCCAGCGCCCGGCTCTGTCAATCCGTAGGTTGCAAGCTTCTCGCCCTTGGCCTGCGGAACTAGATACTTGCGTTTCTGTTCTTCCGTGCCCCAGGTGTAGAGCGTCAGGCTGTTGAGTCCCGTATGCACGGACATAACGACGCGCATGAAGGTATCGACGGCTTCGAGTTCTTCGCAGACGAGGCCGAGCGCTATGTAATCGAAGCCAGCGCCGCCGTATTCTTCTGGGATACAGACGCCAAGGAGATTCAACTCGGCCATCTTGTCCAGGATGGAACGGTCAAACTGTTGCTTTTCGTCAAGCTCTTTAATACGCGGTGCGACTTCCTTCAAGGCGAAATCGCGCACGGTCTGGCGAATGGCCTTATGGTCTTCGGTCAATTCAAAATCAATCATCGGTCGTGACTCTTTCTATCATTTGGGGATGGCAGCGTTAGCTGTGGCTCATGCTCGCAAGGGATGCGGCGCTCTGGTTTGTTAATGACGACAATCATGCTCAAGAATTAAACGCACATCTTACCTTAACTGTCAGTAGTGTCCTAATTTGAAATAGCAGTGGTCGGCCAGCGTAAAACTACTTCTTCTTTCTCAATTCAGCATACGTCCCACCACATGGCTTGTTGAAATCAGCGCCGAGTGTAACAACAATCTCACTCTTACTTTCTTTGCCTTTCGAAGATACCACTCGAATCCTGTCATCATACGGGGCTAAAACTCCTTTGTAACTTACTCGCAGGATGTAGCTACCCGGTTTTATTTTTCTGAGATTGAAAACACCATCATTTCCTGTGGTCATTTTTGCGATTACACGTTTCTTATCCCTGCGATCTTCCAGAAGTTCAACTGCTATGTCATAGAGCGGCGCTTCACCGCTGTTGAATTGAGACACCACTTTTCCTGAGATGGAACTGACGGTCAACATTTCACGCACACAAACACCTTGTGCCTTAACCTTATGGAGACAGCCGACAAACGCAAAAATACCTATCAATAGTATGGAGAACGGATTACCCCAGCCCCTGTACTTCATATTTCCACCTCACATTTATTTCCGAATTGCGAGTAGTGTCCTAATAGTGCGTTGCTGGTAGCGGCCCGGTCTGTGTTGCCGTGTAAATCTCTGTTTTAATTGTTCAGGACGGATAGCAGGTGTTAGTGGTAGTGATGTTTACTCTATCGGGTCTGCCCGCTCTATCATGAGATACATCGGGCCAGCGCCTAACACCGAAATCATCATCGAACCGAAGAAGCCGATTCTGTTCTTGATTCTATAATGCACCTGCTCGCCGGATTGAACGTCGAATTCAACCGTCTTCTTGTGATAAGTATTGTTCACCTTGAGCCAATGATGCCCCGGCGCGATTTCTAGACTGAAAGTTTGCCCGACCTTGAGATGTGGCAAGTCCTTGCGGTCTAAGCCGGAATGCGCGTGTTCTAAGCGGTAACGCGTACGTTCTAAGCCGGAATGCGTAAGTTCCTGTCGGGAACTTGCGCGTTCCGGCTCAGAACTTACACGTTTCCTGCTTAATAATCACGATTCCAAGCCTTAAAACCGCTGTTTCAAGGCTTACGGCGTGTTTGTCTCTAATATCTTCCGCGCTGCGGCTTTGGCTTCCTCTACGTCACGCACGCGCCCGTCGAGTTGCATCTCGTAGACGGCGCGCGTGATCTCGCCCATCAGCGGCGACGGCTTGACTCCCATTTCGATGAGGTGACGGCCCAGCAGGAAAGGCGCGGGCGGGCGGTTTTCGACCGCCAGTTCCCTCGCACGCTGTATAAACCACTCCTGCGCTTCAGCCGTGTACCAGCGCTCCCTCGGCACCCACTCGGCGTTGCGCCCTAAGCTATCCGCACGCGCGACTCTATACAGCAAGTCAAGCTCACACTTGCGCGCCAGCCTGCGAAACGCGCCGTCGCCAATCTCTTCGCGCTTGTAGTAGAGTTCGCCCGGCTTCAAGTGGTCGCGTACGAGCGCGATGACCTGCGCGCGCACGTCGTAGCCGTCGAGCGTGTGTATATTTAAACGCTCAAGAAAGCTTTTCGTCGGAGCAACGCCCGCCTCTTCATGCCCGCGCGAGCGCCAGCGTCCTTCTATGAATTCAGTCGTCGCCGGTTTACCGAAATCATGACACAGCGCAGCCAGCATCACCGTTATCTGCTTCGGATAAGGCAGGTCGTCAATCAATTCACGCGCGCGGTCGACGACAAGCAACGTATGAACATCAACATCCCCCTCTGGATGCCAGTCATATTCCTGCGGCACGCCGACCAGCGCCTTCAGTTCCGGAAAGAGTTGTTCGACGACGCCGAGTTCATAGAGCCACTTCAAGCCGATTGACGGACGCAGGGCGCGTAGCAGCAGCTTTTCCATCTCGCCCCAGATGCGCTCGCGCGGTAAATCCGTTAAGTCAATCGTCTGACACAGCGCGATGGTCTGCGTCTCAATCTCAAACTCGAAGCGCGCTGCGAACTGCGCCGCACGCAGCACGCGCAGAGAATCTTCGGCAAACGTCTCGGCAGAGACGGCGCGCAGCAACCTGCGTTCAATATCTTCGCGCCCGCCAAAGGGGTCAATCAACTCGCCCGTCAGCGGGTCTTCCATAATCGCGTTGATTGTGAAATCACGCCGCCGCGCTGCCTCTTCAAACTCCATCGAGGGGTCGCCTTCGATGACGAAAGCGCGATGCCCGCGCCCCGCTTTACGTTCGCGGCGCGGCAGCGAAACGTCAAGGTCAGTGCCAATCTTATAGACTGTGAAAGCCTCGCCCGCGATGTTGACGTGGCCGAACGCGTCCAGCAATTCACGCAGTCGCGCAGGCTCAATGCCGTAGACCTCAACGTCCCAGTCCTTCGGCTGTCCTTTCATCAAATAATCGCGCACACAGCCGCCGACCATCAGCGCCCGCCCGCCCGCATCACGCACGGCACGAGCCAGTCGCAGAATTTTTTCAGGGATTTCAAATGACATGAAAGGAGACGAGGGGAAACTGCTTAATCTTCCGTATCAGTTATAGCGTCTTCGTCATCTTCTTCTTCATCCGGCGCGTTCATTGAATCGTCAACGACAACCTGAAGACCGCGCGTTGAAGGAAGACAACTGATAATCTGTGCGCGCTCGATGCGCGTCATCTCGGAGGCCGCCGTGTGCCAGAGCTTGACCCAGAAGGTGCGCGTCCGTCCGTGCACGGCGAAGGTCGAGCCGTCCATCATCACTGGAATAGGCTCGGCCAGCGTGCCCGCGCGCAGCACTTCCAATAACTCAGGGACGTGCGGCTTAAACTTGTCGAACTGCACGAGCACCGCGCCGTCTTCAATCTCCGCTGGCGGCAACTCTACGGGGTCGTCCCCTTCCAGCAGCAGCCTCGATTCGGTTTGCTGGTTGCGCTTCTTAACAATCGGCATCGCTAACTCACCTGTCTTCGGCTTAACAACTCTTTGGCACAAGCAAGCGCTGCTGTAGATGCTGCGCTATGTCTGCGACTTTGACGCGCTCCTGCTCCCATGTATCGCGGTCGCGGATGGTGACGGCTTCGTCTTCAAGCGATTGATGGTCAATTGTCACACAGAAGGGCGTGCCGATTTCGTCTTGCCGCGCGTAGAGCTTGCCGATGCCGCCCGTGTCGTCGTAGACGGCGCGCAGGACTGGTTGAAGCGAGCGCTTGATGGCCTTTGCCATGCCGACTATCTCCGGCTTGTTCTTCGCCAGCGGCAGAATCGCGGCCTTGATGGGCGCAAGCTCCGGGTGCAGCTTCAGGATAACGCGCTTTTCGCCTTTCTCGTTGACCTTCTCCGTGTAAGCGTCCATCAGAAACGCGAGCACGGAACGATTGACGCCCGCCGCAGGCTCTATCACGTAAGGGTAATAACGCTCCTTCGTCGCTTCGTCGAAATAGGAAAGGTCTTCTGTTGAATCCGTGTTGAGACGCTTGCCTTCCGCATCCTCCGGCTTCTTCGAGTGAGCCTTCAAGTCAAAGTCCGTGCGGTTGGCAATGCCCATCAATTCGTCCCACTGCCGCTCCTCTTCTTCGCGTTCGGGAAAGAAGCGATAGTGAATGTCGACGGTGCGCTTGGCGTAGTGGGCCAACTCTTCTTTCGGCTGTTCGTAGAAACGCAGATTGTCGGGCGAAAGCCCAAGGCCCAGATACCATTGATGGCAATAATCAATCCATTCCTGATGGACGCGCTCATCCTCGCCGGGCTTGACGAAATACTCCATCTCCATCTGCTCAAACTCGCGCGTGCGGAAAATGAAATTGCCGGGCGTCACTTCGTTGCGAAACGACTTTCCAATCTGCGCGATGCCAAAAGGAATCTTGCGCCGCATCGTCTGTTGCACGTTCAGAAAGTTGATGAAGATGCCCTGCGCCGTTTCGGGGCGCAGATAGGCAAGATTCCCTAAATAAACTGTGCCTTCATCGTAGTCGTCCGCTGCCCCTGCCGTTGCTCCGATTTGAGTCCGAAACATCAAGTTGAAAGGACGTGGCTCAGTCCAATTCGATTTCCCACAGTTTGGACACTTGACTCCTCCTTCAACAAAAGGAGATGGCGGAAAAAAGACCGTACTCCACTCAATCTGATTCTTAATTCTATATTCCTCTTCTAACTTATCTGAGCGAAAGCGGCTATTACACTCCTTGCAATCAACGAGCGGGTCGCTGAACGTTTCTTCGTGCCCTGAATACTTCCAGACCAGCCGGTTCAGGATAATGCTTGAGTCAATGCCCTCCATGTCGTCGCGTTCATGCACCATCCAGCGCCACCATGCGCGCTTGACGTTGTTGCACAGTTCTACGCCGAGCGGGCCGTAATCCCAGGCGCTGCCCAAGCCGCCGTAAATCTCCGATGAAGGAAAGACGAAGCCGCGCCGCTTGGCTAGGCTGACGATGGTTTCAATGTTTGGTGCTGGCACTTCCGCTCCTCGCGCGAATCGTAAACGGTGAATCGTAAATCGTGAGAGGGCGAAGACCTGCCTTGCGCTTTCACGATTTACGATTTTCGATTGACGAGTCTAACAGCCGTCAGATGGAAATGAAAAGAAGAGAGAAGCTCAACCTTGAAGTTGCGCCTCTCTCTTCCTCGGAGATTTACAATCTCAGCGTGTGAACGCTACTTGGCAGCCGGTGTTGTTACGTTGACATCAACCTTGCTGCCCCCGCCGCCGCCAAAGAGTTTGCCGCCAAACATAAAGAGCGCCACGATCACGATGATTACGAAGATTACCAGCACCGCGACTACGCCCGTGCTGCCGCCGCCGTCATTATCAGCCATTAATCCGTTCCTCCTTCAGGAATTGGTCAATTAAACTTTGTGGGGGACTCGTCTTGCAAATCTTCAACCGGAGCGAGGGATGCGCGATTGTTACCACACGCCCGGCAAGAGCGTCAAACTAAAACAGTGATGTGTAATAAGTAATGAGTGATGAGTAGAAAGCAATCGCTTTTCACTCATCACTCATTACTAGTCACTCATCACTTTGTCACTGCTCTATTCGTCGCGGCGCGAACGGCGCGAGCGGCGCGGGCGCTCATTTGTCGGCGGCGCGGTGATTTCAGGATTTATGTCCGTCGAGGGCGTCGCCTGCGGCGGAGTCCTGCCCTGCGGCACAATGAATAGGTCGTAGGCGCTTGTCGAACGATAGCCGCCATTTTGAATCACCAGACGGCTTGAGTCGAAGCGTCGCGTGTTGACCATGTAATCGCGTATGAACTTCTCGCGGCGTTCGTAGTTGCCAGCGCGTCGCAGATATTGCCCTGTGTAGATGTAGATGTAACCTTTTGCGTCGGGAATGTTCTGCAACTCGATGGCAAAATTGTCGAGCCGCGCCTTCAAATCGTCATTCGTGACATCTGGTATGCAATCGAAGCATGGGATTTTATCTTCGATAACAATGAGATCAACCGTCTTTTGCGCTGTCCGGCGGCAAGCGCTATCACCTGAGCCATCGTCTACGACGAGAATCGCGGTGATGGGATGAGAGCCGAGACCCTCACTGCTGACGGTAATCTCCCTGCTTCCAGAGCCGCCACTAAGGATTTTCACACTGCCCGGACTGACTGTCCAAGTATAATTGAGCGCCGAAGAGCCTTCGTAGGTTACATCCGAGGTGAAAGTAATCGGCTCACCTTCGGCCACACTCGCTGGCCCGTTGACGGTCAGACTGCCCGGAGGAATGCAGGGCTTCGCGCGTTCGGAATAGGTCAGGCAGATGCAATGACGCTTTCCGGCGACCACATCGACCACTTGCCGGTGAGTCCGGTTCGGAAAAACAACTTCGACCGTGTACTGTCCCGGCTGCAAGTCGATGTACTGCACGTCCTTTAAGTCTGGGGCAGTCATCGCCACCTGCTTGCCGTTGACGAGAATCGGATAGGTATTCGTGCTGCCCGCTGGCCGCTCAGGATAAGAAGCGGTCACTTCGATACGACCGTATGTGGGTCTGATCGCTTTGGTCTTCTTCTTTGCGGCAGCATTCGCCTCGACGAAAGTGCAGACCAGCAGCAGGGCGAGAGCGATGGCACATTTAATGTTTATTTTCTGCATGTGTCTTAGCCCTCCGTGATTTCTGCCTGTTTGGCAAGTTTGGCGCGAGCGTGACGACGGCGTGCTCCGGCTCCGAGGGCTGCAAGGCCCGAACCAAAGAGCAGAAGCGTCGCAGGCTCCGGTATGGGAGGCGGTGGCGGCGTCGGCGTCGGCGTGCTCGGCGGTGTTGGCGTATCATCGGGAGAGCAGATGCCCGTCACGCAGATCAGCCCGATGAGCGGGATAAACGGCAGAAAGTTTCTTCTGCCCGGAATCTCTACAATCTCATCCGGCAAATCGCCGCATTCGCAATTAGTAATAGCAATCTCTCCGACCTCTTCGGTTTGTGTCTGAACCGGCGGGTCGTTGGTGACAGGAGGGTCTTGCTGCGTGGAGACATCGCCGCCGCCCTGCTGCGAAGAAGAATTGGTTGATGAAGTCGGGTTGCTCTTCTGTGCTTTGTCTTCCTGCGTAGTGGTGCGCAGTTTCATGACCGGCGCCTGTCCGCCGTAACGCGGGTTGCCGCTAATCATCTGAATCACGTCGGCCAACGTGACAGGGCTGGCTTGCACCGGCACAGAGGCCACCAGCAAAAGGCTGAGCATTATAGCGAGTGGACGGAAAGCTCGTTTTGTCATTAACCGTCTCCTTGAACCTTTCCGTTTGAACCTGTAAGCGAACATGCCTGACACCTATAACTACAGAATAGCAAATCAATTAACTTTCAATTTCGATTGAAGTCTCAATGACTGCCGGGTAAGCCAGAGCCGCCCGTTTTTCACTTAATTTAACTGTCGGCTTGCTCTTTAATCTCTTAAGCAGAGAGAAAGCGGCTCAACAGGCTTTCTTCTTTCGTTAGAAAGAGATGCCTAATAATAGCTGGATTCCAATTTCAGCAACGAATTAAACTCGCCTTTGGGCGTTTCTGTCAACAAAAAAAGGAAAAAAAGGGATGGGAAAGCAAAAAAGGCCGGAAGTGGAGAGGTAGCACGGGGCGAAAGGAAAGAAAATGCCCCTCCTTTCGCGTCCCCCGTGCCCGTTTTCCGGCAATTTTTCTAATCGCCTTCGCCGCCGCCAGCGGCCTCTGCCTTCTGCTGCTCGTCGCGCAGGACGGCCTTTCTGGAGAGCTTGATCTTGTTGCCTTCCTTGCCGATGCACTTGACCATAATCTGCTGGCCTTCCTTGAGTTCGTCGCGCACGTCTTTGACGCGCCGGTCGGCGATTTCCGAGATGTGCAAGAGGCCGTCCGTGCCCGGAAAGATTTCTACAAATGCTCCAAAATCAACGATTCTGGAGACTGTGCCGAGGTAGTTTGCGCCGATTTCGGCTTCTGCCGTGAGGCCGCGTATGCGGTCTATGGCAGCCTGTGCAGCCGCTCCGTCCGCAGAGGCAATCGAGACCGTGCCGTCATCTTCCACGTCAATCTTCGCGCCCGTTTCTTCGACAATGGAGCGGATAATCTTGCCGCCTGGGCCGATAACGTCGCGGATTTTGTCCGGGTTAATCTTGATCTGGATGATTCGCGGCGCGTAGGGCGCAATCTCTGCGCGTGGCTCACTGATGGTCTTTTCCATCGCCGAGAGGATGTAGAGGCGTCCCTTTTTGGCCTGGTCGAGCGCCTCGGACATAATCTGCGCGTTGATGCCCGCAATCTTGATGTCCATTTGCAGGGCCGTGATGCCCTCGTGCGTTCCTGCGACCTTAAAGTCCATGTCGCCGTAGTGGTCTTCAGCGCCCGCTATGTCCGTCAAAATAGCGTACTTGTTGCCCTCCATGACGAGGCCCATCGCCACGCCCGCCACCGGCGCTTTCAGTGGAACGCCCGCATCCATCATTGACAGGATACCGCCGCAGATGGAAGCCATAGAGCTTGAGCCGTTTGATTCGGTGATGTCGGAGACGATGCGCAGGGTGTAAGGGAAAACGCTCTCTTCAGGCAGGACGGCTTCAATGGCGCGGCGCGCGAGCGCTCCGTGCCCTATCTCGCGGCGGGAGGATGAGCCGAAGCGCCCAATCTCGCCGACGGAGTAGTGCGGGAAGTTGTAGTGGAGCAGAAAGCGCCGCTTAATCTCGCCCTTCTCTATGTCGTCCATAAACTGCTCATCATCTTTCGTCCCCAAAGTTGTGGTGACGAGCGCCTGCGTCTCGCCGCGTGTGAAGAGGGCTGAGCCGTGAACGCGCGGCAGCCAGCCGACTTCGCACGAAATCGCGCGAATCTCCGAGAAACGACGCCCGTCGGGCCGACGACGCTTATTGAGAATGTCGTCGCGGAAGATGCTTTCCTTGAGATGGTCGAAAATCTTCTTCGCCATCATGCGCTGTTCGGGCTGGTCTTCGGGATAGGATTCGACGACCTCCTTCTTGAGCGCGTCAACCGCCGCGTAAGACGCCTGCTTGTTCTGCGTGGAGGTGTCGAGCGAGGCGCGTAGGCGGTCTGTGTAGTTGCGCTCAATCTCGCCTAGCATCTCTTCGTTGAGCACGGGCGGTTCGACCGCTCGCTTCTCGATTTCAAGCGCCTTGTAGAGTTCCTTCTGCCAGCGGCAGAGGCGGTTAATCTCCTTGTGGGCGAGCATCAGGGCTTCGACCATAATCTCTTCGGAGACTTCCAAAGCTCCGGCCTCGACCATCACGATGGCCTCTTCCGTTCCGGCGACAATCAGGTTAAGACGCGAGTCGCGCCGTTCGTCGTAGGTCGGGTTGATGATGTAACGCCCGTCAACGAGGCCGACGCGAACGCCCGCAATCGGAGTCGGAAACGGAATGTCGGAGAGATAAAGGGCGCAGGATGCGCCGGTGATTGCCACTACGTCAGGGTCGTTGTCCGGGTCTGCGGAAATTACCGTGGCGACGACCTGCGTTTCGTTCCTGAAGCCTTTGGTAAAGAGCGGGCGGCAGGGACGGTCGATGCACCGCGCGGTCAAAACCTCTTTTTCGTTGGGTCGGCCTTCGCGTCGGAAGTAGTTGCCGGGAATGCGCCCGGCGGCGTAGTTGGATTCGCGGTACTCTATGGTGAGCGGAAAGAAATCAATTCCTTCGCGCGGAGATTGGGATGCGACCGCAGCGACCAGAACCATCGTGTCGCCGTAGCGGATGACGACCGAGCCATTCGCCTGCTTGGCGACGCGGCCCGTTTCGACCGTTAATTCTCTATCACCCAGTTTGATCGATTCTTTGAGATATTTCTTGACTGGCATACTTTTTTGTCTCCTTCGGACTCGTCACCGTCGCCCAACCGTCGGGCAAAATCGCGTGGGCGTCTCATCCGCCCGGCGTCCGGTGTCTGAAATAATTGTTTGTCCAGACCTCTCGAGAGCGCGCTACGTGAGGCGCGCTCTCCTTGTCCGGCGCTGGTCTTAAAGACACGTCTGGCAAAAAGAGTAAAGGCGGCAAAGCCTCGCTAGCCGTGAAGCTCATGCCGCCTTTGAGTTTTGTGCTCAGGTTAATGCGCGTCTGCTTGTCAGCCATATCGCCGTCACGTTCGGCATTGCCGCAAGCTCTTCGATAGACGCGGGCTTGTGTACGGAGAATCGAAGTCTTCTCTCCAACCAGATTTGCCTGGATTCGGCCTCGCAAACCTTCCCGGCTTATGCTTAACGACGCAGGCCGAGGCGGCTCACCATCTCATGATAGCGCTCAATTTCCGTGCGCTTGAGGTAATCCAGCAAACTCCTGCGCTGCGAGACCATCTTGAGCAGTCCGCGCCGCGAATGGTTATCCTTCTTGTGCGTCTTGAAGTGCTCGGTTAGTTCGTTAATGCGTTGGCTGAGCAAAGCAATCTGCACCTGCGGTGAACCCGTATCACTCTCGTGCGTACGGAAATCCGCAACAATCTTCTCTTTCGTTTCCTTGGCTAAAGACATAGCTCTCGATGGCCCTCCCAGACCGCAGTCAAACCGCTCTTTGCTTGGCGGCAACCGCTAAAGTAAAAAGACAGTGGAATTTAACATGGGCGCGGGCGGACTGTCCAGCGAGGGCCGCGAGAGGCGGCAAAACACATTTTTGACAGGCGCGGGCGGCAGAGGCTATAGCCCTGTTGATGAAAAACTCGCTACGACCTGGCTGTTTCCCATTCTGGTGGCTCAGACTTTTCCGGCTCTTCCAGCGAGGCTGGCGAGCGCTCCGGCTAATTCCTTTAGTTCGACGGGTTTGACTATGTGAAGCTGAAATCCTGCGGCGAGCGAGCGCTCACGGTCAACGTCCGTGGCGTAGGCCGACAGAGCCACGGCGGGAATCTGCCCGCCACGCTCCCTTGGCAGCGCGCGTATCTTTTGGAGCAGAGAGTAGCCGTCCTCTTCAGGCATGCCGATGTCGCTAATCAACAAATCCGGCAGCCAGCTTTCTAGCATTTCAAGGGCCTCTGCGGCAGAGGTCGCCAGCCTGACTTCCACACGGCACTTCCCCAGCGCCAGCCCAACCATCTCACAAAAGTCCACGTCATCGTCAACCACCAGCACGCGCAAGCCTTCGATCTCCTCAACGCAGTTTGCAGAGGTTGTTGTTGTGTGCGGGATGGGCTGATGCCCCTCGTCCGGTTCGCGCTCGGCCACCAGCGGCAGATTGACCGTAAAGGTCGCGCCCTTCCCTTCTCCCTGGCTCTCGACCCGCACCGTGCCGTTGTGCAGTTCCACCAGATACTGCACCAGCGCTAAGCCTAAGCCCAGCCCGCCATACTCTCTCGTCGTAGAGCTATCGGCCTGACGAAAGCGTTCAAAGACGTAGGGCAGAAATTCCGGGCTGATGCCCTGCCCCGTGTCCGTGACCGTAATCCGGGCCGTCTCCTTCAGGCGTTCGAGGCTGACAGCGATGCTGCCTCCTTCGGGCGTAAACTTGAGCGCGTTGGCGAGCAAGTTCCAGATGACTTGCTGTAGACGAGTCGAGTCGCCCTGCACCCTCACCTCATTTGCGTCCAGATGTAGGTGCAACTGAATCTCTCTCAAGGCAGCTGTGGGGCGGACGGAATCCAGCGCGGCCTCGATGATAGGCGCAAGGCTGACGGGGCGCGCGTCCAGGCGAATCTTGCCTGTGACGATGCGCGAGATGTCCAGGAGGTCGTCTATCAATTGCCGCTGCGCGCGGGCGTTGCGCTCCATGACTTCAAGCGCACGCGCGCGTAGCTCTTTGTTCAGTTGTCCAGTATTGAGCAGTTGCGTCCAGCCCAGGATAGAAGTCAGGGGCGTGCGCAGTTCGTGCGAGAGCGTTGTCAAAAATTCGTCCTTGATGTGATTGGCTTCCTCCGCATCCTTGCGCGCCTGCTGTTCGCGGACGAAGGCGAGGCGCTGCTCTTCGGCGCGCTTGCGTTCTGTAATGTCATGCGAGATGCCGATAAGGCCGATGACATGGCCCTGATGATCGCGGTAGACGGCCTTCGTGACGAGATACATCTGCGTGATGTCAGGCCCGCGTGCTACGCCCTCGAAGGTTTGCGTCTCTCCGGTGGAGAGCACCTTTTGGTCGTCTTCGATAAACTGTCGCGCCGTTTCCGGCAAGTAGAGTTCCGTGTCGCTCTTGCCGATAATCTCTGCGGGCGACTTGCCTAGAAAACCCGCGAACGCAGAGTTGACCATCACGTAGCGCCCTTCTATGTCTTTGACAAAGATGGCGTCGGGCGTTCCTTCAATCACCGCGCGCAGGACGCTATGGCTTTCCCTGAGCGAAGCCTCGGATTGACGGCGCTCTGTAACGTCGGAAAGGTCGCGCCTGAGTTTGTACAGCAGAAAAGCGATGGCTACGGCCAGCAGGCAAGAGACGACGACCGCGAGATTGAACTGGCGGTTGACGGCGACAATCAGCGAGATGCTCCAAATGACAAACAAAAGCAGCGTCAGGAGAATAAGCCTTGTCCAGAGGGAAGCTTTCACAGCGTTGGACGTCCTTATCTGTTCCTCTATCCACTCATCAAGGGCAAGCTACAGTCGGACGGCGGCAAAGGACGAAATTAAATCTGGGCAGAAATTGCGTGGGCTAAGTTTGAGGTGCTGGCTCCGGTCTCGACTTAATACTCATCAAGCCATAATGCGACAGGCCAACAGGTGCATAACGACCATAGCAAGAGGCATTAAGCGCTGTCAAGATATTTAACAAAGCCGTCCGCCGCCTTGCCGTTTTGTGCTGACAAAAGGTAAAGCGTGCGCGAACGCCCTTCCGTCTGCTACTATCAGCCGACACGAAAAACTTTCAATTCAGGTGAGGCACATGGCAGAACAACAGGCACGCATCGTCATTATCGGCGGCGGCTTCGGCGGGCTTTTCACGGCGCTTGATGTGGCAGACGCGGGGCACGTCACGCTTATCAGCACCGAAGACCACTTTCTATTTGCGCCGATGCTTTATGAATACCTCAGCGGCGAAGTCGAAGCCTGGCACATCGCGCCGCACTACACGGAATTGATAGACGAGCAGATTCGTTTTGTTCATGGCAGGGTCGCGGAAGTTGATTTACAGTCGCGCGAAGTCGCTGTCGAGGGACAGACCAGTCGCATCGCTTATGACGTGCTGGTGCTGGCTGTCGGCGGCGTCACGAATTACTGGAATATTCCCGGCGCGGAAGAGCATACGCTGCCTTTCCGTAAGCTGGCCGACGCAGACGCTCTCCGCCAAAGGATGATAGAGGCGCTTGATCGCATCCCGCCCGACCTCGCGCCGCAGGACGTGCAACGCGCGCTCACCTTCGCCGTCGTCGGCGGCGGCGCGAGCGGTGTCGAGTTGGCAACGAAGATGTCAGACCTCTTGCGCGATGCTTTCGAGCGGCGTGCGCTGCGCGGGCAGCCGCGTGTGATGGTCGTAGAGATGAGCGAGACGGTCGTGCCCGGTATGGGCGAAGACCTTCGCGCCTTTGTCGAAGACGCGCTCAGGGAAGCGCGCGTTGACGTGCATACGCAGACGCGCGTGCTCAGCGTCTCGGATAAAGGTTTTACGATTGAGCACGGAGGCCAGCAACAGTCGATAGAAGCGGCGGCGGTAGTCTGGACGGCGGGTGTGCGCGTCAACCCTTTAATCTTAAAGTTGGATTTGGAAAAGAACGAGCGCAATCTCATCACGGTCGAGCCGACGCTGCAAGTGCGCGGGCAGGAGCGTGTCTTCGCGCTCGGCGATATAGCGTATTTCAAGGACGCGACCCCGACGCTGGCAGGGACGGCGCAGTTGGCTTTGCAGCAGTCTGGACTGGCGGCAAAGAATGTGCGGGCGTTGCTCAAGAATCGCTCGCTAGAGACTAGGCATTTCGAGGAACTGGGCGAAGCCCTGAGCCTCGGCACGGAGCGCGCGGCGGTGCTGGCGGGCGGCAAAGCTTTCGGCGGCGCGCTGGCCCGGCAGGCACGCTTTGCGCTTTATACCTCGCGGCTGCCGACGTGGCATCATCGTCTGAAAGTCGGCGCGAGTTGGTTTTTCGAGGGCACTGCCCCGCGCCCGCTCCAACCGCTCGGCTTTCAACGTTAAGCTGCTTCCAAAGGCGAGCGAACCGCGCGCGAACCTAAGCGTTCAGCGCTTGATTCTATTTCCGTATGGCGAACCGCGTCCGCAGCAAAATCTTGTTGGCAGCCGGAGCGTTCGTGCTGTGCATGGCCTCACTCATCTGGATTTTGAGCGCGCGTTCCCGGCAGCCGCAACCGCTCCAGCCTCCAGCGCCCGGCGAAACTTCTTCAGCATCGCCACTTCCCGGTACGGCTTTACCAACGGCAACTCCCACAACAAGCGTCCCGGTTGAAACGACTCCCTCAGCGACGGGTGAAGCCTCGCCTGCGCCGCCGACGGCCCTGCCGGAAAACAACTCAACACCAATGCCCCCGCCCGCTCCGTCGGCTTCCGCAGCGAACGCTCCTGAAATAACGCAGGCTGTCCCGCTCAACTCAGCGGCGCTTTTGATTCCGGTCGCCGGTGTGCGCCCCGAACAACTGCGCGATACTTTTCAGGAGGCGCGCTCGCAGGGACGCTCCCACGATGCGATTGACATTCCGGCAGCGCGCGGCACGCCCGTGCTGGCCGCCGCCGATGGCCGCATCATCAAGTTTTTCAATAGCGAAAGAGGCGGCATCACCATTTATCAACTCAGCACTGACGAAAAGCTCGTCTACTACTACGCGCATCTTGAGCGCTACGCCGACGGCCTTGCGGAAGGCCACTTCGCACGACGCGGCGAAGTGATCGCCTACGTCGGCGACACCGGCAACGCTGGCCCCGGCAACTATCACCTGCACTTCTCTGTCGCCACCATCTCAGACCCCAAGCGCTACTGGACAGGAACAAACATCAATCCCTATCCACTGCTGATAGGAAGGTAAAAAGTAAAAGGCAAAAGGTAGGCGGAAACCATTTTTGTTGAATGGTTTTCCTCACACTTTTGCCGTTTACTTTTTACTCTTGCCTTCCTCAGTGGATGATTTGTGCGCAAGCCGGTTGTTCGTTTATGGTGCACGTCAATCGTGTGCCTGCCTTAGATGCCAGCAAAATCCCGTTTTTAAGAGGTTAAGAATGAGGAACGACTGTTGCTAACAGCGTCTTGAGCATTGTTTTGCAGCGTGCCATCAAGTTTTGAGAATCGTTAGGAGCAGCCAGCATGATGAATATTTTGCGAGTGCCCGGAGCAGCTTTGGCTCTGGCGCTCACTCTCTGCGGGATGGGATGCGTCACCCGGCCGGTCAATACGGCTAACAATACGACGAACACCACGACGACCAACACGGCGACAACATCAAACTCGCCACAAATGACCAAGACAAGTGCGACCGAAACGGACGCCGTGCCCGTCACGCTCCCGCTCCTCGACGCCCTCTTTCATGAAGAGACATTCGCGTCTGAGTTGAAAACAAGACTGCAATTGACGGACGAGCAAATTGAGAAACTGCGCCGGACGGCACGCGAGGAAACCGGCAAGCTCCGCGAGACGGACACGGATGATTACAGCGGCACAACTACAGCCGCACGCGCACGCGCCGCCGAACAGATCAAGGCCGCCATCGGCGAAGACAAGGCGCGACAACTAACGACACTGATAAACGAGAAGTGGAACGGCGCGGGCGAAGAGAGCAGCAACGCTGGTAGTGCCAATGCTCCTGCCAGCAACGCAAATAACGCTTCAGGCTCTAACACGGCACACGCGACAAAAGGTCAGCCCAATGCCGTCCCGGCAGACTCGCGCATCGTCGTCAACGCTCCTGCGTATCGGATGGACGTGTTTGAAGGAGGTAAGCTCGTCAAGTCTTACAAAGTCGGCATCGGCTATCCGGAGTTTCCCTTGCCGACGGGCCAGCGCAAGGCCAACACCATTATCTTCAATCCGACATGGACGCCGCCCGACGAGCCTTGGGTCGAAGCCTCCAACAAGGAGCTAAAGCCGGGACAGAAAATTGAAGCCGGAAGCAAGCTCAACCCGCTCGGCCCAATCAAGATTCCGATAGGCTTGCCCTCTCTCATACACGGCGGCAAGTCTCCGGCCAAGCTTGGCGGATTTGCTTCACACGGCTGCGTCGGGATGACCACGCCGCAGGTGCAGGACTTCGCCCGCACGCTGGCACAAATGGCTGGCACGGAATTAACGGACGAACAGATAGCCGCGTACGCCAAGAATCCGAAGGAGACTAAAGAGGTCAAATTGTCGCGCGCCGTACCGGTCGAATTGCGCTATGAAACAATCGTCGTCGAAGACGGACGGCTTCACATCTACCGCGACGTGTACGACCGCGACACCAACACAGAAGAACGCTTGCGTGCCGTGCTTGCCGTTTACGGAGTGACGCTCGAACAATTGAGCGAGACGGAGCGCACGTCCGCCTTGAATGCGCTCAGGGAAATGTCACGTGATGCCAGCGGCAAGATTGATGAGCCGGGAGCGAACGAAAACTCAAATACTACAAACTCCAACACCGCGCGAGGCACAGACAAGAATCCGAAGAGCGGCCAGAAGGAGACAAATGCGAACGGCAATCAGGTGACGCGCACCGTCAAGGGCAAAAAGGAGATCGTCATAGAGATTGCGGCCCTCAAGGGCAAAGGCTACCCGGCCCCCGTTGACCTCAATACCGGCGGCGCGTCGAAAAAGCAGGCGTCCGCTGCCAATGCTTCGGGAGGTAGACGCCGCTAGAGCGCGCAGCACGGCGCACGGCGACGCATAATTGTTATGAAACGCTCGGCATACATTCTTTTCCTGATGATTGTGAGCCTGATGATTGAACCGCTCGCTCCGAGGCAGGCGCGCGAGCTTCAACGTCAGGCCACGCAGACCAGCACGCAGCCAAACAGGGCGCGCGACGGCAGGCCGCATCAATCGCTCACGGTCGCGTTCGATGAAGGCGATTTTGTGCTGAAGGATTTGCGGCTCGTCCCCGTCGGCGGCAGCACTCGGCTCAACGGCAAGCTTGTCAATCAAACTAAACGGCGTTGGGAGACAATCGTCTTCGCCGTCAGAGCGTTTGACCGCACAGGCAAGCGCTTAAGGGGCGTCGAAGAGGAAACGATTTTCGGCTTTCATCAGTTAGCGCGCGGCAAATCAGCGCCCATCAATTCAGGCTACGGCGTCTGGCTCGAAGGCATCCCCTTTAGCGCCGTCGCCAGATTGGAAATAGTCGTGCTCGACGACGCATCGCCCACGGCCCATGCCAATCAGCACACGCCAGCCGTCTTGATTGAAGAATAAGAGATACTCACATAGCTATTTACCACCGCAGACACAGAGGACACGGAGAAAGCACGGAGAATTAAACTCTGTGTGGTCTCCGCGTTCTCTGTGTCTGCGGTGGTGAATCTCAACTGACCCAAGCCGTATCTGAAATTGAACCACTCCCCATCTCTCCCAAGGCTTTGTAAATCGCCGTCATCCATGCTAAAAGACATTTGCTCAGCGCAGGTGTCAAAGGATTGAAGTTTTACCCGACGCGCTTCGGCAACACCACCTGCTTTTCAAGCAACACGCTGTCTTTAAATTTAAGCGATGCGAACAGGCTTCCCCGCTTGTCTTGTTCCTCTTCGCTCTTTTTCCAACGCCCAATTTACGCCGGAGTGAAAGCGCCGCTGACCCCAAACATTATGCGTACAAGAATATTTCTCTTCCTCTCTCTCGTCGTGCTGTGTGGCTGCATCTCAGAAACCGCTCAAGCAAGCATTACTCTTAATCTCAAAGACTTCGGCGCCGTCGGAGACAACGTGGCCGACGACGGCCCTGCGTTACAGCAAGCCCTGGACGCTTTAGCGCAGGCCGGTGGCGGAACGCTCTTCGTGCCGAAAGGCACTTACGCCATCGTCACGCCCGTCGCTAAAGATTTCGCGGGGCTGGCTTCCAGCATCACGATTGTTGGTGTTGAATCGTCAACCGTTGTGGACATCACCACGCCCGGCGGGACTGAGTTGATAAAGGGGTTGGGCCTCGTCTCCGAGTTCACACCGAAGACTGGCCCGAATCAAGCAGCCATCCACATCACCGGGCTACAGACTTTACTCTTCAATCACCTGACGTTCCTCGGCACGGCGGGTGTCCCGACCGACGCGAAATACTCGCTCCTGTTGGAAAAGATTGAAGACGCGAATATCAAGCACTGCGAGTTCTACGGTCTGGGCAGTTGGACGGGCGCTGTCATCATGGCGACGCTGAGCCATCTCAAGATAGACCAGACTAAATTCTTAGGCTGCGCCGGAAGCAGCGGAACTTACTTGCCCGTCGTCCAGAACCTGCGCTGGAAGGGCATCACCGTGACGACCACCGCCTTCGTTGATTTCGGCCTGCGTGCGCTCTATAGCAAGACCACAAACGGGATGCCGATTTCATGGATTAACATTGGTAACGCAGAGGCCGTGACGAACGATTCGCCACGCAGAGAGGTCGTCATCCGCAACGTGTTTCTGGATGAAGGCAGTTACATGGGCATCACCAGCCTGCCTTATCTCTACTCGCCTATGACCGCGCCGATTGACCTCGTTTACGTCACGGGCTTGCGCGAGAACGTCAGCAACGCCGCCGGCCATGGTAATCACTTCGACGTGCTGCGCGGCCTATTCATTGAGAAATCAAAATACGAGTGGAGCAAGAACGCTAGCTCCGCGATTAACATACGCGCCGTCGGCAACGTGATTCTAGACCAGGTGCAATGCTTAGTGGCCGCAAACCGCATCAACGCCACCACGCAGACCGGAAAGCTCACCGTCGTCAATTCCATTTACACGTATCTCAATTCGATGGCGCAGGTCACAAGGGTCGTCACGACCCCGACGCTCGACGAAGA
Source organism: Pyrinomonadaceae bacterium (assembly GCA_036387475.1). Lineage (GTDB taxonomy): Bacteria > Acidobacteriota > Blastocatellia > Pyrinomonadales > Pyrinomonadaceae > DASVTR01. The sequence continues at coordinate 122,360 of DASVTR010000003.1, read as the reverse complement.
CCCCGTGCAGTACGTTAAGCAGCAATACAACCTTGCGCTCGGACATGGCCCAGACCCCGCGGGCCACTACTACTGGTCTGATTTGCTGCTACGCTGTGAAGACAACCAGCAATGCGTAGACGACACGCGCACCGCCTTGGCAAACTATCTGGGCCAACTGCCCGCTCCAACCTTCGCCATCAATGGTCGTATCATAGGCGAGGACGGACAACCGACGCCGGGTGTGGCTGTTAAGCTGAACGGCTCGCAGGCCGTCTCAACGGTGACGGATTCCGATGGTCGCTACCACTTCTCAGGCTTGCCGACGAGCGGCAACTACACCATCGCGCTTTCCAAGCCGCATTACACTTTCAATCAGCTGAGCCAGAATTTCATCAATCCCGGCGGCGACCAGACGGCGGACTTTACAGCCATCCTCAACAAGTACACCATCAGCGGGCGCGTTCGTAATACCGTCAATACGACTAACATGGCGGGCGTTACCATCACTCTCTCAGGCTCGCAGAACGCGACGACCACGACGGACAATAACGGTAACTTCTCGTTCAACCTTCCGGCGTTTGGCAACTATACGCTCACGGCGTCTCTGAAGTATTACTCCTTCACGCTGCCGTCGCTCTCCTTCAATAATCTCGTCGCCAATCAGACGGCCAACTTCGGCGGTAAGATTGCCACCTTTACGATTAGCGGGGATGTTTTGAAGACGGACGGCACGCCGCTATCGGGCGTGAGCGTGACGCTGGCGGGCCGCATCACAACGACGGATGCGCTCGGTCATTACTCCTTCAGCGCTCTGGCAGCGGGGCAGAATTACACGCTCGCGCTCTCCAAAACCAATTACGATTTCACGCCGTCAGGCAAGGTCATCAACGACCTCTCATCCGACCAGACGGCTAACTTTACAGCCGCGCTGCACAAGTACGTTATCAGTGGGCGCATTCTCAACGGGGCAACCGGATTGAGCGGTGTCACCGTCACGCTCTCAGGCACGCAAAGCGCCGTCACGACGACCAATGCGAACGGGGCTTACTCATTCTTAGCCTCCGCGACAGGCAACTACACCGTGACGCCCACGTTGAAGAACTACACCTTCCAATTGCCGGCGCGAAGCTTTGTCAATTTACTCAGCAATCAGACGGCGGACTTTACGGCGATAGTCCCCAAGTTCACCATCAGCGGGCGCGTCCGTAATCTCGTCAATACGACAAACATGGCGGGCGTTACCATCACACTCTCCGGCTCGCAAACCGGCACGACCATCACGGACGCAAACGGCTTCTACTCCTTCCAGCTTCCGGCGCTCGGCAACTACACGCTGACGCCCTCTCTGAAGCATTACTCTTTCACGCTGCCCTCGTTGACTTTCAACAATCTCAGCGCCAACCAGTTTAGCTACATCGGCGGGCGGCTGAACATTCACAAAATCAGCGGCACTGTGAAGAACACTAACGGCACGCCGCTCTCCGGCGTCTACGTGCGCCTCTCCGGTCGTCTGGCGGTGACGGACGCGCAGGGCAACTACTCTTTCGGTAATCTCGGCGCGGGCGGCAATTACATTTTGACGCTCTCCAAAGCCAATTACACTTTCACCCCGTCGGGCCAAACGTTCAACGACCTTGGAGCTAATCAGACAGCAAACTTTACTGGCGCTCTCATTGGCTCGCAAACCGCGCTGTCAAGCGACGCGGATGGCCCGTACTCGTTGACAGCATTCGTCACGGGCGATGCGACCACTGCGCCCGCCAGCACAATTCTCAATTGGGTGGAAGTATTTCGAGGTGGGCTGGCCCGCCGTCTCGATGAGTCTTGATTTAGTTGTATCCTACGGCATATTGCTGTCAAACGCATGAACCGACACGAAGCTTCGTGTCGGTTCATGTTGTTTAGTGGAAAGCCTACGTCTTTGGCTTGACTCGTACTGACTTTACATCAGGATGCGGCGACAGTTGCGGCTTCGCAGGAATCCAGCGTCGGCGCGGTTTCGGGAGCATCGTCTTCGCCATAGTTTCGTCCAGCCGCCACCGCTTCAAAATACTCTGCGATGCGGTCAAGCACTTCCGTCACCGAATGTGAGTGATAGATAGATGTGCGGAAGGTCGCCCCGCCCCGCATGCCGCGCGTAAATTGTCCTGCAAGCTGTTTCATCTTTCCGATGGCGGGCACTTCCGGCATGTCCTCGCGCAGCATCTCGAAGTATTCGAGCAGCACGCTTCGCTTGTCTTCGAGCGTCGGCTGGTAAATTTCGCGGCCCGCGATTGCTTCTTCAATCTGGCGAAAAATCCAGGGGTTCGCCATCGCGCCGCGTCCAATCAGCACGCCGTCGCAAAGTGTCTCGCGCCAACGATTGAGCGCGTCTTCGACCGTCACAACGTCGCCGCTGCCTGAAACCGGAATACTGACAGCCTCTTTGATCTGCCGCACCAAATCCCAGTTGGCCCTTCCCTTGTAGCCCTGCTCTTTGGTGCGACCATGCAGCGCTATGTGCTCGACGCCGCAGGCTTCGGCCAGCCGCGCTGTCTCGACGGCGTTGATTGTGTGGTCGTAATAGCCCGCGCGAATCTTAATCGTCAACGGAATTTTAATCGCCCGCTTAATCTCTTTCAGAATATTTTCGAGGCGCTGAAAGTCGCGCAAGAGACCACTGCCGCCGCCGTGCTTGACGACCTTCGGCGCGGGACAGCCACAGTTGATGTCCAGAATATCAGCGCCGACCTCTTCGGCCATCTCTGCGGCCATACGCATACGCTCGGCCTGCCCGCCGAAAATCTGCACCGCAAACGGGCGCTCCTCTTCAAAGAAACGCATCTGCCGCTTCGACTTCGGATTGTTCCTTGTGAGGCCCTCGACAGAGATAAACTCTGAGACTGTCAGGCCGATGCCGCCGCGCCGCTTGAGCAGACGGCGAAACGAAATATCCGTCACGCCCGCCATCGGCGAGAGAACAAGCGGCGGATTGATTTCAACGTCGCGTATCTTAAACGGCTTGATTAACTGTTCCATACTCTGGCTCATCTTGCTTGCTCGACAGTCGTTATCTTACAGCACTCAGACTGAGAGCTTCTCACTTGAATATCCTTCGCCCGTCTCGCTCTCTCTCGGCCCCGTCTGCTTCTCTCCGGTTTCGAGTTGGACGACGATGCGCGCGTGCTGTGCGGCCTGTCTCGCGGCGGTGCGTGCCAGACCTATGTCGCCACGGCTCATGGCGTCGCGCGCCGCATCGCCCATCGTCTGCGCGGTCATGCGGTAGCGGTTAATCTGTTCCAGCAATTGCTCGTCCATAATTATCGCGGCCCGGAGACTGACCTCCAAATGTGTCGCGCGCCTTCTCTTCCTCTATTGACATGCGCGAAGGGCATCCACTAGCTTCTCTACAGGCATCGGATTATAGCAATGCAACACAGGCTCATCCAATCCGTCGGCATCTGTTGGACGCTGCTCTACGCGGCGTTCATCATCTGGATTTACGCCACCGAGCCGCGCAATCTAAAGGAAGTGGCGACGAAAACTTCCGTCGAGATCGGAACTTACCAAATAGATCAACCGAAGTTTGACGCAGCGCTTGAGATGTTTAAGAACAAAAACTACGCGGCGGCGCGTGACGAATTCGAGCGCGCAGACCCGGAGCGCCGAGATTTCCGCACGCAGTTCTACATCGCTTATTCATTCTACCGCGATGGCTGCAATTGGCTGCGCGGCGACAACACGCTTTATAAACAAGCGCTGGAAGCCGTCAATCGCGCCATCGCGCTTGTGCCCGCAGGCAGCAATTATGTCGTCAACGACGAAGGCGTGGACATCCAACTCCACACGCCCGCTGAATTAAAGGCGGAAATCGATGAAGGCTTGAATGTCTCGTGGGGCGACTTGTGGCCGTTTGGCAGCGAATGCAAATGACAGGAGACCATCGCTCAAAAAACCGCGCGCTCGTGCGCTTTGTGCTACTGCCGATGATTTTTTTGACGGTGGCGCTGATGGGAGGCTTGCGGATTGACGCCGAAAGCCGCGCCTTCGTCTTTGTGCCGCCGCCCCTGATTACGCTCTTGCTCTCCGTGCTGCTGATGGTGCTCTTTGTGCGCGGCCACATGGTAGAGTTGAAGCAGTGGCTCTCAAGCGACCAGCCGCCCGTGACGAACGTTTCGCACGCGCTTACCCTGCTCGCTCTCTTTTTCGGCTCGGCGCAGGCGTTTAACTCCGTGCTGCCCGAAAGCGGGCTGCTCTTTTGGTTCTTCTCCTTCTTTTTCCTCTGGACGCTTTGGAACAACCAGTTCTCTTCGTTTGACGCGCGCCGCCTCCTGCGCAGCCTCGGCGTACTGTTCGGGACGGCCTTCGTTTTGAAGCACATGTTTCTGGCGGCGCTCTACGCGCCGGAGGGCGGCTGGCTCAAGCGTTTCGCCAACTTGCTCTTGGAAGGCGTGACGTTGGGAACGCTCGATTCGCCTGCGTTTGCGCCCGCCACCGGCTACATCTCTTTTTTCACGCTCGCGCTCTACGTCGCCGGGCTGATACTGCTCGCGCCCGCACCGCAACCCCTGGAGAATGAAGAAGCGCGACGGCTCGTGCAAGCTTATCTCAAATTGCCGCCGCATGAGCGCCTCGCCGTGCGCGAAGCACTCGACGTAGACGGCGGCGAATCCGTGATTGAAGAGAACGAAGCCCAGCCGCAACTGCTCATCGCCGAAACGACCGAGGACATTCGACACACGCCGTCGGAAGAAACTGTCATTACGCCAAAGCTCTGATAAGAGCGGTGTGCTGTTGTGCGCGACTAAATCAATTATCGTTTAGAAGCGAAAACAGCCCGCCGATTCGAGTTGAACCGGCGGGCTGTTTTCGCTTCTAAACGGATGCACACAAACGGGCTGTCGTGCGCCAGCGGGTGCCGCAGTCTACTTCATGCAGGCCGTTTTATCTCCGTTCACCATCGCATCCAGCGATTGCGCTGTGTAATCTCCGGCAATGCCGCCATCGCCGAGCAACACGCCGTCGCTCGTCAGTATGCCGTCGCCGAACAGCACGCCGTCGCCGTAGAGAAGGCTATCGCCAAGCAACACGCCCGTGCCGCAGAAATACGTGCCCTCTGCCATCGTTGTGCCGATGCCGATGGGGATGCTGTCGCCAAACAACACGCCGCTCGTCATCATCGTCGTGTCGCCGAACAACACTCCATCGCCGAGCAGAGTACCGTCGCCGAGCAACACGCCTGAGCCGTAGATTTTTTGATACCTGGTAATCAGCTCCGTGCCGCTGGCGTAAGTGTGATCGAGGATGAGTCCCTGCGACCACTTATACGTAGTGCCGAGGATGAGCGTCTGCGGGGAGGGCGGCGTGGCGGTCTTGAGCAGAGATGTGCCGAGCGGTGTCGCCGCGGTCAAATCCGTTCGCATGGCCTTGGCAAGATCGGTTGCGCCGCGAACATTGAGTTCGCCCGCACCCTGCTCAAACATATTGAAGCCGGAGAGTTGCTGAGCCGTATACATCAGGCACAACTTGACCATGTTCGGAGTCAGGCTCGGATTGGCTTGCAATATTTGAGCGACTGCGCCCGCAACGACCGGAGCGGCGACGGAAGTGCCGCTCATGTACATCACTTTGGCATTGGCGGACGTGTAAGAGTTTAACTGCGGATATTGCGAATAAAGATAATTATTCGCTCCCTGCGCGGCGACCACCTTGTTGCCGGGAGCAACCAGTTCGGGTTTGACCAGATGATCGTACTGCCTGATTCCAGAGGCATCCGTCTGGTAGCTCCGCGTTGGCCCACGCGAGCTATAGGTCGCCACCGTATCATCCGTGCGCACGTCCGTACCATACGTATTGACAGCGCCGACGGTGATGGCCGAAGGCTCTATGCCGGGCGAGTGTATGCCGCCATAAAGCTTCTGACCGGCGGCGTCTTTGCCGTTGTTGCCAGCGGCGACGACGACGACAATGCCAGCGTCAACCATGCGTCGCACAGCCTTACACGCCGGGTCGTTTCTGTAAGAATCAATCGCTGCCATGCCGAGGCTCATATTGGCGACGCGTATGTTATAGACGGTGCGATTAGCCATTACCCAGTCAACCGCACTGAGCAGACCCGTGAGAGTCCCTCTGCCCTTTGAATCGAGAACGCGCAGGTTGACGACCTTAGCGCTCCAGGCCGGGCCTTGATATGTATTCGTCGCTCCGTTGACGACCGTCACGACGCTGCTGCTGCCAGACATGGTAGAGACGACGTGCGTGCCGTGGCCGTAAGGATCGTTGGTGATGCCCTGCCCTGTGAAGTCAACGCTCTTGGCAACACGATTGCTCTTGCTGGAGCCAAACGAGATGTGCGTAGTGTCGACGCCGGAATCAAAGACCGCGATGCCGATGCCCGTCCCATCGAGCGAGCCTCTGCCGCTGGTCGGCATCAGGTTGTCCGCGCCGATTGTTTTGACCAGATGGCCGCTCGCTTCAATCTGCCGATCCGGCGAAACATATTCCACATCATCACGCGCGGCGAAGGCTTCGACGGCGTTGGCCGGTAACTCCACGACTCGCAGATTCAAGTTGTTCAACTGCTGTTTGACGTGCCCGCCGCGATTGCGTATCTCTGCATCCTGCATGGCGGTCTTCGTGCCCTTGGGTTGGACGATGACGGTGACGCGTTCGTTAGGTCGAGCGCTGCGCACACGTTCGCGCAGGTCAGAAGACAGTTTCGCTTTCGGGAGAGAGGCGCCGCCCGCTGGCGCAGGAGAAGGAGCAGCATAGCTATTGCTGAACGTGCCTGTGATGGTAGAGACCAGCAGCGAAAGGGAGAGCAGTGAGGTCACAATGAAAGTTGACTTGTTTCTCATGTGTTCTTCTATTTTCAGGGCGTCGTCAATAACTACGCGGTCTTAGACCAAATACCGCCGAGCACTATTACAAGGCCCGTGCCATGAGCGTCGCGCTCAGCTATTTGCTTGATTTAGTGAGTTTTAGCCGATAAGGCTTGGTCGCTCGGAAGGCGACGGAGAGGTCACTGGCAGTCAGATTGAAAGTATCGGTTATTCAAGCTGACTTGATACAGGCATGCGACGAACGGCGGTCAGAGTTATCCTTCAAGATAACAACTCACAGTCTTCGCTTAAAACAATCTGAGAGCGCGGTCGCTATGAGGGGCTGATTGTTCGATGGCTTCTCTAAACGCGACGAGATGAAAGCCCCGGCGGGTTGGGAGCTTTCGGCTACGCATTCTGCATGAAGGATGGCTGAAGCCAATCCCTCGCACAGAGTTCGGAATCAACCGTTACACTCGACTCTGACTTCCTCGATGACAGCAGTAGTCTGGCCGTTAGCATTGATGGTGAAGTGCATCGTGACGTGGACTTGCAGATTGTCCGATAGCCCCTGGCTCAGCAGCAAGACTTGGTCAACAACCGTAAATTCACTTTGCGGCAGACTGTTGTTGTAGGTCGTGTTGTTGCTGCTCACGCCGCGATAAAGGAAGGGCGTGGGCTGGCCCACGCCACTCACGTTTTGATAGTTGCTGTGCTCTTTGATAAGCACGCCGCCGCTGGCATTAGTCGTGACATGTGTGGTGATGTGTATGTTGCCGTTTAGAGTCACCTGTTGCCCTTCGCAAGCGATGACTGTCATGTTCAAAGGTAAGGTGATGTTTGTAGTGGTGGTGGTTGCCTGGGCCATGACGGCCCTCGGTTGCGCTCCGCAAAGCAGCATCGTCATTGCCGCGAATAAGCACAACAAAGAAGACCTCTTCTTACTTCTGGGCATCAAATTCACTCCTTCTGGTTCTGTGTTGGTGTTGAAGCAGAAACTACAGCATAAGCACCCGCTTTGAGGTATTGCTGTCAGTCCCGCTGAACATCTTTAATCCTAGCCTCGCGTCGTCATCACTCCGGCACGAAGCTGCCACGTACATCTAAAAGGAAAGGCTGCATGAAAGCTACGCTCCCATACAGCCTCCTGGGCTTCCCACTATTGGTGGGTGCGTTGGGGTGAGTTGCTTACCAATTGACAATCAGTTCTTCAGACATTTGCCAGGCCGGAATGTCTTCGCGGATCGAAGCGCGTTGTAGTTTTTCGGGTTCGTCCAGAAGGCGGCCAGCGCCGAGCGCGACCGCCGCCAGCGGGTCATCCGCGACGACCGTGTGCAGTTGCGTCTCCTGCTGCAAGCGCTCGCTCATGCCGTCGAGCAACGCGCCGCCGCCCGTCAGGATAATCCCGGTATGATAGATGTCTGCTGTTACATCCGGCTGCGATTCTTCGATGGCGCGCCGCACGCCCGCGATGATTTCCGCGAGCACAGGCTCCAGCGCCTCTCCCACCTCTGCGGAAGTAATCTCGACGGCTTTGGCCGAGCCTGAAACTAAATCTTTCCCGACCACTTCCATACGCCGCTCTGCCGTATCATTCACGCTTGCGTCTTCCACCGGAAGACGCGCCGTGCCGAGTTCCGTCTTGACTTCTTCGGCGGTGCGCTCGCCGATTTCGATGGCGTACTTGCCGCGCATGTAATCGTGGATGGCGGCGTCCATCGCTGTGCCTGCGGCGGGCAGGCTCACGGATTTAATGACCGCGCCTGAAGCTATAATCGCCACGTTGGTTGTGCCGCCGCCGACATCAACGACAAGATGTGCGCGCTCATCGTCAAAAGCCAGACCTGCGCCCAATCCGGCAGCGAGTCCTTCATCTATCAGGTCAACGCGGGTCGCCTTCGCATCGCGCGCCGCGTCGCGCACTGAGCGTTGTTCGAGCGTCGTGCTTGAGCCGGGCACGCCGATGACCAGATGGCTGCGCTTGGCATGTCCGCCATGCACGCGAGCCACAAAGGCCGCCAGCATCTTTTCCGCGACTTCAAAGTTGTCAATCGTACCGGCGCGCAGAGGGCGATAAACTTCCGTGTCGCGCGGCTCGCGTCCCAACATCTTGTAGGCTTCAGCGCCGACCGCCAGAACTTCACCTGTGTACTTGTGAATGGCGACCGCCGAAGGCTCATTCAAAACAATGCCCCGGCCCGGCGCATAGATGAGCGTGTTGATCGTGCCGAGGTCAATCGCCAAATCATCGGTAAAGAAATTGCTTAAGATATTCATAAAACTCCCGAAAGGCTCCCTGTAAAACTGTTCCGTAGCCCAAACCAGAAAGGTTTGCCACGCCAGTCAGGAGCAACCCGCATGCCAGCAAACCGAACGAAAATAATCGCCCAAAAAATCTTCGCAGGCCGTCGCCGACAGTCCGTTTCTGAAACGCTTTGGCATGCCAAAGGCGCACGAAGGCGCTCTAAAAGCGAACGGGTTGCGAAGACCTTTTGAAGTCTACTGACGGCCTGTGCAGCCTTTTTACTGCACATTCACATTGATGGTTTTTCGTGATTTAAGGAAGGCTTTCTGCGGGTATCTCTTTATCGCTGAGGATTTCGTAGAGGCCGGAGGCGTCGCTGCGAGAGGTCTGGCGTGTGGCGGGAACTGCCAGTACGCGGACAATCAACAGACGATTCCGGCGGCGCACAGCAATCTCATCGCCGACCTGCACCGTGCGCGACGCCTTGGCCCGCACATCATTCACATGCACCTGTCCCGCCTCACATAACTGCTGCGCGATTGTGCGCCGCAAACACAACCGGCTGGCCTTGAGAAAGAGATCAAGTCGCATTTACGAAAAATGATGAACGCGGAACGATGAACGATGAATAAAAGATAAGCTCTTAACAGTTCATCGTTCCGCGTTCCGACTTCATCGTTTGGAAATTACTGTTTCTTTTTGCCGTTGCCCCGCTCTGAACCTTCGTTTTTGGCAGGCTGGGCGGGGGTGATGGAGGAGGTCGCAGCGCTGATGCTCAAGAGCGGCCCGACCGTCTCCTGATAATCTTTGCTGAGCTTGATGTAGGAGTCGCGGCGTAGATTTTTCATGTACGTTTCGCGCTCTTTGTCTCTGCGCTGAATGGTGATGGCTTCGCGCACTCTCTCTTCGTCGAAGGCCGCAGGGTCGCCGGCAGCCGTCCGCTCGTCGACGCGGAAAATCTGGTAGCCGTCGTCAACGCGGACTAGCTCGCTTGTGCCGCCTACGGGGACGTTCCTGATGGCGGCGGCGATGTCCGGCAGCAAGTCTGTGGTTTGAAATGTGCCGACCTTGCCCTTGTTCTGCTTAGCGACGAGTTCGCCTTTGACCTGCCGTTCCGAGTTGGCGGCGGCCACCGTGCCGAAATCAGCGCCGCCGCGAATCTGCGCGAGCAAAGCCTGCGCGCGTGCTTTCACGTCCGCCTCATTCTTCCCGGCAAAGGCGAGAAAGATTTCTGAAATCGTGATGGCCTCCGGCTTGCGGCACTTGTCCGGGTTGGCGGCGCAGTATTTCTTAATCTCGTCGGCGCTAATGCCGTAATAAATCTTCGCGTCCACCTCACGACTGAGCACGGCCTGCTTCATAAACTGCACGCGCAGTGTCTGACGAATCTGCGCGGCATTCATCCCGGCTTTAGCCAACTCTTCTTCCAACACAGCGATGCTATCAATGCCCTGCTGCTTGGCGACCCTGAGCATCTCCTTGTTGACTTCGGCCTCGACTTCTTCGGTGAGACCGAGTTCCTTGCCCTTCTGCACCAGCAAATGCTCGTTGATGAGGCTGGCGATAATCTCCGGCTGGCGGCGCATCACTTCCTCCGTAGCCTTCTGCTCGGTCATGCCCTGCTGTATGAAAGCCTGTACGGCTTCCCTCGTCTCGCGCCGCACCATCGAGAGCGTCACCACATCATTATTCACCTGCGCAATGACCTGATCGACAACCTGCAATTCGCTGTCCTGCGCCGCAGCCTGTGCCGGACTGAGCGCCAATAGGCCCGCCACCAACAGCATCGTCCCAATAAGCGTATAAAATTTTGCTTTCACAATTTTACTCCTTTAAGAAAACAGTTTTCGGTTTTCGGTTTACAGAAAAAGCAACTTGTTCTTGCTGAAAACTGAAGACTCAAAACTGAAAACTGCTCATTCTAATCTGCTACCCGAATATCCAGCAACACGCGGCGCGCTGTTTCGAGCACGAATTCCTGTTCTTCTTCGCTCAATTCAAGGCGCAGGACGCCGCTCGGCGTAAACGTCGTGCCCCCTCGTTTTCCCACCAGCGCCATCAATTTTTCCGGTGCGACGCGTGCCTTCTCGCCGAGTTTGATGGCTAGCCCGCCGGGCGTTTTATCAATGGAAACGACACCTATCTCTTCGGCCAGCCGTCGGAGTCGCGCATACTCAAACAATCGCTCGACCGCAGGGGGCACGCGCCCGTAACGATCCTGCGTCTCCGCGCGTATGGCCCGCAGCGTCTCTTCATCGCGTGCTGACGAGACGCGTTTATAAGTTCGTAACCTTTGGCCCATGTCCGAGATGTAGTCTTCGGAAATTGCCACGTCAACGCCGAGGTTAATCGAAACGCTCGTCTCGTCTTCGATTGTCTCGCCGCGCAGTTCTGCGACGGTTCGTTCCAGCATTTGCGTGTAAAGATCAAAACCGAGCGCATCCATGTGGCCCGATTGCTCGCCGCCGAGGAAATTGCCTGCGCCGCGCAGTTCCAAATCCAGAGCCGCGATACGAAAGCCCGCGCCGAGGTCTGAAAACTCGCGTATCGCGGCCAGACGGCGGCGCGCAATCGGCGAGAGTCCCTGTTCGTTTGGAATCAGCAAATAGGCGTATGCGCGGCGATTTGAGCGACCGACCCGCCCGCGCAATTGGTAAAGCTGCGAAAGACCGTAGGCGTCAGCACGGTTTATGATGATTGTGTTTGCGCGCGGGATGTCTATGCCGTTTTCGATAATCGTCGTCGCCACCAGCACGTCATACTTGTAGGCGACGAAATCCAGCATCACCGCCTCCATCTCTTTCTCGTTCATCTGCCCGTGCGCGACGCCGAGCCGCGCCTGCAGCACAAGCCGCTGAATCAGCGCCGCGATAGTCTCTATGGATTCGACGCGATTGTGTATAAAAAAGACCTGCCCGCCGCGTCCCAATTCCAGTTCGATAGCCGATTTGACGACCGATTCCGAAAACGGCACGACCTGCGTTTGAATCGCCAGGCGGTCGCGCGGTGGCGTCTCTATGACGGACATGTCGCGCATTCCCATCAGAGACATGTTGAGCGTGCGCGGAATCGGCGTGGCGGAGAGCGTCAACACGTCCACCTTCTTCTTCAACTGCTTCAAACGCTCCTTGTGCGCGACGCCGAAACGTTGTTCCTCATCCACGACCACAAGCCCAAGGTCACGAAACGCGACATCCTTGGAGAGCAGCCGGTGTGTGCCGATGACTATGTCAATCTCGCCCGACTCGACGCGCTTCGCCACGTCCTTCTGCTCTTTCGTCGAACGAAAGCGCGAGAGCAATTCTATCTTGACGGGGAACGGCGCGAAGCGCTGGCGGAAAGTATCAAAGTGCTGGTAGGCGAGCACTGTGGTCGGCGTCAGCACGGCCACCTGCTTAGACTCCATCACGGCCTTGAACGCCGCGCGCATCGCCACTTCCGTCTTGCCGTATCCGACATCACCGCACAACAGCCTGTCCATCGGCACGGCCTCTTGCATGTCGTGTTTGACATCTTCAATCGCCGTCTCTTGATCCGGGGTCAGTACATACTCGAAGCCTTCTTCAAACTCGCGCTGCCAGGGCGTGTCCGGCGTGTAGCTGTAACCGCCGACGAGTTTGCGCTCGGCATAGAGACGCAGGAGTTCGTCCGCCATGTCGCGCATCGCGCGCTTGGCCTTCGCCTTCGTCTTCTGCCAGCCGAGTCCGCCAAGGCGGTCGAGCGTCGGCTGATGCCCTTCCGCGCTCGAATATCTTTGAACCAGATCAAGGCGTTCGACGGGGACGAACAGCTTCGCGTCGTCTGCGTAATAGAGCAACATAAACTCGCCGCCGCGCCCGCTGCCAAGTTCGAGCGACTGCAATCCGCCGAAGCGCGCGATGCCGTGATCTACGTGGACGACGTAATCGCCGACTTTTAAATCCCTAAAATCCGAAAGGAACGCTGCCGTCTTGGATTTCCGCTTTTTGCTTTTTTCCTTTTGCCCTTTGGCTTCCGCGTGCGGCGCGCGTCGCTCAAGCGCAGCGTCGCCCGCCTCGTCAAACAAATCGCCCTCAACGTGTACGACAAGGGCTGACGACGGCAACTCAAACCCGCCCGAAACACGCCCGACGGTGACGACGATTCCCGCTGCCGCCGTCGCCGATAACACGCCAGTGCTTTCGCTCCCCAGCGCCACGCGCGCCTCTACGTTATAATCGCCCAGCATTTCCGCCACGCGCTCGGCCACGCCGAGGCTTGGCATCACAAAAACAATCGCAGCATTTCTCTCGACGCTTGCGCGCCGCACATCGCTCGCCAGTTCGCTGATGCGCCCGTGATAGCGCCGCGCGCTTTGCGCGACCCACTCGATTTCCGGCGCAGCTTCGACCGCCGGAAAAAGAAAGAGCGGCGCGGCTGAACCAGCACGCCCGCGCCCGATGGTCGTTTGCGGTTGCTCAGCATCGAGCGCGATTGTCTGATCCACGACTGCCGCCGCACGACCCAGAGCGCGCAATTCCAAACGCTGCGATTGTTCAAGGCGCGAGCGCAACTCTTCCGCCGTCAGGTAAAGCTCTTGGGGCTGCACGCCCAGTTCGTCTGCGCTCTCCGTCTCCGCATAACGCGCGTTGAGCGTTTCATAAACGCTCGCCAGATAACTCTCCACGCCGCCCGGCTCATCCAAGACCAGCACAGCATCTTTCAAATACTCAAACGCGCTCGCCTTCCGCTCATGCACCAGCGACATCAACCATTCCCAGCCCGGAAACGTCTCACCTTCATCCGCATAAACCGTGCGGTCACGCAACGCACGCGCGTATCTCTCATCACTCCAACGCTCGCGCGCCAGTTCCGCCCACAAACGAAAGTCCTCCGCCGTCACGGACAACTCACGCATCGGCGCGATTTCCACTTCCTTCAACTGGCCCGTCGAAAGCTGTGTCTCAGCATCAAACTCGCGTATGGAATCAACCGTATCGCCGAAGAACTCCACGCGCACAGGAGCGTCCTGCCCCGGCGACCAGACATCCAGGATTCCGCCGCGCATCGAAAACTCGCCGACCGCTCCAACCGGGTCTTCACGCACGTAGCCAGACGCGACCAACTTTGCCACCAACTCTTCCGGCGCATAATCTTCATCGCGCTTTAAGATTGCGCCCGCCCGCGCTACCTGCTCTGGCCGAACGGTGCGCCGCGCCAGCGCCCGCGCCGTCAACAACACGAAATCACTCTGCCCCTGCACAAGCCGCCATAGCGTCAACGCGCGCCTTTCAAGCGTCTCGGCGTGCGGCGACGCTCCGGCATACGGGTCACTCTCAGACGCCGGCAGCAACAGCACTTCTTGCGCGCACTCGCTCCGCCCGCGCAACGCGCAATACCAGAAACGCACGTCGCGCTCCCACACTTCCAAATCGCGGTTCGCCTGCGTCACGACGGCGAAAGTCTTTCCCGTCTCACGCTGCAACGCCGCCAGAACGAGCGCACGCGCAGGCCCGGCCACCAGCCCGCTTACAGAAACCACACGTGCCCCACGCCCTATCTCTGCCAGCAGCCGCGCATACTCCTCCCCCGCCATCACACGCCGCAGCACACCCTGCAACACCGGCACTGATTCAACAGTCCTGCTCATAACTCTCAAGAAAAGAAGTGATGAGTAATAAGTAATGAGTGATGAGTTAAAAACTCTTTCTTTTACTCATTACTCATCACTCATTACTCATTACTCATTACTTTTTTTATACGTTCGATGATTGAACTCGTCGAAGCGCCCTCGACGAAGGGGAGCGCGAGCACGCGCCCGCCCGCCGCTTCGACTTCCTCGCGCCCGTGAATTTCGTCCAGACGATAATCGCCGCCCTTGACGAGCACATCCGGCAAGACTTCTGCAATCAGAGCGCGCGGGCTAAGCTCCTCAAAGACCGCGACGTAATCTACCGCATGAAGCGCCGCCAGCATCTCCGCACGCTCACTTTCGTTCATCACCGGACGCCCCGCGCCCTTGAGCTTGCGCACAGAAGCGTCGCTGTTAATCGCCACCAGCAGCGCATCGCCGAGAGAGCGCGCCGCCGCTAGATAACGCACATGGCCCACGTGCAGAATATCAAAGCAGCCGTTCGTAAAAACCAGCCGCTTGCCCGCCGCACGCAGCCGCGCACGCTCCGCGCGGAGTTCCTCTCTGGAAAGAATTTGTCCGCTCATCTTCGCACTAATCGTAGAGGCTGAAAGAGCAATGGTAAACGCTAAAACGGCATTCGTCCATTTACGATTTACGATTTACCATTTACGATTGCTTTCATGAGCATCCCTTTCATCGAAGATAACGACCAGACACGCGCGCGACGCGACAATCTGGACAAGATTGCAAGGCTGGTCGGCAACGTCTACCCGAACAAGTTTGAGCGCAGCCACGCGACTGGCAATGAGGACACCATCACGGCGATTGTCAATCACGCACAATTCCAAAAACACGTCCCGCAATTCGCAGAAGGCGAGAAGCCAACGCCCGAACAACTCGAAGCGGCCAACAATGTCTTGAACAAAACAGAAGTACGCATCAGCGGGCGCATTGCCACGCCGCCGCGCGTGATGGGCAAGGCCGCCTTCGTGCATCTCTCCGACGGTGTTTCGCGCTTGCAAATTTACGTTCGCAAGGCAGACGTAAAAGGCATTCACAACGACGATAACTCTCCCATTGAAGAAGGCTGGGAGCTATTCAACCTGCTCGACCACGGCGACTTCATAGGCGTCGCTGGCTTCCTCTTCATCACCAAAACGGGCGAGCTTTCCGTACACGTACGCGAGCTACAGTTTCTCTCCAAAGCGCTCTTGCCGATGCCAGACAAGATGCACGGCATCAGCGACCCTGAAATTCGCCAGCGCCAACGCTACGCAGACCTCATTGCCAGCAGTCTCAAGGTCAAAACTGATGAAGAAGCCGAAGGTGAAAAGGAAGAACTAACAACGCGGCAAGTCTTCGAGCGTCGCTCAAAAATCATCAGCGAGATGCGACGCTTTCTGGAAGACCACAACTACATCGAAGTCGAAACACCGATGCTCACCCCAAAGGCCACAGGCGCAGCCGCCCGCCCCTTCAAGACGCATCACAACGCCCTTGACATAGACCTCTACGCACGCATCGCCCCCGAACTCTACCTCAAGCGCCTCCTCGTCGGCGGCTTCGAGCGCGTCTACGAACTCAACCGCAACTTTCGCAACGAAGGCATAGACCGCACGCACAATCCCGAATTCACGATGCTAGAGTTTTACTGCGCCTACATGGACGTGAACGGGATGATGGACTTCTGCGAGAAGATGCTACGAAGGACTGTCCAAGAGGTAACAGGTGAGGCCAAAGTAAAATTCGGCCACAGCGAGATTGACTTTACTAGCTTCGATAAAATGTCAATGAAGGACGCTATTTCTAAGCACTGGGATACAGCGATAATGACTGTTCCAAACTGGTGGAGTAGACCTCATACTCCAAGAGCAATGACAAGAGGCGAGTTCGAAAGCAGTTGGCTGAACGATCCTAAGCAGCTTCGTTACCTAGCTGGTATGTGTAATGCCATGCACGCTGTACCTTACTTCTTTCAAAAACGACCACCAGTTCCGGGCTATACAATCATCAAGAGCAGCAATATGAAAGAGGAAACTAATCACGAGCAATTAGCAGAACAATTAACGCGGATTTACAGTGAAAAAGTGGATGCAACTGATGACTCTGAAGAAATAAAGATGCAAAGAATGGTCGCAGAGATTTTCGAGACTTTGATTGAACCCTGTCTAGTTCAACCAACATTTATCACCGACTTTCCCAAGATGGTTTCGCCGCTATCGAAAGCATCACCTGCCGACCCTGCTATCGCCGAACGCTTCGAGCTTTTCATCGCAGGCATGGAATGTGCAAACGGCTTTTCGGAGTTGAATGACCCTGTTGAGCAGTACGAGCGCTTTCTCGAACAGGCCAAGGCGCGTGAGCGCGGCGACGAAGAGGCAATGGTGCTCGATGAGGATTACATTCGCGCGCTCTCTTACGGAATGCCGCCCGCCGCTGGCATCGGCATCGGCATTGACCGCCTCGTCATGCTGCTCACTAACAAGCGCTCTATCCGCGACGTGATTCTCTTCCCGCACATGCGCCCCGAACGCAAGGCCGAAGAGTCGTCCACAGAAGAACAGTAGAGGTGATAACGATGAGTACAGAAGAAAGATTGGTGCGACTTGAAAATGCGTTTGTGACACTCACCCGCATTGTCGAAAGTATAGACAGCCGTCTGAATACACAGCCAGGCTGGATAAATTCTCTGGGCGAGGCTCAAGCCAATACTGAAGTTAAAATCGTTGCCCTTGCCGACGCCCAAATCAGGGCGGAAGAGGCTCACGCTAGATTGGAAGCGGCGCAGGTGAGGACAGAAGAGGCACTGGCGCGACTTGCGGAGGCGCAGGCTCACACGGATCGAAGGTTAGACGCGTTAATTGATATTGTTCGGGAGTCGCGCAATGGTAGGTCGGAGACGTGATTCTCTACCCCGCCCCTGCACCCAAATGCAGGGCGGAAGAGGCTTCGGAGGAGTAGAAGCTACCGACGTTGGTTAAATCGCCGCCGTGCGAAGGCGCGTAGTGCGTGGAAGCGTACCAAATATCGTATAAAACAACAGGGCCGCCCTTCAAGCAGCCCTGTTGTTTTAGTGAACAGCGTTGCTTTGAACTTCAAACTCAAAGCCGTGCGCTTACCAAATCTGGCAGCGGTCGGCGCGCACCATCGGGTCGCCCGGTTTACAATTGAAGGCTTGCGCGAACTGCGGCATGTTGGAGACTGTGCCGTTGACGCGGAAGCGCGGGAGCGGGTGCGGGTCTGTCAGCGTTTGCAGGCGCTCGAATTCGGGCCGCGCGCTGCCCGCCCAGACCTGCGCGAAGCCCAGGAAGAAACGCTGCTCTGGCGTAAAGCCGTCAATTGAGGCGGGGCGCTTGCCTTCCATAGATTTCTGAAAGGCTGCGTAGGCTATGGTCAGGCCGCCGAGGTCTGCCACGGCTTCGCCGACGACCAGCTTGCCGTTCTGCCGCAGGTTGTCTTTCGGGTCGACGACGTACGCGTCAAACTGCTTGACGATACATTCCGTGCGCTCTTTGAAATTCTTGCTGTCCGCGTCCGTCCACCAGTTCTTCAGGTTGCCTTCGGCGTCAAACTGCGCGCCCTGGTCGTCGAAGCCGTGTGTCATCTCGTGGCCGATGACCGCGCCGATGGCTCCGTAGTTAACGGCATCGTCGGCGCTCGCATCGAAGAAGGGCGCTTGCAGGATGCCAGCCGGAAAGACTATCTCGTTCATCGAAGGATTGTAGTAAGCGTTGACGGTCGGCGGCGTCATGGCCCACTCCGTACGGTCAACGGGCTTGCCTATCTTGTTCAAAACGCGATTGACCTCGAAGGCGCGTGCGCGCATCGCGTTGTTGACGAAAGAATCACGGTCAACGACGAGCTTAGAGTAATCGCGCCAGGTTTCGGGATAGCCAATCTTGCGCGCGAAAGCTTCGAGCTTTGCGGTCGCCTGCTGGCGCGTCGCCTGACTCATCCAACTAAGCGTGCCTATGTCTTCACGCAAAGCCGCAATCAGATTCTTGACCAACGTCATCATCCGC
Source organism: Pyrinomonadaceae bacterium (assembly GCA_036387475.1). Lineage (GTDB taxonomy): Bacteria > Acidobacteriota > Blastocatellia > Pyrinomonadales > Pyrinomonadaceae > DASVTR01. Next base: position 103,718 of record DASVTR010000003.1, on the reverse strand, counting down.
TCTTTCGCCGCGGGCGGAAAATTCTTCTGCACGTAAACTTGGCCCACAGCCTCGCCAAGAGCGCGGTCTGTGCTCTGCACACAGCGTTTCCAACGCGGAAGGTTCTCCTTCGTTCCAGTCAGAATCCTGCCCTTGAAATTAAAATCCTCCTCCACGAACTTCGCGGAGAGCGACGACGCGCCCGAATCAACGACGCGCCAACGCAGGTAGGTCTTCCAGTCTGCCAGCGGAATCGCCGTCAAGTGCTGATCCAGAGCCTTGAAGAACTCAGGCTGCCCGACGTTGATGTCCGGCGTGCCGCGCAAGCCTATGCCCTGAAAGTATTCGTCCCAACCGAAATGCGGCGCGAGCGCTTTGGCCTCGGCCAGCGTCATCTTGTGATAAATCTTATTCGGGTCGCGGCGGTCAACGCGCGTCATGGAGCTTTCGGCCAGTTTCGTCTCTATCTTCAACACGGTCTGCGCAGAGGCAGCGGCCTTCTCAGGTGTCTCGCCCAACAACTCGAACATCTTTGCGCCGTGCTTAACGTACTCGTCGCGAATCTGTTTGGACTTCTCATCTGTCTTCGTGTAGTAATCGCGGTCTGGCAAACTCAAGCCGCCCTGACTAGCGTTGGCGATGACCTGCGTGCTGTTCTTGAAATCCTGCGCCGCTCCAAAATTGAAGAGGCCGCCCACGCCGTTCAGGTGAAAGCGCGCGACGAGCGTTGACAGAGCGCGCAGGTCTTTGAGATTTTCGATGCGCTCAAACTCCGGTTGCAGCGGCTTCGCTCCTTCGGCTTCTATCTTCGCCTCGTCCATGCAGCTTCCGTAGTAGTCGCCAATCTTGCGCTCGTTCGTTCCCTTCGCGGCGCTGTGATTGGCCGCCGCCGCGTCCAGAATCTCGCGCAGCCGTTCCGAATTCTGCTCGCTCAACTGGTTAAAGCGGCCCCAGCGCGGGAAGGCTGCCGGGATAGGATTCTTCGCAATCCAACCGCCGTTGGCGTAGGCGTTGAAATCCACGCACGCGCTCACAGTCTTATCCAGATTGGCAGGGTCAAGAGCGCGCCCCTTTTGCTGCGCGTCAACAAAGAGCGCCGAAGAATCAATCTCGTTTTCCGCGACCGAAGCATGGCTCGGCCCATCCACACGCGCAATCAGCGCCAACACCACAAACGAGGACAACACGACTACACAGAGACGGCGACTGAGCAAGCTCATCACAGGAATCCTCACCGAAGCTTAAATTGAATTGAAATGTATTGGAGACGAAGCCGTATCTTAACAAGTCCAAAGTCCAATGTCCAAAGTCTAAAGTCAAGACTCATCATCTTGACTTTAGACTTTGGACATTGGACTTTGGACTATCTTTACTTTTCCTTACGCCCTTCCGCCCATGAGATGGCGAACCATATCGCTGCGTCGGGCCTGTTGGCCCATTCGCGTAGCGCGCGCACTCCGCCGTCAAAGCTGGCGGGGTCAAGCGAGCCTGCGCTGAGCATTAACTCTCGCGCGCCTTCAAAGACGCCGATGATGTTTTCGATGTAGAGATGAAAGTGTGGATGAGTGCCGCAACTGCCAAAGAAAACCCAGGTATTGCGAACGGGAACTGTCCCCGCTTCGTAGAGCAGCGAGACGAGCTTGTGGCCGACATAAGGGTCGTTGCCGAGTTGTTCGTAAGTGTGCGTGTAAGCCTGCCACAGCGCCATCACGCCGGGCGGCTCAGGCCAGAAACGCATCACGTCATGATTATCGTCTTCGAGGATGACGCGACCGCCCACGCGCACCGCCCGCACCATCTGTCGCACCACCGCTAAAGGGTCTGGAATGTGTTCCAGCAGAAAGCGCGTGTGGGCCAAGTCAAACGTTCCCCACTCTTCATCTTCAAGCGGAAGCGCAAGCGCGTCTCCCTCTCGCAACTCGATTAAATGTTCCTCGCCGGAAGCTGCGGCCTGCCGTCTCGCTTCCGCCAATTGTTCAGCCTCTCGCTCGACGCCGACGACGCGTGCGCCCGGCCCCGCCGCGCGCGCCATCGCACGCGTGAACTGCGCCAGCCCGCAGCCTACGTCCAAGATACTTTCACTGCCGCGCAGGTTAAGCTCGCGCAGGCTGTTTTCATTCAGAATGTCGTTGAGAAGCGAGAGACGACGCTGCTCAACGGGGTCTGTTCCGTGCAGGTATTGCGAGGAACGTCGGTTCTCATCAGTGGATGTCATTTTCGGCAATCAGCCTTTAAGGCTTCGGCGCTGTCGCTTGCGGCTGCGCGGTCGTGCGCGTTTGCTTCTGCCGTAGCTCTGCGATGCGCCCCGCTATCCATTCGGGCGTGCGTCCGCGCCGCTCGCTGATGCGCGCATACTCTTCCAACGCGCCAAGCGCAGCTTGCAGGTTTCCTTCCTTCTCACGCACGCGGCTGACGTCGAGCAAAAACTGCGGCTCTCTTTCGCCATAGGCGAAAGCCGCGCGGCCATACGCATCAGCCGCCGCGCTTAACTGCCCCAGAGCTTCGTACCGTCTGCCCAGATGGTAATACGCAATCGGATAACGCGCGCCCTCTCTCGCAACCAGCTTTTGCAGACTCGCTATCGCTTCTTCATGGCGACCGAGGCCCGCCAGCACAAAACTAATCTCAAGATTGGCGGGCGGTAAAAAGCCGCCGCGCCGCATCAGCGCACGATTATAAAAGTTAACGGCTTCTTCTTTATCTCCCGCCTCGCGTGCGGCGCGAGCGCGTTCGAGCAATTCGTAAGTCTCGCGGTCAACCGTCAAAGAGCGCAAAGATGAAGACGCAGCCGAGCGCTCGCTTCTTTCAGAAGCATTAGCTTTCGGCGTACTCGTGCTGCGAGTCGCTTTAGTGTTGACCATGATTGGAGCGTCGCTCGAAGCAGTCCTGGAGTTCGCAGTAGCAGCGGTTTTCATTTCCACTGCTGCTTCCGCATCGTCCGCTTCAGCGCCGTACAGAATTTCGCGCCTCGCCTCCGATAGCTCTTGATTCGTGCCGTGTCGCTTGTTGAAGGCGTCGATGATCGCAATGGCGCGTTGCGGGTTGCCGTCTTCAGCAAGTGCGCGCGCCAGCGCGAGCGCGGCATCTGCATGATCCGGCTGCAGGGAGAGCGCGCGATTCCATTCCCGTATCGCCAGGTCTGCTTCGCCGCGTAAGCTGTGCAGGCGTCCCAGATTGTAGCTCGCCTCCGCGTAACGGAAAGCCTCTTGCCTGAGCGCAGACGTGAGAGCCTCCTGCGCTTCCTCCCAGCGTCCCTGTCGCATCAGCACGACGCCCAGATTATTAAGGGCACGCGCGTAGTGGCCCTGCCGTTGCTCAATCGCTTTGCGATAAGCTTCAATCGCCGTGTCTGTGTCGCCAAGACGCGCTAGCGCGTTGCCGATGTTGTAGAAGCCTACGGGGTCGAATCGCTCTTCTCTCAACATCAATTGCAACTGCTCAATCGCTTCTCCCTTTTGATTAAGCGCGACGAGATAATCGACCAGCGTGCGCTGCAAACGCGCGCGTTGGCCTTCGGTCTTCGCGTGCTTAATCTGAGCGCGCAGCGTGCTCAGGCGATCACCCTTGTCAGCTTCCTCATCAAGAGCAGGCGGCTCTTCTTCCATACTGGCTTCGCCCGCCGCCTTTGCAGCGCTAGCCGGAGCAGTTGCGTCCGTACTGGCAATCGCTTCAGCGTCATCCTTTTTCACGGAGGAATCGCTGGCAGCGACGCGACGCGCGCGTGTCTTGGTGCTCTCCTTCTGCGCGCACACGCTGCCTGCGCACAACACAAGAGCCAGCGTCAAGCTCGCCACACAACCGAGCGCACGGCACGCGCCAGCCGCCGAGCTATTCGAGATTACTTCTTTATCTCGCATCGTTTCCTCCAGAGATAAGGCAAAAACTTTAAGACAAAAGGTAAAAGTGAAAAGGCAAAAGTTTGCGGAGCGGGCTATCGCCGGATTTTCAAAAGATGAAAGACCCTCTCGCAGTAAGAGGCTGTGTCCTGACTTTTACCTTTTTACTTTTGCCTTCTTAATTCCGGCGCACGGGCCGGGGTGTTGGCGTTGTAAGCGATGATTGTGCCGCCGAAGCCGACGGCCCAGCCGCGCGTGTTGTCTGTGAAGTGCAGGCGTTCGAGCGGATGCTTCGTGCCGCTCTGCTCGATTGTCCAATAAGCGCCGCCGTCCTTTGTGTGAAGCAGCGTTCCTTCAGCGCCGCAGGCCCAGCCTTCCGTGTCGTTGACGAATTTCACGTCGAGCAAATCTGCCTTTGTGTTTGAGACTTGCGCGCGCCAGTTGCGTCCGCCGTCGCGCGTGGCGAAGATGCGCCCCTCAGCGCCGACGGCCCAACCGCGCCGCGCATCAACAAAGGAGACGGCGTTAAAGCGCACGCGCGCCCCGGCGGCGACAGTGCCCGCGCGCCACGTCTCGCCGCCGTCGGCGGTTTGCAGGACGGTCGCGTTTGCGCCGACCAGCCAGCCCCGCTCCGAGTCTAGAAACGCGCCGCCGAGCAGCAGGTAGGGCGTCGGCACGCGCTGTCTGGCCCACGTCGCGCCATGATCGCGGGTCGTAAAGAGCGCCCCGGCCTCGCCGAAGGCCCAGCCGCGACCGTCTCCCGCGAAGAGTGCGCGGACAAGCCGCGCGTCCGCGTCAATGCCGCTCACGTTCACGCGTTTCCAGTTTGCGCCGCCGTTTGCAGTGCTCATCAGGTAAGTGCGCGGGTCGTCCTTCGTCGTCAGTTGGTAGATGGAACGCTCGCAGACCAGCCAGCCGTTCTGCTCATCCGAAAAATAAACGTCGCGCACGGAATCCTCTGTCGGGCGGCGCTGCATGCGCCACGTCGCGCCGCCGTCAACGGTCGCCAGCAAAGCGCCGTTGCCGCCCACCGCCCACCCCTTCTGCGCGTCAAGAAAATAGACTGCGTGCAGCCAGGCCATTGTTCCCGAACGCTGCTGCCGCCAAGCACCCTGCGCGCTCGCGTTAATCGCAGAGACGAGCAACAGCAGTAAAAATAAACGATGAACGCGGAACGATGAACGCGGAATGAAAGACGATTCATGCGTCTTCCATCGGTCGTTCATCGTTCCGCGTTCATCGTTCATACTTGCCGTCTACCATCCTCCGGTGAAGATGCGCGCGAAGCTGATGACGGGCAGCATGTCCATCACCTGCTTTATCTTCTTGAAGGTGTTGCCGGGGACGACCACTTGATCGCCGGGCGCTAGATACTTGTCGTCGGCAATTTTCCCTTGCAGGATTTTCTTGACGTTGACGTGAATCGTTATCAGTTTGCCGTCGCCCATCCGGCGCAGGATGGCGACCTTGCTTGAATCCCCTGTGTTGAGGACGCCGCCCGCTTCGGCCAGCGCTTCGCGCACCGTCAGGCGTCGCGACAACAATTTGATGCCCGGCTGCGCGACATCGCCGATGATGCTGTAGCGGTAGGAGACAGCCTTGTCGAGCGAGACATCAACCTTCGGGTCGATGATGTACTCGTCATAACGCTGGCGGATGACCTCAGCAACCTCTTCGACCGTCTTGCCGTTGACCAGAACGCCGCCGGGAATCAGCGCCAGCGAGATGCGCCCGTTGGGCGGAATCGTGATGTTCGCACGCGAATAGCGCTCGTGATTAAAGACCGTGACGGAGATCACGTCTTCCGGGCCGAGGCGGTAAGTGGAAAAGAAGTTGTTGTAGTAAGGCGCGATGGTCGCTTCCTCTTCCGACATCATCTCGCGGCGGTTGGCCTGCGTCTCGGCGGGAACGTCCCCCGGCATCGAATTGGCATCGTCAGGCTCAAGGCGCTCTGCCGGAACGGTCGCTTTCTTCGCCTCGCTGGTCTTCGCCTCAGTCGTCTTCTGCTCGCCCTTCTTTGCCTTCGCGTCCTGCCCGAAGATTTTGGACATGATGCCCTTCTTCTGCTGCGCGGGCGCTTCCTGCTCGTCGGGCGACGACTCCTGCGCCAACGCCATTGTGCTGCACGAAAGCGCGAGCGTGATTGCCAACAGCATAATTTTCATCTTCATTTCCAACTACCTCCGAAACTACTTCAATACAAACAAAACAATTTTTCACGCAAAGTCGCAAAGTCGCAAAAGCATTGAATGCTCAATTACCCTGCGTGCTTGTCCTGGCGTCTTTGCGTCTTGGCGTGAGAATGTTTCCATCTTCATCTTTCTTTCTAGCGTGCGCCACGACCGAAGAGAATCGTCTTGATGGTCTCGAAGAGAATCGCCGCGTCGAGCATCAGGCTCTGGTTCTTGATGTAATACAGGTCGTATTGCAGCTTTTGCCGCGCATCCTCAATCGAAGAGCCATACGGATACTTAATCTGCGCCCAGCCCGTCAGGCCCGGTGCGATTAAATGCCGCTGCTCGTAATAGGGAATCTCCTGCGCCAGTTGCGCGACAAAGTGCGGGCGTTCGGGCCTTGGGCCAACAAAGCTCATCTCGCCTTTCAGGATATTCCAGAACTGCGGAATTTCGTCTACGCGGACTTTGCGTATGATGCGCCCGACGCGCGTCGTGCGGTCGTCTTCTGTACGCGCCCACACGGGGCCGTCCTTCTCCGCATCCACACGCATCGAGCGAAACTTCATAATCGTAAACGGGCGGCCATTCTTCCCGACGCGTTCCTGCTTATAGAGAATTGGCCCACGCGATTCGAGCTTGATGAGCAGAGCCGTCAGGATAACAATGGGCAGCGAGACAATTGCGCCGATGAGAGCCACGCCGCGATGCAGGATGGCACGCGCGAAACCGCTCAAGCGCTTTTGCCGTTTGCGCCCGGAAAAGATCAGCCAGCTTGGGCGCAGCATTTCAAGATTCACGCGCCCCGTCAGGCGCTCGTAAAACGACGCGCCCTCTTCGATGTTGACGTTGCCGGACAAGCTCAAATCCAGAAGCTGCTCGCTCGGAAATTGCCCGCGACGTTCGCCCATCGAGACGATGATGCGGTCAACGTTTTCGCGCTGCACAATCTCCGCCAACTCGCTTGTCGTTCCGACGACGCGAGGGTTAATCAAACTCTTGCCTAAAAGCTTCGGGTCATTGTCAACAAAGCCCAGGATGCGAAAGCCCGCGTCACGCCGCTCAATCGTTTCGCGCGCAATCTCTATGGCCGCAGCGCCAGAGCCGACAATCAGAATTCGCTCGCCGTAATCCGGGTGGCCCAGAAACCAGTGAATAGAGATGCGCCAAGCGACCATCAAAGCGAGCGCCAGCGGCAGCGCAATCAGCGTCACGCCGCGACCAATCATCAAACGCGGCACGGCGTAAAAAGCCAGCGCCAGCGCGACCCACGCCAGCCCCAAAGCCTGAATCAGCCGCAGCACAAGCTCGCGGCGGTCGTGCATTCGCACGAAATCATAAAGGTCGTAGAGATAAAACGCGCTGAGGCAAAAGATGGTCGCCACCGCAGCCTTGTAAAAGCCGTGGTGCTCGATTAACTCGTATTCCGCATCCACCGCGCCGAGACGCAGATAGACAGCCACTATCAGCCCGCCGAAGATCAGTGTCGCTTCGGCCAGCAGCAGCAAGACAGTCCGTGCATTGAGGCGCGCGGGTCTCAAGTTGCGGCCAAGACCTCCTTGTTTGTCATCTTCGCCTGTGAATCGGGCGGCGTTTGTTCCTTATCGTCACGGCGATAGTAGCGCCGCTGGTAATAGTAAGAGCTTTCGTCTAATTGTTCGTCGGCGCGATTGAGAATGACGCCGAGCATACGTTCTCGCGGCAGTTGTTCGAGCAGACGATCAACCGCCGCGTAGCGCGTCTTTCCGGCGCGCACGACCAGCATCGCGCCGTCAGCGCGGTTAATCAGCACATTGGCGTCCGTGAAGATGCCGAGCGGCGGCGCGTCTATGATGATGTAGTCGAACATCTTTCGCGCCTCTGCAAGGAGCGCTGCGAAGCGCGGGCCTGAGAGCACTTCCGCCACGTCGTCGCGCACAGAGCCGCCGGGCAAGAGATGCAGCCCCGAAGGTTCGAGACGAATGATGGCGTCCGTCAAACTCATTTCACCGGCCAAAACTTCCGACAGCCCGCCGTCTGTTTCGATGCCTAAATAATCGGTCGCGCACGGGTGGCGCAAATCGCTGTCAATGATGAGAGCGCGCACGCCGTCCGTTTGGGCCAAGAGCCATGCCAGATTAAGCGCGGTCAGCGTCTTTCCTTCGGCGATGCCTGCACTCGTAATGACGAACGCCTGCATGTTGCGTCGCTCTCCGGCTTGAAGAACGCGCGTGCGAAGACTACGGAACTGCTCGCAGTAGGCCGAGCGCGGCTGCGTGACGGCGACAAGGTGTGGCTCGACGCGCGCCGGGGAGATGTCTATTGAAACAAACTCCATGGCGCGCGCCGACCCGGCAGCGTCCAAAGTTGCCCCAGCATCACGCGAAGAGTGTCCGCCGGGGAGTGCCGACCCGGTGGCTTTTTCGGTGTGCGCAGTGGACGCTGAATCCTGCATCGAAACTGCCTGCGGCGCGAAGAGCGGCGAGCCATCCCACGGATGCTCCTCGCCGTTTTTCGCCGTCGACGCGGGCGTGGGTTTCCCGCCCTCGTGGCCGTTGCGACGCTTTGCTTCGTCTGATTTCTCTTTTTTATTCTGACCGCCCTGAGAAGCGGTGCTGGCGCGTTTCAGCGCATCGTAAACTCTGCCCATTAGATGCCCCCCAAGAGACCCGACTGGCGAAAGGCCGCGCCAACTTCGTCCGTGTCGGGCGTACCCTTCTTCGTCTCTTCTTCTTCACGCATCGCAAGCGGCGATGCGCTTTCAGTTTCCTTATCCGTGCTGGCTGTGCCCGTTCCGGCAGACCATAGCTCTGCGCGTCCGGCAGCCGAAAAGATGCGCGCCGGAGCTTCGCGTTCTTCCGCCGCCTGGCGCACGGTGTCCGAGCGCGGCAGCATGTCGAAGGTCTCTGCCACTTCCTCGATGATGGCGCGACCGATGGTCTCAGCACCCGCCGCGTAGCCCGTCAAGAGAGCGTTATCACAAAGGTTGTTGATGTTGCGCGGGATGCCTTCGGAGCAACGGAAGATGTAATCAATCGCGCCGGGCGAAAAGATGTCCGTCCGCTCTGCGCCCGCGACGAGCAAGCGCGAAGAGATGTAACGCTCCGTCTCTTCGATATTCGGCAGCGGCTTAATCTCGCAGCGTAGAGAGACGCGCTGCTTGAGTTGGCGCAAATCGGGACTGTTGACGACGGTGCGTAGTTCCGGTTGGCCCGTCAGCACTATCTGCAAGTGCTTGGCCGAATCCGACTCGAAGTTTGAGAGCAGTCGAATCTCTTCGAGGACGTAAGGCGAAAGACCCTGCGCTTCGTCGATAATCAGGACGGTGCGCAAGCCCCTTGAATGGCGCGACTCCAGAGTCTTGCCGAGCGCAATCAATAGCTCAGACTTCGTTTCCCACTGCTGCACGTCGAGCAGGGTGGCGATGTGCTGGTAAAACTCCGGCACGGTCAGGCGCGGGTTGAAGACGTAGGCGACGAGCACCGTGCGGTCGAGGCGTTGCAGAATCCAGCGTAGGATAGTCGTCTTGCCCGTCCCGACTTCGCCCGTCACGACGACCAATCCCTTGCCGCTCTCGATGCCGTAGTGCAGATTCGCCATCACCTCCGTATGCGACGGGGTGAAGTAGATAAAGCGCGGGTCGGGCGTCAGCGCGAACGGCAATTCTTTAAGACCGTAAAATTCTCTGTACACTCTCAACTCCAACCGATGAATGCGGAACGCTGAAGGATGAACTGTTAAGAGCTTGTCTTTTATTCATCGTTCATCGTTGCGGCGTTCATCGTTACGAAACAAAGTGGTCGAAGATGCGCGAAGCTTTCAGCACCAGCGCCAGCGCGGGAATGCTGGCGATGGCGAAGATGATTCCGGCGGCGAGCCAGAGCAGGCGGCGGCGCGGAATCTGTCGCGCCTCCTGCGGCGTCAATAATTCCGGCACGGCGACGAGCACGGGCAATCCAGTGTAGTGCTCGGCATCGTTCGTCGTCTGAATCGTCAACAGGCGCGGCACTTCCAGAGAGGCGGCGCACAGTAGCCCGAAGAAGAGGCCGAGACCGAGACCCATGCCAAGCAGCACAGCGCGTTTTGGCGCGACAGGGGTTTGCGGCAAACTCGCCGGGTCGAGCACTTGAATCTTCTCGCCCTGCGAATTGGCTGCAACATCGGCGCTGGTATCAACTTTTGTTTTCTTCTCCAACAGATCGTCGTAGATGGCCTTTCGTGACTGGTACTCGCGGTCGAGCGATTCGAGCGCGACCTGAGCGCCGGGCACTTTATTAATGCGCTGCTGAATCTCACCAATGCTGGCGCTGGTTTGCTGAAGTTGCTTTTCCTGACGGATTAACTCTGCGTCAACGAGTTTCAGGTTGTATTCGAGATTCTTGGCGCGCGGGTCTATGAGTTTATTAAGCTTCGCTTCCTTCTCTTGAATCTTTGCCTTCCACTCGTCAATCATCAAATCCATTTCCTTCTTGACATCATCCAACTGCGCCTGTTTGGCAATGACATCCGGGTGCTTTGGCCTGAGTTCTGTCAGGAGACGTTGTAATTCGGATTGGAGCGCGGCCTTCTGTTGGACGAGTTGCGACCAGGCGAGAGTCGTCTTCGGGTCGGTGATGTTTTCCGCCGCCTGTGAGATTTCCTGCGTCCGTTGCTGCGCTATGTCGCCGATTTGGTTGCTCAACTGCGTGCGATTGTCGCGCAGGCGTCCGGTCTCGGCGATGAGCGCTCGCTGCTGTTCGTGCAGGGCGGTCAACTGCCCGATTAAGGACGCGCCTTCGGAGGGCAGGAAGCCCAGGTTGTTCTGCATGAACACAAGGCGCTGATTGACAATGTCGTCGAGTTTCTCCTTGGCATCTTTCAACTGTATGTCGAAAAGCTCTTTCGTCTTTTCGGTAGTATTTCTAACTTCGGACAACTGCGCGACGACGTACTTGTTCGCCAGTTCGGCGGTAATGGCCTGCGTGATGCGTGGGTCGCGCCCGCGATAAGAGATGCGGAAGCCGCTCGTTGATTCGTCGCGGCTCTTGTCAATCTCGACGCTCATGTCGCCGCGCATACGCTCGACGAGCGCCTCCATCGTCTCGCCGCGCGCTTCCTCCACGTAGTAAGGGTGATAGCGTGTGATGAGCGGCTCAAGCGTCGAGCGGCTGCTGACCACCTGATTGATGTTGTTGAGCAGGAGCGTCAGGTCAACGGTCAGGGATGGAACGACAGAGTTGGGGATGGTCGGCGGCTTAACGACGACAAGCGTTGTGGATTCGTAAACGTCCGGCAGTTTAAAGACGACGATGGCGATGGCCGTCGCAATCACAATGGTTGGCAGAATAATCAGCCACTTACGCTTCCAGAGGATTCGCGTGTACTCGCCCGGCGTACGCTGGCGAAATTCGACACTCATGTATGGCACTCCTTCAAACTACTTCAAACCAACAACCCTTGTTCACCGCCTCAAGAATCAATCGCGCGGGCAACGAGCGAAAGATTTCCAGCTTAACTCTCAAAGCACAATCAACAAGAAAACGATGAACTCTGAACGATGAACGATGAACTATTCAGAGCTAGTCTTTCATTCCTCGTTCAGCGTTCCTACTTCATCCTTACAATGTCGCCAGCGTCCGGCGCGCTTCGTCGGCGTCGGCAAAGCCGCCCTTCTCGCCCAGACGGAGCGCCTGTTGCAGTTCCGAGCGCGCACCGGCTTTGTCGCCCTTGCCCGCCAGCGCCATGCCCAGATGAAAGCGGTACGTCGCGTTGCCGCCTTCGCGTGAGACGACCTTTTGCAGTTGCTCGACCGCCGCCGAATGAAGTCCCTGCTTGTAATAAACCCAGCCGAGCGTGTCTGCGAAACCGGGAACGTCCGGGCGCTTCTGGACGACGCCCTGCGCGAGGCGCGAGGCTTCGTCTATGTTGCCTTTACCCTCGACCGCGTAGAGCCAGGCGAGATTGTTGGCGGCTTCGAGCGAGTTCGCGTCAATCTCGATGGCTTTGCGATAATTCTCAATTGCGCCGTCGTAATTGCGCCGCCCGTGCTCAAGCAGACCCATCATCGTGTAGGCGAACGCGCTGTTGGGTTCGCGCTCGATGATCTTGCGATACTCGCCGATGGCGCGGTCAATCTGGTTCGTGTTGATATAGAGCGCAGCGAGTTTTGAATAAGCGGCCAGGTATTTCGGGTCGAGTTCGAGCGCGCGGCGCAACTCGCCTTCCGCGCCCTCGGCGTTGCGCTCATAGCCGTAGACTTCCGCCTTCAGGTAGTGCAACGAAGCATTGCCCGGCTGCACGGCGAGCGCCTGATCCACGCGCGCGTGTCCCTCACCCAACTTTTTCTGCGGCACATAGACGAAAGTGATAAGACCATTTAGCGCATCGAAGTTAACGTTGTCAATCTTGAGCGCCTGATCGTAGAAGACTGCGGCCTCGTCAATCTTGTTCTCCTTGATGGAGACGATGGCGAGATTGACGTAGGAGGCCGGGTCGTTTGGAGAAACGTCTTTGGCTGCCACAAGGTCGGCACGCGCGGCCTTCGCGTCGCCCGAATCCAAATGCGCCGAACCGCGCGCCGTCAACGCCTTCGCGCGAAGCTCTGTCAACATCTGCGGCGACGTTTCATAATTCGGCGCGGCCTTGCTTATCAACTCGACGAGTTCGTTCGCCAGCCTGAGCGCCGTCTTCGTCTCGCCGCTCTCAAGATGAATCTGCACCTGCATCAATTTTGCAGGCAGCCAGTCCGGGTAATACTTGTCCAGGTCGGCGGCGTAAGAGCGCGCCATGTCATACTGCCGCATGCGATGATTGGCTTCGGCCATGTAGTAGAGGCCGCTGCGCGAATTGGGTTCCTGTTTTAAGACTTCCTTGAGGTCTTCAATAGCGGCGCGATTATCCCCGGCCTGCATGCGTATGCGCGCGCGCAGCATCAAGCCCTGCGAGTCGCGCTCGTTCTTCTTTAAGACTTCCTGCACCTGCGCCGTCGCGCCCTGCACATCGCCGCGCTGGAGCATAATCTCACCGAGACGATAGCGGCCACGCGTGTAATCAGGCACTTTGGCGACGATCTCCTGATAAACCCTGACGGCATCGTCATAGCGCCCGATGGTCGAATAAAAATCGGCCAGCAGTGCACGCCCCTCCGGCTTGTCCTTTTCTAACTCGGCGAGCGCTTTGTACACCTCTTCGGCTTTATCAAACTGCTTGTTGACGATATAAAAACTGCCGAGCGCGATGCGCGGCTCGCGCGCGTCCGGCTCGACTTCGACGGCCTTTCTGAATTCCGCTTCGGCTTCACCGGCGCGGTTGGTTGAGACTAAGAATCTTCCGTACTCCGCGTGGGCCAGCGCCGAACTGGGAGCAACGGAGATGGCGCGGCGCAGAGTCTCTTCGGCCTTCGTCTTGTCGTAGATGGTCGTATAGAAGCGCGCGAGGCTCAGATAAGACTCGACGCGTTTGGGGTCAATCTCGATGGCGCGGTTTAAGGATGCGAGTGCTTTTTCCGGGTGCTCTCTGTCCTGCGCGTAGAGGACGCTCGCCATCAGAATATGGCCTTCGATAAAGTTTGGGTCTTTCGCCAGGACTTCTTTAGCGAGGCGCTCGCCCTCGGCGATGTTGGGCTGCTTGCCCACCATGTAGTAATTGCCGAGCCGGACGCGCGCGTCCAGATTATTCGGGTCGAGTTCAATCGTCCGCACTATTTCCTGTACGGCTTCACTGTAGCGCTCCAAACCTTCGTAAGCCTTCGCGAGTCCCCAGTGGGCGGCGGCCAGACGGTCGTCTAGCTGTAGAGCGTTGCGAAACTCCAGTGTCGCTTCCTGATACTTCTTCTCTTTCAGGAATTTCTCGCCACGGCTGAGATACTCCGCCTTAGACGCTTCGGCATTCTTACAGCCGGAAAAAGCGACGACGGCGACAAGCAGAATTGAGATGAGGGCGTAGACGGAAAAAGGGCGGGCGCACTCTTGATGTTTCATTCGGACTGACACTCCTTAAACGAGCGCGGCGATTTTTTCCGTGGTCTGACCGGAGCAAACGGTGACCTGAAAAGCTATCCGCGCCTTGATTTGATGATGGTAAGCTCCTTAGCAATCGGCGGCGGGCAACACCGCGCGACCCAAAAGCAAACCACACACAACAAGTTACCACGTCTGTCGAAAAGCCCCAACACAATTCTTCCCCACAAGTCCGGGCAAAGGACGAAGGGTCGAGAGGGCTTCGCTCGACAGTTCTCAAAAATCCATCTCTACGGGCGCTGAAAAGAGCCTTGCCGGAAAGACCGGGCAGAGACATTCAAGGAAAACGACTAAGCACTCCCGTTTTCCTGTAAAAGGCCACGTCCGCAGTCTTCTTAATCCGGCACGTAGCCGGGCAGGACGGGCGTAATCTCTGCCGCCAGCCTGGTGGCAGCCGTGAGCGCCGTCTGTTCGTCGTTGCCGACGGGCAGCATGATTCGCACCATCGCGCCATCGCTGCGGCGTCGTCTGGCGCTGTCAATGACGGTGTAAATCTTCCCCCAGTATTCGCTCGCCACCTTGCGACCACGCCCCTGATACCAGTAGACGAGCAACTGCCTGTCGCTGCCGTTCTCTATAATGTAACGGTTGGCCTCGAAAGGTGCAGAGCCGTCGGCTGGCTTGATTTCGACTGTTGCGGGGTCGTTCATCGTCCAGCCGGAGCCGGGCAGACAATTGAGCGGGCTGTGGTAGGTCGCGCCGTTGCGCTGTGTGGCGTAGTAGCCGACGTAGAAGGAAGCGACGCGATTATCCGGGCCAGCGTAAACGCGCGACAGGTAATCGTCCGCTCTGAGCACCTGCTCGGTCGCTTTGTCGAAACGAGTGTCCATCCCCACCTGCCGCCATTGGCCCACCTGCGCGGGAAACTCTTTCAATTCGCGCCGCTCGACGCGAGCCTCGCCCGCACGCTCCCAGATGTTGATGACGACGCCGCTCAGGAGCAAGAGAGCGAGCAGCGCGCCGAAGCGCCAGGACTTTTGAGCCGTCTTACTCATCTAAGCTTACTCCGCTCCTTTCACTTGAATGACGGCGACGGGCGCGACAGTAGCCGTAGCCCCTGTCTTCGCCAGAGCCTCTTCCTTTTCCGCCAACACATCCTGCGCCACAGCCGCGCCCGGCTTATTTCCTTTACCTTTTCCGCCGCGCGCTCCAACGCGGTCAAGCAGCCAGCCGACGGCGAAGAGCAGTAGAAACGCGACGATGTAAACGACCCAGCCGGAGAAGGAATGAAAGAAGCCGTCGGCGACCTGCGTGCCATAGTAATGCGCCAGGATGCCCGTGCCGCTGACGCGCAGAGCGTTGGTCAGGATAGCAATTGGCACAGCCGAGGCGACGAGGATAGCCGAGCGCCAGAACGGATAATGTTTGAGCGCAGAGAGAGTGCCGCCGCTGCCTTTGCCATCATCTTTGTCGTTGCGCTTCGGATGCGTGAAGTAAGCGAAGACGACGGCGAGCGTCAACAGGGTCATCAGGGAACGGATGCCGCTGCACGCCTCCACCACTTCCAGCGTCTTCGTCTCGCGCGAGTTTAAGGGCATCAACTCTATGATGTTGCCCTGCCGTAGCACCGGGATGTCGAAGAGACGCATGGCCCAGACGGCGACGCTCGACGCAAACAGTTGGAGCGGGAAAGCTATCTTGTTAAAGAGAATGGTCGGAATCGGAATCGCCAGCACGAGCAATGCGAGCGGCACGAGCGCGAGTTTCAGAAGCCGGAAACCCCAGAAGTAAACCACTATGCCCGCCAGCATCAACACCAGCGACATGCGCTGCACGTAAAGCTCAGCCCCGACCGTTCCGGCCCACAGGGCCAGCAGCGCGAAGCCTATCGCAGCACCGCCCCACAGTAGCGAAGGACGCACGGCGACTTTGCTCAATTGCTCGCGCTCAGACCACAGCAGGTAGCCGATAATCAACGGAATCAGCAGTCCGTGTGAATAGTTCTCGTCCGTCCACCAATCGTGGCCGAGCTTGGCGAGCACAGTCCAGTACAGGAAGGCGAGCGCAGCGGCAATTGTCAGGGGTTTCCAGAGTTGTTGGGGGGTGGCGACACTCATCGTTTATCTTTTGTAGGAAATGCTGTCGGGCCGCAGAGGGGCAATCTCTACAACCCGCCAGCCAGCACCCGTAGGCGAGCTTGGTGCGCCTTTGGTCAGCAACACACTCGGCGCTCCGGTCAAGCTTAACGCAATCGGGAGACGGGAAACAATCAAAATCTGCGCACGCGGCGCATTATTTTCAAACGCTTAATACTACGCCTTTTCCCTTTTGCAGTCTCAAAGACTCATCTTTCCAGCAAAAAGCGCGGCGGTCGGGACAAAAAGAGCGAAGCTTGATGCAAAAAGAGTGACAATTCACTCTTTGAGAGCGAAAGTTGACTCTTTGAGAGTGAACGTTCACTCTCAAAGAGTCAACTTTCCGGCAAAAAGAGTCAACGTTCAGGCAAAAAGAGTCAACGTTCAGGCAAAAAGAGTGAACTTTCGAGCTTAGAGCCTGAATCTTCGAGCAAATAGCTCGGAGCTTCAAGTAATTTTCTCAAAGTTTCGAGAAATTTGCTCGGAAACATCGAGAAAATTGCTCGGCGTTCCGACAAAATTTGTCAGTCGTCCGACCAAATTTGTCGGCGGGCGAAGAAATTTGCTCGAAACTTCGAGAAAAAAGCCCGATGTTGCCGAGAAAATTGCTCGGAGCTTCAAGCTGTTTACTCGAAACTCCGGGAAAATAGCTCGAACCTCCGAGCTATTTACTCGAACGTTCTAGTTCCGAGCCGGAATGTCCATGCTTCAAGCAGGAGTGTTCATGTTCCGAGCCGGAACGTGCGCGTTCCTAACACGAACGCGTGCGTTCCACAGCCTCTTTAATCCACCTGATAAGTCGCCACGCTGGTCGGCGTCTCAAAGCAGCGCACTTTGTAGATTTGCACGCGCTCGTCGCCGACGCGTGCCGAGACGCGCTCCCAGATAAAACGCGCCAGATTCTCCGCCGACGGGTTTAACTCAACGTCAAAGGGCTTCAACTCGTTGATGTTGCGGTGGTCAAGGTATTGCACCACCTCGTCGGCTGCGGCTTTGAGTTCGACGAAATCGACGAGCAGGCCGATGTTGTCAAGCTCGCGCCCGCGCGCGTAAATCTCTATCTTGTAATTGTGCCCGTGCAGATTCTCGCACTTCCCCTTGTAGCCGCGCAGTTGATGCGCGCTGGAAAAGTTGCGCTCGATCATCACTTCAAAAAAACTTGCCATGTTCTTCTCTTGCTCTTATCTTTCACCAAGATACGAGGAGACGTTCCTGTTCGGTCGAAGTAAACTCAATGGAGTGCTCAAGGCTCAAGACATCAGCCTTAACGCCCGTTTTCACCAGTCCCATTATCACGCAGGGATAATCCGTAGCTTTCTCTTTCCAGTTGAAGGCATAGATGTAGCCGGGGAATGAAACGTATGTTATCGGCTGGCAAGAGCCTATGTCCAGCACTTCAGGGAAATAACAGTACCAACGGCTTCCCTCACCCACATCCAGCAATACTTTTCCGTCCGGCTGGCGATACACACGAGCGTCCGGCAAAAGTTGGCCCTCTCGCGTCACCTGCGCCTCATTCAACTTCCGCCAGAAGCGGCCCGGCTGACTGCTGAAAGCAAGATACACGTACAGACCAACAACGAAGGCAAGAGCCACGACCAAGACGTAAATTAAAACCCGCTTCATAGACACACCTTCCTTTACCAACAATTCAGAGGTCGCCTCTCTGGCCTCCGATCTCTTCTTCGGACGCGCTCTGCTCTTTCATCTTTTTCCGCAGGCCCAGCTTCTGCTGCTCTTCCTCCCACACTTCCTTGACGTACGCGAGACATTCTTCCTTCGTCCCGCTCTTTCCGGCATCGTTCCAGCCGAGCGCGTTCTCACGGTCGGCGGGCCAGATAGAATATTGCCCTTCGTGATTCACCACCACTCTATAAATCGTCTTGTCTTCACGTTCGTCCAGACTCATCTCATTACTCCTTTTATGATTGAGTTAGCAACTCGCAAGAAGGACTCAAGCGGCCCGGACTTAACCGGCCAGCGCCTCATTGTGCTCGAAGACGCGCGAGACATCCGCGATGTCCGAGGTGACGCGGCACGGCGGCAAACTCTCCAAGAATAATCTACCATAAGCCTTCGTCCGCAAACGCGGGTCGAGCACGGCCAGCACGCCCCTATCGGTCGCGCTCCGAATCAAGCGGCCCAGGCCCTGCTTCAAGCTGATGATTGCCTGCGGCACGCTGTACTCGTAAAAGCTCGAACCGCCCTGATCGTCTATGTAACGCTGACGCGCGGCGACCACCGGATCACTCGGCACAGCAAACGGCAGCTTATCAATAATCACGCACGAGAGTTGTTGCCCGCGCACGTCCACGCCCTGCCAGAAACTAGCCGTCGCGAAGAGGACTGCGTTCGGCGTCAGGCGAAACTTTTCCAGCAAGCCAGCCTTCGACGCCGTGCCCTGCAGGAAACAAGGGAAATCAACAACAGGCGCGACCTGTTCATACAGCGCACGCATCCCCGCAAAGCTCGTCGAAAGCACGAAAGCTCGCCCCTCTGTCGCGTTCAGAATCTTGATGACTTCGCTGGCAGCCGCATCATTCCACTGCGCAGAGCGCGGGTCTGGCATACGACGCGGCAGATACAGTACAGCTTGATTCTCATAATCGTAAGACGAAGGAGCAATCAAATCGCTCGTCTCCGCTTCCAGACCGAGCCGCTCTTTGATAAAGCTGAAACTGCCCGCGCTCGCCAGCGTCGCCGAAGTCAGCACCACCGTCTCGACTCTCTCAAACAGCTTGTCCTGAAGCAGGCCAGACACGTCAATCGGCGAAGCGCGCAAAAACAGTCCGCGCCCGCGCCGCTCCATCCAGTAGACGAAAGCGCGGTCGTCGCCCGCGACGATAAACTGTAAATCGAAACGTATCTGTCGCACGCGCCGGATTAAATTCTCAACCTCCGGCGGCTGCTCCGCGAGCGCATCGAGCGTCGTCTCCATTCTCTCAAGCGCGCCGTCCAAACCCAGATAAGCGTCACCCAGCGGCGTCGCTTCAATCTCACCGTTCGTTAGTTTACGCGCAAACGTTCCCGGCAAAATCGGCGCACGCCCTTCTTCGCCGCGCCCGCTCGCAAAGCCCATCCAGAAATGGTCTGCGAAGCGCGTCACGCGCCCCGCAATCTTCGTCAAATCGCGATTGACTTCCACGTTCGTAATCGGCAGCAGCGAGAGGTCGCGCAAGAGGTCTTCCACCTGATAGCTCGAAACCTGCGCCCCGAAGTATTCCGCCGCCACGTCTTCCACCTGATGCGCCTCGTCAAAGACGACCGCAGAGTAATCCGGCAGGACTTGCCCGTACTCGCTATTTCTCAAAGCCAAATCGGCGAAGAAGAGATGATGATTGACGATAATGATGTCTGCGTCCATCGCGCGCTGCCGCATACGCGTGATAAAACACGCATCATAATCAACGCACTTTTGCCCTGTGCAGATTTCCGAACGCGCGTCTATGTGCCGCCAGAAAGAGAGATTTTCGGGCAGCGCTGTCAACTCTGCGCGGTCGCCCGTCTGTGATTCCCTGACCCACTCGCGCACCTCTTCAAAGTAGTCAAGCTCATCCAGGCCTTCGAGCACGGGAGAGTTCTCCGCGCGCTTGATGCGTTGCAAACAGGCGTAATTGCTGCGCCCCTTCATGTAGGCGGCTGAAAACTTACGGGGCAGCACCTTCTGCAAAAACGGAACATCTTTCTCCATCAACTGCTCTTGCAGATTCTTCGTCCCCGTAGAGATAACGACGCGCCCGCCGCGACCGACCGCCGCCGCAATCGCCGGAACGAGATATGCCAGAGTCTTCCCAGTCCCCGTGCCCGCCTCGACAATCAAATGGCGCTTCTCCTCAAACGCGCGCAAGACAGCCTCGGCCATCTGTATCTGGCCGGGCCTGTACTCGTATTCAGGATGCGCACGCGCGATTAAACCGCCGCGCCCGAAGATTTCTTCCATCACAAATGGCTTTCAAAAAGTCGTAGACATTCAAAAGGTCAGAGACATCATCAGGACTTCTGCATTTTAGGACTTCTGCCCTTTGGGTTTTGTTGGTGACGGTGTTGGAGACGGCACGTTGCTCGTAGGAGGCCGCGCGCCCGCAACCTCTCTGAAAGTTTTAGTCACCTCCCGCAGTGCGGCCTGATTTTTGTCGAAGCGAGAACGAAGCGTCCAGGCGATGATTTGATGGAAATGCCCCGGCGTTTCAACCGTCGTGTTAATGTATGCGACCTTCATGCTATCAACCGTGCCGCGCAATTCATACTCCATCGCCGGATTGCCGCTAATGTTGGTCGGCACAGGCTCTGTCACTTCCGGTGAAACCACGTTGGCCTTCATCGAATCGCGCGTCAGGGTCGTGTATTTCTCAAGCGTCACATCGTCGGCAAAGTCTTCCTTACTTTCTGTCAGCACGACGACATACAACTCGCTGACGCGGTTCGAGGCTTTTAATATCGCTTCCTCAAGCAGCGCGCTATCCTCGCGCCAGTCTCCGGGAATAGTCAACTGATACCTTCCGTCAGCGCTCGTCAAGACCGTCGGCTTCTTCGACTTGTTGGCCTCCTGCTTTATCCGCTCCATCAGGCCACAAGCCACTGTCACAAAGACCAGGAGCACAAGCGGAACGAGTTTTTGTAAGAGCTTCAATCTCACAGTCATCCACTCCGAGGAAAGAATCAAAAGTCTTCTCGAATCATGCCATCAGCAGAGCTATACTTCAATCAGCATTGAATCAGGCCAGCAAATAATCGCAGAGGGTTTTCAAGAGTCGCTGATGACGCTCCTTTGAAATCGCGCCAATTGAGCCAGCTATGCTCTTACGCGGCAACACCGCCAAGAAACCAAGCCTAATCAGGGAATCCGCCAACAGCCCGCTGACATCAAAGTCTGCATCGCCGGAAGAGATGATCTCATCAAATCCCATCACACGTTGGTTCAATTGCGTACTAACGCCGCAAACAAGCAAATCGTTATAGGGAGGCAGCTCGCGCAAGATAATCGCCGGACGATTCTTGACCTTACCATCTGCTTGCGGGATTGGCGCTAGAATCACGTCACCTTGTTTCATAATCAGGATTCGGTTCTTTGATGAGGCCCAACGAATATTCTATTTCGTCGTCGTCATATGCGCGTTCCAGCCCACTTTGCGCCAGTAGTTGCCAGGATTCCCGCTCGTCATCTCTTCCACTAAGTTCGCCTTCTTTTGTGGCGTGAACCAGCGCAATATCCTCTATCGCCGCTTCGAGCAAATCGCGTATCAAGTCTTTACGCTCTTCAAGAACTTCAACAATTGCCGACTTAAGTAAATCTTTGAGCCTGGCTTCATCGAGCGTTGCTGTTGTCATAATCAACTCTCCATTGCAGAAACTTCTAATCAGCGCCGATCGCTTCCTGCTGCGGCGCTTTCTCGCTTAAGCGATTCGGATAGAGCGGAAACTGCGACGCGAGTTCGGCCACCGACAGCCTGACTTTGCTCTGGACTTCTTCGGATTCGGGCGCGTGCAGGATTTCCGCGATGAGTCGTCCGATTGTGCGCATCTCTGTTTCGCCCATGCCGCGCGTGGTGAGCGCGGGCGTGCCGATGCGTATGCCGGAGGTGACGAAAGGCTTGTTGGTGTCGAAGGGAATAGTGTTTTTGTTGACGGTGATATTCGCCGCTTCGAGCGCCTTATCGGCAGCTTTGCCCGTGATGCCCTTCCCGTCCATGAACACATCAACGAGCATCAGGTGATTATCCGTTCCGCCGGAGACGATGCGCAGGCCCTGCGCCTGCAACTCGGCTGCAAGAGCCTTAGCGTTCTTGAGCGTGTTGGCTTGATACTCTTTGAAATCCTCGCGCAGAGCCTCGCCGAAGGCGACGGCCTTGGCTGCGATAATGTGTACGAGCGGGCCGCCCTGCACGCCGGGAAAAAGCTTGCGGTTAACTTCCGCCGCGTGCTCTTCCTTGCAGAGAATGAGTCCGCCGCGCGGGCCGCGCAGGGTCTTGTGCGTTGTGGTCGTGACGTAATCTGCGTGCGGAACAGGCGACGGATGCAACCCTGCGGCGACAGGCCCGGCGATATGCGCGATGTCTGCAAACATACGCGCGCCAATGCTCTTTGCGATCTCGCCGATGCGCTCAAAGTCGATTGTGCGCGGATAGGCGCTTGCGCCGCAGACGATAAGCTTCGGTTTGTGTTCTTCGGCGATGCGCTGCAATTCGTCGTAATCAATCTGCTCTGTCTCGCGCGAGACGCCGTAGTCTGCGACCTTATAACTTAAGCCGGAAAAGTTCATCGGATGACCATGTGTGAGGTGTCCGCCGTGTGAGAGATTCATGCCCAGAATCCGGTCGCCGTATTGAATAGCTGCTAGATAGACGGCCATGTTGGCCTGCGCGCCGGAGTGCGGTTGGACGTTGGCGTGGTCAGCGTTGAAGAGTTCTTTGGCGCGGTCAATCGCCGTCTGCTCTACGACAT
Source organism: Pyrinomonadaceae bacterium (assembly GCA_036387475.1). Classification (GTDB taxonomy): domain Bacteria; phylum Acidobacteriota; class Blastocatellia; order Pyrinomonadales; family Pyrinomonadaceae; genus DASVTR01. Next base: position 81,237 of record DASVTR010000003.1, on the reverse strand, counting down.
CCGTCCATTCGCAGCCGCCGTAGTAACGCTTCTTCGGATAGCCTTCGGCATACTTGTTTGTAAAAACCGAACCCATCGCTTCGAGCACGGCCTCAGAGACGAAGTTTTCCGACGCGATCAATTCTAAGCCTTCAGCCTGCCGTCTCACTTCATTATTAACTGCCTCGCTCATCAACGGGTCAACTTCCCTGAGCGGCGCATTCATCTTTTCGTTCATGGATTCCTCTCTCGGCGGTAGAAAAAAGTTTACCTTATAGCATGGGTTGGCGTGTAAATACGGATGGTACATCACGCCTGCAACGCCCGCAATACGTGGCACGAGAACACAGAGACCGGGGCGACGCGGAGACGTATGGACGCAGAGATAAATAAAAGCACCGCGTTGTACCGTTGGTTTTCGCCACGGTCTCTGCGTCGCCACGGTCTCCGCGTCTCTTCCCGCGTTGCCTAAAGCGCCGTTGCTGCGCGAGAATGTCCGGTTGTTAGCAAACTTTGCTGTGAAGAAACAAGAGAGCTTAAGAATCCAATGCGCTGGTCACAATATTTTATTCCGACGCTTCGTGAAGTCCCGGCTGACGCCGAGGTCATATCACACCGCCTGCTGCTGCGGGCCGGGCTGATCCGGCAACTCTCCGCCGGAATCTATTCCTATCTGCCGCTGGCGCAACGCGTGGCGCTGAAGATTATGCAAATCCTGCGCGAAGAGATGAACCGCATCGGCGGGCAGGAATTCTTTCTACCCGCGCTGCTTCCGAGCGACCTGTGGGAAGAATCCGGACGCTGGAACGCAATGGGCGGAGAGATGTTCAAGCTGAAAGACCGTAAAGGCTCAGAGATGTGTCTCGGCATGACGCACGAAGAGATTTTCACCTCAATCGCGCGCAACGAGGTTCGTTCCTACAAGCAGCTACCGCAGGTCTGGTATCAGATACAGATAAAATTCCGCGACGAGGCCCGCCCGAAGTCCGGCCTGATGCGTCTGCGCCACTTCATCATGAAAGACGCTTATTCGTTTGACCTCGACCAGGCCGGACTCGACCGCTCTTTTGCCAATCAGCGCGAAGCCTACAAACGCATCTATGATCGTTGCCAACTGAAGCACGTTATCGTTGAGGCGTCTTCGGGGACGATGGGCGGCAAAGAGTCCAATGAATTTATGGTGAAGACAAACGCGGGCGAAGACTTAATCGCCGTCTGCGAGAATTGCGGTTATGCCGCGAATCTGGAAAAGGCGCAATCGCGGCTGCCGGAAATCAAAGACGGCCTCGGCCTGGACGCACCCGTAGAATTTCCCACGCCCGGCGTCCGCACCATTGAAGACTTGACGACCTTTCCGGGTGGCGCTGCGGCAGACCAGCAGATAAAGACGCTCGTCTACATCGTCAACAGAGAGGGAGAAGCGCAACCGCTGCTGGCGCTTCTGCGCGGCGACCATCAACTGCACGAAACGAAGCTCATGGATGCGCTCGGCGCAACTGACATTCGGCCCGCGCACCCGGAAGAGATTAGAGAACTTCTGGGCGCAAGCGCGGGCAGCCTCGGCGGCGTCGGCGCTAAAGCAAAAGCGCGCGAACAGGGCCGCGAGCTACGCATCATCGCAGACCTCGCTCTGAAGGGTCGTCGTAATATGACCACGGGCGCGAACAAGGACGATTATCACCTGCGCGGCGTCAATATCGCGCGCGATATTCCTGTTGACCAGTGGGTTGATTTACGCACGGTCGCATCTGGCGAAGCCTGCCCTCAATGCACGGAAGGCAAGCTGGACGTGTCGAAGGCGATGGAGGTCGGACACATTTTCAAGCTCGGCACGCGTTATTCCGAAACGATGGGAGCGACCGTGCTCGCGCAGGACGGCAAAGAAGTGCCGCTCGTGATGGGCAGCTATGGCATCGGCGTTGACCGTATCATGAGCGCGGCGGTCGAACTGCATCACGACGACGACGGCATCATCTGGCCCAAGGCCATCGCGCCCTTCGATTGCATTGTGACCATCACGAACATGAAGCAGGATGAACTGCGCGCGGCGGGCGAAAAGCTTTACCATGATTTACAGCGCGGCGGCCTTGAAGTGCTGCTCGACGACCGCGACGAGCGCGCTGGCGTCAAGTTCAAGGATGCAGACCTGATTGGCATTCCCTACCGCATCACCATCGGAAAGAAGATTGCCGATGGCATGGTAGAATTATTCGAGCGCAGCACGAAGACCACAACAGAAGTTCGCCTTTCCGATGTAGTCGAGCGCGTGCAGAAATTGGCTCTCGCAGGACTGTAAGGATAGAGATTAGATGTCGGATGTTAGTGATAAAGCTAGTGGCTGACATCCAGCATCTAAGAGCTAACAATTAGCATCTACGCTTTAGTAATGAAACGAGTAAGGATTTTTTGTTTAGCCCTCATGTTGTTGCTGGCGGGAGCGGCGCGTGCGCTCGCGCAGGAAGAGTATTTGCCGGAGCTTGTCAGGCGCGTTAAGCCTTCGGTCGTTGCGGTTGTGACCTTCGATGCGCGCGGCGAGAAACTCTCAAAGGGCAGCGGCTTCTTCATCTCTTCGGAGCGTGTCGTTACTAACCGCCACGTCATCGACGGCGCTTTCAAGGCGGAGATTCACACGGTCAACGGCAATAGCTACAACGTGCGCGGCGTGCTCGCCGTTGACGGCGAAGGCGATATCGCGCTGTTGCAGATTGATATTGGCCCAAACATGGTCAATCCGCTCATCATCACGCGCACTTCGCCGCAGGAAGGCGAGTCGGTCGTCGTCGTCGGCAATCCGCTCGGCCTCGAAGGGAGCGTCTCAAACGGCATCGTCTCGGCGGTGCGCGATATTCCAAACTTCGGTCGCATCATTCAAATCACCGCCCCTATCTCTTCGGGTTCGAGCGGCAGCCCCGTCATTAACATGCAGGGACAAGTGATCGGCGTCGCCACTTTGCAGTTGACCGACGGGCAGAGCTTGAATTTTGCTGTGCCGTCAGACCGCGTGGCCGGACTTCAGGCGAGCGCGCTGCGAACGCTGAGCGAAGTCGTCTCGGCGACGAAGAAGAGCCAGCGCGCAACCGCCGAGCGTTTTTACATGCAGGGCCTGGGCTTCCTCTCCCGTGATGATTGCGAGAAGGCTTTGCCCTACTTCAAGCGGGCGACGGATTCCGACCCGACCTACGCGGAAGCTTGGGCGCAGACAGGTTTTTGCAACGGGATATTGGGCCGCCATGAGGAAGCGCTCAAGGCTTCGCGGCAGGCGATTCGTTTGCGGCCCGATTCGGCAGAATCTTACATCAACATCGGCTCGGCTTCCGCTTTTCTCGGCCAGTACAAAGAATCTGCCGACGCTTACAAGCAAGCGCTCAGACTCGACCCGGACAACGCCGACGTGCATTACGCGCTCGGCATTACTTACAACAAGATGGGGCGCGCCGACGACGAGGTGCAATCCTTCAAGCAGGCGATTCGTTTGAAGCCCGACCATGCAGGTGCTTACGAGCGGCTCGGCTTGGCCTACATGCGCATGAACCGCTACGCTGACGCGGCCACGGCCTTCAAGCAGCTTATCCTGCTCAAGCCCGGCGACGCCACGGCCTACGACAATCTGGGGTTGGCCCACCTCAAGGCCAAGCAGGCGACCGAAGGCATCGAAGCCTTCAAGCAGGCCATACGCCTGCGCCCGGACTTCGCACGCGCCTACTACAACCTCGGCCTCGGCTATCTGGCGATTGACGACCGCAACGCGGCCCTTGAGCAATACACCATCCTCAAAAGCTTAGACCCAGACCGCGCGAATAAGCTTTTCAATATGATTTATCCATAAATCTCCAGCGGAGGAAAGACTATGAACAGACCGCTTCGTCTCTTGATGCAGACCTTTCTGCTCGCGGCTTGTGCTTTCTCGCTCAGCCTAGTTGGTTTCGACCTGACGGTGGAGGCTCAGGACAATAGCGGCGGTGGGATAATTCAATCGAGCCACGCCAGCAGCCAGAAGAAACGTCCTCGCGCACGCCGAAGGGCAAGGACTCGCGGGCAGGTTAAGAGGGTTAACAGGGAAGTTGTTGACACGAACATGACAGTGCCGCCGGGGGTCGGTGCAGTCATAGGTGTGCAGAATGTTGACCCTCCCGGCAATAACGCTAATGATGCGGGAGCGGGTGAGCAACCGCCCGCTCCGCCGAAGCCGCCAAGGCGAACAGCACCGATTTCCGGCGGCGTCTTAAATGGCAAAGCCATCAGCTTGCCGAGGCCACCCTATCCGGCCATCGCACGCAGCGCTCGCGCTTCAGGCACGGTTATAGTGCAGGTGACAGTTGATGAGGAGGGCAGGGTGATTTCGGCGCGTGCCGTCTCAGGCCATCCACTATTGCAGGCGGCAGCGGTGCAGGCGGCTTATGGGGCACGCTTCTCGCCGACGCAGCTTTCCGGCCAACCCGTGAAAGTCACTGGAACGCTCAGTTATCATTTCTCCCCATAGCTTGACGCGTGAGCGGAACGGGTTGAAGAGAATGTCGCAGCGCTTCTTACTTAATTGCTTCGTTGACGAGCGCTGTCAGCGCGTTGTCCTGCAAGATTTTGTTGTTCTGTAAATCACCGTGGCGGTCGCAGGCGAAGACGGCGTAGACGATTGGCAGCGCCGTGTTGAAGAGCGAACTGCGGCGGCGTCCGGCCAAGTCTTCTGCGAGAAGAGAGCGGCGCGTGACGCGCCCATCTCCCGGCGCAAACATCGCTTCAGTAGCTTCTCGGCTTGTGATGCGGCGACCTGTCGAAGTACGAAAGCTGCGCGGCGCGGTGAGCGTCACGTAACGCCCACGCTTTTCATCGCGCAGGATGACGGGCGCTTTCAATGTCTCTTCGCAATCGCCGCCGAAGGCGTAGAGTGGAACGGGAGATTCGCTGTCTGTCATCGCGTCGAGCGCTTCATGGAAACGCTTTGCGCGGCGCAGTACGACCGTAAAGTAAGCGTCCAACTCTTCTAAAGTGCCGCCGCGAAAAGGGGCATAGTCGCCGAACACTTTTCCGCTCACGTAGCGCTGGCGAAAGTCAGCATCGTTGACAGACGCCCAGCCATACTTGCGCCAAACATCCGGGTCGTAGAGGTCTATCGCTATGGGCTGCAAGTTCTCGTCCAGAAAACGCGTTGAAGCGCTGTGCGGCATAAGCTGAAAGAGCGAGGGTGTCGAGAACGCGTCCTCGCGCGAGAGTTTGTTAAGCAGGCGTATGCGCCGACGCAGGCCCTCTGTGACGGAGTAGCCTTCGAGAAGCGTGGCGAAAGCATCAGCCGCGCCTTCGTTCGGCGTGCCGAACATGACTATCTTGCTGATGTGAGCAGCGCCCGTCCAGGTCGGCACGAGGGGAGCGCCTTCGGGCGGCAAGTCCGCATCGCCGTAGCGTGCGGCATAGCGCGCGATGAGTCCGCCCATCGAATGAGCGAGCACGTTAAAGCGCAAGTCTGGTTGCTTGAGTTTGTTTTTCAAGCTTTCGAGCCGGTGCACAAAATCGCGCGCCGTCTCAACGTTGTCGCGCCGCCAATCGTAAGGCAGAACGTAAAAGGTATCGTGGTCGCCATCCGGCCCAGGATTATTCCAGTCGCCCTCTTTGTAGCCGCCGTATCTTTTCAGCGCTTCGAGCAGGTCGTGATAGATGTAGACTTCGGGCACGAGCCGCGAGAGACGCAGGGTGTCAACAATCTTGCGTGCGACGAGATTATCGCGGTTGGCTGACAATTCGGGCGAGATAGGCAAGCTCAAGCCGTCGTCCGAAGAACGAAACGCCGAAGGCCAGACGATTTCTCCCGTCTCGTAATTTATCAACTGCGAACCCAGGATGCCGGGAATGACAATCAACGGGCGCTTACCCGTGCGGCTGCGCGCTTCGGCGAAGATGCGTTCGAGATTCGGCGTCCGCCGCGCGCCGCAGCCGTGCAAGAGAGGAATCGCGGCGAGGAGAAGACAGAGCGCGACGCGGAGGATTATCGAGACGCGTTGACGCGGAAACGCGTCAACGCGGCGAGGAACGAATGATGTTCGGCGTGGGAGAGATGCGGGCGGATGCCTGGGGGATTTTATCTTCTGCATACGGCCTACAGTCTTTGGTCTTCTGCTTTGTTCACCGCGTTTACGCGCCCACGCGTCTCCGCATCGCTGCTTTCTCGCGTCTCCGCGTCCTCTCTTTCCAACGGAGCGCTCCATCGTCGATTGATTAAACTGGCGACGAAGCCCGCGCCGAAGCCGTTGTCTATATTAACGACCGTCACATTCGAGGCACACGAGTTGAGCATGCCAAGCAGCGCCGCCACCCCGCCAAACGATGCGCCGTAACCGATGCTCGTCGGAACGGCGACAACGGGGACGCCAACCAGTCCCCCGACGACAGACGGCAGTGCACCCTCCATGCCTGCTGCAACGACGATCACACGCGCCTGTTGCAGCATTGCGCGTTCAGCAAGGATGCGATGAATCCCGGCGACGCCTGCGTCCCAGATACGGCGCACTTGATTGCCCATCGCTTCGGCTGTCAGCGCCGCTTCTTCCGCGACCGGAATGTCGCTCGTGCCTGCCGTAACAATGGCGATTTCGCCCGTGCCGAGAAGAGTCCTATCCCGTTGAATGCGAATCAGTCGCGCCGTCTCGTGCCATTCGGCATCCGTTGCGACGTTACGCACTTCCCCGTACGTCCCTTCGTCCGTGCGCGTCACCAGCACGTTTGGCGAGCGCCTGACCAACCGCTCGACGATGCCGACAACCTGCTCACGCGTCTTGCCCGCGCCAAAGACGACTTCGGGAAAACCCTGCCGCGCCGCCCGCGCATGATCCACACGCGCGTAGCCTATGTCTTCGTAATGAAGATCATGGAGCAGGCGCGCGGCCTCGTCCGTTTCCATCTCGCCGCTTTTATACGCGCGCAGTAGCTTCTCTATTTCCTGCAAATTCATCGCTCGATTAAACCCGCCGTGATAAATGAGTACAAGAGCAGGCATCATAGCATCTAACACGAGCGCCGTTGAAATATCATCGCTTGCGCTCAGGATTCATGACACGTAAGATTCAACGAACAGTTTTCAGTTTTGAGTTTTAAGTTTTAAGTTAAGAGCACTTGCTTATCATTAACGGAGACTGAAAACTCAAAACTGAAAACTCAAAACTGTTTTTATGGAACTGACCGTCGCCATTACCGGAGCATCAGGCGCGATTTACGCGCATCGCACGCTGTTACACATGGCGGCGAGCGGCGCGGTTGAACGCATCAACCTGATTATGTCTGAGGCGGCGCAGACGGTTGCACGCGTAGAGTTGGGCGCTGACCTGCGCGGAGCGGACGCGCGCAAGCTTAACGAGTGGCTCGGATTGCCCTTTGAGTCGAATCTGGTGCGACTGCATCGTCTCGATAATATGGCGGCCACACCCGCCTCCGGCTCGCATGTGCAGGCCGGAATGATTATCGTTCCCTGCTCGATGGGAACGCTTGGCGCTATCAGTAGCGGAGCGGGCACGAACCTGATTCACCGCGCCGCCGACGTGACCCTCAAAGAAGGGCGTAAGCTGGTGATTGTTCCGCGCGAATCGCCGTACAACGCTATTCATCTCGAAAATATGCTGCGCCTTGCACACGCCGGGGCACGTATTCTTCCGGCCAGCCCCGGCTTTTATCATCGCCCGGACACCATCGAAGCGCTCGTTGACCATCTGGTCTTTCGCATCCTTGACCAGTTCGGCATCCCACACACGCAGGCGACCCGCTGGAAAGGGGAGAAAGAAGTGATGAGGGATTCGGAAAAGCAGAATCCAGAATCCAGAATCCAGAATTCAGAATAAGCGGCTGCGACCGCTTTTCTTTTACTCTTTCTGTTCTTCTGGCTTCTGGATTCTGCTGTTCATTGGCATAGTGCAACGAGGCGGCGCGTGGAATAGCAGATTGCAAAGTTATTTGAGGGGAATTCGCTGATTTTCGCTGAGAATTTGTGTGGCCTTGCCTTTGCTTTGCGAAGAGGTTGAGGAGGGGTTCACAGCGGTAAAGTGACATGGCAAGGAAAGCCACGTTGCCTGTGAACTGAAAAGGAAGATGTTGACCGCAACAGCAAGAAATATCCGCACAACGCTCGAAATGATTAAGATCGAGCACACGCTGTTTGCCCTGCCGTTCGCATTTCTGGGAGCAGTGCTGGCGGCGCAGGGGCTTCCCGGCGTAACGCAAATTATCTGGATTACGCTGGCGATGATTGGCGCGCGCTCCTGCGCGATGGCTTTCAATCGCATCGTGGATCGTGGATTCGACAAACAGAATCCGCGCACAAGCGGGCGGGCGCTGCCCGCCGGTTCGCTTTCGGTCGGCTTCGTCTGGGCCTTCACTATTGTCTCGGCGACAATCTTTTTCATCGCGGCGGCGATGCTTAACCGTCTGACGTTGCTGCTTGCGCCCGTCGCGCTCGGTAGCATCCTGCTCTATTCATTCACGAAGCGCTGGACGCGCCTTTCGCATCTGGTGCTCGGTTGGTGTCTGGCGATTGCTCCGGCGGGCGCATGGATAGCTGTGCGCGGCGCACTCGATAGTCCCGTGCCTTGGCTGCTTGCTTTCGTCGTGTGGCTCTGGACAGCGGGCTTCGATGTGCTCTACGCGTGCCAGGATTACGAGTTTGATCGTGAGGCTGGCCTGCGTTCGATTCCCGAAAAGTTTGGCATTCGTCGCGCGCTCTGGATTGCACGCCTCTTTCATGCGCAAGCCTTCGCGGCGCTGGTTGCGTTATACTGTGTGACGCAGTTGGGGCCGCTGGCGCTTCTGGGCGTAATCCTGACGGGCGTGCTGCTCGTCTACCAGCACACGCTTGTTCGCGCAGACGACCTCAGCCGCCTCAACGCAGCGTTCTTTACGACGAACGCCTTCGTCAGCGTCATTCTGTTTGCGGCCTTCGGCGGGGCGATGCTGTTTAAGCTTTAAGACTTCTGATGAGAGCGGAAGATGATTGGATAAGACATCTCAACTTCGTTTATAGAAACAACTGAGCACCGACTATTAAACGCTGACAGATTATGAATTTTTCACACGACCCGAAACTTAATGACATCGCGCCGAAAGTCGAGCGCGGCGAGCGCCTGAGTTTTGATGAAGGGGTGGCGCTTTATAATACTGACGACCTGGCGGCGCTGGCGAAGTTGGCTGACCGCGTAAGGCGTAGCCGTCACGGGCGGACGACCTATTTCAACGTCAATCGCCATTTCAACCCGACCAACATTTGCTACGCCGACTGCAAATTCTGCGGCTTCTACCGCACACCGCGCCAGCCGGACGCCTATACGCACAACATACAGGATTCCCTGCGCATCGCTGGCGAGGCGGTCAAAGAGGGCGCGACCGAATTGCACATCGTCGGCGGGCTAAATACGAAGCTGCCGTTCAGCTATTTCACGGATTTGCTTTCGTCGCTCAAGCGCGCGTATCCGCAGCTTCACTTGAAAGCCTGGACAATGGTTGAGCTTGACCACTTCGCGCGCTTCTACAAGATGACGGACGAAGAGACAATCGAGCGCTTGAAGGAGGCCGGGATGGACTCATGTCCGGGCGGCGGCGCTGAGATTTTCCGCGAGCCGACGCGCGCCATGATCTGTTCGCACAAGACGAACGCCGACCGCTGGCTTGAGCTTTCTGGAAAAGTGCATGCCGCAGGCTTAAAGACCAACGCGACGATGCTCTATGGACACATCGAATCAATCGAAGACCGCGTTGACCATCTGGTTCGCCTGCGCGAACAGCAGGATAAGTCGGGCGGGTTTCAGTGTTTTATCCCGCTCGCTTTTTATCCGAAAGACACGCAGCTATCTCATCTGCCGGGGCCGTCCGGCATTGATTCCTTGAAGACCATCGCCGTCTCGCGCCTGATGCTGGATAATTTCGCGCACATCAAAGCGTACTGGGTGATGCTCGGCAAGCAGTTGGCGCAGGTCGCGCTCCACTACGGGGCAAACGATCTCGACGGCACGATCACAGACGGCGGCGAGCTTTCGGAAAGCTACTCCGTCGAAACCAATAACGAAGTTAAAATGTCCAGACAGGAGATCGTCGCGCTCATTGAGGATGCCGGATTCGAGGCCGTCGAGCGTGACACGGTTTATAATCGCGTCGAGCGAGAGACGGCAAGTGTTTAGATTGAGCCAACAAGATTCTCAAAAGTCAATTATGGCTCATGCTGTAAAAGCCATCGGCAGCGGCCTTTGTGTTTTAACGCTTATCTTCTGCGTGGCGCAGACTAGCGTGGCGCAGTTTCGTACCCTGACGAAAAAGCAAGCTCAACTCTATCTTAGAAACCTCCCTGCTGTTGATAAAGTTGAATTGGTGAAATTCAAGTCCGATGCGGATGTGAAGGAAGGCCAGATTGAAAGTAGCAAATTTGTTGGAGGTGCGGCGGCGCGAAAGATAGCAGGACTATGGCGAACTCAAACATACGGCCCCGATAATTCCGCTTGCCACTATCCGGCATACGCCATCAGATTCTACGTCAAAGGGCAACCATGGGTTTACGCGAGCGTCTGCTGGGCATGCAGCAATATCAAATTTTTTGCTCCTGATTTTAAGGGTGGCCTGCACTTTGAAGGCGACAATAAAAACGGGCAGCAGTTGCTACAAATTTTCAAAGAAGCATTCCCCGAAACAAGACAGACGGTTTTTAGATAGCTTCTCTCACATTTCGATTAACAAGTGGATTATGACTCCTGCAACCGAAACACAAACCATCAACGTTGCGCATTCGCCGGATTCCGACGACGCGTTTATGTTCTATGCCCTGGCAACCAACAAGCTCGACACCGGGGATGTCCATTTCACGCACGTCCTCGAAGACATTCAAAGCCTCAACGAAAAAGCTATGCGCGGCAAGTATGACGTGACGGCCATCAGCTTTCATGCTTACGCCTACGTCGCAGACAAGTACGCATTGCTTCCGCACGGAGCGAGCATCGGCGATAATTACGGCCCTATCGTCGTCGCGCGCGAACCCGTCTCGCCGGATAAAGTTTCGGAATTGAAAGTCGCCGTGCCTGGAACGCTGACGAGCGCCTTTCTGGCTCTACGCATTTTCGATTCCGACTTCGAATATGAAGTCGTGCCCTTCGATCAAATTATCGAGGCGGTGCAAGAGGGGCGTTGCGACGCAGGGCTACTGATTCATGAGGGCCAGCTTTTCTACGAGTCAAAGGGGCTGCACAAGGTCCTGGATTTGGGCGAGTGGTGGCACGAGCGGACGGGATTGCCGCTGCCGATGGGCGGCAACGCAATCCGGCGCGACCTGGGCATGGGCCTGATGCATAAGGTTTCCCACTTTCTCCGCGAAAGCATACGCTACTCGCTCGAACATCGTGAAGACGCACTACAGTATGCGATGCAGTTTGCGCGCGAGATGGACCCGCATCTGGCTGACCGTTTTGTCGCGATGTGGGTCAACGAGTTGACGCTCGACTACACGGATCGCGGACGCGAAGCCGTACGACGGCTCTTGGCCGAAGGATTCGAGCGCGGGATTATCCCACATCGTGTTGAAGTTGATTTCGTCGGCTAGAAGAGCCGCCCTTCATGTAGTCAAACGGAAATTATTTGACGCCTGCCGCTCCCACTGACCGGCAGGCGTCGCCCTTTGCTTTGCCCAGAGCCTTTTAGCTCGCGGCGGCAAGGCTGCTGGGGTGATGCTTCAGCAAGTCTCTTGTCTCAAGCGCGCCGATGATGCTCTCGGCGCGGAGGCTGACGTGGCCCAACGCGGCTGCCAGTCTCCATTCAATTAAAAAGTTGCGTGCCAGCACCGCCAGCGGTCGCTTTGTCGCAACGATGATGCGGCAGTTGATGGGACGCGGATACGGGTCCCCGACCGGCGTGTAGCGTCCCGTCTCAACGATCCGGCAAAGGACGTTTTGCGCCGCCCGCGTCATCTTTTCGATGTTCGTCAGAAAGAGCGTCCCCGTCCCGGCTGCGGCCAACAGGCCGCAGCCCGGCGGGTATGTGAGCGCGACGCCGCCTGTCGCTCCGCCCAGATGGAGCGAAGTGCGGTCGCCGCGCTCATCATCGGCCAACTGGCTACCATCAAGCTCCTCCCACGAGCCTTTTCCCTCTGCTATCCCGTGTAGCAACGTGGCCGCTTGACGTTGCAAGAGCGCTGTCGCGCTATGGAGATTCACGGGAAGCCGGGAGGCCACCAGTCGCCGATATGAGGATTGAAGCTGTGCAGTATCGGCTTTCCACTCAGCCAGCCCTGTTACGTTGTTTCTCATCACATTATCAAGGTCGAAGCGAGATAAATAAGAACATCTTCGAAGAAGCCGGGAGTTTCCGACGGCCCTTCCTCATCCGTAGATTGAGCCGTGCCCGTCCGTCCAGGTGTTTCCGACGGGCCAGTTAAATTTTGAGCAAATCCGGAAGTCTCCGTCGCCCCCTCGGCGAAGACTTGTGGCGTTCCTACACCGACCGCCAACATCAATAAAGCAATTGCGACAATTCTTTTCATTCTGTACATTTTCTGTCCCCTCTAAAGTTACCTTTTTAATTTCAGATCAGTCGGGTCGCGCCTGACGAGTCAAAGAACAACTGCCCTGCCTCTTGACTCTCCTTAACAATGGCTGTGCCACGGCTGCGGAATGCCATAATAGGCGACGAATTGGGTATAAAATCAAGGTTTCCAATGCGTCGGAGGCGGGAGTCCGCTAGCTTAACCGACAGAAATTTTGCGGGATGTGAGCGGCATGGACAGATGGGAAGGAGGGTTAAACGCCCTTCTCATGATATTTAACCGGCGCGAGCGAGATTTTGCGGGAAGGTGCAAAAAATTTTGCAATATAAGTACGATTTAAGGCAGTATTTTCTTCGGCTGTCTTTCAGCCTTCTTCTTCGTCCATGCTATTGAGGGTCGGGTGGCCGATGTCGAACCGACCGAGCTTGTAATTGAGCGTTTGGCGACGCAAGCCCAGTTGTTCCGCCGCGCGCGTCATATTTCCGCTGTGGCGGGCCAGCGCTTCCGCCAGCAACTGCCGTTCAATATTCAGCATAATCTCTTTGAAATTGATCGGACGGCTAAAATCAAGCTGGAAGCGGACGGGCGAGGAGGCATCGGTCGCGCGCAGGATGTCTGGGGAGAGCGATTCGGCTCCGACCGACTGGCCGTCTTCGGCGAAGACGACGATTCGCTCTATCTCGCTGCGAAGTTGCCGCACATTGCCCGGCCAGGCGTAACGCGTCAGGTAACCCATCGCTTCCGGCGTGATGCCTGCAAGCTGGCGGTTGTTGCGCTGACAGGTTTCTTCGAAATAATAAGAGGCCAGGAGCGGAATGTCTTCGGGGCGTTCGCGCAAAGGGGGAACTTTGATGACGAACGTGTTGAGACGGTAGAAGAGGTCTTCACGAAAACGTCCCTCGCGCACTTCCCTTTCAAGATCACGGTTGGTGGCGGCGATGACCCGGACATTGACTTTGCGCGGGGCTTCGCCCAAAGGCATAATCTCACCGCCTTGCAGAAAGCGCAGGAGCTTGGGTTGAATTTCAAGCGAGAGGTCGCCGATTTCGTCCAGAAAGAGCGTCCCGCCTTCGGCTGCGCGAATGATGCCGCGCTGATCGTTGATTGCGCCCGTAAACGTCCCGCGCCGGTGGCCGAAGAGCTGACTCTCCACGAGGTCGCGCGGTGCGGCGGTGCAGTTGAAGGGGAGAAAGATTTTGTCGCAGCGCGGGCTTTCTTCGTGCAGCGCACGCGCGATTACCTCCTTGCCCGTACCCGATTCGCCCAAGACCAGCACGGTCGCGTCCGAATCCTTCAAGCGCTCCATTCTTGAGAGCACGTCGCGCATCGCAAAACTCGTAGCGATAAGATTCGGGAAGAGGCCAGTAGCGGAGGGGAGCGCCAGCGCGTTGAAGGGGCGTGCGCGTCGCATGTCCGTGCGCAGGTCAATCATTTGCAGCGCGAGGCGTGCGCAGCCGACTAAGGCTTCGAGAATCTCCGCGCGGCGATCAGAGATGGGCGAAGGCGCGTCTAAGTAAAGGACGAAAGCGCCGCCGTTGCGACGCGGGGCGAGCGTGCGGCAGTGTTCGACAAGCGTGCCCCGCGGCGAAGCGAAGAGGCCGAGCGAGACACCGGATTCAGCCTGCTGGCCCTGCCCCTTCTCTTTTTCCGCCGATAGATGATGCGTGACGGCAGTGGCCGCGCGCACGCGGCCTATTTCGTCCAAATCAATACTGGCCTGCGCGTAAAGCTGCCCGTCGTCGTCCGCCGCAAAGACGGCAGCGCCGCCCGCAGAGAGTGCGCTTTTGGCTGCAAACATCAATTCGCGGAGCAATCGTTCGCGCCCGCTGGCGGCGTTGAGCACCTGCATGATGAGCGGAGCGGCGTCCGGCGGAATCAGGTTGATGGAGGGCGCGGGTACGATGTGCCACGCGGCCATACGTTCGGAGGCACGCTGCGCTTCCGTCTCGGCACGCCGCACTTCGAGTAGTGCTCCCAGAGCGCGAAATTGCCTCGCAGATTCAAGGAATCTTTCGTGTGCTGAAGGGTATTCGCCGCGCCTGACCAGGCTCTCGCCGTGCTCGAAGATAGTCAGCGCGGCCTGATAGGCGGCGTTCATCGAGCGAAAGGCTTCTTCGGCTTGCTGGAAGAGTCGCTCTCCGCGTGTGGCGTCGCGCCGCCGAGAAATAAAACTGGCGAGGTTGCGTTGCAGAACGGCGTCCAGATAGGGATAAGGCAAACTCTCAAGCTCACTTTGCGCGATTGAAACCCAGTCTTCCGCAGGCATCCACTTGTCAGAGCGCCTGTAGCCTTCGATCATCAACAGCGCGGCTTCGCTCGCCAGACGTTCATCATTAACCTCGCGCGCAAGATCGCGTGCGTTGCGCGCGTAGGTCAAGGAGAGATGCGTGTTGCGTTCGGCCAGCCAGAGCTTGGAGAGTGAGAGATAAGCCTGCGTCTCCAGTTTCTTGCTACTGACTTCCTTGCCGCAATCGAGCGCGGAGCGCAGCAACTCGTTGGCTTCATGCACGCGTCCCTGATGAGTGCGGAGCAGGCCGAGGGTTTCCGTAAAAATCCCTTCGTCGAGCCTGTTCTGGCGCTGGCGGGCGATGGTCAGAGCCTGCTGAATGTGGCTTTCGGCGGCAGCCCACTCGCCCGTGTAGATGCAGGTGACGGCCAGATTATTATTGACGTGGCCGACGAGCGCATCGCTGCGAAATCCGACCAGATGCTCCAACGCGCGGCGCAGGGAATTTCCGGCTTCGTAGAAATTGCCTTGATAGAGCAGCATGACGCCCAGATTGTTTTGCAGGCGTGCGCGGCTGGCTTCATCATTAGTCTGGCGTAATAAACGCAGAGCGCGGCGATAACACATGCCCGCTTCGTCCAGATCGCCTTCGTGTCGCGCGACGAGGCCGAGGTTCATGTAAGTGATGGCGAGCGCACGATCCTTGCGCGCCCGGCGTCCCCACTCAATCGCCAACTCGTATTGCTCGCGGGCTAAGGATTGCTCGTCCAGTCCCCAGTAGGTGCGCCCCAAGCAGTGATAGGCTCGTGCCAGATTGGCTGTATCGCCGGAGGGTTCGAGAAGTTCGCGGGCGCGGTTGAGCAGCGTCACCGAGCGCGAGAATTCGTTTTGCCAATAAGATTGCGAGCCGAAGGCCAACAGGAGCAGCCCGCGCAGGTAAGCCGGGTATTCGTTAAGCTCATGCAGGTTGTAAGGCGCGAGCAGAGCGGCGGCTTCCGTGTAGTGTCCCAGCCCCTCGTAGACTTCGGCCAGCATGACGCGCGCCCGCACCATTCGCTCGCTCGCCGTCTGAGCAAAGTCTTCCTTAATCAAATCCAGCAGCAGATTTTCCGCGTTCTCCAATTCTCCGCGCTCAAGATGCCTTTGTGCGCCGACGAGAAGGTCAGCCGGAAGCGCCTGATTTATTGGAATCTGGGCCATCGGATTCGCGTGGGGACAGAAAATGTTTGAAATGAGCAGGGGCCATTAATAACGGGCTGGATGTGAGTATATCACAGAAAAGCAAGTAGGAAGACGGAAGGCGCAAGAATGGAGGACGAAAGAATAATTTTCAATTTGAATTCCTCTTTCAATCCCTGCGCCTTAGCATTTCAGACTTATACTGTTGTGGCAACACAGGCTTGCGGAGCGGCATCTGAATGACTTCAGCGCTCGACTGGCGGCTATGGCGGCCTAAACCGCCCGGCTGTGCAGGTTTTAAACATTTTCCAGCTTATCAGAAACAAAATCAGATGAAACGATTTTCGACGATTAATCGCGCCCTACTAATGCTCTTCCTGTTAATCGGAGCGGCGACGCAGGCGGCCTTCGGCCAGCAGCCCACCAATGTCTCGGCGACGACTTCAAAGGTTGACGTTGAGCAGATTATCAGGGCTTTCGCGGCTAAAGAGACGGAGTTTCGCCAAGCGCTCAACAGCTACGCTTTCAAGCGCGACGCCGTCATTCAACAGATAGGGATGGGCGGACAGGTGGCCGGTGAATATCATCGCGTCTCAAATTTCACCTTCGACAACGAGGGCAAGCGCTACGAAAAGATCACCTTCTTCCCGATACCGACTTACCCCGGCGTGACGGCAGAAGACATCGAAGACCTAAACGGCATCAATCCCTTCGCGCTCGAAGCGTCGAAGATTAACCAGTACAATTTCACTTACGTCGGCAAAGAGAAGATTGACGAGTTGAACCTCTACGTCTTCGATGTTGCGCCGAAAATCAAGCCCGACCCGAAGCGGACGAAAGAGCGTTTCTTTCAGGGGCGCATCTGGGTAGACGATAAAGACTTGCAGATCGTCAAATCGCGCGGCAAGGCTGTGCCCGAAACCAAGATCAATAAATTTCCCATCGTCGAGACATATCGAGAGCAGATAGACGGTCGCTACTGGTTTCCGACCTACTCTTACGCAGACGACGAGTTGGTCTTCGACAACGGTGATGTTCTGCACATACGCATCCGCGTCCGCTACACCGACTTCAAGCCGGGCCGCGCCGATGTCAGGATTATAGAGGTGGATGACGAAGGGCCGGGCATCGAAGATTCAACGCCGAAGCCTTCACCATCGCCAACGCCAAACAAAAAGCCTTAGAACGTTCGATAGAAATTAAAAGGCAACAAAAAATAAGAGGCAGCAGACAGGTTTTATTGCCTGTCTGCTGCCTTTTTATTTTCGCCTGATTATTTAGCGAGTTCTTCAGCGATGCTGTTATAGACTTTATCAATCAAACGCTTCACGTCGTCGTCGCTTGAAAGCCCTGCGGTCTCGACGGGCGGCATGAGCACCATCTCCATCGTTCCCGGCTGCGCCTCGCCCGTGCCCTTGCCCATCAACACGTCTGTGTTCTTCATCGCAACGGGCACGATGGGCACACCGGCTTCAATCGCCATGTAGAACGCGCCCTTCTTGAAGGGCAGCAATTCGCCGGGGCGTGCGCGCGTGCCCTCTGCGAAGACGCCGAAAGAGATGCCGGAGTGAATGCGCTCAGTTGCCGCCTGCACTGTGCGGATAGCGCTCTCGCGGCTGCGTCGGTCAATCGCCATGATGTTCACATAGCCCATCCCGTAGCCCAGGATTGGCACTTTCAACAACTCCTTTTTGGCAAGAATGCCGATGTGCCGCCCCGTGTAATAAAAGAGCGCCGCCGTGTCCAGATATGAGCGATGGTTTGAGATGAAGACGTAGGGTTGTTTGTCATCAAGATGCTCCAGGCCGCGCACGCGCACCTTAACGCCGGAGAGCAGCAGCCACGTCCGCGCGCCGAACAAGGCCCAGGGGTAAACCCAATGACGGCGACGCGCGAGCCACGCGGCGAAGATCGCGGGCGGGCCGAAGATGAGCAACAGCGCGCCCGCCACGAAGAGCGACCACCAGTAAAACAGGCGATTGATGAGACGCGGGCGCTCGTTCAGTCGCGGGCGACCCCGTGTGTTAGACTCCACTGCACGCGAAGCCGAACTCGCGTCTCCCTGCTTAACAATATTAGTCGAAGGATTATCGGAATGCGTCGTCATTCGTTTGTGTCCGATCTCTGTTTATCGCTTCTCATCGCATCAATTTTCTTAATCATGCCTGTCGCCGCTCATGCTTTTGATAATCCGGCGACGCAACGCAATCCTGCGATTCCCAGTCCGCGTTCCGTTCTAGGCTTTACGCCTGGCGACGACCGCACCGTTGCCGATTGGCGTGAGATAACAAATTACTTCGCGCGGCTAGACCTCTCAAGCGACCGCGTGCTGGTGCAGACTTTGGGCGAGACGACGCGCGGGCGTCCCCTCATCGTCGCTCTTATCAGCGCGCCTGAGAATATACGCGATTTGTCAAAGTATAAAGAGATTCAGCGCAAGCTTGCAGACCCGCGCACTATCAATACTGATGCCGAGCGTGACCGCATGTTGCGCGAAGGCAAAGCCGTCGTCGCCATCTCTTGCTCGATACACTCTAACGAGATTGTCGCCTCGCAGATGTCAATGCAGCTTGCTTACGAATTGGCCTCCGCGCAGGATGCTTCGATGCGCGAGATACTACAAAACACAATCTTGCTGCTCATTCCTTCGGCCAACCCTGACGGCATAGACATCGTTGCCAATTGGTATCGCAAGACTTTAGGCACGCCTTATGAAGGCAAAGACCCGCCCGAACTTTATCACCATTACGCGGGCCATGACGACAACCGCGATTGGTTTATGCTCAATTTGCGTGAGACGCGATTGGTGACGCGCCTCTTCTGGAAAGAGTGGTTTCCCTCAATCGTCTACGACATACACCAGCAAAGCTCCGAAGGCTCGCGCTTCTTCGTGCCGCCTTTTTACGAGCCGTCGAATCCGCACATCGCGCCGCTCCTGCTCAGGCAGGTCGGTTTACTGGGCCACAAGATCGCCGCCGATTTGCAAGCCGCAGGATTCAAGGGCGTCATCACCAACGCGATGTACGATACATGGTGGCACGGCGGCTTTCGCACAGCACCCTATTATCACAACTCCATAGGCATTCTTTCCGAAGCCGCGAGCGCGAAGTTGATGACGCCCATTAACGTTACGCGCGAGCAATTAGCCTTATCTACCGCGCGCGGGATGCTGTCGGCGCTTAACCGCGCGACGAATTTTCCAGACCCTTGGCCCGGCGGCGTGTGGAGAGCGCGCGACATCATGAATTTGGAGATGGCCGCATCGCGCGCTGTGCTCTCGCTGGCCGCGAAGTATCGCGCAGACTACGTGCGCAACTTTTACGAGTTGGGCCGCGCGAATTTGTTGACCCCCATTCCGCAGGGAGAACCAATCGCCTACTTGATTCCGGCGGGACAGGGCAACGACGAAGCGGTCGCCAAGATGGTCAGCACGCTGACGGAGCAAGGCGTTGAGGTCTTTCGTCTAGATACTGAGTTGCATGTCGCGCACGGTGCGCGCAGCAAAGAACAGGGACGGCTGCCGCCGGGCTTCGTCGAAGATGACGAAGCCCAGCCGACGTGGCGTATCAAGAAAAACGCGGACGCAAACTTTCAGGAAGCACCGGCTGGCAGCTATATCGTCTTCGTGGCCCAGCCGACGCGCAGTAATGTGCGCGCGCTCTTTGAGCCGCAGAATTATCCTGAACGACGCGGCGCGGGCGGTGAAGCCGAGCGCCCATACGATGTCGCAGGCTGGACGCTGCCGATGCAGATGGGCGTCGAGACGCTTGCATTAAAGGCAATCAAAGAATCCGCTGCCGCCAGACGTTTGACGCTTGTGCCTGATGAAGCGGAAGTGCGTAGAGACCTCGGCCTTCCGGCACGCAGCGGCACAACTTCTCCCATCGCCAACCCGCTCAAGCGACCCGTCCGGCTCGCGCTCTACAAAAGCTGGACGACCAACATGGACGAAGGCTGGACGCGCTACGTCTTCGACACCTTCAACGTGCCTTATCAATCGCTGCTCGACAAAGAAGTGCGCGAAGGCAATCTCGGCGCGAAATATGATGTGATAATTCTGCCGTCAATGCGCGCGCATGAGATTGTCGAAGGCAATCCGCCCGCCAGTTATCCGGCGGAGTTTACGGGCGGCATTACGGAGGCTGGCGTGGCAAATTTGCGCCGCTTTGTCGAAGAGGGTGGCACGCTCATCTGCTTTGACCACGCGACGGAGTTTGCCATTAAACGCTTCAATCTTCCGCTCACCAACGCGCTCGAAGGCTTGCGCAACTCGGAGTTTTACGCTCCCGGTTCAATCCTGAGCATCAAGCTCGACGATTCTCATGTGATTGCCAGCGGCCTGCCCTCGCGCATGGACGCATACTTCGTTAACAGCGCAGCTTTTGACGTGACAGACACGGTTCGCGCACGCATCATCGCGCGCTACGACGAAGCACCTCTTGTCCTGCGTTCCGGCTGGCTGTTGGGAGCAAACAGGCTGGCGGGCAAGGCCGCGCTCGTCGAAGTCTCGCAGGGACGTGGCCGCGTCATTCTCTTCGGCTTTCGCCCGCAGCACCGCGCGCAGACGTGGGGCACATTCCCGCTGCTCTTCAACGTGATTGCATCAGGCACAAGTTAACGTTGACGGGCACACATTGAGCGTAGAGGCGTGTGATTGAGTAAGCTATGCAGTGGTCGAAACTGAAAACCAGAGTTAAAGCTTTCATCTGTCCCAGGCTCAAGGACAGAATAGATTTTCACATCACCAGCTATCGTGAATCACACGATGGCGCGGATAAGGTCTGGATTACTGTTGACGGAGAGAAGATATTCAGTTGTCAGCATTATCCTCATGAACGGGCGGAGGCGGAGGCTTACTGGGCTGGCTTAAGCGAGGAAGAAGTGAAATCGCAGCTAGCGCAGGAAGAAATTCATAGCCCAAGAAACTTTGGTGAGGCGATGCGCGTCTATCTTGATTCGCCGATTCATGAAGCATTGCAATCTTTCGACCCGTTGGTGAAGGCTTTCGCTATCGTTGACCGGCGCGTAGGCGAAAGGACGCTCTCGAAGCTTAAGATTTCAGATTCGGAGCATTCGCTGGTGAAAGCGTTTCACGAATTACGCTGCGCTTCATCGCGCAACTCTAACGACGCACCGAACCCGACCGCTCAATAGCACGGCCTTCATCCTTGTCTCTTCTGATTCGGCAGAATGTTGTTGACTCGCGGCGGGCTAATGCAAGCGTCGGGCGCTGGCTCGTTCTGAGAGAGTTAAGGAGAAAGTTTATGGAGCGGAGAGACAATAACAAAGTAATCGTGCGGCGCGAGCGCAAAGGTCGGCGCTTGGTTCTTCTGTTGCTGCTCATCGCTGCCAGCCTGCTTGCCGCCTCAGTAAAGCAATCGGTTGAAGGCTCTACACCTGTGAAGGCAGACAGGTATTACGTCAGAGTGTCCGGTTGTGATGACGGCGGGAGGGCATACTTGAGCAACAATCTGATTGTGGATGTCGGATTCGATGAGGACAGCAATTGGCTGGACATAACGGAAGATGTGGCCCAGGGCAAAGATGAAATCAAGTTTGAAGTGATAAACAGGACGGGCGCGATTACCTATGTCTTTCAGGTTAAGAAGAATGACACGATAATCTTTGAACAAGCCTGCGGAAAGGTCAAAGAAATCGGCTGCGAAAACAATCGCGCTTTCCGTGTCGGTAAAGCACGCAAGTTTACTTACACTATCAGCAAAGATGAATAATTATTAGAGAGCGTGTCAGTCTCCGGCAACGCCGCAACCCGATAACTCATTCAACCCGACCACCAGATAGCTTCCCTTTCATGTTTATCTTGTCCCGTCACATTGAATGCTTTATGCTCGGCGTCAGTTAATTCGAGCGTTTGCTTGCTTCCTGTGAGGTGAAGAAGGAAAATATGAGATGCCTTCTCTTACGCTTCTTTATTACCTTACTTACATTTATCAGTAGTATCTCTATCGCAGAGTCCGGCTATCTTCGTTTGAATTTCCCACATTGAAAAAAGAGCGCCGATCAATCATCAGCACCTTGTCACGCTGCCTGCGGCTGCGCTGCCCTGCCTGCGGCCAGTCTTCAATTGTCGAGCGATTATTCCACATACGCCATCATTGCCCTGCCTGCGGCGTGCTCTTCAAGCGCGAGGAGGGCTTCTTCGTCGGCGCGATTATGGTCAACGTGGTGACGACAGAGTTTCTGATTATAGCCGTTTACCTGAGCAGCCTGCTGATTATCAGTTCCCAACACCAGTTAATGATTACGATGCTCTTCATCGTGGGAATCCTGTTCCCCATAGCCTTCTATCATCATAGCTGGAGCATCTGGCTCGGCTTCGATTATCTGGTGGAGTCTCTGCCGAAGTATGTGCAGGACAGGGCCGGTCAGACGGATGGCCGCAAGTAGAACGATGAAGGATGAACGCCGCAACGATGAAGTCGGATCGCTGAGCGCTGAATGAAAGACTGGTTCTTTTCAGTTCATCGTTGCGGCGTTCATCCTTCCTCCTTTCTGCATGTCTCTCTGTGGCTAATTATGCCGCCCGCGCTTGCTCCCGCCGCCTGACGGGTTTATCTTAGAGACGCGTTTGATTCTCTCCTCCTGCGCGGCTAACAATAATAAGCATCTCTTTTGGCCCGCGCGCATCAAAGTGTACAACCGCCTGCGCGCCGGGCGGGCCGCCACTTTTACAGGAGCCGTCAAAACATGAGAAGAATCGCCGCCGTTTCCCTGCTCCTCTCCCTTTTGCTCTCTGCCGTCAATTTAGGGTTCGCGCAGTCGCGCCCGCGCCGCGTCGGTAATACGACGAGCACGCCGCAGCAACAGCCGTCTACGCCGGGGACGACCCAGACGCAGACAACAACGTCCGGCAGACGCCCACCCGTGCTCACAGGCCAGACGAGCGGCAACAATCCATCAAGCACGCAACAGCAGCCGACGCCCGCCAGCAATGAGCCGGAAGAGGTCGGCGAGGGCGACATCGTGCGCGTCAATACGTCGCTCGTCACAGTGCCCGTCAGCGTCATGGATCGCAGCGGCAGATACGTCCCTGACTTACAGCAAAGGGATTTCAGGATTTTCGAGGACGGCATTGAACAGCAGGTCGCCTACTTCGCTTCGGTCGAGAAGCCTTTCACCGTCGCGCTCGTGATAGACACTAGTTCCTCCACACACTTTCGCATGGAACAGATACAGGATGCGGCGTTGGCTTTCGTTGACCAGTTGCGCCCTGAAGATCAAGTGATAGTCGTCTCGTTTGACGATGACGTGCGCGTGTTGTCAGAGGCGACGAGCGACCGCTACGCGCTGCGCAATGCGATTCGCCGCACGCGCAACGGCGGCAGCACGCGTCTCTACGACGCCGTTGATTTCGTCATTAACCAGCGGCTCAACCGCGTCAGCGGGCGCAAGGCAGTCGTCCTCTTTACTGATGGGGTTGACACGACCAGCAAGCGCGCCACATACCAGAGCAACGTCCGCGATGCCGAAGAATTGGACGCGCTCATCTACCCTGTGCAGTACGACACTTATAATGATGTCAACGCCGGTGGCGGCGGTGGCGGCGGCGGCACAAACTGGCCCGGACGCTCTCCGATGCCCAGACGCCGCTCGTCATCCATTCTGATAGACATTCTGGGAGGCGTTTTGGGAGGGCCGGTGGTCATCGGCAGCGGTGGTGGCGGTGGTAGCGGCGGCGCAGGCACAAGCCGCAGCGATTACGAGCGGGCCAACAACTATCTGAACGATCTGGCCGATAAGACCGGCGCGCGGCTCTATCGGGCCGACACGCAGTATAATTTAACGCAGTCGTTCGCGCTCATCGCCGAAGAACTGCGTCGCCAGTACAGCCTCGGCTACTATCCTAAAAACATGGCTCAGGCCGGACAGCGCCGCCAGATTAAAGTCCGCGTCATGCGGCCCAACCTCGCCGTCCGCGCACGCGACAGCTATATCTCCAATCCTTCAAACGGCAGCACCGTCGCCACGCAGACTCCCGCGCCGCCGCAACAGCCATCCCCGCCGGAGATGCGCAAGCGACAATTAAACTAAACGCGGAAGTATGAACGCGGCAGCGATGAATGAATGAAAGGCAGCTTGCTTTTCATTCATCGCTGCCGCGTTCATCGTTCATACTTAAACTATCGTGCCGTCGGGGATGGTGGCGTTCTTGGGGACGATGATGATGCGGTCGCGTATGAAGTAGCTGTCGTTTGGGCCGTCGGCGTGCTCTATGCCGCTCTCGTTTAGGAGGCGCACGCCTTCGCCGATGCGAGCGTTTTTGTCAATGATGGCGCGGCGAATAATCGTGTTCTCGCCGATGCCTATGCGCGGGGTGCGCGCGGCAATTTCGGCCCCCATGTCTTCTATGGATTGGTAATAGTCTGCGCCCATCAGAATCGAAGCCTCTATGCGCGAACCCTTCCCGATGCGGCTGCGCAATCCGATAATCGAGCGAAAGAGCGTTGCATCGTTGATGATGCAGCCTTCGCTGATGATGGAATCGCGCACGTCGCAGTTGTGTACCTTCGACGGCGGCAGATAGCGAGCGCGCGTGTAGATCGGCGCGTCCGTATCGAAGAGGTTGAACTTCGGCATCGGCGAAGTCATGTCCAGATTTGCGAGATAGAACGCATCAATCGTTCCGATGTCTTCCCAGTAACCATCAAACAGAAACGCCTGCACGTTATAGTTCTGAATCGCCCCTGGAATAATCTCGCGCCCGAAGTCTACCCACGAAGCGTCCTGCGCCAGCAGTTTCTCCAGTCGGTCAAACTTGAAGACGTAGATGCCCATTGAAGCCAGAAAGGGCCGCGCCCTAGCTTCCTCAGCCGTCAAGCCGAAGCCTGTCGTATCGACGCGCATCTTTTCCAGCGCTTCGCCCTTCGGCTTTTCACTAAACTCCGTAATGCGCCCTTCGTGGTCTGCCTTGAGCAGTCCAAACTCTTGAGCGGACTGCGGCGTGCAGGGAATGACGGAGACGGTAACATCGGCGTTTGATTCAAAGTGTCGCGCCAGAAACTTGCGATAGTCCATCCTGTAGAGATGGTCGCCGGAGAGAATCAAGAGCGTGTCAATGCCCCAATCGCTCATGTGCGGCAAGACCTGTCGAACGGCGTCGGCAGTTCCCTGAAACCACTGCGGGCTTTCGGGCGTCTGCTCGGCGGCGAGAATGTCCACGAAGCCGTCGGAGAATTGCGAGAAGCGATAGGTGCGCGCGATATGACGATTCAGAGACGCGGAGTTGTATTGCGTCAGGACGAAGATTTTGATTACGTCCGAGTTGATGCAGTTGGAAATCGGAATGTCAACGAGCCTGTACTTGCCGCCCAGAGGCACGGCGGGCTTCGAGCGTTGTTGTGTCAGCGGAAAAAGGCGCGACCCTGCGCCGCCGCCGAGAATGACTCCCAGCACGTTATGTCTGTCTGCCATTGTGGTTATCACCATCGTCTCGGATTGTTTTGAGAACAGTTGGAGGATAAGCGTAAAGACCTCCGGTTTCAAGACCGACACGACGCGAGAGGAAGTCTTGACGAGTGTTTAGTGGGTGGTTGAAAGGTGTGCGGAGGCGAAGTGCAGGGCGAAGAGATGGGGCGTTATTTGGCTTCCCCGTCGGGTTCATCTTCCGGCCCGCTCTGCTCATTGGCCGCAGCTTGTTCGTCGTCTTTCGCTTCAATCTTCGGCTCGAAGTCGTCAGCCGGTGCGTGATAGGCGAAGACTTCATCGGATTCCGGCAGGACGCGCGAGGCTAGGTTTTCCAAGAGGCGACGAATGCGGCCCGGCTCTGATGCAGGCGGGGGCGCAAACGCTTCCGAAGGGCCAATCTCGGATTCGAGGCGGACAAGCTCTGCCGTAAAGCGGCGGCAGGTATTGCAGGCGATGAGATGAGAGATAACGGGCGAAGATTCGGCATCGCTTAAGCGTCCCTCGACGAAAGCCGATAGAGCGTCTTCGTCCAGATGCGCGCTTGCCAGATACACTCCGACCGGCGGGCCAATCTCAGCGCGCTCTAGAAGGTGCTGGTGAATCATACGGCGCATGCCCTCTAATTCCTGATTTCTCTTTGGTCGTGGCACCTTTCCCGGACGCCTCCTTTCATTAGACGGCTCTCAAGCCAAAGCTTTGCTCTAACCCTCTGTAGAAAAACTGCTCAAATGGCGGCGCACATCCTCGCCCGATAAATCTTTGGTCGCCATCTCAAGGCAAATCTCAATTTCTTCGGCGCTCAGCCCGCCTTGTTCTTCCAGTTGCCGACGAAAACCATCGAGCACTTTGCCGTAGACCTTTTCCAGCCAGCGCATCACGGTTGATTCGTGGACGCGTGCGTCGGGCGCGCTGGTGCGGCGTTTCGACTGCCGTTGAAACCAGCGCCGCAAGGGCGATGCTGGCGCTTCGACAAGGCGCGCTATCTCTCTTAATTTCAAACCCTCGACGTGGTAATAAAGCAACAGCAGCTTTTCGTGGTCGTCGAGCGTCGCGAGGCTACTGTCGAGCGCGGCGACGGTTGCCGCCGCGTAACGCTCGCGCGTGATTCTGTCAACCATCGCGCTCTCGCCGCCGCGCGCTTCGGCGCGCCAGCCCGGTCGGTCGTGCGTCTCGCCGCCGCCCTCCGACCAATCTTCAATCGAAATCTCGTCGTGCCGCGCACGGTGCATGTCAATGACGGCGTGCCAGACTACTGTCCGCAGCCAGCCGCGCAGCGTTCCGCGCCCCGTATAGGTCGCAAACTTCGATTGCCTCACGCCCTCTATGACGCGTGTGCCGTAGAGTTCGACGTAAACGGAATCAATGACCTCTTCGGCGTCCGTCTCGATGCTCGCCAGATGGCGCGCGATGCGCTCGATGTAACGGCGATAGCCCTGATCGAACTCCCACCAGGCGTGCTCGCTGCCGCGCGCGCAAGCCAGCGCCAGATAGAGGTCGTTCACCTGTAGCTCGTTAAGGAATGGCCGGATGACTTCGGGCGCAGGCGTGTTGCCGTTTTCGTGATCCACCAGATACTTGTCAATCGCCGTCCTGACAGCCGCCGTAAACTCTTCGAGCGAGATGCCGTAATTGGGCGCAGCTTCCGCACAGCGCGCGTAGAGCGCGCCAATGTCGGCGGCGCATTCGTTAATGGCCCTGTCCAATTGTGTGAGCTGTTCAGTCGTCACGGATGGGCCAGATTATAGATTAAACGATGTGCTTTCGCCTACCACTTTCGATTGCCAAAGAACTTTCCCGCCGGAATCTGAGTTAGAAAGCAGGAACGGCGCGGGCCATCGACGCGGCCAACGCGCCGCTCCTGCTCACTTTTGATTTACCTCAGCGGCGTGTCGCGTCGCTGCCGATTGTGCTTGCTGATTGCCTCCTGATACTTCTGAAGGATGTTCAGGGTATAGAGGATGTCTTTATCTTCCAGATTCGGGTAACGCTCGAAGGCACGGCTGAGCGCAGCGCTGGCGATGATTTCCGCCTTCTGATAATTCTTGTTCTCCCACGCGACCGCCATGTCATAAATCCCCTGCGCCAGTTGAGCGACCGTGAAGTTTTTACGCACCTCCTGGTCTTTGAGCAACTCTGCGGTCGAATGGCCCACGGTCAGGAATGTCTCCTGCTCTGTGACGACTTCTCTCTGGCGCTCAAGGTCGTAGTAAGAGAGCCGCACACGCACAGGCAAGCGCTGCCTGTCAGTTCTTCCCCTCTTCACCTTAAACCGCGCCAGCACGACTTCGGTCAAGCCCTGATTCATGTCTTCGAGCTTGAGGTTGATGCGGTTTGAACTGTACTGCGGCTCGTAGCCGTAAAGGTGCTCTAGCTCCAACTCCGGGCCGTAATCAATTTCGAGTTGGACGCGACGAGCGACGGGTGAAATCAGGCTTTGCACTTCATTGACGAAAACCTTTTCGATGTCCTGCGCGGCGGCGACGAAATGAAACAGCCCGCGCCCGCCCTTCGCCAGTTGGCGCAGTAAATCCTTGTCCAAATCCAGGCCAACGCCGATGGTCGAAAGGTCTATCCCGGCGGCGTTGAAGGGCAGCGATTCTCTGAGTATTTGCTGCGGGTCAACGACGCCCGTGTTGGCGATGCCGTCCGTTAAAAGAATGACGCGATTGGTTGCGTCCGGGTTAAAGTTTTTGCGCGCTTCGCTGTAGCCGAGCATCAGTCCGCTGTGAAGATTGGTCGAGCCACCCGGCTCTATTTGATTAATCGCCCGACGGACAGTAGCGCCGTCGCCGAGCCTCTGGGCTGGCAGCAAGACCTGTGCACTGCTCTCAAAGGTGACGATGGAGATAACGTCCGAGGCGCGCAGTTGCGAGAGCATCGTCAGCAAAGACTGCTTGACTCTGGACATCTTATCTTCCGCAGACATGGAGCCGCTGCGGTCTATGACGAGCACCAGGTTCAGCGGGCGCAAGTCCGTGCGGTCGCTGACCGCCGAAGTGGTAAAGCCGACCTGAAGGATAGCTTCCGGCTGCGCGTTTGAAACAGTATTGTTTCCCCAGCGCACGTCCATAGCGACCGCTTCGTCCGCCTTCGGCGTGGAGAGCCTGTGCCTGTAGTAATTGACAAACTCTTCGACCGCCACTTCGCTCGAAGGCGGCAAGAGTCCTGTTTCCGCCAGATAGCGAGAGCGCGAAGCGGAAGCCGAAGAGGCTCCCTCCTGAGCCATCGCAACGGCGCTCAGACCGAAAACCAAGAGCAACAGGGAGACGACGCTTGTGCCGCTTAGACGTAGATTTTTGCCCAGTCTTGTCATGGCTAACTCCTTTGGGAAATCACTAATCAGGTGGAAAAATTGCTGGCAGGGGTGCATTTCAGGCTCGGTCTGGGGAGACTTCACCACTGGCAGCGGATAGTTTTGTCCAGTCTGATGCGTGATCCACGCCCGCCTGTTGTCGCGGGCATCGGCACAAAAGCCCTGAATGTCTGATTGTTTGATAAGCAGCCGGTTATGACTCTAGCTCTTCTTCGCTGCTTACGAGTGGGTGGACGGCTGGCGGACGGAAATTTTGCTCAAAATCGGGAAATATTATTGAACGGGGCGGAAGAAAAAGCTTGCGCCTGATGGCGAGACAAGCTGACAAGGCTCTTTCCGGGTCAAGGTTTTTTCTGTATCTGCTTAAGCAGACGCCCGGCGTGATTGCGTGCGATGAGCGGGATGCGCTCGTCGTTTGCCAGTTCGTTGAGCAGGGGCACGAGTTGCTGCGGGTCTGAAAGCCCGTTTCTTTTGTAGAGCCTATCGAGTCCATCCAGCAGTTTTGGCGCTTCGAGCGGCTGATTCTGGCGCGAGAGCGTAATGTTGAAGACAAAGATGGCCTGGTCTGCGACGCGGCGATATTCGTTGACGAGCGCGTTGGCGTTGGCGTCCTGCGTCCAGTTAAACTCTGCCGTGCGCTCGCGCTCGCCGCGCGTCATCTTGAGCCGCATTGTGCCTAAGTGCGGCAATTGCCGCTCGGATTGATAGCTCGCCTCTGAATCCAGAAACTTGAGCGCGTCCCACAGAGCCTTAACACGACCAAGCGCCGTTTCCGAGAGTTCAATCGGATCAACGATAGCCACCGTGTCATCCTTGCGCTCAAAGCTGATTTCACCGCGCCCCTGCTCATCATGGTAGATGAAAATGCGGCGGATAAAGAATTGCGGCTGGACGAATTCGTAGGAGTAACGAACCTGTTCAGAGGGCGCGTTCGTTGTCGAAGTCGCAGAGGGAGCGACCTTCTCGCGTTCGTTCTGTTTAATAGCGGGAGCAGCGGGCGGCTCTTTCTGCGTCTCCTGCTTGCCCGCACCTTGAGCGGCGGGCGTCCTCTCTCTCGTGTTTTGCTTGCCTGCATTTCCGCTTTGCGCCGCAGCGCAAATCGCCGCGCCCGTAATCAAGAGCGCGGCAATCGTGAAACGCAAAATTGCTGTCCTGCTTCTCACTCGAATTTGACAGACACCAGACGGGAAATGCCCGCTTCTTCCATCGTCACGCCGTAGAGAGCGCGGGCCATCTCCATCGTCCGTTTATTGTGCGTGATGACGATAAACTGTGTGCTCGTAGACATCTCCGCCACCTTGTCCGTAAAGCGCCCGACGTTGGCTTCATCGAGCGGCGCGTCCACCTCGTCTAACAGGCAGAAGGGAGAGGGGCGATAATGAAAGATGCCGAGCACGAGCGCCAACGCCGCCATAGCCTTTTCGCCGCCCGAAAGCAGCAGCACGTTCTGTAGACGCTTGCCGGGCGGTTGCGCGATGATGTCAATGCCCGACTCTAGCACATCGTCGGCGTCTATCATATTCATCTCGCCGCGCCCGCCGCCGAAGAGTTCCTGGAAAAACTGGCTGAAGTTGCGATTGATTTCCTCGAAGGCGTGGCGGAAGCGTTCGCGCGAGCGGCGCTTGATTTCGCGCAAGGCTTCTTCGGTCGAAGCAATGCCTTCGACGATGTCCTGCCGCTGGCCCGTCAAAAACTGGAAACGCTCTTCGGCTTCCGCCAATTCTTCGAGCGCCATCATGTTGACTGCGCCAAAGCCTTCGACGCGTGCGCGCAATTCTTCGACGCGCGCCCGGCCCGCTTCCAGATCAAACTCTTCTTCGACGAGACGCTCTCGCGCCAGTTCTTCGAGCGATTGATTCAACTCCGAGAGGCAGGCTTCGCGTATGTAGCCGAGCCGAGCGGTCGCTTCCGCGCGCTGAATATCCAGATTCGCGCGCGACTCGCGCACGTCCGCCGCGCGATGATTCAATTCCGCCAATTCATTTGAAAGAGCATCGGCTTTCTCGCGCGCTTCGGCCAGACGCGTCGCCATCAACGCTAATACCTGCTGCTCGCGCGCCTGCTCCGCTTCGCTGTCAAACGCGCCCTGCTCCATCTCGCCAATCGAGCGCTGCAATTCTTCGAGCCGCGCCGTCACTTCCGTCAACTCGCGCTCGTGCCGCTCAAGGCGCGCGTCCAGGTCATCGCGCTCGGCCTCCATCCGCCGGAGTTCGGCGGCTGTTGCACGCCGACGCTCTGCTGCTGCAGCAGCAGCCGCGCGCTGCCCGCCGAGTTCTTCGTTTTCCACTTCGGCATTGCGCCTAGCGTGTGCCAGCGCCGAAGCAGCCTCGGCGACCATCTCCGCAGCGTTAATGCGAGCGGCTTCGGCGGTGGCCGCTTCGTTGAGAGCCATTGCGCGTCTCTCTTCAAGCTCAAGACGTTCCTGTGCGAGGCGTGCGGCATCGTCTGCGACGACACGCAAGTGACGCTCTGCGCGCTCTATCTCCTGCGTGAGTTGCGTCGCGGTCAGTTCGCGCGTCATCGCATCGCGTTCTTCACGCCCGATCACTTCGTTGAGCAAGACAACCGCGTCTTCCAGTTCGGTCAGACGCGAGCGAGCGGCGGCGGCTGCACGCTCGGCTATCCCCATCTCGACAGACAATTCGCTGGCGCGCACTTCCAGTTCGCGCAACTCGCGCTTGAAGCCGAGCAGGCCCGCACCCTCTTCGAGCGCGCGTTCGTCTCCGGCATTGACCAGTTGGCCGCCAGCCACCCAATCGCCGTCACGCGTGACGTACATCTCGCCCGTCGCCAGCGATTTTTGAATCGCATCGTCAAGGCTGCTACTGAGCCGCGCGTTCATCCTTTGCGTGTGCGTGCGGTTGAGGACTATCTGCAACTCGCGTGGAGCGCCGAGAAGGTCGCCGATGCGTACGTTGTCGAAGCTTTCAGTTGAGCCGTTTATATCCGCTCCCGTATCAGCCGGTGCGCTCTGGTAAGTCAAAGCGGTGTCGGCCTCGTCGCTTGCCCCGTGCAGACCTGCGACGAGGAAACTCGCGCGCCCGGCGTCGTGTTGCCGCAGCCATGCGGCTGCGCGAGCAGCGTCGTCGGGAGTCGGGACGATAATCGCCTGCAAAGATGACCCGAAGACGCCCTCTACTGCGCGCTCCCATTGCGGCTCGACGTTGAGCATGTCGGCGAGCGTGCCCATGAAATGAAACTCCCGCGTAGCATCCGTGTCGGCGAAGATGCGTTGCACGGCAGAGGAGTAATGAGCGCGACGCGTGTCCAGTTCCAGCAGCGAATCTAGGCGATGACGAGAGCGCGAGAATTCGTCGCGGACGCGCGTCAACTCGGCGTCGGTTTCGGAAACCGCTTCATGACCGGCGACGACCGTGTGGATGGCTGCTTCACGCTCGGCTGTCAACTTCGACAGATGCTCGCGGGCCAACTCGATTTCCTGGGCCAGGCTTTCCGCTTCACTGACTCGCTCGGCATGAATCAAGGCCGCGCGCTCGCCTTCATGGGCCAATCCTTCGGCTTGCAGCGCGAGGCGTTCGAGCGCCGCTTCGAGTTGGCGTCCGATTTCCATGAGACGCTCGGCGATTGCCGTGTGTGTTAAGAGTTCGGCGCGCGCGCTTTCGATGGCGGCTTCAGCTTCGGCAGCTTCAAAGAGTTTCTGGCTGTATGCGGCTTCGGCTGCTTGCAGGACGAGCGCGCTTTCCTCGCTCTCCGTGCGCAAGCGTGCGTCCCTTTGGCGCAGGCTTTCGCATTCTTCCTCGACGCCCGCGAGCCGCTCGCGCAAACTGAGCATCTCTGTTTCAACGTCTGCGCGGCGCTTCAAGAGCGCGATGACCTGCTCTTCCTGGTAGGTGCGTTCGCGCGTGCGGCGGTCGCGCAGCAAGGCGGCTTCGGCTGCCGCCGCGCGCGCCTCCGACAATTCTTCTTCGACGGCGCGCGCATCCTGCGTCGCATTGCGCGCGTCGTCCTCGCGTCTCGCCAACTCTTCGACAAGCTGGCGCTCTTCCCCTGAGACCTCTTCGAGCCGCGCGCGAGTCTCTTCCAGCAGAGCGGAGAGCGTGTGCTCTTCGGCAACGTAGACGCGGCGCAACAACTCGCGCAACTCTTCGCGGAGCACGCGGTAGCGGCGCGCTTTCGCAGCCTGTCTACGCAGGCTGTTTACCTGCCGGTCGATTTCCGAAATGATGTCGGAGACGCGTGAGAGATTGGCGCGGGCCGATTCGAGACGCGTTTCGGCGGCTCGTTGGCGGACGCGAAACTTTGTAATCCCGGCAGCTTCTTCAATCAGCGTGCGGCGATCCATCGGCTTGGCCGAGAGAATCTGCCCGATGCGTCCCTGCTCGATGATGGCGTAGTGTGCGCCCGATAGCCCCGTGCCGGAAAAGAGGTCTTGAATATCACGCAGGCGGCAGGCGCGATTGTTAAGCAAGTATTCGCTCTCGCCCGAACGGTAGAGACGACGCGTGACGGAGACGACTTCGCCGGGAGCGAATTCCAGCGCCCTGCGGCTCGGACGCCAGTGACGCTTCGCGTGCAGAGCCTTGGGCGCGATGATTTCAATTTCAACGGGCGCAGGCGCATCGCCCGCAACCGCCTCAACTTCGATGGGCGCGTCGCCCGCAGCCACTGTCTCAAGCGGCGGCGCGATGGTCTCGCTCGCCGCTTCCGTTGATTGCTCGCTGATTGATTGCTCGTGCGCCGCCGTCTCAAACTGCTCCGGTGTGGCTGTCGCTATAGCCTGCGGCTCAATGGCTTCGCCGAGCAATTCGGGGGCCAGGCGTTCTTCGACGTTGATGCTGTGTTCATCAATCTCTTCAAGCGTGGAATCAATATCTTCTATATCAGGCTCGTGCTCGATGGTTTCGTCGCGCATCAGGTGGAGGACGACTTCTGCCATCCCGCTCGGCGGGCGATTGCGCGAACCCTGAAAGATAACGTCTTTCATCTCGCCGCCGCGCAAATGCTTGATGCGCTGCTCGCCGAGCACCCAGGCGATGGCGTCGGCGACATTACTCTTGCCGCAGCCGTTTGGGCCAACGACCGCAGTTATCCCGTCTCCTGTGAAGACGAGTTCCGTGTGGTCGGCAAAGGATTTGAAGCCTGTGATTTCTAAGCGTTGAAGTTTGAACATGCGTGCGCCCGATTCTCCCGGTTGCTCAGATTAAAAGGATAAGCCCAAACGCAGTCCCTAGAGCACCGCCAGAAGAGGCCCACTATATGTTGGACACGGCGCAAATGTCAATTAAAGTATCAGGCCCGGAGAGTTTACTGTTGCGAGCAGCAGAGTTAAGAGCAAGGCTGAAGGTAGCAAGCCGCGAGGATGAAAGCGTAGCCACTCATCTTCGATAGCTCTTTTTTCATCCTCGCGGCCTTCGTAATTCTTACTTGCAGTTCAGTAGGGCTTGTAGACGAGCGGGACGAAAATGCCGCCGCGAAGTTTCCTTTAAGGGGGCGTTGGTGCGGGGCTTGGCTGATTGTCGATCACGCTGTCGCGCACGTAGAGCACCAGGGTGACGCCGGGGCGCAAAGGATAAAAATTGACGCGCCGGTAACGGTCGTCAATGTTATTTGTGCTGTTAAACTCTGCTTCCTGCGTCTCGGCACAGATGATGATTGGCTCGAAGGATTGAGTCATCCGCCCGAAATAGCCGACCTTTGTATAGTCGCGCAGATACCAGGGGAGCGGCCAGTATTCGGGCGCCATCACGGTGATACCCGTCTGCGTGCCCGTCCCCGTCAGCTTCGCCATACGGTTTACGTCGTCCACCAGCGGCAGGAATTCGCGGTAGGTATGCGCGTAGACGTAGATGTATCTCTCATCATCGTAGCGAAAGAAGTTGAGCGAGACGGTCTGAAATGCGCCGACGCAGAGCGCTATGGTCGTGATGCCTACTATCAGAGAGCGTTCAAAGACATCATCGCTGATGCGATAAAACGTCTCGACAGCATAGCCGCCGATGATGGCGAGCGGCACGATAAAGTTGAGCATCAGCCAGGGCGTCTTGTAAGGAATCAAAGAGTAGGCGGCGACGATGCCGAAGGCCCAGAGCGCCGCGACGACGACGAAGCGACTCGTCGCACGCCACACTGCCAGCACTATGCCTGCCGTTCCCAGCATCAACGAAGGTGATTCTTCCAACGTCAGCCAGACCAGATATTTGTACCAGACTTGATTATGGTCTTTCGTTCCCGTCCTGGCCCAGATTTTGAAAGTCTCGAAAGCGGCGGCGACGCCCCGCGAATTGGTAAAAAACGACGAGTAGAAAACCACGCTGACCAGCACGAAGACCGCCAGCGCAGCGAAGGCGACGACCGCGATGTGCGCGGGGCCGCCAAAGCGTTCAAGCCCTCGTCGGAGATGCGCGCCCGCGCCTGGGCGCGTCGCGCTTTTCTTACGTTGATGCTTCTGCTTTTTCTTCTTCGTCTCCAGGGGGGGCGGCTGCCGTATGTGCAGGTAGATGATTGACGAGACCGCGGCGATCAGAAGTACGCCTGCGGAAATCATCGCCGTCTCCTTCGTCGCAAAGAGGAGCGCCGCCGAAATCGAAGAGAGAATCAAGTAGGTCGAACGCTCGCCGTCGTAAATCCAGAGCACCACGATGAGCGCGACGAGCGAAACGAGAAGCGTGATGATTTCAAAGCGATAGTAAGCGGAGCGGTAAACTGCGCCGAGCGTGGCGAGCACAAGCATGGCGGCGGAGGCAACGACGACAAGGCCGCTGGTGAATGTGTCGCGCGGCTCAAGCGGCGGCTCTCCGTCCGCATACTTGAGCCAGGCGACGACCATTCCCAGTGTGAAGAAAGCGAAGAGCGATTCGTGTATAAAGTAGCGCGACATGTAGACCGCGCCGGGCGAGACGGCGAGGAGCGCGGCAGCGGCCAAAGCGCCGATTGACCCGATGTGCCGCCGCAGGCAGAGGACGAGCCAGATGGTAGCCACGCCGAAGAGCGCCGGAACGATGCGGACGGCAACGGTGCTCAGGCCGGATTTACCATAAAAGAAACTGTTGAAAGACGTGCTTGCGAGCGTCAGGTAATAGAGCGTCGGCCCGTGATAATTCGACGGGTCGTAATTGTAGATGCCGTCTTTGACCAATCGTTGCAGGAAAAAACCGTTGACGCCCTCGTCGTGGTGCATGGGCTTGAGCGCCAGATCGTAAAACCGCAAAAATGCGCCCACCAGCAAAATCGCGCCGCTCGCAATCGCCCACGTCAGGCCGCTCGTCTCGTTTGAGTCGGGCGGTTCTTCCCACTCCGCTCTGTCCTGCTCGGCCAGCGGTTGTCTAATGGCAGCACTCAAAGTTTTCCAACCCGCCTCGAATCTTAAAGATGAAGTGTGGCGATATTATAAAGCGTTTCCGAGATGATGCACACTAATGAAGAACGACGAACTCAGTTTACAGTTTTCAGTTTTCAGCGAAAGACAAGTTGCCTTCTGCTGAAAACTGAAAACCGAAAACTGTAAACTGTCTTTTATTCCGCGTTCAGCGTTCATCCTTCATCGTTCTCTCTCTGTGGCTAGTCTGATTTTTCAGGCGCGACCTTGTAAAGACGATAATCGCCTGCTTCGACGATTAAAGGGTATTGTGCGAAGAAGGCTTCGTCAATCGTCATTAAGTGCCGCTCAAGCGGGCTGACGACGACGTACTCGATGCCAGCCTTTGAGAGCAACAACGCGGCCACTGGCCCACCTGCGTAAATACGCTTAATCAACGACTCGCGCTCCAGATATTGAAGGCCGTGCGTCCAGATATGTCCGGGGTAGCCCATGAAAGATTGCCTGCCCGTGAGGAAGACAGGATGATTAAAGGTCGGCGCGTGGAGCACCAGCGAGCGTGGCCGCGTCTTCTGCTCTAACATTTGTGCGAACCTTACGCCGTCGCGGTCAAACTCTTGAGTCTTCGCTTTTTCGGAACCGACGACGCCCCAGACATCCAGCGCACCGGCCAGTGTGAGCGCGAGTAAGCAGGCCGCTGCCGCTGCGCGCAGCCAGGCGCTCTGCCGCCACCAGCGCGCCAGCAGCAAAGCGACCAACGGCACGGAAGCGACGTACCAGTAGAAGAGGACTTTGATATTGTCCCACACCCAGGGCGCAAGCAAGACCAGATTCGGGATGATGAAACAGAGCGTAAACGGCAGATAGTAGAAGATGAGCCGCTCTGTCATCAGCGGCTTCGTCCAGCGCCAGAGGAGCGCGATGAGCAGCAACGGAATAAACAGCCCCGTATTCTTCAACCAGAAACGCCAGACGCTTTCATTTCCATGATCCCAACCTAAGTGCCAGCCGATAAAGCTCCTGGCATCGACAGCGCCGCCGTGCGCCGCCCACCATAACTGCGGCGCGGCGATGATTGTCGCCACGATAAAGAACGCCAGCCACTCACGCCAACGCGGCCCTCGCAGCAGCCAGACGAAAGCGCCGCCCGCCAGTATCAAGACGGCACAGAGAGCATACACCTTGACTAAAAACGGCGTGGCTGCTGTGGCTGCTGCCGGAACTGTTGATGAAAGATAGGCCAGCCCTGCGGTCAGCAAGACCAGAGCGCCCATCCCAATCGCCCACGCGCGCCATTCCGCACGCAGCACCGCGAGCAGTCCGCCGACCAGCAACACCACCATCAACGTGTGTGCATGTACGAGCGGCAGCAAGCCAGCTATCAAGCCCGCCGCGATCATGCGCTTCATAGTGGAGACGCGTAGACTTGATGAAAGAGAGACGCGTTGACGCGCGGATGCGCCAGCGCGGAGAGCAGCCTCCTGACGCTGTGAAGCTCTGCCGCTTCGTCTTCCCTTCTCTTTCTTTCGTTTGACTTTCCCCGCGTCAACGCGTCCCTGCGTCAACGCGTCGTTGTTCTCCTGTGTCTCTGCATCTTTGTCATTCTTAAACGTCTGCCAGAAGAGTGTGAAGATAAGAAGCGCGAGCGGGAGGCCGAAGAGGATGCTGCGTTGCGGCACAAGCAAGGTGGTCAGCGCGTTGCCCCAACGCCAATTCACGCCACCGATGGTGTAGGCTTGCGGCAGTTGAACCAGATAATTGAAAAGCCCGACGCGGCTTTCGTACACCTCGCGCAGAAAGCGTATCCAGCCGAGGCCGCCGCTAAAAAGCAGGAGCACGACTGCAAAGAGCGCCGCCAATCGGTCGCGCACTAATGAGAGCGTCCAGCGATGCAGCAGCCCCACAAACGAGAGCGCCAGCACGAAATTCTCGACGAACATCGCGCCGCGCAAACTCGCTCCAGCCCGCACAAACATCGCCGCGACGAAATCCGAGATGAACGGATACGTAAAGCGCACGCCCGCAAACGTAGGGTCTTGCGGCGGAAAGTTTTCGCCGCGCGCGAAGCTCGTGATGACGCTCAAGTGAAACGGCAAATCGCCGTAGTTGTTCATGACGCCCGTGTAAATCCCTTCGGGCAACTCAAACAAGACGCGCTCGAAGACGAACCATAAAAGCAGCGCCACGAGAAAGTAAAAAACAGAATAGCCAATCGTGCTCCACGTAGGATAGAGCACCGCGCGGCGCGTCAAGCGCCAAGTCTCAAGCAGGTCACTTCTCACAGCCGCCCTCAATTCGTCATTGCTCAACAGCAAGACAGGCGCGGCCAGGACTGCGGCAGAGAGAGAGAGAGACAACGCGCCCAGCCCCATGAAGGAAGCGAAGATAAATCCCAACAGACCGAGCGCGGCCAGCCCCGTGCAAGCGCCCGCGCACACGCGCGCTGCCAACGACGCATCCTCATCATACAGGTACGTCAGGAGCGCACCGCTCGTCGTTGCGATGAGAGTTAACGCTAAAGTGAAGAACATTCCTACGTCAGATTGCTTCCGACAGGCTGGTAAACGAGAAGTCGCGCACCTTGAGCGCGGGCGCGAGCACGGGCAGATTCGCGCCGACGCGCTCCGAGCCGGTGATGCGGACGACGGGCGACATCGCCTCGACGTTATTGAGCATCTTGACGGGCGATTCGTTGAAACGAAAATTGTTGACCGCAGATTTAATCCGCCCCTGTTCGATGAGAAACGTGCCGTCGCGCGTCAGGCCCGTGAAGAGTACGCTCTGCGGGTCAACGAGGCGTATGTACCAGAGGCGCGTGACGAGGATGCCGCGCTCCGTCGTCTTAATCATTTCTTCAATCGAGACACGGCCTCCGTCAATAATGATATTGGAAGCGCCGGGCGTAGGCTCCTTGCCCTGCTTCTTGGCCCAATAGCGATTGTAGTTCAGGTTCTTGACGACGCCT
Organism: Pyrinomonadaceae bacterium; assembly: GCA_036387475.1. Taxonomy (GTDB): domain Bacteria; phylum Acidobacteriota; class Blastocatellia; order Pyrinomonadales; family Pyrinomonadaceae; genus DASVTR01. The sequence continues at coordinate 42,385 of DASVTR010000003.1, read as the reverse complement.
TCGCGGACATAATCCATGCGCCGCGTCGCCAGTCCCGCGCCGTCGAAGGGAGCGCCGGGCGCTACAGCGTAACCGGGGTCGGTGTAGATATTGACCTGCTCGCCGAACAGCTTTTCGCCGAGGCGATTGCCGCCGCCTTTTTTAGAGAGAAACGAGCGGCCTTCGTCTGCCTGTCGCGCGCTGAAGAAGCCGAGCATGTTGGCGACGAGGTCGCCAACGGCGTTCGGTTCGAGAATGACGGTGTAGTTGCCCGGCTCTATGGCAACGGGGTTACGTGCGAGTTCAGCCTTTTGAATGGCGCGTGCGCCGATGACACGAGCGTCTATGTCGCCGATGCGATGCGACATGGCGGAGGCCCAACCGGAGGCTGTGCCGTCTGCGGTGCGAACGGTCGTCGTGAAAGAAGAGAGCGTGTTACGGCTGTAGCCGAAGTTGCCGCGCATGTTGGCGCGCGCCGTAAATCCGCCGGCGTGGTCGAAGAGACCGGCGGCGACGAGATTCTTCGCGCGCGCAGGGTCGATCGTCGTGGCGATGCCGCGCGCACGCAACGCAGCGTCGGCCCTGTAGGTCGCTTCGTCAAACGCCGCATCAATCGCCTCATACTGCTGCTTCGGGAGAAAAGGCATCTGTTCGGGGTCTTCCGGTCTGAGCCGCGCAATCTCTTCCGCCGCGCGCACGACTCTTTCCAATCCCTGATCGTCGAGCGTATTGGAGGTAGCGATGCCGCCGCGCTGACCGAAATGCGCGTTGACGATTAAAGAGAGATTCTCTATATCGCCGCTCGTATTGGCGGAGTTGACGCCAAAACGCGTGTTGGCATTGCGCCCGCCCTGCAACGTCGCCTCCAACTCCTCAGCCTTCGACAATGCCAGCACCTTTTCCAACAAGGCTTTGGCCTCGCCGCTCGAAAGTATCGCCATCTTTATTCCTCAAAGTTTGAGAGAAACCATTACTCGCCAGGATTTTCTAAAACGTCAACGCGTTCTTCCAGAATGCCGACACGCCTTTTAGTTTGCACTTCGGCCTCTGCCACTTGCCTGACTGCTGCATACGTTTGCTCAGAGATCGCAACGATTTTTTCCAGCCCTTCTTGAAACTCGCTCTGCATAGTTTCCATGCGCCCGAAAATGGCTTTCATGTCCTCTTGCATTTCACGCTGCGTGTTTGCCAACTCCTGTTGGTTTTTTGCCAGGGCTAGAGTGTTATCAGTCAATTTGTCGAGCTTAACCTCAATCTCTGCCAGCCGAGCGTCATGCGCGGCCTGATTATCCAGTAGAAACTGGATAGTTCGTTGCATCTCTTCGGGTATCATTTCGCTCATCCTCCGTCCATATCAGGTGATTCGCCACACTCAAATCTTTCTTCCCGTGTTAATGACATTGATGCGGCGAAAGCGCGCGGGCGGGCAGCCGTGCGAGACGGCGTTGGATTGAGAGGGTTCGCCCTTGCCGTCGAAGTATGAGCCACCGAGGCGGTAAAACTCCTTTGAGCCGACGCCGTCGCAGTTGTTCCAGAAATCCGGCGTGCGCGATTGATAAGCGACATCGCGCAGCAGCCCCGTCTTCTTGCCATTCTTAATCTCCCAGAAGACCTGCCCACCAAACTGGAAGTTGTAGCGCTGCTGGTCAATGGAAAACGAGCCGTCGCCCTCTATGTAGATGCCGTCTTTAACATCACTGATGAGGTCGTCGGCGCTGATTCGTTGATTGCCGGGCGCGGGCATTAAAGAGACGTTCGGCATCCGCTGAAAAGCGACAGACCCCCAGGAGTCTGCGTAGGCAGAGCCGTGCGAGCGCTTGAGGCCGATGACCGCAGCGTTATCGCGCACGGTTTGATAGCTGACGAGCACGCCGTCCTTGATGATGTCCCACTCTGTCGTCTTCACGCCGTCGTCGTCCCACCCGCAGGTCGCCAAGCCACCTGCCTGCGTCTTATCGCCCTTCACCTGAACGAACTTTGAGCCATACTGAAACTTGCCGAGCTTGTCACGCGTGGCAAAGGACGTGCCTGCGTAGTTGGCTTCATAGCCGAGCACGCGGTCTAGCTCTGTCGGGTGTCCGATGGATTCGTGAATGGTTAGCCAGAGATGCGTCGGGTGCAGCACCAAGTCTTTGCGTCCCGGTTCGACCGCCTTCGCAGTGTGTTTCTGAACGGCCTGCTCTGCGGCGCGCGGCGCTTCACCGAGCAGGTCATACTCTGCGACCACCTCGTAACCCTTGCCGATAGGGGACCCTAAACTTGAACGCTGCTCGAAGCGTCCCGTGGCGGGGTTGACGCTGGTGACGGTAAAGCTCGGCCACGAGCGAATCAAGACCTGCTCTATGTCTGAGCCTTCGGTCGAAGCGAAAAACTTCTCCTCCTTCGTAAAGAACATGATGGAGTTGACGAACATCGGCCCAGGCCCTTTAATCTTCCCCGCCTCTGCGTTGACCTTGAGCAAATAGTCAGCCTTCTCGGAGAGCGGCACGGTAAACGGGTCGCGCTCGACAGGCGTTTGATACTTGGCGTTCGGATATTTCTCGACCGCGACGAGCGTGATGCGATTGCGCGCGATACGGCTGTTCTCCTTGGCGATTGACACTGCTCGCTCGGCCACACGCGCCACCTCGTCCTTCTGTAGCAGGCTCGAAGCAGCGAAGCCCCAAGCGCCATCCAGCAGCACACGCACGCCAAAGCCGAACGACTCCGTATTCGTCACATTCTCAACCCGCTTTTCCCTCGTCGTCACAAACTGGTTGAGCGTGCGGACGATGCGTATGTCTGCATAAGACGCGCCCCGCTCCTTAGCAACATTGAGGGCGACAGCGGCCAAATCTTTCATCAGTCAAATCTCCGCAAATGGAAAGCTTTTATGTCTGGATAAAACTGAAACTAACTTTCGGTCGGCTTTCGATTATACGCGAAGTGCGGCGGATTGTTGCAAAGTCGGAGGGCTTAAAACTGATTGATGGCCTTACTTAAAGACAAAAAGAACTATGGACAACAATCGCATAGTTGATGCAATTAACATCGAACTTAACGAGCATACCGCTGTTGGGCTAACAGAAAGTTGGAAGTGCTGCACATGCGGGAACGAAACTACAATGATAATTGGCAGTGTAGTTGGAAGTGCGGGCTGACATGAACGCTCGTAAGAATTGTAGGGATTTAGCAGGCTGGCTTGGGCATAAGTATAATCAACTCACCTATCAGAGAATTATTGGTAAAGCCGGAAGCGATCTATATTTCAGCAAGGCGCTTTCAGTGAGGTACTAGCACGCTTCCGCTTGATAACTGGGGGTTGCCACAGGTTTCTCACCTTATCAAACGAAGTTTTTAATTCTCGGAATACCAGTTATCTTCTGAGGCTCGAAGAGATGTAAGTTTGATAGTCTCTTTCAGCATGTTTTCAATGCTGCTCCTATATTCTTTCACAAGATTATTGAGGAGCTTTTCGGCGGGAGAGTGTGCCAGTGGCATAGGGATTTTCACTTGCGACAGCTCTTTTGTCTTAATGCGATTGTGGGAGGCGGATGTACCAGACGTAAGGCTTTTAATCTGATCCTGTACGAGTTGCGAGAGCAGCAGGAATAAAAGGCAATAAGGGTCGAGATCACTGTGAGGCCGCATCACCGCAAACTCAGTGGAGCAGAGCATCTTTTCACCAATTTCCGGCGCGACGACTACACGTGGGATACGTGGGTTAATCTTCGATAGCAACACTTCGCCCGGCTTAATCGGAATCCCCGGTGTCTTCGGCGCATATTCTCGAATGCCCGCCACATCTAACATTCCCTCACCAATGACGTGCAGGACACTGATAAACACCGCTCCTTGCTGCCATGACTCTACTCTCCGAGACTCGCACTCAAACGACACCAACTCTCCTAACGGGATGCCTTGTAGTGTCGTCGCTTTCGCAACGCGCTTCATTGCCCGCAGTCGGATCGCGTTGTAATGATTCGGAGTCCACGAATTGTTGAGAATATCGCGATACTCTGTGCGGACGGCTGATGGAGACTCATTCAAGATACGAGTTGCCCCGTTAGATTGCTGCGCGGCCCTGTATGCCTCCAAAATCACCGGCAACTCGTTACGCCCGCGCGATACCTTCACCTGCACGCCCTTCCGGGTGCTGACCTCAAAACCTAGAGAGTCAGCTTTAGCGATAAAAACGCTCTTTGGAAATTCTTTTATCTTCGCTCGCTTCTGAAGGTAGAGCACCGCTGTTTTCGTGCGTGTTCCCGCCTGCCCGAACGTGACTGATGGAAGCTCCACAATCCCATGTACCAACGCATTCATGCGTAGGTGCTGCCGCAGCAGACCTGGCAGACCCTTCGCTGAAATTACGCCATCGGGCAACACGATCAGCAAGCGCCCACCCTCTCTAAGCAGGGCCAGATTCCGATCCACGAAGAGCAATTCTGAGTCTACGTTCGCATTCTCCTTAGCTATAGCCGTAAAGAATGGGAGGTTTTCAGCGCCGCACGCTTGAACGTCACTCCGGTCAAACTTTGCCCCAAACGGCGGATTCGTCAATATCAGATCAACCTTGCCATTCAGTTGATCTATGGGTGAACCATGAACCAGTGAGTTTCCTATCGTGACGGTGTGTTGCAGCACGTCAAAGAGCGCCAGGTTAATCTTTGTCAGCCGCACCATGCGCTCAACCTTGTCTTGCCCGACCAAATGAAGCGAGACGTTCTTAAATGCTTTCGACGTTTTCGCCTTGTGATAGAATGAGGCTAAGAACGAGCCGACCCCGCAGGACGGATCAGCAACTACGAAGGCCTCGTCGCCGGCTAATTGGATTCCCTCTTTTTCTATGTCCGCGAGCGCCAGATCGACCATAAACTCCACGACCTCAGGTGGAGTCATGTATTGTGCGTCCTCGATATTCCCCCGGAAGTTATCGCGTACAAAGTGTCCGAATGCTTCATTGAGTACGTCGAAGGGATTGCCCGCTTCTTTATTGGAGAATGCAATATCAACCGCATTCTCAACGAGTTGTAGTAAGTCAATGGCTAGGGTCTCATCACCGGCACGGAGAGCAAGCGACGGTGACGCTCCAAAGATTGAGCCGCCGGCTTGATTCAGGTAACACGGCAATCGTGCGGCTTGCTTGAACGTGCGTTGAAGCTCAGGGATCAGCTTATCCGTGCGGGTACGATGAAGTTGCGGAAACGACTCTAGCAGGCCACGCTTATAGGCGATGTAGGTCGAGAGCAGTTTTACAACCTCATCGAGTTTTGCGTTTGAGTCATCAAAGCGCCCCGACTTATGAAACACCTCGCGTAGATAGCCGAGCGAGTCGTAGATTGTTGAATAGCTTGTGTCGAGGTTCGGAGAAGCGAATGGAAGTGGCATGGAAAACTTTTAAGGGATAAGCATGCTTTTAAGATTGCAATCTATCTTGGTGTCTATAGACGGTAGATGTCAAGACCTATTTCAAGGATACTCTAGCTCGTGTCTGAATCTGCTATAGCGACCAAACTTGGCAATGTCATACGAGAACGCCGCGAAGCGTTGGACATATCCCAGGAAGGACTCGCCGCCCTATCAGAACTGAACCGGACGTACATCGGAGAGATAGAGCGGGAAGCTGTCAGCGTCTCAGTAATCACGCTGCAAAAGATAGCAGATGGACTTAATCTGAAACTTTCTGAGTTGATTCGCCTCTATGAGCAAGAAGATCATTAGCAGCCTGCTCCCTGCCGATAGTGCAGCGAAAGCCCTGGAGCTGCTCGATTCACACTACGAAGCCTTCTATGGCATCGTTGCCCTGGCCAAAGAAACCGGCCACCCCGTCCCGATGGACACGCGGGGCTGGTCGCAGATATTGGCAAGCGTTCTGACAGGCATTAAGGGCGTGGCGCGCAGGAAAGGCGCTGACCTTGATGACGGCTCAGACGTGAAGGGCGCGAACACCTGGGAAGCGATTGATACGCCACGCTTCAACGGCGTGATTAAAGCCGGCACGAAATCCGCAACCTCCGGGAAGATTGAATCGCTCGATTCCTCGCCTTACCTCTTCCTTGTGCTTTGGGATCACGCCCCGGACACTGGAAACGCACGGTGCAGAATTTGGTGTGTTCGGCCACAGCATGACCCTGTTTTCCGGGCAATGGCTCAGGCGTGGTATGCAAAGGTCGAATCAGGAGAGATCATCAGTTGGAATTTTCAGCTTCACCCACCTCGCGGCAAAAACTCAAACGTCATACGCAATAAGTGCGGCAATCTTGAGTATCCACTACTCTTCTGCGCTGAGCGATCAGCAGAGTCACGCAAGTATGAGATTAAAGAAATTCACCCTGAAGTAATGATTAACGGATTGTGCAAGCCGGCCACCGTGCCGGCATCGGCAACACCCCTTTTAGATATTGAAGAGGGATAGTAAACTTCCCTCATTCCACATGACAGTTAAATTATCGCTGAAAGGTTCTTTGTAAAATTATAATCCTCTTTTACAGCACGCGAACAAATCAAACTGAAATCATCAGGTTTTTACCTGACAACATTATGCTGTGAGATACTTCTGTTTTGCTAGCTAACTATAAATCTCTTTGCTGATTAAGGCACGCGCGAGAGGGCGTTTATCTGCGAAGGCTGGCGGCTCATTGTGCAATCACTGTTTTCGCGTCGGCCATCGCTGCGGTTGGCGTTGCGTGCAGGGATGCGCGCCCGCGCAGCCTCAATGCTCAAGCGAGAGAGCCGGTCGCAGAAGCGCGGCCCACGCCTCTGAGCGTCCCCGTTTGTGACGGCTTTGATTATCCAACGGGCCAGACGGGGCGCACGACCGAACTCAAAGATGGAGACGGCTGGTATAACGCGCGGGATTTCGGCGAAGTCAACCACCTGGGCGAAGACTGGAATGCGGAGACGGGCGGCAACACGGATTGCGGCTTGCCCGTGTATGCGGCGGCGAAGGGTTTGATAGTCTACGCAGCGGATGCGGGACAGGGCTGGGGAAAGGTCTTAATACTTCGTCATCAATTAGCAGACGGCACGCTGGTCGAAACCTTGTACAGCCATCTTCAATCATTCACTAAGACCGTCGGCGAAGTTAATCGCGGAGAGCAAATCGGCAGCATAGGTGACGGCGGCGGCGCGTATCTCTGCCATCTTCATTTTGAAGTGAGGCTCAAGGGTTGTCCCGCCTGGGGCGCGACGGGGCCGGGCTACAGCAGCGACAGCAAAGGCTGGACAGACCCTTCCCGTTTCATAGACGCCAACCGCCCCTCCATCAAGAGCCGCCGGGACAATCAACGACGTTGAGACTCTTTTCGTCACACTCCTAACGACTGGACAAGTCCGAGCGACGGATGGTAGATGTCAGAGCTTAGAACGCGCTTCAAAACAACAGCAATGCTTTGCGCCTTTCTTAGCGCCTTGAGTTTTTCCTTTTTTCGCGCCTCCAGCGTGAAACGTCGCAGTTCTCGCTGGAGGCGCAAAGTTAAAACCGTTGGCGCAAAGGTGTTGAGTCTATCGGTGTCTTGAGTTTGAAAATCGCTTCTCGCTTTTCAACGCAGTCTTTCAGAGGTTATCTTTTATGCTTCGCGCAGGTATCGTCGGGTTGCCGAACGTCGGCAAGTCCACTCTCTTTAACGCGCTGACGGCGCAGTCCGCCGCGCTCGCCGCCAATTACCCTTTCGCCACAATCGAACCCAACATCGGCGTCGTCCCTGTGCCGGACGAGCGGCTTGAGCCTCTCGCCAGGCTGGTCAAGACGAGCGTCATCGTGCCCGCCAGCGTCGAGTTTGTGGACATCGCGGGGCTTGTGCGCGGAGCAAGCAAGGGCGAAGGACTCGGCAATCAGTTCCTGGCTAACATACGCGAGACCGATACGGTCGTGCAGGTCGTACGCTGCTTTGAAGACGAGGGCATAGTTCACGTCGAAGGCTCAGTCAATCCACAGCGCGACATAGAGACGATACAAATTGAACTGGCGCTCGCAGACCTCGCCGCAATCGAGCGACGGCGCGAACGCGCGCAGAAGACAGCCAAGAGCGGCGATAAGACCGCGCGCGCCGAACTCGATGTCCTGGATAAAATTCAGCCCACACTCGAAGAAGGCAAATCCGCACGCGCCGTCGCGCTTACCAACGAAGAACGCGCCGTCGCACGCGGCTTCTTCCTGCTCACAATGAAGCCTACCATCTACGCCGCGAACGTTGACGAAGCAACGCTCTCCGACGCCGTAGAGAGCGAGCACGTCCGCACCATCCGCGCCATCGCCGAAGAAGAAGCCGCCGAGTGCATCACAATCTGCGCGCAACTCGAAGCCGAACTCGTGGAGTTGCCGCCGGACGAGCGCACGGATTATCTGGCCGCGCTCGGCGTCACAGGCAGCGGCGTTGACCGCCTGATTAAAAGCGCCTATCACCTGCTGGGCTTGATGTCTTTTTTGACGGCGGGTGAAAAGGAGGTGCGCGCCTGGACGATTCCACAGGGCACGCGCGCTCCGCAGGCCGCAGGCGTCATCCACTCAGACATCGAACGCGGCTTTATCCGCGCCGAAGTCATAGGCTACGACCAACTGATGCGCGCAGGCTCTTACAACGCCGCCCGCGAACAGGGATTATTAAGACTCGAAGGCAAGGAATACATCATGCAGGAAGGCGATATAGTCAACTTCCGCTTTAACGTCTGAAAGTTTTCAGTGAATTGATTGATAACGGCGCAGCGTTATTGGGTGGTCGAGAGTGTAGGGCGGCTGGGATGTTGAGGATAAAGTTAAAGGCCGCAGCATAATTAACACGCTGCGGCCTTCTCCTTAGAGTTTATCGTAGCAGGGCGCGTATGCCGACCAGTGCCAGATAACAGATGGCGACGACGACGGCCAGCTTGATAAGGCCGACGGCAAGACTGAATACGAAGCCGAAAATGTGTAATGTAATTCCGGCGGCGGCCAGCACCAGAGGAATCCCTACGACCAGCACAAAGAGGCCAAGCAGGATTAGCCCGACCACTCTCATTGTATCTTTTACTTCTGTCATTTCTTCCACCTCACGCTTAATTCCGTTTACTCTCAAGTCGCGCGACTGCTGATTTCTTTATCAAACCTTTGGCGCGACCTGCCACGATATACGAAGAACACGCGGCGGGCGTTCCATGCAACATCAGGCGCATCTTCGGAAACCCTTTCGCGATTCCCCGACGCGCGGCTGATTATGCTAAGCTCATCACGAATATTTCTTGTTCAAATCGCCGATAGTCTTACTCCAAAGCCGCCGACTCGTCAAGGGTCTTCGGCAGAGCGTCGAAGGAGTTGTTTGCACGTTACAGCCTTATGCCTCGTCGTAGCTCAAAACCCCTGTTTGACGAACCCGTGCCGGAGGAAACGGATTCCTTCCTGGCAGCCGCGCCGCTGGCCGAGCGGATGCGCCCGCGCAATCTCTCGGAGTTCGTCGGGCAAGCTCATCTGGTCGGCGAAAATCGTGTGCTGCGTCGCCTGATCGAAGGCGGCGCAGCGCTGCCCTCTCTGATTTTGTGGGGCGCGCCCGGCACTGGCAAGACGACGCTCGCGCGGCTGCTTGCGGAAAAAAGCGGGGCGCGTTTCGTCGCGCTCTCCGCAGTCTTTTCAGGCGTCAAGGAAGCACGCGCGGCCATTGCGGAAGCGCGTGAGACACGCCGACATGGCGAACGCACCGTCCTCTTCATAGACGAAATCCATCGCTTTAACAAAGCGCAGCAGGACGCGCTCCTGCCCGCAGTCGAAAACGGAACGGTGACGCTGATTGGCGCGACCACAGAGAATCCTTCGTTTGAAGTGACGGGCGCGCTGCTCTCGCGCTCTCGCGTGCTGGTGCTTAATCCTTTAACCGTAGAGGACGTGCAAGAGATTCTACGGCGTGCCTTGCAGGATGAAGAACGTGGCTTGGCCGCGCTCAAGCCCGAAGTGGCGGACGAACTAATCGCGCGCCTCGCACACTCTTCAAATGGCGACGCGCGTGTGGGCCTGGCCGCGCTCGAAGCTGCGGTCGAAGCGACTGCGCAGGACGCGGACGGCGTGCGTCGCGTCACGCTTGAAACATTAATAGAAGCGCTGGGCCGCGCCCATTACGCTTACGACAAGGGCGGCGAAGAGCACTACAATCTGGCTTCCGCACTCATCAAATCTTTGCGCAACTCGGACGTGAACGCCGCGCTCTACTGGCTGGCCCGTCTTATCGAAGGCGGGGCCGATCCCGTTTTCATCGCGCGCCGTCTCTGCATTCTCGCCTCCGAAGACATAGGGCTGGCTGACCCGCAGGCGATGGTGCAGGCGGCAGCGGCAGCCGACATCACTCGTTTAATAGGGCTGCCCGAAGCGCTCTATCCGCTCTCGCAGGCGACCATCTATCTAGCACAAGCGCCGAAATCAAACGCCGTCAAGCGCGCCTTTTTCGCTGCTTCGGCGGACGCTGCGGAGACTGCGCGCGAGCCTGTCCCTCTGCACCTGCGCAACGCCATCACACCCCTGATGAAGCGCATAGGCTACGGCGGCGATTATCGCTACGTTCACAGCGACCCGCGCGCGAAAGAAGAGATGGTGTGTTTGCCCGAAAACTTGCGCGGCAAAGTTTATTATGATGAAGAGCAAATAGCAGCCACTGAGCAGGACGCAGATGAGCATTGTTAGAGGCGAAGACACGGCGACATTATCAATAGCTTTTCTTTCATCGTTTATACTAAAAGCTGACTGCTTAAACGGAGAATTAACAAGTGGGAACAACAAAATCAGATAAAGAGCTGGCCTTTCTCAAGGAACTGTTTGTCGCGACCGACTGGGGCGAGAGATTCTCGGCGCTGATGGATAAGCACGTCCAATTGCCTAAGCGAGGGCAGATGTTGTACGTCGCTGCGGGCACGGGCGGTCATGCGATGGCGATGCAGGAGCGAGCGGGCGATGACGTGACGCTCGCTTGCGTTGACGAGAGCGAGGAATGTCTGGAGTTGGGGCGGGCGAAGGCGGCGGCGGTGAAAGCGGAGCCGGAGTTTTATCGCGCGCAACTGGAAGCGCTTTCGTTTGAGGACGATCAATTCGATTTGGTGATTGGCGACGCTTCTCTCGTCGCGGCGGAGCGCTTGCCCGAAATGCTGTCAGAGATGGTGCGTGTGGCTCAGCCTGGCGGCACGGTGGCGCTCGGCCTCCCAACTCATTCCAGCTTCGGCGAATTCTTTTCCATTTACTGGGAAGCGCTGCTCAAGGCTGGCTTTGAGAAGCACGAACATGATGTCGAATCTTTGATTACTGAATTGCCGACCATCTCGGCAGTCGAAGAGATGGCCGAGCGTGAGGGGCTTGAAGGAATCAATACGTGGACGCAAATCGAAGAGTTTGAATACGAATCGGGCGAAGAGTTTTTGAATGCGCCGCTGATAACGGATTTTCTGCTCAAAGCGTGGCTCGAATCCCTGCCCGGCGAAGAGGCTCAGGCACGCGTCGCAGAGGAGATTACCGGGATTATTGACGAAGAGCGGCAGGACATGAATTTCATCCTCTCGGTCAAGGCCACGCTTCTTGTCGGGCGCAAAGCAGAAGCGGAGTAAGTAAAAGACAAGCTGAAGAAGGTTAAAAGTAAAAAGGCAAAAGTGTGGGGAAGCCAATAATTAAAAGATGGCTTCCGCCTCATTTCTGCCTTTTACTTTTTTACCTCTGCCTTCTTTAGAGCTTCTCGCTCGTGTACTTATCGCTGGCGCGTTTGTCTTCGATAGGGCCGGTATCGGCGGCGCGCAAGCGCTCGCGGCGGCGCGCTTCTTCGATTCGCGCCTCTTCGTCAGCCTCGTCCTGTCCTTCGCGAAAGGCGCGCTTGCTCTGGCCGAGCGCCTTCGCCAGTTGCGGCAGGCGGCTCGCGCCGAAAAGAAGAACGACGATGGCAAGGATGACGAGTATCTCTGGCATCCCGAAGCCGCCGACTGCTAGAGTTAGTTTATCCATCATTTTGAAAGTCCTCTGCCGCATCCTGCGGACTTAGCAATTCAAACGACTGCTATTTTTCGCCGTTGCCATCGTCCGATTCATAGAAAAGATACTTGCGCCACGTTTCATCAGCGCGCCCCAGATAACGCATGATCTGGCGATTGACGTGCAGCGAGAAACCTCTTGGGCGGCGCAGCAAATGCATTCCGGCCTCTTCCGGCGTGCGATTGCCTTTGCGATGATTGCAGCGCTTGCAGCAGGCCACGAGATTATCCCACGTCGAATCGCCCCCGCGAGAGCGCGGATGAACGTGGTCGAGCGTCAACTCCGCAGGCGGCAACTGCCTGCCGCAATACTGGCAGGTCGAGTGGTCGCGCAACAGTATGTTCTTGCGCGAAAGCGACCGTCGCTCAAACGGAATGTGTATATACTCGATGAGCCGGATGACCGAAGGCGCATGAAGAGAGAGCCGGGCTGAGTGGAGCATGTGCCCGTTGTGCTCTTCCATCCGGGCTACGCCTTTGAAAATCATCACCACCGCGCGCCGTTCGGTACACACGTTGATCGGCTCAAAAGAAGCATTCAGGACTAAGACTCGTCCATTCATATCGCTATCCGATATTACGTGAGCGCGCCCGCCAGTGTCAAAAACAATTACTCCCCGGCACGCTTGTTTTTTGATGAGATGGAGCGCTGAAAGAGTGGCCCGACGAACACCAGGTTATTCAGGCTGGCTTGATTTGCTCCAGCAGACTGATGAAGCGCGGCTCCGCGCGCAGCCCGTCAAACAGCGGCTCGGCCTTGATGAAAGCTAAAAAGCCGGAGCGTTCTTCGATTGCGCGTTCGAGCCAGTTGTACACCTGTTCGTGATCGTCGAGGCCCAGATAAACGAGGGCGAAGTAGTAGGCCGGGACATATTTCTGCTGGGCCAACTCCGACAAGTCTGCGAGCACCTGTCCGGCTTCCTGCCGCAGGTTTGCCGCTCCGTAAGCGTAGCCCAGATGCGCCAGGTGCGTCAGGCCGCCGCCGGTAAGAATGACGGCTTGATTAAACGCACTGATGGCCTCTTCGATTTTGCCTTGCTGCGCGCGGGCGACTCCGATGACCCAGTGTGCAAAGTCGAAGCGCGGGTCCATCTCCAAAGCCTTCCGCCCCTGCTCGACGGCGCGTTCATATTCGTGTGCGAAATAGTAGGCCCAGCCAAGGCTCACGTTTGCGAAGAGCGAGAGCGGGTCGAGCCTCTGCGCGTGCTGGCTCTCGCTGATAGCTTTCTCAAACTGCCCGGTTGCTTTCAAATAAAAGCCGTAGCCGTCGTGCGCGTTGGCGTAAGCTGGATTGAGCTTGATGGCGCGCTTAAACTCGCGCTCTGCCTTCTCGAAGTCCCAATCGTACATCAGGTGACAGAAGCCCAGAGAGGTGTGCGCTTCGGCCAGACCTTCGCTAATCTCCAAAGCACGCATTGCGGCGGCCTTCGCTTTCGGGTAGGTTTCGCGCGGCGGCAATCCGCCCGTAGAGGAAGCCAGAAAAGCATAAGCATCGGCCAGCCCCGCATAGGCCAGAGCATAGTTAGGGTCAAGGTCAGCCGCTTCCTGAAAATGCTCTATGCCTTTTTTAATCCACTCTCCGGTGCGCTTGTTGGTGTAGTAGCGACCCTTGAGATAGAGACGATAAGCCTCCGTGTTTTCCGTGTAGCGTTTGACGAGCCGCCGCTTTTCCTCGCCGCTCAATTTGAGCCGCAGCTTTTCGCTAATCTCCTGCGAAATCTCCTCCTGCAAAGCGAAGATGTCCGTCATCCGATGACGATACTGCTCGCCCCACAACTGCGAGTCTGATGCGACATCAACCAGTTCGGTTTTCACGATGAGCAAGTCGTCAAGTTGAAACACACGTCCGGTAAGCACTGCGCGCACGCCCAATTCCTGCCCTATCACCTGCGGGTCAACTTCCTTTCCCTTGTAGCGAAAGACTGTGCTGCGCGGGACGACGCGCAGTTTGGGAAGTTGCGAAAGGCTATTGATGATGCTTTCGGTGATGCCGTCGGAGAGATATTCGGCGTGCGGGTCGGCGCTCTCGTTGACGAGCGGAAGGACGGCCAGCGAATTTATCACCCTGGATTTCGACGCGCGCCGCCTGCGGCCAAGCGGGGAGGTCAAAGATGACGAAGTGGCGACGCTGCCTGACATTGCCCCGGAACGGAACACCTCCGTTGGGATGCTGTCGTCGTCGCGCGGCGGAAGCCTGATTAAGGTCTCCTGCGAGTCTGCTGCGAACGCGGGCGCATCAGCGATGAGCGGAGCACCGTCGCGCCGACAAAAGTTCAGCGATTCGTCCCTGTAAGCAAGCTGGCAGGTGGGGCAGCGCTTCATAAATCTTCCCGGCGCTCGCGGAGCGTTCGCAAGCTTTGCGCCGAACATTTATCATCAAGAATTGAAGACGACGACGGGCGCAGACGAGCTAGAGACAACGCCTGTAGCCAATCTCACGAGCGCTTCTGTGATGATGAAAAATCAGCTTACTTTCCTTCACGAAATCTGTCCGTCGCGTCAACGAGCGCGCTGATGATGCCCCGCTCCGTCGCCGAATGACCGGCATCGGGGATGACTTGAAAGTCTGCCTCGGGCCAGGCACGATGCAGTTCCCAGGCGCTCATCATAGGACAGACGACATCATAACGGCCCTGCACTATGACCGCCGGAATGTGTCTTATCTTTCCGACATTTTCAATCAGGTAATTGTCCGTGTCGAAGAAAGCATTGTTCATAAAGAAGTGGCACTCGATGCGCGCAAAGGCGAGCGCAAATTCCGGGTCGCCGAAATCTTCTATCAGGTTCGGGTCGGGAAAGAGTTTCGAGGTGCTGCCTTCCCAGATGCTCCATGCGCGCGCCGCTTCCAACCTTGCGGCCTCGTCGTCGCCAGTCAAACGACGATAGTATGCGCCCATCATATCGCCGCGTTCGTCTTCGGGAATCACGCGTAAGTATTGTTCCCACACGTCAGGAAAGATGGCGCTCGCTCCCTCCTGATAGAACCACTGAATCTCCTTCGGGCGACAGAGAAAGATGCCGCGCAGGACAAGCGAGCGGACGCGTTGCGGATGTGTCTGCGCGTATGCGAGCGCCAGCGTGCTGCCCCATGAGCCGCCGAAGACCATCCAACTCTCAATGCCTAGGTGTTCGCGCAATTGCTCTATGTCGGCGACTAAATGCCACGTCGTATTGTCTTCCAGGTTAGCGTGCGGCGTGCTCTGTCCTGAGCCGCGCTGGTCAAACAAAACGACGCGATACGCCGCCGGGTCAAAATAGCGGCGATAATCAGGCACGACGCCACCGCCCGGCCCACCGTGCAGAAAAACAACGGGCTGCCCTTCAGGGTTGCCACACTGTTCGTAATAAAGGTTGTGAATAGGCGAGACCTGCAACCGGCCCACCTCGTACGGCTCAATCGGATCGTAGAGAGTTTTCATAGCGACAATAATACAGAGGTTAGAGGTCAGAGGCCAGAGGTTAGAAAGCTAGAGGCCAGAGATCAGAGGCTAGAGGTTAGAGGTCAGAGGTCAGTCTGCGGTCTTCGTTTAATCTGACCTCTGACCTCTGATCTCTATTCTATTGGACGCGCGAGGGTCAGGACGAGCACTTCGAGCGCGCCCGCTTCTTTGAGTGCAAGAGCGCAGGCCGAGACGGTTGCGCCCGTTGTAAAGACATCGTCAACGAGCAGGATGCGCTCGCCTGCGACGAGGCGCGGGCGCTCGACCTTGAAAGCATTGGCTACGCTCTCGCGCCGCGCGCGTGTATCCATTCCGGCGCGATGGCGTTCGGTGTGAACTGTGCGGGCGATGCTCCATTCGTCAAAGGGCAAATCTGTTAAGCGTGCGAGGGCGCGCGCGAGCACGGCGGCCTGATTGAAGCCGCGCTCACGTTCGCGCTCAGGATGCAGCGGAACAGGTAGAATCCTTGTCGCAAGGTTTAAGGGCGGTCGTCGCTGCGTCTCAAGCAGGAGGCGCGCGAGGCGGAGCGAGACGTTTGGGTCTCTTTTCAACGCCAGCACCGAAGCGCGCAAAGCCTTCTCGTAAGCTCCGCAGGCACGCGCCGCCGCGTAATGCTCATCATCGCAAAGGCGGCAGCGCACTTCCCTTCTGTATTCTTCTACGACCACGCCCGGAGCAGGACGCCCACACTTCCAGCAGACGTGCGTCTCTTCCTTGAAGATGCGCGTCACAGCCCAGCACCCGGCGCACGCGACACCGTCGGCCCGCGCTTCGACGCTTTCGCCACACACTGCGCACGCCTGCGGATAAACGAGCGCGAGCGCTGCATCGTAGAGCCTATCTGCTTTGCGCGCCAACCACATCATCTTCGCCAGACTATTCGTAGTTAAAATGAAACGGCCTGCCGGGTTGAACCGTTCAACCCGGCAGGCCGTGATTATGTCATGGCCGAAAGTGTTGCCGCTACTCGTCGTCCTGATTGAGCAGCCCGCGCTCCTGCAAGTCCTGGCAGCGCAGGCAATGCCGCGCCCAGGGCACTGCTTCAAGCCGCTTTTCCAACACAGGCTCGCCGCAGTGTACACACTCGCCATACTCGCCCGCTTCGATTCTGACCAGGGCTTCGTCTATCAACTCAAGTAAACGGCGATCATTAGCCGACATGGAAAATAATAGCTCTTTGGTATAAGCGTTGGCAGCCATGTCCGCAGGGTCTTGGGTTGCTTCCGAGTCCCGCTCGCGGCTATACAACTCCGCTTCCTGAACCTGTCCGACCAATCCCTCGCGTCGGCCCAGCAGCCGATCTCTGTATGTTTTTACTTTTCTTTTATCCATAGTAGTTCGATCAATCCTCCGGTTCTACAATCAGGAGTCAGAAGCCAGAATTCAGAAGATAAGGCTGAAGCCATTTTTGTTTTTCTTGTCTTCTGGCTTCTGAATTCTGTCTCCTGACTTCTGCTTTTCTGCTATTTCTGATACGGCCACCCGTGAACAATCGTATAAGCCCTGTAAAGTTGTTCGACCAGCAAAATACGCGCCATTTCATGTGTCAGCGTCAGGCGAGACAAAGACCAGCGCAAGTGCGCTCGTTTTACGACCTCGCCGGAAACACCCTGATGACCGCCAATGATGAAGGCCACCTCTTTCGTGCCAGCGACCTGCCACTTTTCGACTTCGGCAGCCAGCGCCTGTGAACTCCACTCTTTGCCTTCGACATCCAGCAGAATGGTCAAGGCATCCGTGCGGAGCGCGCTTAAGATGCGCTGGCTCTCATCTGCGATGCCTTCTTGAACACCCTTCGCCCGGCTCTGCTCCAACTCCATTACTTCACAACGGACAAATCGCTTCAGCCGCTGCAAATAATCTTCGACGAGCGCCCGTATGTGCTCGTTCTTCGTCTTCCCAACCCAGATGAGCCGCAAACGCATAAGCTCAAGGATGAACGAGGAACGATGAAGGATGAACTATCAAGCGCAAGTCTTTCATTCCGCGTTCAGCAGTCAGCGTTCATCATTTCTTTGTACCGCGCCAGCTTTTCGTAAAGATTCTTGCGGCTGATGCCGAGCAAGCGCGCGGCCTCGGATTTATTTCCTTTCGTTGCAAGGAGCGTCTCTTTGATGTAATCGGCTTCGAGTTCGGCGAGCGTCTGACGGCGTGCGCGTCGCTGCCCGGCCAACATAGCCGCGTGAACGACCTCCGGTAAATCCGCAGGCTCAAGCCGCCGCGCTTCCGAGACGATGACAGCCCGCTCGATCATGTTAGCCAACTCGCGCACGTTTCCCGGAAACTCGTAAGCTTCAAGCAGCGTGAACGTCGCCGTTGCAATCTCGCGTGCTGGCCGTCCGTGCTTCGCGGCATAAGTTTTCAAAAAGCTCTGCGCCAGCCGCCTTATGTCCTCGCGCCGCTCGCGCAGCGGCGGAACATTTATCTGCACGACGTTCAACCTGTAAAAAAGGTCTTCACGAAAAGCGCGACGCGCAACCGCACTCTCCAAATCAACGTTGGTCAGCGCTATCAAGCGCGCGTTGACCTTGATGGTGCGCCGCCCGCCCAAGCGCTCAAACTCGCGCCGCTCAATCACGCGGAGCAGTTTCGCCTGTGCATCAACGGAGAGATGCGCAATCTCGTCTAGTAAGAGCGTGCCCTTGTGCGCCGCTTCGAGGCGTCCGGGCTTGGCTTCGGTCGCGCCCGTAAAAGCGCCGCGCTCATAGCCGAAGAGTTCTGCTTCCAGCAATTCGCTCGGCAGCGCAGCACAATCAATCTTGACGAAGGGCTGCGCCCGGCGCGGGCTGCGGCTATGGATGAAGAACGCGAGCGCGTCTTTGCCGGCCCCCGATTCACCCATTAACAGCACGTTGGCATCCGTCGAGGCGACCCTCTCTGCGAGGCGCACGGCCTCGCGCATCGCATCCGACAGGGCCACTATTTCAATCACGATTCGCTTCTCAAAGAACTACCGCCGCCCGCCAATTCTGCAGGAAGCCCGACGCGCCTTGCCTCGCGCCATAATCTTTCAAGGTCGTAAAATTTTCGCGCCTTATCTTCAAAGACGTGAAGGATGAAATCGCCGTAATCCACGAGCACCCATTCCGCCGCGTTATAACCCTCGACGCGTGAAGCGCGCGTCCCCTGTTTCTTTAATTGCTCGACCGCTTCGTCTGCAATCGCCTGCACCTGCCGCGTGTTCGCGCCGCTGGTGATGATGAAGTAGTCCGTAAAATTGGCGACCTCGCGCAGGTCTAACACAACCAGGTCTAAAGCCTTCTTATCGCTGGCCGCACGCAGGGCCGTACAGATGCGCTCGTCCAGTTCATCCGTACACTGTCCGGCGGTTGCCGCCTCGCGCGTCTTCACCTCAGCCGCCTTCGCGCTCTGCTCAGGGTGCAAGACTTGTTCTTTGATTGATGTATTCTGATTCATGCTAATCTCAAAAGATAAAATTGAAAGGAATCAAGAGAAGCGCGGCAGGAAGGTAAACTGAGACAGTTGAAACTGCAATCCCTTTTTACCTCCGACCTGCTCCGCTCGTCCCTAACGATAGAGCTTGTACTTTTCAATAAAGTCCGCTACCGGGGGCGGAACTAACTCGGCCACTTCGCGGCTGCGACCTGCTCGCGCAAGCTCACGAATCTCGGTTGCCGAAACGTCCATCAGCACAGCATCGGTCACGTAAATCTGCGCGCCTTCCGATGCTTCAATCGCTCCGGCGATTTCATTCGTCTTCAATCCGCGCAGGTCAACGACTCTCTGCCGGATCGCGGGCGTCACATGCTCCGTGCTCAATTCATAACCGGGCCGCGTCACAACGACGTGATTGGTCAATTCCAGCACGCGCTCCCATTCGCGCCAAGTCCTAATCTCCATCCAAGAGTCTGCACCCATGACGAAGAAGAGTTGAACTTCCGTCCCTAATTGAGACTGCATGCGTGCGAGCGTCTCAACCGTATAAGGCTTCGCCGGTTCGTCAAGCTCGATGGTCGAGATGCGCAGGCGCGCGTCACCTTGAGTCGCCAGCGCGAGCATCGCGTACCGCTGCAAGGCTGGCGTCACCTGCCGCTCGCGTTTATGCGGCGCAACGAACGCCGGAATAAAAAGAACTTCGTCGAGTGCGAGCACTTTCGTCAATTCTCGCGCGATTGCGATGTGCCCGACATGCACCGGATCAAACGTGCCACCGTAAAGAGCTATGCGCTGCTGCCGTCCCATAATTCAGAGAGACGCTGGAACACTTCTGTCTTCAGATGCGCTTCGCTGTTCCTTTATCTCATCGAGCGCTCGCGAGACGGCGTTGATAAGCTCGCGCACATTTTCCTTCGTCGCCGAAGAGATGGCGTAAAATGGACGCTCATCCTGCGCGGCACGCCTTCTCAAATTCTCAAGACGCTCCGGCTCGTCCAGGGCATCTATCTTGGTCGCAACGACGATCTGCGGGCGGGCTGCAAGAGTTTCATCATAGGCCGCCAGTTCGCGGTTAATCGTCTCGTAGTCGCCGACGGGGTCGCGGCCCGATACGGATGAAACGTCAACGAGATGCAGCAGGAGTTTCGTCCTCTCGACGTGACGCAGGAAGCGGTCGCCGAGGCCCGCGCCCTGATGTGCGCCCGCAATCAAGCCCGGAATATCCGCGACGACGAAGGTGCGAAACTCGCCCAAGTCAACGACGCCCAGGTTAGGCTCAAGCGTTGTGAAAGGATAGTCTGCGATCTTTGGCCGGGCGGCAGAGATAACGGAGATGAGCGTAGACTTTCCGGCGTTCGGGAAACCGACAAGGCCGACATCCGCCAACAGCTTTAGTTCAAGCTGTAGCTCGCATTCTTCGCCGGGGCTGCCTTCCTGGTGATAACGCGGCGCGCGGTTCGTAGAAGTTGCGAAATGAGAATTGCCGAAGCCGCCGCGCCCGCCGCGCGCCGCCAACCAGCGCTCGCCATCAATTGTGAAATCATGCAGCAGCTCACCCGACGCCGCATCGTAAACCTGTGTTCCCAGCGGCACGCGCACTTCTTTATCCGCGCCGTCGCGCCCGAAGCGATTCGAGCCTTCGCCGTGTCGCCCGCGCTCGGCCTTGTGTTCGGGGTTATAACGCAGATGCAGGAGCGTGTTCAAAGACTCGTCTGCGACCAACCAGACAGAGCCGCCGCGACCACCGTTTCCGCCCGAAGGCCCGCCGCGCGGCACAAACTTTTCGCGACGAAAGGCCGTCACGCCGTTGCCGCCGTGTCCACCCTCAACGCGAATCTTGGTGCGATCAATAAACAAATCGGATTTTGGATTTTAGATTTTGGATTAAAGGAGATGGCCTGTCAGATTCTAGAATCCAACGTGCCAATCTAAAATCCAAAATCGAAAGCGACGCCCGGCGCTTTTGAGAGTGAAGCACTCAGCGCGGGCGTCGCAGGCTATTTTCGGGCTTTGTTACTCTAACGGCCCTATACGCCAGCCGGGGCTGTTTGCTCCGTGGCGGCTGGATAAACGCTGATGAATTTTCCCGAACGACCCTTGTCTTCAAATTTAACAAAGCCGTCAATCAACGCAAACAGCGTATCGTCTTTGCCGCGACCGACATTCTTGCCGGGCTTCCATTTCGTGCCCCGCTGCCGGGCCAAGATATTGCCGCCCAGCACGCGCTCGCCGCCAAACTTCTTCAACCCTAACCGCTGCGACTGTGAATCGCGACCATTGCGCGATGAGCCGACGCCCTTCTTGTGTGCCATCTTAAAACTCCTGGATTCTGCTTTAACCTATTGAATCTATCTTCAAAGTCGTGTAGCCCTGACGGTGGCCCTGCGTGCGCTTGTACTGTTTGCGTCGCTTCTTTTTAAAGACAATCAGCTTTTCGCCGCGCCCATGATCGACGACAGTCGCCGCCACGCGCGCGCCATCATTCAGCCCATCGCCGACTTTCGTTTCGCCGTCGCCGCCGATCATCAACACATCCAATTCGATTGCTTCGCCCGCAGGCTTATCAATCGAAGGCACGCGTATTTGCTTGCCCGCTTCGACGCGAAACTGCTTACCGCCGGTTTTAATAATTGCGTAAGGCATTTGCCACTCCCTTCAGTGAGCCTCGCTCACTACAGCAAAGTCGTTCATTATAAGGGTGCTCAAGCTCGGCGTCAACGCGAGACGGCGGATGTTTTGACCTGCCCTTTTGTGCCGTTGTTCGACAGAAAATCTTCCATGAATTTAGTGGAAAACTCGCCCGCGCGAAACTTCGGGTCGTCCATAATCTTCAAGTGCAGTGGGATCGTCGTCCGAATGCCTTCGACGACCATCGCTTCCAATGCACGCTTCATACGCGCAATCGCCAGTTCCCTTGTCCGCGCATGGACGATGACTTTGGCAATCATCGAATCGTAAAAAGGCGGAACGACGTAGCCCGGATAGGCTGCCGTATCAACGCGCACGCCAGGGCCGCCCGGCAAGTTAAAAGCCGTGATAACTCCAGGGGAGGGCACGAACGTTTCCGGGTGCTCAGCGTTAATCCGGCATTCAATCGCGTGGCCGACGATCAGCAAGTCGTCCTGCGTATAGCCGAGCGGCTCGCCTTCGGCGATTCTAATTTGATTGCGCACGATGTCTGCGAGCGTCACCATCTCCGTCACAGGATGCTCGACCTGTATGCGCGTGTTCATCTCCATGAAGTAGAAACGGTTGTCTTCATCGAGTAGAAATTCAAAAGTACCCGCGCTCGAATAGCCTATGCGCTTGCAGGCCGTGACCGCCGCTGCTCCCATCTGCGCGCGTAGTTCGGCAGAGAGCACGGGCGAGGGCGCTTCCTCCAAAAGCTTCTGATGACGACGCTGAATCGTACACTCGCGCTCGCCCAGGTGAATGCAGTCGCCGTACTCGTCGGCCATCACCTGAATCTCTATGTGTCGCGGTCGTTCTATGTAGCGCTCAATGTAAACGTCGCCATTCTTAAAGGCCGCTTCCGCTTCGGTCGAAGCGGTTTCGAGCGCTGGCCCAAGCTCTTCTTCCGTGCGAACGATGCGCATACCGCGCCCGCCGCCGCCAGCCGAAGCCTTGACGATGACCGGAAAGCCGATCTCGCGCGCCAGCCTTAAGGCTTCTTCTTCGGATTCCAGAGGTTCGGGGCTGCCGGGCAGGATAGGCACTCCGGCCTCCTGCATCGCGCGGCGCGCTTCTACCTTATCGCCCATCATGCGAATCACGTCGGGGCGCGGCCCTATGAACTTGATATTGCAGGCTTCGCAGATTTCGGCGAAATAGGCAGACTCGGCGAGAAAGCCGTAGCCCGGATGAATAGCGTCAACGTTTGTAATCTCGGCGACGCTGATGATGGCCGGAATGTTCAGATAGCTCTGTGCCGAAGGAGCTGGGCCAATACAGTAAGACTCGTCTGCGAAACGCACGTGAAGCGAATCGCGGTCGGCGGTTGAATGCACCGCGACCGTCTTAATGCCCATCTCCTTACACGTCCAGATAATCCGGCACGCGATCTCGCCGCGATTGGCAATCAGTATCTTCCGAAACCGACGTTGCGCGCCCGCTGCTTTCTCGGATTCTTTCTGCACGAGCTTATAAGTTTTTAACATTTACTCAGTTTTCGGTTTTTAGTTTTCAGTTTTCAGTTGCCAGACACTTGCTGAAAACTGAAAACCGAAAACTGCAAAACTATTTCTTAATTCCAAACAGCGGCTGACCGTACTCGACGGGCTGGCCGTTTTCAACGTAAATCTTAGCAACCTCGCCGGAGGTTTCAGCCTGTATCTCGTTCATCAACTTCATCGCTTCGATAATGCAGACGACCATATCCGGGTAGACGTGGCTGCCGAGGCGGACAAAAGGCTCGGTCGTCGGCGACGGAGCGCGATAGAAAGTGCCGACAATCGGCGAAGTGATGATGTGCAGGTCTTCGTCAGTGGCAGTGGCTTTCGTTGCTTCAACGCTTGGCTGCTGCGGCACAGCCACGGGTGCGTTCCGAGGCTCAGCGACGGGCGCAACGGGTGAAGGGCTGGGCGGAGGAGACGGCAAGGGCGTCTGTGCCTGTTGAGATGGAGCAGTTGAGGTGGAAATATTTTGAGCGACTAACTCGCGGCGCAGGCGGACGCGTATCCCTTCGCGTTCCAACTCGAAATCGGTAAAGCCATATTGAGCAATCAACTCGACCAACTCGCGCAATTCGGCCAGATTAAGCGAAGGTTCAGAACGACGCGTAGACTGTTGTTGCTGTTGTGGCTGCTGGTTTTGCTGCTGCGAATGGCGACGCCTGCCACGGTCGCGGTATCCGCCGCGCTCCGGCTGATTAGTCCTCTGCTGCTGTGTTCGTTCGTCGCTCGAAGGTTGTGCTATTGGTGTCGCTTCTTGGTCGCTCATTCTTCTCCAACTCCAGAGCGGCGCTTAAGGTCAACGCCGGCGCTCGGTTCTCTTCGTACTTAAAACGAAGAGCCTCAAGTGTTCCGCACGGGGTTTGGCCGACGGTACATTGAGGCTCGCAGTCGGCAACGGGCGCGCACGCCTCTCAAGCGGAGTTTCCGCGCGCACTGCTCGCTTTCTATCGCCCTACTCTTTAATCTTCGGTCTTCTGCTCTTCAGCCGTCGATTCGGTCTTCGCGGCGCGGCGTCCGCCCTTCGGCTTGTTATCTTCGAGTTCAGGCTCGCTGCCGCCCCGTTTGCTCCCGCGCGCCTTCGTGGTTTCTTCCTTCTCGAAAGTCTTGTCGGCCTTATGGCCCGCGCGACGCCCGCCTTCAGCAGCCTTCGATTCGCTTGCCTTCGTTGTCTGCTTTTTGCCTGCTCCGGCAGACTTGGCGCGCTTCGCTGCATTTTCGATCGCCTCGCGCTCGCGCGGATTATCGACGAGTTCGATGATCGCTAACTCTGCATTATCGCCGTCGCGTCGGCCCAGTTTGATGATGCGCGTATAACCACCGGGGCGATCTCTATAGCGCTCGCCCAATTCGTCAAAGAGACGCTTGAGGGCGGCGACGCCCGCCGTACGCGGAGCGCGCACAGCGCCGCGCCGACCCGTAGAGGCAGCCTGTTGACGATTGCCGGAATGGAAGAACGAAGCGGCCTGACGGCGCAGGTGAACAGCCTGAACGGCTGTCTCATCGCCCGTCAAATTCTGTGCGTGACGCGAGAGCGTGATGGCGCGCTCGACAAACGGGCGCAACTCTTTCGCCTTCGGCAACGTCGTGATAATGCGCTCATCGCGCGCATTGATAAGCGAAGTCGCCAGATTACGCAGCATGGACATCCGGTGCGCTGTCGTCCGGCCCAATTTTCGATGTGCCTTTAAGTGTCGCATAAAACCTCAGAGGTTAGAGGTTAGAGGTCAGAGGTCAGTCAAAGGCTTTTACTAACCTCTGACCTCTAACCTCTGGCCTCTGCTTTCTTATTCTTCGTCGTCTTCGTAATCGTCCAGGTCGCTATCGCGTCCGCCGGAGCCGGGAATCGGATTGCCCTGCGCGTCAAACTCCATTCCGAAATCGAGGCCCATCCCATTGAGGATGTCCTTGATTTCGTTTAGAGACTTCTTACCGAAGTTTTTCGTCGCCAGCATCTCGCGCTCCGAGCGCTGCACCAGGTCGCGGATAGTGCGAATGTCTGCGTTCTTCAAGCAATTGTAGGAGCGCACAGACAATTCCAACTCATCCACGGAGCGATCCAACTGGTCATTGCGCGGCAGCGGCGGGCGCTCCATGTTCGCGTAAGCAAACTCGTCCGTGTCTTCTTCAAAGTTAATGAAGATAGACATGTGGTCTTTAATCAACTTGGCGGCGAGACCGATGGCGTCGTCCGGTTTGACAGAGCCGTCCGTCCAGACTTCGATGGTCAGCTTGTCAAACTCCGTATTCTGGCCCAGACGCGCGGCTTCGACGGTGTAGTTGACCTTCTTGACGGGCGTGTGAACGGAATCGACGGGGATGTAGCCTAAGCTCAGGTCTTCGTCGAAGTTGCGGTCAGCCGAGACATAGCCACGCCCGCGCCGCAGGCGCATCTCGATACTCAAGCTTCCGCCCTCGCCGACCGTCGCGATGTGAACGTTTGGGTCGAGCACTTCAACGTCGGCATCGGCTTCGATGTCGCCCGAAGTGACTTCGCCCGCGCCTTCTTTCGTAATGGTGAGCGTCTTCGCTTCCGAGCCATGTAGCTTGAACGGCACCTGCTTCAAATTCAGAATTACGTCCGTCGCATCTTCGACCACGCCGTTAATCGAAGAGAACTCATGCTCGACGCCCTCAATCTTCACGGCTGTGATGGCCGCGCCTTCGATGGAAGAGAGCAGCGCACGACGCAGGCTATTGCCGACGGTCGTGCCGAAGCCGCGCTCGAAGGGTTGCGCGGAAAAGCGCCCGTAGCGCTCCGTCATCGTCTCCGCATCAGCCGCCAGGCGTCGCGGCATTTGAAAACCTGTCCAGAGATTATTTTGATCCATAGCCATAAATTTTTCCGAGTCGGAAGTCAATTAAATGCACGGCGGCCACGCTCGCTACGGCGACGCTTAATGTCGCCCGTAGCCAGCCGAGGCGCGGCTCATGCTTACTTGCTATAAAGTTCGACGATCAGTTGCTCGTTAATCGAGCGGTCAACGTCATCGCGCGTCGGCAATGAAGCGACGCGAGCGCTCATCTCAGCGCCTTCCGCAGGGGCAATCCAACTGGGACGCCCGCGTCCGGCAGCCGTCTGCCATGCGCCTTCGATGTGCGGATTCTTGCGCGAACCCTCCTTGACGTTGATGACATCGCCCGCCTTAAT
The DNA here is from genome assembly GCA_036387475.1 of Pyrinomonadaceae bacterium. Lineage (GTDB taxonomy): Bacteria > Acidobacteriota > Blastocatellia > Pyrinomonadales > Pyrinomonadaceae > DASVTR01. The sequence continues at coordinate 16,304 of DASVTR010000003.1, read as the reverse complement.
CTGGAAAGAGGGAATGTCAACCTTGCGCCCGTTGACCTCTATATGTCCGTGATTGACGAGTTGGCGTGCCTGCCGACGCGAAGTCGAAAAGCCTGCGCGGTAGACCGCGTTGTCGAGGCGACGCTCAAGCAGGAACAAAAGGTTCTCGCCCGTGATGCCCTTCTGGCGCGCGGCCCGCTCGAAGTAGTTGCGAAACTGGCCTTCGAGAATAAAGTAAATGCGCTTGACCTTCTGCTTTTCGCGCAACTGCTGGCCGTAGCCGACGAGCGCCTTGCCCCGCCGCATCGAGTTACCGTGCTGGCCGGGCGGCTGCGTCCCACGCTTTTCAATCGGACAGGAGGGCTTGTAACAACGGTCGCCCTTCAAAAATAGTTTTGCACCTTCGCGGCGGCACAAACGGCACACCGCATCTCTATACCTAGCCACTTCTTTTTCTGCCTCCGGTCTATTCCTAGACGGAAAAGTTTACAGGCCACACTCTTTTCTTAAAGAGCTTGCCCTTCATCCTTTAGGTTAATGAAACAGTTTTGAGTTTTCAGCTTTAAGTTTTCAGCACGCGAACTAACACATCTTCTGAAAACTGAAAACCGAAAACTGTAAACTGACTAAACTCTACGACGCTTCGGCGGGCGGCAACCGTTGTGCGGAATCGGCGTCGTGTCGCGAATCGCGGTGACGCGGATACCTGCGTTATTGATGGCGCGAATCGCCGACTCGCGACCGCCACCCGGCCCTTTAACTCTTACTTCGCACTGCTGCATGCCCGCATCCTTGGCCTTATTTGCGGCCTCGTAAGCGGCTTGCTGCGCGGCGAACGGCGTGCCCTTGCGCGAGCCGCGAAAGCCGCGCGCGCCCGAACTGGATTGCGCGATCAGATTGCCTTCGAGATCGGTAATCGAGATCATCGTATTATTGAACGACGCCGCGATGTAAGCGATCCCGTTCGGGATATTCTTCTTCTCTTTCTTGCGAAAGACCTTCTTTTTTCCGCCAGTTGCTTTTGCCATAATCAGTTTTCAGTTTTGAGTTTTCAGTTTTCAGAACTCCGGTTTCAGCTTTTCACTGAAAACTCAAAACTGAAAACTGAAAACTGGCGTTACTTCTTGCCCGGTGCTTTCTTCTTAGCGATTGTTGCGCGGCGCGGCCCTTTGCGCGTGCGCGCGTTGGTGTGCGTGCGCTGTCCTCGGACGGGGAGGCCACGACGGTGGCGCAGGCCCCTATAAGCGCCAATGTCCATCAAGCGCTTGATGTCCATTTGCACGCGCTTACGCAGGTCGCCCTCGACCTCGCCCTGATTATCAATGATGGTGCGGATGCGACCGAGTTCGTCCTCGCTCAAATCACGGATGCGCGCGTCAACACTGACCTGCGCTTCCGTCAGGATAGAGGTCGCACGCGAGCGTCCAATGCCGAAAATATATGTCAGTCCGATCTGCGCCCGCTTATTCGGCGGAAGATCGACACCAGCGACACGAGCCATTATCTTACTTCTCCATTTATCCTTGACGTTGTTTATGCTTCGGATTTGTGCAGATCACGCGCACGACGCCCTTGCGGTGGATGACCTTGCAGTTATCACACATCTTTTTGACTGAAGCCCGTACTTTCATCTCACCCTCGCTTCACTAACGGGAAAACCCGGTCTGCACGTTTACTTGTAGCGGTAAGTGATCCGCCCGCGATTCAGATCATAAGGCGAGAGTTCGACGAGCACGCGATCGCCGGGAAGAATGCGGATAAAATGTTTGCGCATCTTGCCCGAAATGTGCGCCAAGACCTGATGCTGGTTATCCTCCAGCTCCACCCGAAACATCGCATTCGGCAAGGTCTCCAAGACCTTCGCCATCACTTCTATCGCTTCTTCCTTCGCCATACACTCTGATTGAGTTAATTTTGTCTACGCCGACAAACTTTGGATAATAACACGGTCTCCTTAATTTTGCCAAGCCGTGCGGCAGCCATCACTTACACGATCGCTGCCTCCACCTGCTCGGCCTCTGTTTCGGCCACGCGTGTAAAGACTTCAGGCCCGTTTTCCGTAATCGCAATCGTGTGTTCGCAATGCGCGCTCGGTTGACCGTCGAGGGTCACGACCGTCCAGCCGTCGGCGAGCACTTTCGTTTGGTGCGTGCCAATATTTATCATCGGCTCGACGGCGAAAACATAGCCGTTACGGATTTTCGCGCCCTTGCCGGGCGTGCCGTAATTGGGAATCTGCGGGTCTTCGTGCATCCGGCGGCCTATGCCGTGGCCGACGTAGTCGCGGACGATTGAATAACCGTGCGCTTCGGCGTGGCTCTGCACGGCCCAGCCGATGTCGCCCAGATGACGGCCCGCTTGACACTGCCCGATGGCGCGCTCAAGACATTCTTCCGCGACGCGGATGAGCTTCAGCCGGTCTTCCGAGACGCGACCGACGGGGACGGTCGTGGCCGTATCGCCAACGTAGCCGCTCAAGGTCGCACCGCAATCAATCGAAAAGATGTCGCCCTCTTTCAACTTGTAATTGGAGGGGAAGCCATGCACGACCTGCTCGTTGACTGACGCGCAGATGGAAAAAGGAAATCCGTGATAACCCTTGAAGGTCGGCAGCGCGCCCGCGTCGCGTATCATCCTCTCGGCGGCAGCATCCACTTCGAGCGTCGTTATTCCCGGCTCGACCATCCGGCGCAGTTCCTGAAGCACACGCCCCACCAACTGCCCTGCGGCGCGCATCTTCTCTAACTCTTTTCTGGACTTTCCGATAATCATAACGAGTAAGGAAATGATGAGTGACGAGTAATGAGTGATGAGTTAAAACAACTGTCTTTTAACTCATCACTCATTACTCGTCACTATCTTTTCGATGTCTTTGTAAATCTCCTCCGGCTCGCGTGTGCCATCAACGCGATGCAGGAGATTAGCCGCCTCATAATAATCAAGCAACGGGCGCGTCTGCTGCTGGTAAGTATTGAGACGAGCTTGCACCGTCTCAGAATTGTCGTCGGCGCGGTGTTTAAGCTGCGTGTCCGGGTGCTGGTCGCAAACATTATCCACTTTGGGCGGCTTGAAATAAACGTTGTAGATTTCGCCGCACACTGGACAGTTACGCCGCCCCGTCATGCGCTGCTCCAACAACTCAAGCGGCATGTCAACTAAAATCGCCTGAATGCTTTTTCCCTGTTCAACGGCGAGTTTATCCAGCATCGCGCCTTGTGCGGGCGAGCGCGGAAAGCCATCCAGAATGTAGCCGCCACGGCAGTCGTCGCGCCCTGTTCGCTCACGCACGACCCGAATCGTCACATCATCGGGAACAAGCTGCCCGGCCTCCATGATGGCGCGCACCTCTTCGGCCAGCGGCGTCCGCTCTTCTTTGAGCGCGCGAAACATATCGCCCGTCGAAATCTGCGGCAATCCCAGACGCTCTTCAAGCAGACGCGCCTGCGTCCCCTTGCCAGCGCCGGGCGCACCCATCAAGACGACAATCTTTGACATACAGTAGAGGTCAGAGGTCAGAGGTCAGAGATTAGTAAAAGTCAACGACTGACCTCTAACCTCTAGCCTCTGACCTCTGCTTTTACGCTCTGCGCCCGCGTATGCGGCTGCCGGGGCCTGTAAAGCCCTCGTAGTTGCGCATAATCAGTTGCGCTTCGATTTGCGAGACGGTGTCCATAGCGACGCCGACGAGGATCAGGAGGCTCGTGCCGCCGAAATAAAATTGATAGCCCATGCCCGTCGGAATCCAGGACAGCCCAGGCGTCGTGCTGACGAAGGCGTCGAGCCAAGTGCCTATGAACGGGAGGCGTCCGACCTTGAAGCCGCTCAGCATGAACTGCGGGAAGAAGGCTATCAGGGCCAAATAGACAGCGCCCACGGTCGTCAAACGGGTCAGAATCGTGCGCAGGTATTCAGCCGTCGCCCTGCCGGGACGGATGCCCGGCATAAAGCCGCCGTGCTTGCGCAGATTATCGGCCACCTCGTCAACGTTAAAGACGATGGAAACGTAGAAGAAGGTGAAGAAGACAATCAACGAGAGGAACACCAACTCGTAATAGGGATCGCCAGCGTTGAACAGGTTAAAGAAATTGACAATCTTGGCCCACCAGTAATTGCCTTTATTCGGGTCAGGCGGAAAAGCGGACATCAAGCTCTGCGGCATAGAGAGCACGCTTGAGGCGAAGATGACCGGAATCACGCCGGCCATGTTGACCTTGAGCGGCATCGTCGTTTGTTGCCCGCCGACCATCTGTCGCCCCACGTGTCGCTTGGCATAACTGACGGCAATCTTGCGCCGCCCCGCTTCGACAAAGACGATGAAAGCGATGATCGCTATGAGCGCAACAACAAGGGCGATGACGCCGACGGCCTGCATCGGGTCGCCTGTGCTGACCTTGGCCCAAACCTGCTGCACTCCGTTTGGCAAACCGATGACGATTCCGGCGAAGATCAGCAGCGAGATGCCGTTGCCGACGCCGCGTTCCGTTATCTGCTCACCGAGCCACATGACGAAGATTGTGCCGGTCGTCAGAGTCAGCATGGTCGTGGTCAGAAAGCGCCAGCCGGGTGCGCCAACGCCCTGCGTTTGCAGCCAGTGGGCCACGAAACCCGTTTGAATCATGGCAAGCCCGACCGTCAGATAGCGCGTCCACTGGTTAATCTTCTGTCGGCCCATTTCGCCCTCTTCCTGCAACTTCTTCAGTTGCGGAGAGACGACGGTCATCAGTTGCAGGATAATAGAAGCCGTGATGTAGGGCGTCACGCCGAGCGCGAAAACGGAGATGGTGCTGAAATTGCCGCCGGAGAAGAGGTCTAGAACGCCGAGCAAGGTTCCGCCGACCTGACTCCAAACCTGCTTCAAACGTTCACGGTCAACGCCGGGCGCGGTGATGTGCGCGCCGATGCGATAGATCGCCAGCATGCTGAGCGTAAAAAAGATACGCCTGCGCAAGTCCGGGACGTTGAACATATTGCGAACGGCGGCGAAAAACTTATCCATACCTATTTGCCTCTCGAAAGAGTTTGGTTAGCCCCTTTGTCAGTACGACTCTGAATTATCGCTTCTGCATGAAACTTTGAGCAAGCGCGCTACGGCTACTCTGCGTGCGACGAAACCACCGAAGCGGCGGCGAGCAAGCTTTAAGAGCTTCACCCTCTCGCCTTCAAACTTCAGTGGTTTCCTTGTTGTCAGCTTCTCAAGTTGTCTGACCTTAGCCCTGCGGCTGCTGTTCGGCGCTTGCTTCAGCCGTAGCAGCGCGCGTCAGCAGCGTTGCCGCGCCGCCCGCCTGCTCTATCTTCTCGCGGGCGCTTTTGGTAAAGCGGTGGGCCGAGATGCGCAGCGCTTTGGAAATTTCGCCCGTGCCGAGCACGACGACATCCCGCTTGGCCTTTTTAATCAACCCGCGCTCGTGCAACAACTCCGGCGTCACTTCTTCGTTCGCCTCGAAGCTTCGGTCGAGCGCCGAGAGGCTCACCTCAATCCACTCTTTCTTAAAAATGTTGGTGAAGCCGCGTTTCGGCAGACGACGATGAAGGGGCATCTGTCCACCCTCGAATCCGATCTTGGACGAATAGCCGGAGCGAGACTTTTGTCCCTTGTTGCCGCGACCGGCGGTCTTGCCGAGGCCAGAGCCTGGCCCACGCCCCACACGTTTTTTCTTATGAGTCGCGCCCTTCGGAGCGCGTATATTATTAAGACCGATAGCCATTTTGATTTACTCCGTAAATCTATTTTTGATTTTAGACTTGCGATTTTAGATTGGACAAGGCGGAAGCCACTTTTAAAGCTTGGCAGCCAGATTCACAGAATCCGCCCGTTTCCAATCGCAAATCTAAAATCTTCCTATTCAATAATCCGTATCAAATGCGGCACAGCATTGACGAAGCCGCGCATCGCGGGCGTATCAGGGCGCTCGACAATCTGGTTCAACTTCGTCAGGCCGAGGCTTCTGACAATCTGTTTGTGCTTTTCAGGAGTGGAGATGGAGCTTCGGTAATACTGAATGCGAATCTTCGCGCCGCCCTCCGCCTGCTCTTTATTCTGCTCTTTCGCCATTTCTCAAACCTCTCGGACAGGTGAAAAGTGATAGGTGATGGATGATAAGAGAAATTTTCTTTTACTCATCACTCATTACTCATTACTCATCACTGCCTTTATAGTTCTTCCACCTGCTTGCCGCGCAGACGCGCCAGTTCCATCGGGTCTTTCATCTTCAGGAGGCCGTCGAAGGTAGCGCGCACGACGTTGTGCGGGTTGTTTGAGCCGAGCACCTTTGTCCGCACGTCATGCACGCCCACGGCCTGCATCACGGCACGCACCGCGCCGCCCGCAATCACACCTGTTCCCTCAGAGGCCGGTTTCATCATCACGCGGCCTGCGCCGTAGCGTCCTATCAATTGGTGCGGCAAGGTGTTGTTGATGAGCGGCACGCGAATCAGGTTTTTCTTAGCTGACTCGATGCCCTTCTTGATAGCCAGCGGCACTTCGCGCGCCTTGCCGGTTCCGAAACCGACGTGGCCCGCTTCGTCGCCGACGACGACGAGCGCCGCGAATGAAAGATTCTTACCGCCTTTGACCACTTTGGTCACGCGGTTAATCGAGATGACCTGATCCTTGAGATCGAGTCCCTGCGCTGTAATGCGTTGTTTCGGTTGTCTCATTGCTCTTCCTGGTTATTGTCGCCTTCCACATCGGTTTGCGTGGCCGATTCATCTTTATTCAGTCCGGCTTCGCGCGCCGCATCGGTCAAAGCCTTGACGCGCCCGTGATATAAATAGCCGCCCCTATCAAAGACGACGCTGCTGACGCCTGCCGCCATCGCGCGCTCGGCGATGGTGCGCCCGATGCGCTCAGCCGCTTCGACGTTACCGCCCGTGCCGCCGCGCAAATCCTTTTCGGTGGTCGAGGCGGAAGCGAGCGTCTGCCCGCGTTCGTCGTCAATCACCTGCGCGTAGATGTGATTCAGACTCCGGTAAATCGCCAGACGCGGGCGTTCCGTAGTGCCCCGCACCTTGCGGCGAATGCGCCTGTGCACCGCGTTTCTGACTGCTGCTCTATCTCTGTTTGCCATAACTTTTATCAGTTTACAGTTTTGAGTTTTCAGTTTTCAGTTCCAGGGCTTATCTCAAAACTGACAACTGAAAACTGATTACTATTTCCCGGTCTTGCCGGGTTTCAACTTCAACGCCACGCCAGCGTAACGAACGCCCTTGCCTTTGTAAGCGTCTGGCTTACGGAGCCTGTGCATTTCGGCTGCGACCTGTCCGAGCTTCTGCTTGTCAATGCTGGAAAGCGTCAAGGTCGTTTGATACTGCTGAATGCTAGTCTTCGTCGGCACGCGCTCGGCCTTCGCTTCGACGCCTTCCGGCAGCGGAAACTCAATCGGATGCGAGTAGCCCAGAGAGAAGACAATCTTCTTGGCCTGTACGTCAGCCTTATAGCCGACGCCGACGACATCCATCTGCCTTGAGAAGCCTTCGGTCACGCCGATGATGGCATTATTCGCCAGCGCACGGGCCAGCCCGTGCATCGCCGCCAGATTATCCGAAGCGCGCTCGGCCACCAACTGGTCGCCTTCCTGTTTGAAGGTAATGCCTTCGGGAATCGGCGTTCGCAGAGTTCCCTTCGCGCCCTTCACTTCCAGTTCGCGCTCGTTAATCTTGACCGTCACGCCCGGCGGAACAGTAATAGCTTTTTTTCCAATACGAGACATATGAACCTCAACGATGAACGATGAATGATGAACGATGAACGGAAAGTTTTCACTTCCGCGTTCAGCGTTCTGACTTCATCGTTTAGTAAATCTGTGCCAGCACTTCGCCGCCGATGTTCTCGCGGCGGGCGGTCTTGCCGCTCATCAGCCCGCGCGAAGTCGAGACGATGTTGACGCCGTAGCCGCCCAAGACCTTCGGAATCTCGGTCGCGCCCATGTAGACGCGCCTTCCGGGCCGCGACACTCTTTCGAGGTGCGTGATGGAGCTTGTGCCGCGCGCATCGTAGCGTAGGAAGATACGTATATTACGCTTAGTCCCATCGCCCTTGATGACGAAGTTATTGATGTAGCCCTCTTCCTTCAGAATGCGGGCGATCTCAAGTTTCAATTTCGAGGCCGGAATATCAACGCGCGAGTGCTTCGCAGCGATGGCGTTGCGAATGCGCGTCAGCATATCGGCGATTGGATCAGTCATTTACTCAACTCCAAAACAGTTTTCAGTTTTGAGTTTTCAGTCTTCAGTTACCGGCTCTCAGTAAGCATCGGTGCTTTACTGAAAACTGAAAACTGAAAACTGAAAACTGTTAGCCTACCAACTCGATTTCACGACGCCGGGGATTTGCCCTTGCAGCGCCAGTTCGCGGAAGCAGATGCGGCACAAGTTGAACTTGCGCAGGTAGCCGCGCGGTCGCCCGCAACGCTTGCAGCGCGTGTAGGCGCGCGACGAAAACTTCGGCTTCCGGTTGGCCTTCGCAATCAGTGATTTCTTTGCCATAGAACCTCAGTGATGAGTGATGAGTGATGAGTGATGAGTAAGAAAGAGTTTTTAACTCATTTCTCATCACTCATTACTCATCACTGCTTTTATTGTCTAAACGGCATCCCCAGTGCTTTAAGGAGCGCACGGGCCTGCTCGTCGTTGCGCGCGGTGGTGACAATCGAGATGTTCATACCGCGCGTCTTGTCCACTTTGTTGAAATCAATTTCGGGGAAGATTAACTGCTCGCGGATGCCGAGCGTGTAATTGCCGCGCCCGTCGAACGCTTTGGGCGAGACGCCGCGAAAATCGCGGACGCGCGGCAAAGCGATTGAGACCAGCCGGTCAAGAAACTCGTACATCCTATCGCCACGGAGCGTGACCATCGTGCCAATCGGCATTCCCTGCCTGAGCTTGAACGAGGCGATGGATTTCTTCGCCTTCGTAATCACGGGCTTTTGGCCGGTGATGGCGCGCAGTTCGTCCGCGCCTGTGTCCAGAATCTTCGCGTTGGCGATGGCTTCGCCCATCCCCATGTTGATGACGATTTTTTCCAGCCGCGGAACGGCCATCGGATTATCGATGCCAAACTCTTTTGAGATGGCCGGGGCAATCTCTTTCGTATAACGCTCTTTTAATCTCGCTGCCATTGTCCTTATAGTCTCACTTTCGTCTGGGTCTCGCCGCCGAAGATTCGAAATCTCAAAATTTCAGGTCAAGCGTTTCCAGACTATTTACTTAAAAACCAGTCCCCTCGCCTATTTCTCCAGCGTTGCGCCCGTGCGCGCAGCGACGCGTGTCTTCGTGCCGTCGCCTTCAATCTGGTAGCGGGCGCGCGTCGGCTTGCCCGTCTGCGGGTCAATCAACTGGACATTGGAAATATCAATGTAAGCCTCTTTATCAATAATGCCGCCGCCGCGATTGCTTTGCGGATTGGCGCGCTGGTGCTTCTTCACGATGCCAGCGCCTTCGACTTTCACCTTGCCCTGCGAGGGCAGCACTTCGAGCACGCGCCCACGATGCGGAGTGCGTTTGCCCTGCTTGTCAAACTTGTTATGGTCGCGGCCAACCATCACTTCGACCATATCGCCCTTCTTAATTTTGCAACGTCTCTTCTGAGCCATCTCTATATTACCTCCGGCGCTAGGGACACGATTTTCATGTAGTTCTTATCGCGCAACTCGCGCGCAACAGGGCCGAAGACGCGCGTGCCGATGGGCGTTCCGTCGTCCTTTATCAACACCGCCGCGTTCTGGTCAAAGCGAATGTATGTTCCGTCTCTGCGCCTGACTTCCTTGCGCGTGCGGACGATGACGGCGTTTTGCACCGTGCCCTTCTTAATCGTTCCATCCGGCGAGGCTTCCTTGACCGTGACCTTGATGCGGTCGCCAAGGGAAGCAATCTTCCCCGTCGAGCCGCCAATCGGCATAATCATCTCGACACGCCGCGCTCCCGAATTGTCTGCTACGTCCAAGGACGTTTGCATCTGAATCATGTTCGCTCACTCCGTTCGCAGTTTTCAGTTTCCAGTAAAAGCTTTGGGCCAACTGCTGAAAACTGAAAACCGAAAACTCAAAACTATTTTGCAGCCTTCTGTACGATCTCGACGACGCGCCAGCGCTTGCGTGCTGAGAGCGGGCGGGTCTCGACAATCCGCACCTTGTCGCCGACGGTCGCACCCGTCTCGTCGTGGGCCATAAACTTAGAGGTGCGGCGCACGTACCGGCGATACTTCGAATGCTTGATAAGGCGGTCAACGCGCACGACGACCGTCTTCTCCATTTTGTCGGAGGCGACGATGCCCACTTTCTGCGCGCGGTTTCCCCGCTTACCGGCTTCCGTGCCGGAAGCATTGCCCGGCTGCGAGTCGACGTTTGGCGCGACACTGTGCGCCAGCGTCTCGCCTGCGGTTGTGTTTTCCGCAACCTCTGCGTCGGTTGAAGTGGGTTGCACGTCCGCGCTTTCAATCGTCTCGTTATCTTGTTTTTCTTCTGCCATCTCTTACCTCGTCGCCTGTTTCTCGCGTTCGCGCATCAGCGTTTGAATGCGGGCGAGCGTCTTCTTCTCCTGGCGTATGCGCTTAATGGCGTCAACTTCGCCCAGCGCCAGCTTGAAATTCAAGCGAAAGAGCGATTCCTTCAAACGCACTGCTTCGCCCTGCAAATCTTCGTCCGACGTATCGCGCAGACGGTCTACTTCTTCACGTCTCTTCACCATCTCTAGATCGCGCCTCCTTCTTGCTCCGCGCGCGTCACAAACTTCGTCTTAATAGGTAGCTTCTGTGCGGCCAGCCGCATCGCCTCACGCGCCGTCGTTTCATCAACGCCCTCAATCTCGTAGAGGATGCGGCCTGGCTTGACGACCGCCACCCAGTATTCCGGCGCGCCTTTGCCCTTACCCATACGCGTTTCCGCAGGCTTCTTCGTCACAGGCTTATCGGGAAACATCCGAATCCAGATTTTGCCGCCGCGCTTGATGTGCCGCGTCATGGCGATACGCGCGGCTTCAATCTGGCGGTCGGTAATCCACGCCGGCTCCAAACATTTCAGCCCATACTCACCGAAGCTAATCTCAGCGCCACGGTTCGCCACGCCCGTCATGCGCCCGCGCATCTGCTTCCGGTGCTTAACTTTTTTCGGCATCAACATAATGTTTCGCTCCGCTCAACATAGAGGTCAGAGGTTAGAGGTTAGAGGTCAGTCGTTGACTTTTACCAATCTCTGACCTCTGACTTCCGGCCTCTTCCCTATGATCTATCTCCGCCACGCGGGCGACGCTCACCGCGCTCGCCGTCGCGTCCGCCTTCGCGCTCGCGGCGCGTGCGTGGGCGGCGCTCTCCGCGCCCGTCGCCGCGCGGCTCGTTAATCGGGTCAGAGCCTGTGCCGCGCGCCATCGCCGCCTTCGGGTCTAGAATCTCGCCACGGTAAATCCAGACCTTGACGCCGATAACGCCAAAGGTCGTATGCGCTTCGGCGACGCCGTAGTCAATGTCTGCGCGCAAGGTGTGGAGCGGCAGTTGTCCTTGCAGATGCCACTCGCTGCGGGCGATTTCCGCGCCGTTCAGGCGTCCGCCAACTTTGACCTTGATACCCTGCGCGCCGAAGCGCAGAGACTCTTCGACGGCCTTGCGCATCGCGCGGCGAAAAGCGATGCGCTTCTCAAGCTGGGCCGCAATCTTTTCGGCTTGCAGTTGGGCGTTCAATTCCGGCTTGTGAATCTCCTGAATCGAGACCAGCACCTCACGCCCGGTCTTGGCCGAAAGGTCGCCCTTGAGCTTATCAATCTCCGAGCCTTTGCGCCCGATGATGATGCCGGGGCGAGAGGTGTAAATGATAATCTTCATGCGGTTGGCCGCGCGTTCGACATCAACGTGGCTGACGCCCGCGCCAGCGAACTTATTCTTCAACTCGCGCTTGAGCTTCAAGTCTTCGAGCAGATACTCGCCGAACTGCCGCTTGGCGTACCAATGCGAATGCCAGTCTTTGTTGTAGCCGAGGCGGAAGCCGTATGGATGAACTTTCTGACCCACAATTTTCTCCGTTTCCGAAATTAAAAGAAACTTAACTATTCAGTCGGCTCAACGGTTGTCGTCGTCGTGCCGGTCGTCGTTGCCGTCTCAGTGTTCTTACTTTCTTCGGCAGCAACAGTCTTCTCTGCCTTCGTCGCTACGGTGCGCTTGGCGCGAGGCGCGGCAGCCGCTCCGCCACGTCTGCGATTCTTGCTCTCTGCGGGCTGAGCAGACTTGCCAGCGTCGCCCTTACCATTGCCCTGCGTCTTTTTAGTCTCAGCCTTTTCGTCGCTGGAGAGCAGCACTGTGACGTGGCAGAAGTGTCGCTTCTCGCGGTAGGCGCGGCCCTGCGGCGCTGGACGCATACGGCGGCGATTCTTCGTTGGCCCACGATCAACGAACGCTGCCTTGACCCACAAATCATCCGGGTCAATAGCGATGTTCGCCTTCTCCGCTGCCTCAGACGCATTGGCGATGGCCGAGCGCACACACTTTTCAATGTGCCCGGCTGCGCGCTTATTCGTAAACTGCAAAATCGCCAAAGCCTGATTAACGTTCTTGCCGCGAATCATATCAACGACGAGCCGCGCCTTCTGCGCCGACCCATGCAGATACTTTGCACTCGCTTTCGCTTCCATTAACTCACTCCGTTTTCAGTTTTCAGTTTTGAGTTTTCAGTTTCCAGTTAAAGCTTTGGGCCAACTGCTGAAAACTAAAAACTGAAAACTATTTCTTAGCTACCTTCGATGACTTTTCGGCCTTCGTGCCCGAATGGCCTTTGAACGCGCGCGTCGGCGCAAACTCGCCGAGTTTGTGGCCGACCATGTTCTCCGTCACGTAAATCGGCAGATGCCGTTTGCCGTTATGCACGCCGAAGGTCAGGCCGACCATGTCGGGCGTGATGGTCGAGCGCCGCGACCAGGTCTTAATCGCTGGTGGACGATTGCCCCCGGCGCGAATCCGCTCGACGGCCTTCTCAATGCTGCTATCAATAAACGCACCTTTTTTAACTGAACGCGCCATATTCCCTCTTCACTCCAATTAACTATTTAACTCGACGGTCGCGCACGATCATCTTCTGCGTGCGTTTGTTGCTGCGCGTCTTGTAGCCGCGCGTCGGTTGTCCCCAGGGGGTGACAGGATGGCGTCCGCCGCTGGTTTTGCCTTCGCCGCCGCCGTGCGGGTGGTCAACCGGATTCATAGCGACACCGCGCACGTGCGGGCGAATGCCCTTCCAGCGCGAGCGCCCAGCTTTACCGTAAGAAACATTTTCATGCTCGACGTTGCCGACCTGTCCAACGGTCGCCATGCAGACAACGGGAACGCGTCGGACTTCGCCCGAAGGCATACGAAGCTGCGCGTAGTCGCCTTCCTTCGCCACCAACTGCGCGAACGCGCCAGCCGAGCGTGCCATCTGCCCACCCTTGCCGGGCCGAAGTTCAATATTATGAATCTGCGTGCCGAGCGGAATGTTGCGAATCGGCAGGGCATTGCCCGGCAGAATGTCCGCTTCGGGGCCGCTCATCACGGTCTTGCCGACTTCCAAACCGGCGGGAGCGATGATGTAGCGCTTTTCGCCGTCCAGATAAGTCACGAGCGCGATATGCGCCGAGCGATTCGGGTCGTACTCAATCTGCGTTACACGACCGGGCACGCCCGCCTTGTCGCGCTTGAAATCAACGATCCGGTAAAAACGCTTGTGGCCGCCGCCGCGACGACGAACCGTTATGCGCCCGTCGTTATTACGCCCCGAAATGCGCTTCTTCGCTTCGAGCAGAGACTTCTCAGGCTCTGCTCCTGCGGTCAACTCATCGCGCGTCAAATAAGTCTGGTAACGACGCGCCGGTGATGTCGGTGTCAGTTTCTTGATGCCCATAACATTCCAGTTTTCAGTTTTCAGTTTTCAGTTCTCGGCTTTCGCTGAAAACTAAAAACTGAAAACTGTTAAATTGCTTCGCCGTATTCGAGTGGCTTCTCGCCCTGCTTCAAAGTGACGTAGGCCTTCTTCCACGAAGGCTTGCGGCCCTCGTAGCGTCCGCGACGCTTGATCTTGCCCATGTAGTTGACGGTGCGCACTGCATGAACCTTGACCTGAAAAATTGATTCGACCGCCGACTTGATTTCCGGCTTCGTCGCGTGGCGGTCAACGCGAAAGGTCAAAAGCTGCCGCGCGTCCTGCGACTCTTCTTTGGCGACCAGCGCCTTTTCCGTAATGACCGGCGACTTGATGATGTCCCACACTGTTCTCATACGCTTTTACGCCGCCTCCTCTTCTGCACCATCAGCCGCTTGCTCCGGCGCGTTCTCTTCTGTCGCCGCCTCTTCATCTGCTGCGCCCGCTATCTTACTTTGCGGGTCGAGAAGTTGCGTCAGTTCATCAGCCGCCGCCCGCGAGAGCACCAGCTTTTCGTGATAGAGCAGGTCATAGATGTTGAGAGCGTAGCTGTTGACGATTTTCGCGCGCTTGACGTTGCGCGCCGAGAGCAACAGATTTTCGTTCTCCAGCGAATCGACAATCAGCGTCTTGCCTTCGAGGCCGAGTGTGCCGAGCGCCTCAATGAAATCCTTCGTCCTCGGTTTATCGAAGCTCAAGCCATCAACGACGATGACGCTTCCCTCACGCACGCGTTCCGAAAGAGCCGAGCGCAAAGCGCCGCGTCGCATTTTCTTCGGCATCCCGTATGACCAATCGCGCGGCTGCGGCCCATGCACGTTGCCGCCGCCCTTCCACAATGGCGAGCGAATCGAAGCGATGCGAGCGCGGCCCGTACCCTTCTGTTTCCAGAGCTTGCGCCCCGCACCCGATACGTCGCCGCGAGTCTTTGTGGCGGATGTGCCCGCACGCGCGTTCGCCATGTAGTTGCGTACGGCGGCGTGAATCAAAGTCTCGTTGAACTCCGCGCCGAACACAGCGTCGGACAATTCAACATCGCCGACCTCTTCGTTCTTCAAATTGCGCACCTTAACGGTAGGCATGATTTCTACTCCGTAGAAAAACGATGAAGGATGAACGCGGAACGATGAATTAAAAAGCTTTCGTCTTTTAGTTTATCGTTCATCGTTGCTGCGTTCATCGTTTCTTTTTAATAATGACTACGCTGCCGTTCGCGCCCGGCACTGCGCCGCGCACCATCAGCAGATTATTCTCAACGTCAACGCTCGCCACCGTCAGTCCTCTGACCGTCACACGCTCGTCGCCCATGTGGCCCGAAGAGCGCATCCCCTTGACGACACGCGACGGGTAGGCCGAAGCGCCGATAGAGCCGGGCGCGCGGACGTTCATCGAGCCGTGTGATTCCGGCCCGCGATTAAAGTTGTGGCGCTTGATTGTGCCCGCGAAGCCGCGCCCCTTTGAACGCCCGACGACTTCTATGCGGTCGCCGTCCGAGAACTGGCTGACCAGCACCGTATCGCCGACGTTCGTCGCATCCGCCGAATCTTCCAGCCGGAACTCCTTCAGGATACGAGTCGGAGGCATGCCGCCGCCTGTCTTCTCAAAGTGGCCGCGCATAGGCTTGTTCACGTTTTTTAGCTTGACGGGCCGATCTTCGACCAAGCCAAGCTGAACGGCGTTGTAGCCATCACGGCCAGCCGCCGATTTCTTCTGCACGACAATGCACGGGCCAGCTTTAATAACAGTCACAGGAGTGACCGTCCCATCCGGCGCAAACAACTGCGTCATGCCAACTTTTTTACCGATGATTCCGTTAATCATCACAAAACCTCAACGATGAAGCCGGAACGATGACCGATGAATGAAAAGCATTTGGTCTTTCATTCGGCGTTCCGCGTTCATCCTTCCTAGTTTACTTATCTGTCTCTGCCAAACGCTTTAATCTCAACGTCAACGCCAGCCGGAAGGTCTAACTTCATCAGCGCGTCAACGGTCTGCGGCGTCGGGTCTAGAATATCCATCAGGCGCTTGTGCGTTCTGATCTCAAACTGCTCGCGCGATTTCTTGTCAACGTGTGGAGAGCGTAGAACCGTCCACTTGTTCTTCAAAGTGGGCAGCGGAATCGGCCCGGCGACGCGAGCGCCCGTGCGCTTGGCCGTCTCGACAATCTCCGTTGTGGATTGATCCAGCACGCGGTGATCGTAAGCCTTAAGTCTGATTCTGATTTTTTCGTTCAGCATAATTTAGCTTTCAACCAGCATCCATTCAGCACTCAGCGCGCCAACATTGATTGGTGGCGCGCTGAGCGCGAGAAACTATTCAATGACTTCGGAGACCGTGCCAGCACCGACCGTTCTCCCACCCTCTCTGATAGCAAACCGCAACCCCTTCTCCATCGCTATCGGCGCAATCAACTCTATCTCCATCGCCACATTATCGCCAGGCATCACCATCTCC
>DASVTR010000002.1:0-127283 GCA_036387475.1 Pyrinomonadaceae bacterium | reverse complement strand
TTGAAGAGGGCCGTGAGCGCTCGCCGATTGCAGCGATTGGTTGAGAAACCGGCGAGGGTTTTAGAGGCTCTCGTCGGCGGTTCGTGCGTCAGGTATTGGCGCGGGCCGCACGATATTACTCTCGCTCGCAGAAGTCAATAGGTTTCCGCATTGTCTCCGATTGGGGAAATGGCAGAGCTTCATTGACTTTGTACAGCAATCGGGTTAGAGTCCCCGCTCTGTTAGTTTGCTAGCAAGCGGTTGGCCCTTAGAGCCTGCGCCCCAAGCGTTCTCTCCTGTCCAGCCATTCCCCGATTAACCTTTACAACCACAACGACACAGAAGCGCGGCACGACTGCGCTTAGGACGTACCCTCTTTACCTGAAAGGATTTCATGCGATGATTAACAGCCTCTTTCCACGCCTTGCCCTCAGGCTCTTTGCGATAGCGGCTTTCGCCCTGCTCGTCTGCGCTCAAACGCAAACCTTAAGGGCGCAAGGCACACTCAATGGTGAAACCCTCAAGGCTGCCGGCAGTAACCCCGCCGCCTTCAACGCTAATCTCAACTGCGTGCAGGGCGGCGTCGCCAGCCTGACCTTCGAGACGACAGGCATCGCCACCGGCCCTTATCCAGGCACGTATGTCGAGAGCGGCTCTGTCACTTTCCAGAATAACCCCGGCGGCCCCGTCCTCAGTTTCAGTTCCACTTTCACCATCACCTCCGGCAGCACCGTTATTACCGGCACGAAGCAATTCGCAGTGCCGACGCCGCCGCCAAACTTCGGAGCATGCCAACTCCTGCCGAACGGCCCGGCCACCAACGACACGCTGAGCCTTAACTTCCCCGCGACCTATACGGCGACTATCCCTGTTGCTCCCGGCGAGTTTGTCATCGAACAGGGGACGAGCAGAGTCTTCGCGCAAACCGCCAAGACCTACATAGACCCCGCGAACCCATTAGCGCAGTTCTACTCCTTCAACGAAACCTTCATCAATCCGACGGTCGTTGCGCGCGTGACGCTCACGCCTGCGGCTGCCGTCAATCCTGTCGGCACGAGCCACACGGTGACCGCCACCGCAACGAGCGCCAACAACACGGGCGTGCCCGGCACGCGTATCCTCTTCACAGTCACCCCCGGCGACGATTCCGCTCCGGTCACGGGCTTATGCGTCACAAACGCTAACGGCCAGTGCGACTTCACCTATCAGGGGCCGGAGTTTCCGCGCACGGACGCCATACGCGGCTGCGCAGACTCGAATCAGAACGGGACTATAGAAGTGACAGAGCCATGCGGCGCGGCGACCAAGGAGTTTGTCTTCCCCGTCTCCACACCCGGCCAGGCCACAGGCGGCGGACGCCTCTTCGACGCTCCCTCAGGCATCAGCGGCATCAACTTCGGCTTCAACTTCCGCAGCGACGGCACAAACCTACAGGGCAACTGCCTCGTCAACGATAAGACGCGCGATACGATGGTCAGGTGCCTGGACGTAATAGCGTTCGTACAGGACGCCAATCACGCCACCATCTACGGCACAGCCGAAGTCAACGGCACAGAGTCGCTCTACAAGATAGATGTCCTCGATAACCATGAGCCGGGCGCCGGTTACGACTTCTTCACTATCGTTACTCAAAACGGCTACACCGCCAGCGGCCTCTTAACCGAAGGCAACATCCAGACGCATCCGCCGCAGTAGTAGTCGTAACAGCACAGGCGACCATTCACAACAGCGAGGGTTTCATCCCTCAGACACAAAGGACGCGAAGGAAGACCAGAGCTTCCTTCGTGTCCTTCATCTTTAGAGACGATTTCAAACTCAGGATACAGTGTAACTCAACGCTTTGCGCCTTCGGTTTTCTTTCCTTGCGCCTTTGCGAGAAACGTTGCTGTTCTCGCTGGAGGCGCAAAAAGAGAAAAACTCAAGGCGCAAAGCGTTGAGTTAGACGGTTTTTCTTAGAGGTGCTTGCGGAAGAAAGAGGCTATCTTCCAGCCGTCCCAGTAGACCCAGGGCTTCTCGCCGCTGGTGTAGTGGCCGCAAGGCAGCCATGAGACGCTGACTGGAATATCGTGTCGCCGAAACTCCGCTATCACTTCACGCGTCAGGTCAGGCGGAAACGAAAGGTCGTAGCGCGCGGCGATAAACAGCATCGGACGCCTGCGTATTTCCTTCAGGCGCGGGATAAACGGCATGGGGCTAATCGGCAGCAGGTATTCGCGCAACTCGTCGAGCGTCAACTCGTCGCCGAAGCCCGCGCGTACGTGTTGCGTCGTGATGCCGCGCCACGCGACATCCGCGACGTAACCTGAGCCGTGATTAAAGACGCCCATCGCTAAACGCTCATCATGAGCATAAGCCAGAAAGGCCACGCATGAGCCTATGCTCGTGCCCATGATGCCGACGGGCGCGTGTTGCTGTTGCTCTATCAACCATGTGATAGCCGCACGCGCATCGAGCACGCCCTGCCGCATGGATTGAATCGTGCGACCGATGTTCGAGCTAAAGAGATAGTCCGCGCGTTCAAGCTCCGGCGGGCGACGAGCTTCATGATAAGGCAGCGTCAGGCGCAAAGCCGTGATGCCGAAGCGATTGAGCAGGCGACACAACTCAACGTGGCTTTCGGGCTGCGCGTTCCATTGCGGCAACAACAGAACAGCCGGTCGGCGTCCGTCTTTGCGCTTTTTAGTCGCAGGGAAATATCTGGCGTGGACAGTGTTGTTTTCCGGCGAGGGCGTCTTGATGGCGCTCGTCCATGTGAGATGCTCGCCGTCTTCTAACTTGTAATCTGTGATCTGCGGCTCTGCGTAAAACTCTTCGCTTCGCTCCAATACTTCGCGCGAGTGTCGGCGCAGCAACTCTCGCGGGTCTTCGCCGTTGACGTGCTCATTGATGAAAGACGTGCCCCACTCAAAGGGGCGGACGATTCTGTTTGTGTCGCGCGTGGCGAATTGGCGCTCGCGCGCGTGCATCCAGCGTCCTAACAAATTACCCTCAGACCTCTCAATCTTTCCGTCGAAATCTTCATCCGTGCCGAGTGGTCATCATAACCAAGAGAAACAAGAGAAGGCAAAAGGCAAACGTGAAAAGGCAAAAGGGAAGACAAAGAGCATCGCTCTCATCTTCCCCTTTGCCTTTTACCCTTTTACCTTCTTACCTTCCTTTTTACTGGCAAGTGCCGAGCTTAAAGGAAGCGATGCGCGTGTGCCAGTTCCAAGTGCCGTTGGTTGCAAGATATTCGGTCGTGAACCACATCGTACAGTCGTCAACAGGGTCGACGCTCAAGGTCGCGTAATCGCCCCAGCGCGCCAGTGTGTTGGTTTGCGAGCCAGTCCCCGTAAAGAGATTGACTTCCGCTCCGAGCGTGTTCAGCGGGTCGGTTGCAGAGCGCGCCGCAAAGCGTATGCTCGGCCTGACCATGCCGCTCGAAACGCTGTAACCGATGGCGAGGTTGCCCTGCTTATCCATCGCCGCGCTGCCCATCCAACGCCAATTCGCATCGGGCGAGTAAGTGCCTTGCTGGTAGACGGTCGGGCTGGCTGCGCCGGGATTGCGCAACTCATACCAACGAATTCCCGTGTGAATGCCCTTCCTACCGCTGCCCACTGAGACAGCCTGGTTAACCACCAGCGATTCGTGCGTGCCGAAGTTGCGGTAGGCGAAACGGTACATCAGGCGGTCTGCGAGCGATTCCAGTTTTTGCTGCGTGCTCGGCTGCGGAACACACGCGCCTCTATTGGTCGTCGGGCAGGGATGGCTAAACGCCGCGACCGGAACGCTGACCGGGCCTGTAAAGGTCGTATTGGCGGGCGTCGTCCAGTCAACGTGAAACTTCCAGAAGTTCAGCGCGTTCGTCCCGTCGTTGATGACGTAGTTGGGCGCACCAGCCGGAGGCAGTGTCGAGCCGTCGAGGTCTGCCGGAAGAGTGCTGCCGTAGGCGGTGCTCAATTGAAAGCACTGCTGCGTGGCGGGCTGCCCGGCCAGCATCTTAGCGCGGTCGAAGGCGCAGACGCGCGAGCCGCTAAACGCGCTGCCGTTGTTGCCAAACATGTTGTAGGTGATGTAGTAGCCATCGGGCCAGACGCCCATGTGCGGGTAATCGTTGACGGCAGTGCCGTAGGAGAAGGAGTAGCGATTGTAAGCGCCGGTCGCGTCGGAAGTCTGCGAGACGGCGACGCACTGTGTGTATGGGCCGCCCGATGGCAAAGCAAACTGCGTCATGATCCAGCGCCCCGCCAACTGGTCATACTGCACAATCGGGTCGCCATCATTACGCGTCTCGCACGGGCCGCCAAATCCAGCCCACAGAGTGTTGCCAGCCGCAGGGCCGTAGACTATCGCGCCTGATGTTTTATCAAAGACGGCGAAGGAGAGATTGACCCACTGCACGTACTGCGTCGCACCAACGTCGCCGGTTGTGTCGGGCGGCGCGACGGTGACGTTAAAGCTGGGCAGGCCATCGCCCACGCCCTCGAAGTTAAGCCCGTTGACGACCGCGACGAGCGGGTCGGCGGCTGATTGCACAACCGGGTCAGTCTGGCCGGTCTGCGCGCCTTTTTTGACGAAGTTCATCGGGTTCTCGTATTCCCGCTTGCCCGCTTTCAGGGGAGCAATCTCGCGCAACGGGCGAGAAGTGTCCTGCCTGTCAGCTTTTCTGACTTCAGCCTTCACGTTGCCTTTTTGTCCGAACGCGGAAAGCGGCAGGAAAGCTGCGATTGCTAAAACGATTAACGATACGAAAATTCTCTTCATTCTTCTTCTTCCTCCACACAGGGCTTAGGTCAGTAGTATAGGTTCGCCACGGCGGCGAATTCCGTTGAGGGACAGAGAGAAATAGGTGAAACCAAAACGCACACAATCATCTCTAACGTGAGAATCGCATTGCTACGGAGCGCAATAGTAGATGTTCGCGTAAGTGCTCGTGAGAACGCTGACAAAGGACTCCGAACTTAATTCAACTTGCTTTTGTAAAGATGTTACGGGCAGCCGCGCCGCCACGGTCAGGAAAATAATGCGGGCAGTATAGTGATTGGGTCGCTAAAGAGCAAGCGATTGATGCTCTGTTTACCGGCTGCGTGGGTTCGCGCCCGTGTCGTCAGGTTGCCAGTCAACGACGGGTTGGATGGCGGGATTATCACGGCAGACCCAGACGTTCGCGCGCATGCCGGGGCGCAAAACTTTACTTCTCCGCTCGATGCGTCGCCAATCGTTCTTCGTGAACGGCTCGCCGTTCATTAGATAGAACTTGGAAGGGTCGTTCGTCGCGGGATGGCGGATAGTGACTTCTTCGGTGGTGTCAAAGTTGGTGCGGACGCGCAGGAAGGTGCTCCCCTTCCGGCGACGATAGGCGATCACCCGACCGTCATACAAGGTCAGATCGTTGCGGTCGCATTTTAGCGCTGAAGGCGGCATCATGCGGCCTCGCTGCTCCTGCTGCGCGAAGAGTGTCCCGATCATTGTGGAAACGGAGACGGCCACGAAAAGAAGCGTTGAAAATATACGCATCGAAATTTTCTCCCATCGGCGAAAAGTAAGAAGGAGCACTCTTTGTAGAAGTGCTCCTCCCATTTTACTACTACGAAGTTGAACCGTGACTGCTTATTTGCCCGCGCGGTACGTTGACCACATGGTGTCGGCGCGATCCGACTGACCCACGCTGAATTTGTACATGCAGGGGTCGTCCGTGTAGTCCATGAAGTTCTCAATCGGGTCTGCGCCCGCATTCTGCTTGCAGGTGTCAGGGGCTTTGCTGCCGGGGCAACCGAAGAAGGAGGAACGCTCTGCGGGTGTGTCACTGACGCCGTCGCCGCTGCCGAGGCAGCCGCCCTGGAACGTGTGGTAGAGGCCGAGCCAGTGGCCGACTTCGTGCGTGCCCGTGTCGCCTTCGTTATAGGGAACGTAGTTGGAGCCGGGGAGCGAAGCCCAGTAGCAGACCACGCCGTCCTGCGCAGGCGCGCCCGCGTATTCATTCGGGAAGGTCGCCCAGCCGAGATAGCCGCCGCCGCTGTTGGTGTAGAAGTTCAGGTCGTCTGCGGTGCCCGTATGTAGAGCATTCTTCATCTGCGTCTGCGCCGCCGAGCCGGGGCCTGCGGCGTACCAAGTGTCGTTCACCGTGCGCGTTACGCTTGAGCGAACAAAACGGAACGACATGTTCGAGGCAGCACCCTTATAAACCGGGGTATCAAGACCGGAATAATGCTCGTTCATCGCCGCGATCTGCGCGTCGAGCCGCGAATCGGGGATGTTGCCCGTCCCGTCTGCTTTGGAAATAACGTGGAAGTGAACCGGGATGGTGATGGAGCCGTTCGCATAGAGACGTGCGCCGTCGGTGGAGCCGCCGCCACCCTGACCGCCGCCGTTAGCCGAGCGGTTGGCCGCGATGTCTCTGCCGATTTTCTCAAGTTCGATATCGTCGGCGTGGCGCGTGCTGCACTTTCTGCCGGCTGCGATGAAGTCTTTATGAGATTCAAAAACAACGCCGTCCGGGGCGACGACTCTGCCGTCGGCTCTGACCGCCGCTTGTTGACCGGGATCTTCCGGACGCCCCTGTGCGCCTACATCCTTCATGGGAACGTTGGCGAGAAGAAACGCCATGCTGAACACAAACAGACCTAAGGCGAGCGTAAACTTTTTCATTCTTTATCTCCAAGGTTTGAACTGACTAGTGTTAATAATGAGGAAGGGTGTGGAGCCCAACCAAGAGAGCGGGCACTATACTACTTTCGCGAGTTGATTGACAGCTTTTTCTAAGCCTACCAACACAAATGAACTGCGAAAACAGCGCAATTTTTGCTTTGCAACAAAAAAAGAATAAATGTCCGCCGGATTGCCAACAGTGACGACGAACTTTGACGCTCGATTTCGCGTGCGCGAACGGCGCGACTACTCTTTAAGGCTTATTGTTCGCGCGTCGTTCGAAGAGACGACGAATCATCTGCGGCGTGAGCAGCGATGTTTGCAGCACGGAGCCGCTGGCAAATCGCCGAGCGAAGCCGCGAAAGAGATTGACTGCCTGCGGCGTGTATCTGAACCACCAGAAGTCATACAGGAAACTGATGCGGTTGACGTGTATGTGCTGCGGCACGACCATCTCTAGAAGTCCGAGCCGCCCGTGAGTGCGCCCCAGCCCGCTCTGCTTCATCCCGCCCCAGGGTGTTTGCGCGACGCCGTGCGTATAGAGCACTTCGTTGACCATCACCGTCCCGGCTTCGATGCGCGCGGCAATCTGAGCGCCGCGCCGAATGTTCTTCGTCCAGACGCTCGCCGTCAAACCAAACTGGCTATCGTTTGCCAATCGGATAGCTTCCTCTTCGGTCTTAAACGTCATCACGGGGAGCACAGGCCCGAAAGTCTCCTCGCGCATCACCGTCATCTCTTGCGTGACATCGGCCAACACCGTCGGCTCGTAAAACGGGCCGTCGAGTTCGGGTGCGCGTCGTCCGCCCGTCAACGCACGCGCCCCTTGCGATAAAGCTTCATCAACGTGCTCTGCAACGATGTTCAGTTGCCTCTCGCTGGACATCGCGCCGATGTCAGTGTCGTCCTTTGTTCCCGCCGCTTGCTTAAGAGCGCGCGTCTGCTCGACGATGCGCTCGATAAATTTCGGTGCGATTGATTCGTGCACGTAGCAGCGCTCGACGGACGCACACGACTGCCCCGAATTACAGAACGCGCCCCACACAGCCGCGCTCGCAGCCACCTCCACGTCTGCATCTTCGAGCACGAGCATCGGGTCTTTGCCGCCGAGTTCGAGCACTACCGGGATAAGCTGTCGCGCCGCCGCTTCGGCCACACGCTTACCCGTAGCAACGCTGCCCGTGAACATAATCTTATCCACGCCCGCTTCCGCGAGCGCCGCGCCCGTCGTCCCGTCGCCCGTAATGACTTCCAGCACTCCGGCGGGCAACGACGCCCGCTCGAAAACTTCGCCGATCTTTAAGCCGACGAGCGGCGTCAACTCCGAAGGCTTAAGCACAACAGCATTGCCAGCCATCAACGCCATCACGACTTCGTCGAGCGGGGTGGCCCAGGGAAAATTCCAGGGCGAAATAATCCCTATGACTCCGAGCGGCCTATACACGATTTTTGAGTAGCGGCCCATCAATCCGTATTGACCGATGTCGATTTTCTGCGGGCGCAGCAATTTCTTTGTGCGCCGCGCGAAATACTGCATCAAATCGAGCGTCGGAGTGATTTCCATAGACAGGGCTTCCGCCACGGGCTTGCCGCATTCTCTGGAAATCAAGCGCGCGATCTCTTCCATCTCGTCCAGAATAATCCGGCGTGCGCGCATCACTACATCCGCGCGCTGGCGGAAAGAGCGATTGGCCCACTCGCTCTGCGCGGCGCGTGCGCGCCCGACCGCCGCCGACACCTCTGCGGCAGTGGCGATGGCGCTATGGCCCAACTCTTCGCCGGTCGCCGGGTCACGCGAAACAACCTCGCTCGCCACGCTCTTCGGAATGTCCACTGCTTGAACGCTCATCAGCTTTTGCCTCCGCACGCAGATTATCCTTCAAAATTCACTCTAAAACTAGCCACAACGGAAACGATGAACGCCGCAACGAGGAGCGATGAATAAAAGCCAAGCTGCTTTTACTTCATCACTCCTCGTTGCGGCGTTCATCGTTTTTGTGTCGTGCCGGGTGTCAGTTACAATGAACTCACAAGCGCCAGCGAATTTGTCAACCTGAACTATGTAGGAGAAAGAGCAATGTTAAGACCGCAGCTCGCGGAGTTTATGAAGCGACTGGGCCAGGATTCAGTCGCCATCGTTAGCAGCGCGCGTGAAGCCACGCGCTCCAACGACACGCACTACCGCTTTCGACAGGATTCGGACTTTTACTACCTGACCGGCTTTGACGAGCCGGAAGCCATCGCCGTCATCGCGCCCGCGCATCCAGAGCATCCCTACATGCTTTTCGTCCGCCCGCGCGATCCCGAAAGAGAAGTCTGGGACGGTCGGCGTGCGGGTGTCGAAGGCGCGAAGGAGCAGTACGGGGCGGACGCTGCGTTCCCGGTCGCGGAGTTTGACGAAAAGCTCAACGACCTGCTCAACGGTGCAAGCAATCTTTATTACCGCATCGGCAACGGTCACCAAGAACTGGATGAAACCATCATCAGCCACATCCGTCGCATGCGCGCGATGGGGCGGCGCGGTGTCCAACCGCCGCAGGCGATTATTGACATCGGCTCTATCCTGCACGAGATGCGCTTGATTAAGAGCGCAGAAGAAATTGAGTTGATGCAGCGCGCGGCGGACATCGCCGCCGACGGACACCGCGAGGCGATGAAGGCTGCGCGCCCCGGAATGATGGAATATGAGATTGAAGCTCTCATCGAATATACATTTCGCCGCAACGGTGCGGCTGCTCCAGCTTATGCTTCAATCATCGGCGGCGGCGCAAACGCTACCGTCCTGCATTACATCAACAACGACGCCCGCTTGCGCGACGGCGATTTGCTCCTGATTGACGCGGGCGCGGAGTATCGCGGCTACGCCTCCGACATCACACGCACCTTTCCCATCAACGGGCGCTTCACAGAAGCGCAGCGGGAGATTTACGAACTCGTGCTCGAATCCCAAATCGCGTGCATAGAGATGTCGCGCCCTGGCGTGAGCATGGACGAATTGCACCAGCGTTCCGTTGAGATTCTGACCGAAGGAATGGTGCGGCTCGGATTGTTGCAGGGCGAGCCGAAAAAACTGATTGAAGAAGAGAAGTACAAGCAATTTTATATGCACCGCCTCGGCCACTTTCTCGGCATGGACGTACACGACGTAGGCCGCTATCACATCCGCGACGAATCGCGCCGCGTCGAGCCGGGGATGGTAATGACCATCGAGCCGGGCCTCTACATCTCGCCCGACACGAAAGATATTCCCGAAAAATACTTAGGGATAGGCGTCCGCATCGAAGACGACGTGCTCGTCACAGAGGACGGCCACCGCGTGCTCTCAAGCAAAGCGCCGAAGCAGGTGGACGAGATTGAAGAATTGATGGCGCGGTGAGTTATCCGAGGATGGCGGTGACATTAAGGCTCAAGCCTGAAGATGCGCTTGACGCTAAAATTTCCCCACGGTTTAGCACCTGCATCTTCTGATAAGAGCCGTTCGAGGGTTGGGTGTATATCTCGACTGCATCGTCGGGCAAATTAACCAGCCAGACTTCCGGTAGCATTGCCTGCGCGTAGAGGGGCAACTTTATCTCTCGATCAAACCCGGTCGAAGAATCGGCAACCTCAATGACCAGCAAAACATCAATCGGCGCAGGATGCTCTTGAGCGTAAAAATCAGCGCGCGGACGGAGCAAACTAATATCTGGCTGCGGCGCGGAATAATCATCCAAAACGATAGGACTCTGCACACGCACTATCACGTCTTGCGGCACGAGTCTATTCAAGAGCTTGTTGAGTCGATCAACACACGCTGCGTGGCGACTACCAATCGGACTCATCTCTATGACCTCGCCGTCAATGAGTTCAACCTGGTCTCCTTCCGAAAGAATACCAGCCTCTATCATCCGGTAGAATTCCGTGACGTTAAAATGTCGCCGCGCAATTTGAACTGACATGATTTCTTACTTTGCCTCTCTATCTTTGCCATACCGCATATCCTTGTTTTCGTAGCTGACAAGCGCGTTCTACTTCCATCATCTCTGCCAGCCTTTTGTGCATAGGATTAAACTTCTGAAATAGCGGGTACAGTAACTTTGCTCCCTGTCTATAACGGTAAACGTAATGAGCAGCATGCT
Source organism: Pyrinomonadaceae bacterium (assembly GCA_036387475.1). Classification (GTDB taxonomy): domain Bacteria; phylum Acidobacteriota; class Blastocatellia; order Pyrinomonadales; family Pyrinomonadaceae; genus DASVTR01. Next base: position 116,556 of record DASVTR010000002.1, on the reverse strand, counting down.
TATCATTCATGTGTTGCTGAAAACGTTCTTCGGGAGTATGCCACGTCATACCAACGTAAACACATGGTTTTGTAGGATCACGATTAGGATTCTCTTTTGTGAATCTCCGCTCTGACAAAATTGCCCGGCTCATCTCAATAACGTAGATGTTATGACGCCCAAAGGGAAAGTTCGCATTGTCAAGGGTGTCAAGAATCGCACACTGGGCATCGCTTTCTTTTGCTTCCACTAAAGAAACATACTGAGGGTTTAAACATATCCTGCCCGCCCCTACGAAAAATATATATAGCTTTCCATTGGGGCAGATGCTAAACACTTGTCCAAGTCCACAGTCAGGCTTGTTCGGGTGCTTCAATCTATCGCCTACAGAAAACATCAATTTCTATTGCTATTGCACAGGCACATTTTACTATACCTGTAGCCTTACTGCCTTAGGTTGTTTGACAATTCCGCTACTATCTCGCGCACGGCAGCGCGTCCTCGTTCAACTTCGTCAGGCGCAAACGAGACTGCGCCGACGACGGCGTGGCCGCCGCCGCCGTAGCGTTCGCAGATGGAGGCTATGTTGTGCGTGCGCGGGCGCGGACTCCAGGGGTTTGAGCCGACGGAGATTTTCGTGCGGTGTGGAGTGCGCGTTAGCGCCACAGAGTAGGTCGTGTCCGGATAGAGATAGTAAGGGATGAACTTATTGAAGCCTTCCAGCCCGTCATCAACCAGATCAAACTGCACGACGCCGTTCGCATAGGTAGCTTTGCGCCGAATGGTCTCAAGCGTGCGCCGGTGCAATTCCAGAATGGGGCGAAAGCGCCGCTGCACTTCGTCGCTGTGCGCTACGTCGTCAAGCGGGCGCACCAGAAGGCCGCGAATAATCTCTTCGATAAAACTATCCTCGGGTTCGTTTTCAATCACCTGCATGAGTTGCAGGGCGGGCGCAGCCAATTCGACGCACTGCGCCGGTGATTCATAAAGAGCGCCGTCAATGATGTGTGCCCAGTGAACGAGCGGGTCGAGCATTTCGTCTTGAAAGCCGAAGCGCTCGCGCGCCACATCGGCGATAAACTCCGTGCATGATTTACGCGTCGTGTCCAGAAATTTCCGGCCCGATTGATCCTGCCGAAAATGTTTTTCATCTTCCGGCGTCAGGAATGCCGACTGGTGATGATCGAACCACCACGACAGGCGTTCCGAAGCAGAGTATTTGAAATCAACGATGGCGTTTTCGTCGCCGTCAAACATCTCCTCGTCGAAAAGCTGTCCGGGGCGATGCAGCAATCCCGTATACACGATGTCCGCATTCGGGTGTATACGATTTTGGTAAAAGCGCGTGAAGACGGCAGCCGAAGCCGCGCCGTCGAAACAGTGACCGTGATAAAGTAGGCGAAGTTTCATGAAAGTCGATGCTAAGCTATGGATTCGGATGAGCGCGAAACGCGCCATCTTAGCAGCAGTCGGCGCGAGAGCAAAAGAGCCGAAGGTCAGAGGCTAGAGGTTAGATGTCAGTTAAAACAAAATCCGTTACTAATCTCTGACCTCCGACCTCTGTCCTCTGCTGATGGAGAAGGTTTGAATGTCTGACGAGCAGGCAGTGCGCGCGGCCAACGAGCGTTTCTACATGGCGATGAACAGGCTCGACATCGAAGCGATGGACGAAGTCTGGGCTGACGACGAATCTGCGGTCTGCGTGCATCCGGGACGCGAAGCCATCATCGGCTATGAACGAATCCGTGAGAGTTGGGTCGTCATCTTTTCATCATCCAGTTCAATGTCAATCGCCGCCAGTAACGAGCGCGTGCAGTTGAGCGATGATGTCGCGTGGGTCGTCTGCACGGAGACTATCTCGCTGATGATGGAAGAGGGATTGGCCGCCGCCGCCGCGCAGGCCACCAACGTCTTTCGCCGCAAAGACGGCGGCTGGCGGATGGTCTTGCATCACGCTTCGCCGATTCCCTTCACGACGCAGGACGAATGGCCGGATGTAATCAACTGAAAACGAATTCAGGAGTCAAAGAACAGAATTCAGGAGTCAGAATCCAGAATATAAGGCTGCAACCGCTTTTATTCTTCTTTCTTTTCTTCTGACTCCTGACTTCTGTCTTCTGACTCCTGCTTTTCGTTACTGCTTGCAGGGTGTGTTGGTCTTGGAGGTTGTGTTGGTGCCGAGGCTGTCGCGCACGAGTTTGTTCTGGTCGGTTTCGATTTTCAAATCAAGATGGGCCTTCTTGCCGGTTTCCACTTTATCGCCGAGTCCGAGGCGTGTGCGGATAAACTTTTCGACCTCCGCTTCGATTAGCTCGCCATTGACGACCCATGCTTTTTCCGTCAGCACGTCGCCCTTCTTGTTGAACTTCGCAGGCTCCAGAAAAATGTTCCAGGGCGATCCCCAATTGCGCGTGTCGCCTGTGGTCTTGCGATAGCTGTAATGCGAAGTCTTGTCGCGCCACTCTCTGCCTTCGGATTCGGCGACGACCGTGTAGGGCGGGCCTGCCGCGCCGAAGTGGCTGCGCGTAGCATCGAGCGTGGCATACTCGCTGACGCCGACGACTTCCAGCCCGTTCGCTTTGTACTTCTCGTAAAGCTGCGCCGCCAGCGGCGCTTCATTGCGCCAGTTCGGACACCACGAAGCGAAGTAGACGACGAGCACCAGCTTCTTGCCCTCCGCAAGCTGGCGCAGATTGACGGGCTTGCCGTCCGTCAGGCTGTTGAATGTCCAATCCTTGTAATTGACCTGCTGCTCTTGCAGCGGCGCGTATTCGTGATTGCCCTGCGCGAGCGCGGAAGACGCCGCAAGAAGTGTGAACAGGAGAGCAACGAGCGGGAAAAATTTCTTCATAACTAAACTCCTGAGAACAGAGGTCAGAGGTCAGTTAATGGCTTTTACTAATCTCTGACCTCTAACCTCTGACCTCTACTTTTGTGCTGTTGCGGGCGCTTCATCGAGCAAAGGTTTAATGGCTGCCTCGAAGCCAGCGCGATTACTCTCGCCGACGATTTTCTGCCGAATGCGTCCCTCACGATCAATGATGATGGTGATGGGAAAGCCAGGGGTGTTGCGGAATTTCGCAGACACGTCCGTGCCGCCGAGCAGGACTGTGTAATCCTGCTTGAAGTCCTTCTGAAAATTTCTGATTAACTCGGGCGTGTCGTTGGTTTCAGCCGGTGAGACGCCGACGACCTTCAGGCCGCGCGCCTCTAAATCACGCTGCAATTCGTTAAAGACCCGAATCTCGCTGCGGCAAGGCCCGCACCACGTCGCCCAGAAATTCAGGAGCACAATTTGGCCGCGCAGTTCGCTTAAGTGAAAGGCTCGCCCGTCGAGCGTCTGCAACTGGACTTCAGGCGCAGGCTCGAAAGTCTGGTTGGCGCTCGGAGCGCCGCCAGCCGAGTCCGTCTTCGACTTGAGAAGTGATTCCGCGTTTGGCAGCCACGCCAGAAGGCTCGATAGCCGCGTCGTGTAATTCGTCATCACCGCCGTGCCAATCAGTATCAGGATGACGCCCGACACCACTTCGACCTTGTGCAGGTGTCGGCGAAACTTGGTGTAAAAGCTGAGAAACTTGTTGACGAAAAGGCCCGTGGCGAGAAACGGCACGGCGAGTCCCGCCGCGTAGAAGGTCGAGAGCAGGAGGCCACTGCGCCAGCCGCCGCTCGTCGCCGCCAGCCCGATAATGCCGCCGAGGATTGGGCCAATGCACGGCGTCCATCCGGCGGCAAACGCCATCCCCAGCGTGAACGACCCCAACATCCCGCGCGGCTTCTGCTGCGAGAAGAAGCGCGTGTCTTTATAGAGCGCGCCGATTTTCAGGATGCCGATGAGTTGGAGGCCGAAGGCGATAATCACCGCGCCGCCGATAATGCGTATCCACTTGTTTGTAATCAGCGCCGTGCCGACCAGCCCGGCGGCTGCGCCGAGCGCGAGAAAGATCATCGAGAGGCCGATGTTGAAGGCCAGCGAATTGTAGATAACGGCGCGGCGCGCGGCGCGGCGAGCACCATCGTCCTCGCTTTTCAAACGGTCAATGCTGACGCCCGAAATCAGCGACACGTAGCCGGGCACGAGCGGCAACACACACGGCGACAGGAACGACAGCAGCCCGGCCAGAAAAGCGATAGTGATAGTAATATTCTGACTTTCCATATTCCTCAGCGACGACAAGTATAGCAACGAAAGGCAGAATTCAGAATCCAGAATTCAGAATCCAGAATAAGAGGCTGCAACCGCTTTATCTGATTTTCTGTTCTTCCTGATTTTCTGTTCTTCTGGCTTCTGAATTCTGAATTCTGGATTCTGCCTTTCCGAATCACTTTTCCTCTATCACTTTCTCCAGCGTCTCTGCGACCTGCTGGTGATTTGGGCCGCTGGAACCTGTTCCGATGTAGCGGATAATGCCGCGACGGTCAATGATGACGGTGGTCGGAATCCCCTGCACGCCGTAGTTACGATGATTGTCTTCACTGGCTGCGACGGCGAATCCGTAGGGCAGGCGGTGCATCTTCTTGAAGCGTTCGAGGAAGCTAAACTCGTAGTCCTTGTCCACGGTCTGTCCCTCGGCCTGCCCGTAAAAGAGCGTGATGCCTAAGATGACGAGGCCACGGTCTTTATATTTTTCGTGCCACTCGGTCAGGTGCGGAAACGCCGCCAGGCAGGGGCCGCACCAGGTGGCCCAGAAGTCCAGCAGCACGACGCGCCCGCGCAAGTCCGAGAGTTTAACGGGCGCTTGGTCTATCCATTTGACGATTGCGATTTCCGGCGCAATCTCGCCCTGCAAGCGCAACTGCTTTTGCTTGCGTTGCAACTCCTGCGAGGCCATGCGCTGCTCGTTCGGGTTTGTAATGTGCGTTTTCAAATTCGCGAGGGAATCTTCCAACATCTTGACGGCATCCATTTTACGCCCGCCGTCAACCAGCACGTTCGCCAAACGCGAAGTCGCATCCGTATAGAGACGCGACGATTTGTATTCGAGAGCCAGACGGCGCACCTCTTCGAGCACCGCCGCTACTGTCTCGATGGGCTTCTTCGCGTCCGTGTAAAGCTCTACGAGAGAGTTGGCTGTGTTAAAGACCCAGTAGTCGCGAAGGTTCGCGTTCTTGACGGTCGGCTCGACGGTTTTGGCAATCTTGAAGGCTGCTTCGCCGTGTGCGATGGCGCGTTCGGGTTGTTTGTTTTTCCGATAAGCTTTCGCGAGCGTGCTCTCGATGTTGGCCTGCTCACTGGCGCGGCGCGGTTCGTGTGCGACGTAATCCTTGAGCGCGGTTTCCGCTTCTTCAAGACGGTCGTCCTTCGATGTGTCGAGCGCGATGATATAGCGTGCGGTCTGCGCGTTCTCGCCCTTTCCGGCCTGCTCCTTGAGAAAGCGTTGGAGGTTTTCAATCGCTCGCTCTTGATTATCGGAGAGATGGTAAAGCATCCCCAGGTAATAGAAATCTTCGCCAGCCAGATTCGGGCGCGAGGCTACTTGCGTAGCGTGCAAGGAGGCCATGCGCCGCTGCTCTTGCAGAGTTTGTTCCAAAAGCTTTGGGTCAAACTTGACCTTCGTGCGAATGAACTCGTCAATCTTTTTTTCGGCGTAGGCGGAAACCTCTTCGTAAAGCTCTGCGGGTGTACGTCCGCCGACGGGCGCGCTCGGTGAAGGGTTGCTTTGGCCGCCGGGCGGAATGCGCCGCGCCTGCGCCAGCAGGGGCTGCGGAGCAAGCGCCGTGATGATTGCCGAGAGCGCTAGAATGAAAGCGATACGATGTTTTATCAAAATGTTTGTCCTCAGATTAATTAACACCGATGGGCTGAAAACGGTCTGGAGAAAACGCGCTCCATTGCGCACGCGCGCCGTCGCCGCCCGCGATTTGTTCGGCGATCAACTCTGCGGTCAGCGGAGCGAGCAGGATACCGTTGCGATAATGGCCCGTCGCGTAAAAGAGACCGTTCACCTCCGCGCTCATACCGAGCACGGGCAGGTCATCCGGCGCGCGTGGCCGCAGGCCAGCCCAAGTATCCAGAAGCGGAAGATTGCCGATGGCGGGCGCAATCTCAAGCGCCTGTTCCATAATCGCTTGCAGCCCATTTCCCGTCACGCTCTTGTCAAAGCCCTCGTGCTCTGTCGTAGAGCCTGCCAGAAGGCGACCATCCAGACGCGGCACGATGTAGCCGCGCGGGCTATAGATAACGTGTCGCGCGGCCCGTGGGTTCGCTTCAAAGCAGAGCATCTGCCCGCGCACGGGTTCGATGCGAACGCGCGGCACGCGTTTGTCTCCTGAAGTTAACAGAGAAGCCCAAGCGCCGCAGGCGACGACGACAGTGGGAGCGCTCAAACGTCCGCGCGAAGTCTCAATGCCCGTCACACGCCCGCGTTCTATCTGTAAAGATTCGACGTTAGTATCCGTCAGCAGCCTGACTCCCAAACGGTCTGAGGCGGCGGCCAAAGCGGCCACGAGCCTACGGTTCTCCACCTGCCAATCGCGCGGAAAACGCAGCGCGCCGCGCAAGGCAGGCGAGATACAAGGCTCAAGCCGCCGCGCCTCTTTTGCCGTCAGGTGCTCGACGTGTAATCCGGCGCGGCTTTGCCAATCATAACGACGCAGGGCTTCCTCTTCATCCCTCTCGTTGAAGGCAAGAAGAAGCGTGCCAGTGGTTTCAAGCTCTATGTCGATGCCTGTTTCTTCGCGTAGCTCCAGCGCAAACGCCGGATACAAGTCGCGGCTCTTGCAGGCCAGTTCGAGAAAGTCGTCCGCGCGGTCTGCTTCGACCTGCGGAGCAAGCATTCCGGCGGCTGCGTGCGAAGCTTCCATGCCGAGCCGCCCGCGCTCGACGAGCAAGACGCGCGCGAGGCCGCGCAGACTGAGCGCACGCGCAATCGCCAGCCCGATGACGCCGCCGCCCAGAACGAGCGCGTCCGCCGTCTCTCTTTCAACGGCTCTGAATGTTTCAGGATTTAGCATTAACGGAACTTCTGGTATGATGCAGCAGCACCACAGAAGTCGGAACTAAAAGCAGAAGTCAGGAGTTAGAATCCAGAATTCAGAATAAGCGGCTGCAACCGCTTTATCTGATTTTCTTTTCTTCCTGATTTTCTGTTCTTCCGGCTTCTGGATTCTGACTCCTGCTCTTATGAAACATACTATCACACTCATTCCCGGCGACGGCATCGGCCCGGAGGTCTCTTCGGCGGTCGTTCGCATTATCGAAGCGACAGGCATTGACGTGGCGTGGGAGACGCATTACGCGGGCGCGCAGGCGCTCGAAAAATTCGGCGACACGCTGCCACAGGAACTTCTCGAATCAATCCGCCGCAACAAGGTCGCGCTCAAAGGCCCGATTACAACACCCGTCGGCAAAGGCTTTACCAGTGTCAACGTCGGCTTACGTAAGGCGCTTGACCTTTACGCCAATTTGCGACCCGTGCGTGCGCTGCCCAACGTGCCTTCGCGCTATCCTGAGCTAGACCTAGTGGTGGTGCGCGAAAATACGGAAGACCTTTATTCCGGCATAGAGCACGTGGTCGTGCCCGGCGTGGTCGAAAGCATCAAGATCATCACAGAGAAAGCCTCTACGCGTGTGGCGCTCTTTGCCTTCGAGTATGCGCGGCGCGAGGGACGCAAGAAAGTCACAGCCGTCCATAAAGCCAATATCATGAAGCTCTCGGACGGACTCTTTCTCGATTGCTTTCGCAACGTCGCCAAGAATTACCCGGAGATTGAAGCCGACGATAAGATTGTTGACAACGCCTGCATGCAGCTTGTGATGCGCCCAGAGCAGTTTGACATCATGCTGCTCGAAAATCTCTACGGCGATATTGTCTCAGACTTGTGCGCCGGTCTCATCGGAGGATTGGGTCTTGTGCCCGGCGCGAACATAGGCGAGCAGGGCGCTGTCTTCGAGGCCGTCCACGGCTCTGCGCCGGACATCGCAGGGCAGGGCATCGCCAACCCGACCGCACTTCTGCAATCCGGCATCCTGATGTTGCGTTATCTGGGCGAGCGCGATGCGGCGGACAGAATCGAGCAAGCGATGCTCAAGGTCTTTGAGGAAGGGAAAACGCGCACGCGCGACATACAGGGCGGCCACGCCAGCACTTCAGAGTTTGCCGAAGCCATCATCGCGGCGCTCTGAGAGAGTGAGCCGTATCAAAGATTATAAAGTTGTCAGGCCGGACGCTTTGCTTGTGTCCGGCACTCAGCAAGTTCAAGCGAAGTAGTTTCTATCAAAAGCGAGCGAGGGGCGGGTGTTGTTCATTTCATAGGCGGCTTAATAGCATCGGGGCTGAATCACCAATCCCAATGAAAGGAGCCTTATGAACACCTCGACACGCATCAAGCTGGTAGTTGTCATAGCGTTTGCAGCGGCGGTACTTTCGGCGCTACTCATCAACAGCCGCGCGGGCGCACAATCACGAACACAAAAACCGAAAGATGAAGACCGGCAGCAGTCTTCTTTTTCGCCCGTCGTCGAAGAACCGTTCGACGTGGTAAGGGCGCGCGACAAGGCTGCGAAGTCGCGCGTGATGGCGGCGCAGATGAAGCTGCTCGAAGAGCGCTATGATTTGCGGCGGCGCGTGGCTGAGAACGTGCGTATGACGCGCGGCAAGCCCATCCCTGTTGGGCCAACGGCGAAGCTCAAAGGCGGTGTGACGTGGGAGCAACTTGGGCGCATGACGCCCGATGAGATTAGAGACAAGGGACTCTTTCCCTATCTGCCGCTGCCGCACGTCAATCATCCGGTCGGCGGGATGGTGTTCCCGCAAATGCACATCAAGGTGCAGCCGCGTCTCGAACGCTTCGACATGGATTTCGATATACCGGAACACTTCCTGCCGGAGTTTCCGCCCGCGATTTTCCTGACAACCCGTCCTGACCTCGGCGACGTTTCAAAGGGGCAACTCGTCACGATTGATAATTTCTACGAGTTGTTCAACGGCATCCTGAATCCGAAGCAACTGGACGGCCTGCGCCTGCTGGTCTCGCAGTTTCCGCAGCAGCAATTCAACGCCACAGCCGACCGCAAGACCGAAAAGCGCGACGGAATGCTCGGCGTGACCTGCTTTGATTGCCACGTCAACGGGCACAACTCCGGCGCGATGCACCTGGTCGGCGACATACGCCCGCAGGAGAATCGTCGTCGCATTGAGACGCCATCTCTGCGCGGCGTCAACGTCCAACGCCTCTTCGGTTCGCAACGCGCTCTGCGTACGGTCGAAGATTTCACTGAGTTTGAGCAACGCGCGGCCTACTTTGACGGCGACCCTGTGACGGCGGCGAAGAAGGGCGTCAATACTCTCGACCGCGCGCTGCATGTTCACGCGATGGCAGAGTTTCAGGAACTCCTTGACTTTCCGCCAGCGCCGAAGCTGAACCTTTACGGGCGGCTAGACCGTCGGAAAGCGACCGAATCGGAGGCGCGCGGCGAGGATTTGTTCTTCGGCAAGGCCAATTGCTCGCAGTGCCACACGCCGCCCTATTACACAGACGGCACGATGCACGATTTGATGGTCGAGCGCTTTTACAAGCCGCGCATGGAAGGCGGCATGATGATTACCAAGCAGGGGCCGATTAAGACTTTCCCGCTGCGTGGCATTAAGGAATCGCCGCCCTACCTGCACGACGGGCGGCTGCTGACGCTGGAAGACAGTGTGGAGTTCTTCAACCTGGTGTTGGAGCTTAACCTGTCGGCGCAGGAGAAGACAGACCTCGTTGCCTTCCTGCGCGTCCTGTAAACGCGCATTGCTTTCTCAACTAAACAAAAGCAGGGCTGCTCAACTTGAGCAGCCCTGCTTTTATTCTTCACCTTTGAATCTTTCTAGTTACTCTTCACACCACTGTTTTCGAGCGCGGTGTAAGTGTCTGGCGAGAAGAGTCCGAGCCAGGGGTCGTTGCGCGGCGTGAGGAAGAGTTCTGAGTAAACTCTCTCGTTCAAGCCTTCAAGGTTGTTGGAGTATCTGAGGGACGTGAGCCATGCGTGTAGCTTGGTGTGCATCAGGTACTCGTTGCGCACTGTGTCTAGCGCAATGTAGCGCTCGAAGTTCTGGACGAGGCGCGCGAGTTGGTCGGGCGCGAGCGCCTGTGCGGCAGTATCCGCGCCTTCGGCGTTGAGCGTCTTGATAGTCTGGCGACGCATGAGAGCGATGCTGGCTTGATCGAGTTTCGCGTCCGCCGAGTGGAGCGCGGCTATCTTGTTCCAGGTCGCGTTGTCTGTGGCTGCTTCGAGCAAACGTGGCTCGTAAGTAATCGAGTTAATGATGCTGACTTCCGTGACGGCCTTTGACATCGCGCGCCGCGCTGCCGCACGCGCGCTCGGCGTCTCTCCGTCTATCTGTTCGGTTTCTACTATCTCTGTTGGAATCTTTCCGCCGACTTTCTGAACGTCTGCCTTCCATGCCTGTGTGATGGCATCGAGGCGCGTTTGATGAAAGGCGCGCAATGTCTCTGTGCGCTGTGCGTTTGTTTGAGTGGCAAGCTGTTTGAAGACGCTCTCGGCCTGTTCCAATTCACGCATGAAAGCTTGCGGGCCGTAGAGGCCGGGCAGCGCGTCAAGGGGACGGCCTTCCGCATCGAGTATGTAGTGGATGCTGTTGCCTGTGAGTGTGCGTTCGAGTTTGCGGCCATCGCCGTAGTCTATTGTGACGCGCGGGACAGGTCGAACGGATTTCCAGTGGAGGATAAAACGCTCGCCGAGCATTTTGGCGATGTGCGGGTTGCTGTAGAGCACCGTGCGGAAGAAACGACTGTTGGCGCAACTGAACTCTTCGCTGAGATTACCGAGCAGTCTAAGGGAGAGAATCGGCTTGCCCTGCTTGCGCGCTTCCGTGCGGGCCTGCTCGAAGTCTGTGTACCAGTAGAGGCCGGAAGCTGCGCTGTCGTATTGCTGGCTGACGGCATCGAGCGCCGCAGAGAGACGCTTCCATGATTCGTTATCTTTCGCAGATGCGGCGGGCGTGTTCGCGCCAGTGTTTCGTTTAATCTCGTCGGCGTGGATGGCAAAGAGCGTTTGCAGTCCGGCTGGGCCAAGCGCGCGAAGCTCTGCAATCGCCGCGCGTGATTCGGAAGGGTTTTCGGAAACAGCGGCCCGCGCTAATGCTTCAGGACGGGTGCTGGCATAGGCCGTAGCGCTCGCAACGAGAACGAGACTGAAGATAACTAGAGTCAGGGCGAAATTTTTGGCACGCATAGCAAATCTCCTGCAAAGAGAATGGAAGGGCACAGCGGGGAGCATTTGTGTTGAGTCTCAGATTCATCTCCGGAATCAAACTGTTGCTTGCCCTCGGCCTCTGTGACGCACCTTTCGCAGGAGTTTTGCGCGGAATGAGGAATTGCTGGCCTTGAAAATGAAGGACAATGACGACAGCGCAGCCCTGCGACGGCCCAACGTCTCTACGGCAGCGACCCGGACGCCTCTGCCACAACCGCGCGAACCCATCACACGACCCCGCAACACAATCTAACAACCGCGCGACTCGTCCGCACACTTACGCGAACCCGTGTCAACCTGACGCGCATCGTCCAAACCACTGCACAAGTCGCCTAAACCACTACGCAACTCATCTGAACAACTGCGCAAGTCGTCTGTGCGACTGCGCAACTCATCTATACCCCTGCGCAAGTCATGTGAACAGCTACGCAACTCAAGTAAACAGCTACGCAAGTCAAGTAAACAACTGCGCAACTCATCTGTACAGGTTCACCAGTCATCTGTACAACTCCACAGGTCATTTGTACACACGCACAAATCAATTAAACAACCACGTACCACACCAAAACGTGTACGCAACTCATTCCAACCACTGCGCAACTCAATCTGACGACTGCGCAACTCATTCCGACACGTGCGCAAGTCATTCCCAACACGTGCGCAACTCAATCTAACAACTGCGCAAGTCGTTCAAACCACTGCGCAAGTCATTCCAACAGCTACGCAACTCATTCCAACGGCTGCGCAACTCATTCCAACAGGTGCGCAACTCAATCTTGCAACTGCGCAGGTCAATCCAACGACTGCGCAAGTCAATCTTGCAGGTGCGCAAGTCGTTCCAACCAGTGCGCAGGTCATTCCAACAGGTGCGCGAACCAATCTGGTGGCTACGCGAACGAATCTGACGGGCGCGCGGGCCGGTTTTACGGCTGCGCGGGTCGTCCGAAAGCTTGCGCGGGTGGGTTTGGCGGCTGCGCGAGCCTGTTTTGCGCGTCGCGCCGTTCATTTTGACCGGCCATTGCTGATAACTTACGTTGCGCGCCCATCGTACTTCCGTGCGCCGGTCGTCATTTCGTCAGCCGTCAAGAGCAATCCATGTCAGCAGAAGAAAATAAAGCCATCGTCAGGCGATTTTACGAAGAACTCTGGAATCAGCGCTCGCTCGACGTGGCGTCTGAAATCATCGCCCCTGATTGCCTCACGCATCAACTGCGCTCCGGCGCGGAAGCGGCGGGCGTGCCGCGCGGCCCCGCAGCCGCCCGGCATCACATAGAGGAATGGCTCACAGGCTTTCCAGATTTACGCTTCGATGTCGAACAGATAATCGCCGAAGCAGATCATGTGGTGAGCCGTAGCTGCCTGCACGCCACGCACACAGGCCCTTGGCTCGGCCTCGCTCCAACCGGCAAACAAATCAGCATCCGCATGGTAGTCATCCAGCAGATCGTCAACGGTAAAATCACCGCCGATTGGGTGCTCGTCGAGTCTCTTGGACTCCTCCAACAACTCGGACTCGTACCCGCGACCGAAGAGATTCTGTCAACGCCAGCAAAGTAGCCGTCAGCGGCTAACTAGAGTTTGTTAGTCTTACATTAGAAACGGGCGGCTGATATGCCTTAGGTGTATGACATCTTGACTAAGGATAAAAACTATAATTGGTCAGATGCCTGGCTTCTGCTCGCCGTCATTTATGCGGGTCAAGCCGGGGAGGCGACTCTTGAGAAGATTATTGCCGCAGGAGACGCTATCAATCACGCCGTCTTTAATCCGGATGAATTGGAGAGCGGCTTTGCCAGGCTCATAGCTGGCGGTTATGTCAAAGAGAAGAATCGTATCTTTTCCGTGACGGGTAAAGTCATGCGAGCATATTTAAAGACCACATCCGCGCGTCGGGCTATTCATAAAGAGTTGAAAGATATTGAAGAATTGCTTGAAGCAGCATCTCCTGCTTCTAAGCAGCCCCTTCCCAATAATCTGAAGTATGCCGGACTATCCGCAGAGGCATATACAGAGGCAGTGAATAAGTATATTGAAGGAGTCGGAAAGAGTTGAGATTTACGAAACGGCGACACCTGGTAGCTCATTCAACCGGACGCGGAATCCGCCAGGCTTTCATCTTGAACTTGGGTTTGGTTCGGCTCTGTCTCCCACGCCGTTTAATTCCGGTGTGAGATTGCTTCAGCCTTCAAACATTTCTGCATCAACTGTCAGATAACTGCTGCTCGTCAATTCTTTCGGCTAAAGGAAAATCCGTTACTTGCTTCAGGGTATATCGCTTGCTTAACAGATTTTGGTCTTTGAATCTTCTTATCTTGTGAGGCTGCAGATGAAATCGCGATTATCTCTTGTTGTTTTGTTGGCCTTAGCGATTCTCGCCATCCTGCCTAAGCCATCTCTTGGGCAGGATGATTCTTTTATGTCGCTGCTTAAAAACGCCGGACGAGGGAATGTTGATGCTCAGAACGAAGTGGGCATCGCATATTCCGAAGGCAAAGGTGTAAAGCCAAACCAAAGGAAGGCTGTCCACTGGTTCAGAATGAGCGCAGAGGGAGGTTATGCCATCGGGACTTGTAATCTTGCCCTGCATTATGGGCGCGGCTGGGGTGTTCCAAAAAATAAAACGTTGCTGATGAAGTACGTCTTTGCCGCACACGCTCTGGATGGTTTGAAATGTCATCCCGCAGCTTATATTGAATACTTCAAGCCAACCGAGTGCCAGATGGAAAGGGGCTGGACGCTTGCCGTTGAATGGCTTAGAGCGCACCCGCAGTTTAAGAATAACTTTGATGAAAGACCTTGGATGGAGTCGGACGGAGAGTATCCGGTTACGTTCCGGGAAGGCTCACCAGTAGTTGAACTTCCTGTAAAATCAAATTGTAAAGAAAAGAAGCGCGTCAAAAGGTAAGCCGCAATCTAACAATTCATTCAACCCGAACGCCTGATAGCATTCCTTTCATCCTCTTCTCCTTTTACCTTGAATACTTCATCCGCCAAGCTGCTCTGATACAGCCAGAGCTTTCAGGCCGCAGGCTTGGCGCGTGTAATCCAAATGCTGCGCTGCTCCTGTGCGGTAACGATGTAACTGACGAGGAGTTGCTCGCCCATGAGCGCCACGGTCGGTAGCTCTGCGCTGTCGGCGAGCGGCGCAGGTGTCGCCACGCCGTCCGTAGAGAGTCGCACGCTTAACACGCGCGGCTCTTTTTCGTCGCTCTCCCAGACGACGAAGAGGTTGTTCTTCGCGTCTGCCAGCAGCGAAGGGTTGCCGCGCACCTGTCCTCCCGCTAACAGCTTGCGCTCCGAAAAGGTTTGTCCACGGTCGCGCGATTCGGCCCAGTAGAGTCCGGCGCTCCCGCGCTCGCCAGCCGTGTACCAGACCGCACGGAGCGCTCCGTCGGTTGCGACCACAAGCGCAGGGCCGGAGACCGGACAGCCCGTGATCTTCCAACCGTCGTCGCTGACAATCTTCGGCGGCGCAAAACTTTGTCCTCCGTCAGTAGATGCGGCGACCGCTATGTGACGAAAGTCGCCGGGCATCACCTGCCGCCAGCTTGCGTAAACCTGATTGTCTGGGCCAACGGCGAGCGCCGTCTTGCAGCACGGGCAGGCTTCGTTTGCCACGCGCTTGTTCGCGCTGACGGTGCGCCCGCCGTCAGTCGAGACGGCGAAGAAGACTTCGCTGTTCGGCTCTGCGTGTTCCATCTTCGTCTGATTCATACCCGGCATTGCTTCCGCGACGGGCGCGATGTTGCGCTCGTCCAGCCAAGCCAGATAGACGCGCCCATCCGGCGCAACTGCCAGCGAGTGCATACCGTGGCTGGCTGGCTTTTCGTCGTCGTTAACCTTAACGGGTGGGCCAAAGGAGCGTCCCGCGTCACGCGAGGCTGAGAGGTATAGAGTAGTGCCATGACCTGCATTGGCAACGCGCGCCGTCCACCCGACGTAAATAGTCTTGTCCGGCGCGACGGCGATGGTCGGCGGGTCGCCGCGCCAGCCCTTCGCTTCGCCCGCGTTCGGATTGACACGCGCGGGAGCATTCTTGATCCGCCCTTCGCCGTCCAACTCTGCGACGAACACGTCCGCCTCCTTTTTCGCGCGATGCTCAATCCAGGCGATGTAGACAGAGCCATCGCGCGCCGCCGCCATGCTCGGCTCAGCCGCATCCGTGTCTGCGGCGGAGACGCGAATTGGCTGCGTCATGCTGGCAGGCGCGTTTCCGCTCGTTGGCCCTTGATGAGCGTGACGCGCGCAGGCCGCGCCGAAGAGCGAAAGCAAAACGCACGCGATGATGATTTGTTGCCTCTTCATTATTAAAAGCCTTTCCCTATCTTCCCTGTTATCTATTTCACGGGAGCTTCGCCCGGCAGAACAAAGCCGTACTTACGCATCACTGGCCGCCCCTGCGTGCCGTTGATGAAGGCTGCGAATTGACGCGCCTCCTGTTCCTGTCGTGTGCCTTTGATGACCGCCAATGCCTGATCGAGCGGCCTGTGCAATTCCTCAGGGACGAGCACCCAACGTCCCTTGCTCTGCACGCTCAAAGAGAGCGCGACAATCGAGACATCGACGTTGCCCGTCTCAGCGTATTGCAACGTCATACGCACGTTCTCGCCGAAGACCAGCTTGTCTTTCACCTTATCCCAGATGCCTGTTGACTGCATGGCCTCGCGCGCCGCCGTGCCATACGGCGCATGCTCCGGGTTGGCGATGCCGATGCGGGCCACTTCCGGTTGGGCCAAGTCTTCCAGCTTCTCAAGCTTCAGCTTGCTTTCGGCGTTTGTCCAAATAGTAATCCTACCGCGCGCATAGAGCGCCTTAGTGTCAGGGATAATCAATCCCTTTTGCTCAAGGCTGTTGACGAATTCGACGTTGGCGGCGGCAAACAAATCAATCGGCGCTCCGTTCTCAATCTGCTTACTGAGCGTGCCGGTCGAGCCGAAATTGTAAATCACTTTGATGCCGGTCGCCTGCTCGAAACTGCGCCCCAACTCCTCAAAGGCCGGGGCAAGGTCGGAAGCAGCGGCGACAATGATTTCCTTACGCTCCTCTACTGTCGTCGTTTGCCGTGAACAGCCTACGCCCAAGAGCAGGAGACCAAGAATCAAACACAGAGAGATAGAGAAAACGATGAACGCTGAACGCTGAACGCGGAATAAAAAACAAGCTCTTGATAGTTTATTCTTCATCATTCATCGTTCCGCGTTCATCGTTCCTCGTTCAGCGTTCCGCGTTTCCTCCGTGTCTCTGTGATAATCCTTTTCTATTCTTGTTAGCCACACTCTTAAAAGCTGAGCCGCAAGCCAAACTGTATCTGGCGTGGGTCGCTGGCGGCGGTCGGAAGGCCGAAGGTTGCGAGCGGCGTCTGTCCCGTGCCGAAAGTATTATTGGGCAATTGCAGGTTGGCGCGGTTGAGCGCGTTGAATGCTTCGGCGATTGCTTCAACTTCGACGCGCTCTGTGAAACGAAACCTACGGCTCAGACGCAAGTCGAGCGAAGCGAAATCAAAGCCGCGCCCGCTGTTGCGCCCCATTCCAGGGGGGCGGTCGTTAAAGTTCGTATCAAAGTTTCGGTCATTGCCGGTCAGGATGTTGAACGGCAGCCGCGCAGCATACGAGAAAATATAGCTGAATTGAAAGCCATCGAGAGCGCGCCGCAGCCTGCTTGAATTGGCTTGGGAGCGCGGCGCTACGAAAGAGCCGCTCAGGGTCAGTCGGTGTCGCTGGTCATTGTCGGACGGCCCGCGCTCGTCGCGGAGGTCGAAATTGTTCTGCGGCGTGCTGAAGAAGAAGTTGCCCGCGTCGTCAATTGATTTCGAGAAGGTGTAGGAGAGCCGCACGTTGGCCCAGGCGCCAGCGCGCTTGCGAAAGGAGAAAACAAGAGCGTCGTAGTAAGAATTGCCGGAACTCTCGAAGCGGCTGATGTTGCCGAAATTCGAATCGGGGCGGCCCAGGTTAGCGACGCCCAGAGCCTGCGCCCGCTGTGCTGTGAGTGTCGGCACATTAACGTTGCGCGACAGAATCAGGTGCAGCCCGCGCAAGTGCAGATAGCCGATTGAAGCGGAAGCATCACCCGGCAATTCGCGCTCAATCTGGAAGTTGAACTGTTCGCTGTAGCTGTTCTCGATGTTTGGGTCAATGCGCGTAATGTTCGGCTTCGTCGAGAGATTGGACGGCTGGGCCGCAAGGATGTTGGGAAAAACGGGTGCGCCCGTTTGCGTCGGCGAGAACTGGACGATTGTGTATTTTGAGCCGTCGCGCTGCAAGGCGTTAGAGGTCGCGCGCAAGGGGATGCGGTCGAAGTAGATGCCGAAGCCCGCGCGCAAGACCGTCTTCCTGTCTCCCGGCGCATAAGCTAATCCGACGCGCGGCGCGAAGTTATTAGTGTCCGTGTTGATGGGGTCGGGCAAAAATTGCGCGTCGTAGCGTAAGCCAGCATTGATCGTTAAATCAGAGCGAGGCTTCCATTCATCCTGCACAAAGAAGCCAAGGTTTGGGTTCGATTGAAGCTGCGCTGGCGCACCGAAAGCCTGTTGGAAACTGCTGTACGTACCGCTCGTAAAATTGGCGAGCGAAGTAAAAGTGTAGACGCCAGAAAGCGCGCCGGGAAAGAGAATGTTGACGCGGTTGTAAAGAAAGTCAGCGCCGCCCTTCAAAGAGTGTGAGCCGCGCTGCGTTGAAATGTTGTCTACCGCTTCAAAGAGGTTTATGTCGCGCGCAAGGGGCGAGAAGGTCGCCGTGCCAAAGCTGGCGACGCCGCTGATGTTGACCGCCGGGCCAACCTCATCGTTGACCGGAGCGCTCAGGCGGCTACGCGTGAACTGAAAGCGCGCCTCGTTGATAGAACGCGACGAGAGCGTTGTGACGTTGCTGGCGGTGATAGTCTGGTCGCGGTTGTCCAGGCCCGCGCCGCGACTGACACTGTTGAGGCCGCCGACGTTGCGCGAGTTGAGCGCAGAGATGTCGTAAAGGCTATAGCGCACGCTGAAGAGATTTGTATTGTTCAACTTGTGGTCGAGACGCACGAACAGGTTGGTCGCGTCCGTCGCGCCGGGGACGACACCCGTTTCGATGCGCGGCCCGCGATAGCCGACAATGTTAAGGCGATTGTTGATAATAGCCACCCTGTCAGGCGCAATCGTGATGACACTTGAATCGTTGCGGCGCGTCTGCTCGAAATTGGCGAAGAGAAAAGTGCGGTCGCGGCGGAGCGGCCCGCTCAGGGTCGCTCCATACTGCGCCTGTGTTAATTGGTCTTTGCGCGGCGCGAGAGGATTGCGCGCGTCAAAACGCTGGTTGCGAAAGAAGCCGTAGAGCCGCCCAATGATAGCGTTCGTGCCTGACTGCGTGATGATGTTGACGACGCCGCTCGATGCGCGCCCGAACTCCGCTATGCCGCCGGAGGTCACGACCTGAAATTCGCGTATCACTTCCTGACTATAGAACGTGCCCGCGAGGTCTGCTGCATCGTCGTTGGCCGAAACGCCGTCAACGATAAAGCTGTTATTGAGATTACGCTGGCCCGCCACGGAAATGCCTGTGCCCTGCACGGCGGAAGTTTCGGCGAAGCGCTGCACGCTTCCGGTATTGGTACGCGAGACGCCGGGCACGAGCAGCGCAAGGTCTAAATAATGGCGACCATTTAAAGGCAGTTCGTCAATCTCGCGCGGGACGATGGTTTCCGAAAGTTGCGTGCGCGCGGTTTCGATGACAGGCACGTCCGTCGTTATCTGTACGCTCGCAGCGACACCGGCAATTGTCATCTTGAGCACCACGTCCAGCGCTTGCCCGATGGTCAACGTCAGGTGCTCTTTGATGGAAGTGAACCCGGCGTGCTCGACCGTCAATTCGTAAGCACCGACCGGGAGATAAGAGAAACGATAACGGCCAGCTTCATCGCTCGTCGTCGTTAACTGTTGATTGTTTTCAAGATTCTTGACGGTCAGGGTTGCGCCGCCGAGGCCCGCGCCGTTCGCATCTTCGACGCGCCCGCCGAGCGTCGCCGACGTGATCGTTTGCTGCGCCAGCACGGACGACGGGCAGACGCCGAACGACAGCAGCACAACAGTCGGCCAGACAAACATGAGAGCTACCTTGCGGAGGCTGTTGAAGGAGATCATGATTTCCATTCGCGCCAAAGCGTCTGCTCGTCAAAGCAGGAAAGCGCACCGGAAGAATACGAATAGACCACGACGCTTCACGCCGCATCTCTTTGGTCGAGAGTGGGCGCGAAGACGAGCGCGGGAAAGTTAATTAGCGATTAAGCGGAAAGATTGTCGAGCATGACGGGAGGCGCGCGCGGGCGTATGCGCTGACGACGTTCAGTTGAAGAAATTGACAGGTTGTTATTGCTATCAGCGCGAGACAGGAGTGTTGGCGCTCTGGGCCTGACGGCGATTGAAAAGGTCGCCGCCTCGCGCGGCCTGCGCGCCTGCGAGAGACTCAAGGCAGCTACGGCACACTCCGCCGCGCACGGCCTTGTGAAAGCCTGAGCCGCGACGCTCGATGGCTTAGACGAAGCGCGGCGCGGCGAGCGTCGTTCGGCTGAAGAATGCTCTGCTGCCTGGCAATGGCCTGATGAAGCGTTTGTCTCAATAAACGTCTCCGTCGCCGTCTCGGTGTCTGTGCCGGACATCTGCATCTCGTCGTGCCCGGATGAATGCCCAATCGAAACTGCTGATGCTTCTTGCTGCGGCTCGTCTTTTTCAGCGCTCGTCGGGAAAGCGCTGCACGCGCCCGCTTCATGCGGCGGCTTGCCAGCGCAGCAGGCAGTCTTGCATGTGTGAGATGCCGAAAGCGCGCCAGACGGAATCAGCCCGGAGAGCAGCACCAGTGCCAGCATCGCGGTCACGCCTGCGCGTGCGATGCCTATGCAAATCGAGCGGGCTGTATGCGGACGAGGCAACACTGAACTGCTCCGTTCCATGCGAGGAGTCGAAAGAAACACTGGCGACGACGGATTCTGTCACAGAAAAGAGACGTAGCGCAAGACTCGCTCTTGCAGGCTTGCGTTGTGGCTGGAATTGCCACAACGCGCGCTCCGCATCGGCACCGCTTCTTTGTGACGGCTACTCTTACTTGACAGGTGTTGTGCCCGGCTTGGCCGCCTCTATGTCGCCAGCGATGACGATTGTTAGTTGGTCGGGTCGGAAATACTTGCGGATGGCGGCGTTGACTTCCTCGACCGTCACGGCCTGAATAAGCTGCGGGTAGCGGTCAATGTAATCCGCGCCGAGCCTGTAAAACTCCGCATTCCATAAAGCCTGGGCCAAGCCGGCGTTGGTCGCAAGGCTCACTTTAAAAGAGCCGATGGCAGAAGATTTCTCATCTGCGAGTTCTTCGGGGCGAATACCGTTTTTGACGTAATCGCGCAGGACGTTCAAAGCGGAGTTAATCGCCTTGTCAACGTTGTTCGGGTTGACGGAAACACCGACGTACCAAGGCCCTGCGGCCAGAGTCGGCGCGCGGAAACGCGAGAAGATACCGTAGGTCAAGCCCTCGCGGTCTCTGACCTGTAGGCCCAGACGCGACGAGAGCGTAGATTCGCCAAGCGCGCTGTTAGCTAAGAGCGCCGCGAAGTAATCCTTCGAATCGCGGCGCAATGGCGCAGCAGAGCCGAGCAGGATGTCTACGTTGGCCTTGTCTTTCAAGAGGACGACTTCGCGTTTGGTATCGGTCTGCGGCTGCGGGTCTGTGACGTTGACTTCGACGCTTTGCGGCCCCTGAAACGAGCCGAAGACTTCCTCAAACTGCCGCTGCACGTCCGTCGCTTTGACATCTCCTGAGATGGCTAGAATAAGGGAGCGTCCGCCGTAGCGCTCCGTGTAGAAGCGGCGCACGTCATCCGTCGTGATTGATTTAATGCTTTGAATCAACTTGTCGCCCGGATTCATATAAAAGGGATTTGCCGGGTCAAAGATTAATTGGGTCAGGCGTTCGCGTGCGCGAAAGCCGGTGCTCGATTGCTGCTCCTGTATGGAGGCGATTGTTTGCTGTTTTAACTTCTCCAACTCGTCTGCCGGAAACGCAGGCTCACGCAGTTCTTCGGCGAGGGTTCGCATGACGAGCGGCAAATCTTTCGAGAGCGCGCGGGCCGCGATGTTGACGGCAAACGGGTCAGCCGAGAAAGCCATCTCTGCGCCGACCGCTTCGAGGTCGCCAGCGATTTGCAGCTTCGTTCGCTTCTTCGTGCCGCGCTCAAGCATGCCAGCGGTTATCTGCGCGAGGCCGGGCTTATCGCGCGGCTCGAAATAAGAACCGGCGCGGAAAGAACCGCGCAAACTAAAGGTCGGGGTCGCACGGTTTTCCAGCACCAGCAGCGCCGCTCCGTTTGGCAGCGCTGTGCGATGAACGCGGGCGGCGAAGTTTGACTGGCCGACGCTCGCAGGCGTCAAAGCTTCGACCGCATCCGAAGACTTATCGCCGCGCGGTGCAACTCCGCGTTGCTCTTTGGCCTGCGGCGTCACAGACCCGCCGACACGTTCTGTCTCATCGCTCCGTTCAACAGAGACGCCTTCAGCCACGCTCTCAGCGCTTGCTTCCGGCTCGTGATGAAACTCCATACCGCGCGGCGCTTGACGGCGCACGATGCCGCTTGGCTTTGCTCCTTCTCCATTGCTATTGCCGCCGCCAGCCTGCTTCGGAATGAAATAACCGACGGTGCGATTATCTTCCGTGAAATAAGTGCGCGCGACGCGCTGAACGTCCGCCGCCGCGACCTTGCGTATGCTCGCTTCGTAGTTGCTGAAGAAGCGCCAGTCGGCAACCGCTTCGGCTTCGGACAACTGCGAGGCGACCTCAGATGTTCCGTCGCGGCTAAAAGCGACCTGCGCGATGATTTGCTGGCGTGCCTTCTCGACTTCGGCAGCCGTCAGGCCTTGCTCCGCGACGCGCTGAAACTCGCTTAAGATAACCTCTTCGACCTTCTTCGGCTCGACGCCCGGACGTACCGTCGCGTAGATATTGAACAAGCCCGGATCACGATGCTGGTCGGCATTGGCGCGCACCTCTACGGCTAGTTCTTTTTCGACGAGCGCTTGATAAAGGCGGCTCGTCACGCCGTTGGACATCGCCGCCGAGAGCAGCACCAGCGGGTAAATGTCGTTGCGCTCCGGCGGGGAGGCCGCGCGCTTCGACAGTTCTTCATGCGAGAGCACGTTTAATTGTCCGAGCACGCCCGGCGTGTGAAAGGCGATCTGCACGAAGGCGAGTTCGCCCGCACGACGAATCACTAAACGACGCTCGCCCTGCTGCTGCGGTTCTTCCGTGTAGACTTGGGGAATAGGCTCTTTCGAGGCCGCGATTGAGCCGAAGTATTTATTGATGAGAGAGAGCGCTCCGGCACGTTCGAAATCGCCGACGAGAATCGCGGTCGCATTGTTGGGATGATAAAAGGTGTCGTAGAAAGCCTTGAGGCGCGAAGTCGGGACGCCTTCGACATCCGTGCGCCAGCCGATAGTCGGATGATGATAGGGATGCTCACGAAAGGCCGCAGCGTAGACGGCTTCGTCCAGCACTTCCGATGGCTCGTTCTGCCCGCGCTCAAGCTCGTTGCGGACGACGGTCATCTCGGATTGACGGTCAGCATCGGCTATCAAGGCGTTACGCATCCGGTCGGCTTCGAGCTTAATCGCAAGCTCAATCTGGTCTGAGGGAATGGTCTCGAAATAGTTTGTGCGGTCATACCACGTCGTCGCGTTAAAATCCGCGCCGAGCTTTTGCAGGGTGGCGGCGATCTGCGTGTTCTTCGCGCTGTTGAAGGTCGGTGTGCCTTTGAACATCATGTGTTCGAGAAGATGGGTCGCGCCCGTGTAGCCGACCGCTTCGTTGCGCGAGCCGACGCGGTAGAGCACCATGACGGTCGCGACGGGCGCAACCCGATTCTCAACGAGCAGCACTTTCATCCCGTTCGCCAATTTGTATTCGCGGATTCCGTCCGCCTCCGTCACAAAGGTGACACCGCCGGGCAATCGCTCCTGCGCCATTACAATTCTTTCTCCTTCGCTTGTGGCTCTCACCGTCATTGACGTAAGCAGCAGCCCCGCGCCAAAGAGCGCGGCCACGCACGCGAGCCTTCGTTTCCAATCCATGATTTATAGTCCCCTCTTATTGAATACATGTGGAGGAATGATAACGCAAGTCTTGCGGCGGCTGAGGAAAATTAAACCGGGTGATTTTTGACGTGCAAGCGGAGGGCCGAGAGAAGAAGCACGGAGACACACCGCTTTTCGCCTGCGTGCCTCCGTGCTGACAATTACTGATGCGCGCTACTGCTACTGCCTCTTCTCAGTAATGAAATCTTTAACGTCCTTTACAAACTGTTCCGGTCGTTCCCAGTGTGGAGCGTGGCCCGTTTCCGCATACACTTTCAAGCGCGCAGACGGAAGTGTTTTTGTGATGGCGTCCTGTTCGCTTCGCGGAAAAATAGTTTCCTTATCTCCCCAGAGAACGAGCGTCGGCGCTTTGATTTTACTCAATTGAGAACTGTAATCGGCGGCCAGCATCCCCG
Source organism: Pyrinomonadaceae bacterium (assembly GCA_036387475.1). Lineage (GTDB taxonomy): Bacteria > Acidobacteriota > Blastocatellia > Pyrinomonadales > Pyrinomonadaceae > DASVTR01. The sequence goes on along the minus strand of DASVTR010000002.1, from coordinate 92,882 downwards.
TCATCAACGCGCGCCAGACGCGTGCCGGAGGCTTCAAGCTTTCCGCTATAACTCTTTCTATAAAATCGTCCGGCACCGGATGATAGACGGTGCTGGTTTGGAAATCGCGGACGAATTTTTCGGAAACCGGATCGCTTAACGTATTGATGGCCTGTTGCAATTCGCGGACGGTGTTGTTGCGCAGGGTGGTGGCCGAGCCGACGAGCACGAGCCGGTCAATACGCTCTGGCGCAATTAGCGCTACGCGTTGGGCGACAAAACTGCCCATCGAATGGCCGACCAAGCTGACGCGTTTTAACTGGTTAGCATCCATAAAGGCCACTACGTCGGCGGCTAAATCGGATAAATCATATCCGCTCGCAGGTCGCTCGGAATCTCCCTGGCCTCGCAGGTCTAGGGCGTAAACGTGGTAGTTTGCGCTAAGTGCCGACAGCACGCGGCTGTATGAAAACCAGGAGTCCGTATAGCCGTGAAGCAGGACAACCGGATAGCCGTTAAGGTCGCCTTGCTCCGCGTAATGAAGCCTGACACCTGTTTTGAGTTTCACGTCAGCTAACCGCTACGGCTGCAAGTAATGGCTCGCCTGTAGAGGCGCTTTGTCTTTCGACTCAAACAAGTCTTCAACGCTCAGTTTCGTGTCGGCCTTCTCCCATGCCCTGTCAAACTCGCGTTGAACCATCTGCGCGGAACTATTCTTGCCCTGCCGCTTCAGGCTCTCTATCAGGCCGAACAGCGCGCGACCGTTGCGCGGGTGTTTAGCGATTTCGGCACGGAAGATTTTTTCAGCTTCCGCGTTGTCGCCAATTGCTAGAAGCGCACCGCCCAATGACTCGCGTGCGGGCAAATCCCAGTCAGCCGGTTCGTTGTAGTTGACGGCATCTTCCGCTTCGACCGCCTTGCGCAGCAACTCGACGGCTATCTTCTTATCGCCGCGCGCGAAGGCAATCTTTCCGGCGAGCATGTGTTCGGCAACTGCGAGCACGCCGCGAGCGGTGCTGTTGCCGAAGCCAGCGTCCGCAGGCACAGCCGCAACTCTTTCCCGCAACGCTTTCAACTCAGCCTCAGCCTTGTCGACTTGATTCATTCCGGCATAGGCCATCCCGCGACCGTAATGCCAGAACGCGGTCGTGATATTTAACTCAGGAGCGGGAGCGGGCTGTTTCAACATCTCGTCCCAACGACGAAAACGCACCAGCGTAATGGTCGTGTAGGGCATGAAGAATTCGAGCATCGGCATCGCTTTGAGATGCGGAGCGACGTTGGCTTCGAGTTCGCGTGCCGCTTTAATCGCATCACTGTAGCGCCCGTTCATGCCGTGTGCCGAGGCCAGAAAGTGTATGTTGTGGTTGTAGTACATCATCGTGTACACGCCCCGCGCGCCAGTCTTCTCTATATAAGCGCGGTCGGCCACAATCGCTTCGGTGTTTGATTTCGCGGCAGCCACGTAATCGCCAGTGCGGACATAGATGTGCGAGGGCATGTGTACGAGATGGCCTGCGGCGGGCGCTAGACGCTCAAGCCTTGAGGCCGAAGGAAGCGCGCGCTCCGGATTGGGCGAAGCCTCGACAGCGTGTATGTAGTAATGATTAGCGCCCGTATGGTTGGGGTTGCGGCGAAGCACGCCTTCAAGCACACTAACAATCTCTTCCGTTCCTTCGGCGGGTTTTCCGTCCGATTTCCAGAGTTGCCACGGGCGCAGGTTCATCATGCTTTCGGCGTAAAGCGTCGCGGCGTCCAAATCGTCCGGGTAGTTTTTGACAACTTCGCTCATCGCGCTCTTGTACGCCAGTCCAAGCTGTTGCCTATCAGCCTGCGGGTCGCTCGCATATCTCTTCGCCAGCGCTTCGATATATGCGCGCTCGTGTTCGGACGCACGAGGAGCGAGTGCGAGCGCCCGCTGCAAGGCTTCATAAGCTGCCTTTTGCTGCGCGGCGTCGGCTTGCAGGTTGTAGTTTGAGCCAAGCGCGAGCGCCACGCCCCAGTGGGCCATCGCCATTTGTGAATCGAGTTCGGAGGCACGCCTGAAGGCACGGACAGCTTCGTCATGGTTGAAGGCATAGATAAAGGCCAGACCCTGATCGAAGAAGCGCTGTGCCTCGGCGCTCGCGGTCGAAACCGGATGGTGAACATCGCCCAAGCCTGCCATCAGCGCCGCCGGTTTCATCTCGCCCATTGTGTGGTCATGTTGACCAAAGGTAACAGAGGGGATAAACAGCACAACTGCCAGCATTAAATATCTCACAAAGTATCTCATTCAAAGTCTCCTCTAACCATCGAGTACCTGACAACGCCAAGCGTCGCCAGACGGTGCGCGACAGCGATAAAGTTCAACAGGGCACACACTCTAATACGCGAGAAAAATCGGTTGAGAACACTGAAATTTTTCTGAAAAAGTTATGAAAGCTATTGCCGGCAATTGGGGCAGGTAGTTAAGCGGGTGCGCAAAATTCGTTTGCGCGTAATTTATAATGCAGAAAGCCTCCCTCTCGGCTCGTCGCAGCGTTTCGTCTTAGAGGCCAGTCCAATCCGCCCCTTCAACTTCCCACTTCGCGCCGTCAGCGTAGATGGCTCTTATCACGGCCATTTTAGCTTTTCCTTCGCAACCCATTTTTTCATCAGTCCATTGATTCAAAGGGCCGTTTAAGAAGGCGAACGACTCGTAATAATTCCCCGGCGCAACGCCGCCGTGGTTTAGCCCCATGCCTCCCAATTCGCCGACGACATGCGCCTTGCCGTCCTGCTCTTTGACGCATCCGAAGCCCACCATCTCAATACCTTTCGCGGAACGGTTAACCAACACAGCCTGCCTGACGCCTTCCAATTCTCTGTATTCTGCGACCAGCGGGGCTGTCGGAAAATCAAACCACTGCGCGGGGATTTTGAGCGGCTCTCGCGGTTTCTTCTCCACTACGGATTGACTGCGCATCTGCTCCCATAGCTCGTTAGCTTTAGCTTTCAGCGTCGCGGCCTCTGCGCCGCGCCCGGCCTGTTCGTACAAACGCGCGAGGTCGTTGAGCGCATTAGCTTCAAAGTCACCCAAATGCGCGTTGCGGCTCATCTCTATGACCTCCTCAATCGTCTTCGTTGCCGCATCGTCCCTGCGCATCTGCATCTGCCGTATGCCGATAAGCCAGGTTATGTGGACTTGTCGTGCCACATCACCGCGCTCTCGCCAAAACTCCATCTCACGCCTGAGCGTGCCGACCGCGCTCTCATAATCGTTAAGAACAAAATATATGCGGCTCAATTCTTCCGCCGCCATGATTAAGCGATTATCGTCGCCCGCCGTGCGCCAGAGTTCGAGTGCGCTACGGAGTTTTTCTGCCGCCGCCCGCTCAGCTTCGTGTATGAGCTTGCGGTCGCCGCCCGCCCGCACCTGTTGATGAGCTTCGCCGCGAATCCGTTCGGCCTCTGTTCCGAGACGGCCAGCCTTCTTCATCGCCTCTGCGCGTGAAAGTTCCTGTGCCGTCGCGCTCAGGGTTGCCAGAAATAAAATGAGGGCTAAAGGGCACGCTGCGAGAAAAAGCATGGCCTTGTAAAAAGAGTGTGAGAAAATCATCTTCATAACTGGTCTCCAATTCCAGAGAGCTTCGCAGACGAATCTTACCGGAAACTTTAGACTGCAACTAATGAAACGAATCTGGCCGCGCTCGCAGACAACATTCAAACGAAGCGAGTGAAATTAACGATTGAGCGGGCACACGTGCTAATCTGTCTTCATAGCTTATATGCTTTCAAGAGCAAAGGTGGTTGCCAATCAAGCTGGCAGCTTGCTTTTCGCTTGAGTCGCACAAGGCCGCCGTCGAGAGGAGATGACCCGGAAGATGAAACGTGTCGCTATTCGCTACTGCGTCGTTTGAAACTACCTGCCGCGCGCCGCCCGTGTGGCGGACTTGCTCGAACAGGAACTCGGCCTCCATAACGTAGACCTCATTCCGGGTGACAAGGGCGAGTTTACCGTCCGTGTTAAGGATGAAGTTGTGGCTCAGAAAACCAGTAGCGGCTTCCCGGAAGATCAGCAGATAGTGGCCGCCGTGCGCGCTGCGCTTTAGACCGCCCGCGGGGCATCAGCTTCGCTGCCGGTGCTCGGCCAGCATATTGCAGAAGAGCGCGCCCTGCTCCGTGGCATCGTCCAGGGCTTCGTGCGTGTGCGGCAAATCGTCGAACCAGCGCTGCGGCATCGCCGACTTAACAGTCTCACGAAAGTTCTTCCCCAGCATCGCCCACGCGAAAGTCTTGATGTCGAGTGCGACGAAAGAGAACGGACTCTCGCCCGCAAACCTGATGAGATACCAGTGGACGAACATGAAGTCGAAGACCGCCGGATAGCCGACGAACACGGGCTTGCCCGGCAAGGCTTTCAACCACTGGACATACTCCTTCATGGCCGTTTCCGGCTGCTGCAAATTCTGCCGACACGCAGCCCACGCCGAGGGTTGCGTCTTCCACCAACTCATCGTCTTGGGATCGCCCGTCGCTCCCGGCAGAGTTTCAAGATTGGCCGAGAAAGTGCCGACGAGCGTTTTGTCTGCGAGATAAGCGGCGGAAGCAAAGCTCAGCATAGAGTGCGGGCCGGGGATTGGCCCATCCGTCTCGACATCCGTGCTGACGTAAATTTCAACCATTGATCGAGTATCCGTTGTTTCAGTAATCAGTCGTCAGTAATCAGTAATCAGTTAAAAGCCGGAACTGACGACTGATTACTGACGACTGATTACTTTAATATCAGCGCCTGGAAATCCGTGCGCGCAAATCGCTCAATTCCTGTAAGTGCGCCTCGTCGTGCTCGCGCATTTTGAGCAGCAGGCTTTCCAGCGTGATTGGCCCAACGGTCTCCAACGTGCCGCCGCGTTGTAGCTCTGCGGGCGAGAGCGTTGAGACTGCGCGCAGATTGCTTTCGCGTGAGCTTGCGAAAGCGTCGAGCATAACGGCGAGTTGCCGTTGATTGTAGTCGCGCTCACGAGCAATTTTGCCGCCGTCGAAATCCGGCAAAAACGGTTGCTCTTCGCCGATGAGCTTTTCGATTCTGACGGCGTAGCCCTCGCGCTCAAGGTCGTTGAGATGACAAATGTTTTCCAGCGCCGAGAATTCCTGCGGCGACGGTTTCCAGCGCGCGTCCTGTTCGGAGAGATCAGTAGTCAACTGCCTGACGCGCGTGGGCGTCAATGCCAGAAAGTCTGCCAGCGATTGAAACTCTGCTCTGGTCATCATCTGCTTTCGTGCTCGCTAACGCTTAATGTCTATCACCAGACGGGCCGGTTCGGTCAGGGATTCCGCGCGATAGGGCTTGCGCTCTGTTACTTCGATTAGCCATTCGAGCTGCCCCTCTGCTTCGCAGACTTGGCGTACGTACTTGACTACTTTCAAGTCTTCGTCAAACTCGATGCCTCCGACGGTCATTCTTCCGGATTCGTTGCGCGCCTGCGCCGGAGTCATACGTACCAGCAGCCATGTTCCGCCCAATACCTTCAATTCGTCCGAGCCGCACTTGCGCGTGAGCTTGTCTACGTACTCGACGCGAAAGCCCGGCGGTGTATCGCCCTCGAAGTCGAAGATGACTCGATCATAGTCGCCCTGCTCGCGTGTGCGTATCTGCCGCAGCTTAACTGGCCCTGCCGGGGCTGGGTCAGGCTTCAATTGTTCTACAGGGAGGAGCGTTCCTTCAAACTCTTCCGGCAACTGTCTGGGCGGCTGGCGCTCTTCGCGTCGCTGCTCGCGCCGCTCGTCCGTATCCCGTCTGGAATTTTGCTGTGCCGTGTTTGGGGAGGGTTGCCCGCGCCGCATTCTGCTCTCGCACCACGTCGCAAGCAGCGCAAAGGCGACGATGCCGAGCAACAGCAGCCAACGCTTGTCGCTGAGCAGGGTTTTCCAACTTCTCATGCTTATCTTTCGCCCATTGCTGATGAGACGCGCCATCAGCGATGACTTTCCGTTGAGAATAGTAAAGAATAATGACAGCTACGCTGTTAAAATCGGCGACCGCGATTATGTCAACAAAGCTCCGTTAAGGGAAGGAATAAGGCCGGGGCTGCCGGGCGCGGCGCAAAGAAAGTTCCACGCTCTCGAAGCTCGACGGGAAACCTTTCTCTCCCAAAGAGTCATCGTAGCCATGAAGGTCAAAGCAAGTTTAAGATTACCAGCACGCCGCGCGCCGAACGCTTCGGGGAAGTTTATGCCGCGCACACTGTCCGTCAATTAACAAGCCCGAATTTATCCGAAGGAGTCTGAGCCTATCATGCGCGCTACTCTCGCCACCCTGCTCTTCATTCTCATCATCGCTTTGCTGCTGCCGCCCGCCGCTGACGCACAATCCGGCGGGGAGTCGAGCCTGAAGAAAAGCGGCAAGACGACAGAAACAAAGTCGCAGCAGAAGAAGACGCAGCAGCCGATTGCCGAGCCGGCGCCGGAGGCCGCAGACCAGCAGGAAGACACGGAAACCGTCAAGGTCGAAACGAATCTGGTCACGATTCCCGTCATCGTTAGCGACCGTGGCGATAAGTACGTCGCAGACTTGCGTCAAGACGAATTCAGTATTTACGAGGACGGGGTGCAGCAAAAGGTCGCCTACTTCGACACAGTGACCGCGCCCTTTCACGTTGTCCTGATGCTCGACACCAGCGCCAGCACGCAGGATAAGCTCAACCAGATTCAACGCGCCGCCATCGAATTTACAGAACAATTGCAACCAGCCGACCGCGTTAAGGTCATCTCTTTTGACGACCAGATACGCGAGCTTTCGGATTTTAGCAGCGACCGCGCGGTTCTTCAGTGGGCCATCAAGAGCACGCGCCCCGGCCTCGGCACAAAGCTCTACGATGCCGTCAATCTCGCTATCAACAAGCTGCAAAGCGTCAAAGGACGCAAGGCCATCGTCATCTTCACAGACGGCGTTGATCTCTACAGCGACCGCGCGACCTACGAGCAGAATCGAAAAGCGCTACAGGAATCCGGCATCATCGTCTATCCGATTCGCTATGACACGCGCGAGGATGTCGAGCGACTCGTCCGGCAGCAACAGCGCTCAGGCGGCCAGACCGTAGACCTCGCCACTATCCTCAGCGGCGGCAGCGGCACAGCGCGCGGCACAACGCCGACCTTTCCCGGCGAGAGCAAAGGCCCTATCTCCGTGCCTATTATTACAGGGCGCAGCAGCACTTCGCCCACAGGCGTCCGCCTGCCCGGCGGCATCACCATCACCGAAGAGAATACGAACGAAGATTCGCGCGATAATCGCAACTCGCGCACACCCGGCACGAGCGACCGTAACGCTCGCTATCCGGATCGTCGCCCCGGCGGCGTCGATTCCATCAGCACCCAACTCGATATGCTGTATTCGACCGGCGAGGCTTACTTAAACGATCTGGCAAATGAAACGGGCGGCTCTCTCTATCGCGCTGACACACTCTTTTACCTGCCCGACGCCTTTGCCAAAATCGCCGCCGAACTGCGCACCCAATACTCCGTCGGCTACTATCCGACACAATCTACGCGCGACGGCAAGTACCACAAGATTAGCGTTAAGGTCAGCCGCAAAGACATCTCGGTTCGCGCCCGCCCCGGCTACCGCGCCGGGAGCACTGGCAAGTAAGCAGTAGCCATAGCCTTCAGGAATAGTCTAATATCTCGCCATCAAGTCCCCTGACAGAATTTTATCGAATTGTCAGCGCCGTGCTTTAACTGCGCTGGCATTCGATGTTTAATCTTCGAGCCGGGAGGGTTTTTCAGTTGATGTCTATTAGCCGCCGTCGCGCTTGCGTTCTGCTGATCGCCGCGTTAGTGCTCGGACAGTTTTCCTGCCGTGGCTTGCTCGGAGATAAATCCGGCGGCGAGACGAACACAACGGGAGGCGCGCGGCCCGCCCCGCATTTCAGTCCCGGCTTCAATCTGTTTACGGTGGAGCAGGATGTCGAACTCGGACGCCAGTCGGCGGCCAAGGTGTCGCAGGAAGTGCCGCTCTTGCGCGACGAGCGCGTCGTCAATTATGTTCGCGCGCTTGGCGCAAAACTCGCGGCCAAAGCGCCGGGCCACGGTTTCCCATATCAATTTTCAGTCGTCGCCGCTAAAGAGATTAATGCCTTCGCGCTGCCGGGCGGCTTCATCTACGTCAACGCGGGCGCTCTCGCCGCAGCGAAAAACGAGGGCGAGATAGCGGGCGTCATCGCGCACGAGATTTCCCACGTCGCGCTCCGCCACGGCACTAACCAAGCCTCGAAAGCTTACCTTGCACAGGCTGGCCTGGACATCCTGCGCAACATCGCGGGCGGCGCTGATGCAGACCTCGGCGACATAGTGCAACGTATCGGCGGCGCGGGCGCGAATATGCTCTTTCTCAAATTCGGTCGCACAGCCGAAACGCAGGCCGACCTGGAAGGCGCGCATATTATGGCTAACGCAGGCTACGACCCGCGCGACATGGCAAACTTTTTCAAGACGCTGGCGGCACAGGGCGGACAGCGCACGCCGCAGTTGTTGTCAGACCATCCAGACCCCGGCAACCGCGTCGCGACCATCAATCAGTTGCTTCCGCAACTCAAGATGAGCCAGAACCCGACGCGCGACACAGCAGAGTTCAGGCAGGTCAAAGCATTGTTGACGGGCAACGCCTCTGCGCTCAACCAGTCTGGCGCACCCGAAAGAGTTGGCCCACGCAACCCTGACGACATGAAGAGCGGAACACGACCCGAACGGCCCGCCGCTTCGTTCAGCGATTTTCAAACACGCGACGGCTCGTTCGCGCTTCGTTATCCACAGAACTGGGACGTGCTGACGACCGATCAGGTCAACTTAATCTTCGCTCCCAAGGGCGCATACGGGCAGCGCGAGCAATCTGTCTTTGTCACGCACGGACTCTTCATCGGCGCGGTCGCTCCGCAGTCGAACGACCTGGCGGAGGCCAACGCGAAATTCGTTGAACAGCAGATTGCTGCGAATCCCGATTTCCGCATCGTGCGCTCTCCGCAGGCCATTACCATCAGCGGGCGGCGAGGCTTCGCAACAATGGTCGCCGGGCCTTCAGCCGTCACAGGCGTCGTCGAAGTAGATGTCATTCACACGACCGCGAGCGCCGACGGCCAACTCTTCTACATCATCACGATGGCCCCCGAAGACGAGTGGCAAGCTTACCAGCCAGCCTTCGAGGAAATCCTGAACAGCCTGCGGCTGAAATAAGTCGGAAGTCCAAAGTCCAAGGCCCAAAGTCAAGAAGTAAGTTACTGACTTTGGGCCTTGGACTTTAGTCATTGGACTATCTTTACTTTTGTCTTCTACCTTTTACCTTTTTACTTTTTATTTCCGGACAACGCGATTTGGCAGCGAAGGTTGTGGAAACATCCTTGATGTTTAGCTGCTCGGCGGGCCAGACGGTGGAGAAGGTGTAGCCCTCGCCTTTCGTGTACTTCTGCTCCTCGTAGATGCGCTTGCCGCCTTCGTCAAAATAGATGCGGTGCTCTAACTCTGAGCCGTTGGTCGCGCCGCCCGTGATGAAGACGAACCTGAGCCGACCCGATTCGTCGTAGTAGTGCTCCAACTTGAGCGACGAATCCTCCGAGCCGCCCTGCTTTTCGTAGTAACGCACACGCCCGCGTCCGTCTATGGCGAGGGTGCGCTGGCTGTCCTCGTACGGCTCGCAATACTCAAACTTGCGTGTCCTTGTGCGGAAAGATTTCTTGCTCAGGCCATCCTTCACCGTCTCGACGATGGCGCGCACAGCCGTAATCTTCGGATGCTGCTGCCAGTTTTCTTTAGTCACCTCATCGCCCGTCGCTGTTTGCTGCGCCATCGTCTGCGAGACGGAAAAGCCGAGCACTGCCACGAGCAATAATGAAAGGGCCGTTAACCTCATCCAAGTTCTCCTTAGCGCCTGACCAGATTTGAACTACAAAAACTTATAGAGAAAGCAGGAAGTCGGAACGATGAACGCGGAACGATGAACAATGAACGCGAAATGAAAGATAAGCTCTTAACAGTTCATCCTTCATCGTTCCTCGTTCATCGTTGCTTTTTCATCCTTGCTTTTCTAATTCATCGGCGAGCGTTCCGGCGTTGTAAATCTTGCGCAGCGCTTCGATGATGCCGCCGGTATGTACGCCCATCGCGCGGCCAGTCTCTTCCGTGTAAACGTAGCGCGAGACGAAACGATGAATGTTGCTGTCGAAGTTAACGCCGACGATTTCGCCTTTGCGATTGATGACGGGGCTACCGGAGTTGCCGCCGATGGTGTCCGCCGTGTAGACGAAGTTGAAGGGCCGCGTCAATTCCACGTTCCCTTTGCGTGCCAGCATTTGCGGGGCGATGTTGAAGGGCGGCTTGTAATCAAAGCTCGCGCCCCTGTCATACAGCCCGGCGTAGGTCGTCTTGTAAGGAACGAGCGTTGTTCCCAATTCATAACCTTTAACGACGCCGTAAGCAAAGCGCAGGGTAAAGTTGGCGTCCGGCGCGATTGACCTGCCGTAGACGGCAAAGCGCGCCTTCGCCACGCGCTCGCCCGCAGCCGTTCGCGCGCCCTCTATATTCTCTCTATTCCACCGGTCAAGCTCGCGCCCGATGGGGTCAATCTTTCGGGCCAACGCGATCATCGCATCCGTCGAAGCATCAATCGCAGCCGCGCCGCCTTCAAACAGCGACTTACGATAAGAGACATCGTTCAGCTTCGTTCCTTTAATCAACTCGCTGGCAACCTCCGCCGGAGCACGCCCATTGAGAACGGCTTTAACAAACGCGTCATCCGGCCCTAACTCTTCCTGTATCTCCTTGAGGCGCTCCATCAGCACAAACTCTTCGTAGTCCATGTAGACGGGCGCTGTCGAGAGCAATTGAGTCTTCAGCGATTCCAGATTCGAGTCGCGGTAAGGCGAGAGACGCTCTGCGCTCGGCTTCTTGATTTCAGCGGCATACTGCGCCAGCGTCAGGGCATAGCTCGCAAGGCTTGAGCCTGCGAGATTCGAGTAGAAGAGGCGTTTGCTCATCGGCGCGAGTTTCTTAAAGACCTCCGCCATCTCGTTCCAAGCCGCGCCGTGCGACTTCTCAAGGTCTGCATTTTGCGCCAGACGCTCTCTGAGTTCGCGCTCTTCCTTCATCTTCTGCTGCATGAGCCTGGCAGTCAGCAAGCCTTCCTGCTGTCCGTTGAGACGCTTGAGCGTGTTGTTGAAGCTTGAGATAGCGTCCGATGCGCGGCGTGCCTGTTCTTCGCCGCGCGCGGAGAAGCGCACGAGCGCGTCGCGCCGTCGCGTCAGGGAACGCAACTGCATCGGGTTAGACACGTCACGCTGGTATTCTATCTGTGAGATGGTGCGCAGGCGGTCAGTCGAGCCGGGATTGCCGACGACGAAAATCAATTCGTTTTCCGTCGCTCCCTGCGAATTCCAGCGCAGGTAATTCTCCACGCGGGCGGGCTTGTCGTTTTCGTAAGCGCGGACAAACGCACTGTCGAGCGCGTAGCGCGGAAAGGTGAAGTTATCGTAGTCGCCGCCAAACTCTGCTGCCTGCGCTTCTGGCGCAAACACCATCCGCACGTCAGTATATTTCTTGTAGTTGTAGAGCCAGTATTCGCCGCCCTCGTAGAGCGTGATGACGGTCGGGCGCAAGGTCGCAGCCTTCTCTCGCGCATCCTTTTCGATGAGCGCAATCTCGGCTTTGCGTCGCGCTTCGGATTCCTTGCTGTCTGAGACGCTGCGCCCGGCGGTCTGCACGCGCTCGGTCACGTCTTCCATCGAAACCAGCACCTCTATGGTGAGGTCTGTGGCTTTCAATTCTTCGGCGTGCGTCGGCGCGTAGAAACCTGATTTAACCAGATTGCGCTCGGCGGTCGAAAGCTTGGCGAGCGACGAGCGGACGATATGATGATTGGTCAAGACCAGCCCATCTGCGGAAACGAATGCGCCCGTTCCGCCGCCGAGCCTGACGGACGAAAGCCGCACATGATCGAGCCACTCTTTCGTCGGCTCGAATCCGTATTTGGCTTTAAGCTGTTGAAGCGGCGGATTGGCGAAAGTCCACATCCCTTCGTCGGCACGCACGGAAAGCAACAGCGGCGAGCAGAGGAAGCAATAGAGTAAAAGAAGGACGAGCACACGTCTGGAAAAGTTTGTCAGCATTGAGCGCACCACCTGAAATAAAGTTGATTTAAGAGTAGCCTTGGCAGAGAGGCCGCGAACATTTGCGCGGCCTCTCTGCCTTATCAAAGTCGAGCTTACACTCTGCGCTGGATGTTAACTTAATTTATGGCCGGATGAAACCGGGGCGGCGCGTAGTATGATAGAGCCAGAAATTCCATCGGGTGTGCAACGGCCACGCTTGTTTCCGAAGAACCCGGCCTTTGCATAAACAAACGCTTATTGTTCCTGTCTGTCTGAGGAGATAGCCGAAATGTCGCTCTACGAATCGGTGAGGCCCGCGATTGATTGGCTCGACAATCGCATCACAAGCGACCCTCGGCTTAACGCAGAATTGTTTGAGAGGCTGCGGGCACAGCAGACTGAGCAGGGATTGGTTCACGGCACGCGCACGGTCTGTTCCTTCCTGCGCCCGCTCATCTTGCCGCGCTCCGTTTACCAAACCATCTCGCAGGCAGCGGAGATTCTCGCCCCGGCCTTTGAACGAATCGCTGCGGCTGCGCTTGAAGATGAAGCATTGATGGAAGAGTTGGGCCTGACGGAACGCGAAGAGATGATGGCGCGGATTGATCCGGGCTACGCGGCGCTGTGCGTCAACAGCCGCCTGGACACTTTCATCAGCGCAAAGGGCTTTCACTTTCTCGAATACAACGCGGAGAGTCCAGCGGGCCTGACCGATCAAATGCTGGTCGAAAGTATCCTCTTCAGCTTGCCGCACATGAGAGAATTTCTCGCGCGCTATCGTCACTGGCGACCACAGCCGCACGTGCGACTCCTGCGCGCTCTGCTAGACACCTACAAAGAATGGGGCGGCGATAAAGAAAGACCTTTGATTGCGATTGTTGACTGGAAAGGCGTCTCGACCGAAAGCGAGTTCAGAGTTTTAGAGACCTACTTCGAAGGGGAAGGCTATCCGACGCTCGTCTGCGACCCGCGTGAGTTGGAGTATGACGGAAAAGTTCTCTCCGTCGGTGGTCGTGCAATAGACATCGTTTACAAGCGCGTCATCATTCACGAATTTCTGGAAAAGTTTGACGCGACGCACGCGCTCTCGCGTGCTTACGCAGAGCGGCGCGTACTCGTCGCCAATTCTTTTCGCACCAAGCTTGCACACAAGAAAGCCAGCTTCGCCGTCATTAGCGACCCACGCTATGAGTATCTCTTCACGCCGGAGCAAATCGATGCCGCGCGTCGCCACATTCCCTGGACGCGCCGCATACGCGCGGGCCGCACTATGTTCGGAGATGAAGAGTGCGACTTGCTTGATTTGATTAGACGCAAGCGCCCTCAGCTTGTCATCAAGCCCAACGACGATTACGGCGGACACGGCGTCCTCATCGGCGAAGAGACCGCAGAGCAAGTCTGGGAGCAAGCCATCGCCCAGGGGCTTGAAGAGCCTTACGTTGTACAGGAGCGCGTGCCCGTCGAGAAGGTAATGATGCCGAGCTATACGGACGTGATTGAATGGGAAGAGATGCTCGTGGATTTCGACCCGTTCCTCTTCCGCAACGAGATGTACGGCGGCCTCGCGCGCCTCTCATCCTCTTCCCTCTGCAACGTCTCTTCGGGCGGCGGCGTCACAGCGCTCCTCGTCCTGGAAGATGAACAGTAAATGTCTGCCGTTTAATTTTCCGGGAAATGGTTCAAATTTTCTTGGCTTGACAGCATTTCCCGGAGGATAAACAGCACATTCTTCAGGCTTCGCAGTCTTCCCTCTCGGAAATGCTCCGCCTGTGATAACAATTTGCCGGAATTAAATTGAAAGGATGCTGAGTGGTGCAGCAAATTATTGAGCACCACTCTGTAGGGAAAAGTGTTTTGGAGGGATGTGTGCGTGGCGCGAACCCGTTTCAATACGCGTTCGCGCTGTGCCTTTTATCTGCCGCGTCGCGGACGAAAGGAACGTCGGCCAGTGCTGTTGCTTCGCAGGGAAGCGAACGGCTTAGGCGCATTGAGCGTCGCCTGCTGCACACCGCCGAAGCCGGGCAGCATCACGCGCTCGACGCGTTCGCCCGTCAAACGCTCGATGGCCCGCATGGATAATTCTTCGACCGGAGTGACGAGCGTGATGGCTCGACCACGATTGCCAGCGCGGCCCGTGCGACCGATGCGATGCACGTAGTCTTCAGGCGCGGCTGGCACGTCGTAGTTGATGACGTGCGAGATCGAATCAACGTCAATGCCGCGCGCAGCGATGTCTGTCGCCACCAGCACGCGCGTCTGTCCGTCCTTGAAACCGCGCAGGGCGGCTTCGCGTTGCGGCTGCGTGCGATCTGCGTGAATGCGATTGACCTTGTGTGATCGCGCTTCGAGAATGTGCGAAAGGCGTTCGGCAGCGCGGCGCGTGCGCGTGAATACAAGCACTCGCTCGAAGCGTTCGCGCTCCAGCAAATCGAGCAGCAGAGCCGTCTTTGATTCCATCGCGACAGGATAAGCTGTTTGGTCTACCGTCCTTGGAGGCAGCCCGCGCTGGCTGACTTCAACCACCTTCGGCTCGCGCATAGTCGAGCGCGCAATCTTTTCAATCGCGGACGACATCGTGGCTGAGAAAAGAAGCGTCTGTCGTTTCGCTGGCAGCGCAGCGAGTACGCGCTGGATAGCGGGCCAAAAGCCCATGTCGAGCATTCGGTCTGCTTCGTCCAGAACGAGCGTTTCGATGTGCTTGAAATCAATCGCGCCGCGTTCCATGTGGTCCAGCAATCTACCGGGCGTCGCAATCACAATTCGCACGCCGCGTCTGAGCGCTTCCGTCTGTCTTGCCATCCCTGCGCCGCCGATAAGCGTCACGCAACGCGCGTCCCTTTTCGGCATAAACGAGCGATAGCTGGCTTCAATCTGCGAAGCCAGTTCGCGCGTGGGAGCGAGGACGAGCGCACGTATGCCAGGACGCTCGCGCTCCGACATGCGTTGAATCATGGGCAGCAGAAACGCGGCGGTCTTGCCCGTTCCGGTTTCCGCGCAGCCGATTAAATCTTCGCCGCCGAGGACGACGGGAATCGCCTCTTTTTGAATTGGTGTGGGTTCTGTATACCCCAGAGACTCGCAACGGCGCGCGAGCGCGTCCGTCAGTCCCAGTTGAGAAAAGTTCATGGAAATCCTTTGCCGCTGCTCAAACCATAAATGGGAGCGCGCTTCTATCTTGATAAAATTTGTGAGCGCCTCCGGCGGCATTTAGCAATCACCGGAGGCGCTTGTGCTCTAACCCGTTAAGGTTGTGCTTGATGGAGTAGCTTAGTAGCGCGAACCGCCGCCGCCGTAACCACCGCGATTGCCGCCGCCGCCGTAGCCGCCGCGACCGCCACCGCCGCCGCCGCGTCCACCGCGATCTTCGCGCGGCTTGGCTTCGTTCACAGTCAGGCTGCGACCGTTGACTTCCGTGCCATTGAACTTCTGAATGGCCGCCTGGCCTTCCTCAGTGCTAGACATTTCGACGAAGCCGAAGCCGCGTGAGCGACCCGTTTCGCGGTCTTCGACGACTGCCGAAGACTCAACCGTGCCCGCCTGCGCGAACAGTTCCTGCAAATCCTCGCTCGAAGTGTTGAACGAAAGATTTCCGACGTAAAGTTTCATAGACATAGATGTGTACCTTCTCCTTGCAAACAGGAGTTAAAGAGAGAAGCTGCGAATTAAAGTGGCTTCGGTGTAACGGTAGGCAGCGAAGGCTTCGGGTTCGAGATGCTCTTTCTGGGAGCGCTTCTAAAGTTGAAAACAGCCTACTCTCGAACTATCCAATAACGCCATCGCCTAAGACTACAATGCGTGTAGCGCATCACCGTTGATGCAAGAGAGAAGGAATAACCAGCAACTATGATGCACTATTAAAGCGCTAAGTTGCAAGCTGCCAGAGACTTCGGCAACCGTCGGCGCATATAGATTGTTCTTTATCTACGGTTTAACTGAAGAGGAAGTCTGGCCCGCGCGGGGCTTTTTCTTCAGTTATTCAACGACGTAATCGCTGCCTGAGGCTTCCTGCTTGTTCCGCGAGCCGCGCCACGTGGCGACACCCTCTTTCAGCAGCCCGTACATAGTCTGCCTGTTCTGCGCGATCAGCTTGAGCCATGCGCGCTTGTTCATCTGCGGAAAGTAGATACCGCGAAAGAAGAGGCGCGCTATCAGATGGCTGATGCGGAAACCGATGGGCGCATGGCTAATGGAACGAATCGCTTCGGCGTTGCGCTCAGGGCTATAGGAGGTTGACCATGCGCGGTCAACTTCGGCGCGTGCCTCTTTAATCGTCATCTTTAAGGGTGCGTGAGCCATCTCGAAGGGCGCAAAGTCGAGCCAGTGTTTCGGTCGCGCGAGTCGCCCGGCCTTTTCAAGACGCTCGTAAAGCGGTGTGGCCGGAAACGGCGTGAGTTGTCCGAAGACGGGCAGCCCCGGCGGCCACGAGTGAATCTCTTTCAAAGTGCGCTCGGCCACGCCCGGCGTGTCGTTGTCCATCCCGAAGATGAAGGACGTGATGGCGTAGACGTTGCGCGACGCCAGCCGATTAAGCACAGCGCCGTATTCACCCGGCTTGCTAAAGTTTTTATTGACATCGGCCATGTTCGCCGGGTCAATTGACTCCATGCCGATGAAAACCCACTTGCCGCCCGATTCGGCAATCAAATCGACCAGTTCCTCATCCTTCAAAAGATTGGCGCTGATTTGTGCCACCCACGGAAGCTGCGCCCCGGCGGCGATAATCTCCTTCAAAAGCGATTTGAGCCGCTTGATATTGATTGCCAGATTGTCGTCAATGAAGAAGACGGCTATCTGTCCGCCCTCGCGGCGCGCACGAGCCTTGAGCCGCAACAACTCGTCCAGCACGCTCTCGTTTGTGCGAAAGCGAATCGAGTCGCCGAAGAAGCCCGTGACGGTGCAGAACTCGCACCCGTAAGGACAGCCGCGCCCTGTTTCAATCGGCACGACATGAAATGACCCCCAACCGCCGCCCATGCGCCCCAGCGCCGGGCGCATGATTTTCGGCACCAGATTAAACTGGCTAAGATCGAGCGTCTCCCACGGTATCGAAGGATAGTTTTGCAAACTCGGCTTGCGATCCAAACCCTTAGCGTCTCGCTCCGGTTGATATATGTCCTTCAACTCCCCGCGCGCTGCGTCCTCGACAATCTGCGGCCACGTCTCGTCTGCTTCGCCGAGCGCGATGGCGTCTGCATGACGCACGCCGCCATCTCGACCCAGCGCTTCGTCCGGCACTTCCGTCACGTGCGGCCCGCCCATCACGACCTTAATGCCAGCCGCGCGCAGGGCGTCGGCCATGCGGTAAGCCTTGGCAATCATGCGCGTCATCGCGCCAATGCCGACCAGACTGATCTCCTGTTCGCGCACAAAGCGCACGAGTTCGTCCTCGTTCATGGCGCGCGCGTTACCGTCAATCAGAAGCACTTCGTGGCCGGCAGGAGTGAGCGCCTGTAGCAGGAACATCCAGAGATGCGGCATGAAGTTGCGGGTCACGCCATTGTCCGGGTTATAGAGCAGAATCTTCATTATTCCTTTTCCTTCAAATGTGAAGTTGGAAATCTCCCTAACATTTTACACGGGGATGATTAAGAGTCGTCAACAAACGTCACACGGAAGGAGCAGGAAAACTCAATCCCGATGGCGAGAGGCTAACTTTAACAGAAAATAATATATCACATATGGCCACTACCGTACCTAATGCTCCGGCGCACTGAGCCGAAGCTTCTTGCACCTGCTAAAACAAAAAGAGTCTTCCACAGTCGTCTGGCTGTGGAAGACTCTTTTGGCAAACGCCTGAAAAATTTACTGTTTCGCTAATTCAGAGGTGACGACCGCGCCGTTCATTTGCGGCAGCGTCGCCGTCGCCTTCAAGACCTTGCGGCTCGCTTTATCCACCCAGATAATCGTCTTATCGCCATCACCCGAAGTTACTTCAAACTTGATGGCGTCGAACGTTCCCGCTTGAACAGTTACTTGCTCCGTTCCCGTGACCTTCAACTGCATCAGCTTGACTTTCTGCGACTGCACGTCGAAGTTGCGGAAGGTTGTCGTATAGCCTTCCGCGAGCGGTAGGGACGCCATCACATCATGCGCTCCGGCCCCGTCTGCGAAGAGCATGCCGCCCAAATCCACGTCGACCGGCTTCGTCTGTCCGTTGACGGTCATCGTGCCGCTTGCCTTGTTATCCTTGAACTCAAGGTTAATCTCCACCGGCCCCTGCTTAATCCAGCGCTTGGTCAGAACGAGGCTGCCCTTCTCAACGGTGGTGCGGTCTGTGACTTCACCCATAGGCATCTTCGCGCTCTCTGTGATGACCCACGCGCCGCCTTCCTCTTTGACTTCGCTCGTGACGGTCAAAGGAATCGTCTGCCCGCCGACCTCTATGCTGGCCTTGTAGGAAAGTGTGCCGGGCCGCAAATCAACGGCGGGCTTAGGCACACCAACCGCCGCCGCTTCGACCTTCTTCTTTAACTCGACCGTCTTCACGTCGACGGTAATCTCTTTCAGGCGCGTCGCCACTTCCGGCGTCATGCTTTCCTGAAAGCGCCCGCCGAGGTGCTTGGCGAGAAACTTTTCTGAGGCCGCGATCATCGCCATGTTGTTGATGGGGCGTGCGAACCCGTGTCCCTCGTCCGGCGCGACCAGATACTCAACCGGAAAACCGCGCTCGCGCAAAGCGACGACGATCTGGTCGCTTTCGGCCTTGTTCACGCGCGGGTCGTTTGCTCCCTGTATGACCAGGAGCGGCGACTTGATTTTGGTCGCATGATTGAGCGGCGACTGCTTTTCTAACTGCGCGCGGCCCGCCGCCGTCGAAGGGTCGCCCATGCGCTCTGAAAAGATTTTACGAATCGATTCCCAGTAGGGCGGAATCGAGTTGAGCAGCGTCATCAAATTTGATGGGCCAACGATGGAGACGCCCGCCGCATAAACATCCGGCGTGAAGGCGAGGCCAGCGAGTGTGGCATAGCCGCCGTATGAGCCGCCCATGATGCCGACGCGCTTCGGGTCTGCGATGCCTTGCGCGACCAGATGCTTGACGCCCCAGGTCAAATCGTCCTGCATCTTCTGTCCCCACTCGTTGTTTCCGGCGTTGAGAAACTTCTTGCCGTAGCCGGTCGAGGCGCGAAAGTTCGGCTGCAAGACGGCGTAGCCGCGATTGGCTAGAAACTGCGCGAACGTCCGATAGCCCCATGTGTCACGACTCCAAGGCCCGCCGTGCGGAACGACAACGAGCGGCAGATTCTTCGCTGCAACTCCCTTCGGCAGCGTCAGAAAGGCGGGGACTTCCAATCCGTCGGAAGACTTGTAGGTGATGGCCTTCATCGGAGCCAGATGCTCGCGCGGAAGTTTCTCGAAGAGGCGATACTGCAAGGTAAGCTTCTTAGAGCCACGGTCGAAGAGATAAACCTCGCCCGGCTCCGTGTCGCTGTTGGCGGCGATGAGAAACAATCGCTCGTCTCTCGTCCTTGAGTTGAAGCTGATGTCTTTGCCCTGCAACTTCTTCTTGAGCAGGTTGTAGTCTGCTTCAAAAGATTTGTCTTTCCAGTAGAGGCGCTTTCTTTCGTCTTCGTAGGTGGTGACGATTAGCTCGTCTGTCAATTCCGAGAAGGATGCCCCGCCGAAGTCCACACGCTTCAAAGGGTCTGCCTCGACCATCTCTTCCTTGCCTGTTTCGGGGTCAAAGAGGGCGAGGCTAATCAAGTCTGCCTGATCGCCCTTGTTCGTCACCATGTAGACGCGCTTATTGTCTTTGTTAAAGCGCACCGGCCCACAGGATTCAAAGACGCTGCAGGAATAGATTTTCTTAAACCCATCGGCGTCAACGCGCAGCACTTCCGTATCGCCGTTTTCGGCAGAGCGCGTGGCGAGCCGGAGTTGGTCTTTGAGGTCGAATATCCAACTCGTGATGCGCTCCGTATTTTTGCGCAGCAACGTGCTTTCGCCCGTCGAGATTTTAACTTTGTAGAGGTCGTGCCAGGCCTTATCGCGGTCGTTGATGCCGACGTAGATTGTGTCGGGGTCACTCTTCGGCACGGAGTAGATGACGGCGCGCACTCCCTTCATGTCTGTCAGGTTTCGCGCCGCAGGGACTTCCTGTCCTGCCGCCGGACTTTCCGCAGGGTTAACCGCGTAGACGTTGTAGTTTTCGTTGCCGCCCTGATCCTGCACAAAAAGTATGAACTTGCCATCCCAAGTCCAGAAGTAGCCGGGGATGGGTCGCTTGGTATCGTTGGTAATAGGCTTGGCCGCGTCAAACGGCTCTTCGGTACGTTTGACCCAGATATTGCGCGTCCCCTTCAAAGGCTTGACGAAGGACATGAATTTGCCGTCGGGGGAGATTTGCGCACCCGAAATTTCCGGGTCGCCGAAGAATAATTGCCGGTCAATCAGAGGCGGGAGGCCGGAAGTTTGCGCCAGCGCCGACGACGAAAGCGTCAGCACTAAAAGCGCCGCACAAAAAATAACTGATAAATTCAGAATGGATTTCCGAAGCCGCTGCGCTCCGAACAAAACGGTGTGGTTGATACCCTGTCTTTGCATCTCTCTAAACCTCTGTGTGTTGATGAAGTTAAGCCGAACGGTGGAACGGCGAATCTGACAGCGAATTTGCAGGCCGTTTGATATAACGTACAGCGCCCGCGAATGTTTCAACTGAGGGGTATATTATAAGTGAAACGCGAAGATTTTGCTGTCTGCCAGGCCGCTTCCTTAACTTAACGGGCTTTCGTCAAAAGGGGTGCGCCGATTGCTTGCCAGACATCTTCGGCGCGGATGTAGGGAGGCAAAGCGCCGCTATTGCTCATCACAAATCCGTAGCTCTGGCCCTGGCCCATGTTGCCGTGCGTTGCCTGCAAGATGGTAAACAAATCGAGCAGGGAACTTCCGTTGTAGTAACCATCGCGTAGATTCAGGATGACATTGGCGCGGTTGGCGACGCCGCCCGTCGCGCCCTCGTAGACGCGGCGCACGGCGTCAGGACGTACGCCATCGCGCGTCGCGGCAAACCAATCTGCGTCCGCGATAAAGCCATCGGCGTCAACTTTTCTTTCTGCGGCCAAACTCTGCACGACGGCGTTCAAATCCAGAGGGTCGCCCTTCGCGGATTTATAGCGGTAGCGGTCAACGCGTTTTTCTATCATCGCTTCGCCGTCATGGCTCAAGACATGGACGATTCCTTCTTTTTCATACGCGGCGAAATCCACTCCTTCGACACCCGCCGCCGTCTGTGCAAGGCGCTGTTCGTTTGCCTCTCGCGTAAAAAGCATCGCGCTGCCTACTAGCCCGAACTGTGGCAGGACGACGCTCCTGTCATCTTTAATCCGCTTCTCAAGCCGGAAGCCCGCGCGCCTCAGTGAAGCTTTCAGATTCATGCGCCGGTATTTTCTAAACTCATTGCCGTGGTCGGAAAAGAGCGTCACCGTCACAGGTTCTTTGCTCTCACGAACGATGTCTTTAACGGTCTCGCCCAGGTGCTTGAGGAAATTTTTCAAGAACCATTCGCCGCCGAGATGAGCGAGCGAATCGGTCGCGCCCGTGTAGGCCAAGAAAACGGGCTGGCGTGAACCGCGCGCTTTCTGCCGCAAGCGTATGAGGTCAGTTAAGGCTTCAAGGTAAGTAGAGAAAGGCGGCGCTGCGTAGCCGAGGCCGCTCTTTAAAGCCGACGGGTGATAATCGAAAAGCTCGCGAAACGTGCCGCGTATGAAGCGGTCTCCGCGAAAGCGGTCGATGATGCCGCCGCGCATCTTATTCTGTTCCACGTCGAAATAGTTGTCTTCATAGCCTGCGACGGGACGTGCGCCCGCCGCTTCAAGAATTTCGCTCATCGCCGGATTCGTCACCGAAGGGAAGGGCGAAATCATGTAAGATGGCGCAGCGAACATTTGAAAACGTCCCTCTGCGCGCAGCTTGTTGATGGTCGAGATGCCAACGCCGTCAATGCAGATGATGATGTGCCGCGCGCTTTGTTGTTTCAACGCTTGCGCCGACGCGCCAAAAGGCATCAGGCTTGCTATCAGCAACACGAGCACTACTGCGCCAGCAAGTTTTTTCTTAATCATAGGGATGATTGTTTTCGAGCCAGGACAAAATTTTTCCGAGATTAACCGCTGCCGAAAATATATGCTAAAGCTTTCCTTCAAAACTGAGGCCACTGCTAAAAATAAAGGACGGCCACAGGTTTGTGAGGTTTCAGTGGCGGACGATTCATGACATCTGTCGGCCCGCTGCTGCGCCCTCCCTTGATTGAGAAAAGGGATGATCTAAAGAAGATAGAGAGCTTGAAGTTTAAATACAACGATTTGATTCTCTACTCGGATCACACGAGCAGCGGAAATCAATTTGGCGCTGATGCCAGCCGTGGCGTCACAGATTCAAGAGACCGGGTCTACGGAACACGGAACGTCTACGTCGCAGATTCCAGCCTCTTCCCAGCCGCGCCCGGCGTCAATCCCTCATGGACGATTATGGCTCTCGCGCGCCACGTCGCCATGAACATCCTCGGTGAGAAAATAAATTGACACGACTCAAACTGCCAGAGGTGAAAGCGGGCTGCTGTGGATTGCGTATGCAAAAGGCGGAGTACGCGATGCGCTTTCCGGTGGTCGAAGTGCAGCAAACCTTCTACCAGCCTCCGCAAATAAAGACTCTGGAACGCTGGCGCGCAGAAGTGCCGTCCCGCTTCGAGTTCACCTTGAAAGCTTGGCAACTCATCACACACGAAGCGCGCAGCCCGACCTACAAGCGTCTCAAGCGGCAGTTGTCCGAAGCGGAACGCGCGGAGTGCGGTTCATTCCGTTTAAGCTCGATTGTCAGAGACGCGTGGGCGACGACGCTCGATTGCGCGAAGGCCCTCGACGCTCGCCGCGTACTGTTTCAATGTCCGGCGAGCTTTGGGCCAACCGTCGAGAACCTGTCTCGGATGCGTCAATTCTTCAAGAAAGTTGAAAGAGGCGGCCTACAGTTTCTCTGGGAGCCGCGCGGCGATTGGCCCACAGACGTGCTGCGGCAATTGTGCTCGGAGCTTGAACTGGTTCACGTCGTAGACCCCTTCACGGCGCGCACTGTGACTCCTGAGTTTTGCTACTTTCGCCTGCACGGGCGCAAAGGCTGGCGGCACGTCTACGAGGACGACGAGTTGGAAGAACTGCTTGAGATGCTGACGGGTGCGAAATCGGCCTACGTCTTATTCAACAACCTGCGCATGATTGAAGACGCCGCGCGCTTTCAAGAGCTAGTACGCCGTCGCAAAGAGAATGACGATTAGGCTTCGTTGAAAACGCTTACTCGCGTCCGTTGAGAGCGTAGGCGAGCAGGCGATTATCCTGCGCGACGTAGAGCAGATTCGCTGCTTCGTCGCTGACAAAGCGCTCATCCGGGTCGCCCAAATTGATAGCGCGCTCAGCAGCGCCGGTGTTGACATTGACGCCCAATAGCCCACGCCCTCTCTTCAGTTCCGTGTAGAAATACATCCACTGTCCGCGCAGCGCCGCGAGACGGCGACGCCGCCAGAGAAAGCGTGAGAGCCGTTCAAGTTGTCGCGCCGGGTCGAGACGGTCGAGCAATCGCTCCTGCACATCAACGTCAACATCAACCGAGCGCGAGACACTTGGCAAGCGGGGCTGGCGAAATGTGCCTGATTGCTCTCTCAAACTCGCCAGAGCACCGAAGGGCGCGAAACGCTCCTGCGCATATTCGCGGGCTGCGTTGGTTGCGAGGCTGGTCAGGCTTGGGACGGCGACGTGCGTTGCCAGCCCAGACCAGCGCAGAGTGTTGCGTACGGTGCTAATCAGTTGAACGCCGCGAAAGACTGTCGAGGCCGCGCCGCCGTAGCGGAAGTAGAGTGAGGCTGCGCGCGCCGCGACGGCGACGATTGTCCGCAGCAGCCCACGCCCTGGCGGATTATGACGCTCGCGCCACACCTCTCGCCCGTCCGCCACACCGAAAGCCGCTATCTCATTGCTGCCGCCGACGACAGCTTCCCCACGCTCGTTCAGTAAAACGAACGCGGCTCTTTCAACGTCGTGAGAAATCTTCGCGCGGCGTTTTCCCGTCACGGCGTCCAGCATGATGAGGTCATCGCGGTCGGCGACGATGATGGTTGCATTGTCTGGCAGCGCGATGTTGGTAATGCCTTTGTCAGCGCCTTTGTAGCGCCAGAGGACTTTTCCGCTGTGAACGTCAATGGCGCTGACGCCGTAAGCCCCGCGCTCGATTGTCTCGCCGTCGCGCAGGCGCGTGAACTGCCCGCCCGTGCGGACGTAGAGCACGTTGCGCGTCAGAATCATCTCCGGCGTCAACCCTAAATCCTTTGCCTCCCAAACCTCTTCGCCGCTACGGCGCGAGATGGCGCGCACGCGCCCTCGACCCGAAACATAGATACGACCTTCGTCCGCCACGGGGTCGGCTTCCGTCAGGGCCAGGCCCTCTTCGTTGACGCGAAACTTTTCCCGCTGCCGCTCTTTCCCGCTGCGCGCGTCCAAAGATGTGATGCCTTCGTAGAAAAGGTAAAGGCGGTCATTTAGGAAGACGGGCGGGCGATAGTTGTCGAGCGTGTAAGAAACTTCATCGTCATCGCTCCAACGCGAGGGCATCATCTCGACTTCGCTTTCCAGTTCGTGCTTCCAAAGCTCACGGCCTGTGGCTAGGTCGAACATGTGCATGACGGGGCGGCGCTTGAAACCTTCGCGTGCACGCCCGCGCGCATCACGCACAAGCACGACCGCCAGCAAATTCGCGTTCAAATCCAGAGCCATCTGCATTACCTGGCCGCGCGCCTTGTCGCTCCGCCAGAGCGCTTCACCCGTCATCAAATCAACGGCCTCCATGCGCGTCTTGCTGCCGTCTTCTACGCTCAGCAATAAAAAGTCTGTGCCGGGAACGGGCGCAACATCCGTTTCATCCAGCCTCGCATTCTTTCGTCGCCACAGCACGTCGCCGGATTCGCCGTCCACCGCGTAGAGCGATTTTTCCGTACCCACAATCATCACGCCGAGTTCCGTCGTTTGATAAAAGCGAACGCGCCCATCCAGTTTCGTTGACCATTGCGGGGCTGCCTGTGCCTGCTCTGCGACACAGCAGAAGAGCAGCAAGACGAAGGCGAAGCGAAGCGGAATGAGTTTCAGAGCTTGACGAGTGCGATGGCTGGCGTTTGTGTAAAACACTTTGCGTTGACTACCTTTTAGCAAGTTATTACCGTGCTATGATGAAGCAACTTACTCTTTGGTTACTTTACAGGCAGAGGAGAATTATGAAAAGTTTGCTGAGCTTCGCACTAATCCTGGCCGGGTCGGTCTACATAATGGCGCAAACCACGCCGCGAAAGGTTTCCGGAGGCAGCTTGCCTATGGGTTATTGGCCGCTGGCGAAGAGCCAGACGCTAATTGATAAAACGCAGACGGTGCGACTGTCGCCTGACCTTTCTCATTTGAGCGCGGGCGAGCGCGCGTGCGTCGGGCATCTGCTCGAAGTCGGCAAAATCTTTCAAAGCCTCTACGAACAGCAGCGGCACGCGCACGCTCTCTCATCGCACAACATTCTTCAGCAACTCGATCGTCGCGGCGGCTCGACGCCCGCCACGCAAAACCTGCTCGCGCTCTATCGCCTCTTTCAAGGGCCGATTGCCGTCACGCTTGAGAATAAGCGCGAGCCTTTCCTGCCCGTAGAGATGACGCCGCCCGGACAGAACCTTTACCCGTGGGCCATCACTAAAGAAGAGGTCGAATCATTCATCACGTCCCACCCTGACGAGAGAGATTCTATTCTGGATTTGCGCTCGGTCGTCCGCCGCGCGACAGCGGAAAACCTGCGGCGCGACCTCGGCAAGCTCAGGCAGTATCCGGCGCTCTCCACCCTGCACCCCGGACTGCAAAGAGAACTGGAAACGTTGCTCGCGCGGCGTAACGCTAAAACTCTCTACGCCGTTCCATACGCCGTAGCATTTGCGGATGAATTGATTCGCGCGCACGCATTGATGAACGAAGCCGCCGACGCCGTTGAGAAGGACGATGAAGAGTTCGCTCGCTACCTGCGTAATCGCAGCCGCGATTTGCTGTCAAACGACTACGAATCCGGCGACGCCGCCTGGATAACGGGTCGCTTCAAGAATTTGAACGCGCAAATCGGAGCTTACGAGGTTTATGACGATGAGCTTTACGGCGTCAAGACCTTCTTCGCCTTCAGCCTCCTCAGCACGCGGCGGCAGGAGACGGATGAGCTACGTAAGGCTATGCGCGGCCTTCAGGCGCTCGAAGACTCGCTCCCCTACGACCGTCACAAGAAGGTGAAGGAAGATATTCCAGTCGGCGTCTACGATGTCATCGCAGACTTCGGGCAGGCACGCGGCGGCAACACCGCCACCATCCTCCCCAATGAAAACTATCTCGCACGCCGCTACGGGCGCACCATTCTGTTGCGCTCAAACATCATGCGCAACCCCGAAATTTTTCAGGCGACGGGCAACGTCTGGCAAGCGGCAGTCGCCGCCCCGCACCGCGACGAACTCACTTCGGACGGCAATTTCTACCGCACGCTCTGGCACGAAGTCGGCCACTATCTGGGCGTCGACATGACCAAAAACGGTCAAGACCTCGACACTGCTTTGCAAGAGAATTCCAGCCTCCTCGAAGAGATGAAAGCTGACCTCGTCTCGCTCTTCGTCGCCGAAGCGCTACGCAAGCAGGGCTACTACACCGCCGAACAACTGCGAAGCGTCTACGCCAGCGGCATCAATCGCGTCCTGCAAAACAACAAGCCGCGTCGCCAGCAGCCCTACAACACCATGCAACTCATGCAGTGGAACTTCTTTCTGGAAAACGGCCTGCTCAAATTCGACCCGCAAACCAAAAAGCTCGCCATCAACTACGGCAAGTATCACGACGTGGTAGGCAAATTGCTCGCCAAAGTCCTTGAAGTACAATACGAGGGCGACAAGGCTGTCGCAGACCGCTTCATCGAGCAATACACGAAGTGGGACGACCAGCTACACGGCGCAGTAGCCGCAAACATCCGCGAGCAACAACGCTACCGCTTCCGTCTCTTCAAGTACGCCGCGCTGGGAGAATGAGCCACTTGAAAATTGAAAAGAGCCGCTCAAGCATCGCTGCGAAGTTCCCCAAATTTTTCCTTTCGGACAGCCTTGATGTGACTTAAAGTCCGTGGACTCAAAGTCAACAAAAGAGTATCAGTTCCTTAATGCCGAATATTAAAGCAACTTTCGGAAAACGATTGCGGGAGTTGCGGGAAGCTAAAGGGATGACCCAAGAAGCGCTGGCCCATGAGGCCGATCTGGATCGGACTTATGTTTCCAGTGTTGAACGGGGCGAGAGGAACATTTCTTTAGAGAATATTGAACGCCTAGCATTAGCTCTTGGCATGAAGATTAGAGACTTCTTCAAGGACTAATGCTATGGACAAAGCTATTCAATATTTGATTGATTGCAAAGAGAGGTTAATTCTGTTTCTTAGAAATGAGATTGTTCGAAATAGATATGACTATGAAACGTTTGGTAAGAAAATAGAGTCTCCCTTATTATCAGAAATAATATCAATCTTAGATGAAGGGGGATTTTTGCTAAAAGAAAACCATTACCGTTCAATATTTCATAAATCAGTCACAGGATTAATTTATAAAAAAGTAATTTCAGCTAGGAAGAGACAGAATTTATTAAAAAGATCAGCAGCCTCTGGAACCATTTTGCCGAGTAATAAGCCCTATCGCGTCGCCAGAAACAAAAATGACTTTCCTGATCTGACTTTATTTAGACACTTTGATATTGCAGTTGAAGTTAAAGCTGGAAATCGTTCCGAATACAACGATAAGGCTGGGAGGTGGGTAGCATGTAATAACAGCAACAACGATTTAGGAACGTTAAATTCATGGCCTGATAAGATAAAACAATTCGGTGGAGAAAATATCTACTTTTTATTTATAGAATATAATTTCACGAATGAACGTCAAGAGATCATAGATATTAAAATTGACCGCTTCTACAGGTTTATTGGCTTAAATGAAGTGGGCTTGCTGAGTTATCGAGAGAAGGATGGAAATCTTCGGCCCAAAAACTTTGATGTAAAACCGCCAATTGAAACGTTTGAACAGTTCCAATCCTTATTTCAGCCTACAGTAATATATCGCTCGAAAAATATAATTCGTAAACATATTGTGAATGTACCGGACGCTCAAAGGAATGAGTTCCTTGAATCGTTAAAGATTTGATAAGACGTTTTGAATCTTTGTAATTAGATTGCAGGAAGCCCTCTTAAGGCCACTCTACATTTCTTGATTGCAGCAAGCCTGGAAGGGTAAATCAAATCTATCTTTTGCAACATCTCTTCATTGTCAAGCTCAATATCTTGCTCGGATGGCTCTTTGCCTAGTTTTTGAGCTAGGCCTTGCAGATATATTTCTATTTCTTTTTTTGACGCAACCGCCTTAACCTTCCTAATAGATTGCCGTGGCAAATCTACGATACCGAACAGATTCGTATGCTGTCTCATGGCTGCCAATTTTTCTTCCGTTATCCGAACATAATTAGAATCAAGGTCGATAGTAATAAAGTTTCTGCTTAATTTTGTAGCGGCTAACGCTGTCGTGCCTGCACCACAAAAAGGATCAAATACGAGGTCTCCGCGATTTGTAGTAAGTAGGATAATACGCTCCATGAGTTTTTCGGGAAGTTGGCAGGGATGAGCATCGCGGTCACGCTTATGTTTAATGCGGTGTATATCGAACCAAACATCAGAGAGTTCAACCTTCTTATCATCACCTAATTTTTTACGTTTCTTGAGGCAGGTGGCACGTAAGCAGTATTGCGGAGAGTCAGGCGGCGAAACAATATGCTCGCTTCTGTCTTCTTCTTTCGATGAATAATTGAAAGTCGGTTGCGTGCCCGGTTTGGTGTAATAGAGCAAAGCGTAATGTGCAGGCATTAGTTTGCCTCTTGGGTCTGAGAGGGCATCCCAGGTTATCCAGTGTCGAAACTCCAAATGCTGGCTCAGGTAAGCGGCATGATGAATTGCCCATTTAGGCAGGTTCAAAACAAATAGACTGCCACCGGGCTTTAACGTCTTAGCCATGCCTGCAAGCCACTGATTACACCACTCAATATAATGTTGCTCTGCCAAGGCATCTTCGTATTTGTCGTAATTTTTTTTAAGATTGTAGGGCGGGTCGGCAAAAGCTAAATCAAATAAGCCATCAGGATAAAGCACAGCAAGTCTCTCGGAAAATGTTACGCAATCACCCTGATAGACCCTATTTAGTTCAACGCTGGTTAAGTCTTTCCATTCTTCAGCAGAATTAGTTTGCTCCACACTTGCCAACGAGGGAGAAGGAGCAACGCACACGCCGGGGCTATCTTGCACAACGTGCATGCAATCTGCTCCGTCTTGCTCTGTCAAAGACAAAATTCGTTGTAAAACAAGATCGGGAATAGCATTGTTCTGAATTTGAACCTTTGGCAAATCACGCCACACATCCGACAAAGATGTGCCATTTGGATTCATCAAGTGTTTCTTACCGCCCCAATCTTTTACATTCAGGTTGCAAGCAGAACAATAAACGTGAGGGACACGAACAGTAGAAGTATTCAGGTGAAAAGGGGTCGGGGACTTGCTGCCCAACTTACTTTTCAAGAACATCAAAAGCCCTAAACTTGATGGCTCAAGGGTATCTTTTCTTGAGGTTTTATCAATGTCAAGAGAAATCCAATACTTGAAAAGCATCTGTGCTTTATCGTCCTGATACTTGGAGAGCCGCTCGCCCCAGAAAGCCAATTGATGCGGCAATCCGTAAACAAAAAACAGTCCGCCGAAGCGGAGCGTCCTGACACATTCTTCAATCAGGTTAATAGAGTCAGGTGATAGTTGATAACGCGCTGGCCGAACTGACTCTAATTTTTCCTCCGGATTAAAAGATGTGCTCAACACAACTACGCTCTTGCTCTCATTAGCCATAGAGCCAAGCCTGACCAGTTGTTTGTGTTCGATTAGTTCCATCGTTCGGGAGCGGTGTACAGCAATAATAGGCTGGAATTGATAGTATTTTTGAATGCCGGAGGTCGGACTCGAACCGACATGAGCAGTGAAGCTCGCCAGATTTTGAGTCTGGTGCGTATACCAATTTCGCCACTCCGGCCCGTGGGGTCTAAATATCATAGAGGCGCGCGAGCGGCGGCGTCAACCTGCGTTGCATCGCTCATCGCGCGTGTTCGCGTCGCGGTTGAAAAGGATGATTGCAAGGCCGGGTGAATCTATGTAGAATGGTTGTGCCTGTTGTGCGGCCCCGCTTTTATCATTTGTGCCGCTTTCTGTTCCCTCACTAAAATCTGAAACCTTTCGGGGAAGTTGTTAGCTCTCCCACGCTTTGCTCAGTCGCCCAGAAATTTAACGGTGGGGTTCGTTTTATGCTCAAAATAAACGATGAACGAGCGCGCCTGCTGATTGTTGACGACGAGTCTGAAATCAGAAACGTGTTGTGCGAGTTGCTCGCAGAGGATTACGACTGTGCCTCGGCCAGTTCGGCTGAAGAAGCGCTTGAATTGCTTCGCGCCGATTACTTTCATCTCATCATCAGCGACATCACCATGAGCGGCATGAGCGGGCTGGAGATGATTCCGCATGTTTCAGACATCTCACCGGAGACGGTCGTTGTCATGATTAGCGGGATGCAAACCATCGAAAGCGCGATAGAAGCGCTGCGGGTCGGCGCGTTCGATTACATTATGAAGCCGTTCGATTTGAGGCAGGTCGAGGCGGCGGTCAAGCGTGCGCTTGAGCACTACGATTTGCGCGCCGCCAAGCGCCGCTACGAAAATCATCTGGAAGAGTTAGTCGAGCAGCGCACGCATGAATTGAATCAAGCCTTGGATTCCCTCGAAGACGCTTACCGTTCGACGCTCAAGGCGCTCACAGCCGCGCTGGAAACACGCGACGCAGAGACTCACGGGCACTCCGAGCGCGTTGTCACCTTCAGCCTCAGGCTCGGACGCGAATTAGGCTTGGACAAGGAACAACTGATGTCGCTGGAATTCGGGTCGCTCTTGCACGACATCGGAAAGATAGGCGTCCCCGACGCTATCCTGCGCAAGCCAGCGAAGCTGACAGACGAAGAATGGGTGAGGATGCGCGAGCATCCGCTGCACGGTCAGGCTATCCTGCGCGAGATAGAATTCTTGAGCGGCGCGTCGCGCGTCGTGGGCCAACATCATGAAAAATGGGATGGCACGGGTTATCCTTTGGGCTTGCGCGCAGAGGAGATTGACATGAATGCGCGCATCTTCGCCGTCGCAGATGCCTTCGATGCGATGATAAGCGACCGCGTGTATCGCGCGGGCAGGCCCTACGAGGAGGCCGCAGAGGAGTTGGAGCGATTCGCCGGGCGGCAGTTTGACCCGAACGTGGTTGCGGCTTTTCACCGCGTCCCACGCGAGGATTGGGACGAACTTCGTCGCCGCTCTCTCGTGAAAAAACAGGAGCGAGATGCGTCCCATTCGCATCCCGTCGCCGCTTTGCTGGAATCGAGGCTGGCGGCGCTGCCCAGTTAATTATCAAGTCAGAAACAGAACACCGGATAGATAGTTTAAGGTTTCAAGTTCGTTACTCGAACTTGAAACCTTAAACTATCTATCCGGTGTTAAAGTTTAGCGCGTTGGCGTGACGACGTAGCCGCGACGCGTGCGCAAGGTCAAGCCGGTGCGGCGCGGTGCAATCTCGATGCGTCGATATTCCCCGGCTCGTGCTTCGGCCAGCGGGCGCTTGGGCCTGTAGGTGACGACGTGCTGCGCGCCTATGTCGCGCGCCACTTCCTCGCCGTGGGCCAACATCGCTTCCTTTGATATAGGGACAAGCATCTGCCCGCCAGTCTCTCCGGCCAGTGAAATCAATCTCTGCTCGCTCTGCTTTGCAGACTCTGCATATCTTTTGTACCAACGCTTCATCTCGCGGTCTGTATCAAATGTAATCGAGCCGAGAGTGTAAGAGGGATTGCGCGTCATGCCGGGGGGCAGCGTCGGGTCGCCGCCCGGAATGGCATCGCGCGCCACGCCCGTGCCTTTCTTAAGAGAGCTTCCACCGTTGCGTTTCTCTATCGCCTGCCGCACCATCTGCGAGTAACTGATGATATGCACGGTGGCCTGCGCGGCGACCAACTTCTTGACGGCCTCTGCATAGCTCACCTTGCCGCCCGGAGTTTCCACCCCGTCCGTGATGATGACGACGTGGCGACTGCCCATCGGCGTGTCTTTCAACTTTTCCGCAGCCATCCGGACGCCTTCCGACAGGCGCGAGCGCTTGCCCGAATGGAGTTTGGTATTGAGCACGTGCGCGAGTTGCTCTCTATCAATCGTCCAATCCTGTAAAAGCTCTACGCGCTCGTTAAACTGCACGATTGCCACGCGCTGCTCTGTGCGTAAACTCGCCAGCAAGCGCATGACTATGGCGCGCGTCGTGTCAACGCTCTTCGCCAACGTTATTTCGTTTCCCGTATCCAGGAGCAGCAGGACGTTGGCCGGAATGCGCTGAATGCTCCTGATCTGCTGCGGCTCGCCGTCTTCAAGGACGAGCAGGTCGTCCATTTCGAGCGTCGGGTCAAAGTGTCCGTAATCGTCAAAGGCGATGACAGGCAGGCGTACTTCCTCCGTAAAAACCTTGACCTGCTCGGTCTCTTGCTGGGGCGTAGGCGCCGGCTGCTGGGTCGGGTTGAGACGCGGCGCTGGCTCTTGCGCCCTCTGGACGGACGTAATCGTCAGAGTTACAACACAAATCAGCAACGCCAGAAAGATGCGACGTGATACCACGAGTAAACCTCACAGATGAGCATTCCGATGGCTGAAATGTTTGATAGCCTACGCACGGCGGCGGGTTGCTTTGCCGCACGTTTAGCGCGCGGCCTTGCGCGTTTGCGCCTGCACGGCTGTGATCGCCACGGCGTCAACTATATCTTCAGCTTTGCACCCGCGCGAAAGATCGTTGGCGGGTCTGTCCAAGCCTTGCAGGATAGGGCCGATGGCGGTTGCGCCTGCGAGCCGCTCCGTCAACTTGTAACCGATATTGCCCGACTGCAAGTCTGGAAAAATAAGAACGTTGGCGCGGCCCGCGACGCTTGAGCCGGGCGCTTTCGATTGGGCCACAGACGGAACAAGCGCTGCATCCAACTGCAACTCGCCGTCTATCTCAAGTTCGGGCGCGCGCGCACGCACGGTCTTCGTCGCTTCAACTACCTTATCAATCAGTTGATGCCGTGCGCTGCCCTTTGTCGAGAATGAAAGCATGGCGACGCGCGGCTGCGTTTCCAGCAGGGCGCGACAAGATTCGGCAGAGGCAATGGCGATCTCTGCCAACTCTGCTGCGTTTGGCTCGATGACAACTCCGCAGTCCGCATAAATCATCGCGCCCTGCTCGCCGAAGCTCTCGTTCCTGAGCACCATCACGAAGAAACTGGAAACGAGCTTGAACCCTTGCCGGACGCCTATGCAGTGCAGCGCGGCGCGCACAGTGTGAGACGTGGTGTTGGTTGCGCCCGCCACTGAGCCGTCCGCGCGATTCATACGCACCAGCAGATTGCCGTAGTAGAGCGGGTCTTCCACAGCCGCACGCGCTTCGTCTGCCATCAAGCCTTTGGCGCGCCGCAACTCATGATAAAAGGATGCCATCTTCTCAAAGTCTGCGGCGCGGCGATGGTCTATCACTTCAACCCCGCCAAGCGACGCGCCAGCCTGCGTGGCCTGTGCGCGAATCTTATCCTCGTTGCCAAGCAAGGTGATGCGCGCGATGCGTTCTCGCGCGCACATGGCGGCGGCGACGACTGTTCGCGGGTCGTCGCCTTCGGGCAAGACTATGTGCTGCGGGTCGGCGGCGGCGCGCCGGCGTAAGCGTTCGAGAATATTCATGATGGATTAGCTGTCAGCTTTCAATAGTCAGTCGTCAGCTTCAAAAACTGACGGCACAAAGTTTGATTGTTTTGTGTGCGGAGTCTAACCAACTCCGTGGCGGAGGACAAGCTTTCACATCAGACTGCTGCGTGCTAAATTGTTTTCTCAAGCGCACAACTTTCAGCCGCTTTCTGCGGCAGGCTGATTGCTGATGCTTAAAGCCGACCGTCTACGAAAGAGGAGTGGGCCAACGGATGCGTAAACTCGAAGCCAAACGGCGGATGAAGAATCTGCTGATGTTTCTGCCGAATATGATTAGCCTGTGCGGGCGGCTGCTGTCTGACCGCCGAGTGCCGCGCGCCGAAAAAGCTCTCTTCGCCGGAGCAATTGTTTACGCCATCATGCCGCTCGATTTCATCCCGGACATGATTCCTTTTGTCGGTCAGATAGACGACGCCTACCTGATAGCGCTGACGCTCCTGCGCCTCCTGAATCGCACCGATGCAGCCGTTATCCGCCAGCACTGGCGCGGCGGCGGCGACGTTGTGCAACTGGCCGAAGCGATGGCCGACGTTGCGCCACTACTCTTGCCGCAACGCGTGCGGCGTGTCCTCTCTTCAAAAGTCGAAGTCGCGCCGGAGACGGAAAACAACAGCAAGCTGGGAGGCATTGTCCTTCCCGATCTCAGGCTAATCGAAGTGCCGGAGGAAGAGGCTTTATGACAGACAAAGAAATTTTGCGCGAGCTAGCTTCGTTACCGCCTGAAGGCCAACGTCAAGTTGCCGAGTTCATAGCTTTCCTGCGTGAGCGATATAACCAATCTCAACAGACTGGAAAGCCTGAAATTACTGACCTGGCTCAGGAAAATTTCATCGGCATGTGGCGAGAACGCGAAGATATGCAAGACAGCAGCGCATGGGTTCGCAGCAGTCGTGAACGTGAATGGATGAAGCAACGTGGCTGATTTGACCATCGTTGATACTGATATTTTGATCGATGCCGGGCGCGGTGTAAATGAAGCAGTCGCGTGTTTGCGCGAGATCGAACGGAACTCATCTCTGGCAGCGAGCGTGGTTACGCAGATGGAGTTGTTTGTCGGTTGCCGGAACAAAACCGAATTACAAGAGGTTGAGAAATTTCTCCAACGATTTCAGCTTCTTAAGCTAACCGGGCAGATTTCAGATGTCGCCGTTGATTTATTGCGGCAATATCGTTTAAGTCACGGCTTGCTCATCGCTGATGCGTTGATTGCTGCGACAGCGCTAGCATTTGCTGCCCCCTTCATCTCGAAGAATCAGCGTGACTATCGGTTCATTGCGAGTTTGAATCTGCTGTCATATCCGTAATCATTCAACATCCAAACAGCGATGGTCAGGCATGCTTTACTTACTTTAGAGATAGGCTCGCTGGCTGTGCTGACGAGCTATATCTGGGCCGTCGTCCTTATCTATCTCCTGACCGTCGCACTCACGCTGTATGGTCTGGCCCGGCAAAAGCCACTTGCGCCTTCGCGCGAGGCGAGCCTGAAGGCCGTTGATGTACCGTTGGTATCTATCCTCGTGCCCGTTCGCAACGAAGAGCACAGAGTCTTACGGGAATGCCTCGCCTCAATACTCTCGCAGGATTACGGTCGCTTTGAAGTCATAGCGGTCAACGACCGCTCGACGGATGCTACGGGGGCGATTCTGCACTCGATAGCAAAAACCGATGCGCGACTGCGCTTGATCGAAGGGACGGAGCCTCCCGCCGGATGGCTCGGCAAGCCACATGCAATGCAGCAAGCGCTCGTTGAAGCGCGCGGCGATTGGGTGCTAGCGACTGATGCCGACATGATTTTTGATGAATCAACTCTGCGGACGACGATGGCCCACGTTCTCTCCAGTAAAGCAGACGCTCTCACGCTCATCCCGTATTTCGAAAGCCGTTCGTTCTGGGAGCGAATCGTGATACCGGCGTGGGCCTGGGTGCTTATGCTGGTGGCCGTGCTGTATAGGGTCAACAATCCACGTTCGCCGCGTGCGCTCGGCATCGGCGGGTTTTTCCTCTTGCGCCGCGATACGCTGAAACGCATTGGCGACTACGAAAAATTGAAAGATGAAGTGGCCGAGGATTTTCGTCTCGCGGAAATGTTGAAGCGTTCGGGCGCAAGCCTTCGCATAGAGTTTGCGCCGCAGCTATTGAGCACGCGCATGTATAGAAATTTTCGTGAAATGTGGGAGTGCCATGCTAAGAATTGGTTTGCCGGGGCAAACTATTCACTGGTCTTTGCCGTCGGCAGTGTTTTGGGGATGTACATGGTCGGCGTCGTGCCGCCAATCATTGCCCTAGCGTGTGCCCTGGCGCTCGCAGTGGGAGCAGACGCGGAGCTTTGGCGATTGTTCATTCCATCGGCTCTGGCGTGGTTGATTCAGGTCTTTGTCATCGCTTTGTTCAATAGAAGATTCAAGATTCCTCTGGCCTATGCTTTGTTTACGCCGCTTGGCCTCGCGCTGCTCTATATGATATTGCTCGAATCAAGCTTTAGAATCACGACGGGCAGAGGCGTCAGTTGGAAAGGCCGCAGGATATATGAACGCGCAGGCGTTCGCCCGCCCACTCCGCATCAATACTCGGATTCACACGACGTTAATTAACATCGGTTCAAAGCAAGCAAAGGATAGCTTTGTTGCTTGCCTCTTCATCTCTCACGACGACTCAACGGGTGAGCGATAAATCAATTAACTCTTCAGCGAACGCCGCCAGCGAGGCGACGATCTTCGGGTTGCTCGATTTGAAAGAGCGAAACTTTCGCTCTTC
This sequence comes from Pyrinomonadaceae bacterium, assembly GCA_036387475.1. Lineage (GTDB taxonomy): Bacteria > Acidobacteriota > Blastocatellia > Pyrinomonadales > Pyrinomonadaceae > DASVTR01. The sequence continues at coordinate 56,143 of DASVTR010000002.1, read as the reverse complement.
GAGCACGGGCACGTCAAACCCATCCTCGTCAATTGCGACGAGCGCGACGTTCAGAGTTGAAGAGTTGGCGATAACAAACCACTCGCGCGCGAGCCGGAAGGTGTGCGGAAACGTTATCAGCTTCATGTTCGGATGGCGCGGTGGTTTCCAGTCGGCCTCGCCGAAAACGTAGACGCGCTCCGAAAGGTCTGCGATTCTGAGGTAACGATCGGCGACCGCTTCCATCCGCGAGAGTTTTTCAAAGCCAGCGTAGAGGCGACCCGTCCGATTAGTATGCAGCAACAGCGCGTTCTCAATCAGGAGGCTAACGTATTCGAGCGTCGGTACCTGCGCGCGAAAACGAAAAGTCTCGCGCTCGTCAAAGATGCGTCGTGAAATGTAAGAAATCTGGCCCAAATCTTCACATTGGGCGGATTGCGCGAGCTTGAGGGCATACTCGAATATCGAAAAATCTTTCACTGCTGGGCCATCCTTAGAGCTTCAACGAGGAAGCTAGTCAACTACTACTCGCACAGGACTTCGCCAGCGTTACAAAACCTTCGTGAAAGTGTGAAGGCAGAACAGAATTCAGGAGTCAGAATCAAGAAGCCGGAATGAAAAGAAAATCAGAACAAATAACAGCGGGTTTCAGCCTCTTATTCTGACTCCTGAATTCTGGATTCTGAATTCTGCTTTTAGCGGAGCGCTTGAAGCAGCTTGTCGTGGATGCCGCCGAAGCCGCCGTTGGACATGATGGCGACGACATCTCCAGAGCGGAGTTCGGGCGTTAGAAGACGAACGATTTCATCCGCGCCTTCGATGCTCAGGGCGGGCTTATCTTGTGCTTTGATGTCTGTGATGAGTTGTTCGGTGTCGAGCACGCGTCCCTTCTCTGTGGCTTTGCTGCTGTCGAAGACGCTGGCGATGATGACATAGTCGGCACTCTCGAAGGCTTGCGCGTAATCGTCCTGAAAGACAGCAAGGCGCGAAGACCATGAGCGCGGCTCGAAGACGGCGACGAGCCGTGAGGTTTTGTATTTCGTGCGGAGCGCTTGCAGCGTTTCTCGCACGGCTGTTGGGTGATGCGCAAAGTCGTCAATGACGGTCACGCCGCGCTCCGTTCCACGCACCTGCATACGCCGCCGCACGCTCTTGAACGAAGCCAGGGCATCGCGTATAGCCGCCCGTTCAAGACCCCACGCGTCAGCCGCGACGATGACAGACAGGCAGTTGCGAATATTAAAATCGCCAATCAAAGGCGTTTGAAACTGTCCCCACTCACTTCCCTCTCGAAAGACACGAAAGCGTGCCATCTCGCCCGAATAATCTATGTCGCGCGCCTGCCAGCGTGCGTCCTCTGATGTGCCGAAGGTTTCAAGCCCGGTGTAGAGCCGCTCGCCCATCTCACTCACTACTTCTCGGACGTTCGGGCTATCCCATCCGGCAATCAGGCGTCCATTGCCGGGCACGAGGTTCATCAGGCGACGAAAGGCTGTCTTGACTGCCGAGAGGTCTGCATAGATGTCCGCGTGGTCAAACTCTATGTTGGCGACGATGGCCGTCTCCGGCAGGTAGTGCATGAACTTTGGGCCTTTGTCAAAGTAGGCCGTGTCGTATTCGTCGCCCTCGATGATGACGTAGGGGCTGTCTGTGACGCGAAAGCTGAGGTTGAAGTTTTGAACGACGCCGCCGACGAGAAACGTAGGGTTCAGCCCGCCCTGATCCAACACCCAGGCAGCGATGCTGGTCGTCGTCGTCTTGCCGTGCGTTCCGGCGACGACGAGCGAGCGTCTTCCGCGTATAAACTCTTCCTTGACCGTCTCGGCCTGCGAGCGATAGAGCAGCTTGCGATTGAGAGCCTCTTCGACTTCAGGGTTGCCACGCGGAATGGCGTTGCCGATGATAACGCAGTCCGGCGTTGGGTTAAGATTTTCCGGTCGGTAGCCCTGCGCGACAACGATGCCCAGACTCTCCAGCATCGTTGACATAGGCGGGTAGACATTTTCGTCCGAGCCTGTGACGTGGTGGCCGCGCGCCTGAAGCATTCCGGCCAGAGAGGCCATCGCAGTTCCGCAGATTCCGATTAGATGATAGTGCATAAGTGAGATTGTAAACCTGTAAGCGTGCTCAATTATCTACACAGACGGTCAGCGATTTTTCAAGGCATCGTAGCCGGGTAGGTTTGCGGGTTTTTGATAAACAGGAATCGGATGGGATGCTATCTCCGCACTCATCTCGCTGAGCCTGCACGTCACACGCTTTTCTCTGTTTCCATTGGGAGTGTGAATGATGCGAAAGCAACGGGCCGTCGATCGCAGCAGCTTACCCGTCGGACTGTAGTAACTCTCGCGTAAAATGTTCGCCGCCATCATATTGCTTTGAAAGCCGGAAGCTACGCGTGCGAGCGTCCCATCTTGGCGGAAATAGTAAGCGTCCGCTGTTCGGCTATGCTCTCTAGGCTCTGCAAGTTCAGCCCTGACTATCCTTCCGTCCTTTATTAAAACCGAAATGGAACGATGAGCATAAGCCCGCTCGGCATCGAGCATCTCATTCTCGTTCTTAACCTCATACCAAGACGTTTTAACTTCGGATGAAGCGCTCGTTTGTTCGTCCGGCAAGGCATCAACGTAGTAGCGCGTGGCTTTTGGGTTGCTCCTGAAATATCTATCCAGCCCGTCGCAGTATGCTTTGATGGCGGCAAGCTCGGACGCTTTCTGTCGGGCAACAAAAGCCGCGCGTCGTTGCAGCAAGGAGGTCGTCGTGCTTGCTTGATTCGTTGGCGCAAACGTTAACAGCAGCGCCAGCAGGGAAACGAATAAGAGCGGCTGCATCACGTCTGCTCCTGAAGCTTTCGGCTGCCGTCTGCGACGGGCAGCGTGAAGGAAAAGGTCGAGCCGCGTCCCAGTTCAGAGCTAACCTTAATCTCGCCGCCATGCAATTCGACTAGTTGACGGGTGATGTAAAGACCGAGGCCAGTGCCCTTCTCGCCGCGCGTGGCACGGCTGCGTGCCTGCTCGTATTTGTCGAAAAGTCGCTCGACATCTTCGGGCGCGATGCCGACGCCCGTGTCCGCGACGACGATACGAACGTGGTCGCCGTCAAGCTCGGCTCGGACTTCAACCTCACCGTGCTTCGGCGTGAACTTCAAAGCGTTGGAGAGCAGATTGACGAGAATGCGACGGAGCTTTGTGCGGTCTGCTTCGACGGGCGGCAACGCGTCCGCGAGATTCTCTTTCATCACTATCTCTTTCTCTCGCGCCAGCGGCTCCATCGCCTCACGCAATTCGTCGAGCAGCCCGCGCAAATCAATCGAAGCGATGTCGAGACGCATCGTGCCAGATTCGAGCTTGGAGGCGTCGAGCAAATCGTTGACCAGTTCGATTAAGCTCTGCGTGTTGCGCTCCATCATGGAGACCATGTTCTTCTGCTCAGGCGAGAGTTCACCGAGGCGGCCTGAAGTAAAGAAACTGATGACGCCGCTGATGACCGTCAAGGGCGAGCGCAAATCGTGCGTCGTCAGCGCGAGAAATTCTTCCTTCAACTCGGACAGTTCGCGCAGCTTGGCGTTGGCCTCGTTTAATTCCTTGTTGCTTTGATTGAGTTGCCGGTTAAGCTCTTCAAGCTCTTCGCGCTTTTCTTCCAACTCCGAGAGGATGCGTACAAAATCGCGGTTCTGCTGTTTCAACTCTTCGACAGCCGAATCGTCGGCCTCCTGTCCGAAATATGCGCGCAACTCTTCGACTCGCTCTTTGACGTTTTCGGCAGCCGCGCGCGGCATCCACTTGATGAAGGTGACGCGCGTGCCTTCGCCGGGCGCGGTCTGTATATCAAACTCATCCATCAGCTTACGCGTTCCAGAAAGCCCGACGCCGAGGCCGGAAACTGATTGGTAGCTGCCGCGCATAATCGCGCGCAGAGTGGTTTCGTTGATGCCGGGGCCGTCATCGCGCGCCGTCAACTGCAAGCCGATATCCAAGCCCCTCTCGGCCAGCATGAGCGAAATCGCGCCCGACTTGGCGTATTCATAAATATTACGCGTCACTTCCGAAACAGCCGTCGTAATCTTAATCTGCGTCGTGGAGTCGAAGCCCATCTCGCGCGCCAGCCGCCGCACGCGGTCGCGCACCTTGATAATGTCGCTCTCGCGGCGCACGTAAATATCGCCGAGCCGTGTTGCCGTCACATCGTTCATAACTACAGGAGTCAGAATTCAGAAGTCAGGAGTCAGAAGAAATAAAAATCAGAAGAATGTGGTTGCAGCCTCTTCTTTCTGAATTCTGACTCCTGAATTCCGTTTTATCTTATCACCAACACCGTCGCATCATCGGAGGTTCGTCCGTAATCGCGCATCAGAATGCCTGCAAGTAGTTGAGGGCTGCGCTTGAGCAGCCCCGGATAAGCGTCCATTTCCCAGGCGGCGCTGACACCATCGCTCGCCATCACGCAGGTCGCGCCCTCGGCCCAAGGATACGACCAGACGCGAATCTGTCCGAGCCGCGCGCCGAGCGTGCCGTTGGTCGGGAGAGCTGTCACGCGTTCCGGCGCATCGAAGACGCGCACCATGACGTTGCCGACTCCGGCATACTGAAAGCTGCGCGCTTCCGCGCCAATGACGACCGCGCTCATCACAGCGCCGCGCGTCCCACGCAGGGCATCGTGCGCGGCCTGAATCACCTGATCCAAAGGCTCGCCGCGCCACTCGTCCAACGAACTGAGCGCCACGTCGGAAGCTTCCTTTGCGCCGCTGCCGTGGCCCAGACCATCAACGATGGCGTAGAGCGTGTAGTGGCCGCGCGTGCGTATGAAGTAAGCGTCGCCGTTCATCGTCTCGCTTGGGCGCGGGCGACTCCATGCGCCGATGCGTTGCGCTTGAGTTGTTTCGGGCGTTTCCGTCTCTGCACTGAGCCACTTGCGCGCGAGCAGCGCAGTGCCGTGAGTTGTCCGGCGCTGCTCGGCGAGGCTGAGCCGCTCCGTCGTTTTCACCGTCGAGTAGACATCAAACTCGTGCATCAGGCGGCGGATTGCGCCAAGTCCAGCGCCGAGGCCGCCGCTCGTCGAAACCCCATCGCGCACCGCCCGATCCAGATTATAAATTCCCGGCCCCGTGTCCCAGTAGAAGAGTTCGATGCCGGGCACTGGGCCAATCGGTGTGGTGAAATGAAGCCAGCCGCCGCTCGTCGTATAAGAGACTGCGTTGGTGCCGATCTCCTGCACGACGATGTCAATTTCCGCCAGTTGGTTCTCATCGAAACCGATGCGGCTGGCAAAGCCATGAATCACACGCCGCGCCGCGCCGACCTGCGCAGCATCCTTGATCTCGATGGAGTTGATTTCACGCATGAAAAAGCAGAAGTCAGAATTCAGAATCCAGAAGACAGAATAATCGGCTGAAAGCCGCTGTTATTTGATTTTCTTTCTTCTGGCTTCTGATTCCTGACTCCTGACCCCTGCTTTAAGTAATCCAGCGGACGACCGTGACGCGTGTGCCGCGCCCGACTTCTGATTCAATCTGAAATTCATCCACCATGCGCTTTGAGCCGGGCAAGCCTTTGCCGAGGCCGCGACCCGTGGAAAAACCGTCGCGCATGGCGGCTGCGATGTCTGCGATGCCGGGGCCTGTGTCTTCAAAGATAAGGCGCAGGCCGTCGCGCCCATCGCCTGCGGCGGTCGGCTGCGCAATCAAGCGACCGCTTCCGCCATACTTGACGACGTTGCGGGCCAACTCGGACGTGACGGTGGCGAGCCGCGTTTGGTCAATGAGGCGAAAGCCGAGAGCGGAGGCCAACTGCCGGACTTCGTTGCGCGCGACGGCGATGTCGTGCTCGTTATCAAGAGCGAGCGACCTGCTTTCCAAACGCTGTGTTCTCCCCGTAAAACTCTTCGTCTTCGTCGCCGGAAATATCAAACTCGCGGCGCAGCAGCTTAAAGCCCTCGTCCACGTTCAGCACCGTGTCGACGCCCTTTAGTTCCAGACCCAACTCGACGAGCGTAATGGCGACCGCGGGCTGCATGCCGACGACGACCGTGCGCGCGTCCATGATGCGGGCCATCGCCGCAATGTCCGAGAGCATACGCCCAATAAAAGAATCCACCATCTCCAACAAAGAGATGTCAATTAGAACGCCGCGCGCGCCCGTGCGCTCAAGCTCCGAAAGGATGCGCTCTTGCAGGTGCATGACGGTTTGGTCGTCCATGTCTACCTGAATCGGGACAATCAGGACGCGGCCAACTTTCAGGATCGGGATGCGCACTGCGCTCATCTTTTTTACTCCGTAATAAATCAGTTTACAGTTTTGAGTTTTCAGTGTTCAGCAGAAAGCAACTGATCTTTACTGAAAACTGAAAACCGAAAACTCAAAACTGCCTTATCATTCTTCTCGTCGCTGATTTTCGTTGAGAATATTTGTCCCGTGGGCGGCGAGCGTAGAGGTATTGGCGGGCGCGTGGTCGTTGCCGTTCGTCAATTGGGCCAGCGCCTTGGCCGGGATGACGGTGCGCCCGATCATCTCCAGCGCTAGCTTGATGCCGTCGGACATCTGCGAGCGGGTAGTGATCTGCGAGAGGTCTATGCCGAGTTGCACCATCGTCTGCGCAATGGCGGGCGAAACGCCGGTCAGAATACAACGCGCTCCCATCAAACGAGCCGCCGTGACGGTCTTAATCAAGTGGTTAGCGACGAGAGTGTCCATCATCTTGACGCCGGTGATGTCGAGGATGGCGATGGTCGATCCGGTTTCGACGACCTTCTGCAAAAGAGCTTCCATCATTAACTGCGCGCGGCGGCTATCGAGCGTGCCGATGATGGGGAGCGTCAGAATCTTGTCCCAGACTTTGATGACGGGCGTTGAGAGTTCCATCATGTCTTCGCGCTGCTGGCGAATAATCTCTTCGCGCGAGCGGATGTAGTTTTCGACCATCACAAGGCCGAGCTTATCCAGCAGACTCGTGAAATAGTTCATCTCGCTCAGCATCAGTTCAGACTTGCCTTCGAGTTCTTCGGCGAGCAGCGGCAGGATTGTGTTGCGCAGCGAGAGAATGTAGGTGGCGTTTTCCAGCGGCGTGTAGCCCTTGATGGCGCGATTGCGTGAAATCTCGTTGAGGAAAACGCGCAATTCGTCGTAAGCCGCTGCGTCGAAATCCCCGCCGTCGGAATCCTTAATCGAGCGCGCCAGCAAATCTATAATCTGCTGCGATTGCTGCCGCAACTCTTTTTTCGGAATCAATTCGTCGCGAAACTCGCCCGATTCCAGACGGTCTTTAATCCAGAGGTTGATGATTTCGTCGTGTCGGTTGATGAGCAGGTCAACAATCACCGACGTGTCCTGCCCGGCCTGCGCTCTATTCTCAACAGCCATTTTCGATCCTCGTCAGCAAAGCGCGCAAGCCTGAACACACGGGCGCGCTCGATTACAAGTTAAAGGGGACGATTCATGCCGCCGTTTCCGGTCGGCTGATTGGTGGAACTAGATTGTTTATCTTAGCATCGCGGCGAAGAAAAGCAACCGCGCGCAGGAAGAGGCCGCGCTGTCTCGCTCGACGGCTCTACTGCTATCTGTCGGAATGCTCCCAGGCAGAGCCGTCCGCGTATTCAATCCGCGTTATCAACACCTGCTCCGAATATTGCTGCTTCAGGTCGATTTCAATGGCCTTGGCGTTAACGACCTGAGACGGTGGGGTGACGGCAAATCTGCTGAGCTTGATTTCTTTGCCGGGAGAAATTTTCGCACGGCTCTGAAATTGATGACGCGTGACGATGTTCGGGTCGAGTGAATCCGTGAAGATATACTGCCAGTGGACAGCCTTGATCTCCTTGCGTCCCGTATTCCTGACCGTCATCTGATAAAGATAGCCGTCGACTAGAGGCACGTTCTCAGGCCAGAGGTCTTCAACCTCCTGGCTGGCGCGGCTCGCTCTGTCGTAAACAGTGGTCTGCTCTTTGCGGTCTGGGCGTGAAGACCGCTTAGTACGCTTCTCGGTTACGTCCGGGAGTTTCTCTTCGAGGCGTTTCTCATCCTTCGGGTAAGCCTCGCGTGCCGGGCGCGTATCCCTTTTCCAACTTATCTTGACGACCTGCAGGTCGGAAGGATTATTCGCACCCGTTGAGGTCTGGGCCATTGAGACAACAACAAACACAATGATTAAGAACAATGTTCCAAAAATCTTCATTGTCTAGCCTTTTGTGATAACCGAAGCGGGAGAGACCGGGGTGAGCGAATTATACACCGTGCGTGATGGTTTTCAGTAATGATGAAGTAGGAACGCTGAAGGATAAACTATTAAGAGCCGGTCTTTCATCCATCGTTGCAGCGTTCCTGCTTCATCATTCCTCGTTCATCGTCTGCTATTTATCCGACACTACGATTTGCTGCGGGAAACTGGGCGGCAGCGGATGAAACATGCTGCGCGTAAAGCCTGCCGTAGCGAACATGCGCTCCAATTCCGAGAAGGTGTAAGCATCGCCATGCGGCGTCGAGCCGAGCATGACCAGGCTGAACATGGCCGAGCCGGGAGGCGAGACGCGGTCTTCGTTGGGTATAAATTCCAACGTCACGGCCTTGCCATTACGGGAGAGCGCCGCGTGAACACGTCGGAGCAGTTGCTCGCAGGTCTGCGGGTCAAAGTGGTGCAGAAAGTTTGTCAGCAGAATCAAGTCGTAATCGCTGCCGTAGTCAACCTCGAAGGCGCTGCCGGGAAGTAGATGATAACGCTCGCCGACTCCTGCCTGCTCGGCGTTCGCTTGCGCGACCTCAAGCACGTTGGGCCAATCGAGCGCGGTTATCTCGGCCTCCGGCAACTGCCGTGCGACGGCGATGCCGAACATGCCATGACCGGCGGCGATGTCGAGCACCTTCAACTTGCGCTCAGGCATCTGCTGAGCGATGAGTTGCGCCATCAATTGAGAGGGCATCGTCATCATCGGTGCCATCGCGCGTGCGAAGCGCACCCAGACCGGATGCTCCGGCGCAATCGAGCCTGCTTCGGGCAACGCCGTTCCCCCTTTGCGCACCGCCTCCGTCAAATGCTCGAAGCTTTCAACCAGCATCGGCGATAGCAGAAACTCTATTGCTCCACCGATGAAGGCGGGCGAACGCCTGTCCAGAAAGACAGCCGAATCCTGCGTTAATTGATAGCGTCCGTCCTGCTTGGTCAGAAAACCCATGACCGTCAGAGAGTCGCACAGGATACGAAGCCCGCGTTCAGTTGATTCGCTGGCTTCGGCCACTTCGCTGGCGGTGCTTTTGCCCGCGCCGATGTGCGTAAAAACATCCAACTCAATGGCTGCCCTAATTGCTGCCGAGCGCTGGTAAGCGTTAACGGTCTCGAAGAAAAGGATTGGCGAAGGTTCAGGAAACGAATGAGACATCTTTTAGCTCCGGGCTTGGAAATTTATTACAGCGAACATGGAATAGCTCATTTACTAACGCGCATTCGCGACCGCAAAGCAATCATCTATCAGGAAATGATTATCACTGCGAGTTAAAGCGTCGCCGTCAAATCTGAATGCCGCGCAGCTTTTCGACTTTCTTACCGGATGCGGGCTTGATGAGGACGGCGTTGTCCTGCGTGCGTTTTTCCTGTTCTTCGCCGCTATGCCACTTGGCCCACTCGGCAGGAGCGTCGAAGGTCTCGCCGCCGTGGCGCGTGATGCGCGGTCGCACGCGGCACATGACGGGCGTGTTGACGCCGACGCCGGAGATGACGGCCTGTCCTTTTGTTAGTGCGGGAAGCTCGTCCAGGAGTTGACGGCCAGCGCCCTCGACCGATTTGGCGACCGTATCCTGGTCAATCGGGTTGACGATACGCATGATGATCTGCGTCATGCACTGCGAGAGCACGTCCTGGTCTAACTTGCCGGGGCGCTGTGTAATCAGCCCTATGCCGACGCCGAACTTGCGCCCTTCGGAAAGTATCTGCTTCAGAATGTTTGTCGAGACGACCGTCTGCCCGGCGGGCGCGAAGCGATGCGCTTCTTCGAGCAAGGTGAAAACGGGATAGGGCAGGTAATGGTCGCTCGTCGGTGCTGCTTCCTGCCGGACGGTCGAGACGCGCGCCTTGTTGACGCGCCTGAGCAGCGTGGCGACGACCACCTGCTGCTCGTTTTGCTCGATGTCGGAAAGTTGCAGGACAGTGCAGCGACCGGGCTGAAACAGTTCGTTGAGCGGGATGTGGTCTGTGTCGGAGAAGATGGAATCGGGGCGGTCAAAGCGATTGTCCAGCCGCCAGAGCAGCGCATCAATCGAGCCGACGTTGCCGCCAGAGCCGCGCCCGTCGTCCTCGCCATACTTCTCTGCCGTCACCATGTCGCGCAAATCCTGATAACCCCACAAGCCCCGCTCGCCACGCTCACCCGCCGTCAGTTTTCTATAAGCCTGCGACAAATAATGCAGCATCTTGTCGGACGTGCCTTCGGGCAGCAGATACTTGATGTCGGCCTCGGTCAGGGTCGAGACGCGCACCTTGATACGGTCGTGCGTGAAGATTTTGACTTCGGGTTGATAGCCGTCCGCGCCATGAAACGTAGCGTCGCTGGAAATCGTGCTGAGCGTATCGTATTCGCCGTGTGGGTCTACGATGAGCACGGACGCGCGATTGTATGGCAGCATCAATTCTTCGACGAGCACGCCCGCCGTATAACTCTTGCCCGCGCCGGTCGAAGCGAGGATGGCGAGGTGCGTTGAGACGACATCCTTGATTGAAAGCACGACGGGCACTTCGCCCGCGTTTCTAGTCAAAAGGCTTCCGATGTGGGCCGAGCCAACGTCGCCCATCCTGCGCGGGCTGAGCACGCCCGCCAAGGTTTCCGATGAAGCGAGAAAAACGGGGTCGCCGGGATTGGGCGGAATGCGCGGGTTGACGAAATCTCCGAGCGCGCGGCTGAAGTAGCCGATGGTCTCAACCGTAATCTCGTAAAGCTCGCCGCACTCGGTGCTCAGGCCGATGAGGGCGGAGACGACCGCCGGCGGAGTCTGCGGGTCGGAGAGAAAAGCGTCCGGCAGATTACGCACGAGTCGGCGCGACGTGATAGTGCCGAGGATGTGTCGGTCTTCCTCGCCATCGCTGGCGATGTAATAAACAAACTCGCCGATGCGTGTCCGGTGGTTGTCCGCCGTGATAAAGAGATATTCATACGGCAACTCTCCCGGCCCTTTAACAGTTCCGGTCAGAGTGTCTGTCTTTATAGGCTCTGGTTGCATGAACAAGAAAACGCAGACAGTCTAAATTAACAACAACGCTGCGATTGAAACTTCAAAATCTCACTGGCTGACTTCAACATATCAATCAAGGCTTAATCCAATACCTTCCGGTGTAATCTATGTGATTCAGGTAAGCCTTGATTTGCCGCTCCTGCATAAACTCTTCGACGGCCTTTTTACAGCCCTCGTAGTTTCCGTAGTCATCAATAATAACGAAGCCGCCGCTGACAACTTTGTCATATAGATAGTCTAAGCAAACTTTCGTCGAGGCGTACCAATCGCCGTCGAGCCTGAGAATGGCAATCTGCCCTACCTCTTCGGCTTCGCTCGGCAGCGTTTCCTGAAACCAACCCTTGTGGTAATGCAGATATTGCGGGTCGTAGCCGATTGCCTGTTCCAGCAATTCTTTGTTCACTTCCAGCGTTCCGACAGACAAAGGCAGCGCCCTGAGTTTACCGCTTGTGCCACCGCCAACGCTGCGCGCTTCCTCGACCGCGAGACTGCCATCGAAAGCCTCATCGGGTTCGGGCACTCCCTCGAAGGAATCAAAAAGATGAAGATGCCTGCGCGCACGTCCGTGCCGCAGATTACCAAGCGCCATCAGGCCGACGATTCCGCCCTTCCATGTACCGCATTCAACGAAGTCCCCACTAATTCCTGCTCTCTCACAAAAGACAACCTGTTGATACAAGGTGACGAGTCGCTCGTAACTGCACATCGTATGCGAGCGTATCTTCGAGATATTTTCATACGCCTCTTCTTCCAGATCATAACCGAGAGCGGCATAGCCTCTTCCGTGTAGCCCCTGCTTTCTTCTAATCTCATAGCCGAGGCTATTGGTCAGTGAACCGATAAGGCGTCTCATCATATCTTAACTATTCGCGCGCTCTCTCTCTGATTGGAAGTTTCAATCTACTGCTTTCAAAAGCCAAACGCATTAACTCAAACACTGAAACTGAGCGTCGCTTCTATCACCCGCTGTTGGTCGTCCGGCGTCAGGCTGTTGAAAAACGGAAGCCTGACTAAGCGATCACTGATGTCTTCCGTCACAGGGCAATCCCCTGCGCGTCCGCCGAAGCGCTCGCCCATCGCCGAAATGTGCAGCGGCAGATAATGAAAGACGCTCATGATGCCTTGCTCCTTAAGATGAGCGATGAACGCCTGCCGCGCCTTCAGAGACGGCAAAAGCATGTAGTACATGTGATACGCCTGCTCGCAATGTTCCGGCACGAAGGGAAGTGCGACATGATTTTCTTCCGCCCAGAATCGTAGAGCCTGGTCATACAACTCCCAGATTTGCTGTCGCTTGTTCTGGATTCTTTCCCGCCTCTCTAGCTGGGCCAGGAGAAACGCTGACAACAATTCCGAGGGCAAATAGCTCGAACCGACATCCACCCAGGTGTATTTATCAACCTGCCCGCGAAAGAAGCGGCTGCGGTCAGTGCCTTTCTCGCGGATAATCTCTGCGCGCTCCGTCAGGCGAGCGTCGTTAATGAGCAGCGCGCCGCCTTCGCCGCAGGAAAAGTTTTTCGTTTCATGGAAGCTTTGCGTTGCCATAACGCCAAACGTACCTAGAAAGCGTCCACGATATTTCCCGAAAAGCCCGTGCGCGTTGTCTTCGATGACGACGACGTTGTGCCTGTTTGCAATCTCAAGAATGGAATCCATCTCGCAGCCGACGCCAGCATAATGCACGACGACGACGGCTCGCGTGCGCGGCGTGATGGCTCGCTCTAATTGCATCTCGTCAAGATTAAGAGTGTCGGGGCGAACGTCTACGAAGACGGGCCGCGCGCCGCGCAGGACAAAAGCGTTAACGGTCGAGACAAAGGTGAAGGAGGGAATAATCACTTCGTCGCCGGGTTGAATGTCTAGCAGGAGCGCCGTCATTTCCAGCGCGTGAGTGCAGGAGGTGGTGAGCAGCGCTTTGTTGACGCCTAAGGATTCCTCCAGCAATTGATGGCAACGTCGTGTGAATGCGCCGTCGCCGGAGATATGACCGCTGGCTAAAGCCTCGGCCATATACGCGTGCTCATTCCCCTCAACGCCGGGACGATTAAAAGGAATATTTATCTCTTTAGTCATCGGAATCCGTGAACCATTTATGATACCACAGGTGTAGCGAGCGAGAGCGAAAGCCGCACTTTTGATAGAGCCGTTGGGCTGCCAGATTGCGTCCCTGCGTGACGACGCCGACCTCGCTGACGCCGCGTTCTGCGAAATAACTGAGCGCCGCGCGGACAAGCAACTGGCCGACGCCCGCGCCCCTTGCTTCATCGCTGACCCCGACTAATCCGATTCGACCCGCTTGCGGCGAATCCACGTGGCAGGTAATAAATCCGCTGGCGACGTTCTCCTGATTTTGCGCCACAAGGAGCGCATCGGCAAACTCATCACAACTTTTCCTGAGCCATTCGCGATAGAGCGCCGCAGCCTGTTCGCGCGTGAAATGTTCGTCGTAAAAGAAGCGCGTGTCCGTATAAGATGTCTCGGCAATCCGTTGCAGGATGGGCCAATCCTCCTTGCGATACGGATGAACGGCGAAAGCCCCCGGCTGTAGTTGGCTAAGCTCGCCGCCCGGTGAAATTTGTTTTGACAAATCCACTCTAATATCGACAAGGTGAAAGCCGTGCGCCTCAGCGATTTTAACGGTCTGGTCGTCATCAGGCGCGCACAAAAAGTAGAGACATTGTACCTGCTCTTCTCTGCACCACTCCAAAACCCGCTTGATGTCATCCGTGCTGATGCGCTCCGGTTCGATTCTGCCGATTCGCACGCCGAAAAAGGCTGTATCCCATTCCAGAATTCTGCACAGAGGCGGGCGTCTCATCTCAAGATTCTCTCAGGGAAGAATATAAACGTGTGTAGCGCTCTGCGACCAGAGCGGGCGTGTGCGCGCGCGCGGCTGCCGTGCGCGCCGCCAGGCGCATCTCTGACAGGCAATCAAGCGACAGCAGAGCACGCATCCCATTCGCAAAGTCACCGCTGTCTCTGTCATTCGCCAGATAGCCGGTTTTCATCGTTTCAACTAAATCCGGCGCGCCGCCCGCGTTGAATGCGACAACGGGCGTGCCGCACATCATCGCTTCGGGAATCATCATCGGCCCGGCATCCTCAACGGAAGGGCACACGAACACGTCCGCCGATTGATAGGCAAGCGCCAGCAACAATTCATCCTGCAACTGGCCTGTCGCACGGCCCGCAAACGGTAGCATGTCGAGTATCTTCTGGCCGTTGCTTCCGGCGACGAGAAGAAAGATGTCATCCGCGCGCAAGCCGTCGCCCGTATCATCGGTCAGAGCGCGTAGTTGCTGCAAAGCCTCAACCAGATAAGCCATCCCCTTGCGGGCTTCTTCCAGATAAGTCGCTCCGAAAAAAATCACCTTTTTGTCTGCCGGCACATGCAGCAAATCGCGGGCGACGCGCTGCTCGAAGGGGCGAAACAAGCTAGCATCAATCGGCAGAGGGATTGACTCGATGCGGTGCTGAGAAAAGAGCGAACTCTCGCGCACCTTTCGGCTCACCCAACTGGTAGGAGCGACGAAGACAATCGGCAAGCTTTTCAGATATTTCGATTTTCTATTCCACACCAGCCGCGAGCGGTCGCGCTCGCGCGAAGAATTGAGTTGCGGGCAATGGCCGCACATCTTAGTGAAGCCATCGCAGCCGAGCGAGTAGTGACAGCCGCCCGTCACAGCTTCCTGATCCACGAGCGTCCAGACCAGCGGGCAACGATAATGTTCGTAGAGCTGATTGATAAGGCTGGTCGTCAGAAGCTCCGTAATCCAGTGAAGGCAGATGACGTCAATTGTGCCGCGCTCGTGGCTGAAAAGCTGCCGTGTATCAATTTCCGGTCGAACGTCAAAGTTGAATTTTGATTGCGGCAGCCGCCCGCGAGAGGCCGCTATGCGACGGCGCACTCGCCTGTAGCCGGAGAGCAAGGGACGTGTCGTGACCTGCAAAACGTCCGCATCGTCTGAGTCTTTGACGCGGACAATCATGCGCGAAGAGTGGCCCGCCTCGCGCAAAGCCGAATGAAGACGATAGCTCGCTTTGGCCGCGCCGCCAGCCGTATCGTGCGTCGCGAAATGCAGAATCCTCATCAGGCTTTGATACCTTCCATGTAGAGCGAGGAGGGTGCATGTTCAAAACCGTCCGCATCTACATCAAGCCGGTAATCGTTCCAGCGCGGAATCCGTGATTCGGACGCCCGGCAGCGGCGCACCTCTTTGAAGTTTGCTTCCTCCAGCACTACACGCAGCGAATAGTCGTCATACATCCACTGATGAATTTCTCCGCTCATCCTGAATTGGCCCAACGCCAGCGCCTCTCGATCACGTTTGCTCATCAAGAGCGTGCTGATAAAACGACCGATACGCTGAGGCGCGCGACGCGACTTGTTCAGTCTGCCTTTCAAATTTTGCGCGGAAGTGGCTTGGGTTGCGTCAGCCTGCGCGTCGCTGTCAGCCTGTGCCTCGCTTGTCTCACCCATCAATTCACGCGCGACGTTTCCCGCACGGCTAATGATAAACTCCTGTTCGGGCACACTTGCCTGTCGAAGATACTCGGCCATCGCTCCGCCCGTATTTGTTCTCACGCTTTGGTCATACATCTCAAGCTTAAGCCAGTCATAGCGATTGCGCGAGCTTTCGTCTCCGGCGCGAGCGCCCTCCAATGCCGCCAGATACAGACGACAGATTTGCTCAAGGTCAGGCACGGCGACGCGCAGAATGCCACCCGGCTTGAGCGCGCGCCAACACTCTGCGATAAAACGAGCGCCATCTTGCGGCGAAAAATGTTCGAGCACGTGCGAGTGATAGACGGCATCGAAGGTTGCGTCCGGAAACGGGATACCGCGACTGAGGTCGTGCGCGATGACGTGAGGGCTGTTGGAATGAAAGTCAACGTTAGTCCAGGCAGGGTCGCTGGAAAAACGCGGGCCACAACCGAGGTTCAGTAACTTCGTCATGCTGATGGTTCCCAATGGATTAATTTTCTACCCGCGACCCTGATTGAAATACTCATGTATAAAAGCGGAAATTTGTTCGGCCCTGTGCGCGTAGGTGTGGTCGCGCAAGGTGCGGCGTTGCCCTGCCGCAGCGATAGCTTTTCTCTCATCTTCATGTTCGAGCAGGTAACGCGCTTTCTCTATACACTCCTCTGTGCTGCGATAGCTAACAACCTCTGTTTCCGGCTCGAACAGTTCGCCTAAATTCTCTTTCCAATCGGTCAACAGACAAGCGCCGACGCCCGTCGCTTCGTAGAGGCGCATGTTTGAAGCGCAGCGCGGAGAGATGTCTATGTGCGTGTTGAGCGTCACCTTGCTCTGCTGTAGCTGCTGGTACATTTGGAGGCCGAAAACCGGCGGATGCGCCCGCCGCACGATGCGCTCATCCACTTCTTCAGGTTGGCCGGGTCGCGTCTCCCAGCCCGCCACCCTCTGCACAAACGGCACGCCTTTCAAGAGCACTTGCGGAACGCCGACACGACGCGCTATCTGCACGGCATCATAAGCCACCTGCCGGGCCACAGCGCCGCTTCGCTCGGTGAGCGAAAGTTGAGAGATGTCAGACCAGATTTCCAGCGGAGTTTTTTGAATTAATGCCAGCAGCAGGCGTTCACGCTCGTTGTGATAATCGTCTCGCTTGACGATAGAGCCGAGAAAAGAGAAAGCGATGCTGGCTTCGGCACGCGTGTCTATCTTCTCTAAGATGACGGGCGCGAAAGCATGATTGAGATGAAAACAGCGATGGCCCATCTGGCGGAAATGCGCGACCATCTCTGGAATACAGGAGAGAATCAGGTCGTAGCCGTGAAAGACGGAAGCATCCTTGTAAGGAGCGCTGCACCAGCCTATGACGAGGCGAATGGAAGAACATTCAGCACGAAGACGGCGAATAAAATCGGCGCTGAAAGTTACGTAGTCGGCAACGATCAAAACTTCGGGCCGAAAGGCTTTGACCTGCGCCCTGACGATTTCCAATAACCAGTTGTCTTCATCGAAGGTCGCACCATTTTCGTTGGCCCAGCGCTTTTGCAACGCTTCGGCGTTGGCGATAATCTCGTCAGTCTCATAGCCTAGTTGGCCCAGCGCCTCAGTCCAGAAATTAGAGATGCCGATGTAATCGTTCATCAGCGCGGCGTGCTGCACACTATAAGGCTCGGCGGCAAGCTTAGGGCGCTCCGTGTAGAAGCGCTTGAGATAGGCCAGATAGTAGCTGCTGATTTTTTGCAGGCGCAAGAAGCGGTGAACTCCCGTGTTGATTTCAACTCATCAAAGCGACCGCCGACAGACGACGGCACCACTGTTCCAGCACGAGCGCCTTGAATGAGAGCGGCGTTGAGGCTTCGTGCGGGAATGTTCCTCTTGATAACTGCTCGCCGCTTTCGGGGCTGAGGACGCCTAATTGAACCAGTTGCCCGTCGCGCAGAGAATCGCCGTAGGCGGCAAAGAGCGCTCGATGCCACTGAAGCGTCGGCGGCGCAAATCCGCGTTTGGGGCGATTGATGACCCACTCCGGCAACACGTCGGAAAGCGCAGCCTTGAACCAGGCCTTCGCCGATTGGCCCACGTCCGGCTGCGCTTTACGCAGACCGATGACAGTCTCGACCAATTTATAATCCACCAGCGGCAAACGCAGTTCAATAGATGATGCCATGCTCAGTCGGTCGCCCTGCGCGATGCCGTTCTCGCGCAGGTAGGTGTCACAGATGAGACGCGTCAGCGTGACGTTTACGTCCGGCCAAGGCTGCGGAAAGGTGAAAAGCTCCGCCACCTTCGTCTCGCCGAGTTCGCGTGCGAAGCGTGCACCGTAGAGTCTACGCGCTTCTCTGGATGCTTGACGAAAATCCGCTGAGAGGTCGTAGAAGACCATCTGGTCAGCCGGGGTCGTGCGGTGATCCTGAAACTGTTGCCAGCCGGGCAGCAGTCCGCCGGAGGTGCGCACCCACTGAGAAATAGCTGGGCGAGAAAAATCCTTAGGCAGACGGAAATCAAGATATTCGGGCAGGGCGCGCAGGCCCTTCTCCTTCAGCGAGATTTTTTTGCTCGACTGCTGCGCGGCCTGCTGTACCCAACCGTATCCCCAGAACAACTCGTCGCCGCCCTGTCCCTGCAAGACGACAGGGACGTTGTGCTCGCGCGCTAATTTCGAGACGGCGTAGTAGCCATAGCCTGAAATGTCTGCGATGGGGTCGTCGCGCCAGTAAACGAGTTCGGGGAAAAACTCGACCATCGCGTCCTGTTCCAACTCGACTTCGTGAAAAGGCATTTTCAGATGATCGGCCAGCAGACGCGCCCCGGCACGCTCGTCGTTGTGGGGCTGGCCGGGATAGCCGACGCTGAAGGCGTGCATCGTGCCCGGATACTTGCGCGCCGCAAGGGCCGCAATCGCGCTCGAATCCAGACCGGCGCTGAGCGCGACGCCGACCGGCACGTCCGAGCGAATGATAATCTCGCTCGTCGTCTCTAGCTCACTGCGAATCAGTTCGGCTGGGTCGCCGTCGAGCGGCGGCGCGTCTTCCATTCGCCAGTAGCATTTTTCTTCCACACGCCAAGGGTCAATTTCAACTGTTAAGAGATGTGCGGCGTCGAGCTTTCGAACATTCTTGAGCGGCGTCAGAGGTTCGGGCACATACTGGTAATGGAAGTAGAGGTCTATGGCCGCAGGGTCAAGCTCAAACGGAACGATGCCGGAACGAAGGAGCGACTTCATCTCGGAGGCGAACAGCAACTGTCCCTCGCGCTCGTAAATGTAAAGCGGTTTTTCGCCCATTCGGTCGCGGGCCAAGAGCAGCCGCTTTCTGCGCAAGTCCCAGAGCGCGAAGGCGAACATGCCACGCAAGTGTTGGACGCAATCGAGTCCGAACTCCTGATAAAGATGGATGATAGTTTCGCAATCGCTGCCCGTCTGGAAGCGATGCCCCCTGGCCTCCATCTGCCGACGCAGTTCGACGTAGTTGTAGATTTCTCCGTTGGCGATGAGCACGAGAGAGCGGTCTTCGTTGTAGAGGGGTTGCCAGCCGCCCGTGAGGTCTATGATGCTGAGGCGGCGCATACTGAGCGCGACGTGAGCCGAGCGATATTGGCCGTCGCCATCCGGCCCGCGATGAAAGAGGCTTTCGTTGACTCTCCCGACGGCATCAAGCTCGGCTTCTGAAATTACGCTTCGACTGGCAAGGCCAGTAATTCCGCACATAATTAAAACTCAAATCTTCCTGGCATCAACAATCAGCGACGTGTAAAAAAGTTCGCCGCGCTTGAAATCTTCCTGCGTGTCAAAACGGACGGAGCGCTTGATGAAGCCGTCCGATTCGTCCCACTCTTCGGCGTGAAACTTTTCCTCCGCATCGAAATACTCCAAGGGCGTCGCTCGAAAGCCGACGCTTTCCAAAAGCGGGACGAGCGTGTCCACCGTGAAGAGCACCTTGTGTCCGTCCTTCGGCGGGCTGGCTTCGGCCACGTAGGCCGCGTCGCGCCGGTATCCATCTGGGACGGCGATGCGCAGTAGCCCGCCACGCTTCAAATAACGGTAACACTCCGCAACGGCAATTCTGCACTCTTCTTCCGAGAGATGCTCAAGGACGTGCTCTGTGAGCAGGCGGTCAATGGATTCGGGCGCGAAGAGATTACGCCAATCGCGCGGCGAGGTAATGTCGAGCGTCTCAAGATGTGTTCCGAACCATCCTTTATAGTCGGTTGTCCCCGCCCCCAGTACAACGTTTAAGGGGCGCGTGGCCTGCATCTGCGCTCGCAGTTGCCGCACGCGGCGGGCGCGATGCAGCCTGCGAAGCGCGGGGACGCTCAGGATTGCTCGCTTGAATTGGCCCAAGCCCTGCATCGAAAACTGCTCAATCCTCTTCTCGGAAATCTCACTGCCTTAACGGTCTGCATGAGCGAGCGCAAACGGCGCAGCATCGCGCTTCAGAGTTTCAGCATTCAAGCTTTCAA
This sequence comes from Pyrinomonadaceae bacterium, assembly GCA_036387475.1. Lineage (GTDB taxonomy): Bacteria > Acidobacteriota > Blastocatellia > Pyrinomonadales > Pyrinomonadaceae > DASVTR01. The sequence continues at coordinate 36,019 of DASVTR010000002.1, read as the reverse complement.
TCGTTCCGTCCACGCGAAACACAAAGACCGTGAAGCTCTCTTCCCACGTAAACATAACCTTGAAGATGTCCTGATTCTTGTAGAAAGCATCTTGCAGAGGATGGTAACGGCGGCTATCAATCACGTCGGCCCAGGCGTTTGACCTGATGCCTTCTGACTGTCGCACAGAGTATTCGAAAAAGCAGAGCGAGCGGGCACACGCGACGACGTGCCATTTGTGTATGTGTTGTGTGAAGGCGAACAACATATCCTCACCCATCGTCGGCGTTTCCAGATAACCGCGCTTGCCGATTCGCATAATCTCCGCGCAGGCTTTAATGGGGTCGTCAACGTGTTCCAGAATGTGCGCGCAATAAACGAAGTCGAAGGCTTTATCACGAAAAGGCAGATGATGAACGTCGGCTGCGATGAGCGGCTTATCGTGTTTGACGAGCGGGCCATAGCGGTGCTCTGTCGGTTCAAGAAAGCGGTCTACCAGATGCGTCGCGTAAGGAAACGGGTCGCCGCCGCTGCCAATATCAATCACCAGATCATTGGGGGCAATGTCAAAGTTAACGTGTTGCTGTTGATAATAGAAGCGCCCCGTTCCGGCAGGTAGATCGCGCCTGAGCGGGCGTGCTTCGACGGTCAGGGGTATTCTATCCAAAACGGAGCGCACCAGCGTTTTAAACGGCCTTGGGATTAACTTTTTCAGGGCACTTGAATTCGCCATTTTTGGTTTACTTACTCTTGATGCGGAACAAAACGATTGGCCGCAATGCGCGTGAAGAGGTGTCTGCCTAAACCTTCTGTGTTTGAGATTTTCTCTCAACCTGCTGCGCGCCGCCGTCAAGAGCGGCCATGTGCTCTCTGTGCTTTAGGATGCAGGCATCAATCAAATTTAGATTTCGTTTCGTCCACTCGATTGTCTTCGCCAGTCCTTCGTTGAGACTGATTTGCGGCTCGAATCCCAACTCTTTTTTCGATTTCTCTGTGCTGCCAAAGCGCTTGCCGGAATGATCCCAAGGGCGCGGCGGCAGGTATTCAATCGGCGTCGGATTGCGGGTCTGCTCATTAACGAGTCTCGCCAATTCTCCAATCGAAGTTTCATTGCCGCTCGCCAGATTATAAACCTCGCCGGGCGCTCCCCTAGTCGCGCAGAGCATCAACCCGCGCACGATGTCTTCGACGAAGATGAAATCGCGCGTCGCTATCCCCTGATTCTCCACCGTCAGCGGCATCTCTTTCAATCCGCGATAGACGAAGGTCGGCGTCACGTTGCGCCAGACCGTTGCGGGCGTGCCGCGCCAGCGGCCTGCGCCCAGGATTTCTCCCGGCCCGTAGACGTTCTGGAAACGCGCTTTGACCACAGGCAAGCGGTGCTGCTGAAAGTAATAGTTAGAGTAAAGCTCGCCGATGATTTTGGAAATCTGGTAGGGGCTGTCCAGGTAGAGCGAGACGGGCGCATCCTCTTCTGTAGCCTGCGCTTCATCATAAGTCTTTTCGGCGACAGTGCAGCCAGCCGATGAATAAACGACCCGCTTGATTTTATCGAAATCCTTAATCCGCTCGTAGAGCTTGAGCGTGGTCAGCGTGTTGTTTTCGTGATCCGCCAGCGGATCGTGCATAGAGCTTTGGTTGCCGTGATAAGTCGCCAGATGAAAGACGTAGTCGAAGTCGTTCGTCAACTGCTGAAGAACGGTATCGTCCGTAATCGAGCCTTCGATAAACGTTACCGCCGGATGGTCTGGAACATTGGCCCGCTCAGCCGAGAGCAGATTATCAACTATGACGACCTCTCGCGGCTCCGCTTCTAAAATCTTCTTCGACAGATTGCTGCCGACGAAGCCCGCGCCGCCGACAATCAGAATCTTCTCTCCTGTAAACTCGTTCAAGTGCAATTCTCCCGATTGGTAAATTATCCCGGACGTTAATCAATAAAACGCTGAAACCATAATTCGAGCATCAGGAGCGTCCAGAGTTGATGCTCGTGGTTTCTCTCGCCGCGCGTGTGCTGTTCGACGAGGCGCACGACTGCCGCAGCATCGAAGAGGCCGCGCTTTGTCGCTTTCTCAGAAAGCAAGGTTTCGCGCAAGAAACCCTGCATCTCGTTTCTAAACCAGTGGCCGATGGGAACACCGAAACCCATCTTGCGCCGTTCCAGATTTTCTGCGGGCAATAACTGCTTGAGCACGCGCTTGAGCAGATACTTGGTTGTCAATCCGCGCAGTTTGTATTTTTCGGGCAAGCTCGCCGCAAACTCTATCACATGATGATCTAGAAAAGGCGAGCGCGCTTCCAAAGAGACGGCCATGCTGGCGATGTCAACCTTGACCAGCAAATCGTTTGGCAAATAAGTCATCGTATCCGCGAGCAGCGTCGCGTCAACAATGCCTGCGCCGTTGGCCCGCGCAAACCAGGGCTGTAGAAAGCTGGCGGCATCCATCTGGGCCGTTTCGCGGCGAAAGCCTTCGGAGTAAAGGTCAGCCTGCGCGTCTTTATCGAAGACGCTGACCCAGCGCAGGTAGCGCTCGACTTTCGGCAGGGCAGCGGCGCGCATGAAACGCTTGACGCGGCCCACGCGCGTCCGATTGTTGGCCGGAGCGGGCAACATCTCTACGGCCCTGCCGATGACGGACTGGCGCAAGGCACTTGGCACTTTATGATAATGCTCGGCGAGTTGCATCGCTGCGTAGCGCTCGTAGCCCGCGAAACATTCGTCGCCCCCGTCGCCGTTTAAGGCAACGGTCACGTGCTTGCGCGTCTCGCGCGAAACGTAGTAAGTCGGGATAGCACTTGAGTCGGCGTAAGGCTCGCCGTAATGCTCGACGAGCGTTGGCAAGACTTCCATCGCATCGGGCCGGACGATAAATTCGTGATGCTCTGCGCCGATGTGTTCGGCGACGCGCCGCGCGTGATGCAACTCCGAAAAATCCTGTTCCTCAAAACCGATGGAGAAGGTCTTGACGGGGTCTGATGATTGCTCGCTCATCAGGGCGACGACTGCGCTTGAATCAATGCCGCCGGAGAGAAACGCGCCCAGAGGGACTTCCGACATCAAGCGCACGCGCACCGCCTCGCGTAGAGTCTCGACAGCACGCTCGCCAGCTTCTTCTTCGCTAATCTTCAGTTTCCTGGAAAAGTCCGGCTGCCAGTAGCGCTCGATGCGGACTTCGCCATCGCGCGGGCGATAGCGCAGCGTGTGTCCCGGCTCAAGCTTTCGGATGGCCTTGTAAGCCGTCAGGGGCGCTGGCACGCACATGAAGGAGAGATAGTAGTGAAGCGCCGAAGTGTCTATCTCGCGGCTGATGTCGGGGTGGAGCAGAAGGGCGCTGAATTCCGAGCCGAAGATTAATTGATTGTTGAGCCTCGCATAGAGCAGCGGCTTTTTACCGACGCGGTCGCGTGCCAGCAATAGCTCCTGCCGCGCCTCGTCCCAGATGGCGAAGGCGAACATGCCGCGCAGATATTTCGGACATTCCGCGCCGTAGCGGTCGTAGGCGTGGACGATGACTTCCGTATCGCAGTCTGTGTAAAAGCGATGGCCCAGTTTTTCTAATTCCGCACGCAGTTCGCGGTAATTGTAGATTTCGCCATTGAAGACAATCCAAGCCGTCCGTGATTCGTTGTGAATCGGCTGCTGCCCGCCCTTGAGGTCAATGATTGCGAGGCGGCGCATCGCAAGGCCCACCGAATCTTTGCGATAAAAGCCGTCTTCATCCGGCCCGCGATGGCGAATCGCCTCGCACATACGCGCGAGCAACTGCTCATCCACCTGATTATTCTCGTTGCGGACAATGCCGACAATGCCACACATCTTAAATCTTCGAGGGCAAAACCGAAGCGTTCGGTCGCTTACTCTTTGCTCGACTCCTCTTTGCTTCCGTCCTGAGCTTCGCTCTCATCCTTCTCTTGAGGCTCGTGCTTCCATGAATACGGTTCCGGGCGATGCACGCGCGGGCGTCGCGCCGTACGCTCTTTCTCCGCTGCACGTTGTCGCTGGCGGTCTTCCCTGCGCTCTTTCACCATCGCGAATCCGACGGCCACAAAGATAAAATAGAAGACGAGAATTTGAGCGCGCTGGCGATAGGCCGTGCCGACGTTGCCCTGAAAAATTGAGTAGGCGAGCGTCAGCATAGTCGTGAAAAGCAGAATCGGGGAAATCTGCCGCAAACGGAATTTAACCGAATACCAAAGCCCCAGTGCCAGCAGCGGAACCGAGGCCCACCAGACAAGCATCTCCGGCAGCGTGATGCTCTGGCGCAAGGAGGCCAGTTGCCACGGAAAGGGCGCGAGCATCAGGTAGACGAAGCCGACGGGGATGGCCGTAATCGCACCCGATGTCGTGGACACGTCCACGTCGCGGGCAAAGCCCGACTTGGCGGAAGTTGCCAGATCGGCGCGGCTGAGCTGGACACGCTCAAGGTTGGTGAAAGTCTCAAACTGGCTGCTCGCGTAGCGCGTCACGCCCAGATAGGTCAGCGACAGACCGAGAACGACGATGACGACAAACTGGCGTACGAAACTGCGCGCCGATGCCCCGCGCATCCCAATCACGAAAGCCCCGGCGATGGCCGCCACCACCATGTAAAAAATATAGAAGCGTAAACTGAGCAACGCGAACAGCGAGCAGGCCAGCAACAAGATGTACTTGATGTTTAACTTTTCCCCCAGCTTCAACGTGACGAACATCGAAAAAGAGAGCAGGAAGACGATTGGCCCATCCTTCAACCCTTGCGCCGACCACAACACCAGGGACGGAAAAAAAGCTACGAGCAGGCCCGCCACCCGCGCCACCCTTTGGTGTGCGAAAATCTGCTTGGCGCACAGGTAGATGAGCGGCGCAGTGGCGGCGCCCAAAACGGCGTTGACAAACTGCACGGCCAGCATATTCCGGCCCAGCACGGCATAGACGCCGCCAACCAGATACAGCATGCCCCAACCACCAGCGCCCCCCGTGCCCGTGCCTAAATACCTTTGAACATAAATCCAGTAAAACTTTTCGCCCTGCCAGTATTTCAATAACGAGCTGCCCAGAAAGTCGTAGGTCAGGGCGTCGCCGCCGAAGAATTCCTGTAGATTGAAAGCGAAGATCAGCGTCCCCACCAGCATTCGCACCAGCAGCGCGCCGACGAAGATACGCAACAGAAACTGTCCATCCTCTTTCGCGCGGCTGATGACAAACCCGGCAATCGTCGCCAGCACGACGCACAGAACGACCGCCGACGCGCCGAAGACAGGCACGAAGATGGCGATTCCGGCGCACAGCACAAGCGCTAAAAAAACAAGGATACTGTTCATAACTACAGAAGTCAGAATCCAGAAGTCAGGAGTCAGAAGAAAAGAAAATCAAATAACAGCGGTTTCAGCCGATTATTCTGACTCCTGACTCCTGACTTCTGACTCCTGATTGTCAAACGTCGTCGGGCAAATCGGGGCGCGTCTTGTATTCGATTAAAAATTGGTCTTCCTCGCTCAATTCTTTAATCGGTTTCGCGGGGACGCCGCCGATCAGGTAGTTCTCTCCGGTCAAGCGACCTGTGATGACAGCGCCGATGCCGACGATGCAGCGCGACGGAATCGAGCCGCCGGGGGCGACGCGAATCTCCGAGCCGATGTAGGTGAACGACCCGATTTCGATGGGGCGCGTGCGCTGCCGGTTATGCGTCCAGAGCGACGAGTTGCGCCCGCCTAAGATAGTGCGCCGCCCAATCTCGACGCGATCCGTAAAGTCTATCTTGTGGCTCGCCGTGACGACGCTGCCCTCGCCGAGCAGAAAGCGCGGCTCGACCGGGTTGACGACATCCGGCTCTAAGATAGAGTTGATTTCGTTCAAACGTATAATCTCTGAGTAGCGACCCAAGCGAATTTCATCGCCGCCGCGCAGGATATTCAAATGCCCGATGCGAACATGGTCGCCGATGCTCAAACGCCCGACGCCGATGACGACGTTGAAATGGCCTATCCGCACGTCGTCGTCAATCACACACTCGCCCGCGTCTATAATGCTCAAACCGATGTGGACACGCTTGCCGATGCGGTAACGAAAAAAGAGACGATAGCAGGGGCGCTTGAGAAACGACGGCAGCAGCGCCACCAACGCGAGCAGCGCCAAACGGAAGCGTGAAGAGACGCGGCGACGCGTTTGAGTTGAGACGCTGGCGTGCGGAGACGCGGTGACGCGGTGATTAACAGCCGCTTGCGCCGTCCCTGTATCATCCTTCACTGTTCTCTGCGCTTCCACTTCCATACGTCGTCATACTTTTGCTTTATCACCGCGTCACCGCGTCTCCGCTGTCTAGCCCCGGCCTGCTGCTTCGCGTAAAGCGGAGGCCAGTTTGTCTGCTTGTTGCGGCACGGTGTAGTGCTGCAAGGCGTGGCTGCGTCCGGCCTCGCCCATACGCTTGCGCCGCTCTTCGTCCGTCAATAACAACTCAAGCCGCGCGTGCCATTCATCCTCGGTCGAGGCCGCGAAATGCGTAACATTCGGCTCGCCGATTTCGGCTGAAGCTCCGACGGGCGTGGCGACGTAAGGGATGCCAATTGCCATATACTGAATCGCCTTAAAGCCGGACTTTCCAGCCGCCCATTTATCCGCGTACAGTGTGGCGTCAATCGGGTAGAGTCCGATGTCGAACGACTGAAAATCCTCAATCTCGCGCTCTAAGTTCCAGTCCAGGCTTTCCACCAAGACGCCGGGCAAGGTTATCTCGGAGCGTCCCGCCCCGACGACCTTGAGCTTGAACGAGTGCGTGCGCGCCAGTCTCTGCAACGCCGGAAAAATGGACTCCAGATAGGGAAAAGTCGAATGCGTGCCGATCCAACCCAGCACCACCGGGCCTTTGTCCGCCGCCTTTTCGCGCGGACGAAAGCGCTCCGTATCCACGACCGTCGGGATAATTCGTGCGTGCCCCCCCTTGCTCAACACATACTCTGCGATAGAACGATTGCCGCACGTCACGACTTGCGCCCGGCCAATGAGTTCATCGGTTTTACTGAACCATTTCAGCCAACTGCCGATGCGTCCATACGTCGGGCTAGTATAGGAGACATACGTTGCATCGTCCAAATCAAGAACCATCGGACACTTGCCCAAACGCGTCGAGAGCCACTCGATGACGGGCGGGCCAAAGAGCATCGCTTCACGCTGCACCAGCAGGATGTCTGCGTTGCGCGCCGCCAGCACATCATTCAGACGGCGGAGCGCAGCGCCCGCCACTCCGAGCGCCACGCGAGGCAATTGGTCACGCTTGTACAAAGCGGCAAAAAGGCGGGAATCCAAAAACGGGCGCACGCTTACGTCTATGCCGCGTTCGGCCAGCGGTTCGACAAACTGCGCGAGACGATAACGGGTAGCCGCTGCTTCGACAGGATATGAGGCTAGAGCTAAAACCTTCATGCTGAGCGCTGACAGGGGGGCGGGTTCTCTGTAATCAAGATGTCCTTCGCGGGCCGCCAACCTTCGGTCAGCGTGTTCGCCCAATCTCTTGTGTAAATCTCTCAAACGTTTCGCGGACGACCGCAGCATTCAAGTCCTGCAAACGGTCGATTGGCCCAACCCTCTCGACGCCAGCCGTTGGAGCAAACGCCGAATCATTCTGCATCGGCGACGGATGCCGCGCGCCGCTGACGGCAACGCCGCCCGCGTCCGAAGAAACGTGCGGCGTCGCATGAGGGCTGTGACGCTGCACGTCCGGTATCGTCTGCGTTCGCATCGTTTTCTCTTTAAAGTCGCCGCCGGTGATACGGATGAGCCAGATTCCCGCCACGAACAAGCCGAGGGCAAACAAGAGAGAACTGATTTCCACCGCGTCACCTCGCTTTGACCGATAAATTTTGAGAACTCCCCTTTTGCACTCTCTCGCCAGATTCTCTGTAAAAAGATTCTACTATGATTACGGCTCTCTCATCACTTTACTGAGGTCTTCGCTTGGTTCTTGACCACGCGGCCTTAACAGGTTGCGATACAGTCTGCGATAGCGCTCGCCTCCGACTTGTTCGAGATCAAAGCGGCGGCGAGCGCTTTCCATGCATCGCTCCGCAAGCCGTTCGTCTTGTCTTAACTCTTCCAGCGCCGTCAACGCCTGCCCGTACGCGCCGTGATTGAATTCGCGAATAATAATCCCGACTCTGTCGGTCGCTATCTGTTCGTCCAGGTCGCCGATTCCGCCGTTGCAGATAACGGGCAGTCCGCTCGCCAGATACTCAGCGATTTTGGTTGGCGAAGACGACAGCTTGGAATAGCAAGGCTTGATGAAAGAGAGACCAACGTCCGCCGCCTTCAGGTAACGCGGAATCTCCGCTGGCGCGGCCCTCGTGATGAGATAATCCTGCTCGTGGACGCCGCGCTGGCGTAGTTGCCCGGCAATCATCAAAGGCTCGCTCTGCGTCAGTATCAGCGAAAACGCGCTTTCGTCCTGTTGGTGAGCGATTGATAGAAAATCCGCCATCTCTTCTGTCAGATACCAGCCGCCAAGCGCGCCGACGTAAACGAACACGCGCCGCCCCGAAACATTCAAACTCTCTTGCACCTCTTCTCTGGAAAGAGCGTCTGCTGCACGAAAGCGCTTCGTGTCAACGCAGCAGGGAATGACTTCGACCGGGCGCGCTGGCTTTGCGCCCGTCTCGCTTTCGGGAAACAAAATGCGCCGCGCCCGCTCCGTTAGCACGACGAATCCGTCTGCGGCGCGCAACAGTTTGCGTTCACCGGCCTTCGCCAGACGATACAGGTAACCACCTGCGGGCCACACGCCAGCATCAACATATTCTTCGGGCATAAAACCGCGAATATCAAAGATCAACTGCGCGCCGCTTCTGCGCTTTGCCCGCGCGCCCATCATCGCGGCCACATGGCTGCGCGCATGAATCACATCAATCTTCTCTCTGCGAACGAGGCGCGCCGCCAATCGTGCTCCGGCGGAAATATCATAGAGCGTAGCGGGCAGCGACGGTCGCTTGTGATACGCGAGTTGAAACCAGCGAATGCCCTCTGCGGCCAACTGCGCGCGGGCAGATTCCAGTTCGTCGCCCGTCCAACGCTCGGAAAGCTGCGGCTCGAAGGTCAGCAGGTAAACTTCGATTCCGCCCGCGATTAGTTCACGCAAATAAGGCAGCACTTGCGTCTGAACCAAAGGCTCTCGCAAACCGAAGTAACAAATGTACAGAGTGCGCGCGGGCGCTTGTTTCAACGTTAGACCTCAGAGAAGAAACGATGAACTATGAACGAAGAACGATGAATGAAAGGCTTGCTCTTAATAGTTCATCGTTCATCGTTCCTACTTCACCCTTTCCTCTATCTCTCTGTGTTTAATTCTTGGGCGCGCACTTAACTACGACTGTCGCGGCTGAGGCTGGTAAAGCTGCTCCGCAAAAGCTGGCGCGTGCAGCCCCAGAAGGGTCTCCGGCAGATGCTTTCGGGATGCGTGACGAATGCTTTCAAGAGCCAGCGTCCGCCCTCTTTAACGCGGCCTCCCTGACTGGCGAAATACGAGCGACGCAAACTACTCGTGGCCGCACACCAGCGTCTTCCAGCGCCTTTCAACTGGCCCTCGTAAATATCTGCAATCAGGTCAAACTCTTTATCGAAGCGATCCGGCTCGGCCACCGTCTTGCTCGTTCCATGCAGGCGGTAAGCGGCCACGGGCACAGGAAGATGCTCGCACCTGTATCCGGCCAGCAACAGGCGCACGTACAGTTCATGGTCGAAAACGTAGTTCCACTTTTCGTCAAAGCCGCGAGGCTGCACAAGCTCTCGCTTCCAGAACATGCCCGGCTGCGGCGCTAGATAGGCCCAGGAGAGACAATGCGCCGCAGACTTTGGAACTTCCGACCTGATTAACTCCGTGCGATGGCCCTTCTCGCCGAACATCATCGTATCGCCGCACAGCCACTCGCACTCCGGGTTTTCACTAAAATGTTCGACGACCGCAGCGAAAGCTCCCGGCAGATAAAGGTCGTCGCTGTTGAGATAAGCGACGATGTCACCCGTCGCACGCTCCAAACCTTTGTTGATAGCGTGAACCTGCCCGCGATCCTTCTCGCTCACCCAGTAAGCGAGGCGGTCTTCGTAGCGGCGTATAATCTCGACGCTCTCGTCCGTGCTGCCGCCGTCAATGACGATGTATTCCAACTGCTCATAATTCTGATTGAGCACGGACAAGATAGTCTGCTCAAGAAATTCTCCCTGATTAAACGAGGGTGTGACGATGCTCAGCTTCATAATAAATAACGATGAACGCGGAACGATGAACGATGAATGACGAACTGAAAAGCACCGGTCGTTCACTCATCGTTCATCGTTCCGCGTTCATCGTTGATTTGTACCACTCGATTGTCCGTTGCAGGCCGTCTTCGAGCGAGGTCTGGGCGCGAAAGCCAAACTTTTCGAAGGCGCGCGTCACATCCAGTTGGCGACGTGGCTGTCCGTCTGGGCGGCTCGGTTGCCAGCGAATCTCGCCTTTGAAATTCGTCAGCCTGACAATCATTTCCACCAGATCGCGTATCATTACTTCGCGCCCGTTGCCTAAGTTAACCGGGTCGCTTTCATCATAATCACGCGCCGCGCGAATGATGCCATCGGCGCAATCTTCGACGTACAAAAACTCGCGCGAGACGCCGCCCGAACCCCACGCTTCGATGTAGGAAGCGCCAGTGCGTTCGGCCTCGACGCATTTGCGAATCAGGGCGGGGATGACGTGTGATGTCTCAAGGTCAAAATTGTCGCCCTCGCCGTAGAGATTCGCAGGGAGCAGGAAAATCGTGTTGAAGCCATACTGCTCGCGGTAGCTCTGCGCCTGCACGAGCATCATCTTTTTCGCCAGGCCATAAGGTGCGTTGGTCTCTTCCGGGTAACCGTTCCAGAGGTCGTCTTCCTTGAAGGGCACGGGCGTGAATTTCGGATACGCGCAGACCGTCCCTAAAGCGACAAACTTACGCACGCCCATGAGCCTCGATTGCTCTATAAGCTGCGTTCCCATCATCAGGTTTTCGTAGAAGAAGCGACCGGGGTTTTTTTGATTCGCGCCGATGCCGCCGACGACCGCCGCCAGATGAATGACCATCTCCGGCTGTGCGTCTTCGAGCAGGCGCACAATCGCCTCGGCTTTCGTTAAATCGTAATCACGGCTGCGCGGGACGAACACTTCCATCTGCGGCATGTCGCGCAATCGCTGGACGAGGATGCGCCCAAGAAAGCCAGCGCCGCCCGTCACCACCACACGCTTGTAGGGAAACTCTTCCGTTACGTTCTGCATACTCTTCGTCTCGCTCGGCAATTCACACCACAGGCTCGCTGCCCTTTATTAATCGCTTCCTACGTTTCGGTTTAGATTAGGATTTGACAGGATCGAGCAAAAAAGTTGAATTGACACTATATTATACTTTTCCGCGAGTTTAAAATGACGTGCTTGACGACCGCTAAGAATCTACGCCGGAAGACGGAAGACGGCAGCACGATGACGGAATCCTTCAGGTATTTGCAGGCGCGGCGCGGCGCACCGGAGAGCGCCAGATGCAGCGCGATGTAAGACAGAAACTCGTTTTCGATGATTCGTTTGCGTCGCCCATATTTTTCAACAAAAGCTTCGTCCTCGAAAAGATACTTGAGCGTCAAATCTTTGCGATTCAAAAGAGCCGCTTCCTGACTGCCGAGCACGCTCCGCTCGTCGTGATTGACGATGATGGATGTCACCTCGTTTGAATAGTGAATCTCGTAGCGACTGGCGAGCCGCAGCCATAGCTCCCAATCTTCGGAGGCTGAAAGCTTTCGGTCTTCGTTGAAGGGAAACCGAAGCGCCACGTCCCTGCGTAGAAAGACGCCGTTGCAACTCAAGAGATTGCCGCGCGGTAGTTGCTCGTTCAAACTCCCTTTGAACGAATCAACACGATAGAGCAGACGCCCCTCCACGTCCTGCATCTCAAAGCCCAGATGAAAGATTTCCGGCTCGTTCTTCTCTTCGATAAGGCGGCGCGCGACCCGCAGGTGATTGGGATAAAGCAGGTCGTCGGAATCAAAGAAGTTAATGTAGCGCCCGCTTGCGCGCTGTGCGCCGTAATTACGCGCCGCCGCGCGCTCGGCGTTCTCCTTTTTGTAATAGGTAACTCGTTTGTCCGCGATAGCGCGCACGACCTCTTCCGTGTTATCGCGGCTGCCATCGTCAACGACTATGATTTCAAAATCCGTGTCTTCCTGCGCAAGTACCGATTCGATGGTCTTACGGATGAGGTGCGCCCGGTTGTAGGTCGGAATAACGACGGAGAAAAAGGGATTGTCCTGCATCTATCTTTTCGGAAGAGCCAGAGAGCAACAGTTCGAGAAATGTTGAATATCGTTCTATTTCGCCCGGCTGTCAATTTCCCGCGCGGCGCTTCCCCACAGGTTGGCTGCTTGCCCGAAGCCTGTCATCTCGTTTATGTTAAGCGGTTCGGAAGCGTCGCGAAATTTAACTGTATAGGAATCTTTGACTGTCTATGACCAAACGCGCACTGATTACCGGCATCACCGGGCAGGACGGCTCTTTCCTGACGGAACTGCTGCTCAAGAAGAATTACGAAGTTTACGGCATCATCCGTCGCTCGTCGTCCTTCAACACAGACCGCATAGACCATCTCTATCAAGACCCGCATGAGCCGGACACGCGCCTGCGGCTTGTCTACGGCGACCTCAACGATTCCAGTTCGCTCAATACAGTCCTGCGCCAGACCCAGCCTGACGAGATTTACAATCTAGGCGCGCAAAGCCACGTCCGCGTCAGCTTCGACGTGCCGGAATATACGGCGGAAGTGACCGGCCTTGGAACTGTTCGTATCCTCGAAGCGATACGCGAGACGGGCATTCGTCCGAAATTCTACCAGGCTTCGTCGTCAGAGCTTTTCGGCAAAGTCCTGGAGACGCCGCAGACCGAGCGCACGCCCTTCTACCCACGCTCGCCTTACGGCTGCGCCAAGGCTTACGCCTACTACATCACCGTCAACTACCGTGAGTCTTACGACCTCTTCGCCTGCAACGGCATTCTGTTCAATCACGAATCAGAGCGTCGCGGCGAAACCTTCGTCTCGCGCAAAATCACACGCGCCGCCACGCGCATCAAGCTCGGTCTTCAGGATAAGCTCTACCTGGGCAATCTCGACGCGCGGCGCGATTGGGGCTACGCGGGCGATTACGTCGAAGCGATGTGGTTGATGATGCAGGCAGATGAACCGGACGATTATGTCATCGCTACGGGCGAGACACACTCGGTCAGGGACTTTCTCAACGAAGCGTTCGGCCTCCTCGATATAGACTGGAAGGAGCACGTAGACATTGACCCGCGCTATTATCGCCCGACCGAAGTCGACCTGCTCCTTGGTGATGCCAGCAAGGCTCGACAAAAACTTGGGTGGGAGCCGAAGGTGAGTTTTAAGGAACTAGTGCGGCTAATGGTCGAGCACGACATGGAATTGGCCCAGGCCGAACAGGCCGCACACGCCGCAAAAGAGACGCCCAACACAGGCAAGGTGCGCTGGGGCGCTGTCTAACATCGTCTTACGACTTCCGTCGAACTGACGCCTTTACATCTCTATCAAACGACCGCCCTGATTGATTGATGCTTGTGCGGCTTCGAGCAGGCGAACGACGCGCAGGCCCGCCGCGCCGTCTGTCAGCGGAGGCCGATTGTTTCTGATTGCCTCCAGAAATTCCTCGCAGACGTAGCGGAGCGCTTCGGTCGAATCGAGCTTGGGAACCCACACGTCGCCCGTCCGGTAACTGACGAGGGTTTTGTAAGCATCCTCACGATCTACTTCGTCGGCGCTTCGGTTGGTCGTCACGCCGCTATCGTAGACGCGTATCTTTTCTGTTGGCTCGATGTCGTCATAGACGACCATCTTGCGGCTTCCGGCGATGAGCGTGCGGCGAATCTTGACGGGCGAAAGCCAGTTGAAATGAAAGTGCGCGATGAACTCGTCCGTAAACTTGAGCATCACGTAAGCTATATTCTCTATTCCTTGCTCGATGTGGCAACTGCCCGTGGCCGTCAGGGCAACAGGCTCGCGACCCAGGATGTAATCCATAATCGAGAGGTCGTGCGGCGCTAAGTCCCAGACGACGTTGATGTCGTGCTGGAAGAGTCCGAGGTTGATGCGGGTGGAATCGAAGTAAAGTAAATCGCCAAGCTCGCCGCTCTCAACAATCTCCTTAATCTTGCGCACCGCGCCCGTGTAGATAAACGTGTGATCCACCATCAGGACGAGGCGCTGGCGCTCCGCCAACTCGATTAACTCTTCTGCCTCGCGGACGCTCGCCGTGAAAGGCTTTTCAATGAGCACGTGCTTGCCCGCAAGGAGAGCTTCTCGCGCGAAGTTGTAATGCGTGGCGACGGGTGTGGCGATGACGACCGCCCCCAAGTTTTTATCCGCCAGCAGGCGCTTGTAATCGCGCGTCGTCTGGACGGAAGGATAACGGCGGCCCAACGATTCCAGCCGCCTCTCATCCAGGTCACACATCCAGCGCAGTTGCGCCGCCTCGTTCTCCGCAAAATTGCGCAGCAGGTTCGGCCCCCAATAGCCGCAGCCGATGACACCGATGGTTGTTGCGCTCATAATTTGCTAACGGAATAACTGATGGCTTCCGCCACTTTCTCAATTTGCTCGTCCGTCAATTCGGGAAACATCGGCAGCGACAGCACTCGCTGGGCCTGTTTTTCAGATTCAGGAAAGTCACCGGCCTTGTAGCCGAGCGAAGCATAGGCCGGTTGCAGGTGTATGGGGACGGGGTAATGAATCCCCGTCTGCACGCCCGCCTCGCTCAGTCTCTTTTGGAGAGCAGCACGCTCGTCGGTTTGCACGACGTAGAGGTGATAGATGTGACGCGCGTAAGGCATCTCGCGGGGCAGGACGAGGCCGTTCTCTGACAGCAGTTCATTGTAGCGCGCGGCGTGAGCGCGGCGCAGGTCGTTCCAGCGGTCGAGGTGGCGCAGCTTAACATTGAGCACCGCGCCCTGTATGCCTTCAAGGCGAAAGTTATAGCCGATGATCTCGTGCCTGTACTTCTGCTCTGAGCCGTGGTCACGAAGCAGGCGCACGCGGCGCGCAATCTCCGCATCGTTTGTCACCACCGCGCCGCCCTCGCCGTAAGCGCCTAAGTTCTTGCCCGGATAAAAACTGAAGCACCCGGCAGCCGAGAGAGCGCCGACGCGCCTGTCCTTGTAGAGGCTGCCGTGCGCCTGCGCCGCATCCTCTATGACAAACAGGTTATGGCGGTCTGCAATCTCGGAGATGGCGTCCAGGTCTGCGGCCTGCCCGTAAAGATGCACGGGCATGATGGCGCGCGTGCGCTCGGTAATCGCGGCTTCAATCTTTGCAGGGTCAATGGTGTAAGAGATGGGGTCGGCATCAACGAAGACGGGCGTTGCACCGGCTGTCGAGACGCCTTCCGCGCTCGCAAAGAAAGTATTGGCGGGCACAATCACTTCGTCGCCAGCAGCCAGTCCGCACGCCATCACGGCCAACTGCACGGCAGCCGTTCCGCTGTTCAGACCGACGCAAAACCGTGCTCCGACATACTCAGCAAACGCTGCCTCGAACGCCTCCACCTCGCGGCCCAGTACAAACGCCGTCGTCTCAAGCACGCGAGCAATCGCCTCATCAATCTCAGCCTTGATTGACAAGTACTGCGCCCGCAGATCAACGAAAGGAACAGTCATAGAATAAACGATGAACGCGGAACGCGGAACGATGAATAAAGAACAGATTGTCTTTCATTCCGCGTTCAGCGTTCCGCGTTCATCCTTTCTGATTATTCGTGCCGGATTACCGGCGACGATTGTGTTGGGGGGAACGTTTTTGGTGACGACTGCGCCCGCGCCGACGATTGCGAGCGCGCCGATTTCGAGGCCGCCGAGAATAATCGCGCCCGTTCCGATGGAAGCGCCGCGCCGCACAATGGTCGGCTCGACCTTCCAGTCGGCTTCGGTTTGCAGCGCGCCGCTCGTGTTTGTTGCGCGCGGGTATTTGTCGTTGATGAAGTTGACGTTGTGGCCGATGAAGACTTCGTCTTCAATCTCGACGCCTTCGCAGATGAAAGTGTGGCTCGATACCTTGCAGTTGCGGCCCACTCGCACGCCCTTTTGAATCTCAACGAAAGAGCCGATCTTCGTGTGGTCGCCGATTTCGCAGCCGTAGAGGTTGACGAAATTGTAGATCGCCACATCCTGCCCAAGTACAACATCCGGCGCGATGAGGCAGAACTCGCCCCGCCGCATCATCAGCGCGCCCCGGCAGAAGCGTCCGCAGCATCCGGCCCCGGCTCGTCGTCCGTGTAATAGTCCGAGTAGTAGCCGCCGTAGTAATAATTGTGTGATTCGAGCTTCACGTTGTTAAGCACGACGCCGAAGATGTGTGCGCCGACATCCAGGAGTTGCTGCTTGGCGCGGCGGACGACGGCGCGCGAGCTTTTACCGCCGTGCACGACCAGCATCACGCCGTCCACAAGAGTCGAGAGAATCGCCGCGTCCGTGAAAGAGATGGCGGGCGGCGAATCAATGACGACGTGCGTAAAGCGTTCGCTCAAAGTGCCGACGAGCTTGCGCATCTCGTCCGAGCCGAGCAACTCGGCAGGATTCGGCGGCACAGGCCCGGAAGTCATCAGCTTCAAATTCGGAAGCTTATCGTAAGCCTGCATGACGGCTTCGAGTTCGGAATCACCCGAAAGGTAGTTGGTGACGCCGCGCACATTCGGCACGCCGAAATGAGCGTGGATGCGCGGGCGGCGCAAATCGCAATCAACTATGAGCACGTCCGCCCCGGTCTGGGCCAACATGACGGCGGTGTTGACCGCGGTCGTTGTCTTGCCCTCGGAAGGCTGGCTCGAAGTGACAAGGATGGTGCGCGGCGGCTGCCCGGCGCTCGATAGCAGCAAAGAGGTACGCAAGTGCCTGTAAGCTTCGGCGATGGGCGAGCGCACATCGTCAATCAGAGCGAGCGCCGTCGTCTCGCTGCCATCGGCGGGCGGGCCGCTGCCTGCAACCCTGCCTTTCAAGCGCCGCTCCCGGCTGTTGGACGGAATCAGCGCCAGCGCCGGAACGTGTATGTAGCGATCAACGTCCTCGACAGACTTGAGCGTGTCATCCAGATAATCGAGCAGGAAGGCGAGACCAATACCGGCGGCGAGCGCGAGCATGAAAGCGACCATGATATTACGCACGCGCGGTGGGCCAATCAGTTCGCCGCGCCGACCGTAGTTGGTCACCATGATGTTGTTGGGCCGCGCATCGCTGGTTGTGTTCTCCAACTCGCGCTGGCGCTGCATGAGCGTCGCCAGAGATTGTTTGTTGGTCTCAAGCTCCTGCTTCATCATGCTCATCTGAATCTCGGCGACGTTTTGCGCGGTCGTCGTTCCGCGCTGCTGGTTGTAGGCTTGCTTGAGCTTGTTTTCCTTCGCCAATGCCGCTTCAAAACGCGCCTTCATCGCCGACAAGACCTCGCGCGGCGCTTTCGCCAAAGCATCTCTGAGCGGCTTGATTTGCTCTTCAATCTTTTTAACTTCCGGCCACTCCGGCGTGTAAATTACAAGTAGTTCGGCGCGCTTCTGCTCAAGCGCCTCAATCTTTTCTCGTAGCAGTTCGATGCGTTTGCTTTCCTGCACCGCAGGGATAGCGTTGGGGTCTGTTTCTTTGACCGCAGCATCATAAATGGATTGCAGATTTTTCCGCTCGTTCTCGGCATCGAGCAATTGACTGCTGAGCGTCGCCAGCTTGGTCGCTTCCAGATTTGCAGATGGCCCTTCGGTCTGCGGCAGATTGTTTTGGATGGCGTAGTTGAGAACCTTCGACTCGCCTTCTCTGACCCGCATCTGCAAATCGGCGATTTTGCTCGCCAGCACGTCCGCACTCTTTTCCGAACCCATCGTCTCGCGCTGAATATTGTTGTAGATGAAAACGTCGGCCACCGTGTTGACAATCTTCTGGGCCAACTCCGGGTCTGTGTGCTTGTAGCGCAGGGTGACGAGGCTCGTTCCGGCCACAGGGTCTACGGTCAGATTTGCGCCGAGCGTTTCTTCGTAAGGCTCAAGCTTGGCTAGTTCTTCGGGCGTGAGCTGCTGCCCCTTAACTTCATCTTCTCTGACGACAGGCAACTCGCCTGTCGGCTGCGACGCGGTTGTTGGCGCGGGTGCTTTATCGCGCGAGAAGATTCTGCGCAAAGAGGAGAGGATGTCTGTCTGCGAGTGCCCGGCGAAGAAGCGAGGGTCATTCTGTAAATCCAGAGTCTTGATAACCTGTCGCGCGAGCGCGGGGTTTTCCAGGAGGCGCAGTTGCGTTTGCCAGTAAATCGGGTCTGTGCCGGTGTTGCCTGTGTTGATGACGATTTCTTTGCCCGTTTGCAGGACGCTCGGTCGCTTCGGCTCAATCTGAAGCGTCGTCGAGGCTTCGTAAATCGAAGGCATACGATACATCTGAATCGTCACCAGAGAGGTAACGACCAGCACGAGAGCCAGAATCAGCCACTTGCGCTTGAGCACGACGAAGAGGTAGTCGCGGATGTTCGCCTCGTTTTGTGTGACGCCGTAGGGGCGCGATTGGGAGATTTCGCCGAGCGGGCGGTCAAGAGCACGATCAACGGTGGGCAACGATGGCAGCAAACGATTGTCTTGAGACATAATGAACTTCTAAACCTTATCTTACAAAGAAATACACCGAGATGGCGGACGCAAACGACCCGATATAATAACAGAGACCCGCCCTGCGGCAAACCAACATTGCCTGCTTCTCAAGCCCGCATCTTTTCCGCTGACGAGGCGGCGACGAACTCTCTGAGCGCCTCATGCCAGTGTGGGAGCGGTGGTAGATTGAGCGCCGGAGAGAGAATGCAGCGCAGGCGCGAGTTGCGCGGGCGCGGCGCTGCGCGCTGCAAGGAATCCATCGCCACGTTTTCAACCTTTATCGAATCGTCTCCGGCAGCCGCGAGCGCAGCGCGTGTAAACTCTGCGTAGCTTGCGCCCTCGCCCCCGTTAACGATGTGATAGATGCCTGGCAAATCGAGCGCGGCCAACCCACGCAACCGCGCCGCCAGATGAACCGCGTAGGTCGGCGTGCCGTACGCATCATGGATAGCCCGCAAGGCTTGTCCGCTGCGCGCCAACTCTATTACACGGCTTAGAAAGTTGCGTCCGCCCGCGCCGAAAATCCAACCGGAGCGGACAATAACGGTGCGAGCACAGGCCGCTTGCGCTCGGCGCTCGCCTGCAAGCTTGGCTTGACCGTAAACGCTTTTTGGCTGGGGGTCGTCGCGCTGTGTGTAGAAGCCGTCTTTCGCGCCGTCGAAAACGTAATCGGTGGAGATGGTGATAAGCTGCGCTCCAGTGTGGCGGCAGGCTTCGGCCAACAGTTCCGGCCCGCGCGCGTTGGCGGCAAATGCGCGCTCTCTGTCCGACTCGCAGCCGTCAACATCCGTCCACGCCGCGCAATTGATGATTGTTTTGGGGCGCTCGCTCTCCAATACGGCGCGGACTCTTTCCTCGTCTGTGATGTCAAGGCTCAGATGGTCGTGAGCAAAGACTTCATCGCCTTGCGACGCGCAGTGTTCAATGACTGCGCGACCGAGCATCCCGCCCGCTCCCGTCACCAGGACTTTCAACGCGCCCCGACCTCCGTTCCGTAATGACGCGCGTAATACTCGCGATAAGCGCCGCTCCGCGCACGGCGAATCCACTCGCCGTTCTGCTCATACCACTGAATCGTTTTTCTGATGCCGCTCTCCCAGGTCTCGCGCGGCTGCCAGCCCAATTCGCGTTCCACCTTCGCAGGATCAATCGCGTAGCGGCGGTCGTGGCCCAAACGGTCTTTGACGAAACGAATCAAAGAGTGCGGCTTGCCAAGCGCGGTCAGGATTGATTCAACGACTTCGAGGTTGCGCCGCTCGTTACGCGCGCCGATGTTGTAAAGAGCGCCCGCCTCGGCCTTGAGCGTTGCCAGAAGGACGGCGCGGCAGTGGTCTTCAACGTAAATCCAGTCGCGCACGTTTCGCCCGTCGCCGTAAACCGGAATTGGCTCGTCGTGTAGCGCGTTGGAAATAAGCAGCGGAATCAGCTTTTCTGGAAACTGTCGCGGGCCGTAGTTATTGCCGCAGCGCGTGATAACCGTGTCGAGCTTGTAGGTATGATGCGCGGCATTGACCAGATGCTCGGCGGCGGCCTTCGTGGCGGAGTATGGATTCTTCGGGTCGAGCGGCGTCTCTTCGGTAAAGAAAGCCTTTTCGTCATCTTCCGGCAGACTGCCCATCACTTCGTCCGTAGAGACCTGCACAAATCTACGCACCTTGCGCTCGCGTGCGGCATCAAGGAGAACCTGCGTGCCCATGATGTTGGTGCGCAGGAATGCGTCTGCGCCAGCGATGCTGCGGTCAACGTGGGTCTCGGCGGCAAAGTTGATGATTGCGTCCGTGTCTTCCATGAGCGCCGCGCGCACAGCCTCGCCGTCGCTGATGTCGCCGCGCACGAAAAGGTAACGGCTCTCGTCCAGATTCGTTAGATTGTCTGGATTTCCGGCGTAAGTCAGCGCGTCGAAGTTCGTAATGTGGCAATCGGGCAACTCTTCAAGCACCAGCCTGATGAAAGCCGAGCCGATGAAGCCCGCGCCGCCCGTAACAAAAAGTCTTTGCATTGGATGTTTCGATGAAAGAGTTTGAGCGACTCGCCCGGTTGGCTCAAGCGAAGAGCCGCTCGCTTCTGGATTAGTTCAAAAAGTTTCGCTCTCGTGTGTGACAGGCTCGCTGTGTTGGACGGACGAGAGTGCCGTGTAAACAAGCGTTCGACTATAGGTTTTAGGCCGGAGGGGTGTCAAGCAAGCTCTGCCCGCACGACCGTAGGCGATTGGTCATCAGCCGGTTCGACGGCGGCAAACGGCCCGGCTGCATGGCTTGACGCCTCTTAAGGCGTGCAGTTAGACTGCCCATTTCGTCAGGCTGACACGAAAATCTCTATAGAGCGGATGGGTAATAGTCGCTCTCTTAAAGACCGCCGACGCTCTCGCGGACGATTCAGAGCGCTTGAGGATTCTGACGAGCCGCATGATTTGATTCAATGATTATTGATATTAGGAGCGCGCTCGCGTTCAGCCGCCGCCACACAAAACCGCCCAGACCTCAAACGCGAACATCTCATCAGCAATCAACGAAACGCGGGCAAGATGTCGCACGCTAGGCGGAAGCCCGATTTGAAGGAAAGGAAAGAATAAGGAAAGAATGCAGACGGGAGGCCAGCCACCATCAATCGCCGTCGTCGGCTGTGGCTACTGGGGCAAAAATCTTGTGCGCAACTTTAACCGGTTGGGCGCGCTCAAGCTCTGCTGCGATGCCACGCCACAGGGGCGCGCCACAGCCGTTGAGTTAGCCCCGCAGAGCGCAATCGTCTCGGAATTTAAAGAAGCGCTCGACACAAGGGTCGCGGGCGTCGTCATCGCTACGCCCGCCGAGACGCATTACGAACTGACGCGGGCGGCGCTCTTAGCCGGAAAAGATGTCTTCGTCGAAAAGCCGCTCTCCTTAACTTACGAGCAGGGCGCGGCTCTCGTGCAGTTGGCAAAGGAGCGCGGGCGCATACTGATGGTCGGGCACGTTCTCGAATATCATCCGGCCATTGTGCGTTTGCAGGAATTGGTGCGCGCCGGAGAGCTTGGCAAAGTGCGCTACATCTCCTCGAATCGTCTCAACCTTGGCAAAGTCCGGCGCGAAGAAAATATCCTATGGAGCTTTGCGCCGCACGACATCGCCATCATCCTACGCTTGATGGGAAGCAGCATGCCCTTTCAGGTCTCCGCGCACGGCGGCAGCTACGTCCAGCCGAACATAGCGGATGTCACCATCACGCACATGCTCTTTGACAACGGCGTGCGCGCACACATCTACGTCTCCTGGCTGCATCCCTTTAAGGAGCAGCGCCTCGTCGTCGTCGGCTCAAAAAAGATGGCGAGCTTTGACGACGTGACGAAGAAGCTGGTGCTCTACGACCAACGCGTAGAGTTGCAGGAGGGGCAGCCCGTGCCGATTAAGGGCAACGGCGACACTGTACAATTCGGGGAAGACGAGCCGCTGCTCCTTGAGTGCCGTGCCTTCCTCGAAGCCATAGAGACGCGGCAGCAGCCCGTGACAGACGGCGCGAGCGGACTGCGCGTGCTACAGGTCTTGCAGGCGGCGCAGCGCTCTCTGGTAATGAACGGCGAGCCTTTGACGCTCCCGATTGAGAATTTTAGCGACAAAGGAACAGCGCATCATTCATGAGCGAGAAAAACTACTTTGCGCACGAGAGCGCCTACGTGGACGAACCCTGCGAGATTGGCGCGGGCACGAAAATCTGGCACTTCTGCCACGTTCAAAAGAATGCGCGCATCGGCGAGCGCTGCGTTCTGGGCCAGAACGTCAACATCGCTAATGACGTTGTGATTGGCAACAACGTCAAGATACAGAATAACGTCTCGGTCTACACGGGCGTCGAGTTGGAAGACGACGTTTTCTGCGGCCCGTCGTGTGTCTTTACAAACGTCATCAACCCGCGCTCGCAGATTGTGCGCCATAGCCAGTATCAACGAACGCTCGTCCGGCGCGGCGCAACGCTCGGCGCAAACTCGACAATCGTCTGCGGTGCGATTGTTGGCCGCTACGCCTTCATCGGCGCCGGGGCGGTTGTCAGAGGCGACGTGCCCGACTACGCATTGATGCTCGGCGTCCCCGCGTTGCGCAAAGGTTGGATGAGCCGCCACGGGCATCGCTTGGAGAAACAGGATGCGGAGGGCAACCTGGTTTGTCCCGAAAGCAATTGGCGATACAAGGAAACAGAACCAGGCGTGCTGCGATGCCTTGATTGGCCCGAAGACAAGGCGCTCTAAAGCCGCAAGCTGAAATGCAAAGCTTATTTTTAATTCCGAAAGAAACTGACAATGGCTAATGTTGAAACCCAGACGCAGCCCGTCCCGCTGCTTGATTTGAAAGCCCAGTATGCGGCCATCCGCGACGAGATACGCGAGGCGATTGACCGCGTTGCAGACTCGCAACACTTTATCCTCGGCCCGGAAGTCGAGGCGCTCGAAGCGGAAGTGGCCGCCTACTCGCAATGCGAATTCGGCATCGGCGTTTCTTCGGGCACTGATGCGCTGCTTGTCGCCTTGATGGCGATTAATCTCAAGCCGGGCGATGAAGTCATCACGACGCCTTACACTTTCTTTGCGACGGCGGGCGCGGTTGCGCGCCTCGGCGGGCGGCCCGTCTTCGTTGACATCGACCCGCTCACTTACAACATTGACCCGGCGCAGATCGAGGCCGCCATCACGGAGCGAACGCGCGCCATCATCCCCGTGCATCTCTACGGGCAGATGGTTGACATGAATCCGATTATGGAAGTGGCGCGCAGGCACAATGTTGTTGTCATCGAAGATGCGGCGCAGGCCATCGGGTCGGAGTATGAAGGGCGGCGCGCTGGCACAATCGGCGACATGGCCTGCTTTAGTTTCTTCCCGTCGAAGAATTTGGGCGGCTTCGGCGACGGCGGCATGGTGACGACAAACAACGCAGAGCTAAACAAGCAGGTCAAGCTTTTACGCAATCACGGCTACGCGCCGAAGTATTACAACAAGGTGGTCGGCGGCAACTTTCGTCTCGACGCGATTCAAGCGGCGGTCTTGAGAGTGAAGCTCAAGTACCTAGACAGTTGGACGGAGAAGCGCCAGCAGAACGCTGCAACTTATCGCCGTCTTTTTGAGGAAGCCGAACTGAGTATTCAACCGCAATTCGTCGGACTGACAAGCGATGCGGCGAAGAGCGAAGCGGCTAATTCGTTATCTGAAATGTCCGGCGTCGTGCTTCCATTTGAAGCGCCGAACGTGCGCCACATCTACAACCAGTTCATCATTCGCAGCGGCCAGCGGGATGCGCTGTTGGCCCATCTCAAAGAGCGCAGGATTGGAACGGAGATTTATTATCCCGTGCCGATGCACGTTCAGGAATGCTTCGCCGAGCGGGGCTACAAGACGGAAGATTTTCCGCAGAGCGAGCGCGCCGCACGCGAGACGCTGGCGCTGCCCATCTACCCGGAATTGACGGAGAGCATGATGCAGACGGTCGTAGACGCTATCGCAGATTTCTACCGCACGAGGAGCAGTTAAGCTCTTGAAAGTTTTAACGGTGGTCGGCGCTCGGCCACAGTTTATCAAGGCAGCGCCCGTCAGCCGTGCGCTCCGAGAGGCCGGACACACGGAGTTTCTGGTTCACACGGGCCAGCACTACGACCAACGTATGTCGCGCATCTTCTTTGAAGAGATGCGGCTGATTGAACCGGCTGTTAATCTGGAAGTCGGGTCGGGGTCGCACGGCTGGCAGACCGGGCAGATGTTGATGGGACTCGAAATGACAATGCAGCAGCAGCGGCCCGATTGCGTGCTGGTCTACGGCGACACCAACTCGACCATCGCCGCCGCGCTCTCTGCCTGCAAGCTGCAATTGCGGGTCGCGCACGTCGAAGCGGGCCTGCGTTCCTTCAACCGCACGATGCCGGAAGAGCACAACCGCGTCTTGACCGATCATTGTTCCGACCAACTTTTTTGCCCGACGCGCACGGCTGTCGAAAATCTCGCGCGTGAGGGAATCACGGATGGCGTGCACCTGGTCGGCGATACGATGTTCGATGCCGTCTTGCAGTTTGGAGAACTTGCCCGCCAGCGCTCTGCAGTGCTTGAAGAGTTGGGCGTAAAACCTAAAGAATATCTGCTCGCAACCCTGCATCGCCCTTACAATACGGACGTTCCCGAAACCTTGCGCGAAATCCTGCGCGCCTTCGCAGACACACGCGAACCCGTCATCTTTCCCGTTCACCCGCGCACGCGGCAGAAGATTAATGAATTGGACGAAACGTTGAGCACGACCGCCGACAACGTGTTGATGATAGAGCCTGTCGGCTATCTTGATATGCTGATGCTCGAACAGCACGCGCGATTGATTCTGACGGATTCCGGCGGGATGCAGAAGGAGGCGTATTTCTTCGGCGTGCCGTGTGTCACGCTGCGGCCAGAAACGGAATGGGTAGAGACGGTGGAAGCAGGGTGGAACGTTATCGCTGGCGCATCGCGCGAACAAATCTTGCGCGCAGTCGCAGAACACGTTTGGCCCACCGACGCGCCGCCCCGACTCTTCGGCGACGGGCACGCAGCCGAGAAGATTGTGGGTCATTTGAGCGCAGGAGAGACAACGGAGCAATTCGTATGATGAGCGGTGAAGCGGTCAAGAGCCGCGAGGCCGAAGCTGCGGCGCGAGCATCTGCGGAGACGCAGACGCACGAAGTCCTGATAGAGCCTTCGCGCGGCTGGGCACAGCTTAAGCTCCGCGAGTTGTGGGAGTATCGCGAACTGCTCTACTTCCTCGCGTGGCGCGACATTAAGATTCGCTACAAGCAGACGGCGCTCGGCCTCCTGTGGGCCGTGCTACAGCCGTTTTTGACAATGCTCATCTTCGCGCTCTTCTTCGGCAAGCTGGCCGGAATGCCCTCGGACAATGTTCCGTATCCGCTCTTTGCTTTCGCGGCCTTAGTCCCCTGGACGTTCTTCGCCAACGGTTTGACGCAATCGTCCAACAGTCTTGTCGGCAGCGCCAATCTCATCAAGAAGGTTTACTTTCCGCGCCTCGTCGTGCCGATTTCGGTCGTGCTCGGCGGCCTGCCGGATTTTGCGCTCTCGTTTCTGGTGCTGTTGGGGATGATGGCTTACTACGGCATCTATCCGCAATGGAGCGTGCTGCTGTGGCTGCCGCTACTGTTGTTGCTGGCGCTGGTGACTGCTTTAGGCGTCGGCCTCTGGCTCTCGGCGCTGAACGTGAAATACCGCGACGTGCGTTACATCGTCGGCTTTCTGACGCAAATCTGGATGTTCGCTACGCCCGTCGTTTATCCGGCTAGCCTGCTGTCAGAGCGCTGGCAGCTCATCTACAGCATCAATCCGATGGTCGGCGTCATCGAAGGCTTTCGCTGGGCGCTGCTCGGAACCGACACCGCGCCGGGAATGCCAATCATCGTCTCGGCGATAACGGCGCTGCTGATTTTGGTAACGGGCACGTTCTACTTCCGTCGCATGGAAAAGACTTTTGCGGATATTGTTTAGGAAAGGATGAACGATGAACGCGGCAGCGATGAACTGAAAACAGAAGAAGACTGATCTTTATTCATCGTTCATCGTTCCGCGTTCATCGTTTGATTCAAATGTCTGACGTAGCAATCAGGGCGGAGAGTATCGCCAAAGAGTATCGCATCGGCGAGTTGCAGGACAGCTACCGGACGCTGCGCGACGTGCTGGCCGGGGCGGCGCTTGGGCCTGTGCGTGCCTTTCGTTCGCTGGTCAGGCGCAATGGTGGTGCGCGAGCCGCGAACGAAATCATCTGGGCGCTCAAGGACATTTCATTCGAGGTTAAGAACGGCGAGATCGTCGGCCTCATCGGTCGCAACGGCGCGGGGAAATCGACGCTCTTAAAGATTCTCTCGCGCATCACGGAGCCAACCCTTGGGCGTGCGCGGATTCACGGGCGCGTAGGCTCATTGCTCGAAGTCGGCACGGGCTTTCACCCGGAGTTGAGCGGGCGCGAGAATACTTATTTGAACGGCGCTATCTTAGGAATGAAGAAGGCCGAGATTAAACGTAAGTTTGACGAAATCGTCGCCTTCGCCGAAGTCGAAAGATTTGTTGACACGCCCGTCAAGCATTATTCGTCCGGGATGTACCTGCGCTTAGCGTTCGCTGTCGCGGCGCATCTTGAGCCGGAAATACTGCTCGTTGATGAAGTGCTGGCGGTCGGCGATGCGGCGTTTCAAAACAAGTGCCTCGGCAAGATGAGCGACATCGCGGGCGAAGGGCGCACAGTGCTCTTCGTCAGCCATAACATGCCCGCCATTAAGAATCTCTGCAACCGCGCGCTCCTGCTCGATGGTGGAACAATCGAGCGCGAGGGAGATGCCGCGAGCGTTGTGCAATACTACTTGCAGGGCGATTACCAGAGCAGCAAGAAGGTCTGGGCAACGCAGGAGCGGCCCGGCAACGAATCATTCAAGCTCAACGCCGTCAGAATCCTCGACACGGAGGGCGAAGAAGTCTCCGCCGTTAAACTCTCCGAGCCGCTCACGGTCGAGATTGATTATGAGGTTATACAGCGCGGGGCTTACGTAGCGTTCTCGCTTGTCCTCTTCGACCCTGACGGCCACGTGCTGTTCGGCTCTGTTAGCAATACGGAGAAGAATTTCTACAGCACACCTTTGGACTGCGGGCGTTACAAGAGTCGTTGCATCATCAGCGGCGATTTGCTGAACACGGGCAAGTACAGTTTTTCAATCATAGGCTTTTCGGCCAACTGGACGGATCATTTCAGGGTCGATCAGGTCGTCTCCTTTGAAGCCGTAGACGACGGCCTCTTGAGAGGTGATTATTACGGCGTCTTCGGCGGCCCGCTGCGCCCTAGATTTCCCTGGGAGACGGTATTTGTTAAGTCGAGTTAAGTCAAGGCTGGTTTTAATCAAGCGGCAGTTGTCGGAAAGCAATCATTAGCGATGAACAAGAGCGTTTATGCCAGAGAGCCTCTGCGGATGAAGGACGGCATCCCCGTCTTCTCGGAGACGAACGAATATACGGAAAATTACGAGACCATCTCACACGACCATCTGGCTTCCGTCGCCAAGGACGGAACGAACCCGTTCATGGCCGAAAAGATTTGGGTCGAGATGGAGCGTTCGACCATCGAGTTGATTAAAAAATATTCCAAGCCGGGCGATAAGGTGCTCGATGTCGGGGTGGGTCTGGGCCGTGTGCTCTCGAATTTTCCGCAACTGGAAAGATACGGGATGGACATTAGCTTCGGCTATTTGAAGGAAGTGCAAAGCAAGGGCATCGAAGTCTGCTTCGCGCAGGTTGAAGAGATGCCCTATAAGCCGGAGACTTTCGACCTCGTGTTGGCGACGGACATCCTTGAGCATGTGCTGGATTTGAACGTCAGTTGCGCGAAGATGCTCTCGGTCTTGAAACCGGGCGGAATCCTGATAGCGCGCGTTCCCTACCGCGAGGACTTGAGCGGCTACCTCGCTCCCGAAAATCCGTACAAGTATGTTCACGTGAGAAACTTTGACGAAGATTCTCTGCGCATCCTGTTCGAGCGTATCTTCGATTGCGAGTGGGTGGAAGCTTTGAAGGTGGCGCATCATGCCTACAGCGGCAGCCGCTTGAAATACAGAGTGCCGCGCGCAGACCATCTGACTCGCCGTGTGCTCTCGCGGATGGAGACTTCAATGCCGCGCGCCTATCAGAAGCTGACGCCCAAGCTGGTGCTGCCAATGGAAATCAACGTCGTTGTGAGAAAGAGATAGCCGCTTTGGCCGAAGCCAAGCCGCGCAAGTGTTTTAATCGAATGGGTCGCAAGCTCAACATTCTGGTCATCTACGTGATGAACAAGTATCCCATGCGGGCCACGCTCTGGGATCAACTCTACTGCTTTCGTCACTACTCTCATCACAACTGTTTCTATCTCAATCTCTCCGTGCGCTCCGTTCCCTGGTATCTCAAAAAGATTAAATTCGACCTCATCGTCTTCGGCACAGTTTTTCTGGCAAACAGGGTAGTGGCCGAATGGTTTGAGCCGGTGCTGGAAAAGGCGCGTGCGCTCAAATCGCTCGACGCCACCAAGATAGCTTTTCCGCAGGACGAGCACAGCCACACCAATATCCTGATGGACTTTCTCGAAGAGTTTGAGATTGATACCGTCTTCTCCGTCGGGCCGCAGTCTGAATGGCCCAAGCTGTACGACCGCTCTCGCTTCGAGCACGTCAAATTCTTCAACGTCCTGACAGGTTATCTGAACGACGCGACCATCGGCAGAATTGAGAAGCTGGCGGCAAGCGCGCCGGAGCGTGATATTGACATCGGCTATAGAACATGGCTGCCGGGCGCTTGGCTCGGTCGCCATGGTCTCTTGCGAAAACAGATCGCAGACGTTTTTCAGGAAAATGCGCCCGCGCGCAAATTTAAGACTGACATCTCGACGCGCAGCGAAGACACGCTCTGGGGCGACGATTGGTACAAGTTTCTCCTGCGCTGCAAGTACACCATCAGCGTCGAAGGCGGCTCAAGCGTCCCTGACCGCGACGGCACTCTTCGAGAAAGAATCGAGGCTTACCAGCGCCAGCATCCGCACGCCACGTTTGAGGAGATTGAGCGCGACTGCTTTCCCGGCCTCGACGGAACTGTCCAGTACATAGCGCTCTCGCCGCGACACCTTGAAAGTTGTGCGACGCGAACCTGTCAGGTGCTCATCGAAGGGAAATACAACGGCATCCTGGAGCCGGGCCGCCACTACATCGAACTAAAGCGCGACTTCAGCAATATCGAAGAGGTGCTCGACAGAATGCAGCGCGAAGACCTCCGGCAAGAGATTACCGAGCGCGCTTACCGTGAGATTGTGGAGACGGGCAAGTATACGTACCGTAGCTTTGTTAATTTCGTGCTCGAAGAGTCTTTGAAAGACCGTCCGGTTGAAAGAACGTCCGCTCCGCAGTCAGTCTGGCAAAGCTCTATTTACTACTGGATGCGGCTTTCCGAGTTCGTTTCGTGGGTGCAGGTGGCGCTGCATTTACATTCCTTTATTCCCCATTTGAAAGGCATCATTCGGCACGCGCTGGTCAGTGTCTTTTCCGAGCAAACTGTGGTATCAGTGCTAGGTCGCTTCAAACCAAGCAAGAGGGAAATTGATTAAGATTATGAGTTACGTTGAGCGAATTAAGTGGCGTCTTGGTTATACGCTGGATAATACGAAGAAGCAGACGGAGGATTTGTTCTGGTCTGTCACGGGCAAGTTTAATAAGCCCGGCCCGCTGCCTTCGATTAAAATATTGAACGCCGACGGCGCGACCGAGGTTGATTCTTTTTGGGGCGAGCACATTGTCGATACGACGCTGTTCAAGAGCGCGCTGCAATCGAAAAAGCATCTCGAATGGCGCGCCAGTCTCTATCCGCTCTTTACGGAGTTCATGAATCTTTATGGCAACCACGACAATGAGGTAGTGCTCGATTACGGGTGCGGGCCGGGCAATGACCTTGTGGGCTATAGTATTTACACCAATGCGAAGAAAATCATCGGCATAGACATCTCTGCCAAGGCTCTGCGACGCGCCCAGCACAGGCTCTCTCTGCATCACGTTGACCCTGAGCGCATACAGTTGATTCAATCTTCGGATACGGCAACGACGATTCCGCTCGAAGACGCGAGCGTTGATTACATGCAGTGCCTCGGCGTGCTGCATCACACGAGTTACCCGGAAGCGCTGCTCAAAGAGTTTCATCGCATCATGCGGCCCGGAGCAGAAGCCCGCGTGATGGTTTACAATCGAGACAGCGTCTGGCTGCACCTGCATGGAGCTTATGAAAAGCTGATTATCCAAAACGCGTTTCCCGGAAAAAACGTCTACGAGATTTTTCATCAGACGGTTGATATTGAGGCTGATGGAACGGGCAAGTGTCCCATCGCCCGTTGTCATAACTGGGAGGAATTTTCCGCTATCTGCGAGCAGAGCGGATTCCGCACGGAGTATCTCGGCGGCTATCTTTCCGATGTCGAATTGGGCGTGATGAAGAAATATCTGCCGCAGGCGCTTCATGATGAAAGACTGGCAGAAGAGCATCGCAGCTTTCTGGCGAGCCTCAAGACAGACGAAAACGGATTCCCCATGTACGAGGGAAAGCACGCAGGGATTGGCAGCGTTTACCGCCTCTTCAAGAAGTAGATTGTTATGTGTGGTATTGCGGGAGTATTGAGTCTCTCTTTCGCGGAGATTCCCAACCTGACGAATCGCATCAGCGCGATGAATCGCTTGCTTGAGCATCGCGGCCCTGATGGCGAAGGCGCGTGGCAGCACGCGCGCCGTCATGCGGGGTTCGCGCATCGCCGCCTGAGCATCATAGACCTCTCGACCGGCGACCAGCCGATGACAGACCCCGCAGGCAACTGGATTACTTACAACGGCGAAATCTACAACTACATTGAACTGCGCAATGAATTGGGTGCGGCAGACTTCCAGACCACTTCCGACACCGAAGTCATCCTACACGCTTACCGCAAGTGGGGCGCAGATTGTGTTAATCATCTGCGCGGGATGTTCGCGTTCGCCATCTGGGACGAAGCGCGTCAGGAGTTGTTCGTCGCGCGCGACCGCTTCGGCATCAAGCCGCTTTATTACACGACCATTGATGACACGTTCTATTTCGCGTCGGAAGTCAAAGCGCTGCTGCCCTTCGTTAAAGTGATTGAAACAGACCTCGAAGGCTTTAAGGATTATCTGGCCTTCCAGTTCTGCCTCGCCGGAAAGACGCTCTTCAAGAATATTAACGAGCTTCTGCCCGGACACACGTTGCGCATCAAGAACGGCACACTTGAGGTTAGGCGCTACTGGGAAGTTTATTACGAGTTAGACTTCGACCACACGCCGAAATATTTTGAAGAGAAGCTGCAAGCGCTCCTGCCGGAATCCGTTAACTTGCACCTTCGGGCGGACGTTCCCGTCGGCACGTACCTCTCCGGCGGACTCGATTCGAGCAGCGTCGCGTCGCTGGCGAGTATGCAGACTAACGGCGACTTCGCGGGCTTCACAGGCAAGTTTTCCTTTAGCGAAGACTATGACGAGTCGGCCTATGCACGCGCGCTCGCCGAATGGCGCGGCTTCAGCCTCTATGAAATCGACATCACCGCCGCAGATTTTATCGAGAACATACGCAAGGTCATCTATCATCTGGATTATCCGGTGGCCGGGCCGGGTTCGTTTCCGCAGTACATGGTCTCAGAGCTTGCGGCGCGTCATCGCAAAGTTGTTTTGGGCGGGCAGGGCGGCGACGAAATCTTCGGCGGCTACACGCGTTACCTCATCGCTTATTTCGAGCAGTGCATCAAGGCTGCGATTGACGGCACGATTAATAACGGCAATTTCATCGTTACTTATGAATCAATCATCCCGAATCTGACAGCGCTGCATAACTACAAGCCCATGCTGCAAGAGTTCTGGCGCGAGGGCTTGTTTGAGGATATGGACAAGCGCTATTTCCGCTTGATTAACCGCGCGCCGCTTCTACAGGATGAGATTTACTGGAATCTTTTGGGCGACTATTCGCCGTTTGAGACGTTTCAAACCATCTTCAACGGCCAGAACGTAGGCAAGGAATCATACTTCGACCGGATGACGCACTTCGATTTCAAGACGCTGCTGCCCGCGCTCCTGCAAGTCGAAGACCGCGTCAGCATGGCCCACGGGTTGGAATCGCGTGTTCCCTTTCTGGATCACCCGCTTGTGGAATTTGCCGCGACGATGCCCGCCGACATTAAGTTTAAAGATGGCACGATGAAGCAGGTCTTGAAAAACGCGATGCGCCCCGTCTTGCCGGACGTGATTGTTGACCGCAAAGACAAGATGGGCTTTCCGACGCCCTTGACCGAATGGCTCAAGGGAGAGGCCCACGATTTTGTGCAGGATGTCTTTTCGTCGCCGCGTGCGCTTGGTAGAGAGTTGGTCAATAACAAGCTCGTGCTCGATAGTCTGGCGCGCGAGCCAAAGTTTGGACGCAAGGCATGGGGGCTGCTGTGCCTTGAATTATGGCAGCAGGAATTCCATGATCGAGAAAGCGAATTCAAAAGACAAATAAAGTGATGAGTAATAAGTGATGCGTGATGAGTAAAAGCAACTGCTCTTAACTCATTACGCATTACTCATCACTCATCACTGTTCTTAACGAGGAGATTGACGAAAAAATGAAAGTTTTGATTACAGGCGGCGCGGGATTTATCGGGTCGCATCTGGCAGACAAATTGTTAGAACGCGGCGATCAGGTGCTCGTCGTTGATAATTACGCGACCGGGCGGCGCGATAATCTGACGCCGCGTGACAATCTGATAGTCGTCGAAGGGACTATTGCCGATACGGAATTAGTCGACGAGTTGTTTGACGAATTCAAGCCGGACGTGGTTGTGCACGCTGCTGCCGCCTACCGCGACCCCGACGATTGGGCCGAAGACGCGCGCACCAACGTGCTGGGCACGGCCAACGTCATGCTGGCCGCGAAGCGCGTTCGCCCGCAGCGACTCATCTATTTCCAGACCGCGCTCGGCTACGGCCTCAAGCCCATCGAGCAGCCGATTACGCTCAATCATCCTTTGAAGCCGGAAGGCAGCAGCTACGCCATCAGCAAGACGGCGGGCGAAGAGTATGTCGAACTGGGCGGGATTGACTTTCTTTCGTTCAGGCTGGCTAACGCCTATGGGCCAAGAAACTTGAGCGGGCCGCTCCCGACCTTTTATCATCGCCTGACGACGGGCAAGCCCTGCTTCGTGATGGATACGCGGCGCGACTTCGTCTTTATTGACGACCTCGTCAGCGTCGTGATGAAGGCCATCGACGGACAGGGCGAAGCGGGCTATTACCACATCTCTTCCGGCGCGGATTATTCGATTAAGGAACTCTTTGACGCGACCGTCAAGGCGCTCGGCATTAAGCTGGAGCAGGATGTAGAGGTGCGCCCGCGCAATCCTGATGACACGTATACTATCCTGCTCGATCCCTCCAAAACTAACGAGACGTTTGACTGGCAGGTCAGCACTCCGCTGGACGAGGGCGTGCGTGCGGCGATTGATTGGTATAAAGAGTACGGTATCACGCAGACCTACACGCACCTGAAGAACGTCGAGGCGAAGGACGCGAAAGCTTAAAGCGCGGAGCGGCTCTGATGAGTGGATAATGCTGGCGATGGAACAGGCAGTCAACGGAAATAATTATCGCTGGGTCGAGCAGGATTGCCCGATTTGTGAAGTGCCGCCGACGAGAAAGATTGGTCGGCGCGGCGGTCGAGCGCACCGCGAGGGTTTAGGCGTCGAGTGCGATGTCTGGCGCTGCGGGCGTTGCGGCCTCATCTTCCCGCATCCGATGCCTGTCCCGGCGGGCGGACTTGAGCAGCATTACGGCGTGCTTCCAGACGATTATTTCCAGAATCACGACGTTGACACGAAAGGCGCGTCGGCGGCTGACATGCTCGCGCATGCGGAAAAATTGACGGGCGGGCGCGGACGCCTTCTGGACATCGGCGCGGGTCGCGGCGATTTGCTGCGCGAGGCTGTGCAGGCGGGCTGGACTGTCACCGGCATAGAACCTTCGAGCAGCTTTGCCGAACACGCCGCGCGTTATTCGGGCGCGGAGATTAAGCACGAGCCTGTCGAGCGTTGCGGCTTCGATGATGGCTCTTTCGATGTCGTCATCCTGGCCGCTGTGCTTGAGCATTTGTATAACCCAAACGAGACCGTGCGGGAAATCGCGCGCATTCTGCGCACAGGCGGCGCGCTCTTTGTAGACGTGCCAAACGAGGAAGGGCTTTACTTTCGCGTCGGCAATCTGTATCAGAAACTACGGCGGCGCGATTGGGTCGTTAACACTGCGCCGACCTTTTCGCCGTTTCACCTCTTCGGCTTTGGCCCACGTTCTTTACGTGCGCTGCTCAATAAGCATGGCTTAGAGCCGAGGGACTGGCGCGTCTACGGAGGCCGCGCGATGGTTCCATCCCACGGCGGCGTGGTCGGCGCGGCGGAGCAACTCGCAGCCCACGCCGTTACAGCGCTCAGCAACATGGGAAGCCTCGGCACTTACATTGAAACATGGGCGATAAAAAGCAAGTAGGAAGTAGGAACGCCGCAACGATGAATATAAAACAAGCTCTGAATAGTTCATCGTTCATCGTTCCGACTTCATCGTTTAATTTTTGGAGGATTACTTAAGTGAAGGGTGTCGTACTGGCTGGCGGATTGGGGACGCGGCTGCGTCCGTTGACGGCGGTGACGAACAAGCACCTGCTGCCTGTTTACGATCAGCCGATGATCTATTATCCGATTCAGACGCTCGTCAACGCGGGCATCACCGAGATTATGATTGTGACGGGCGGAAACTCTGCGGGCGATTTTCTCAAACTGCTCGGCAACGGCAAGGCTTTCGGCCTCAAGCATCTCAACTATACTTATCAGGAAGGCGAAGGCGGCATCGCTGACGCGCTTTCGCTCGTCGAAGATTTCGCCGACGGCGACCCTGTCTGCGTCGTGCTCGGCGACAACATTATCGAAGGCAACATCCGCAACGCTGTGCGCGCTTATCGTCATCAGGGCGGCGGCGCGAAAATCATGTTGAAGAAAGTGCCCGACCCGCAGCGCTTCGGCGTCCCGCAACTCGATGGCCGCCGCGTCGTACACATAGAGGAAAAGCCAGCCGTCCCGAAATCCGAATACGCAGTCATCGGAATCTATCTCTACGACGCCGACGTTTTTAGCATCATTCACACGCTCAAGCCGTCTGACCGCAACGAACTGGAAATCACGGACGTTAACAACGCTTACATCGAGCGCGACGAAATGACCTGGGATGAACTGGAAGGCTGGTGGACTGACGCCGGGACTTTCGAGAGTCTCCTGCGCGCGTCAAACCTCGTGGCCGAAACCGGCGCTAACAAATTGGAGTTCAAAGATGCAGCCCTCTCAAGCGCAGGCCGGTGAAAATTTCAAGCGCGGAAAGATAAAGGACGTTGTCGTCTACGAGCTACGCAAGTTCGTAGACGAGCGCGGCTGGCTGGCCGAGCTATTTCGTCATGACGAGTTAGAGGAAGAGTTTTACCCGACGATGGCTTACATCTCTTCGACGCTGCCGGGAGTGACGCGCGGGCCACACGAGCACGTTCACCAGGCAGACCTCTTCTGCTTTATCGGGCCGTCGAATTTCAAGCTGCGGATGTGGGACAATCGCCGCGACTCGGAGACTTTCAACCACGTCATGACGCTCTTTGTCGGCGAGGATAATCCGCGCGCCGTCCTTGTCCCCGTCGGCATCGTCCATGCCTATCGCAACGTCGGCCAATTTCCGGGCATCGTCATCAACTGCCCCAACCGCCTCTACATGGGCCAGGGCAAACGTGAACCCGTTGACGAGATACGCCACGAAGACGACCCGCAAACGATTTACAGGATTGACGAGTAGTGGTCGGTGGTCACT
>DASVTR010000001.1:0-9866 GCA_036387475.1 Pyrinomonadaceae bacterium | reverse complement strand
CAGTTAAAAACAACTGGCTTCTTAACTGACCACCGACCACCGACCACTGACCACTGACATGCGTTTCGTTTTCACCAAACTCTTCTACGTTTTGCTGGCCGTGGGCTTTGTGCCGCTCTCGTTTGGTTGGGGGCGGCCCGGATGGCTATGGATAGCATTCATGTATGATGCTTTGCTGTTGCTGCTGGCGTTCGTTGATGCGCGGACGAGCCGTCTGCCTGCGGGCTTGAGCATCAGTCGCATCTTCGGCGGACGGTTTGCGGTGGGCGCGGAGACGGAAGTTAGCATTAAAGTCCTGAACCATACGCAGCGCGCTGTCTCTCTTAATATCAAAGACGAATATCCGCCGGAGATGCGGCTGCAGGGGTTGCGTGAGGCGCGCGTCCGCGTGGAGGCGCAGATGTCGGCTGCGCTCATTTACGGCCTGACGCCGCCCAGGCGCGGGCGGTTTCAGTTCGGGCAGATTGCCGTGCGCTATTTGTCGCGCTTTGGGCTGGCGTGGGTGCAGGCTGCGGTGGGCGAAAGCGTGACGGTCAAAGTTTATCCGAACATGCGGCGGGCGCGCGAAGCGGAGTTGAAAGCGCTCGGCGCTCGCTCGCTGGTCTCGGCGCATCGCAAGAGTTCCTGGCGCGGCGAGGGACGCGAGTTTGAATCTTTGCGCGACTACGTGCGCGGCGACGAACTCAGGCACGTCTCCTGGACGGCGACGGCGCGGCGCGGCAAACTCGTCACACGACAGTACCAGATTGAGCGCGACCAGACTATCCTGATTGCGATTGACGCAGGGCGCTTGATGACCGCACGCATCGAGCGCGAAACGAAGCTTGATTTAGCGGTTCATGCCGCTCTCTCTTTAATGTCTGCGGCGGCGCGCGGCGGCGATAACGCGGGCCTAGTCGTCTTCGGGCGTCAAATCAAAGCTTACCTGCCGCCCAAACGCGGCGGTGAACATCTGGATGCCACGCTCGAAGCTCTGCACGCCGTCGAGCCGGAGATGATTGAGCCGTCTTACGCGCGCGCCTTTGAATTCATCGCCGCCAATGTCAAGCGCCGCGCGCTGGTCGTCATCCTGACAGACTTAGTGGACGAGGAAGGCTCGCGCGATTTGTTAACATCTCTGAAGCTTTTGCGCCCGCGGCATCTTCCGCTCGTCGTTACCATCGGCGACCGCGACCTCAAAGGGGTTGTCCGAGAAGAGCCAACGAACGTGCGCGAGCTTTTCACTCAATCCGTCGCCGAAGAGATTATTACTCAACGCGAAACGGCGCTGCGCCTCGTCGAAGCACAGGGCGGCCTTGCCCTCGATGTCACCGCCGCCGCGCTTGCGCCCGCCCTGCTGGAAACTTATTTGAGAGTGAAGGAGAGAGGCTTGCTGTGAAGAAAGGGGAAATGGGTAAAAGGGAAAGAGGGTAAAGGAAGACGAGGTGCAAGGGTGGAGAAAAAGCGAATTGAGAGTTTTGAGGATTTGTTGGTCTGGCAACGAGGAATCGAGTTGGTAAAGCGTGTGTATATTGTGACCGGTGACGGCGAGTTGAAGAAGGATTTTGGTCTGCGGGATCAATTAAGGCGCGCGGCTGTTTCGATACCGACCAATATCGCAGAAGGTTTCGAGAGGTCATCGCGTAAAGAGTACCTGCTCTTCTTGAACATTGCTAAAGGTTCAGCAGGAGAAGTCAGAAGCTTACTGCGAGTGGCATTTGAGGTTGGCTATTTGAGTCAAATAAATTATGACGAACTTCGAGAGACCGTTTTGACGTTAAGCCGGTATTTATCCAACCAGATCAATTCCCTCAAAAAAATCATTTGATAGCTAACAATCAACTCTTCAGCCTTCCTTTGTCCCCTTCCCCTCTTCGCCTTTTTCCCTACTTCCCCTGTGCCCCTTCTTCGCGTCCGGCCAGCAAAAGGTAAGAGTAGAGAGCGATGCCTGTGAGGATGGCGACGCCATACTTTATCAGCGGGTTGATGGGCGCGGGAGAGATGAAGCCTTCGATGATTCCGGCGATGACGAGCAGCGGCACGCAGCCGACCAGCAATCGAATCGCATCCATCCCGCGCACCTTCAGCGCGTCTGCGCGCGAGTAGTTACCGGGTAGCAGGATAGCGCTTCCGATTAGCAGCCCTGCGCCGCCCGCAAGGAAGATACAAGACAACTCTATGACGCCGTGCCCGACCATGAAAGTCACGAGGTCGTTGCCGTAGCCCTCCTGATAGACGAGCGAGAGAATAGCTCCGATGAGCGCGCCGTTGTAGGCCATCACGTAGAGCGTGCCGAGGCCGAAGAAAGCTCCCAGAGCGACGGCGCGAAACATGACGTAGATGTTATTCGTCATGATAAAGCTTGAGCCAAGCTGGTTGGCCTCGTTCAACTCTTCCCACCAATGTATGCGCGCCTTGATGGCGTGGCGAAAGCCATCGCCGATGCCGAAAAAGTTTGAGAACTCAGGATCACGCCACGTGCCGATGAAGGCGACGATGCCGAGCAGTAAGAAAGCGGCGAAGGCCAGCGCCGTGTAGCGCCAGGTGCGACGGAAGGTCTGCGGAAAGCCGCGCGTGAAGAAATCGCGGATGCGTCGTCCGCCCTGCGCGTCGGCGCGATAAATGCGGCCATGCGCGCGAATGACGAGGCTGTTCAGATAGTTGACAAGCCGCGGGTCGCGCGATTCTGCACGAGCAATCGCCAGATCAGAGGCCGTCCGGCGATAGATGCGCCCTAGCTCGCGCACCTCCTCGCGATGCAGCCGCCGCAAAGAAGAACGATCCAGCATCGCCAGCAAATCTTCCAACCGCTGCCAGGCTTTCTTGCGCTCGTGTATGAATCTATCGGAGGACATTGTTCAGTTTTCAGTTTTCGGTTTTCAGTTTTCAGCAAAACAGCAATCAGTAGTTCAATTTAAGAAGTGCAACGTCAGCTTCCGATGTTAAGATAGAAACTGAAAACCGAAAACTGAAAACTGAAAACTGCTTATGACTCGTCTCGTTGAGTGTGTACCAAACTTTAGCGAAGGCCGCAAGGTCGAGACGGTGGAGCGCATCGCGCGTGTGATCGAAGAGGTCGAGGGCGCGGTCGTGCTCGATTTGCACTTTGATGCCGACCACAATCGCTCTGTGATTACATTCGTCGCGGAAGCCGAAGTGGTGGTCGAAGCCGCTGTGCGCGCCTGTCGTTTGGCTTCCGAGTTAATTGATTTGCGCCAGCACGCGGGCCAGCACCCGCGCGTCGGAGCATTAGACGTGCTGCCGTTCGTTCCTGTGCGCGATGTGACGATGGATGAGTGCGTACGGCTTGCACACGAGGCGGGAGAGCGGATTGCGCGCGAGCTTAACATCCCGGTCTATTTCTACGAGCGCGCGGCCAAAAGGCCGGAGCGCGTCAATCTGGAAGACGTGCGGCGCGGCGGCTTTGAAGTGTTGCGCGAAGAGATTGCTCAGGTAGAGCTACAGCGCGGGCCGGATGTTGGCCCAACTGTTGTACACCAGAGCGCGGGCGCTGTTGTTGTCGGCGCGCGCCCGTTTCTCATCGCCTATAACGTCAATTTGCAGACTGGCGATATTGCGATTGCACGAAAAATCGCGCGCACTGTGCGCGGGCGCGACGGCGGCTTACGTTATTTAAAGGCGCTCGGCTTTGAGTTGGAAACGCGCGGGATTGTACAGGTCTCCATGAATCTGGTGGATTACGAAAAGACTTCGCTGCAGCACGCTTTCGAGGCGGTCAGGCGCGAAGCCGAGCGCTACGGCGTCTCTGTCGCGGGCAGCGAAATCGTCGGCCTTGTGCCGCAGGCGGCGCTTGATAGGGCCAGTGAGTATTTCCTGCAAATCGAAAACTTCGCGCCCGGACTCGTCCTCGAAAATCGCATCAGTGCCGCCTTCCGTGGCAAGGGCGAGCGGGAGACAATCAAGGATTTCGTTGCGGAGGTGGCGAGCGGCGAGCCTGCTCCGGGCGGCGGCGCGGCGGCTGCGCACGCGGCTGCGCTCGGCGCGGCGCTCGGCGAAATGATCGCGCACTTAACACAGGGGCGAGAGAAATACGCGGAAGTCGAAATCGAAGTCAGAGACGTGCTGGCGGAGTTGACGCCGCTGCGCGAGCGTCTTGCGGCGGCTGCGCGCGAGGATGCGCTGAGCTTCGCGCGCGTGATGGAAGCGCGGCGGATGGCGCAAGGAACGGAAGATGAAGCGGCAGAGCGCGGGCGCAAAGTCGAAGCGGCGCTCAAAGGCGCTGCGATTGTCCCGCTGGAAGTCGCCGCCGCAGCCGTGCAGGTTCTCGAACTGCTGGAAACCCTGGCCGAGATTGGCAATCCGAACGCGCTCTCGGATGCGGCGACGGGCGCGCAACTCTCGCTGGCTGCGATCACCTCGGCACGCTATAACGTGCTGGTCAACACGGCTGAGATAGAAGATGAAGAGTTCGCTGCCGAGCACCGCGCACGCGCTGGCGACCTACTGGAGCGCGCACGCGAGATTACGGCGCGTGTGGAAGCGCTGCTGATGGATTCGCTCGCTTGAGCGACATCCCTGCTCTCTCGCGCCAAGCTCCCTCACGCCAATGCTCTTTCAGAGCAGCTATTTACTCTTCGTCGAGAAAGAAGCTTTCACCCTAGCGGCAACCGCAGGCGAGAGCGTCAGGATGTGCTCAGGCAAAACTTCGCGAGTGCTGCCGCTCATGGATGAAAGACCCTTGACCAGGATTTTATCACCCACCTGAACCACCTCTGCGGCTTCCCAGACAGAGGATTGCCCGTAGCGTGCGGCGATGATGTCTCCCGGCTTAACCGTGACCTTGCTGCCCGCTTTGGGAATGGCGTAAATCTCTGCCACCTCTCTTTCGGCTGTTTCCTTCCTGACCTCATCATCGAGCTTCACGCGCGTCCCTTCGATGCTCGACACTTTCGCTTCATAAAAACGCTGTCCGCTGTTGGACTGATAGAGGACTGTGTCTCCGACCTTTGCTTTGTCTTGAGTCTCAGGCGCAATTGCCTCGGAGCGCGAGTTGTTAGATTGATTAGCGTTCTCGCCGGGCTTGTCTGAGCACGCGCCAAGCAAGAGAGCGACCAGGACGAAAATCAGAATCTTTTTCACGATGCGAGAGTTCCTTTTCTGTTTAATCCGCTGAAAGAATATATCAACTGACCGCCTGCGTTTTTGCAGTTGTAAAGCTCACTGGCGTTATTGCGTCAGACCATACGCACCCGTGTCTCTGTCCTGCCGCGCCCCGCTCAACAGATGCAGGAGCGTGCCCGTGAGCAAAGAGACAATCGCCGGAAGAGTAAATGTCCTTTGCATATTTGGAAGCGGCGGCTCGTAGAAGAAGGCCGCGAGCAAAAGAAAGGGCGCGATTAGCACCAGCGACGAACCCAAGAGTTGCAGCACTTTCCGCCAACGCTTTCTCCTGTAACTGAAATACGCCCCGATGCCGATGTTGACCAGCCCGGCCAGCAAGATGTAGATGTGGCGAGAACGAAAGAGCATTCTCATCCCATCATTGACCTCATCCATCTGCGGGTAGTAAAGCTCCAGGTATTGTCCGGTGAGCAGAAAAATAATGACGACGATGATTCCGACAATTTGATGCAGTAGCTTCATTCTCGGTTCAGAAGTTTCCGCTCAGCCGCCCGACAACGCAACTGACCGAGCTTGCGAGCATAAAGCATCCAGAATCCTGAAACAAGACATGCGATGAAAGAATTGCTATCGCGGGGTCGGGTTGAATAAGCTCGTGAGGACGCCCTTAGCTGAGAGCATTCAACTAACTGTGCGCTTTAATGAATTCTATTGTCCGCCTAATGATCTCGCGCGTTCTCTCGTTATTATCAAGTACGTCAAAGCCGTGCTGTCCTTCGGCGTGATTGCTGAAATCTAACGTCGCTTTTCTGGACACAGCCTCTTGAATGAATCTGTCGACAGCGACATTGAAGCCGGCCTCATCGCGGCCTGCTCTGGCAATGAAGATAGGTGCAAACGTCTTCTCCGCTCCTTTAAGGCGAGAGGTCGGCGAAAACTCTCTCATCACTTCATCGGTGATGGCGGGCCTCTCTTTGCGCAGTGATTCCAAGTCCATGACGGCGTAGTAGGAGACCATGCAGCGTATGAAAGGAGGCGCATCGACGATGGCCTGACCGAGAAACAGGCTGCCCGCCGAGAGCGCCCATAGACAGATGCGATCCCTGTCAACGCCGAGCGACTCTGCATTGCTGCGGATATAAGCGAGCGCCTCAGCCACGTCGCTTCGAGCGTCAGTCAGGGACTTCATATCCCAGCCATAGAAGCGATGATTGAACGTGATGCCAACGAATCCGGAGGCGGCAGCCAGTTGACCATAAGAGACGTAGACCCCCCACTCTTTAGGTTTGGTACGCAGATTCGACGGAAGCGCGCCGCCGTGGAGGAAGACGACGGCGGGTCGGCGAGCACCGCGCGGAAGATTCTGTGGACGATACACGTCCATCTTGAGTTCGGCGTCAGCCACACGTTTGTAGGTGAGGTCTTTCCGTGCCTTGATCTTCTCCATGCCTGGGAGGGCATACACGATGCGCGGCGCGGCTACTTCTTTGATCCACGGCGGGTCTTCTGATTTACTATTCTCCTGTGCCCTGACAATCGATGTCGCGGTCAAAATCAACAGCAGCGCGGTCAGGCTTCTCTTATATCTCATGTCCGTTGTGACCCTCCGGTCGTTGATTACTCGAAGTCTCAACTCTGCTTTCTTTCCATCCGCAACCAAGATAGCGGCCTCACGTTAGACTTAACCGACGCGCACAGAACTGCCGAAACCATTCGAGTTCTAGATGCAGGGCAAGCTAATTAGCGCGTTCGGTTGAATGAATTGTTATGCGGCGCGTTCCCGTAGGAATCAAGCTGCTTTGACGGGTGCTACCGATAAGGATTTGACTAGCTCAATGGCTTCTAAACACTCCGCCCTGGTTTTATAACGTTCGCTTGAAGTAGCGATGATGCGACCATTCGCAGCAATCAAGTGCCACCCCCATTGCCCGGAAGCTTCTCTCAAAATTTCGTAGGTGGCGTGTCCTCCAACATATTCAATGCTCGAAGAAGGCTTCGGAATAGGCTCGCCATCTTCCCGCAAGCTTTCGAGATGGAAGTCAATCGCTTCTTCAATAAGCTTCAACACTTCCTCTCTCGTCTCGCCTACGGCAACACAGCCAGGCAGGTCAGGCACATACGCTCCAAAACTATTCTCACCTTCTTCGATAATTACGGCATAGCGCATATTCTTCATCCCTTGCGGCTTAATTTATGATGAATTCTACCCCGGATGAAGCCGCACAACGTCCGAGTATTGCCTTTTCCACTCGTTCATCATCTCGGAAGATTTCTCCTTATTTTCAATAATGCTCCGCAGCAAATCCTGGTCGGTAACGTCTTCCGGCTTACCAGCGTATAGGCCTTTGTACTCCTCATTCAATTCATACCAATTCTTCCTCAAGAGATGTTGCAAGCTGTAAACTGCAAGCTCGCCTTCTGTCGCGTCATCAAGGGGACAAACGTGAGCTTTCGTTCTCTTTTGACTGGGGATTCGCTCAATGAGAAAGGCAATCGCAGTATCCAAATTCTTCTTCGCTGATGGAAGCCAGCCGTAAGGACTGAATGACTTCTCATCGCCGCCCCGCCCCGGCCTGTAATCATCTGAGCCTAAAAAGCAGAATTCAGTTGTCGTAAACTTTTCCCATTCCTGCTCAAGAGAAGCTTCAATATCTTCCTGAGGCTTACTTTCGCTTGCAGTATTAGCAGCCTGCTGAGAAGGCTCTTTAAGTGCCTCGGATGTGGAAGGACGTGGCGCAGGAGAAGATTTAGCCACTCCATCATTCATTTTTGAGAGAGCTAATATCGCTCCGGCAAGAATCAGTAAAAGTAGCGAGCCAAAGATGACAGTTCTATTCTTTGTCATACCACGCCTCCACATCCGAATTCTCAACTCCGCACCTAACGCCCGAATTAACCGGGCGCGTACGCAACGCCGATACGGCCAAGTTAACGATGACAGGCAAGCTAACTCGCGCTCCGGTTGAATGAGTTGTTCGGCGGCGGTTGAATACACCGCTCATTAATTGCCTGTAGATATTTTTCTGCCACTTTATTGTAACTTTGAATACCCTCAAGACCTTGTATTGCAGCGTCCTTCAACACTGGGTAGGTATTCGCCAGAGTCGCAATCGCCGCTATGGCCGCCTCTTGCCCAGATTTCCCTACGGGTAAGCGAATAACAGCATACTCTGACAGTTTAAGGCTGCCCTTTTGGGTTTTGGTGAAGTCGTCATTAAAATCATCTTTCGAAATTAGTCCAAGCTCAAATACTTTTTCCACAGCTTTTTCCGACAAGACATGTTGCCTGCGCCCCATTGCGAGGTCTATCAGTTCAGTAAACGACTTAATCAAGCGAATATCTACGTCAGCGCGTGAACTGAGAGCTAGACGTTCCTCCTCTTTCAATTTTACCTGATATTGACCCAAAGATAGGTAAATGCCATACGCGACTGCAATCATCGAGATGCATGCAGAGATGACGAGCACCAATTCTTTGATTTCGTTGAAAGTCATAGTGCCTCCCCTTTCAGACGCCTAACGCCCGAATTAACCGGGCGGGAAGAATCTAATTAAGCATCCGAGTCTCGCGGATGAAAAGCAAGCTCATTCCGCTCCGGTTGAATGAGTTGTTAGGCGCGCGTCTAGGCGTAACCACTCACTTAACCTTGCCAGTTTTCTTCCGCAGACGAAACGAATTTAGAAACCGTGTCGCCGCATTCGATGACAAATCTTCTGCGGTTGAAGACTTGAAGATCAAGATATAAACCTTGTCGCCACCATCGAAGATGCGCCCTCTGGTATATCTATCCAAAGAAATCGCTTTGGCATAAATATACTCCTTGCCCTTTAAGCCATGTACCTCAACGTCTATTACGTCGGTTGGCTCTGACTCATCA
Organism: Pyrinomonadaceae bacterium; assembly: GCA_036387475.1. GTDB lineage: Bacteria > Acidobacteriota > Blastocatellia > Pyrinomonadales > Pyrinomonadaceae > DASVTR01. The sequence continues at coordinate 927 of DASVTR010000001.1, read as the reverse complement.
TCCCCACCAATCCACCATTTGAGATAGTCAATGTCATCTACCGATAAAGGCCGCCGCTCCTTAGGAATATCTGCGACAAGAACCGCATAGTCTCTCAATTTGGGAGAAGATTGTTGAGCCACATAGACAATAGAACCTCGCGCCTCTTCCTTCGTAGTCCATGCATCACCGATTCCATGCTCACCTTCATAGTAGCGCACACGATGAAACGGAACTGGCGATTCGATACTGTAATTTGTATTCGGTGGTGAGTAAACACGCCAGCCTTGAGCATAAACGCTCGACAAGATTAGCAACATGGCGAGAATTGTAAAGAGAGTGACTTTCATTACTTGATACTTTTACCATCCAAAAACCACAAGCGCCTAACGCATATTATACGCCCGAAGGGAAGCATAATGCCCTGTAGCAAAGGATTATGCGGCCTCGTATGCGGGCGGATTTGGTGTTCAAAGGTCTTTGGCTTCGAGCAAATAGCTCGGAAGTTCGTGCTCGGAACTCGAAGGTTGAGGCTTTTAGCTCGGAGGTTCGAGCTATTTTCCCGAACGTTGAGGTTATTTGCTCGAACGTTCGAGCAAATAGCTCGGACGACTGACAAATTTTGTCGGATGACTGACAAATTTTGTCGGACGTTCGAGCAAAAAGCCTCAACCTCCGAGCTAAAAGCCTCAATGTCCGAGCTAAAAGCCTCAACGTTGAGGAAAAAAGCCTCAACGTTCGAGCAAATAACTCGAAGCTCCGAGCAAAAAGCCTCAACGTCCGAGCTTTTTGCTCGGAGCTTCGAGCTAAAAGCCTGAAATTTCAGGCTCAGGGGTGAAAACCGTGTTTAACTGCGCTGCCCGCCGGTGTACATCCAGCGGGACGTTGGCGAGTTTGTTCATTCAGTTTGACTTACTCTCCTGTCGGCGGCGGTGGCGGCGGCGGCAG